>NZ_BAAAFH010000011.1:725653-848468 GCF_039523435.1 Wandonia haliotis
CCCTGTTTTTATGTCATCATACCCTGCATAATCCGTTCCACTATCTGTAACTCAACCGATTTGATCGCTCGCCTCCTATTAAGTAATAGTTGTACACAAATCTATCCATGTCCAACTCCGTCCCGATTCCGTTTCTATTTAAAGATAGTAAATTTCCGTTTCAGTCGTTTTTCAGTTTTTATTTCAATGAACATTATAACGAAGTCATTTATTCGCTTTTATTTCGGGATTTGCCTCACTACTTGTCAACTAATAATTTACACTAAAAGTCTGTTTTACAAAAAAATAACTATCCAACTCATCATTATCTGTATCTAACCAGCCAAAAACATTCAAACTTTCGTCTTGTATTGAAAACTGGTGAAAAAATTGCGGGGCTACATTGAATGTTTTCAGAACTTTCCCATCGTTGGTACTTAATGTATACTTTCCTGAAGTGTATGATAAATATTTGTTATTCTCAAAAAAATAAACAGGAACACTACCATCTTTTTTCAAATTAATGGAAAACTTTTTGAGTTCTTTTCCGTTTTTTGAATACTTAATTACTTCAAGCTTGTTATCTCTTCCAACCAGAAATTCATTAAAATTAAATTCGTGATAATAAGGACCGCTATTTACTACTAAAAAATTATCCTTAAAACGTTTTAATGTATCATTGTTATTGAAATCATACAAAAAGTGATAATTTATTATTTGTTCTGCTAAAGATAAAAATTTATCACTTGAGTAGTCCCCCAAACATAATGCATGATTTGAAAACTTATTTATAGATAAAACATTTAGTGATTTAATAGATTTAATTATATTAATGCTTGAGTCTAAAATAAAAACTTCTTCTAATAAATATTCTGTTCCTATTCCAGCTAAGATTAAATTTTCTGACGTATGAAAAAGACGCTCTACATAGTATTCACTATCTATTTCTCCCATTAATTTAAATCCTGTATCTGTATAACTTAATAGTGAGTTATTCTCACCTATGACACTGATTTTATTATTATTAACACTAAATGTTGTGTAAAAAGGAAATTGAAATAATGTATCAATAGACTCAACTATATCACTAGATGAATCAATATCCATTTCACTTTTTTCAAAATTTAAGGAGCATGAAATAAACAACATTCCTATTCCTAAACAATGTTTTACTTTCATTATATTATTGTTTTTCAATAAATTAAAAACAAATCTTGTCGTCAGGTGCAAGTTTGATACATTATCTATGGGGATCAATAACCAAAGTATCTACTATTCTGTTATAAGAATAAAAAAAAGCTGAATACTCGATTTCAATACAATCCATTTTTCTTAAATGGTCTAATTCAATAGAATTTTTAAGCTGTTTTTTGGGTAAAGATCCTATATACTGTTTTCCATTCACAATGTATGAAAAGTCAAGATATTCAATGTATCGACTGGTACTTATTTTCAATAATTTACCACAGGTTTTATTAGTTTTAATAAAAACCAATTTATTAAAGATCGAAGATAGTATTAGAATCAAAAAAAAACCACTAATTATATATGCCATTTGCTTCTTAAATTGTGTTTGTTTCATATTCATTCTCCAATTTGATCATTTACTATTTTATTTCCGATTATAGTTAGAACAACAGATATACCAGCTCCAACTGCTTCAAATATAACAGGATTTTTGCCAGATGACAATCCTTCGGAATGTACGTCAACCAGTTTCATTGCTCCTTGAATAAAGGGAGTATATAAAAAGGATATCTCGAAATTCTGTGGCATAGTTACTAGGTACTAATTCTACTTCAATGTCATCAAGATCAATTTGCTTGATTTATTTAAGTTCTTTTTTCAATCCTAATGACCAAATAACTCCTTTTAGCAGTAATTCATATCCCTTAATAGTAGCTTTATCTTGGGCAAAGTAATTGTTTGAATATATTACAGCACAACTAAATAATAATTTAGTTTTAACTATCATAGCCATCCTTGGATGTTGGCTTTTAGTATATGAATTATCTCCCTTTTTTGTTATACTCCCTTTAGAAGATTTTGAGAACCTTATTAAAACAAACAACTACTAATCAATACATAATAAAATAAAAAGGTCATAGTTACCATCCGTAGCGTTCCATATTTTGCAGTCGTTTTATCACCTCAAGAATCTTTCCTACCACATACAGTTATCTAGTTCTTTGAAATAAATAAATTTCACACCCAAATTCAACAATACCTCCCTTTCAAAAATCACACTTTTAGAGAATTTAAGTTTTCTAGGCAAATCTTCTGAATCAATGATATCATAATTCTCATAACTTTTATGATTCTTGATTCTATTTTTTACTTTAAGGGAACTATATTTATTATCAAATGAGCCTTTTCTTGGTAAAAAGAAATATGAATTAGGTGTGTTTGGCAAAAAATTTAAAAGGTACCTAATTCCTTCCATATAATGAAAATCATTAAAAACAACAATTATCTTTTTCGTTGGGTATATGGATTTAGTAACTTCCAAAACCCTATCAAGACTTAACTTAAAAAAATTATGCACCAACATCAAGGAATCCATTTCCGGCAAATTATACTGGTCAACAAACTCTTGGATTAAAAAAAGCCGATCAATAGAATCTGCCTTGTTAATAGATTGCGTAGTACTTAAATCTACCTTATCCACAAATTTCGACCTAATTTGTTTGAACTTTTTCTCATCAACTCTTTTAAAATAATCAAGGTAAATCAAATCTTTCTCCTTAAAAAAGAACACTTGATTTTCTGAAAGAGTTTCTTGTAACATCTTTTTTATTACCCCACATGCTGTATCATAGTGTTTATCAATATCTAGTACTCCATTACTATACCCTTTTTTAGAAAAATGTTCTGGTCCGGAAACAATTACAACATTTCCCTTTTCTACACTTTCCGCAATGAATTCTACTTCTCTCAACTCCTCTAAACCATACCCATATACATAAGATACTTCCCCCTGTATGTTATTTCTTTCAAAAAAACTTCTTTCTTGTGACATAGCTTGAACCGGCAAGCTAAGTACAATAACAAGACATACCATCCATTTATTCATCTTAATTCTTTATTCTAAGTCAATAATTGTTTTCCATTGTCAAGAAAAGGTGGTAGGCAGACAGTCAATACACCAGGTCTCATCTCTTATTTTATAGTATTAATAAATAGACGATTGTGATGACAGGCAAATACATACTTGCAAGATAAAAGGTTATTTTATGATATTTCGAGTCATTCCGTTTACCTATGTAATAAATCGCCAATCCAAGCATAATAAATGGAGCAATAAAAAATATAAAAATAGCTCCGAGACTTGCTATTGCGGACCATTTCCAAAATAGAGAGGTCAAAACAATTAACAAAAATCCTCCGCAGATAAAAAATTCCAGAAACAATGCAACAATAGGTGGGTTCTGGATATTACTATTTTTCATTTTATGTAAAAGAATAAAGTAAAAAACAATTCCTAGTATGGGAATTACAAAATGTATCAATACAGCAGTAATTAATTCGGATGTATTCAGTTCTTCCATATTACCAACAACGGTTAAAAATCAGCAATGGCACCTTTTCAGATATAGCTTTTTTCGGTACTTTCATGTATTTGATATTCTCTGTTTTCTATCCCACGTGAATAGTATCACCAGGCTTACTTTCTTTTATTTTTTTGATTATCTCCTCGCCATGTTCAATTGATCTGCATGGAACAATAATTTTATTTGGTGGATTTTTAATATCGTTTATTACAGCCCAATTTCCAGCCATCATTTTTTCAATTTTCAATGTTCCGATTATTTTAGGTCTTCTCATTTAAAATCTGGTGTTTTATTCTAATTCAAATCACTACTCACGATATTATAATAAACTAAAGGATCATTAATTTATAGGCCTACATAAAAATGACTCTAAAAGTCGTAATAGTATATGTACTTTTCTCTATCTACCCATTATGGTTTACCAAATTTACGCGTTGCTTTAACAAAATGATAAATAAAATAAGAATTAAAAATTCTCATCAGAAACTCAATAAATAATTCTGAACCAGTATTAATATAGTCTGGCGTTTTATGTAAGGGGTTTAATAATATCCAAAACTGACCAAATTCAAAGTTTCCAGAAAAAGAATTACTCCAAAGGCAATTCATAATGAACAAAAAGAATATTGAGTGAAAAAGAAATAGCCAAATTAAAGGAAGTATCCAATTCTGCCCAAAGTCTGAAGACCATCGATTCAAAAACACCAAAACTCTATCATTCCACGGTATATCTTCCTCAATACGGACTAGTTTCCAATATAACTTCATTTCATTCCGATAAAAAGACAAACGATCAATCTGATTATTAGCTTTTATTGAAGCAGTTTTCAATTGTCGATAAGTCTCTATATGGTATTTTAAAGTAGAAATATTTACTTTATCGTACTTTTTTTCCGTAGGTAAAAAAGATTTTCGCAGCTTATAAAGGAAAGGTATTGTCTCATTCAAAAAAGAATTCTCCAAACTCTTTGACTTATCTGCCCATCTAATATTTATCATCTTCAAATTACTTAGATCGGAATTTTGAATATCCGGATATCTCGTAAATTGAACCTGATTTAGAATAAAATTATCAATATAGCAGCTATCAATAGTTATTGACTCTATCTCTGTTTCTATAAATTTAAGTATTCCACTATTTGAGTATACATTACTTAGGTTTAAGTTATCAATTTTTGTATTCTGTACTACAATATTTCCCGAGAATTTTAATTCTGAGACATCAAAATTTTTGACCTTATAGACATGGTCTAGAGAACTAGACCACTCAATTCCCTTAAATGTTTCAGCATTAAAATATAAGTTATTAATATCTGCTTCAATCCAGATTGAATTGAAACTATAAAGCGATATGCTTTCAAAATATGTATCATTATTCGATCTAAAGTATAAATCATCTATCTCTCTCGAATTTATACTAATAGAGCCCTGGAGGTTATTAGTACTAGTCTCGATTATAGCTTGGGCAACTTTAACATCTTGAACCTCTAAAGACTTGGTTATTTCACATCCTATAATTATTAATCGATAAGAGCTACATTCATTAATATATATTGATTTAAACTTACAATCTTGAAATTCAATCGTTGTTATATCCTTTAAATCTTCAACATTAAAAACTTCATTAAACTGACAATTAATGAACGCAAATGAAATTAGTTTATTAACATTAGTAAATAGAACCTTATCATTAAAAATACAGTTCTCAAAAACTATACTCTTATACCTCTTATTCTCGAAATCAATAAAACCAGCGTATTCGAAAGTTACATCCTTTATAGATTCCTGTTTTTCAAGACACTCAAATATATAACTTTGATCCTTCTCTTTTATCATTCTATTTTGAATTACTACTTTTTTAATGCAAAAGTATTTAGAACTCCCTAAATGGTCTTTTCAGAATGTTTGATTATTTGTTCTATGTCGGAAATAGTTCTTTGTACTTTACCCGATTATACTATTTGCTTGAGACATTATTGTTTTTATTTCCAAAATAGTATCCAATAATAACTCCAATAATTCCAGTAAATAGAGAAGCTGTTTTATCTAAATATTTTATCATAACATTATCGTTATCAGTCAAACCTATGAGTTCATTTTTGTAGGGATAAATTATAAGAAATCCTATTATTCCTATAAATGAAACTACTAAAATTAAAGCTAGTATATGTCTTATTTTATCCTCCATTATTGCAGTTTCTTAAGATTTGAATTAAGTTAATTATTCCATTATCATGTTTATCCGTTTTTTTTATCTTATTTAATCTCTTCTCTAAGCAACTAAAATATTTTACAGAACATGCTATTTTTGTAGGATTGTCAAAATTCACTAAAAAAATCTCCATTAGATAGAATCGCCCTGCTCCAGTAGAATTAATTACTTCTTTAAAATCATAGAACCATATTTCGTTGGTAGAATACCAGTGAACCCTATAATATGGAAATTTATCTCTTATTAATTGTTCATAAATACAAGTCTTTGATTCGTTAATTAGAATTTCCGACTCATCAAAGGGTTTTATTTTTCTTATATATTCTTCAGGTATAGATGAAATTGATGCACATCCTGATAAAAATAAAACACAAATAATTATGGTTTTTGGATGTATCATAATGTTGTTTTTAGTAGAGGAAAGATTTTCACTAAATCAAATATAGACAAAAAACATGCATTCATCTACACTTATATGCTGTTAACCTAATAATTAGCACAAATTTCAATTCCCTCTCCCACTCCGAAAAAACAGTCGTTATACTTTATCTGATTATCAACCCACTACAAAAAAATAATTCCTCCCCCTGTAACTTTTTGCGCTTTCAATTGTTTTACATATACGAGAACAGGTTTCCGATTCCGGAAAGGAGTCTTGTTTGGCTAAACGGTATTCATTCGCCTGTTTTTAGTAAAAACAGGGTTACTAACAGATTATTTCATGTAGTTTTTTTCTTTTTTCAACTCAAAAGAAGAAAAAGTAAAAAATTACATCTAAACAAATTGTAAATCATTTTTTATAGTATTGTAAATTAAAAATCAATAATTATGAAAACGACTACTACTTTAATACGCGGAATCGCACTGATTTTTTCCGTGCACAGTTTCGCACAAAACAACCCCGACTGCCAGCAAATATCGCTAAACAACCAGATTGCCATCAGCAACGACAGCACCACCATTACCGCTGTAGAAACTTCAGGGAATTACCAGTGGGTACGTGCCGACCAGAACAACGCAGCCATCGGCGGAGCAACGCTTTCGTCTTTCAGCCCGCAGCGAACGGGCGTGTATGCCGTGCGGATTACGTCTGCCGAATGCCCGACGGTATCCGTTGTATCGCAAAGCGTCTCGATGAACAAAGACGATATGGAAATAGCGGGCAATCTCAATGTGGCAGGCGATGCCAAGTTCGTACAGGACGTTGGCGTTGGCAAAAAACTGATACTCGATGAAATCACAACGATAGATTCAATCGGCGAGGCAAGCGGACTCCATTTTCTGGTGCGCGATGGCAATACCAACGGAGAGGTAAAAGGTGCACCCGGGATCGCATTCTCCGACATCATCTACCGACCCCGGGATTGTTTTGCCGGCTCCACGCCAACATGGGCCAACGGACCGGACAAGCTCTATGCCCTTTGTGGCAATGTAGGGATAGGCACCAATGCGCCGCAACACAAACTGCACGTACAGGGCGATGGGTTTTTCCACACCTCTTTGCAGGTAAACAGCCGGATGGCGGTGGGAACGGACATTTCCACGTTTGCCCGCCTGAAAGTCAGTAACCCTACAAACGGTGCAGCCGTGCATATCGACCAGTCGGACAACTCCACCCCCTATGCCAAACTCCTGTTTATGGAATATACCGACCCGAGTACGGAAATCCTCAAGGTGCAGCATTCCCAAACCGGGCATACGCCGTTGTATGTAGATGCCTCCGGAAACTTCCGGGTATCAGGCGAGAACCGGACACTTTTTTACATGAATGCCGATGAAGAAACATTTTACACCCGCCGGGTGGTAATCAATATGGACACCTGGCCGGATTATGTGTTCGAAAAGGATTACCAACTGCCCACACTGGCAGAAGTACGCACGCACATCACCGAAAAGGGACACCTGCCGGGCGTTCCCTCACGCAAGGAAGTACTGGAGCAAGGCAGCGACCTTGGCGAAATGAACCGCATCCTGTTGGAAAAAATAGAAGAATTGACACTGTATCTATTGGAGCAGGAAGAAAAAATGCAGCAGCTTGAACAGCGATTGACCGGGTTGGAAACAGGAAACTAAACACAGGAGACATGAAGTATTTACGACTCATTTGGATCCCCATTTTGTTGGGGTTGACTCACAATGTATCGGGTCAGACAGAATACATGATCAACGGTGGTTTTGAGCAATGGGATAATGATGATAATAACGACGGAATTGCCGACGATTACTACGACCATTCCATTGAATATGCTGTCGGGTGGCATAATCTGATTAACACCTGTGATGTAGTACACCCCAATTACGATATGATCTCCGGAACACCTCGTACGGGAGTTGCCTGCGGACGCTTTGGAGCACCTCAGAACGGAATGGCTGAATTTTGCTATGGAACAACACAACCCCTTACCGCAGGAGATACCTACCGGGTTTCTTTCTGGGTACGAAAAGATTACTCGACGGGAGCCGACAAGCAAATCGGGGTAGTGATTGCCCCGACGGTGCCCAATGTCCAGCTATCTCCTTATTCAAGCTCAATTCAGCCACTGATTACCTATGTTCCCACGGGTACGCAGTACGTACAGGTTTCAGCCTGTTTTACAGCCCAGAGCAGCGGAACACATTACCTGACTTTTGGTCCGTTTGGCGGAGTTTCTACACCGGAAAGCAATATTTACCTGATTGACGATGTCAGTGTAACATCCATTGACCCGGCTACCCAACTTCCTGTTGCAGGGCTAACTATCCCTACAACTGCATATTGCGTAGGTGATGCAATCAGTGTAGACGGAAGCTCAACGACGAACGAGGAAGGGTACCGTTGGGAAATTGTACGGACAAGCCCCGGAGGCGATGTTCGCTATAACTCCGGAGATCAGACCGGACAGGCAGGCACACTGGATGTTAGTGCCGTTATCGGAACTGTGTTACCCGGTGAATGCTACCGGGTATCTCTCACGGCTCTGGGGAGCTGTACGGACAGAACGTATGTAGACTTTTGTTTTGTAAACCCAAGGGTAGACATCCTCCACGAAGGAACTGCCGTGTGTGAAAATAACCCTGTAGAACTTACCGCCACGGGAGATAACGGATGGGTATACACATGGAGTAACGGACAAAGCGGAGTAGGATTAAAAACCGTTACAGTGTCTCCTACACTTGGAAACTCTAATTATTCCGTTACAGTTACCACTCCTGAAGGGTGTACGTTTACCCAATCACTTACGTTGGTAGTACATACCGCAGATAACCTTGCCCCGTGGATGGACGGGATTAATGGTACGGGAGAATACACCTATTACGTCTCGGCAGGGGGGCTCGTGAGTTTCACATCAACACTGTACAATGATGATCCGAGTGAGCAAATAGTTTACTTTGAAACGTATGATATACCTTCGTCTTTTACTACAGTTCCACCATCACCAGCGGGTGGAACATTTAGTTTCAACTGGCAAACAAGTCCGGCTACCCCACCAGGAGAATATTATTTTACACTAAGTGCAGATGACCGGAATGCCTGTATTCCTTTAACGGGAACCTTTACTTTCCGGATTATTGTTGTCTGTCGCTACTGCCCGATATGTATCAATTACGAAGACCGCACCCCGTACAACGACCCGCTTCCCGGAGAAACGAAAGTGGGGAACTGTATTTATGCCGGTTTGACGGACCCTGTGGAAACCGGAAATGCGGACGTACTCTTCCAGGCCGGAAATGAGATTGTACTGGGAGACTTTTTTTCAGCAGGTCCCGGATTTATCGGAGAGATCGATCCTTCGGTGTGTGTAGACGATTGCGAGGAGTGTTGTGAGGAGTGGGAAGGCTTTACGCTGGATACGCCCCTTCCCGATATATTTACGCCAAACGATGACGGGTTAAACGATTTCTGGTTTGTACGAGATGAAGACCATCCCTTTTGTGCATTCAATGCCCAGGGGTTCTCTTTGCTTATTTTCAACCGCTGGGGGAATGTCGTGCATAAATTGGAAGATTATGGCGTAGGGTGCTGTTCCTATACGGCTCCTTCTCCCAGTAACCCCATCCCGTATTCATCAATCTATTGGGACGGTAGAGACCACATCACCGGCGAGCTGGTCACCAGCGAAGCGTATTATTTCTACAGTATAACCCTATTCGGTTGCGGATGGGATGAACATTTCAGTGGTTCTATATACGTCAATTACACCCACCAGTACAACGGGCTGGGGCTGTTGGAGCAAAACGACGCCTATTTACTACCCGTACAAGCCGAACTGAGGGAACCCATAACCATGGAGGAAGGAGAAGAAGAAAATGAACGGGTTCGCCAACCCAGCCAAAGCGCCATTACCCTTTCGCCCAATCCGGCTACTGATCGGGTAACCATTCACGGACTGGAGGAACCCGAATACGACATGGTACTTTTAAGTGGCAAAGGCAGTAAGGTACTACAAAAGAAAGTGGCGCCGGGCGATAACCAAATCAATATCTCTCATCTCGCTCCGGGCACTTATTTTGTGTTAATTACCACGGAAGATACCGTTCATTTTGATAAACTTGTTATAAATTAGTGATTATGAGAGTGCTGTTAGGTGTGTTTTTGATGGGTATTTTCTGTTGGATGGCAGTAAGGTGTACAAAAGAAGTACCTACGATTACCCCTCCCGTAGATGAATGGGTACAAAGGAACCAAATATCAGGAGAATATAAGGTGTATGACACATTGGGAAACTATTTGTACATGATGCAAATCACAAGAATAAAAGACCCCACAGGTATGCTTGCTGATTCCTTGCGTTTTGAGAATTTCGATGACGAGTTTTCTTTTACAGTTGCACAATATAAATGGGCAAACCATGTAATGGGAGTTAGTATTGGAGGTCATGATACATTGTATGATACGAATCATAAACGTTGGAAATTATCAGGAGCGTTATTTGACGACTACAATAAATTTGAGAATGATACCATCCGTTTGCGCTTCCAAAAAACCAATATCAATTACTGGATGGAAGATGTCGTACCTTACTATGCTTGTGATTGCAAACAGGTTGCCGTAAAACAGCATTGATCAACATGATGGGTAGCAAATTACTTCAAATGGCAGGTTGGAGAATGCTAACAGTTGTTGGTGTTCTCCTGCTACTTGCCTGTAAGAAAGAGGTTTCTACATCAACACCCGAATTGCTTACCAGGTGGGATAAGATTGAAGGGAACTACAAGGTGTATGATACCCTTGGTGAATTTTTGTACGATCTGAATATTGTGCACGTCCCGCACCCGGAAAATGAAACCATTGATTCACTGCGGTTTGAAAATTTCGATGGAGAGTTTACGTTCACAGCTAAGCAAGAGAATTTTGCAAATATGCCTATGTATGTCAGAATTGGAGTTCATAATATTTTATTTGATACACAAAATAGACGTTGGAAATTAGGAGGAGCTGCTTATGAACATTACAATCAATTTGAAAAAGATACCATCCGTTTGCGCTTCCAAAAAACAAACATTAATTATTACATAGAAGATAGTACACCTTACTTTGAATGTGATTGCAAACAAATTGCCGTAAAACAGCATTGATCAACATGATGGGTAGCAAATCACTTCAAATGGCAGGTAGGAGAATGCTGACAGTTGTTGGTGTTCTCCTGCTTCTTGCCTGTACAAAAGAAGTCCCTACGATTACCCCTCCCGTAGATGAATGGGTACAAAGGAACCAAATATCAGGAGAATATAAGGTGTATGACACATTGGGGAATTATTTGTACATGATGCAAATCACAAGAATAAAGGATTATTCTACTAATTATTCCATTGCTGATTCCTTGCGCTTTGAAAATTTCGATGACGAGTTTTCATTTACAGTTGCTCAGTATAAGTGGGCAAACCATGTAATGGGGGTTAGTATAGGCAGTCATGATACGCTGTTTGATGCAAATCACAAACGTTGGAAATTGTGGGGTGTACTTTTTGATGACTACAATACCTTTAAAAATGATACCATCCGTTTGCGCTTCCAAAAAACCAATATCAATTACTGGATGGAAGATCTGGTACCTTATTACCATTGCATTTGCAAACAGGTTGCCGTAAAACAGCATTGATCAACATGATGGGTAGCAAATTACTTCAAATGGCAGGTAGGAGAATACTAACAGCTGTTAGTGTTCTCCTGCTACTTGCCTGTACAAAAGAAGTCCCTACGATTACCCCTCCCGTAGATGAATGGGTACAAAGAAACCAAATATCGGGAGAATATAAGGTGTATGACACATTGGGAAACTATTTGTACATGATGCAAATCACAAGAATAAAGGATTATTCTACTAATTATTCCATTGCTGATTCCTTGCGCTTTGAAAATTTCGATGACGAGTTTTCATTTACAGTTGCTCAGTATAAGTGGGCAAACTATGTAATGGGAATTAGAATAGGTAGTCATGATACGCTGTATGATGGTAATAATAAACGTTGGAGGTTAGGAAGTGCACTTTATGAAGACTATAATAACTATAGCAATGACACAATCCGTTTGCGCTTCCAAAAAACCAATATCAATTACTGGATAGAAGATGTCGTACCTTACTATGCTTGTGATTGCAAACAAATTGCCGTAAAACAGCATTGATCAACATGATGGGTAGCAAATTACTTCAAATGGTAGGTAGGAGAATGCTAACAGTTGTTGGTGTTCTCTTGCTACTTGCCTGTAAGAAAGAAATTGCTCCTATTACGGCTTCCATCGCAGAACCCTGGATGAAATTTATTGGAGAATACAAAGTATATGACACCATGGGAGTCTATTTATATGATATGGAAATTGTTCACAAGGAGTATAGTTTTCCAAATGGAGGGCATGGAGATTCTATTTACTTACAAAACTTTGATAATAACTTTAATCTATCCTTTACATATACTAATCAAAACCCAAATGATTTTCTTCCTTTTGGTTTTTATGATTCGATTAAAGGAATTACAGATAATAAAACGTGGCAAATATATAATGAAGGAGGTGGAAATAACAACAGGTTAATTAATGACACGTTATACCTCACATTTGAAAAGACCAATATCAGTTACTGGATGCAGGATCTGGTACCTTATTACCATTGCATTTGCAAGCAGATTGCCGTAAAACAGCATTGATCAACATGATGGGAGGTGTTCTACATCAAATGATCGGTAGGATAATGCTAATATTTACAGGCATCCTCTGACACTTCCATGTCGAAATAATTTACCCATTTTTATTTACAAAAACACACTGTGGGCTTTTCCTGATAATTGATTATCATTTTCTTTTACTTGTTAATCTGTGCGAAGAAATGATTTCTATACGTATCTGAAATGGGAATAAGTTGATCCGAAATTTTGATTCGACTTCGTTCGATTTCGTCTATTTTACTAATCGCAACCATATACGATTTATGTACCCGACAAATCATATTAGCAGGAATAAGTTGCTCCAATTCTGAAAAGCTTTGAAGTGTCATAATCCGTTTATTACTCGTATGTATTCTTCTGTAATCTCGCATTCCTTCGATATACAGGATTTCATCCAGATTAATTTTTTCCAGTCGGTTTTCTGTTTTTACGAAAATATATTTGCTCGTCACCCCATTAGACGGAACCGTATTTTTGTCGTAGATTTTGTTTACAGCCTGTAAAAACCGTTCAAATGAAAATGGCTTCAATAAATAATCTGTAACATGGAGTTCATATCCCTTTAAGGCATATTCCGAATAAGCTGTTGTAAGGATTACGTGACAGTCCAAATTTGTATTTTCAAGTAGCTCAATACCTGAAAGCTCATCCATATTGATGTCCAGAAAAAGTAAATCTACTTTATTCGACTTCAAAAACGCCAACCCTTCCAGGGCATTATCAAATGTCCTGAGCAAATTTAAAAAAGGTATTTTCTCAACAAAACCTTTGGTTTTTTCTAAAGCCAAAGGTTCGTCTTCAATAATGATACAAGAATACTTAATCATTCGTCAAAGTTAATTTTACACCGTAACAATTGTCCTGATCTGTAATTACTAAGCTGTGCCTTTCCGGATACAAAAGCGCAATTCTTTTTCGAATCAAATCATTTCCTAAACCATTGTTTTCCAGAAGTAAATCATTGTTTTTACTGTATTTGTTTTCGCACGCAAAAACAATCTTTTCATCTTGTACTATTAACGAAATAGTTATGGCTTCATCCATTTTTTTATTGTGCGTATGTTTAAACGCATTTTCAACAAAGGGAATCAGGATCATGGGTGCAATCATTTGATGTCCTATTTTTCCGCTTACCGTAAAGCGCACAAAATTATCATTGGCGGTTCTTGTTTTTTGCAAGGCGATATACTTTTCCATGTATTCAATTTCCTTTGACAAAGCAATTTGTTCTGTTTTAGTTTCAAAAAGCATAAAGCGAAGAATATCCGACAGTTTATTTAAATACTCAGACGCAACCTGCTGGTCTTTGAGTATTAACGCATCAATATTGTTTATCGTATTGAATAAAAAATGTGGATCTAACTGCGCTTTCACCAATGCGAGTTCTATCTGATGATTTTTTACAATAAGCTCTTCTTTCAATTTGATTTCATCATACCATGTGATGAAGCCTTTAATGATAATACTCATCACTCCCGCAACGAATCCAACAAGCGACATAGTTGCAATTTCTGAAAGAAAAGAATTAACACCTCCTTTAAATAGGATACCTGAACCTAAAAATAAGCTCAACATCAGGCCGCCAACAAAAGCAGCACTAACAGAAAACAATGCTCCGTAGACCAACGAAGGTCCTATTTTTTTTGTTTTTATGTATTTCGGAAAGAGATACCAATAGAACAAATAAAACGTGATCAAAGAAGGTAACAGGACAAATGAAAATCCTACTTTGATAATGTATTCAGGGCTAATGCCTGAAGAAAATCCAGTCGTTGCAGCGGCAACAATAACAAATAACAGTAAAAGGTAGGCAATCCAAAACCCCACATGAATAACAAAAACAACTGACTTTTTCATACTAAACAAATTTAATGAGTATTGACAGAAGCAAAATTCATGGTTTGTCCTTATTACAACAAACGTATTATGCAAAACGGGTAATTTCATCTGCAAAATAGAAAATAGCATCAGATTTCTACTCACTCATCTTTGTTTTATGTCTTCATTTTATCACTAAAATTGCTCTTGTTTTCCTATAATGGTATACGTTCGGTTTTTCTTTTAGATTTTAGTTCGGTGAGTTAAGCCCCATTCTGTTCCCTTCCGAATCAAGGAATATGGCAAAATACCCACTATCATCTGCATGAGCTGTTTTAGGCACTATTATTTGTCCGCCATTTTCCACTACTCTGTCAAGAACAACCTGTAGATCTTCTCCTGCGTTCAGATACATTGTTACGCCTTCTGCTGAAGGTTTATATCCGTCCGACTGGATCAGTATGCCTGTTACCACTTGCTCTTCATACGGCAAAATCCCCATTTGCATACCTTCGACATCCATTTTTTCAATTTTAAGGTCCAATACTCCCTGATAAAAATGGATTGCCCGTGAAATATCCGTTGCCGGAATTTCAAACATTGAAACGTAACTGTTCATTTTTTTTACTTTTGAATTGGTTAAAAGATCCTTTGTCGCTGCCTCAGAATTTATCTTCTCCGGATTGTTACACGCAACAAGACACATCCCAGAAACTATCACAACCTGAATTATTCTTTTGATCAGCATTACTCCTATTTATTTTGATTCAGGTGCAAATGTACAGGTCAGAAACCAGGCAAAATAGTAGAAATGCGACACAGCAAACTTACTTGTAGAAAAGTGCCGATAATGCCATCTGCTCATTTCCCAAAAATTCCTTTGGCGTGATTCCGACAAAGTCTTTAAAATCTTTGATAAAGTGATTTTGATCGAAATAATCACTCTCATAAGCAATACTTGTGAGTGTTTCTGATTTTTTGTTGAGTAACAAACTTAATGTTGCTTGCAGTCGGATAGCTTTGCTTAATTGTTTGGGACTGATACCTATTTGTTTTTTAAAATGTCTTTCCAGCTGTCTTCTCTTCGAAACATCACCTTTCAAAATCGCATGTATGGGAGTTGTTCCATTAGTTTTGAGCAACGTATCAACGGTTGATTCTACGATCGTACTAATTGTATTTTTTTCATTGAGTTTTTTCAGAAGAAAGGACTCGATAATATCAATTCTTTCCTGACTGTCATTTGCCTGAATCATTTGCCGCTCTAATTCATCGGTTTCTTCGGATTCGAAAAGTTCTGAAATAGGTGTTTCCCTGTCAACCAGGTTTTCAAGAGCTGTTTTTATGAAGTTTGCGAACCCGACAGGATAGAAACAGATTGCGAAGGTGTCAACATCACCAACGGGTAAGATGTCAAATGATTTTGTTCTTTGTCCCATTAGCATTGCATCAGGATGAAGGACAAAATCAGTTTCCGAAGTAAATCTTTTAATCTTATCTCCAAAATTAAACGTCATTTCGATACAACCATCGGGCACTATTTTTTGCTTTTGATTGTTCGGGTCAAAAGGCACTTCCAATGTCCAATAGAATTTGACGATGGATGCTAAATCTTTATGTGGTTTATATGTCTTGTAGTTCATCTATCCAAGATATTTCATCGGGGCACGTATAATGAAACTAAGAGATCCTACTTGTTTCTATACTCTCCTCATCTGACAGCGACCGGCTTTGGAAAACCCTGTAGATTCCCCAGGCACAGACTGACCAGACCCTATTTATACATGCTATTAACAACAGTTATTTTTAGTTCACCCAGGGTTCTTTGTCTTTCGCATTCACGAATTTTTCTCCATCAAAAATACACATACCCTGCCAGGTTCCGAACCAGAGTTGTCCTTTGTTATCTTCAAAAATACTCTGAACAACATTTGAAGTTAATCCGTTTTCGGTTGTGAACTGGTTGAAATTTATGCCATCATATCGGTAAACACCATAACCTTCAGCCGTAAACCAAATGTTCCCCTGACTGTCTTCGTAAAAATTATACGCTTCTACACCTGCAATAGTGCCATCTTGAGTGAAGTTGGTGTACGTTTCACCATCAAATTTGCTCACACCGCCATAAAAAGTTCCAATCCAAATATTTCCTTGTTTGTCTTCTAAAATATCCGCAACATGATTATCAGTAAGTTTATTGTCAGCTGTCAAATGAATGAATTCTTCCTTTTGGAATTTAAAAATTCCATTTCCATCAGTAACAAACCACATATTTTCATTCCTGTCTTCTAAGATTTTAAAAACCAGTTTGTCAGATAGCATAGGATTTGCATTTTCAACTCTTGAAATCGGTAACGAAAAAGATCTAAATTCCTCCCCGTTAAAATAACGAACCCCTCCTGTCGACCCAACCCAAACAAGTCCTTTTTTGTCAATTGTTACTCCCCAAATCTCTTCCTTCTGCACTCCTTCTTCTTTTGAAAAATTTGTAAACTCTTTACCATCGTATTTTAGGAGTCCCTCAGATGTTCCAAACCACAAATTACCTGCTTTATCTTCTACAATCTCCAAAACCCTAAAATGAGGGCTGATTCCTGCAATTGCGATTTTTTCAAGTAGTTGTCCATCATAGCGTATAATTCCATCTCCATTTGTTCCAAACCAATAGTTTCCTTTTTTGTCCTGGTACATCGTTCTTACAAACTCTCTTACCATTCCATTTAGGTTGGTGTGAATTTGAGGAAATGTCGTGTTTTGGTGTAAAACGATTGGCTGGAGAGTTACTTCATTTTCTTTTATATCAGAAATAGTTTTTTCTTTCACTTGTCCCGTACACAAAGTGATTTGAATAGTCATCAGAACGAAGGTTACATACTTTGCTTTTAGCATCATCTTATCACTTATTTTTATCCTAATAACGGTTTCGGGGCGATCATTATTACTTATTTGTATCACCCGTATTTTTTACTGCTGATTTAGCTTTTTGACTTCTCATTTGTACTATTTCCCTTCTCAGAAAATAGTAGTTGTTTTTTAGCTCATTTTCTCCATCATAAATAGTAAAAGGAATTTCATTTCCTATTGCAATAGGCTCAATAAGATATAGACAATAGTTAGTATACGAATTTCGATTATAACTCGGCACAAAATGAGAGTATTCTACTATGTTAAAAACATTGGTCAATTTCGTTGTATAACACACATTTTTACCTCGGATAATTATCAAATCTTTTTCTTGATTATATTGAATTATCCACTTTCTTTTTGAAAGAAAATAAACAGTAAAAGTTAGTCCTGAAAAAACAATAGACAAAACTATCAATACTAAATTCAACCTGAACAATAATAAAATCAAACAACTTACCCCTACTACTCCCGGAATGACAGCTATTAATTTATCATTTCTAATTGTATCTGATATGGATTTTGTCATTGCTATATACCTAGCCATTTTTCAGTAAACATATTTACTTTAATTTATAATATCTTTTTGGGTAAGTAGTCCCCATTTCTTTTATATTCAATATTAGTATCTCTTTAGATATCAATTCATATTTAATACTATCACGCTCCTTTAGAATAGGATGTTCAGGTCCAATTATAAAATTATCATGAATGTGATAAGTTCTTTCATATGGCTCATTATCTTTTATATAAAAAGTAAAAGTTTTTTCAGTAAAAACCACTTTAGGAGTAGATCCTTCAACGCCAGGATTTAACTGTTGCCATTCTCCAATTAATTTATTGGCTTCATGTTGCTCAACTTTTAGAAGTTCATTATCCTTTTTAGAACTATAGCTACTACACCCAAGAAATAAAATGGTAATTAAAATTAGATTAGTTGATTTCTTCATCTGTTTCCAAACTAGTTCATATATAAAGCGTATATTATACGCACTTGTTTTTATTTATACCTAATGTTCTATTCGACTAATCAAACGATGAACTACTAATGGACAAAAGTGATATTTACGTGATCACATAATTTTCCCAGTCTCCTGCCACTCGCCTATAGCCCAAATCCCACCATTTTCCGTAAGTTCACTTTCGTTGTAACCAGCACAGAACGGTCGAAAATACTACTTTCTTCCATTATTAACAATTTATACGCTTACACAAATAATTTCACCGGAGCTGTTCAGCTCAGTAGTTTTTTACAGATCCCGAACATCCTTTGTAGTATAGTTTTTTATTGCTGATAAATCAAAATCGTTTTCCGTTATAAAAGTAGCGTCTATTTGTTTGATTGCTCCTGTCGGTCTAAGCGACAACAAGTCACTATCGTCTTGTAATTCTTTTTTAAAAGCATCCCTATTTTCTGCACAACCAAGAATTATCCAGGGAAAACCATATTCGGTCTGCTGGTAAAAAACAGATAACCTGAATTGTCCCTTATCCGATAACAGTTCATCACCTATTGGTATCTCTTGTAACTCACCAAGAAATTCAATTTGTATAGCTCTTACATGATTATTGATATATAAATCTAGTATTAATCGTCTTTTTTCTGCTTCGATTTGATTTGCTATCTCCTCCTGTCCTTGATCTGCATTGGAATAACCTGGTTTTTCTGTTCGTAATAGTAGATAATCAATGCTATCATCAGGTAAAATCAGCTTATAAAGACTAAATATTTCTAATAAAATTGCCATATATTATAATTGCCACGAACCAGTATGTCGACCTTTATGATCTCATAACTATCTCGCAGCAATCGAAAATACTATTTTCTTGTATTAGTTGCCTGCTTTTTGTTTGCTTCCGGTTGGAACGACCTTGAATTTGTTTAAAAAACTTTTAAGGAAAGCATAAAAACAGCCCAACCAATCTCCCAATTGAGCTTTTCTTAAGATTTTGGCAGGATCATGAAATGATTCTTTCTACCGTAACTCCCGATTTGTATTGAAGGAAAAGGATTGAAAGCTGTTAAATAGATCTACGATGTATTGCAAGGCACTTGGTTTATGCATTTCAACTGTGTTCTGCAATGTTACGGAAGCTACTTCTTTTACTCGCTCAAACATTTGTGATTCATACTGTTCAAAAGCTGTCTGTACATTATCTGAATGGAGCAGGGCTTCACTCAACTCCAGCGCATCGAGCATCGCCATATTTACGCCTTCACCTGCATAGGGTGGCATACGGTGCGCGGCATCACCAATGATGGTTACATTATTTTGGGTCTGCCAATGCTGGTCTAGTGGAAAATGATACTGGGGTCTTGGAACAATAACCAATTTCTCTGTGGCAAATAATTCGTGATAAATACCATCCCAGTTTGAGAAATTTGTTTCGAACCATTTTTTGACTTCTGCTGAATTTTCAAAATTGACTCCAGAATCTTTGACCCAATTTTCAGCTACTTTTTCTCCTGTATAAAACGCTATACTACCATCACCTTTTGTACTTAAAATGATCGATTGCTCATTTCCAAAAGCAAATATTTTTCCACCTTTCAACAGGGAATTGATATTAGGAGCATTCTTCTCTACCTCATAAATAGTACCTTCAATTATGGTAACACCGGAATAAATGGGTTTTGCATCGCTGAGATAGGGTCTGATTTTAGAGTTGGCACCGTCTGAACCAATTACGATATCAGCATAATATTGTTTTCCATTTTTGAAAAGTAGTTTCCACCCATCCCGTTCCTTTTCCATTGATACAAATTGGCTATCCCAAACAACAGTGTCTGCTTGTAGAGACTCTAGTAACATTTTTCGTAAGGGACCCCTGTCTATTTCCGGCCGGTGCTCTGTATTGTGTTCTTCAGTATGGTCGTCCAAATAGATGTTGCCGCGATGATCCATCAATCGCAACTTACCGGCATCAGGAAGATAATTCGCATAAAATGCTTCCATCAGATTTGCTTTCTCAAGTGCCCTTATACCTGATTCTTCATGTAAGTCAAGGTTCGCTCCTTGTACCCGGTAATCTTTGTTAATGTCTCGCTCGTACACGGTCACGTTACACCCCACTTGTTGTAAAAGTCGTGCTAATGTTAAGCCACCGGGTCCACCGCCTACTATGGCTATTTTTTTATTTTTGATATTCATTACCGTACCATTTTATTACGGCACAAAATTACTCGCCGGGCAACGTCGAAAATTGTATAAATCGGTCGTTTTGATTAATCACTAGTTGTTTAGGGTTGACTCCCGCCAGTTTTTTGACCTCTTTTATAAAATGAGCCTGGTCTGCAAAGTTTTGTTCAGGAAAGAGTTTTCCTTTTTTGATGTGTTGAAAGGAAGCTCTGAATCTCAAAATATTACAATAGGATTTTAACGAAATACCATATTGTTGATTGAAATAACGATTTATTTGACGGCTACTCCATGCCACTTTTTCAGAAAGTTCTGCTACCGACATCGCACCGTTGGTAGCATAGATTAACGCAAAGAGGTTTTGCTTTCTTGCGTCTATTTCCTTCGGTACTAAAGATTTAATGGTTTGCGTTGCTTTTTGGCAAAAAAGTTCAAAATCGAGAAGGTCTGATGAGTTAAAGTTCCAAAAGTTAGCGGGTAAATTTTTAGCCTTGTTTACTAAATCAGCCATGCAATCTTTCAATAAATATTCGGAGGCTAGCGGTTTGAAACTAACGGCAAATGTTTTTCTATCCGCTTTGACGGCAGCATTTACCGGGAGAGTACCTATACCCAAAAGGGTGATATGAAAAGGCTCTGAAATGGATTGTGTAAAAAACAGATCAATACGTCCATCAGGCAGAATAGTAACCTGTTTGTCGCAATCATTTGGGTTGTGTAGCATCCAAAAACTCTCTACAAAAACGGATAAAGATGGATCAGAATTTCTGGTTTTATATACTATGTCAATAGGATCCATTTACTGTTTTTCTATCGTTTGTACATTTGTTGCTTGCCACTAGCAGTTGCAGCTATGTTATCGTTTTAAAGTGGCTTAGGTGTTGTCTAAAGTAGTTTATCTCAATACTCGCCATGGCTTTGGAATAAATACCCAATTACCTTTGATATTTACAAAATAGTTATAGCTCACCCCTGCTTCAGCATCTTTTTCACGCAAATAGGTGACCCGATAAAAAGTAACGTTTGGCTGAATTTGATCAACAATTTCCTTCATTCCGCCAGCATAATTCCCCTTGTTATCTTTAATGTCATACGTCGTAAATGTTTCTATTCTACAGTCAGCGAACACTTCATTTTCATTAGACTCATCATCAGGCAAACTACTTTTCATTTCTTCAACAAATCCATAAAAAGTATAGGCACTTTTGTCTTGAAAAATTAATTTACAGTCTTCTAGAGATGGAAGTGATTTTACAATCATTTCTGTTTGAGATTTTGAATCTAAATATTGACCAAAGTGAGCTTTTGCTTCCTCAGAATAATCCTGTGAATAGCATTCTAAGGATAAAACTGAGCTGATAAATACTAGTATGAGCAGTACATGTTTCATATCTTTTGTTTTAACTATTAATACTAACGGTCTTGTATAACGGCATTAGCAACCAATTGGTTTTTATTCCCTTGTATTTTGTCAGCGTGAGTATTCATAATTTTCCTTACCTGGTTTTGGTCAATTGCCTATAACGGTCTCGTGTATATGTAGTACAGGATTTGAAACTATAGCTCTCAAATCGGTACAAACGATAGCAAGCCGTTATTATATTGTTATTTACTGTTCATAAATATACTAACTGCGAGCGAAATAGATCTACTAACGTTTCAATTTAACACTTCAGCCCGCATTTGCTATAGCCGATGTTTTACCTTATTTTTTAATTTTCTTTTTCTTAATCACTCCTTTGTCAAAATCGGTCGAGTAAGTTATTTCTATTTCTCTGTCGTTAGAATTAATCTTCACTGTTTCAAAGTCAATTGAACCTTCTCCTCCTAATTCCCATATTCCATAATTCTTCTCAAATATCAGTAGTTGTCGTTCTTTTATTTCGTAGGAACAGCAACGAGCCATAAATCCCTGAAATGGTGTCGAAATGACAATTCCGTTTTCTTCAAATTCTTTATCATCAGGTATTATTGGAAATAGAAGTACGAATAAAATTAAACCAAAAAGAATTCCGCGAAATATTAGTCCAATTATCAGAAAGAATGCAATGGTCGCATAAATTGAGAAGTAGAAATTGATCTTCTTAAATGGCTTCAAGTAGAAAAAGAAAAGCGTCAGTCCGCTGATTGCTGTCAAAATCTCAATTCCAAATTCGATGTTTCCTTCGAGACTGTAGATTGTATAATTCTTGAAAAGGGAATTTAAAATCGCTATTGTCAAAGCGACAAAATGAATTCTTATTAATATTTTCCGAAGTCTCGTTTCCATATGGTAGCTAACAATTTGGCTATTCGTGGTGCGAGATTGGAATACACTTCACTGTCTGCCTGGCTATATGTTTGTTAATATTCATTTAAGCACTAAAACCCGTATTGTTTATACGTTTTGTTCTGCGTTCGTTATTTTATTTTTTCTATTGACCATTTGTTTATCACCCTATATCCTGTACTATCAACCGAAGCTCCAATCTGTCCCAAAATTGCATTAAATTCCGCAATATCACCAGTTTCGAAATGCATATTTCTAATTATTAAAGCGTTATATGTTATGTACTGTACCATCAAGTCGTATGAGCCCGAAGGAATTGTGAATTCAAATTTTCCATTTTAGTCAGTCGTTTCACTTAATTGCGTACAACTTGTTGTAAACCAAATATATCAAAAACAAAGTCATTGAATAAAGCTGCAAATGATGCAATTCTCCTTTATCAAAGTGCAATGGCAAACTATCTGGAGGTTATTACAGCTCAGAATAATTTGCTTCAAAATGAATTGGAAGCAATTACGATAAAGAGAGACAAACTTATTGCATTGACAACTTGATACCGGGCATTAGGAGGAGGAACAGAGTAATAATTAACTTGTTAAGAAAAGATCTGGAACAATTAAAAAAAAACCGGAAATTATACGATTGGCTGTTGCTTACGAAATTCAAAGTTTCTTATAATTTAAAACCCCTTCTATTTTCCCCTTTTGTTCCAGACTACCTGTTCTAGCAAATTCAGCCCACAGCGCACAAACTTTCATTTGGCTGTCGGCAAGTTCTTTTGCACTTATCCCCTCTACCAGTTTAGCGTTTTCCCAAAGCGAACTATCTCCAAAAAGCAGAGGCAAATCTATCGTATGCGTGGCTCCAAAGCCGTTGGTTTTGGAGCCCCAAATGATTTCGTAGATATAAACACGATTACTATCAGTAGCACAGTTCTTTGCGAATTTTTTCGTTCCTTTCTTATATACTTTTTTAGTAGTTGAATTAACGATTAATCTCTTCAAGAGTCCCCCTACAATGGGAGTATCGGCCATTTTTTTTAATTTGGGTATATGAGGAACAAAAAAAGAAGTTTCATCTTTCGTATAGCCAATTAAGACATTTACTTCTTTGGCTCTTTCGTTCCAGATTCTTACAACATCTTCTTCGTCAGGAAATGGATACTTTCCATACTGGTTTCCAAAAGGCATTGCCGCTTTTAAGCCATATTCTGACGCCGCTGCTATTACTTCATTTTGCCGGGTAAGAATTGTATCTATGTCAGCCTGACGTGGTATTTCTTTGGCTACTTCAATCATATCTTGAATCATTTGTTTTCTATCAAATATCAAGCCCAGAGGAGCACTTTGTATAATGACATTTTTAAACAAACCTTTTGATTCCTCAATGAGCATCATTTGAGCAACGGCTTCACCTCCAGCCGATTGTCCAAACAAGGTAATATTATCAGGATTCCCTCCGAAATACGAGATATTCCTGTTCACCCACCTAATAGCCTCCAGAATATCAAGGTACCCCAGGTTTGGAGGAATGTCATTATATCCCCCCAGAAAACCTAATAAACCTAAACGATAAGAGACGTTAACTACAATTATGTTCTGATTATGAACTAATACTGCCGGATCAAAAATTGGGGCGTCTCCAGCTCCAGAAACAAAACTCCCACCATGAATCCATATCATAACAGGGAGACTGTCCCTGTTATTATCCGGTCTGGTGACCGAAAGATTCAAACATGCTTCAGACTGTTCTAATAGATCTAATAACTCAACACCGAACATTTCTGAAAACGATGGTCTTTTCTCCTGAGGGCAAGCAGGCGAAAGTTTCTGAGAGTCTGAAAGGATTGTTGATCCTTCTACCGTGGATGGTAACTCATATCTTTTTGCCTTTGCATAGGGAATATTAGTCGCTTTACGTACGCTATTTTCAACAATGAATCTGACTTCACCCAATGGCGTATTTATGAGTTTATTTTGAGACAGAGAATGAATGGACATAAAAAGTGCTATTATTACTAAGTTACTACTCTTCATTTACTGGTTCTTTGGTTCGGATATTGATGAAGCCCCTATTTTCAGCACCAAGTAACAGAAAACCTTTAATCTCAGCTAAAGATACTTCTTTATTTTTTCATTAAGAATAACTAGAAATAATCCCCCCTAACCGCCCCCCTATGCTCCATACAAGACTTGAAATAATTCAAAAACTCTCTATCCAGAGAGTTCTAACTTCTATAAATTGCTGAATTCCTTGAATACATGGGAATATAAGTAATAAAAAAACCAACCCTAAACAGGCTGGCTTTTCTCTTAAATTGATTGATCTTGGTTAACCAGTAATTTCATTAGTCATCGCACTATTTCACTCCGTACTATGCTTATCACTGTTCTTTTTTAGCTCCACAAAAACCAAGGTATCAAATAAGTAATAATTCCAAAACCTAAACCATAATGAATAAGTAACCTTTTATACTTTGTACTATCGCCTAACGTATTTTTCTTAGACAATTTATATCCTCTGGTTATCATAAATACAGCCAGAATCATTCCTAATGGATGTTCAAGTAGGTAGAACCGAGAGATTTTATGTCCCATCGAATCACTGGAAAAATTGTCCAGCCCTAGAGGCGATATAAAATAAAGTACAAAACCTATTAATAATTGAAGGTGAACAACAACCAGTCCTACTAATGCAGCTATTTTTTCAGGTTTTCCCCATGTTCTTTTCACTAAAAACATGGAAAATAAGAATATAATTACTGTTAGGAATAGGAAAAGTAATACTAACCCTATTCCATTATGGGATTCTTTTAAAAAGTTATACATAATTCTCAATTTACTCTACAACAAATTTCCCTTTCATTATCGAGTAGTGTCCCGGAAAAGAACAAATAAAGTCATAAACTCCTTTTTCTGGTGCCTGAAAAGTTATCGTAGAAGTTTCTCCTCCTCCAATCAAATCTGTATAGGCGATTATATTATTTTTCTGATTAGATGGAATGTATTGGTTTTTATCCGCCTCGAATGCGTCATTTGCAAATTTTGAAATTGAAGTCCCTTTGGCTAAAAGTACAAAGTTGTGCCCCATCGCTGTAACAGGCATTGTTCCTGTATGATTGAGTGTTAATACAATAGTACTATGCTCCCTAACTACAATTCTTGCTTTATCAAAACGCATTTTATCATTAGAATTGAGTATAACTTTTATTGTATCATTTTCAAAGCCGTTTTTTCTTGTTTCACTTATCTCAACAGGTTTTTCTTTAGAAACATCTTGTTTATTATTTTCACTATTACAAGAGACAAGAATAGTAACTCCAATAAAGAGTACTGAAGTAAAAAGAGTGATCTTCATTTTGATTATTTTTTAATTATTTCTCTGCAAAAATAATTTGAGAAGAAGCAAAAAGGCTTGAAGATAACACTCCACTATTAGGACAAATCAATCATATTTCGATATTCTAAAGGCGAATGATTCGTTTTACTTTTAAAAAATCTACTAAAATAGGAGGCATCATTAAACCCCAATTCCATACTAATTTCACTTACTGTTCTTTTTGACTGAAGTAAAAGCACCTTAGCTTCAAGAATGGTTAATTCATTAATTATTTCAATAGCTGTCTTGCCTGTTTCATTTTTAATTTTTTTATTCAGGTGATTTGGCGAAACATGAAGTAATGCAGCATAATCTTTAATACTTAAACGTTCGTTAAGATACTTACTAACTAAACTTTTGAATGATAAATAGGTACTATTTCCTTTTTGATTATTTATTGGTGTTTTTTTAAAAATCAAAAACAGTTCCGCCATAAGTGTCGAAATATAAAAAGAAATTACTTTCTCTTTGTTAGGACTTTCATTATTGCTTTTATATAATTCAACAACTCTATTCAACAGAAATAATATAGTATTTGAATTTTCAGAAACAGATATCGTATTATTATCATAATCATTGGATTGCCACATTTCAACAAAAGGATTGGCCATGATAAAATCGTCTGAAAAATGGCAATAATATCCCTCAAGATCAATTGAAGCATACTCTGTAGAGCTGATAAGATTTTTCGGGGTAAACAAAAAATCATTTTTCTCTAAATGAAAAGACTCTATACCTATAGTCATAATCATACTTCCATTAGTAATAAATACAAAATCATTTACCGTTTTTTTGTGAGGAGGAAGTGGTAAACTAAGGTTAACAGGATCTTCTTTAAAAGAATGAATAAAAAAATGATTAATAGTAGGATTGTTCAATAGTTTATCCGAATTGTTCCTTATATAATTATCTCTGAAAACAACTGGATTTAAGGTTGGAATTTTAGTTTCAATTTTGTCCATACCCGCTTGCTTTAAAATAAAATATTATTTGGTTAAAGATACCTCTTTATTTTTTCATTAAAAGTCGTTAGAAATAAGATCCCTAACCGGATCCAATGCTCTATGAATTGGAATAATTCAAAAAACTCTCTATCCAGAGAGTTCTAACTTCTGTAAATTGTCTGAATGCCTTGAATACACGGGAATATAAGCAATAAAAAAGCCAACCCTAAATGGGTTGGCTTTTCTCTGTGACCTCGCCAGGATTCAAACCTGGAACCTTCTGAGCCGTAATCAGATGCGCTATTCAGTTGCGCCACGAGGCCTTTTTGCTTCCCTTTAGCTATTGCTTACAGGGTTATTGCGGGTGCAAAGGTAATCATCTTTTTTACATCCGCAAGTTTTTTTAATGAATTTCTGCAGTAATTCCCCGATCCAGTAACGCAGTGCACATTGGTTCAAGGGCTTCCCAGTCTCCTTTTTTTACAGAACACTTTCCATTGTAGTGAATAATCATCGTGCATTGCTCTGCTTGTATAGGCTCATGCTTACAAACTTTTACCAGCGCCTCTATGACAAAATCAAACGTATTTACATCATCATTAAAAACAATAAGATTACGTTGATCCACCAGTAATTCCACCAACTGCTCGTCAAACTCTTCCTTGGTCTTTGTCATATCCCAATAATTTTAAACTACAAAATTACAAAAAAGTAGCACAAGGTCTACCAATCTATCTCTTCATTTCTTGCAAGAATATCCCAGGTGTGATCGGGAAGTAATTTCACCGTAGCGATAAATTCGAATGATTTCCCACTTCTTCCCCATTGTTCAGGGGCGATGAGAGAGAGTAAAAAGCCTCCATCCTCTTTCTGGTAGAAATGATAAACATGAGATATAATCGGAGTGAAACGGATTTCAGCCTGATAAATGCGTTCCGAAATTTCTTTGCGCGCCTGAATCTTCTTTGCCTGTTCTGCCAACAACTGCATCTGTTCATAAATCTGTCCCAGCTGTTGATCTGTTTGCTGTTCCATAGCTGCTACGGAAAGCCCTTTTATTTTCCCCTTATCTTCCGGTTTAATTACCGCACTCCCTACGTGATGTCCGTATTCAAGACTATGCGGATTTTCAGTGATCTTATCCGGATCAATAGGATTCACAAACTCTTTGTTTTTTTCCTCTTTACTCATTTACTTCATCCTCTGCTACTCAACTTATAAAGATACGCAAAGCTTTTCAAAAAGCCGAAAATTCCCGATTCAGTTTGCAGACTATTTACAACAAAAAATCCCTGCTATCATCTGACAACAGGGATTTTTTATATCTAAACGAACGGAATTAATTCACCGCTACTTTTGGCGCTGCTGCCAGAATCTCTTCATTCGCATTGTCTTCAAACTGCTTGAAATTCTTCACAAATTGCTCTGCAAGATGTAATGCTTTCGCATCATAAGCCGACTTATCAGCCCAGGTATTTCTTGGTGTAAGGATTTCATCTGGAACTTCAGGACAAGTCACCGGCATTTCCAATCCGAATACTTCATGTTTCGCGTACTCAACATTATCCAGCTGTCCTGTAAGAGCGGCTGTAATCATTGCACGGGTGTATTTCAGGCTGATACGGCTTCCTACTCCGTACTCTCCACCTGACCATCCTGTGTTGATCAACCACACGCGAACATTTGTTTCTTTCATTTTCTCTCCCAGCATCTCTGCATACTTTGTCGGGTGAAGCGGTAAGAACGCTTTTCCGAAACATGCCGAGAACGATGGTTGTGGCTCTGTTACCCCTACCTCAGTTCCTGCTACTTTAGCAGTATATCCTGAAATGAAATGATACATTGCCTGTCCGGGAGTTAAACGCGAGATCGGAGGTAACACACCAAAAGCATCTGCCGTAAGGAAGAAAATATTCTTTGGATCAGTTCCTACCGAAGGTTCTACTATATTATCAATATGGTAAATCGGATAAGATACTCTTGTGTTTTCTGTTATTGTTGAATCCGAATAATCAGGAGCGGAAGTTCCTTTATGGAAACCAATATTCTCAAGAATGGAACCAAATTTAATGGCATTATAAATCTGAGGTTCTTTCTCTTTTGAAAGGTCAATGGTTTTTGCATAACAACCTCCTTCAAAATTAAATACAGAACCATTTGCCCATCCGTGCTCATCATCACCGATCAATCGACGGTTAGGATCTGAAGAAAGCGTTGTCTTTCCGGTTCCGGAAAGTCCGAAGAAAATTGCCGTATCTCCCTCTTTCCCGATGTTTGCCGAACAGTGCATAGAAAGAACATTTCGCTCGTGCGGAAGGATATAGTTCAAAACAGAGAAAATACCTTTCTTAATTTCTCCTGTATATCCTGTTCCTCCGATAATGATCATCTTTTTGGTGAAGTTAATCACCGCAAAATTGTGTTGACGTGTACCGTCAATTTCAGGATCAGCATAGAATCCGGGCGCATTTACAATGTGCCACTCCGGCTCAAAGTTTTCCAATTCTTCTTCTGTTGGACGCAGGAACATGTTATAAGCAAACATATTCGACCAGGGATACTCAGCTACAACACGGATGTTCAACTTATATTCAGGATCAGCACAGGCATACGAATCACGTACATACACCTCCCGATTCGCCATATACGCCTTCATTCTGTTGTAAAGTGCATCGAATTTTTCAGGAGTAAATTTGATATTGATATCACCCCACCAAACTGAGTTTTCCGTATTTTCATCACATACGATAAAACGATCCTTAGGTGACCTCCCCGTAAATTCACCGGTTTCAATAGCCAAAGCTCCAGTCTCCGACAGAACACCCTGCCCATTGATTATAGTTTCCTCTACCAACTCTGCAGGGGTCAGGTTCCAGTATACATTCCCCAAATTGTAGAGTCCGATTGAATCTTTCAAATTGGCATTCTTACCTCTCTTTCCAAATTCGTTCATAAAATTTCTTTTCTAGCAACCGCTGTTATTAATTAATACAAAATTAAAGTTAATTGATAAACGAAAACATATTTCGCATTATTGTTTTTCACATTTTCCGTATAAGACCTGTTGAAATAAATCTAAAATAATTGCATCTTATTCAATTTTCATTCTGATTCGGTACTCTTTCGGGTAATAATTGTTCATCCGGTTTCCCAGATTTTTTCCAAACCCCAGTACTTTCTCTTTGAAACTCACTAAAACCCATCCTTTTGGTCCGTCTATCTGTATGGCTTCTCCTTTTAGATAGCGAAGTGCTGTTTTCTCGTCCAGATTAATTTTTGGAAAATCAGCAGGAACATGAACTGCCATTCCCCATTCGTGGTCGGGAATAAATTTCTTTCCTTCACCGCCTCCCAACCGAACACCCCATTTCAGGCATCTCAACTTATCAAGAATCAGCTTCCCTGTCTCTAATACGACCGTCGGAAATGCATAAAACTGTTCCCTGTAGTAATGTATAGAGTACTCCGAATGCACAATTCCTTTAATAAGCTCCGGATGATCCCTCTTTTCCTCTCGCATTTTCTTTTTTCCAGTCTTTTTCCCCGATAAACCAACTTCCGGACTTTCCGTTTTTTTCAGTACAACAAAGTAAAAGCCTTCTGTTTTCATTTTGTGCGGATAGCAATACCAACCTAACTCTCCTGTCCCTGTGGTCAGATTCCACTCATCGGGAAATTGTAATTGAACCAGTTCTGCTCTGCCTTCCTCAATCCACTCCCGGATTTGTTCCTCGTTCTCTTCTTTATTATAGGTGCAGGTTGAATACAAGACATAGCCTCCCGATCGAACCGAAGGCCAAATATCTTCCAGAATCTCTCGTTGCCGCACTACACAATGCTCCGCATTCTCTTCCGACCATTCACCTCTCGACTGTTCATCTTTCCGGAACATTCCTTCACCTGAACAGGGAGCATCTAAGAGTACAAAATCAAATACAGAACCCAACTGTGAAAAATCTGCCGCTTCATTATTGGTGACAATACAATTTCCTGCCCCCCACTTAATAAGATTTTCCCTTAACACCAATGCCCTGTTCCTGATAATTTCGTTTGCTACCAAAAGACCTTTCCCCGATAAATGACTTAGTAAAACGGTACTTTTTCCACCGGGAGCAGCACACAAATCCAGGCAAACCGGAGAATCAGGCAGTTCAATCGTTCTCAAAACTTCGTCAACAAACATAGATCCTGCTTCCTGAGGATAATACACTCCCGCGTGAAATAACGGGTCAAGTGTAAAAACAGGGCGTTTCTGGAGGTATCTTCCCATTGGACACCAAGCAATCCGATCTTCAGAATCAAAAACAGAGTCGGGTTTAAGAGGATTCAAACGAATAGAAACAGGAGAAGGTTGGTTCAGAGAGGACAGCAGTGCACTCGCATCCGGAATTTGTTCTCGAATGCGATTTACAAAACGCTCTGGTAATTGAACCATGGAACAAAATTACAATTTCCTGTTTTTTCAACAATAATGAGACTAAAAAAATGTTACTTTTCACGAATTATGTATTTTATTTCTACAAAACCAAACTGTTATCGTATGATCTGGTATACACTAGTTATGATTATTGCAATGGGATGCAACGACACCTCTGAACGAGAAAACATATTGCTCGAAAACGGTCGGAAACAACACCATGAAGAAGCCTTAAGCTTTTGCCAAAAAAATGCGATGAATACGGAATATTACTACCTGCTTGATATGCGGATTCACTCCGGAAAAAAACGATTTTTTGTTTATGATTTCACTAAAAACAAGTATTCGGATACGGCTATCGTTACCCACGGAGCCTGTGATGTGTTTGCCGCAAATCCGGACAAATATGAAAAAGCAAAATTCAGCAATAAAAATAACAGCCATTGCTCATCGGAAGGAAAATATAAAATCGGCGTAAGAGATTACAGCTCATGGGGTATTCATGTCAAATACTGGTTACATGGGTTAGAGGAATCCAATGCGAGTGCGCAGGATCGAATCGTGGTACTTCACTCGTGGAGCGCTGTAACTGATGCAGAAATATATCCGAACTATTCTCCTTTAAGTTGGGGATGTCCTGCGGTTTCAGATAATTTCATGAAAAAGTTAGATCAACAATTGAAACAAACCGGAAAACCTGTCCTACTCTGGATAATTGGTTAATCAGTTTAGTACTCGTCAACAGATACCCGCATCGAAAACAGGTAAAACACTCCTTCTTCCAGCGGGGTAAAAACAGCTTTCACTTTCCCTGATGATTTCAAAGCCAGAGTCAAAATCCCCAGACCTCCGCCTCCTTTCTCTGTCAACTCCCCCCTATCTAACTGCCGAATCAACATCTCTTTCAATTCATCCTTCCCAAGTCCTTCAATACGTTGTAAGTGATATTCAAGCAATCGTTTTGTTCGATCATCTATCAAATTACCAAAAACAAGTACAAACTGCTGTTCCCGCTTATAAAACAACACAAACGAAACACCAGAAAACTCAGGATGATCCAGGCCGTGACGTTCAATATTCTGTAATCCTTCAACAGCAAGTGTAAAGAGTCGTTTGGCATTCTTTTTCGGCAGATCCAGTCGGTCAATCATGTATTCCAGTTCAACCAGTATCGCATCCACCTCTTCCGTCAGCAGTTGACCGGAACAAGAATATAATAAATCTACAGTCTGATCTCCTTCAAGGTGACTTATTACATGATCAATATGTGCATTTTCTCCGTTCAGAATGAATAAGTTTTCTAAACGTAGAACGAAAAATTATTGATTTCGTTGGCTAATTTCGAAAAAAATTTTTGCTACTGCCGGACAGACTTCCGTATTCTTTAATGAAAGGTTCAGAATTTGCAGCATATTCTTACGGTCCGTATGCGGATACTCCCGACAGGCTTTCGGACGCCATTCATACACCGAACAATAATTATCTTCTCCTAAAAAGGGACAGGGAGCTGTCTGTAATACCCAATCGCGATCCGCGTCCATCGTGAGGTACTTTTTCTGAAACTCGGCGACAGGCATTCGTAGTGCTTTCGCCAGTCGCTCCACATCCACATCCCTGAATATAGGACTTGTCGTTTTACAGCAATTAGCACACGCCAGGCAATCCACTTCCTCAAACACTTCGTCGTGTAACGTATGAAACAGGTTATCAACTTCTCTGGTATTCTTTTTCTTCAGTTTTCTTACCAGCGATTTGTAGTTTTTCTTCTGTCCTAATGCGGTATCAATATCATTTTGGTACTTCATCTGCTAAAAATCGGTCACAAAGTTAGGAAAAATGGTAGGTCATTTAATCAGTCCTTATTATATTTAGCCCTTCTAAAATCTCAGAGTCGTTCAATGGAGAAATACGATCTTATTGTTATTGGAGGAGGTCCCGCGGGTTATGCAGCTGCTATGCGTGCGATCGACTTCAAAAAATCCGTTTGTTTAATTGAAAAAGACCGTGTTGGTGGTGCCGGACTGTACAACGGTGCACTTTCTTCTAAAACCCTCTGGGAAATGTCCCAAAAGGTCTATGAAGTAAATGAGGCAACACAACACCTAAGGAAAGAACAGTTTGAGTTTTCCTGGGAAGAAGTCAAGAAAACACTGGAAGAAGCTCTCTTTGAACGCAAGTTTCACTATTCATGCCACATCAAACTCCTACAATCGGCAACTGAGAAACAATATTTTACCTACGAAAGAGGTTTTGGAAAACTATTGAATGAGAACGAAGTAGAGATTACCCGTTCCAACGGAGAAGGAAGCAAAACTATTTATGGGGAAAATATTATTCTGGCTACAGGAAGTACTCCCAGAAAACTACCTCACATTGATGTAGATGAAAAGACGATCCTCACTTCGGACGGAATAGAATCGATAAAAGACTATCCGAAAAGTCTTGTTATTATCGGAGCCGGGGTAATTGGTTGTGAGTACGCTACCATATTTTCCAATTTCGGAAAAACAAAAGTATACATTATTGACCGGCAGGACCGAATTCTTCCTTTTGAAGATGAAGATGTTTCAGCTATGGTAGCTGATAACCTGATCCGAAAAGGAGTTACGATTCACAACAATGCACAACTGGAGCGTATTGAGAAAATCGGTAATGAGGTAGAATATGAACTTTCCTATCCGGACGGACGAAGCGAGGTTATCCGCGTCGAAAAAGCATTGCTTTCCATTGGCCGGACGCCCAACCTGGAAAACCTGGGACTGGAAAATGCCGGTGTAATGCTCTCGACCCGAGGTGTACACGTAGAAGATAATGACACGGTAACCAATATTCCGAATATTTTTGCCGTAGGTGATTTGATCGGAAGAATTGCATTGGTTAATATGGGTGAAATTGAAGCCCGTTATACCGTTGAGCGTATTTTCAGTGAAACCCCAGTAAAAAAACTGAATTACGATAATGTTTGTACGATTATGTTTCTCCGCCCAGAAGTAGCACTTGTAGGGATGAATGAGCAACAATGTATTAAACAAAATATACCTGTTAAAGTAGTAAAACTAGATTACTCGTTAATCTCACGGGCAATTGCCATGAGACGTACACAGGGATTCATTAAAATCATCGTTACCAATGACGATGAAATGCGGATTTTGGGTATGCGTGTAATCGGAGAACATGCTTCTACAGCAATACAGGCAATAGGACTGCTGATAAAAATGCATGAACCGATTGAAACATTATCCGAACTGATTCACCCCCACCCTTCTATTGTGGAAGGTATTCAGGAATGTGTTCGGATGCTGTTAAACCGTTCCCTCTTCAAAGCTTCCGTATTTGGTGATAAAATGGCCTGTTACAGTCTTGTGGACGGAAAAAGAACACCTTTGGAACGACTTTAGACAACCATTTATCATGGTAATTCTCCGAACATACAGAAAGCCGGTTTCGGAATCCGATAAAGTATTAATTTAGCTAAAAATAACACAAGAATAAATGAGAAAAACAGCCGCTATGTTGCTTTTTTCCGGTGTAAGTACCTTATCCCTTGCACAGGAAAAAGAAATAAAATTTACGGAATATGACCTCGATAACGGCATGCACGTTATTCTGCATCAGGATAACAGTAATCCTATTGTAGCCGTATCTATTATGTACCACGTTGGTTCCAAAAATGAAAATCCGGAAAGAACAGGTTTTGCTCACTTTTTTGAGCACCTTATGTTCGAAGGAAGTCAGAACATAGACCGTGGTGAATTTTCCCGATTGGTAGAAATGAACGGAGGTGTACTGAATGCCAACACTTCTCAGGATAGAACGTATTACTATGAAATTCTTCCATCTAACCAATTGGAATTAGGCTTGTGGTTAGAATCAGAAAGATTACTTCACGCAAAAGTAGACAGCGTGGGGATTGAAACACAGCGTGAAGTAGTGAAAGAAGAAAAGCGTCAGCGAATTGACAACCAACCTTATGGTTCCTTCATGGCAAAAGCTTTCTCCATGATGTTTCAGGAACATCCGTACCAATGGACTCCAATCGGAAGTATGGAACATTTAGATGCTGCTCAGGAAGAAGATTATATCAACTTCTACAAAACATTCTATGTTCCTAATAATGCGACATTGTCTATTGCAGGAGATATTAGTATTGAAGAAACCAAAGCACTTATCGAAAAGTACTTTGCGTCTATTCCCTCGGGTGAAAAGCTGAACGCTTACCGTGACCTGGTCAATCTTCCTGCAAATAAAGTAGCAGAAAAGTACAAGCTGAAAGAAAAGAAAATCAAAAAAGCTTTGGCGAAAACACCTGCTGAGGTAGCGTACAAGAAGTTATTTAAAAATGTTTCTGAAACACAGATTCCGATTCCTCAACCGACACAGGTAGAAGCTCCTTTAAGCGGTGTGCTTACTGACACTGTATATGATAACATTCAGTTACCAGCTCTTTTTGCCTGCTACCGCATGCCGGCGCAAAACTCTCCTGATTTTTACTCCGTACAAATGATGAACGAAATTCTGTCCGGAGGAAGCAGTTCCCGTTTAAATAAATCGGTAGTAGAAAAAGATCAGTTAGCGATGACTATGTTCTCTTTCCCATTTCCTCTTGAGCATCCGGGAATGGCTCTTATTCTGGGGATTGCTAACAGCGGAGTCAGTCTTGACAAGCTTCAGCAAGGAATGGATAAAGAAGTAGCTCGCCTGCAAACAGAGTTAATTTCTGATGCAGAATACGAAAAAATTCAAAATTCATTTGAAAGTAACTTCTATTCGTCCAATTCGACCATGGCCGGAATAGCAGAAGCCCTGGCTAATAACTACGTTTACTTCGGTAACACCAACCTTATCAATAATGAGTTGGAAAAATACAAGAAAGTAACCAAAGAAGATATCCGACAGGCAGCCATCAAATACTTCACACCGGAAAGAAGAATTCTTCTATACTACCTTCCGAAGGAAAATAACGAAGAAGAAAAATAGAACAGTACTTCATCGAAAGAAAAAATAAGACCATGAAAAATATTCTTTTATATACATTCATAATGGCGGCTTTCGGGCTTCAGGCCCAGATTGACCGCTCAGTACGCCCACAAGCAAGCAAAGCTCCGGCTGTTAATATTCCGGACTCGGAAATTTTCGATCTTGATAACGGAATGACTGTAATTCTATCGAAAAATGACAAAATTCCCCGCGTTTCGTTCAATCTGGTTATGGGAACTGACCCTATGCTGGAAGGAGAAAAAAGTGGTTTGGCAGACTTTGCCGGGAGTATGATCCTGTCAGGGACAAAGAATCTCAGTAAGGATGAATTGGATTTTAAGATCGATTACATGGGTGCCAACATATCTGCCAGCTCCTCTTCGATCTATGTTTCAGGACTGTCCAAATACGACTTGGATCTGATTGCTATTCTTGCAGAAATTGTGAAAAATGCCAATTTCCCTGAATCTGAGTTTGACCGGATAAAAAAACAAAGTGCTTCTGCTTTGACGATGACCAAGTCAGATGCCAACACCATGGCTTCTAACATCACTAATTCTGTCGTTTTCGGAAAAAAGCACCCGCGAGGAGAAAGCATGACGGAAGAAACACTGGAGGCAATTACACTTGCAGATGTAAAGAATTACTTCCACAGTAAATTTACTCCCCGAAACAGTTATCTGGTTGTGGTAGGAGATATCGATGCAGCCCGTCTTCAGGAGCTCATCAAAAACACACTTGGAGATTGGACCGGAAAGGTTACCGAAAGTGGTAAATATGTTGTAAAACCAAATCAAAAAGGTAGTCGTGTTATTTTCGGGAAAAAAGCCGGAGCTGTTCAGTCAGTTATCCAGGTAGCAATTCCTCTTAACATTACACCGGGACACCCGGATGAAATCAAGGTCAAATTGATGAACCAAATCCTTGGTGGAGGAACATTTGAAGCTCGCCTGATGCAAAACCTGCGTGAGGACAAAGCGTACACATACGGATGTTACTCAGGCGTATCCATCGCCAGAACAGGAAGTTATTTCTACACTTCGGGAAGTTTCCGTAACGAAGTAACGGATAGTGCGGTTACTCAAATTCTTTCTGAAATAAGAACGATCACTGAGAATCCTGTAACCGAAGAAGAACTTCAACTAGCCAAGGCTTCGATGTCCGGATCGTTTGTTCGCGCTCTTGAACGTCCTCAGACGATCGCTGATTTTGCTTTGTCTATCTTCCGTAACAAACTGGATAAGGATTACTACAAAAACTATCTGAAAATGATTGAAGAGACAACGATAAGTGACATTAATAAAATGGCTGAATCGTATCTTGATTATGAAAATGCCTATATCGTTGTTGTAGGAAATGAGAAGATTGCCGAAAACCTGCTTCCTTTTGATCAGAATGGAAAAATTGAGTATTACGATGCTTTCGGGAACCCGGAAACAGGATTCAAGAAAGCTGACATTTCTGCTGAAAAAGTAATTGAGAATTATATTCTGGCGGTTACACAATCGAAAACAAGAAAAGAAGCAGAGCAAAAAATAGGAAAGATCAAATCAATGACACAGGTAATGACAGCTACTCCTTCCGGAGCTCCTGTAAGTTTTGATATGTACACCTATCTAAAGACTCCTAGTTCTGAAGCGATGGAAGTTCTTTTCAATGGTCAGGTAATGCAGCGTACGTTCTTTAATGGAAAAGCAGGTGGAATGGAATCTTCTCCGATGGCCGGAGGACAATCAATCGAGTATTCTGACGAAGAAGTCGCTGAAAAGAAAAAGACAATTGGTCTTATTCCCGAAGTAAACTACAGTAAACATGAAGTTGAATTCAAACTTTTAGGAATCAAAAAGGAAATGGGGAAAGATTATTATGTGATTGAAACAAGCACTTCAAACTCGGTAACACAGGATTACTATTCTGTTTCCACTTTCCAGAAAGAACGTTCCAGCTCTGTAACGACTATGGAAGGAGAGACTTCATCATCCAGTGTGGAATATCGTAAGTTTAATGAGGTTAACGGGATTCTGTTCCCTCACGAACTTAGCCAGATGGCCGGTTCTATGTCATTACTGGTTGAAGTAAAATCTATCGAGATTAACAAATCTATCGACGATAAGAAGTTTGTAAAATAGTAGTAGAATTTATTTATAGAAAAGAGGAATGGTAGTACTGTTCCTCTTTTTTAATTTGTTTCTAAAGATCTGAAGAAGGCATGTAAAGCTTCCCTCTCTTCATCTGAAAGAGTAAAACTTTTGATCTCTTCCGACTGATTCAGGTTTCCACTTCCACCTTTTGCATAATAATCCAGTACCTCATCAATGGTTTGTACTGATCCGTCATGCATATACGGATATGTTTTTGTCACATTGCGTAACGATGGAATCTTGAACTTTCCGAAATCTGTCGAATCTGCAGTTATCCTGTATCTTCCTCCGTCTCTTCCATTCCCGCTACCGTTAGACTTGATCTCAAACGAAGTAAAAAACGGGGCCGGGTGACAGTCCGTACAATGTAACTGTTCATCAAAGATTCTGTATCCCTTCAGTGCCTGCTTATCAAGTTCTTTTCCCAGAAAATAATAATCATCAAACGGGCTGTTCCAGACAATCAATGTACGCTCATAAGCAGCTAAAGCACGTGTTAGCACCCACACATCAAACTCCCTGTCAAAAACTTGCTTTGCCAGCTCATTGTACTCATCAATAGAGTGAAGTTTTTGGACTAATTCACCTATCTTTTCATACCCCATTTCATTCAGATCAGTTATCGGAACAACCGCCTGCATTTCAAGCGTTTTAATTTCTCCTTCAAACATAAAATGAGGTTGATAGGCTACATTGATTAAAGATGGAGCATTTCGTAAGGACTTCCGACCATAAACTCCATTAGAAAGTGGTAGATTATCGGTAAATGCTCTTTCGGGAACATGACAGGTTGCACAAGAAACCGTATTATCAATACTCAGTCTCGGGTCAAAAAACAGTTTTTCTCCCAATTCTGCTTTTTCAATGCTAAAGGGATTATCCTCAGGATGAATAGGCTCCGGATAAGGTGACGAACAGGAAAACAAGGTCACTAAACCAACCTGCAGCAAAAGAAATCTTGTTGCGGAAGAAGTGACTATACTCTCCCCTTTTCTCATTTTTATTCCGGCTTTCTGAAAATGTACAAAATTTCCCCGGGACTCAGGCGATACCGTTCGATCAGTTTTTCATCCAACTCTGTTTTCGGATTGTATTCCTCTACATCAAAACCAACAGCTTTTAACTTTTCAGGATAATCCAATCCATATAAACGAACATGGTCTTTTTGCCAAAAATGTTTCTCGCGCTCTTCAGGAGAAGTAATACTTTTATCCTCATACGTTTCTGAGCGCGTAAGATCCATAGGAACCTGAAATATCCCCCATCCACCGGGCTTCATCACACGAAATAACTCCCCCATACATTGTTTGTCATCTTCTACATGTTCCAGAACATGGTTACAAAAAACAACATCAAACCGATTGTCTTCAAGTGGAATATCATGCAAATCAAAGTGTATATCTGCTATCGGAGAAACCAGGTCTCCCGTAAGGTACTTCAGGTTATTCTGTTTTTTGAAATGCGGTAAAAAGCACTGTTCAGGTGCAATATGCAACATTTCAATCTGCTCAGCCGTGAAAAAATCAGATTTATTGAGCAAATACAACCAAATCAGACGATGTCTTTCCAAAGTCAGATCATAAGGACATAATACATTCTCCCGGTGCGCTACTGCTGATCCGTACGAAAGAAACTTGCGGAAAGACCGTTGACAAACGGGACACTCTACCTTATCTCCTTTGTACAACATCGGAGCTACTTGTTTAAAAACATAACTCATGCGTATCAAAACAGGACGCGGTAACGTATTCAACAGAAATTTGTACAGTTTCTTCATCTCGACATAGTTCCTACTACTGATCCCCGGTCAACCCCCATTAACAAAGGACTGTTCAGTAAATTTCCGTAAAGTTACTTTTCCTGCTCTAAAAATCGATATTTTCGTTCAGTAAATGTTACGTGTGCCCACCGGAAGAATTCTTCAAATATGCTTTTTTCTTCTGCTTTTGTTTCCTCCGGAACTAAAAGCACAGGAGAGTAAGCTCTTTGATTTTAAAGACTCCAGTATACATTACAACCTCTACAAACGTCGTTGGATTATTGATATAGGAACAGGTTTCAATAGTACTCACCTTTCCTATAATCTCAAATATGATGGTCATGGTAAAGTAAATATGATTCCCAACACACCGTTTGTATTTCAGGCCGGGGTTCATTATCTGGGGGTACGTTTGGGGCTGACATTTAAATTACCTGTCAATACACTTAACCCAAAGTTGTATGGTAAGTCCAATTACCTGAATCTCGACCTGGGATTTGCTATCAAACGAATAAATTTTGCTGTAGACATCAATTATTTCAAAGGATTTGCCTACTTAAATCAACAGGCAGCTGATACAGTCGATTTAACAGAGAAACACGGGATTCATCCGGATTATACAACAGCTACCGTAGGACTACATGTTCGCTATTTTTTCAGAAAAGGTTTTCATTACAAGGCTTTTCAGGGAAAAGTAGCTGATTATAAAAGATCTTCACTAAGTCCGTACATTTATGGTTATCTGGGTGGAATTGGGATCAGTAACGAAAAAAACTACCTTCTTTCCGACTTTCAACGCACAGTATCCGAGGATAACTCCAATATGAATCGTTTGGGATCCTTTGAACTGGGAGCTATTCCCGGACTGGCGTATGTCTATAAAAAAGACTGGTTCCAGGGAGGTATTCTTGCCGGATTTGGTCCTTTATTACAGGTTAAATCCTATAAAACCCCTGATAACTCCAGAGGTTTCCTAGGCTTAAGCACACGTACGGATTTGATGTTGGTACTTGGTGTTCAAAAAACCAAATGGTTTCTGAATCTTTCAGGCGAATTCCAGTTCAGACGGATAAATATCAAAAATATTAATTTCCAACAGTATTATTTTGATGTCCGTCTGTCCGGAGGGTATCGCTTTAAGGAAAAAGCAAGGAAGAAAAAGAAATAACCATTATTTTTCCTCTACCGCAGCAACCTGTAACTTCATCTTTTTCTCTTCTTTTTTTATACGCCACTTTACCAGAATGACACTCAGTAAAAAATAAGCGACGATTTGAATAGCCAGTTGTTGTATACTAGGCAACACTTGCTGCAATGTTGCTCCTTCCATCAACAGATGTTTAAACGCATTCAGGAAAGGAGTTAACGGCAAAGCATTGGCCAGCCATTGAATTGGAGTTGCCATTGCAAAAATAGGCCATGTATATCCGCTGATAATAAACCCGGGAGCTGATAACAGCATCAAAACCTGAGTAGCCTTCAAAGCATTCGGTAGCATTGCACTTATCATGACCCCTAAAAAAGTTGCCGAAACGACAAACAAAGCAGACAAAACAATAAAATTAAATGGTCCGGACGGCAAAGGTGCATCGTACAATACATGAAACCCATAGAATATGCCCACCATTGGGATGGATAACACCCACACCGGAGCAACCTTAATCAATACGGTTGCCAACGCAGATTTTGTTTTACTTACGATTCCTTTTCCAAAGGAATTATTCTCTACCTCAAATGCAATACTAACCGCCATTGCCAATAATATCACCTGCTGAAGAACAACAGTAAGCATAGCCGGCCACATAAAAGAGAAATAATTCCCGGTTTCATTAAATACCTTAACATAGTTTTGTTTGAAAGGTTCGTACTTCATCTTAGCTTCCGCACCGGACATTCCTCTTCTCTGTAAAGCCTTGATTTCAGCACCTGCTGCAAAAGTCCCTAACGAAGTCTGAATACTTTTACTCACAAAATTTGCTGTCAATAAGTTGACCGTATTACAATACACCATTACTTCCGGATAACGCGCCTGTAAAATATCAGCCTCAAAACGATCTGGAATAATAACCATCGCCGAAGCATCTAATTTCACCATATCCGCTTGCACATCATTGGATTCCGCAAGTACTTTTTTAATCTCAATCCCTTCATTATCCTCCAGCATTTCCAATATCTGTAAGCTCATCGGGGAATTATCCCGATCCACTACTACCACCGGAAGCTCCGTTGCTTTTCCCGATTTATAAACGGAAGCCAGCATCACTGCATAAATAATCGGGGCGGCAACGAAGACTAATAACAAAGTCGTATTGCTGAAAAACATTTTAAACTCCCGACGTACTAAATACATTAGATTTTTCACCGTATTACTTTTTAAGGATTACAGATGCATTCACCAATAAATCCGTCAAATCTTCTCCCGCATCCGAAGGGACTAATTTCACTTCATAAAAAGCCTCATCTATTTCAAGGTTGGGATAAGGACTGGTCACATCGGCATACCGGGCCAATTGTTTAACATTCTGAACTTTTACACGAACGTCTCTGTTTATATAAGGGATCAACAAAGTAATCTCTTTTCCTTTCGTGTAACCGGCGATTTCTTTTTCCCCGATAGTCATCCGGAAATATGTTGAATTCGGAATATATCCATTGAACAATGCATAACCGGCAGTAGCCAACTCTCCCTCATGCAGAGAGATTGTTTCAATTTGCATGCTGTTAGTTGCAATAATGTATTTCTCTGAGTACGCAATTTCCACTTCCTTTAATACTCCCAATGCCTGTTGTTGCTGACCGTATGCTGCATTACGGGTTTCAAAACGAGTTCCTTTCTCGACTTCGGCCCATTCTGCATTTACCGCATCTAACTGAGCTTTCGCAGCAGTGTATTTGGACTGAACTTCATCAAACTGCTGGGGAGCCATCAATCCTTCGTCAAACATTGCTTTCGAACGGTTAAATGATTTTTCTGCATATACATATTGCTCCCTTACAGCTTCCCGTTTAGCCTTCAATTGTTTTCTCTGATTTTCAGTAGCTCCGTTATTTGCCAACGTACTTTGTGCACTGGCTGCCTGAACAACTCCGGAAGCCTGCTCCAATTTAGCGTCAACTTCAGGAACATCTAACATTGCTAATGTATCACCCGGTTGTACCACATCTCCTTCCTGGACATAGATTTCAAGTATTCTACCAGTTACTTTAGGTGTAAAAGAAATTACCTCTTTTTTTATCTTACCCTGAATCGGTTTTTCCAGTGGAGCTGAACAAGCTGTTACTAAAACGGCTCCGATACTTATTGTAATTACATTTTTTATCTTCATGATTGTTTTATTATTTTAAAGTGGTTACATCTAAAACTCCGGCAGCTTCAAGGTATTGAACAGCAGCTCTTCTCTGCTGGAAAATAGCTTGTGCATACTCCTGTTGTGCCAGTTGTAAATCATTTTCAGCCTCCAGTAACTGAAGTGACTTAATTAATCCGACTTTGAATTCTTTCATAGCTTGTTCCATGGAATTTTCGGCTATTTGCAAAGCTGTTTTCTTCACCTCCAGACGATCTCCGGCTATTTCCAACTCTACTTTTTGTTTTTCGAGTTGAAGCGTTATTTTTTCTGAAACATCATCCCGTTTATTTTGAGCAATTTGTAAATCAATTTGCGCCCGTTTTGTTTCATTGATCCCTTCTCTCCCGTCAAAAAGATCCCACTTAAGTCCAACTCCGGCAATAAATACAGGTGTAGCAGATACAGAAGAAAATGTATGATTCAGTGGTTGTTGCGTTGTCAATGATGGATCTGTAGTTCGCAACCTTCCATTATGGAGCCCAAAATATCCTACAGAGGCAGAAGCACCAATCTTTGGTACCCACCATTTTTTGGCTGCTTTCACTTTATACTCATTAGCCAGTACTGCTGCATTCAGGGCTGTTATTTCCGGTCTGTTTACCGGCTCGTCAACATAAGAAACCGGCATAATAATCAAATCTTCCTCTATTTTTTCCAGCCTGTCGTACTCAATTTTCGTAATTGTATGCAGACTCAATACGACCAAACGTCTTTTTCCTTCATATTCTTTATACTTGGCTGCGAGCTGACTCACCGCAAGTGTTACTTTATTGTATTCATACTGCGTAATCAATCCAAGACTCAATGCTTTTTCTGCTACTTTCAGATTTTCATCCAATCGTTTGCTACTTTGATCCAATGTTGCCTTAACTGATTTCAACATAGCCAACTGATCATACAAAGCAGTCACATTTTGGATGATTGCATTGCGGTCGGTTTCCAACAAAGCGGTTTCTGCTTCAAGTCGTGCTTCGTTTGCTTTCTTTAGATTACTAACCTTTCCCCCTGAAAAAAGCAAAAAGGAGGCTTTCAGATCTGCCTGTGTAATAAAGTTATCCAGCTTATATCGGTTTTCATGTTCGGGAAATGCCATTTGTAACTGTGGTATGGCAAAAGCAGGTGTCGTTAGATTGGAGGCCGCATAGGCATATGATTCCTTTGCATTTAATTCAATACGCGGCATATAAGCATCCTTGATTCGCTCCTGATCCAGTTCAATTCGTCTTAACTCCAGTTGTTTATTCTCGAAAGCATAATCCTGCACCAGGGCACTGTCAATTACCTCCTGTAATGTTGGAGGAGTTTGTGCTGTCACCCGAACCTGCAACGTGCCGACAAGCAATAAACTGACGAGGGTAAATTTGTTATTCTTCATTTTGTTTCATTTTCACAAAACAAAATTACGGAGGGCTATCCCCCTGAAAATTCACCTATGTTAAGAAATAACGGATTAACTATTTTTCACAATTTTCGCACGAACGCGACTTAGACTTTGCGGTTTTACTCCCAAATAAGAAGCTATATGTTGTAAAGGTGCAGAGTGAAACAAAGCTTCCTGGTTGCTGATCAGGTTTAAATAACGTTGTTCAAGAGAATCTGATTGAAATTCTTTTACCCGTTCAACAAGCCGGACATAAGCAAACTCCGCCATTTTTCTGGCTATACGCTCTATTCTAGGATGTTCTTCAAATAAAGCTTCTACTTTGGAAAAACGAAAGGTAATTACTTCTGTCGGCGCGAGTACTTCGAAATAACTCTGACTTGGCACTTTCTTTAACAAAGACTCATAATCCACACAAATATCCCCAACCAGAAAAAAATTATAGGTAAAATCATTTCCATCAATAATCCGGTAAGAACGAATCATCCCCTGCTTGATAAAATGAAAATGATCAATATGTCTGCCGATGAAAGAAACATCTTCTCCCTGACGAAACCGTTCTTCTTTCCCCAGTTTTTGCATGAGGTATATTTCCTCATCACTTAAACCGAATGTGTGCAAAAATTCGTCAAGTTCCATACCCTAATTTACACCTCTGCAGTCAGGATTGCTAATGATTGTAAGAAATTTATTTTTTCTGTATCCGAAGAATCGTCTGACACATCCCTATCCCGTCTACTACCTCTTCTACTTTAAAGCCGGCTTTGTCCACCAGTTTAAGGAACACACGGGAATCATACATCTGACTATTACCATTTGCCACTGCTGTAAAATAGAGTGACGTCTGCTGCAAAGCAAAGGCGGAGGCACCAAATTCCTGCCGATCCCAAAACGGCTCCATAATGTACACATACCCGTCATCAGTTAATGCATCATGACAACGTTTCAGAATGGATACGATTTCATCATCTGAGAAGCAGTCTAAAAACTGACTCATCCAGATTGTATCGTGTCCTTTTGGTAATTGGTTAGAAGGATCCAGCAGGTTTGTTGGGTAATATTCTACCCGATCCTGTAATCCATGGCGTTCAATATTCTTCTTTGCCATTTCAATCTGATTTGGCAAATCCACCATTGTAATTTTTACATCCGGATGGTACTGGGCAAACTTTATGGTAATTTTCCCGGTATTACATCCGATATCCATAATTCGTTTTGGTTCGTACTTGAAAACATGTCGGTAAGCAGCCGGAAAAGCGTCATCCGAATACAAATGATCGAAATTAAACCAGCTTTCCTTCACTTTTTCAGGAAGATGTGCTAATCCTTCATAAACCGTTGCCCATTCTCCAAATACTTTCAAACCTTCCGGTTTTCCATTTCGTACGGAATCTTCCAGATAGTACGCTCCCAGATAGTTTACATCGTGAGTAAAATCCATGTTAACTCTGGTCAACTCATGATTCTGAAGAAGAAACGATACTTTAGAGGCTGTATATTTCCCCTCTTTTTCGTGAACAAGTCCCATTCCAATACCTGCTTCAACCAAAACACGTACACCATATTCTTTTAACCCGGTTTCACGGGCAATATCTTCAAGTGAAATTCCTTTACGTCCGCTTTTTATAATCGCATCCAGAATTCCCAGATTACGCATGGCACGAGCCGCCTGAAAAATAATCGGACCAAAAGAGATCCACTGAGCATATTCAAAAACCTCTGCCGCTGTTTGTTTATCCTTACTGAATGTATTCATGTTTATTTCTTCTTTAGACGCAATACGGTTTGACACATACCGATCTTATCAATTACGTCTACAATTTCAAATCCTGCTTTCTCAACCAGTTTAAAGAATACTTTAGAATCGTACATCTGGCTGTTACCGTTTGCGATAACTGTAAAATAAAGAGAAGTCTGCTGTAAAGCAAAAGCAGAGGCTTCCAATTGCTGACGATCCCAGAAAGGTTCCATAATGTATACATATCCATCCTCTGCAATTGCCTCATGACAACGTTCTAAAATAGATACAATTTCGTCATCCGAAAAACAATCCAGAAACTGACTCATCCAGATAGCATCACGACCTTCCGGTAATTTATTCGCAGGATCTAACAAGTTAGTTGCATGAAATTGTATTCTGTCTGATAATCCATTTTCAGCAATATTCTTTTTCGCCATTTCGATCTGTCCCGGTAAATCCACCATCGTGATTTGAATATCCGGATTATATTTGGCAAACTTCATGGAGATTTTACCTGTATTTCCTCCTATATCCAAAATGCTTTTGGGTTGGTACTTAAAAACATGATCAAATGCTTCCGGAAAAGCATCATCCGAATAAAGGTGATCAAAATTCAACCAGCTCTGCTTCGCTTTATCCGGCATCTGCGACAATCCTTCATATACGGTAGCCCAATCCCCAAAAACTTTCAACCCGGCTGGTTTACCTGTGCGAATGGCGTCTTCCAGATAGTATGTTCCTTCGTAGTTTACATCATGTGTAAAATCCATATTAACGTTTGTCATCGGATCATTTTCGATCAGATATGCCGTCTTTGTAGCAGAATAAAGTCCTTCATTCTCTAACACCAATCCCATTCCCAAACCGGCTTCCAGTAATACACGAACACCATACTCTGAAACTCCTGTTTCTTTAGCAATATCATCCAATGTCTTCCCCTTGCGTCCTCCTTTGATCAGCGCATCAATAATTCCCAAATTTCGCATTGATCTCGCTACCTGAAAAACCACCGGACCAAATGCTATCCACTGTGCATATTCAATTGCTTCTCTCGCTGAACGTTGGTCTTTATTGAATGAATTCATAATTGTATTGCTTTTTTTGAACGACCAAATATAATTATTCTCCTATAAACAAAACCGTTTAGAAATACGGATTTACGTTTCTCCGGACAAATCCGGCAAAATACCTAGTCTTTGATCGGAGTCAACAGGAAAATTGTATATCCGTTGGAAATCTCCACCCTTTCCTTTTGCACTCTTTTTTGTAACTCAACCGGTAATTCTCCGCTATTTCTCGAAACGAAAATGACCGTATGATACGAAGAAAGAATATCCCAATCCATTTTTTCTTTATGTATCTCTTCCATTCCAGAGTTAACGATCCAATCTCCATTCTGTTCCGATAAACAAATGGATGGCCCTCTCATATAATGACTTAATAACCAGTAATCCTGAATAATTACAAGTCGATTATTTTCCGTTTGACCGGAGTAAATTCTACGAACAGTCTCCGCATCCTCCTGTTTCATTTTGATCTCTCCAACCATTTCATGCGTATGTTCCACTTTGTATCTGTAGATTGGAAATAAGGCAAAATCAGCCAGATTCAATACAATCAATACGGATAGAAACAACTTCTTCCAGCGAACCGAGATACACCATTCAAGCATGAAAGGTGTTAAAAGAAAAGCAAATGGAGCAAAGTGGCGCATATCGTACGAAACCGCCCGGTCACTGAGAAACAAGAATGTCATTGCAGCAAAAAACAAACCTGAAAACAAAATAACCTGTTTCCGATCTTCCGAGCCGGAAGTAAAAAACCGTACCAATAGCCATCCCGAAGCAATACATCCCAAAATGGCTAAAAAATTCAAATTCACTCCTACATTTGCAATCACTTTCTGAATCGCCGGAAAAAAACGGGTCATTATACCTACAGGACTTCCTAGTGCATAAAAAAGATCTCCGAATATATCATGCGTCAGATGATTATAGGCTCCAGAACGTATCGTACTACCGGGTGTCTCTCCCTTCGCAAGAAAAAAGATGTAAATTACGACCGTTGCTGTTAGCAGAGGAATGAGATAAAGTGTCCATTTTCTATTTCTTTTATCTCCCTGTAATAACCAAATCAGTATAAAGCTGCCCACTCCAGCCCAACTAATTACCAAAAAAGATGATTTCAGGAAAAAACCAATTAGTATATAAACGAAAAGGAGACACAAATTAAGTAATGAAACAGATTTTCTCAATTTCAAAAGAAAGAGAACAAAATAAGGAAAGAGGGCAAGCAACAATAAATCGCCCCCATAGTACATAATCGTATGCCAATAGAACAATTGGTTCGTAACAATGGTGATGAGACTCCCCCAGACAAGCACTGACGAAAAGTCTAAAATCCGGAATAAGCGATAATATCCAAAGATAGATACTGATAAGGCAACTGTAGTAATAAGCTGCAAAGCTGTATTCATCCCAACCCCTATCTTAATCAGAAGAAAAGGGAAAACCCATTGACCGGGTGTCCACCAGGATAAAAAGTACTGATAATCTCCTCCAACCACAGGATAACTGACACTATTCCAGTTTCCCCCTGCCATGTATTGTTCCATCGCCTCAAATCCCCGGGAAGCATCAGCAAAAACAACCGGACTAAAAAACCAATACTGAACTATTGTTATTACAAATAACAGAAAAAAAAGTGGCTTCAGTAGTCGGTCAAATGTCATATCAATTTTTGGTAACTTTCCACTCTTTGCGAGGGATAAAGAACATCAATAACATTCCTAAAATAAAGAAAAAAGCTACGGATAGAACCGAATAACGAATAGATCCGGTTGCGTACTCCATAAAACCGAAGAAAAAAGTTCCCAATACAATTCCTACTTTTTCCGTTACATCAAAAAACGAAAAGTAAGAAGCGTGATCCTTTGTTTCAGGAAGCATTTTTGAATAGGTCGACCGGGATAAAGCCTGTACCCCTCCCATAACCAGACCTACCGACGCTGCCAGAAAGTAAAATTGGATCTCCGTTGTAATTACAAAAGCCGCTGCGCAAACTCCTATCCAGATAATAATACTTATCATCAGCGTTCGTATATTTCCTATTCGACCGGACAACCAGGACATCAGGTAAGCTCCTATAGCTCCGAGAATCTGAATCAAAAGAATAGCCACGATCAACCCCGAATCCGGCATGTCGTGAATCTCTTTCTTCGCAAATTAAAGTCGCCATCAACATTACCGTTTGTACCCCTGTATTAAAGGCGAAGAAAGAGAGCAGGAATCTTTTCAGACTCTTGGTTTTTCTAAACTCATTAAATACCGCCTTCAACTCTTTGAAACCCTTCCAAATATATCCTTTTTCTTTTGGACGTTTGTACACATTATCCGGTAATACACGGAAAGTAAACTGGCTGAAACCAATCCACCAAAGACCAACAAAAACAAAAGACCACTTGGCCGGAACACCAAAGCCTTTTATGGATACCAAAGCGAGCAACAACAATATCATCGCTCCGAAATACCCCATTGAAAACCCTCTGGCTGAAATCCGATCCTGGTCTTTTGGCTCTGCAATTTCCGGTAAAAAAGCATTATAAAACACAAGACTGTTCCAGAAACCGATAGAAGCAAAAAACACTGAAATAAAGGACCAGTATATATAGTCCGGGTTAAAAAAGAACAGCGTCATACTGGAGATGGATCCCAGGTATGCAAAAAACTTCAAAAACTTCTTCTTTGATCCGGTGTAGTCTGCAATACCACTCAACATGGGGGAAGCAAAAGCAACTACCAGAAAAGACAATGAAAGTACATAAGAGTAGATAGTACTGTTTGAAATATACGACCCGAAAAAATGTACATAGGTATTGTCTGTCCCATTTTCACAGATAGACCCCAGACAATCCCGGGTAACGTTATCGTAAAAAATAGGGAATATTGCTGATGAGATAACAAGATTATAAACAGAGTTTGCCCAATCGTAAAAAACCCATCCTCTTATTATTCGTTTATCTCCTTTTAACATGAAATGATTTTGAACAAAAGTGAAAAAAATATTTGAAACTGATTTAAACTTTAAGCCTTCTGCGCTCATTTTCATCATGAACCGCTGGATTGATTCGACAAATTATTTATGTACGTCGGTAAAGCCTTTCTTTTTTCGGGAAATCGAATATCTTTGTACAAAACAATTCAGTATGGCAAGTAAGAGAGATTTAAAAAAACATTTGAATTACCTGATAATCGATGTTGTGGAAGAAGCATACAATGTACAGCTTTCCAATCCTAAAAAAATAGAAGAGTCAGATAACTTCATTGATTCAGTACTTGAGTTTCACGATACAGTAATCACGCGAATTAACGAAGCAAAAAATAAGGCTGATTTCCGACCTATCCGTGAAGAAATCGAGCAAAAAGCAATGGATTTTTTCCAGGACGTTCAAAACATGTACTAAAAACGAAGGTACATGATGGACTTTTTTAATCAATTCGAACCGTTACTACGCACGTTTTGGTTCATAGCTATTCCTGCATCACTTATCTTTTTGGTACAGACTGTTCTTACCTTTATAGGAAGTGATGCAAGTGACGGGCTGAATGCCGACTTTGACGGTGATATGAGTGCCGACTCAGATGGTCCTTTCCAGCTATTTTCTCTTCGTAACCTTATCAATTTTTTACTCGGGTTTGGTTGGGGAGGAATCTCCTTTTGGAATTCAATCGAAAACAAAACCATTCTTATTCTGGTTGCAGCGGTAATTGGTCTGGTATTCCTGTTTCTCTTTTTCTTTATCATTCGTCAGATACAGAAACTGCAGGAAGACAACTCTTTCCATATTTCCAAGACATTGCACAAAACGGGAACGGTTTATCTCAGAATACCGGAAAATAAAACCGGAGTTGGAAAAGTTCAGGTCAGTGTGAATGGTTCGGTTCACGAATTAAATGCAGTTACCTCTGGGGTAACACTTGAATCCGGATCGGTAATTCGCGTTCTGGAAGTTGTAGATGACAATTTATTATTAGTAGAAAAACTCTAACACTATGGATTCAATTTTCATGTCTCCCATCGCAATAATAGTAGTTTCAGTCATTGTACTGTTCGTTACTATTTCTGCTTTGATATCCCGCTACAAGCGGTGTCCTTCGGATAAAATTCTTGTTGTTTACGGTAGAACCGGAGGAAGTTCAGCCAGATGTATCCACGGAGGTGGTGCTTTTATCTGGCCGGTTATTCAGGATTATGCTTACCTGGATCTGAAACCAATTTCAATCGAAGCTAATCTGACCAATGCATTATCCCGTCAGAATATCCGAGTTGATGTACCTTGTCGTTTTACAATTGCTATTTCGACAGAGCCTGATACAATGGGAAATGCAGCAGAACGTTTGTTAGGACTCACTCCTGACCAAATTCAGGAATTATCAAAAGACATCCTTTTTGGTCAGTTGCGTTTGGTTATCGCTACCATGACGATTGAGGAAATCAACACAGACAGAGATAAGTTTCTGGAGAATATTTCTAAAAACATAGATACCGAATTAAAGAAAATCGGTCTTAAACTAATCAACGTTAACGTAACCGATATCAAAGATGAATCCGGTTATATTGAAGCACTTGGAAAAGAAGCTGCAGCGAAAGCTATTAACGAAGCTAAGATTAGTGTTGCCGAGCAGGAAAAAATCGGGGAAACAGGAAAAGCACTTGCTGACCGTGAAAAAGACGTTCAGATTGCCGAAACCAATCGTGACCGCGATGTTAAGATTGCTATCACACAAAAAGACAGAGAAGTTAGTATTGCTTCTGCAATTAAAGATGAATCGATCGGTAAAGCAGAGGCAGAGCGTGATACGCGTATTAAAACATCTGAAGCAAACGCTTTAGCTGTTCGTGGAGAGAATGAAGCGAAGATTGACATTGCTGCTTCTGATGCAACACGTAGAGAAAGAGAAGCTGAAGCCCTTCGTCAGGCAACAGCTGCTGAAAAAGTGCAACAAGCAAAAGCACTGGAAGAAGCTTATATCGCTGAACAAAAAGCTGAAAATGCCCGTTCGGAACGAGAAAGAGCGACACAGGTTGCCAACGTTATCGTACCGGCTGAAATCTCCAAACAACGGGCTATTATTGATGCCCAGGCAGAAGCAGAACGTATCCGTGAAAACGCAAAAGGGGAAGCAGACGCTATCTTTGCCAAAATGAACGCAGAAGCACAAGGTTTACACGAAATCCTTACTAAACAGGCGGACGGATACAAAGAAGTTGTTGCTGCTGCAGGTGGAGATCCAACCAAAGCATTCCAGTTATTGCTTATCGAAAAACTTCCTGAACTTGTCAAAACACAGGTTGAGGCGGTTAAAAACATCAAAATTGATAAGATTACCGTTTGGGATTCCGGTAATGGACAAAATGACAGTGGGAACTCATCAACGGCAAACTTTGTTTCCGGGATGATGAAAACGGTTCCACCGTTAAATGACTTGTTTAATATGGCGGGGTTAAACCTTCCTACTTATCTGAAAGGTGAAGACAAGGGGCAGAAGAAAGCTACGAATGATGATTCGAAGCCTGAGACTCCGGGAGAATTACCTCCTGCCCCTTCGGAAGAAGAATAGTATACCCTATATTAGTATAGTGAGACAGGGTCCGGGATCGGATCCTGTTTTGTTTTTTTACAGTTAAAACTTCTGTTACCGACTTCCGATTATAATTTTTATCGCCTACATTTGTCACCTGAACGATGAAAAAATTTGCAATAATTGACGTTGAAACCACAGGAGGAAGTCCCGGCTCTTCCAAAATTACGGAAATTGCAATTTTTATCCACGATGGCACCCGTATTATTGATGAATTTGTTTCGCTTGTCAACCCGGAAACTGAAATCCCCAAATTTGTTGTTCACCTGACAGGGATTACGGATCAAATGGTAGCAACAGCCCCCCGTTTTTTCGAGATTGCAAAAAAGATTGTTGAAATTACCGAGGACTGCATATTTGTAGCACATAATGTCGGTTTTGACTACGGAATGATTCGCAGTGAATTCAAGTCACTCGGGTATGACTACAGACGACCTCAACTTTGCACCGTTCGTACATCACGACAACTTCTTCCCGGTCATGAATCCTATAGTTTAGGAAAGCTCGCTCGTTCACTTAATGTTGTTGTTGACGGAAGACACCGTGCAGGAGGCGATGCTATGGCAACGGCTGAAATTTTCACCATGCTCTTCGAAAAATCAGGAAGAAACCTTCAACACTTTATTCAGGATGAAATTAATCCTAGTATTTTGCACCCTAATCTTGATATAGGAGCACTGGATCAGTTACCGGAAAAGACAGGCGTCTATTTTCTCTACGATGAAACCAATTGTCTCATCTACATCGGTAAGAGTAAAAACATCAAAAAACGGGTAGAACAACATTTGCGAAATACATCCGGAAAGAAGGCTGTTGAGATGCGAAATGAAATCTGTCGTATCGAATACGAATTGACAGGAAGCGAACTGATCGCATTACTAAAAGAGTCTAAGCTTATAAAAAAACATACTCCCCGCTTCAACAGGAGACTCCGAACAAGTCGCTTTACACATGGTTTATTTGCTTATGAAGATCAACGAGGTTATATTAATCTGACAATTGACCAGCTAAAAAACAGGATAGAAACTCCGATTACAACCTTTGCAGGTATCACAGAAGCAAAAAATGCTCTACATAAAATCACGAATGATTATGAGCTTTGTCAAAAATTAAACGGTTTGTATCAGTCCTCCGGAAGTTGTTTCAGATACCAGACAAAAGAATGTATGGGAGCTTGTATAGGAGAAGAAGCTGCTGAAGAGTATAACAGACGTGTTGACGCAGCTTTGGATCACCTGTCCTTTACCTCTCCCAGTTTTTTCATTCTCGATAAGGGCAGACAAAGAACGGAAAAATCAATTATTCTAATTGAAAATAACACCTATATCGGCTACGCTTATCTCCACTTTTCAGAATTAAAAAGAACGATTAATTACTGGAAATCGAAAATTGATATTCAGACGGAAGATCGTGACGACCGCTCAATTATTCAGCAATTCTTACGAAAGAATACTGAAAAAATAAAAACCCGAACGTTCGATTAGTTTTTAAAGAATCGTACATCTACTCTTCGGTTGGCTTTCCTGTCATTTTCCGTTTGCTCCGGAAAAATTAGCGGTTCCGTATTACTCATTCCTATCCAGCTCATCCGTTTTGTTTGAATTCCACTGTCTTTGAGCAATAAGTAAACGCGTTTTGCTCTCTTTTTAGAGATCCGTTTATTAGGACCGCAACAAACATGCCCTCTGATAACGATATGTAACGCTTCATTTCTTTTCAGAAAGTCAGACAACGATTTTACTTCACTGTACGAATTTCCATAGAGGACATCTGAATTTTGCACAAATCGAATATCCAAAGCAATTGTTTCCCCTACTCTTTCCTTGGTCAGAGTATCAAAAATAAACACCTCTTTTTTTGATTGGTAATCTGTCTGAAACACCTCTATCGGAGTTTCTACAAATGAACTATCCCCGTCTTTTCTATTTTGCTCTGAACTGTTTATCTGCAACAGTTCAGGCTCGTCGTACTGATAAAAAATTTCCAGTCTTCGCCACATTTGGAGATTTCCCAAAGGATATTTGATAGAATCGTAATTTTTACCATAAATCCCGATTTCTGTATACGACTTGTCAGCCATCTCCCCTAGTTGTCTCCGAATCGCAGTTGCTCTTCTTTCCGATAATTGCCGGTTATAGTCAGCCGGACCTACCGTATCTGAAAAAACACGCAGTTTAATCAGGTAAAAAGGGGTTTCTTTCGCTGTTTGAATAAACCCATCCAATTTTTGTTGCGAATATTCGGTAAGCGTGGTATCATTTGTATTAAAAAAGAACTCCGTTGTTTTTATCTGACCAAAAACAAACGAAAAAGAAAACATCATAAAACCAAGAAGTTGAATAGTCAAAGGTTTCATACTAGCCTTTGTACGTCATATTTACCAAAAAGGTTATGAAATATCAGATTCGGTTGGCATTTCCTTTCGGCTTCTTCCGAATCCATTTGTAACGTTGCTTGCTTTTCTTTTGACGTTTCGATGGGTATAACCGATACAAGAAACTGGCTGAATGTTGCAGATAACTTGCCTGGTGAGCCGGATAAGAAGCTCCCAACGCAAACTTTGCTGAAGTTTCTATCTGTACCCCTATCCGATCCGTAAACCAAAAATTACTCCCCAGATGAATATTTGTCGTTATATGATCAGACGAAGCTGATGAAAACCGCATAGTATACCCCAATCCCAACGCTACATACGGATCAAACCAGGATACTTTTTTATACTTCATGTTGAAGCGGTACTTTACATACCCGTCAAAACTTACAACATGTACGAGAGACGGATTAGTCACTTCATTAACAAATTTACCCTGTTTTAGTTGATTGTACTGCAAAAGTCCCCCAACCCCAATTCCATAGTTGAAGTTTCGTTCTGCACTTAATCGTGTCGGATAAGGAAGCAAATGCCACGTTCTTCCTCCCTTGAACAAATCTCCGAACGGGACGTTGTAATCATCAATTGCCTGAAATCCCAATCCAAAAATCCAAGTGTGTTGAGGTTTTGATCGCCATCGATACTGTTGAGAGAAAGCACTCCAGGAAAACAACAGTAAAAGACTACTGATTACCAAACCCTTATATACTCTTCGTTTTCTTTCTCTCATCATCTACCATCCGGTTAACATCCTCATTTAAAAAAAATTGCGGCTGCGAATTTACAAATAAAATTCTATACTACCGGAAAAAGCCAACAGCTAATTACCTTACAATCAATACGTGGTCCAAAATTCCAAAAAGTCCAATCTTTTCTACCTTTTTAGGTCTGAAAACAATCGTTTATGGTTAAATTTGTCGGGAATCTTAGAATGATGAATTATGGAAAAATTTCTCCGTAAGCTTTTCTCCATGGAATTGATGACAGTTGGACTCATACTATTCCTTGTAGCTATCGCCAGAGCCACCTTTATTGAATCTGCTCACGGCACTCAGGCAGCCAAAGCTGTTATCTACAATGCCAAATGGTTCGAAGTGCTTATGATCTACCTGTCTTTTAGCCTTGTGGCAAACATTTTCCGATACAGGATGTACACAAGGGAGAAAATCGCGATCTTCTTTTTCCATATTTCATTTATCGTTATCATCATAGGAGCCGGACTAACCCGCTATGTCGGATTCGAAGGCATTATGTTAATCCGTGAAGGGGAACGTAGTAACACGATTTATTCCGCAGATGCCTACCTACAGATTATGGCGCATGATAATCAGAAGCAGTATGAGTACAATAAGCCTCTGATTATGGCTGATTTTGCTGATAATTACTTCCTTCATGATTTTGAATTCCCAGGGATTCAGACACCTTTCTCAATCGAATATTTGGATTATATTCCGAATGCTATCAGCTCGATTGAGACTGATCTGGAAAATGGAAAAACAATTCTCGAAATAGTCACTCCGGGTGAAATGGGAATGGACACTAACTATGTTTCGGAAGGAACCGTTTTTCAACAGGAAGGATTGGTATTAGCTTTCGAATACCCACAAGCACCGGCAACCGCTGTACACATTCAAAAAGCACCTACAGGGTTTACAATGACAGCTCCTGCTGACGTAAGCTATATGCTTATGAGTGATCAGTCTTCGGGAGTAATTCCTGCGGATTCTGTCACCGGATTTTATCAGGGGCGTTTGTATACCATGCAGGGAAATAACTTTGTATTCAGAGCTGTACATGAGAAGTCGGTTATGAAAAAAGTTAAATCTCCTGTCAAAGATATGGGTCAGGACGTACTGAAAATAAAACTAAAAGCCGGCAACGAAGAAAAAATCATCGAACTGGATGGAGGACAGGGACGTATCCCGGTACCTACTTTCTTCCAATTTGGCGGGTTGAATTTTAAATTGGCTTATGGAGCTTATCCTGTAAAGACACCTTTTTACCTTGCTTTGAGAGATTTCCAACTCGAGCGCTATCCGGGATCTGATTCGCCCTCGTCTTATGCCAGTGAAATTACAGTAATTGATGAAGAATTAAACAAAGAATTCGATCGCCGGATTTTTATGAATAGTGTAATGGACTACAGAGGATATCGTTTCTTTCAGTCCAGCTACGACCCGGATGAATTGGGTACTCGTTTAAGTGTCAACCAGGATTTCTGGGGAACCAATGTGACGTATTTTGGTTATTTATTAATGACGATCGGTATGATTATGACGCTGTTTGCTCCTGCATCCCGTTTCCGTGAACTCAATCGAAAAATAGCAGGAATTCATCGCAAAAAAGCAGGAATGACCGTATTAGCTTTGGTATTGAGTTTCGGTGCTTTCTCACAAACGCATGATACACTGCACGATGGACACAACCACGAACATCACGATCATGACCATGATCATAGCGGTCATGATCACCAGCATGCGCATGATTCATCAGATACCTTACCTTCCAGTGAAACAAGCATAGCTCCTCATGAAGAAATGAGTGAAGAAGATTTGTTAAAATGGAAAAAATTTGATGAAACTCCGATTTCTGCCGAACATGCAAAGAAACTGGAAAGCCTGATTATACAGGATTACGAAGGGCGCTTCAAACCTTTCCAGACGGTAGCTTTGGAAATACTGCGAAAAATCCACAGAAGTGACACTTACAACGGATTAACTGCTACTCAAGTTTTCATGGATATGCACCTGAATCCCGAATACTGGATGAAACAGCCTATTATTGCTGTAAGTAATGAGGCAATCCGTGAAAAACTAGCCCTTTCGGACAAATACGCAGCTTTCAAAGACTTTTTTGATCCGATAACAGGAGAATATCTTCTCGAGGAAGAAGTAGAAAAGTCTAACAGAAAACCGGCTACCAAGCAATCGGATTATGACAAGCAGATTATCAAGGTTAATGAACGGCTACAGATCCTGAATATCACGGTTATGTACAAATACCTGAGAATTCTCCCTGTCAAAAATGATCCAAATCATACCTGGTATCATCCGATGGATAAATCTGCTCCTTACAGTGATGAAGACTCACTAATGCCGCGTGCTGTAATGACCTATTTTTCGCAGTTAGCGATTGGAAAAACTGAGGGTGATTACTCCGGTGCGGACGAATGGTTGGGACACATTAAAACCTATCAGCAAAAAATTGGTGAGAACGTGATTCCAAGTGAGATGAAAATAAACATGGAGATCAGTTATAACAAATTGGATTTGTTTAAGAAATTGAGTTACGCCTATCTTATCTTAGGATTTTTGCTACTGGTATTATTCTTTGTCAGCATATTTACCAACTCCGACAAATGGATACGGATTCCCAATGTAACCTTAACCACGTTGGTTATAGTTGCTTTTGTTCTTCATGCTGTAGGACTGGGTATGCGTTGGTATATATCCGGACATGCCCCCTGGAGTGACGGATACGAAGCGTTAGTATTCATTGCCTGGGTAACAGTTCTTGCGGGACTTGTTTTTTCCAGAAAATCAAAAGTTACGTTGGGAGGAACCGCTCTTCTAACTTTCTTCATTCTGTTTGTTTCTCACATGAATCAATTGGATCCGGCAATAACCAACCTTGTTCCGGTACTTCAATCGTACTGGCTGATGATCCACGTTGCTATCATTACAGGAAGTTATGGTTTCCTTGGTCTGGGAGCTATTCTTGCGATCATTAATCTGACGTTGTATTTACTCAGAAGTAAAAACAATCGAAAAGAAATAAACTTGCACATCAACGAAATTTCCTATGTAGTTGAATTGACAATAACTGTAGGTTTATTTATGCTCACGATTGGTACTTTCCTCGGAGGTATCTGGGCAAACGAATCCTGGGGACGTTACTGGGGATGGGATCCGAAGGAAACCTGGGCACTTGTTTCAATACTTGTGTATGCAGTCCTTCTTCACCTGCGCTATATTCCGGCACTACAAAGTAAACTCGTGTTTAACTCCGTTGCTATGTGGTCATTCGGCGCGATTCTGTTCACTTTCTTCGGTGTAAACTTCTTCCTGGTAGGGTTACATTCCTATGCTGAAGGAGAAGCGGATACAATGTGGCCTGACTGGGTAATCGGAACCATCATAGGATTTGCTATTTTCAACTTACTTGCCATTGTACGGGCAATTTCTACACAAAAAAAGAAACGATGAAATTATACGATCATACCATAAATACACTTTCGGGAGAACCTCTTGATCTTACTTCTTTCAAAGGAAAGAAAGTATTACTGGTTAATGTCGCTTCCGAATGCGGACTGACACCACAATATGAACAACTCCAGCAAATCTATGAAGAATACGGAGGGGATCATTTTGTCATTATCGGTATACCCAGTAATGATTTTATGGGACAGGAGCCGGGTACTCCTGAACAAATCGCTACGTTTTGCTCCCGTAATTATGGAGTTAGCTTCCCACTAACCGAAAAGGTACATGTAAAAGGTGAAAACCAACATCCTTTGTTTACCTGGCTTTGCCATTCAGGAGAAAAAGGAGAAGAATTGGAAGTTAAATGGAATTTTCATAAATTTCTCATTGATGAAAACGGAGATTTTGTCTGTGATATAGATCCCCGCACTCTTCCGAATGACAAAAAAATTACTGATTGGATTAATTCGTAATGGAAAAAGTAGATATACTGGGAATTGGAGCTCATCCTGATGATGTGGAATTATCAGCAGGTGGTACTATTGCCAAACATGTAAAAGCAGGTAAAAAAGTAGCCATCGTTGACCTGACTCAGGGAGAGCTAGGATCGCGTGGAACCATAGAAACACGCTACAGTGAAGCCCATGATGCCTCCCGGATACTGGGAGTATCTTTTCGGGAAAACCTAAAAATGCAAGATGGCTTTTTCGGTCATTCGAAAGAAGAGTTGCTAAAACTTGTCGTTCAAATCAGAAGATTTCAACCGGAAATAGTCTTGGCAAATGCAATTTCGGACCGTCATCCCGATCATGGAAAAGGGTCTGCTTTTATTTCAGACGCCTGTTTTCTTGCCGGGTTGCGAAAAATAGAAACCGAACTCAACGGAAAATCGCAGCAGCCCTGGCGACCTAAAGCTGTCTATCATTATATTCAGGATCGCTATATTCAACCGGATTTCGCTATCGATGTTACGGAGTTTGTAGAAACAAAATTTGAAGCTATCCGGGCTTACAAGACTCAATTTTATGATCCCGAATCCAATGAGCCTCAAACTCCGATCTCAGGAAAAGAGTTTTTCGACTTTCTGGAAGGTAGAATGCGCCAGTTCGGTAGAGAAATTGGTGTTGAATTTGCCGAGGGGTATACGGTAGAACGAGTTCCGGGGGTTGAGTATTTGGATCATTTGATATAATCTCAATTGGAACTCCCTATTCTTTATCAGGATGACTATATTGTTGCCGTGAACAAACCACATGGTTTATTAGTTCACAGAAGCAGAATTGCCAATGATGTTGAGATTTCTGCTATTCAGATTTTAGAAAAACAGCTCGGAAGAAAAGTGCGTCCGGCACATCGGCTTGACAGAAAAACTTCCGGTATATTGTTGTTTTCTTTTGACGAAAAAACGGATCGTGAACTTCAAAAGCAATTTATGGAGCGTTCCGTAGATAAAACTTACCTGGCGTTGGTACGAGGTTTTGCACCCCAGAATCTGACAATTGATTATCCTTTAAAAAGAGAGGATGGTAAAATTCAGGAAGCTGTCACGCACCTCAAATCACTTGCTTTTATTGAAGTCCCCGTTCCTTTCGGAAAATTTCACACCTCCAGATACTCACTCGTTCAGTTACATCCCGAAACAGGTCGAATGCATCAATTGAGAAAACACATGGCGCATATTTTTCATCCGATTATAGGAGATCGCCCTCACGGCTGTAATAAACAGAATCGTTTTTTTAAGGAAAACTGGCAATTAATATCCATGTTGCTACACGCATCACAACTGACATTTCAACATCCTGTTAGTAACCAAAAACTAGTCCTCAGCGCTGCTATTTCAGATGAATTCAATCGTATTCTGAAGACTTTCGGAGCAGAAGAACCTGTTGTCGTTTCAGAATAATCTGAAAGCTTCCTCCAAAATAAGTCGGGTTGTTTCGTTCAACCGGATTTCACCATTCTCGTTTCTCATTTCATCTTTGTAGAGCGGTAGCTCTGCAACAATAGTTGCTTTCATTGTTATCAGGGAAGCTAACAACGACTTCATAGCCCATTCGCCGCGAGGTTCATTAGGAGTCAACGTTACAGGAAGTACTTTTTTTGCGGCAAGTTCACCTGAGGCCGTTATCCATTCCAGCGCATTCTTCAGAACCGCAGGAATATTATGGGTGTATTCAGGAGTACAGATCAGAATTGCATCAGAACGTATAAGCCTTTTTTTAAACTCCTGAATTAACTCAGGAAGTTCTTTTTCAAGTTCTTCCGGTCGGAACAAAGGAAAATCTCGTAACCGGTCAAAAACCTCAACTTCATACTGTCCTGAAAAATGATTTCTGACAGTATATAAAAAAGCAGCTGTTGAGCTATTATTGGCAGCTGATCCTGATATAGCAACTATTTTCATACAACTGAATTTTTTTGTTCTTATTTTCGGTGTAAAGCCGGAAAATCATCTAATGTTATATCTCGTATATCCTGATTACAGGTTTTGATCAATTTTGCCAAAGGGTTCTCATTGCCAATTCGGACAGAAATATAACAACCATCCGTTGCCTCATGTGTATATTCCGTTACAAAATAAGAAATACCGGTTTGTTCATCTTCATCCGATTCCTCTCCCAGAAAAAAGCCGGCTCCTAATGACAACTCCCCATTTTGAAAATGACTACTTTTTCCAAATTCAACCATCTCAAGAGAATACTCCAGTGTTGTGTAATTACGTCTATTTATTGTTAACGCTATTGCCAGGTCATCTTTTCTACCTGTAAACAGTATTCTTTCATTCAAAGGCGGTACAGAAGGGAATAATACCGTATCCGTTCCGGAAATAATCAACAAGCTATCCTTCAGCTCTAATGTACCTAATCCACTAAAGTTTTTTAGTTCCCGGATAAATTCATCCGAATAGTCCGTTGGATTCCTTACAACTATTGTTGACGTATCCTGAGCATATACACTAGTATAAAATACAAGAAAAAAAACGAACCCTGTTGACAACTTCATTATCTTCTCCCGCTTACACTGATTTACCATACGAACAAAGCTACTAAATCTCTCATCATAACGCATAAAAAAAGCCCGTTGCAAAGAACGAGCCTATTCAGAAAAATTAAGTCTATCTTAGTGATGGTGACCATCCGGTCCGTGTACATGTCCGTGATCCAATTCGCTTTGATCTGCTTCGCGAACATCCATAATTTCTACATCAAAGAACAATTTTTTTCCGGCAAGCGGGTGATTCAGATCCAATGTAACATCTTCTCCATCAATTTTCGCTACCGTAGCGATCATTGGTCCCTGTTCAGTATCCAGTTGAACCTGTATTCCAGCTACCAATTCCTCATCTCCCTGGAATCCTGATTTTGGTACAATATGGAATAATTCTTCGCGTACGTCTCCGTATGCATCTTTCGCTTCAACTTCAGCAGCAACCTTATCTCCTTTTTGTTTTCCTTCCAACTGAGTTTCAAGTCCGGGAATCAAATTACCGATTCCCTGAATGTAAGCAAGAGGTTCACGATTAGCAGATGTATCCAAAACGTTTCCTTCTTCGTCTTTCAATGTGTAGTGCATAGACACCACACGATTTGTTTCAATAATCATATAAATAATTTCTAATGAATTACAAAGGTAGAGATTATAAAAAAGCTTGTCAAACTTTACCGTGTATAAGTAATCAATCGTGTTACTTTTAACCAAAAGCTACGTCCAGGATCATCATCACTATAAACCCACCTATAAATCCAAGCACAGCAATATCAGTATACTTATCCCTTTGCGTTTCGGGAATAACCTCTTCCACTACTACAAATATCATTGCTCCGGCGGCAAAAGCCAATGCAAAAGGAAGGATACTCTGCATATAAATTACTGACAAGGCTCCGACAACCCCGGCGATCGGTTCTACAACTGCTGAAAGCTGTCCGTAATAAAAGCTTCTCCAACGACTCATTCCCGTTCGTCTCAAAGGCATCGCTACAGCAAACCCTTCCGGAAAATTCTGAATAGCAATCCCCATTGCCAAAGCTATTGCTGCAGAAACAGAAGCATCCTCCAGCCCAAGAGAGGCTGCACCAAATAGAACTCCCACAGCCAACCCTTCCGGGATATTATGAAGCGTTATCGCCAGCACCAGTAACCACGATTTGTGCAATTGCGTTTTTACCCCTTCACTCTCCCCTTCTCTGAAATTAATATGTAAATGTGGTAAACTCTTATCCAGAATAAACAAAAAAATCGCTCCCGACATAAATCCTACTGCTGCCGGCATCCAGGGGTAATCCGGATAATATTTCTCTGACATCTCAATCGAGGGCGCCAATAACGACCAGAAACTGGCTGCGACCATCACTCCTCCTGTAAAGCCAAGCATACCATCTAATAGTCCACGGTGCATCTTTTTAAAGAAGAATACCAAACCGGCACCCGCTGCCGTCGAGATCCATGTAAAAATAGTGGCCACTAAGGCTGCCCACACCGGACCATTATCAATTACCCATTTTTCTATCGTTTCTAACATGGTTACTGTTTAGGTTCTACACAAATATTCGTCACCACTGCGTGGGAAAAGTTAATGGTTCCGTTTTTCGTTTCAACAAGCATCGAATCATCAAACTCATATTTTTCAAGTAAAATAAGCGTGTCTCCCAATTGCACTCCCTGACGATCCAGAAACTGTAAAAAGGCAGGAGAAGAATCATTAACTCCGACAACCGTTGCAGGTATAGTCAATTCCATTTCATTCAGCAGGCAGGCTTTTTTTCTACGAACAATAGTACCGTTTTTATCCGGAATAGGATCTCCATGCGGATCAAACTTAGGGAATCCAAGAAACTCTTCCAGCCGATCTGTTAGTTGAACCGATTGAATATGCTCCAATTGTTCAGCGATTTCATGCACCTCGTCCCAACCGAAATTCAATTTTTCAACCAAAAAAACCTCCCACAATCTATGTTTTCGGACAATGCGTAAAGCAGCATCCTTTCCTGAAACAGTTAATGATACTCCTTTATATTTCTGATAATCCACCAATTCTTTTTCAGCCAGTTTCCGAATCATGTCTGTCACTGAAGAGGCTTTGGTTTCCATACGATCTGCGAGTGCATTTGTTGATACAGCTCCCTCGTTTTCAAGTGCTAAAATTGCTTTCAGATAATTTTCTTCCGTACTCGTTAACATTGCTTCGTTACTTATAAATTTCCGATCTGTATTCCTATAAAAAATGTTCTTGCTCTAACCGGGCCATACGTATAAGAGGCATCTCTGTGAACCCCTTTGTCCAAATCAGGCTGAAAGGTATCCAGTATATTTTTCACACCTCCGTTTAGGGTTAGTTTTACGTTATTTTTCAGGTAAAAGTTATAATTTATTTTAAATCCCCAATCTACCATCGTTTCAGAACGTTCTAACTTATCCTCTGCAATATATCCTGCATAATGAGGAAGGTACATCGGTCCTGTTAAAATTGCTGACGAATTTACATCTATCTTTTTATTAATTGCATAACTAACAACCAAAGAACCGTAATAATCAGGGGTTCTTAAAAATCCGGAAACATATTGTCCTTCTGCCCATTCTACCGGCTCAGAATACCGGGTACTTTGTGCAGAGAAAGTAAACATGGTAAACAGCTGATCTTTCCATGAATAATTGAATTCAAATGATCCTCCTGCTACCTCTGCTCTCTGACCATTTCTTTTTTCAAGAATATTCTGTCCCAATGCATCCTGTGTAAACTCAAGAACAAAGACATTTTGCAACTGGTTATAGAATCCATTGAGTACAATTTCTATATCTGATTTTCCTTTTTCAAAGTCAAAAGAAATATCCAGATTCAATCCATGAGATAGTTCATGTTTCAAATCATCTCCAAGGCGAATCAGCTGAATTTCTCCCGAAACCAATTCAACATGCACATCTTCTGAAAACACCTGGGGAATCCGGTAACCATTAGCATAATTCAAACGAATTTCTGCAAATTTAAATGGGCTGTACTTCATCCCCAACCTTGGAGTAACCAACGGTTTAAACAACACATTATCATAATTCAATCTGGCACCGGCATTTAACTTGAATTTTGGAGACAACAACCAATCTAACTGTGTATATACACCAAACTGGTTAATCGGCTGAAAAACATGAACACCATAACCGGGCTTATTATCACTCATAACATTACGAATCATTTCCGCTCCCGAAACAACAGCTACTCCTTTGCTATCACTTTCAATTCGTTTCGATTTCCATCGGTGGCGAAATCCTGACACATAGTTTTCATCTCTTGTTTTCCCATATCCGTCAGGGTCCATTTCAGCACCATAATAATTATTCATTATCGTATGTTGTGTAGCAAAAAAGGCTTCCATTTTATGTGCATCATTCTTTAAATAAGCTTCATACGACAACTCTCCTCCATATACTTTGGATTTTAACTGTTCTGCTATCTGGGTTTCTTCGGGTAATCTATCCAACTGATCTCCCCCTCTTCTGAACTCATCCATAATTCGAAACTTAACTCCCAGGCGACTCTTTTTCCCGGGACGATAAAATCCATTCACATCCAAAGCCAACCCTTTTAATATGGGGATATCCGAAAAACCATCTTTGTCCCTGTCATAATTCTCTCTGTACCGCTGACCTGCGGACACACTAACTCCTGCCTTATTATTTTTGGCTACCCAGGCACCTGTTCCTCCCGCATACTGATCCCAACTTCCATCCATATATCCTACCGAAACCTGACCAGAAGCACCGGAGTTAATTGGATCACGGGTAATGATATTAACAATTCCGGCAATTGCATTGGCGCCATACAATACAGAACCTCCTCCTCTGATTACTTCAACTCGCTCTACCCACGAAACAGGGATTTGTTCCAATCCGTAAATACTGTTCAAGGAGGAAAAAACAGGTCGTCCGTTCATCAGAAACTGGTTGTATCCACCTCCCAATCCATTCATACGAAGTTGAGAAAACCCACAGTTCTGGCAATTATTCTCCATTCGCAAGCCAGGCTGAAAGGAAATTCCTTCGGAAATACTTTGCGCTCCGACCGACTGTAACTGGGTTTGATTGATGGTAGAAATCCTGACAATACTCTCCTTCTTGGATTCTTCCTCTTTACTTCCTGTCACCACAACCTCAGAAAAGAAAACAGAAACCGGACTTATTTCAATTTCTACTACACCGGCTGAGTCAGGTAATACAATTTGTTTTTCTTCATAGCCTATGGCCCAGATCTTAGCGCTCTTCCCTGCAAATTTTGCTAAAGGCAATACAAACTTACCTTCCAAATCTGAAACCAATTTTTCCTCAGCTGTTTCCAAACGTGCGTTGGGTATTCCTCCTTCCTGAGAAATTACCTGAACCATAATTTCCTGTCCTGTACCAACGCCAAAATGAAATAGAAAAGCAAGTAGAAAAATAAATCTGAACATTATCTAATTTTATTTTTAGACAAATCTAAAAATATTTTCAAACACAATAAAATTTTATCCATAAAAAAATCCCTCTTCGTTTCCAAAGAGGGATTCCATCCTATTAATTTTGTAACTATCTACGCCGTAATTTTGATTCTCGCTGCTCGTATTATCAAGTAGACTCCAACCAGAAACAAAGGAATACTAAGCATTTGCCCTGTATTAATCGTGTTCTCAAAATCGCGGGCAGTCTGTCCTTCTTTTATAAATTCAATAAGGAATCGCATTCCCCAAATACCAATCATAAAGACGCCAAAAATGAGCCCTTGTCTTTCTTTTGCTTTTGTTTTCCAGTACATCCAGAAAAGAGTTGCAAAAATAATCAGGTAAGATATTGCTTCATACAGCTGTGCCGGATGTCGCGGGGTAGGATCAAACTCTTTGGTTACTTCATTAAAATAATTCGGAAAGCTAAATGCCCATGGTAAATCCGTAGGAATCCCTACAATTTCTGAATTCATAAGATTCCCTAAGCGAATAAAGCAACCTGCAATGGCAATAGGTGCCGCAACGCGATCCAGTATCCATAACATTGGTTTCTGAGATACTTTTTTCGAATAAATCCACAATGCCAATAAAATTGCGATTGCTGCTCCGTGGCTCGCCAACCCGCCTTTCCAAACCATTGGAATTTCGTTCAGGTTATTTTTGTAATACGCCCAATCATAAAAGAAAACATGTCCGAGACGCGCTCCTACCACTGTTGCTATAATCATATACAACAACAGCATATCCAACTTTTTCTCCGAAACACCTTCTTTCGTAAACATTCGTTTGATCACATAGTATCCTATGATCAAACCCGTTACAAATAACAATCCGTATTTATTAGGTGTTTTCCAACCTTCAATCAATTCGGGATTAACATCCCAGATTATTTCAAGAATCACTTTTTTCGTTTTTTAATGCCTGTGGGAAAGATAATGGTTTTTCCTGAGACACTTTGAATTTCAATTTCTCCGAACGACCTTTTTTGAAGATTTTATTGCTGTTCTGTAATCCTTTTCGCAATGCTTTTTGTTCTTCCACCGGTAATTTGGTAACGTCTTCGCATTCTTTCGAACAACATCCGCTATATTCACTCTTACACGTATCGCACTGAATAAAAAGTAAATGACAAGCATCATTTGCACAGTTTGTATGTGTATCACAAGGGGCTCCGCATTGATGACAAACGGCTATCACATCATCAGAAATACGCTCTCCTCTTCGCTCATCAAAAACAAAGTTCTTTCCTATGAATTTATTCTCAAGCCCATTTTCGTTACAGTCTCTAGCATATTTAATAATTCCGCCTTCTAACTGATGTACATTCTTGAATCCCCTGTGTTTATACCATGCACTGGCTTTCTCACACCGGATTCCTCCCGTACAATACATAACGATGTTTTTATCCTCGTTTCCTTTAAGGTACTTTTCCTCAATTACAGGCAGTGATTCTCTGAAGGTATCCACATCAGGCGTAATAGCACCTTTAAAATGCCCGACTTCACTTTCGTAATGGTTTCTGAAATCAATCAAAATGGTATCCGGATCATCTGTGAGCTTATTAAACTCTTCTGCTGTCAAATGCTTTCCTTTATTACGAACATCAAATGTTTCGTCATTCAGTCCGTCAGCCAGAATTTTATCACGAACTTTTATTTTCAATTTCAGAAAGGAAAACTCAGCCGATTCCTCAACGGCAATATTCAAACGAATTCCCTTTAGAAATTCAACTTTATCCAGTTCATTACGAAATTCTTCCAATGACTCAACCGGAACGGCAATTTGCGCATTAATCCCTTCTTTCGCCACGTAAGTACGACCAAGTACTCCCAGACGACTCCAGGTAAGAAATAAGTGATTTCTAAACAGTGTAGGATTTGGAATTGAAGCATACTGATAAAAAGAGATGGTCACTAACTTCACCTCATTTTTTCGTAACTGAATCAACAACTCCTCCTTACTATACGTATTCCACAGTTGCATGCTATGTATATTTTTTAGTTAAAGAGTGGCGCAAAGATAAAAAATTTGTATTGAACGACCTATTAACAGGATACAGAAACATCTACTCCCCTGTGTTAACCTGTCTCTCCAAAAACAAAACCGGTATTTTCAACCATCCGTTCGAAATGTCTTCATATTTAATAAAGGATATTTTTGTCCGTTATTGTTTTTTATTCTACATTTGTCACGAACCATTCGTGTAAAGATGTTTTCAAAAGCCTGTGAATATGGAATAAAAGCTACGTTACATGTAGCACAACAATCCAGCGAAGGATCTCGCGTTGGTCTGAAAGATATTGCGACAGCAATTGATTCTCCTGAAGCATTTACGGCTAAAATTATGCAACAACTCTCAAGAAACGGGATTGTTGATTCCATCAAAGGCCCTAACGGAGGTTTTGAAATTCCTAAAGAGAAGCTCAAAACGATTCAATTAATTCAAATTGTATCGGCTATTGACGGCGACCAGCTATTCTATGGATGTGGATTGGGACTGAAACAGTGCAATGAACAAAAACCCTGCCCTGTTCACCATAAATTTAAAGCAATTCGGGATAATTTAAAAACCATGTTAGAGACGACGTCTATAGAAGAATTAGCTCTTGGACTTTCCGATGGTCTTACTTTTTTGAAACGTTAAAAAAATTTGATCAAATAAAGGATAAAAAGATCTTTTAATCTAAATAATTAATTATGAATACATCACAAAAAACTACAAACTCCTGGTACCAAAAACAGGTGATTGATTTTGAAGCTAATCGTTACGGGGCGATGACCTTAATGATGACTTTGCAGAGTTGCTGGGGTTCCGTTGCAGCAATGTTTGGGCTATTACTCCTTGAGAGTTATGTTGTTCTTGGTATTGCTGCCGTTGTTACCTTATCATCGAATGCTGTATTTATTGCTCAATCTCCTGCAAAATGGTGTCTAAATACCTTTTTCGTGAGTATTGGTGTCAACGCCCTTCTCTTATTGCTAACTTTTATCATCTAGCTATGAAAGATATAACCACCATCACAGATGTACAACAACTTGTACACACATTTTATGAAGAAGTACGAAAAGATGAACTTCTGGGTCCTGTTTTCAATAGCCGCTTAGCTGATCAATGGGAAGAACATCTGGAAAAGATGGTTCGTTTCTGGCAAACCATCCTGTTAGGAGAACACACGTATAGCGGTTACCCTTTTCATCCACACGCCACGTTGGCAATTGACGCTTCACACTTTGAAAAATGGGTAACTATTTTTCAAACTACCGTTGATCGTCTTTTTACCGGGACTGTTGCAGATGAAGCAAAAAACCGCGGTGTGCTCATGGCAAAAATCTTTCAACACAAACTTGAAGTATTAGACCAACAAAAACAACACGCATGAAGTATTCTCTCGTTATCGCTTCTGTTTTTCTTTGGATCGGTTTTGTTTGTGCAATCAGTTTCCTGGAAGCCTGGTTAAAATTCAGAGCTCCCGGAATTACAGTACCTTTAGGATTAGGAATAGGACGGCTCGTCTTTTTTGCATTGAACAAAATAGAATGGGTATTTGCACTGGTGATTTTCGTCAATCTGCTCTACACCCAAAATTGGACGCTTCAGGGAAATCAACTTCTATTACTTCTACCGCTTGTTATTCTGATTATTCAGACAGTCTGGCTACTTCCCGCTTTGGACGCCCGGGCTGATTTACATATACAAGGAGCAGAAATTCCTCCCTCCTACCTCCATTTGTATTATGTTGTAGGTGAATTAATAAAAGTAACAGCACTCATTCTTTTTGGAACAAAACTTCTGAAATCATGAATACAGAACTAATCGAACAGATTTACAGTAAATATGAAGCTTTAGGTGAAAATCCTGAAAGTTACCTCAAAGGGTTACTCACAGCCCAACCTATTACGTATTGGGACTATGTAGAAACAGATACGCTTTTGTCACTCCAAAAACCCCGGACAGCCTACAAAGATGAAGCTATTTTCATTATGTACCATCAGGTGACGGAATTGACATTAAAGATGATGCTGCACGAAATCAAACAACTAACTACAGATCAGCTTTCGGACAAAGAGTGGATCAATAAAATGGAACGGTTGAACCGCTACACTTCATTACTCATCACCTCATTTGATATTATGAAGTCCGGTATGAATTACGACGATTACAATACGTTCCGGTATACACTTACTCCTGCTTCAGGATTCCAGAGTGTTCAATTCAGAATGATTGAATTGTATTGTACACCATTGGTTAATCTGGTTAATGAACAGGGAAAAATGCGTTTGAGTGCGAATCCCACAATAGAAGAATATATGGATAATCTCTATTGGAAAGATGCCGGGTGCAATCGCAACACAGGTAAGAAATCACTTACTCTGCAAGCTTTTGAAAACCGATATCAGGAACAACTCACTTCCCTTGCCTACAAAATGGAAGAACACACACTTTCCGATAAAATCAAAAAACGAGCATCTCTACCTGCGGAACTAAAAGAGAAACTCCGCGAGTTTGATTATCTCTACAATATTCAGTGGCCACTTGTTCATCTACAGACAGCACAACATTATCTTGACAGTAAACACGAAAATAAAGCAGCCACCGGTGGAAGTGAGTGGAAAAAGTACCTCCACCCCAAGTATCAACAACGAAAATTCTTCCCCGACCTCTGGACAAAAGACGAAAAAAACAGTTGGGGAATAGTTTCTAAAAATGAACAACCATGAAAAATATCACGAAAGAAAGTACAATTGGTCAGATCGTAGCAGACAATAATCAAACGGCATCAGTTTTCAAAAAGTATGCAATTGATTTTTGCTGTAACGGAAACAGAAGTATACAGGAAGCCTGTCTGAAAACAGATATTTCTGTAGAAAAGTTACTTGATGAGCTTAATGTAGTTACTCCAACTACCGGATTGACTTCGGAGTATGCCTCCTGGCCTGTAGATTTACTCGTTGACTATATTCTGAAAAAACACCATCGGTATGTCGAGGAAAAAATCACTGAGATTTTGCCCCATCTGGAAAAAATTGTCCGGGTACATGGCAAACAACACCCTGAATTATATAAGGTTCAGCAGCTTTTTTCTGATGCTGCGGGAGAACTGACTAAACATCTGAAAAAAGAAGAATTGATCCTTTTTCCTTTTATTCAAAAGATGGTATTTGCTCTTGAAAACAACCAGCCCATTCCTTCCCCTCATTTTCAAACAGTTGAAAACCCAATTCAAATGATGCATCATGAACATAATAACGAGGGAGAACGATTCCGCCAGATATCCAATTTGACCAATACATATACTCCTCCGGAAGATGCCTGTACCACTTTTCGTTTAACCTACTCACTTTTACAGGAATTTGAAAACGATCTCCATCAACACATTCATCTGGAGAATAATATACTTTTCCCAAAAGCACAGCAAATGGAAACAGCATTAAGACAAAAGGATCTGCTCTAGTTTTCCCTGCATAGCTGCCGGCAAACTCAATTGCTTTAATTTGTATCTTTCGGACAAATTCAGGAACACAATAAACCGTTTAGGATATGAAAAAAATAATTTATGTTTCAATGGCAGCTATAGCACTCGGCTCCTGTAATCAAAATAGCGAGGAGAAAAAAGGATATTCCTTTGTCTATCCGGACACAAAGAAAGTAGATACAATAGATACGTATTTCGGCACACAGATCACCGACCCTTATCGTTGGTTAGAAGATGACCGTTCGAAGGAAACTGAAGAATGGGTAAAAGCGCAAAACGAGGTTAGTTTTGGCTACCTGAAGTCCATTCCCTTCCGTCAACAGATTATTGACCGTATGTCTGAAATGTGGAATTACGAACGTATTTCCGCACCTTTCAAAGAAGGAAAGTACACCTATTATTATAAAAATAACGGGCTACAGAATCAATCAGTGATCTACCGTAAAGATCAGGATGGAAACGAAGAAGTTTTTCTGGACCCGAACACGTTCTCGAAGGACGGTACAACTTCATTGGGAGGATTAAACTTCTCCAAAGACGGGAGTCTTGCCGCTTACGCCATTTCCGAGGGAGGAAGTGACTGGCGCAAGGTAATTATTATCGATACAGAAACAAAGCAACAAACGGAAGACACCTTACGTGACATCAAGTTTTCGGGAATTTCCTGGTTAGGAAATGAAGGGTTTTTCTATTCCAGTTATGACAAACCGGAAGGCAGTGAACTTTCTGCCAAAACAGACCAACATAAATTGTATTACCATCAACTCGGAACAGCGCAGCAATCAGATCAGCTTATTTTCGGAGGAAAAGAGAAACGTCGTTACGTTGGTGGTTATGTTTCAGAAGATTTGAATTTCCTGTTTATTTCAGCAGCTAACTCTACTTCCGGTAACGAACTATATATCAAAGATCTGACAAAGGAAAACAGTCCTATCGTTCCGATTGTTTCCAATTTTGAAAATGATCATTATGTTTTGGAAAATGAAGGAAACAAACTTTATATTGTCACCAACCTGAATGCCCCTAACAAACGCATTGTAACGGTTGATGCAACAAATCCAACTCTTGAAAACTGGATTGATTTTATCCCGGAAACCGAACATGTACTTTCCCCCTCTACAGGAAGTGGCTATTTCTTTGCAAAATACATGAAAGATGCCATTTCACTGGTAAAACAGTATGATTATTCCGGAAAACTGGTGCGGGAAGTAGCGCTCCCCGGAATAGGAACAGCAGGTGGTTTCGGAGGAAAGAAAGAAGAACAGACATTGTACTTCTCATTTACTAATTATATTACTCCCGGGACTATTTACAGTTACAATCCGAAAACAGGGAAATCTGAAATCTACCAACAACCTAAAGTGGCATTTGACGGTAGCCAATATGAGTCAAAACAAGTTTTTTATACCTCAAAAGACGGAACCAAAGTTCCAATGATTATTACGCACAAAAAAGGATTAAAATTGGATGGCACTAATCCTACCATGTTGTACGGATACGGAGGATTTAATATCAGTCTGACTCCTTCCTTCAGTATTTCAAATGCACTGTGGATGGAGTTAGGTGGTGTATATGCCGTTCCAAGCCTTCGTGGAGGAGGAGAATACGGAAAAGATTGGCACAATGCCGGAACGCAGATGCAAAAACAAAATGTTTTTGATGACTTTATTGCTGCTGCCGAATACCTGATTACAGAGAAATATACATCTTCAGATTATCTTGCTATTTCCGGTCGCTCAAACGGTGGGTTACTGGTTGGAGCAACTATGACACAACGTCCTGATTTATTTAAAGTAGCTCTTCCGGGAGTTGGAGTACTTGATATGCTTCGCTACCACACGTTCACTGCTGGAGCCGGATGGGCTTATGATTACGGAACGTCAGAAGACTCTAAAGAGATGTTTGAGTATCTGAAAGGATACTCTCCGGTTCACAATGTAAAAGAGGGAGTTACTTATCCGGCAACAATGGTTACAACAGGTGATCATGATGACCGTGTGGTTCCTGCTCATTCCTTCAAGTTTGCAGCTGAACTTCAGGCGAAACACAAAGGAGAGAATCCGGTGATTATTCGCATTGATGTAAACGCAGGACATGGAGCCGGAAAACCTGTTTCCATGACAATTGAAGAATATTCGGATATGCTTGCTTTCGCCCTGTACAATATGGGAATAGAAAAGTTATAAAACATTCCTGTATATTACTTATTATCAACACCGGGGAAGCATTTTCTCCGGTGTTTTTGTGTCCGTACCAATTGATTCTTCTTCGTTTTTGTCCGCTTCATAAAATTGACGTAAATTTGCAGCGATTATGAACCAGTACAAGAAAGTTGCATTTTATACGCTAGGTTGTAAACTGAATTTTTCAGAAACATCCACCATCTCGCGCCTTTTTGAAGACGTAGGCTTCGCTAAAGTTGATATGAGCGAAGGTCCTGATATTTTTGTTCTGAACACCTGTTCGGTAACTGAAAATGCAGATAAAAAATGTAAACAACTGGTCAAAAAGGTGATGAAAACAAATCCCGATACCTTTGTTATTGTTGTCGGGTGTTACGCACAGTTAAAACCGGAAGAAATCGCTAACATCCCCGGGGTGGATATTGTTCTCGGAGCGAATGAGAAGTTCAATGTCCTTGAACATTTGGAAAACCTTGAAAAACAGGAGCAGGCTAAGGTTGCCTACGAAAACATTAAGAACACAAAAGAATTTGTTCCCTCGTTCTCGTATGGTGACCGCACCCGTAGCTTTTTAAAGATTCAGGATGGGTGTGATTATTTCTGTACATTCTGTACAATTCCGCTCGCACGGGGTAAAAGTCGTAATGCATCTATTCAGGAGACTATAGATGAAGCAAAAAAAATTGCAGAAACAGAAATAAAGGAAGTTGTATTAACTGGTGTAAACATTGGTGATTTTGGTCAGGGCGGAGAGGAAAATTTCTTCGGATTGGTTCAGGAGTTGGACAAAGTAGAAGGTATTGATCGTTTCCGTATTTCATCCATAGAACCCAACTTACTAAGTAATGAAATCATTGAGTTTTGTTTGAATCGCTCGCAACGTTTTGTACCACATTTTCACATTCCGTTACAATCCGGTTCGAATAAACTCCTGAAAGCGATGCGTCGCAAATACGAGCGTGAACTATATGCTGAACGTGTAGCTAAAATAAAGGAGTTGAATCCTCAAACCTGCATTGGTGTAGATGTAATTGTTGGTTTCCCCGGTGAAACAGATGACGAGTTCATGGAAACCTATAATTTCCTTACTGAATTAGACATTTCATATTTGCATGTATTCACCTATTCTGAACGCGCCAAAACGACGGCTATTAAAATGGACGATGTTGTTCCTATGGATAAAAGAAAGGAACGTAGCCGTATGTTACATATCCTTTCCGAAAAGAAAAAACGAGCATTTTATGAATCGGTGGTAGGCAATACCGGACGTGTTTTAGTTGAAGCTGAAGAAGAAAACGGATATATGAATGGCTTTACAGAGAATTATGTAAAAGTCAAACTCCCCTATAATCCGGATCTTGCCAATACATTCGTTGATGTAACTCTTTCGGAAATTGACCGCGATGGAATCATGAAGGTTATTATGAAAGAAAGTGTTCTTAGTCAGTAAGTCGGTTACCTCTTTCCTAAAGAACACAAAATATTAATAAACAAATACTTGTGTTTTTGGCATGAGTTTTGTTTTAATCTTTTCAAATACAAAAACGTTAGGTCATGAAAAGATTATTACTCACAGGAATTATCATCGCGATAGGGATGAATTTCGCAGCAGCTTTCCCAAATTATCCGGGTAACCAAACAGCTAATCTGACCTTAACAACTTCAGAAGCAGGTCGTTTTATGTTTGAATTGAACGGATTCAGTCAACAATCAAATGGCAACACATTGTATTTGAATAATATCCAGCAGGGAAATCATTCACTTCGAATTTTCAGATGGAGACGTAGTTTTGGTCCGCATCAGGGATACTGGGATGTAGTATACCAGGGACAACTCCAGATCCCCGCTAATAGTCATGTTATTGCCAGCTGGAATCAATGGAACGGACTTCATGCAAGCATTACGCCACTGCACCAACAACCGGTTCCTCCCGTACAGATTTGCCCTCCGCATCCAAATACACCGCCTATGAACGGACATCATCCCGGAAACGGACATGGAAACGGATGGAACAATCACTATGGAATGGGTATGCAACCTCAGGTTTTTCAGGGGTTTTTACACCAACTCAGAAAAGCATCTTTTGACAGTAACAGAGTAAATCTTGCGAAAAACGCTATTCGTTCCAGTGGAATTAGTGTACAACAACTCCAACAAGTGTTAAGAACATTTGACTTTGACAGTAATCGTCTTGAAGTAGCTCAATATGCATACGCATATACAGCCGACCAACAAAATTACTTTTTACTTCATAACTCGTTTGATTTTGAAAGTAATGCCAATCACCTGATGAATAGTCTGAATTAGACGAAAACAAAAATGCCCGGTCCAACCAACCGGGCATTTATTTTTATAGTGTTTCTTTTAAATTTCTTCTGCCAGTTCCAGTTTTCCGGAACGTTTATTCAGCCAGGTCATTTGCCCAATTGAATACAGGAAAACCAAACCAAATCCAATAAACAACATCGCATGGAAAGGAATCAAACCATAATCACCCATGACGATTCCAAATACCACAGCTCCCAAAAACACAAGTGATAAAAGGCCTTCTAATACAGTTACGAGGTTGATCTTTTTCTCAACATATTTATTGGCTTTCCAATCTTGTTTTCCACTTGAAATATTAAACTTCGGTGTTCGTACGAATGATGATTTAATGCCAAAATATCCTTCCATAACAGCAATCGTATTATGCAACGATAAGCCCATCGAAACGGTAAGAAACTGAATAAATCTGCCTATAAACCGAATAAAAGACAAAACAGAATTATTCGTTTTATCTCTGTAAGATAACCAGTAATACACCATTAGAAATACAGTCGACAGAATAAAGAAAGACCCTACCATCATCACTGTATCGTATTTATCCGTAGAAGCTTTAATCAACAACACCGGAATACTTAAAATAGCTGTGAAAAAGATAAAGACAAAAACAGAACTGTTGAACAAATGTGCCAGTCCGTGAATACGATCAGAGAATTTAAGTCCTCTTGTTGTAAGCAATGTTTTTGACATCTTACGGAAGCACTCTGCTCCACCTTTCGTCCAACGAAACTGTTGGTTTTTCAGGGCAGACATTGCAACCGGTAACTCAGCAGGAGCAGTAACATTCTCAAGGTATCTGAACTTCCAGCCTTTCATCTGAGCACGATAAGAAAGATCCAGATCTTCCGTAAGTGTATCGTGTTCCCAACCTCCGGCATCGGAAATTGTTTTCTTACGCCACACACCACCTGTACCGTTAAAGTTGATATAGTGTCCGGCAGCATTTCTTCCCGATTGTTCAATACTAAAGTGAGCATTCAGACCAAAAGCCTGTAACTCTGTCAAAAGAGAATAGTTTTTATTGATATGGGACCAACGCGTTTGCACTACCCCTACTTTAGGATCATCAAAATACGGGATTGTCTCCATCAGGAAATTCGGATTAGGAAGAAAATCTGCATCAAAAATGGCGATAAATTCTCCCTTGACCTTATCCATCGCTTCTGCCAAAGCTCCTGCTTTATATCCAGTACGGTTTGTACGATGAATATGATGAATATCGATTCCTGTTGCTCTTATCTCAGCTACCTTCTTCGCAATAACGTCTACTGTCTCATCCGTAGAGTCATCCAATACCTGAATTTCAAAACGATCTCTAGGATAATCAAAACGTGCCACTGTTTCAATCAGTCGTTCAACAACATATAACTCATTGAAAACCGGTAACTGAACAGTGACAAAAGGAGCCTTCTCCAGATCAAAATCCGGACGTTTCATTTTATCACGTTTTCGTTTACTTCTCCAATAGGAAATAGCTAGTGAAAGCTGTAAAACACTATAACAGAAAATTAATAGCAACGCTAATCCGTACAATGACAGCACCACATAATTCACCAAGTCAACCATCCGTTTTTAACCATGTATTATTCAACATCTTGAAGTAGTCAGCAGGAACCCAACACCACGCCCCAACCGCCAATTCCGGTGACAAAGGTAAATTAATCTATGGTTTTTAAGAAATTTTAAGAAATTAATTGCTCCCTGATTTCTTATGCGTGCTGTGATTTGCCGCTTCACCTGCTTTATTCCTGCAACATTTTGTATCTTGCACCGTCATTTGGAAGTACTATGAGCGGAATTTTTCAGAAATCCTATTTTCAGATTGGTATTCTTCTGATACTAAAGCTTATCCTTTCTCTTTTTTTTATTCGTTCATTTTCAATTGATCTGGACGAGCCTTTTTCAATTTTTTATAGCCAACAATCTATCCCGGAACTTTTCACGCTTTTTGAAAATGAGAATAATCCCCCTCTCCATTTTGTTTTACTACATTTCTGGATAGAGTGGTTTGGAATAAGCCCAGCAGCCGTTCGCTCTTTGTCTCTTATCTTCGGTTTATTTACGATTCCGCTTATCTATAGAGCAGGACAAAAAACAGGAGGCAATACCGTTGGGTTGATTGCCGGATTTTTTTTCGTGTTCTCTAATTTTCACTTTTATCACGACCTTGAAGCGCGACCTTACCCCTTACTTGTATTTGGTTATGCGCTTCTAATTCTGCTTTTACTGAAAGCGAATAAAGAAATTTCTGTAAAAAATCATCTGGTAACCGGTTTAACACTCAGTGCGCTATTCTATACACATTATATTTCTCCCGTTATTATAGCAGCAACCGGTTGTATGTTTCTGTATTTTGCTTTCACAGAACGGGAAAAGAAAAAGCGTGTTCAGCGTATTACCCAACTAGTGTTGGTACTAATTCCTACCGTATTGATTACTTCTGCTCCTATTCTTCGCTTATTAGCTCTTCGGGTATCTCACGTCAATGAGACGGGAACATGGGTTCCTGCGGCACAATGGACTGAATTGTACGGTCAAATCAACAAGTTTTTTAACGGAAAGTATGTCATGATCTTTCTTTTACTTTGGGGAGTTTTTTTCCTCTATGAAAAAAGAAAATTCCTCACCTCTCTCTTTACCCGGTTAAACTTCAGGCATCCCGCGACCATCCTGAGTCTTTTCTTTCTTGTAACCTATCTTCCACTTTTCGGACTTTCCTTTTTCTGGCATGTCCATCTATTTCTTGACCGTTATTTATTTTTTCTTTCTCTTCCACTTTATCTGATTGTCGCTTACTTTTTCACAAGTTCTTCCAGAACATTAAGATGGACCGCTCTCCTTCCTGTTTTTACTTTTTGTCTCTTTTTTAATCCGGGGAAAGGAAACAACCGGGAAACCGATAAAATTGCAGAATACCTGAAAACATCAAAAGGCTCCATACTTATCAGCCCTCCGACATTTGACCTTACACTTATCTATCACTATAACCCCGAATGGTTTCAAGAAATGACACATGGAAAAGACTTGTTTCCGCATAACCTTTTCCCTGTTTATTCCATGCAGGAAATCCCGGATACAAACGCACTCATCTTCCCGATTCAATATCTGGATGCGGACAGTAAATTCGGTTTGGGAAATGAACAATTACGAAAACAACTGGACGAAATGTATTTACCTGTGGACAGTAATCGCTTTAAGGGGAATTATTCCGTTATTCGCTACGAGAAAAAGAAATAGTATTTGGCAGTTTAGTTTCCTTCCGGTAATGCAGCAGCTGCTTCTCCTGATTCAGAATCAACTGAAATTTCAGCATCCTCCTCTTCTCTGCTTCGTCTTCTTTTGTCTATCCAGTAGTAAACTAAAAGAGAAACCAACATTATCAGGTAAAGCACATAATCAAACAACGATACATCTTCCAAAATATAGGTGATGTTTAAAAAGAAAACAATCAATAAAGGATATGCGATTAACACCGGGAACATAAAATACCTGTATATTTTATTCTTTCGCCACAGTAGGATTAAACCAGCCAGATAGATAATCCAAACAATGATCATTATAAAAGCCAGCGTTTCGTACGCCTCTCTGAAATTATCCACTCCTAATTCTACTCCCCTTCTTGTAATCATCTTTTTGAGACGCAAAGCCCCCCGGATATTTTCTAAAAAGTGAATCGATAGATAAGCAGAAATATACCAAAAGAAAAATAAGCTGGCAGCCACCAGGTGAGTAAAGAAATAAGAACGCGTCAACAAATCAGGTCGATCTTTTCCGAAAACAAAACGGAACAAACGCTGCATCAAAGACAATGCATCCGGATTATTAATATCAATATTTAACTTTTCCTTAATCACAGTGCGAATATATAAGAATTCGCATTGTTCCGCCATGAAAACGATCTCAAATTGAGATAATTTATACCAACCTCATTCATTTATACTACGTCCTTTCACAAAATATGTTTTTCTTTGTATTGATGAGAAATATTGCTACGCTTATACTAATTGTCGCACTTTTTGCTTCCTGCCGAAAGGAAAAAGCTTCCTGGGACAGCGACTGGCGGGTCCCCCTTATACATGACTCACTAACCCTGAGTAAACTTGTAACAGATTCTATACTGGACATTAATGCGGATGGAAGTTACCAGCTGGTTATCAATCGTGATTTACTAAATCTCAATATTGATTCATTGCTTCAGCTTCCGGACACGGTTATTCGGCAAAATGTGGCCATAGCAGTATCAGAAGTAAATGTTCCTCCCGGGTTCAGCTTTCTGAATGAAACAGAAGATCATACTTTCGAAGTGGCGGATCTCATACTCAAAAAGGTAGTACTTGCAAGTGGAATGGCAGACATTGAAATCTCCTCTCCGATTAACGCTCCGACTATACTTACACTGACTCTGCCTTCTGTTAAAAAAGATGGTATTGTCTACTCCAAAACGATTAATGCTCCTCCGGGGAGCCTTTCTTCTCCAAGTACAACACGCGAAGTTCTTGACCTAAGTGGATATGAGATTGATCTCACCGGACAAGACGGAAGTTCTTTCAATATTATCCAGTCTCAGGTATCGGTTAGTTCTGATCCAAACGGAGATCCGGTGACCGTAACCAGCCAGGATACTGTTCGGTTTAATGTCGAATTCAAGAAGCTAACACCATCGTATGCACGCGGTTATTTTGGTAATCAGTCCTTCAGTGATACAACAACCTTTGATTTTGACCTCATGAACTCGATTGTTGCCGGAGCTATTGATCTGGATAACATTTCGCTGAATATCCGTGTTGAAAATGGTCTAAAAACGAGTGCCCGTGCTAAATTCACACAAGTTCAAAACGACGGAGTATCCGGTTCAAGTGTAGGACTTTCTCACCCCGAACTAGGTCCATGGATTTGGTTAAATCAGGCGACAGGTGACTGGAATTCACTTGTTCCATCCGTTCACAACATTCAGTTTGATCAAAGTAATTCTACCATTGAAGCTTTTCTTGAGAACATTCCTAAATTCATGCGGGTAGGTTATGCTTTTGAACTGAATCCCTGGGGAAATACCAGTGGTGGTTATGATGAATTTTTCAGCCACAGTACTGTACGTGCTTTTCTAACAGCCAATATGCCCCTTGCAATCGGAATGAATAATCTGACGTATGCCGATACTTTCGCTTTGAATTACGACAATTCACAGGGAACAATCAGTGTGAAAAGCGGTACTATTGAAATTGAAGCCAGCAATTCATACTCGTTTGATGCGGATCTTCATCTTGAATTTCTGGATGCTACTAACACCGTACTTTTCCAGAAATCAGGCGATCAGAAAATCAAAGGATCAACGTCCCTTGCCAACAGTGCTCCGGATGTTGAAAAATCGAAAATTCAAATTACATTATCAGAGGAAGAAACCAGTAAACTGAAAGATCTCGAAAACCTCGTCGTAAAAGCTGTATTTGACACTCCTCAATCCGGAAGTATCAGCACATTCTATAACGGACAATTTATTGCTTTCAAGTTATTTACCAACCTTAAACTGACGGTAAAATTCTAAGGAACACATGAACAACAGATTTATTTCAGGATGCATTACTTTTCTTCTGGGAATTAACTTCACAACCGCTCAGGAGATTCTCCCTCTTCAACACGACACTTCGTACTTTAAAGGTGAGTTTATTCTTCACGGAGATGCTTTCTATCACAGTAATACAATTCGCACTGAATTTGCCAATACATTACTCTGGGGTGGCTACATCACGGACGAGATGAAAGATGCATCTCTGAAAAATGCTGCAGGACGTCCCCGTAACCGATTCGGCGGAACATTTTCATCCGGACTGGAATACCGAAATTACACTGTGAACTTATTCGGTAAAGAAGATTGGGGCTTTTTAGTAAAAGCCGGATATGAAATTTATGCCGGAGCTCAATTTACCCGCGATGCTTTTTCTCTTCTATTCAAAGGCAACGCTCACGTAACGGATAATATGGCTGACCTGACGGATTTGCGTTTCGATCAGATAACTTATCAAAAAATCGGATTCGGAGTCGTTGATAAACGATCAAAAAGTGCTATTTCCCTCAACCTGGTCAATGCACAGAGTTTTACAAAGATGCATTTTGTGAACGGGGAATACAGACAATCTCCTCAAACAGATTCCGTCAGTCTTCTTTTGAAAGGAGATTATTCTTCCGCATCCGGAGGAATGTCAAATGGACTGGGGTTTGCTCTGGATGCTGATTTCCGAATCGAAATCCCCTGGGGAAAAGCAAAAACGGCTTATATCCGTTTAAAAGCAGAGAATATTGGTGTAGCTTTCTTTAACAATCAAACAAAAAACTATTCGCTGGATACCATGTATCGCTATTCCGGTTTTGAGATCAGTGAATTAACGAGTTCTTTCGGGAACGGAAACGAAGAGTTCAGTCTAGCTGATTCTTTAAATATCCGACCTTCAGAAGGTGGAAAAGCTGTTTGGTTACCCGGTTATATTCAGTTAGCAAAAATTGTTGACCGAACCAACCCGGCCAAACTTCAACCTTTCTTCGGGATCAATGTATATACAAATGCTATTTATCTTCCACAGGTATTTGCCGGAATTCACTACCAACCCCATCCGGTCATTGCAATCGGGGCGCAGGCTTCCTACGGAGGTTTCGGTGAATTGCGGGGTGGTTTTTATTTAGACCTGAAACTGGGACAATTTTATCTTGGTCTAGGAACACAAGACGTTTACGGAGCTGTCTCTAAAAACGGATTAGGACAATCATTAACAGGACGCATCACATGGAAAATAGATTAATACTTATTATCACATTATTCTTTTCCGGATTTAGCTTCGGACAGATTTCCTTTTTTAAAACGTATGGAGAGAATGGTTTTGATTACGGTCAGGGACTTGTGCAGTTGGATGATTCCAGCTATGTGATAACCGGGGCTTCCAGTAGTTTTCAGGACGCACCTTCCAGAGCTTTTCTTCTCAAAGTTGACAGTATGGGAACCTATCTCTGGTCCCGTTCTTACGGAGGAGACAAATCGGACTGGGGACGCCGGGTATTTCATAAAGAGAATATAGGCTTCTGGATCGCCGGATATTCCAATAGTTTTAGCAATTATTCTGATTTCGATTTTTACCTGATAAAAACTGATGAATCCGGAGAACCTGAATGGGAACGCACCTATGGATCAGATGATTGGGAACGACTATGGGATGCCGTTCTTCTACAGGATGAAGGTCTATTTATGGTCGGGGAAACCGACGGACTTATGAGTCAGGAAGAGGATTTGTATATGGTTCGTACGCAAGCTAACGGAGACACGCTTTGGACCAAGTATATTCGCACAGCGGGAAGAGACATTGGTTACTCTGCAATCAATTTTTCAGACACAACCGTTCTTATTGGTGGAATTTCTTCCTCTATCGCAGATACAAAAACCGGGTATCTGGCACTTATACATATCAATTCGGGAGAAATTCTCTGGGAAAAATTTCATGGAACCGATGGAACAGCAGCTTTCAGAAGTCTGTACGAATTCAATTCGGACGTATACGGTGTAGGTGAAATGACATTAGATACAGAAAACCAAAGGGATCACTGGATGACTAAACTGGACAGTAACGGCGATATCTTGTACGAAAATATTGACAGCCGTCCGGAAGATGACTTCCTGAGCAATGTTGCTGTGCGTGATATGAACAGTATGTTTATTACTGCCTGGATTGAAGAGGATATTTATCCGAACGGACCGGATCTTTTATTTGCAAAGTACCATACTGATATGTATTGGAACGGTACTTCTGCATTTTTTTCAGGAGAAAACCCGGATGAATGCCATCAAATGATTATTTCAAAAGACGGTGGAGCAGTTTTAGTCGGATTCGGAATGGATCCATCCTGGACCAATGGTGGTTCAGCAGTTACACTAATCAAAGTAGGTCCCAATGAAGAAATTCCCTCCGGGATTACAAGTGATCAAACACTCGTTTATCTATCCGAAAACGAAAATTCGGCAACTATAACGGTTTTCCCTAATCCGGTACGTTCTGTCCTTCAGATTCAGGTACCTGAAAATTGGGAATCGGCAAACTATCAATTGATTGATCCCTCCGGAAGATCTGTCAAATCAGGTACTATCTCTTCCTCATTAGATGTCTCTGATCTGGAAAGTGGAATGTACTTTCTACGGATTATTCAAGAAGACAAATTTGTTGGTGTGCGGATTGTGAAAGAATAAGTATTCTGTCAAACATTTCCGCCTTGAACTTATTCAGATAAAGCTGGAGTATATATTGGTTGGGGGATTCCTTCTTCGGAATTGTTTCCTCTAATACTTTCTATGGCTAACGTTCTTCTTTTCTAAGCCATCCCAACACACGCCTTTCAAGGATTTCCCATTTCTCCTCTTTATCCAAGATCAATTCAAAGTTCTCACGGGATGAGGAAAAGGGTCCCGCATTCTGTTGAATTATTTCTATGCTATTTTCTTGCACCTCACTGATTATAGCCACATGTCCGTAAGGATTGAACCAACTGGCTCCAAACACAAGTAGGTCTCCCTTTTCCGGTCGTTTAGCAGATGGATTAACATACTGAAACAAATCTCTCTGCGCATTATACTTCCCGTCTGCAATCGCTGGATCAAAAAAGGATTTGGCATGCCCGTAAGCATCCGGCATTTTATGGCCATAGTGTTGATAATAGTATCGTTTTACAAACTCAACACACTGGTACTTTAATCCTAAATTATACGTACCTGCCACATTCCGTTCTTCCACATTATTAACTCCCCCATTAAAATAGACAGTAACCCCATCCAGACTGTCTATTTCTTCCCCAACCGTATGAAAGGGATTCAGGTTTACTGTCTGTACTAATTTCCAAACTCCAAGTGAAAAAAGGATTCCCACTGCCAATATTCCCATCAACCTTTTCCGGCTACTCTTCCCCTTCATTCAACTAAAGATAATAAGATTCAACCATCCTGCTTTCAATCAATAAAAAAGAGTGGTTCAAACCAACGTTAAACCACTCTTACCCGGAAAAGAATATACTTTCTCTCCTAGTTATTTATTAACATTATCACAATTCATTTCGGACTGAATTCCCCAATAATTGAAGTATTCACCTCCATAACTTCCTCCTCCTTCATAGTTTCTTCTTATTTGTCCATACGACAAGTAACATTTCCCCTCTTTTTTAACTGCGATATCTACATCCAGATATTTGTATTGGGGATAGCCGAAATCATTCTTTTTTACCTGCCAGACAGCTGAAGTAATAACCGTTCTTACAGGAGTTCCACTTTCCACTCCTTTTGAAGCCATTGCTTCATATTTTGTATTACTCATTGCTTTTCCACCCAATCGTACAGCATCAACCAGCTCTTTTTCGTATTTCGCACGATATGCATCACACTTTCCACTATCTATATACTCCCCTAACGTACTTTTTTCCTTATTCAACTTAGCTTCGATTTCATTTATTTTAGATTTATCTTTTAGCAGATATTCTTTTTTGAATTGAATCGTTTTAGATAACTCTTCCATTTTTTTGAAATGCGACTTTGCATTTAACAAGTAGTCTTCCTCTCCACGAGAGTTAGGTTTGTGAGCATTTTTAATTACTCTATCTACATCTTTCTCCAAATCATCAAGCTGTTGATATACTTCAACTTCAAAGAAATTATCTACCGCAGTGATTCTCTTCTGCACATAATCCCCTTTATACTTTTCCGGTTGTTTTGTTTGAAAATCTTCTTTGAAAGAATAGTATCCTGAATAAGATGGTTCTAATGTCTTATCATTCATTTCATGCCCCATGACAACCCAGCGATAGTAACTTTCCAATTTTTTATCATAACCGGCAACAACTTCGTATTCTTTCATTTCAGCGGTACGCTTCTGCTCCAGATTCGTATAATTCTCTTCAAACTCTTTGTAATAACTCTTTTTATCCTCTCCTAATGATTTTAACTCACTCAGCCCCTCTTCTACCTTCTTTAAATCCTTGATAACCTGCTCGTTTTCCGTTTCTCTATTTAAATCCCATGTCGAACCATCGAGAATCCCCTGAGCAGATTTTAAATTATCACGTGTTCTTGAATACGCTCTATATACGGGATCGTCAGGATTGTATTCCGGCTTTCCATCTAATTTATCTTTTAGATTACCCGAATTTTCACTTTTCCCCTCATTTGAATCCTTTTTAGAGATATTAACTTTCGGTTTTTTAATAGAGATTTGTGCATTTACTGGCTGCGTGTATAGCCCGCCAATAGCAAACACAAATAATGACACGTATAAGTTTACTGTTTTCATAACGACAAGTTTATAGCTCAAATCTATAAATTTATTCCGCTAAATACGAATAAGTTAAGCTTTTTAATGAATAGTTAACCTGTGTTTCAGTCTGTTCTTTTCAGAATACAGCCGGTCAAAATTACTATACACATCCCTTCCTCACCTCGATCTGATCTTTGAAGAAACAAAAGCCTCTCTCATTTGGTTCCCAAAGAGAGTATCCTGATAAAAAATGCCCGTTGTAAGTACACTCTTATCTACTTCTGCTCGTAAAATTTCTGCATACTGGATGAAACCATACCAACTCGCTTTTACCCTGTAACTAAAAAAATCATAACCATTTACATTGATGGTAGCAGAAATTGAATCAAAAACGACATCCGGAAAAATAAAGTTGACCATTGTATAGTTTTCTTCATTAATGAGCCTGTTAGCCTCCTTAAACGTTTTTTCCAGCTTTGAAAATTGTTTTCGACTCTGAGTAGTGATAAAAAAATAATCAAGCTCGGAATGTTGAATAACCAATTGCGTGGTGGCTCTGTAAAACGAACTCAAATCCACATTCCTACCGGTATTTTGAGCCTCTAAATTGATTAAAAGTTCATTCCACTGATGAGCGTCCATCTCCCTAAAAGATTCGGGATATTGAAGGATCAACTCCAGATTCTCAGTATATATACGTCTCTGTTTGTAATTATCAGAACAACTAACTAAAGTCAGTATTGTTACTACAAATAAAACCTTCAGGAAGTTACAGTTCAATCTCATATCTATCCCACCCAATTGCCTTTCAGAAAACTATTGAATAAATACATTTGTAGTAGCACATTCATTAGTAAGACTGTAATCTGTAACCAGATACTAAACTTAAAACGAAAAAAAACAAGGGACTGGACAACTAAAAACAAGGCAATGAACGAATAATAGAAAACCGGTGCGTGATCCCATTCGACAACATTCGAAAAAGGGAATCCAACAACCAGTAATGTTACAACTATGAGTAAAAGGAATAGGGAAATATTTTTGAAAGAAGGTACACTTTTCCTTATTCGCTTCACTAGAAGATAATGAAGAAAAGGACTACAAAATACGTAGCGGTTCATACTGAGTAACGAGGTTCTCCCTTCCTCTTCCGGGTGAAAAAACAGAACATACACCAGTATCATAGAAATATATCCAAGGCTGATCAATTCAATAGCATCTAACTCCGTCTTTTTCTTTTTAACAACAACAGATAGGATCTCTTTCAAAAGAAGGACACCAGAAAGCAAAGTAAAGAATAAAGCAAAAGTATCTAACCAAAGGATTCTGGCACCCCGCCAGGTTGTAAAAGGCAACGAGGGAATTCCGAATCCATGATTCCAATGTTCTACCTGTGACTTACTATAGGCAAAAAAATCTCCCGTCTGCATACCAATCACCCCAAATCCGATACCGGCCCCAACAATAACACATGCCAATAAACTAATGTAGTGCCATCTGGTTTTCTCTTTCCATCCTTCTTTTAGCAAAAAAGCCAGCACGATTGCCGGAATCAGAAAGAAGAACATGGGGCGTACAAATGAGGCTCCTATTCCAAACACCAGAAGCCATACCATTTTTTTAGTATTCCAGGCATAGATAATTCCTACTCCAAAAATGTAGAACAATGCTTCTGAATAAGGTGCGAAGAAGAAAAATACAGAAGGTAATGTTACCAGATATAAAAGTTCAAAAGCAGATGCCCGTACCTGTTTGATCAGAATAAATACTCCAGAGAAGAATAGAAGAGCATTGATCACAGAAATCCCCGAAGCTCCCAAACCGGACATTCTCCAGAGTGTTGGAAATCCGGGAAAAAAACCTGCATTACTCTGTTCTGTTTCCCGATATGCATACCCTCCATCCACAATTGACTGATACCAGGAGGCATCCCATTGAATCAGGTTGAGACTCCCGGGAGCTTCTGTAAGTATTCCGGTTGTATACAAGGCAAAATACAAAGTAATCCAAGCTGCTACGAATAGCAACATCTGAATTACACTATTTGATGCCCCCACTTTTTTCATTTACCAGTGATGCGCTTCTTCATTGAACCATTTACCCTGTACCCGCAAAGTTTGCTCGATTACATCTCTGACGCAATACCTACCTCCATTATAAGGAGATTGATAATCCGATATTGCTTTAATTTCTACGGCTGCATCCTGCGGACAGGCTGCAACTCCAGCTCTTTCCATTACCCGGTAATCCGGAATATCATCTCCCATGTACAATACCTCATCGTCCTGAAAACCATACTTTTCCTGTAAGTCATGATACACTTTCAGTTTATCCGAGGAACTTAAACGTACTTCCGTTGCTCCCAAATTCATCAGGCGTTTTTCAACCTGTACAGAGCTTCCTCCGGTGACAATTAAAATCCGATACCCCATTTTGGCAGCATACTGTACCGCATACCCATCGCGGGAGTTTAAAACACGAACAATATCATGCTCCATTAGGATTACGTCTCCATTAGTAAACACCCCGTCTACATCAAACATAAACGTGGTAATCTTATGCAATAACTGTTTATAACTTTTTTTCATACGTCTTTTTTATCGAAGTACTGAATAATTCGTACAACTCCTTTTGTATTCCCTCCAAGCGGGATATATGTTTTGAAAGTACAATATCATCTCCCCTCCTTGCAGGACCGGTTTGTGCATCATACGGAGATGTATGGTTCAATTTGGCTGCTGTTTCTTTTATGAGAGGTAGTAACAATTGAAAATCTATTCCCTCTTTGCGTGTGTATTCTTCCGCCAGATAGTACAGATGATTCGTGAAATTATTCACAAAAACAGCGGCAATGTGCAATTCCCCCCTGGTATCCGAGTCAGCTGTTTCAACTCGATCAAACAATTTTTCTCCAAACGCTCTCAAACATGAAAGCACCTCATCCGAATTACTTTCCAGCAAAATCGGGACTGTGCGCATATCCTGAACCGGATTGCCTGAGAAAGTCTGTAGTGGATAAAAAACGCCTATATTTTCTTTTCGCTGAAGATCCTTCAACCCTATACTGCCCGAAGTGTATGCGACAGTGATTTCAGAAGGTAATTGCTCTATCACCTCATTGATTTGTCGATCTCCCACACAAACTATGATGAGATCAACATCCGAGTTATCTTTAACTTCAGAAAGATAACGAAAAGAAAAATCAAACCCTTTTGGCACTTCTGCTCCATCCCGTAAAAAAATATGCTGTACCGCGATTCCGGAGTTGTGAAAGTAAGCCGCTAAAGCCCTCCCTACATTCCCAAAACCAACAATACTCACTTTCTTTTGCATAGTTATTTTATCCGTTTGATTTACCTCGTAAAGATATATAAACCTACCCGTTCCTCACAGCTATGAATGATAAACAAGCCCTTTCCTTTATTTTTTACTGCAACTTTGTACATTTGTACGGTATGTCAACAGATCAAAAATACATGCAACGTGCCTTGGGATTGGCTAAACTCGGAGGTGCTTACACCTACCCTAATCCACTTGTCGGTGCTGTAATCGTTCATAATGATACTATTATAGGTGAGGGATATCATCAAGTGTGTGGAGAAGCCCACGCTGAAGTAAATGCCGTAAACTCAGTACAGGACAAATCGTTACTTGCCGAAAGTACCATTTATGTAACACTGGAACCCTGTTCCCACTATGGAAAAACACCTCCCTGTGCGGACTTATTGGTTCATCATAACTTCAAACGAGTTGTTATTGCTACTGTTGATCCTTTTGCGCAAGTGAACGGAGCAGGTATTTCAAGATTGAAAAATGCAGGCATTGAAGTAGAAACAGGAATACTGGAAGAAGAAGCCCGGTTACAAAATCGGCGCTTTTTTACTTTTCATCAGAAAAAACGCCCGTATATCGTTCTGAAATGGGCTGAGTCACAAGATGGTTTTATGGACAATGCTGATCCTTCAAGAACCGTCAGTTGGATAACCGGACCTGAATCGAAAGTTCTTGTTCACCAACAACGATCAGAAGAAGCTTCTATACTGGTAGGCTGGAAAACGATTCAGAACGACAACCCTTCGCTTACTGTGCGTGAAATTTCTGGTAAAGATCCGTTACGGATCATTATTGATCCACATTTGAAAGCAGCTCCGGATTCTCTAATCTATACCGATGGAAAGCCCGGAGTTATTCTAAATGAAGTCAAAGAAGAAAAAGCAGGAGCGATCCACTACTATAAAGTAGATTCTTTATCGCCTACATCCGTTTGTGAAGCGTTATATCAACTCGGTCAGCTATCTGTTTATATTGAAGGGGGAGCCTATACTTTGCAATCTTTTATCGATTCCGGACTGTGGGATGAAGCCTATCAGTTTATCGGTCCCGTCAGATTTGGAAAAGGAACGATAGCTCCTATCATAAAAAAGGCTCCTGACACTTCACAAATGATCAATCAGGATCAGTTATTTTTCTATAAGCATCAGAAGTAATCGTAATTTATTTTCCGGACTGTTTGTTCGAACCCGTAGAAGTCTGATTATAAATTTTTCCGTACCATTTTGCGATCGTCTTTTCAGCAGGTTTATCCTGTGGGGTATAGTCTGAATTCGCTTTTAACCCGGTGTAATGTACTTTCTCCGGATACCATTTCCATAAAAAACCACCGGCAAACCATAATTCATCCCAAACTGCCTGAAACAAACCTTCATATCCATTTACCTGAGCCTGTAAATTAACATTTAAGGAATCCGACACCCACTCAATCTCCCATTGTTTCCAAACCGGTTTATCAATACTCCGGTATCCGTATTCAGTGAAAATAATTTGCTTTCGCTTCCGGTAGCTAAAGTCCCTGAGTTGATTTGCAAAATCGATCCAGATTGTTTTTACTTCGTCAACAGATGGTGTGACTGTCTCTGTCACAGGAAAATAAGCATCGACCCCAATGTAATCCAACTGATCCCAAAATGGAATACGCATGTAATCATCCCAATTAGCTGCATACAGCAACTTTCCTGAATACACCGAACGAATTTTTCGAATGATGCGGGTAAAAAACTCCGGACGATTCTTAACTGCTGATTTCAGTTCGGTAGCAAAGCAAAACATCTCAATTTTATGATCTTCTGCAAACTGTGCTTGTTCCATGATAAACTGTTCGTAGTTCTTCTCCCATGTTCTCCAGCCTTCTTCTTCAAAAGTAAGTGTCCCTGCCCAACCAGAGCCTTCAACCCAAAAGTGTGGTTTCAGCATCAGTTTAAAACCATATTTTCTTGCATCCTGAACAACGGATACCATATTTTCAGGAATATCTGCCCACCAATTACGCTCGGTACGATAATGAATAACCGGATCGGTCTTACTATCCATATAAGCAAAAGGAGTCAAAGCGATCCAATTTGCTTGAATTCGTTTCAAAGCAGGAATACCGCTTTCCGGTTGTGGTCCGAACTCAGCCGAGGCCAAATTAACGCCTCCTATTTTCTTGTACTGTGCAGATAACGGGAATGAAGTAGTAATCAGTAAAAACAGTACGATAATCCAATTTTTCATTATCAGTAGTAGTGTTTATCAATCAATCTGCGGATCACAAGCCTATCAATCGGGAAGGTAAATTCCATACCTCCCAAACGATCTCCGGAAACCCATTCAAAATCAATTATCTCTCCCTCATTCGCGACATGAGGTTCCGATCTTTCCGCTACTTTCTTTACGTAGTAATAAACAGACAGTACCTGATCGTCCGAATTAAGAGAAGAAACCTGAAAATAATCGGTCAGGTAAAACAGTTCGTTTACTTCAACAACCCAGTTCAGTTCTTCAACAAACTCCCTTTCGAGTCCTTCTTTCAGACCTTCACCCCATTCCAGTCCTCCGCCGGGTAATTTTGTCATATTCATGTCCCCCCGGGTTTCATGAGCAACAAGCAATTCTTTTTTGTCGTTAAACACAATTCCGTAAACCCGAACGTTGAACTTCTTCATTCCTGCTATTATTTATAGCGTCGTTTTTGTTTTCGGTAGGACTTAAGTTCCCCTTTTCCGTTGGTATACCGACGCTTGGAAAATTCAGGTCTAAATAAGTCTTTGGAGTACCCGATTGTAATTTCATGCGTTCCCCCACCAAATTTGTTATAGGCACCGAAAGAAAATCCATAGTTGTATAAAAAGCGTAGCCCATTGTCAAACAGATAACCAATTCCTGCCATTACTCCGATATTAGAATTAACACCGGTTGTCAACCACAGCCCGTTATTAACCATGAAATTCAAATCCATAGAGGCATACAACGGTGTATTTGGTGTGAGACTGAAAGCCATCGTCGGATAGAACATAAACTTTTTGGTTTGCGCTACTTTAACTCCACCAATCAGGTGATAAGTTCCTCTGTCAAGGTCAGTAACAATTCCTTTCTCTGCCAATCCGTTATTAAAAAGATTGGGAGCAGAAACTCCGACAAAAAAACGGTCTCCGGCAGCGTATATCCCCGCTCCGATTGAGAAGTGATGTACCGATCTGCGTGAGTATAAAACCGGATCATAGGTATCGTTCAGATATCCTTTGACATTCATTGTCTGATTTCCGTAACCTACTCTGGCTCCGAACGCTAATTGTGCTCTCTTTCCTAAATTCAGTCTATATCCGTAGGATCCACTGATCTGGAAAGTATTGTTATTGGCAATATTGTCATTAACAGCCACCAATCCTACCGTGTGGTGATCTCCGATATTGTATTGTCCCATAGCTGCATGGGTATTCGGAACACCTTTGTAATTCATCCACTGAACACGGGAAGTTACCTGTGCTGAAATCGGAGAACGGTGATTAAAGTAAGCCGGGTTAATGGTTTGTGAATTAAAAATATACTGGGAAAAATGCATACCGGTCTGTGCTACCGCACTCCCTCCCAAACATATCATCAGGTATAGTAGACCTCTCTTCATCACTTTCTCTTTATTAGTACACTCCCTCGAATAACTTCGGGATGGTCTTTAATTTGTAAATGGTAAAAATAACTTCCGTCCGGAAGCTCAGAACTCCCGATTTGCATATCTGCATTAGCAGTTCCGTCCCAATCATTGGCATAATTCTCCGCCTGGTAAACAATATCCCCTCTTCGGTTAAAAATAAGCAGACTGTTTTCCGGATGGTCTTCAATTCCTGCAATTACAAACGTATCATTCAATCCATCTCCATTCGGAGAGATAGCTACCGGTACATTAATAATAAACGGAGCCACTAACTGAAAAGAGGCGGTATCCACGCAACCGTTAAAATCAGTTACCATTACCCAATACTCACCAACTCCTAATCCTGAAACAGAAGATGTTGTTTCTCCGGTAGACCAAAGCCATACATAAGGAGGTGTTCCTCCTGTTGCTGTCACTGATGCTTCTCCATCTTCGGCATCCTTTGAAGACACATTATGTCCTCCGGATAAAACAAGAACATTAAGATCCAAAACAACTCTCGGGGGCTCAGTTACGGTTGTCTCTCTTGAAACCGGACAGTCATTTGCATCTGTTACAATAACACCGTATGAGCCAGCCGTAAGACCGGATATAGAAGCTCCTGTCTCACCTGTCGTCCAAAGGTATGTGTAAGGAGCTTGTCCACCGGTAACATTAGCTGTTACGCTTCCTCCCGCATCTCCGTAACAAAAAGGCTCGGTACTGGAAAGTGTTACCTCGGGAAGCGGAGGCAGAATAATGTCAAAGTAACAGGATTCTACATTTCCTCCTTCATCAGTAACAATAATCTGGATTGTTGTCGTTTGATTAATAACCGTTCCGGGAACCTGTACCTGATTAATAAATGTCATTCCATCACTTTCCAGGATCACAACTTCTCCTGTGTAATCGCCGATAGCAAAACCACAACCGGGTTCAAAATTTTCATTTTTATCTGTCGGACATGTAACGACCAATGCAGATAATGCCTGATGTGCAAACAATAAGGTCATCAGGGTTAGTATCGTAATTCGCAAATGCATAAACGTCTGGTATTAGGGGTTTAAAATACGCTGGATATCCGGTCGGAAATAGTTTTCTCCTTTCAGCACCTTTCCGTCTTCTCTGTATATCGGTTTTCCGTCAGCTCCCAGCTTACTCATATTCGAACGCTGAATTTCTTCAAACACTTCAACGATTTTATGTTGTAATCCATGCTTAAGTATCGTTCCACACAAAATATATAACTGATCTCCAAGCGCGTCCGCTATCTCAACAAGATCTCCTGCTTTTGCTGCTTCCAGATACTCTTCATTTTCTTCCCGCATCAGGTTATAACGCAGTTCTACCTCTTCCGGATTCAGACCTGTCGTTGGTTCGTAATTATTTGCAATGCCAAATGCGTCGTGGAATGTTTCAACCGCCTGTAGTGCCTTTGCTAATGTATATGTATCACTCATATCCGAAAATTTTGTTCAAAATTAGTCAATTTATCAGGGTTACTGTAAAATAACGTGAAGAGGATTACATTATTTTACCATTTATCAGTACGGTATCAATTGTATTCTCTCCAAAAGAATATGGAATATATGCCAGCGAAGGAATCTCTTTTGTCATGATCAGATTCGCAACTTTACCTTCTGAAATTGTTCCGTGTGTTTCTGATAATCCCATGGCGTATGCCGTATTAATTGTCATTGCGTTCAACGCTTCTTCCGGAGTAAGACGCAACTTTATACAAGCCAACGACCATAAAAACAACATATTTCCGCTCGGTGTAGTTCCCGGATTAAAGTCTGTAGCCAACGCCAATGGCAAACCGTTATCCAACATCATTCTCGCCTTTCCAAAAGGAATGTTCAAGAAGAAAGAACAACTGGGCAATACGGTCGGCATACAAGTACTTCCTTTCAGTACTGCAATATCTTCTTCACTGATTTCTTCCAGGTGATCCACAGATAAAGCACCGTGCTCTACAGCCGCCTTTACTCCTCCTAAAATAGAAAATTGATTGACGTGAATTTTAGGAATTAATCCGTATGCTTTCCCTGCATTCATCACTTCTACCAACTCTTCTACCGAAAAATAGCCTCTTTCGCAAAAAGCGTCGATATAATCTGCCAATCCTTCTTCGTGGATCACGGGTAACATTTCCTCTTTGATTTGTCGCAGATACTCCGGATGATTTTCTTTTAATTCTTTCGGATAAGCATGTGCTCCCAAAAATGTTGATTTAATCGTCAACGGGTGATTTTCACGTAACCGTTTAATAACACGCAACATTTTCAATTCAGCTTCAGGAGTTAATCCATATCCTGATTTAATTTCGATTGCTCCCGTTCCTGAGTACATTACCTGATCCAACCGATTCCATGCTGATCTGTACAGTTCTTCTTCATCTGTTTCTCCCAATACACGTGCAGAATTGAGTATTCCTCCTCCTTTGGCAGCAATTTCTTCGTAACTCAACCCATTGATTTTATCCACAAACTCTTCTTCTCTGCTTTTTGCAAACACAACATGTGTATGACTATCACAAAACGCAGGTAGAATATATTTACCGCTGGCATCAATTATCTCCAGGTTACGCCAGTCATCAATCCCAAGCATATCCTCCATAGGTCCGTACGAAAGTATTTTCCCGTTTTCTACTGCCAAAAAGGCATTTTCGATTACGGGTAGTTTTTTCATCTCCTCTCCTTTCACTGTCCGGGGTAAATTTTCCCCCGCCTGTACCAAACCTTTTATATTCTTGATCAATAACCTGGACATTCTTTCGCTTTTTACTGCAAAAATAGGAAATAAAAGAGGTTCTAAGAAAGGGTTCTGCGCTTAAATCCTTTGATATTATTCGAGTCTATACTTCCCCCTTGTTTTTGAAAAGTATAAACCATACCTACAACCCTTCCTTTGATTTATAGATTAATGACTATTTTTGAACAAATAATCCGATGTATGAAAATTATTAAGAACTATATAAACGGAACTTTTATTGATGCTGAGAATGGTGGTTTTATTGACAATGTAGAACCGGCAACCGGTCAGGTTTACGCCAAAATTCCTCAATCCGGTTCAGCTGACGTTGAAAAGGCAGTAATTGCGGCAAAAGAAGCGTACACAATTTGGTCCAATATGCCGAAAGAAGATCGTTCATCCATCATGATGAAGGTTGCCCGGGGCATAGAAAACCGAATGGAGGAATTTGTTCATGCAGAATCCAGAGACAATGGAAAACCGCTAAAACTTGCTGCTCATGTAGATATTCCCAGAGCTGTTTCCAATTTTGAGTTTTTTGCAACAGGAATTCTTCACTTTTCATCGGAGTCTCACTATATGGAAGGTGTCGGGGTTAATTATACACTCCGCAAGCCTATCGGAATTGTGGGATGTATTTCTCCGTGGAATCTTCCCCTCTATTTGTTTACCTGGAAAATTGCGCCGGCATTGGCAGCCGGAAACTGTGTCATTGCCAAACCATCAGAAATAACCCCAATGACAGCGTATCTCTTATCAGAGGTTTGTAAGGAAGCCGGAATGCCGGATGGTGTATTGAATATTGTACACGGATACGGACATGAAGTCGGAGATGCCATGGTTCGACACAAAGACATTAAAGCCATTTCTTTTACAGGCGGAACACAAACTGGAAAAACGATTGCTAGTATCGCAGCTCCCATGTTTAAGAAACTTTCTCTTGAATTAGGTGGGAAAAATCCGAATATCATTTTTGCAGATTGTGATTTTGATGATATGCTTTCAACAACGATGCGTTCTTCATTTGCGAATCAGGGACAGATTTGTCTGTGTGGTTCCCGAATTTTCATTGAACGTCCGATTTATGAAAAGTTCAGAAACGCATTTGTTGAGAAAGTGAAAAATGCAAAAGTTTCTTACCCGGAAGACCCGCAAGCTCATTTGGGAGCGGTTGTGTCCGAAGCACATATGAACAAAGTATTGTCCTATGTTGAATTAGCAAAAGAAGAAGGTGGTACTGTACTTACGGGAGGTGAGCGGGTTATTCTTCCTGCCCCCTACCAGAATGGGTTCTATCTTGCTCCAACGGTTATTGAAGGCCTTTCTTTCGACTGTCGTGTAAATCAGGAAGAAATTTTTGGTCCGGTAGTTACGATCATGCCTTTCGACACAGAAGAAGAAGTTATTGCCATGGCCAACTCTACCGAATATGGACTAAGTGCAACTGTATGGACTTCCAATCTCAAAAGAGCACACCGGATGGCCGATCAGTTACAAAGTGGTATCGTTTGGCTTAATTCATGGCTAGTTCGTGATCTCCGGACACCTTTTGGAGGAATGAAAGCTTCCGGAGTTGGTCGCGAAGGAGGATGGGAAGCTCTTCGCTTTTTCACAGAAGCAAAAAATGTCTTTATCAAACAATAAAAATAGGCATAAGCGCCGGGATATTTCTCCCGGCTTTTTTTATTCTATTTGTCTGCACCCTGATTCTTTTTTACTTTTAGTAACCGAAACCACCTGTACAGAAGAAATACCGAAAAGAAGAACAATCCGACACGTAAAAGAGGGTGCTGACAGACAGTTGTCTGGATAAGTGCTTCAAAAGCATCTCCAAAAGAGCCGGTGGCGCTGCTTACCGATGTGCACTTAGCAAACAAACTGAAGCAACCTATAAAAACTGCCAGCAAGAGTAAGTTAATCTCGTATCTATAAAACTTTCTAAACATGATCAATCGTCTGTATAATCAGTAAAAATACTATCCTGTGACCTTTTACCCCTGATTTATCAAAGAAAATGTAACAAAAGATTCACTTGCTTTTTGTATATTTAGAAACAGCACAAAACCAAAATTTCTTAACTATGGATGCAAATAGTAAATGTCCTTTTTCCGGAGCCGCTCATCAACATAACACAGGAAGTCATGGCACACAGAATACTGATTGGTGGCCCCGCCGTTTAAAATTGAATATTCTGCGACAGAATTCTTCCCTGTCTGATCCTATGGATTCAGAATTTGATTATCGAGAAGCATTTAACAGTCTTGATCTGAACGCCGTAAAAAAAGATCTTGAAACCCTGATGACGGATTCTCAGGACTGGTGGCCGGCTGATTTTGGTCATTATGGTCCTTTGTTTATCCGGATGGCCTGGCATAGCGCAGGAACGTATCGAATCCATGACGGACGTGGAGGTGCGGGGTCCGGACAACAGCGCTTTGCGCCTTTGAACAGTTGGCCGGACAATGCGAATCTGGATAAGGCAAGAAGGTTACTTTGGCCTATTAAGCAAAAATATGGAAACAAAATATCCTGGGCAGATTTGCTCATCCTTACTGGAAATGTAGCTCTGGAGTCTATGGGCTTCAAAACATTTGGTTTTGCCGGTGGACGTGAAGATGTGTGGGAACCGGAAGAAGATGTATATTGGGGTTCAGAACAAACCTGGCTCGGAGACGAAAATCGCTATTCGGGAGAACGTGATCTTGAAAATCCGTTAGCCGCTGTGCAAATGGGACTTATTTATGTCAATCCCGAGGGACCGGGAGGAAATCCTGATCCGATTGCGGCCGCAAAAGATATCCGGGAAACATTTGCCCGAATGGCTATGAATGATGAAGAAACGGTTGCTCTTATTGCCGGAGGACATACTTTTGGTAAAACTCACGGAGCAGGAGATCCGGAGTTGGTGGGACCGGAACCGGAGGCAGCCGGTCTCGAAGAACAGGGACTGGGCTGGATCAGTTCTTACGGTTCCGGAAAAGGAGGCCATACGATTACAGGTGGTCCCGAAGTTACCTGGACGCAGCAACCAACACAATGGAGTAATTTGTTTTTTAAGAACTTATTTGAATTTGAGTGGGAATTAAACAAAAGTCCTGCCGGAGCTCATCAATGGGTAGCGAAGAATGCAGAAAAAACGATTCCGGATGCTCATGATTCTACCCGAAAGCATCTTCCAACCATGTTGACAACCGATCTTTCCCTTCGTTTTGATCCTGTTTACGAGAAAATATCGCGGCGTTTTTATGAGAACCCGGACGAATTTGCGGATGTCTTTGCCCGTGCCTGGTTCAAACTTACACATCGCGATATGGGCCCCAAATCCCGGTATCTCGGACCAGAAGTTCCTTCGGAGGATTTACTCTGGCAGGATCCTGTTCCGGCTCCGCATTCCCCATCAATTGATGAAGCGGATATCCGGCAGTTAAAAACCCGGATTACAGATTCCGGTCTTTCTATATCTGAACTGGTAACCACAGCGTGGGCTTCAGCTTCCACCTTCAGAGGTTCAGATAAACGTGGTGGAGCAAACGGAGCACGTATTCGGTTAGCTCCTCAGAAATACTGGCAGGTAAATCAGCCAACACAATTAGGAAAAGTGTTGGATACGTTAGAAATAATCCAACAGGAGTTTAACGAGAATCAAACAGATGGAAAACAACTCTCACTAGCGGATCTGATCGTACTCGGTGGGTGTACAGCCATTGAACAAGCGGCTAAGAAGGCAGGTTATGAAAAGGAAGTGCCTTTTATTCCCGGACGCATGGATGCTACAGCAGAACAAACAGATATTGAATCCTTTGCAGTTCTGGAACCAGTAGCAGACGGTTTCCGCAATTACGCAAAAAAGCAAACCGCTTCCTGTGCTGAAAATTATCTCGTTGACAAAGCGCAGCTACTGACCTTAACTGCACCCGAAATGACGGTACTTATTGGAGGTATGCGTGTTCTCAACACCAATTTTGATCATTCACACCATGGTGTATTCACCCATCATCAGGAGACATTATCCAATGACTTTTTCATCCACCTGTTGGACATGCAAACCGTCTGGAAATCGGTTTCAGAGACCAACGATCTTTTTGAGGGGCGCGATCGGAAAACCGGGGAACTCAGATGGACCGGAACCCGGGTGGACTTACTGTTTGGTTCGCATTCGGAATTACGTGCCCTTGCAGAAGTATACGCCAGTTCAGATGCTCAGGAGAAATTTATAACCGATTTCATTTCTGCCTGGAATAAGGTTATGAATCTGGATCGTTTTGACCAAAACAAATAAAACAAATCAGGGAAGTCGGTAGTGGATTTACTACCGGCTTTTTTTTATAGATCAGGCCGTTTTCTTTCGCTTTTTATACAACCAGATAAATAAGGGGATGAAAAGCGTTCCGAACAACCATTGCCAATGTTTTGAGAAGAAAGTAGAAAAAGTATATCCCGGAGAACCGGTCACTGTAATTTCCCCTTCATAAACAGGAATATCCCTGTAAGCTTCTCCTACCTCATCAAACACTTTTACAGAAACCTTGGCTATTAATGTATGCGTTCCCTTACGCAAAGGTTGTATATGCCACCTCCATACAGTAACCGATGCCGCACTAACTTTTTGTTCTTCACTTGACCGGGTAGTTATTTCAAAATTTCTCCCATTTGACGGATCATACAATGTGGCTTTCATACGCGAACCAACTTTAATCACTTTTATTGTATAACCTGCTGAATCAATATCTTCAAACAATACTGCTTCTCCTTCTTGTTGTATGATTCGGAAAAAAGCATCATACCGTTGTCCTACGCGCATTTCCTCGGGAACTTTAAATGCAAGTGTACCGGGAACCAAGTCACGAGCAGACAGACTACTCAATCCTTCATCCACCTGTTTAGTAACGATTGTATCTCCCATAAACTCAATACGCGTATTCGATGTATCTGTTGAGGAGACGAGTATATCCTCTCCTGTTTGTTCGCTATCATTTTCCCCCGAACCGCTATCTCCCGAACAGGAAAAGATGGTTGACATGATCAACAGGAGAAGTACTGTTGGGAAAAGGGATCTTTTGTGCATACCAATTTTTGTTTTCATTGTAATAAAGTAGTACCAATCGTCATGCCAGAAAGCCTTTTCAGGAGCCTTTTCGACAGGTCTCATTTACAGTTAGTTCACCAAACTTACTAAAAAATCGCATTCAAAATAAAACTCTCTTTCAAAAGCATTTAGTCTTTTTTAACACCTCATCCGTATTTCCCCCTTTTATTCTCCAAAAAGAATCGTAACTTTTAAAGGAACACAAAATTTCAATCGTATGGGAATTATAGCAACATTATTAGTGGGAGCAATTGCAGGGTGGTTAGGAAGTGTACTTTACAAAGGAAGTGGTCTCGGACTTCTTGGAAATATTATTGTAGGGATTATCGGAAGTGCATTAGGATACTGGTTGCTGGGTCAGTTTGGTGTCAACCTCGGAGAAGGTATCGTCGGGTTTATACTTACCGGAGCAATCGGAGCTATTGTAATCCTCTTTGTATTAAATCTGATTTTTAAAAAAAGATAATGGAAACTTGTTTAAGCAGTGAGACTCGTGTATTTCTCATGAGTACTCCTGCTAACCCTTACTCTGCTGAGAATAAACTCCTCTGCTTAATAGTATAGGTTTCCGTCTTTATCTACTACAAATAATTTATTGTTCGCAATAAAGGGAGGATATTTAACGCCCGCTTTCAGTTTAAAAAAGGTTATCTCTTTAGCTGTATTCAAATCAATAACACTAATCTTCTTCAACGTGTATGAGTAAAAAACTGCTTTTTCTTTATCTGAAAAACTCAACTGATAGGTTCCCGAACTAACAACGGAATTCATATCGAGGTCTATTTTTTTGAGCAACTCTCCGTTTTGGCTATCCAGATAAAAAATCGTTCTACCGGAAAAAAAAGCTATTTCATTTTCGTTCGAAAACCGTGCCGCAAAAGAATTAATACCCGTTCCGGATTTGAACTCCCACTTTACTTCTCCGGTTAATAAATCATAACTTTTCATTGTATCAGGAAATAAAGTAAGACAGACCGTATTATTCATTATAAACGGATAGTCATTGACAAACTCTTCGGCAGGATTTTTCTGTGTTATGATCTGCTCCCAGTTAAGCTCTCCGGTTATTGCCCTCATACTATAGAGTTTATCGGGATAGCTATTAAGGATAACAGCATCTTTGTATAACAACATAAATGACGCTATTCCGGGTAATTTTTTCTTCCCTGTCACCTTCATTTCTTCCGTATCAAAGGTTATCATTTGATTTTCATTATCAATAAATGTTGGCCATATAATGTACCTGTCATACACAACGGCATTGACAAGATTCGGACTGCAATGATCTATCTTCGCAATCAGGGAACCGTCGTTACAATCAAGTACAAATAAGGAAGAGTGATTTGAAAGAAAGATTTTTTGCTTGTACAGAAGAGCATCCCCCATACTATCCGGCAGTTTGCGACTCCAGAGAATAGTATCGGTAGTAATCTCTTTTAGTACTACCATTTTATTCGCGTAAGCCAACACCATTTTATCTTCCAGAACCATCGGGAGGGCACTCAGCCCCTTTTCCATTTGTTTTACAACAAGTTCAGGCTCCACTCCGGGAACAGTTACAATTCGTTCGTTGTTATAGTTAAACAAGTTATAGTTCATATCAATAATAAAGTCTCTGAATGTAAACAAATTATATATATCCTACAAAAGGAATAAAAAAAGGGCCACCTTAAAAGGCAGCCCTAAATCAAAAACAGATACACAATTATTACCTAAGTTTATTGTTTGATTACTTTTTCCGTAAATAATGTACCGGATTCATCAAAAATATGTAGGTAATAAACTCCTGTGGATATATGTGTCAGGTCAATCTTTGAAAGATTACTCTCCAACACCGTATTTCCGGCAATATCAACTAATTTCAAATTTGATAATTGTTTATGCTTGGTTTCTACTGACAATATGTTTTTTACCGGATTCGGATAAACTACCACCTGTATTTCAGTGTTTTCTCCTATCCCCAGACTACAACCAGAACTGATTTCTGTTGTCGAATTACATCCAGAAGCATTTCCTGAAATAGTTGTAACAGGAGAACTTACTGATAAATAATTACACAACCAAATCTCGTTACATGTCGCCAACTGAATATTATTCTGGATTTCAACCGATGAAATGGTATTCACATCCAATGAATTGAGCGATGAAATATCAGACAACAACACATTATTCGAAATAACAATCGGACAATTCGCGGCAAGTGTAACCAAATTTGAAAGTCCGTTCAAACTGGTCAATGATGCATTGTTTTTGATAGCAATTTCCTGCATCATTCCACTTGTGGTTGTGTGTGAAAGTCCATTCAATCCTGCCAAAGTAGTTAACGTTGAATTATTTATAATTCGTACAGCTGATGCACCGGTTATTCCATCTAAACCGTTAAGATTGAATAAACTCGGATTATCAACGACATAAACAAAACTATTTGCACCCAAATCTCCGGAAACACCAGCCAAACCAGTTATACTTGTCAACCCATTATTTCCCTCAACATTTACAGATTTAGGCAGATTAAAATTAACCGTCGCCAATGCATTTAAATTATGAATCAATGGATTATCCGTAATCTGAATCATTCCTCCTACTTGCGTGAACTCAACAACATTGTCCAAGCCTTCTAAATCGAATAAATCCGCATTTGACAAAACAAATAAGCCATTTCCGATTCGTGACAAATTAGTAAAAGCAGTTAAATGATCAAATCCGGTGGATTCCAATTGTAAGTAACCTGTGTAATCCAATTCTTGAAACGCACTTGTGTTATCATCAATCAACGGTAAATTCTCAAGTGATAAACCGGCGGTAATGGTATCCAATGTATTAAAATCAAGCATAAAAATGATTTCAGGATTATTAGTAACTATAAATTCACCTAAATTTTCATCTGTTCCGATTTTATCTAAATTCACAAATCCATGCACGAAATTCAAATTGCTGTTGTCTTGAATAATTAGGTCACCAGGAATGTGAGGCAATGAAGAAAACCCCGAAATTCCTGTGGATGTATTGTTGATGAACGAAATGGTTCCTCCAATACTTGTTACACCATTCAATGCATCAATATTGTATACATCCAACTGTTGGAACAACACATTACCATCAATGGTTGTTATATTATTTAACGGCGATAGATCTGTAATACTTGAAGTTACACCGTCATCAATGGTTAAATTTCCAGTAATATGTGTACAGCTCCATAAATCGTTGACTTCCTGTTGGGTTGTAAGTGTCACGTCACCTGTAGGGCAAATAATCGGAACTGCTTCTTGATAACGCAAAGCCATGATTTCTGCCTGAGACAATGCACGATTGAATACAAACAATTCATCCAAATCAAAATTTGTACAACTTTTTATCGCTTGAAAAACACCATTTCCATCGGTTCCACCGCCGAGTGTCATTTTATTGGTAAATGTGTGAATTCCACCCGCAACTACGCCTAATGATTTACGCAATTCCCCGTCAATATAGTAAAACAGCTGATTGGTTAATGTATCGAAAACAAACGCATGATGCTGCCATTCGCCATAAGCAATATAGGATATTCCACTTCCTGCTTCCGGAACAGAAAAATTCGCCCAGGATGGTGAGGCACCTATGGCCATTCCAAAATTATCACGAAAAGCTCCTGATGAATAGAAAGTACGATCGTATGCCGATCCGCCCAATTCCATACTCGTTTCATAGCTCTGAACGGGAGCCGCATTTCGCTTTTGCCAATATGCAATGGTAAATGAGCCATCCAATTCAGGTACCACTGTATTATTGGAAAAAAGTTGCCCGGAAGTGTAATGTAATCCTTCTCCGGCATAACCTGTAGCTGATGTAGGCGCTGGTGTTGCTCCATCTTGAGCAAACTGATGGTTATTTGAAATATCAAAATTGTTTGTTCCTGTGTTAAACGGGAAATAACCAATTAATTCCACTTGATTCAACGGCGAATCCTGAACATACATTGCGTGAATTTGTGCTTCAGTAAGCGCCACGTCGAAAATATCTAAATCATCAATCACATAGCCGTAACCATTCGTGTTCAGACTTCCGTTTGGATTGATTATCAACGATGAACTATTCGTATTAATCGGATTCATTGCAGGAGTAGTTGCACCAATTCCTACTAAGTTTCCATTTCGGTAAATTCCTACCTGACTTCCGTCAAAAGTAATAACATAATGGTACCAGTTCTGTGAATCAAACTTGAAAATATCCGAATTTGGAGGTGTCAAATCGGCATTGTTTCCCATAAAATAGGCACTCTCTTGCGTTTGAACTGTAAAAAAGGCGGAGCCTGGTGTTGTAAATGTTCCTTGCTGGAATAAATTCACATTGTTACCATCAGCTGTACTATGTCCAATATAATGCACCCACAGTGAAATCGATCTGGCATTTCCGCCAGCTGGTAACTGAACACTTGAGAAATTGGCTACTATTGGATTGTTTGCCGTCGTATTGTATAAATTACACGCCCCACTCGGATTTCCGAAACGATCGTACGTGTATATTGGATTTATACCTGATGGAGTAAAACTGACACCTGCACCAGCTGCAGCGTCCAAATTCCCATTAAAATCAAAGGAAATTGTTGGGGTTTGAGCAGTTACGGTGAAACTGCTTAAACTTAGAATAATAAATAATTTTTTCATGTTTTTTGTTTTTACCAGTTTACGGCCTGTATTTTTTCTGTAACTGTTCCGTTAGCAGCTCTTCCTCCGGAACTATAATGAGTACCCCCGTTCACACTCGTAGCGAAAACTGCGTCTTTTGCTGAAGGGTCTTTGATAATTGTAATTGTTCCTCCTGCGCTACCATTCTGATCCCCGAAACCTTGCTTTGCTCCATTGTATCCGTTTGCATTGACAATACAAGTTTTATTCGTAGTCATACGTACAGTATGAAAGTGTTTATTGTTATTGTAAACACGATATTCATACAAGTTATCTCCCGTAACAGCATGTTTTACAGCTTTAACTTCAATACGAACATTACCAGCTTGTCTTTTGGGGTTCGCAGTTGAGTTTCCATTGTAACCATTAAAAGAAAAAGTAAATCCTTCAGCATAATTTAAAGCATGATCGAGCTTAGCAGCAGCTACATTTGGATGGTGTTTTGATTTTACAGTTACAGTTACTTTATCACTTGGGTCTAATTTTTCTTGATCGATTGAAAGAGAAACAGCAGCCCCGCCTTTGTTTTCTCCACCAGTTACGGTAATAATGTAATCCTCCCAAAAACCATCGTTTGAAGAAATAACTGTTCCATTTGCCAATGTAGTTTTGATGGTAAAAAATACTGGCTGATTCAACACATATTTGTTATTTGCATCCCATTCAACAGCGATGCTCTTCACGTCTTTTCCTTTCAAACCGTATTTGTCGTATTTTTCTTTCGCTGCTTTTTCAGCCGCATCTTTAACACCAGAACGCATGTTTACATAATAAGGCGACATCATTCCATTTATTTTAGCCAATAATGCTTCCGATTCAATTGCATTTTCAACAAATTTTTCATTGCTTTTATCGGCAATCACGTATTCAATGCGTTCAATCGTAAACGAAGTAGAATTTCTGGAGAATGAACTGAATACAACAATGAAATTATCGAAAACAACTAATTTTCTCGTATAGGATTTGGCCAGATAAGTTCCATCTTCATATTTCTCACTTAAAAATGAGGTTCCCATAAAGTAAGAAGAACTGGCATGGTTAGCACTGAATGTTTCCTTTAGCGAAGGGTTGAAGCAAATTTCAAATTTGTTTCCATTCTTATAATCTTCTTCTGTTGCATGTTCACAGCCAATCACCGCGCGCAAATCTTCATAGTAAAAATACCCTTTTCCATAATTTTTCCCGGAAGTAGCTTTCTTGAATTCATAAACTTTCAATTCGGAACTTTTTTTTAATAATTCCGCTAATGTTTCCTGCTGATTTTTTGTTGGTGCTTTCCAGAATTCTTCATCTGAAAGTGAGGGTTCATCTTTAGAACCTGATTCTTTCGTTTTCTTTCCTTCTTTACCATCTGAAGATTCTTTTGAAGATTGGATTTTGTTTTTTATTAATCCTCCTATTTGTCCGTATGAAACTGTTCCAAAGAACAATAAAGAAGAAATAATTAGTGTACTAATTTTCATTGATCAAATAATTTAATGGGTTATTTTCGGCAAATATGATGGTTCCGAAAGGTTTCGGTTGGGGCAAATTGGGCGAAACCCCGTTTTGAGTTTGTGAAAACTATATCACCAAGCATATTATTAAAAGTAACTTTGTACCATGCGTTTAATGTTAAACATTCTACTGATTATTCTTTTCGTTCTGGCTCTACCCAGCGCTTTGGGACAAAGTGTATTTCATGAAACATTCGATCAGAAATCCGGGTTGCCTTCTGAAAATGTCTTTGATATTTATAAGGATTCCAAAGGTTATATTTGGTGTACTACTGATGAAGGTTTACTTCGATTCAACGGAAAACAGTTTATCGCTTTTGAGAATCCTGAAAATCTCTCACTTGCTGGATCTAATATCAAAGAAGATGTATTTGGCCGAATTTGGTACCAAACTTTTGATGGTTACTTTCTTTATGTTTCCAATAATAAACTACATTCCCTTCCCTTTTTGGAAACTTCAGGGTTTAAACCGTACGGGATTAATAAAACTCATCTTTTTTGTGTAACAGATAAAGGAATAGAGCAAATTGATTTAAAAACGTTGAAACCAACCCTATTAATTGCCGGAAAAGGATTCGAATATTGTCATCTACTTAATGGTACTATTTTATATGGCAACAATACGATTCGTCAATACAACCTAAAAACAAAAAAGGAGGATCTATTACTTGTAACGGATGCTCAGTACATTTCACTCATTACATTCTCTGGTAATGGTCAATTTATTCTTGCGGACAGGAATAATTCAAGAGTGCCTCTTATACGAATTGATGCAAAAGGAAATATACACAAACACCAACTTACACTTGATGAAACAATTCAAAACTTATATGTACTTGAAAACGAACATTGGATCTTTACAACCAACGGTATCTATTGCTTTGATCACACATTTCGACCAAGTACGAATTGTCATTTTCTGAAAGACAAAAATGTCTCCAGTTTTACAAAAGACAAAAATAACCACTTGTGGGTAGGCTCACCTAATAAAGGGATTTTTCTCATCAAAGATCTTCATAGCTATGAAGCGACTTTAAAAGACGATGAATTTTCAAGTCTCTCGCAAAAAGAAGGGATAGTGTATACCGGAACGAAAAGTGGTAAAATTTATTATCATAGAAAAGATCTTTCGCCCGTTCTGTATTACGGTACGAAAGAAAATAATCATATCCTGTTTATGGATTTCAATAGTTATTCAGATTGGAACTTTTTTACAGGAAACGGATTATATATCATGAATCACAAGACCGGTAAGGTTCATGAAAACCCTATTTCTGTCAAAGATATTTGTAAAATCGATGAACATAATCTGGGATTCTCTGCAACCGGTTTTACTGGTCAGGCAAGCATTATGGACTTAATCTATAACAAGGACTTACAACTCAAAGCTATTTATCAACTGCGGGCAAAGTCATGTGCTTACGACCCGATCAATAACGAATTATATTCAGCAACTAATAAAGGACTCTTTTGTATTACTTCCTCTCATCAAAATAAAAGGATCTTGTTTCAACAACAAAACCTCCTCGCAAAAGATCTTGTCTACTTTAACGGGAAAATAATAGGAGTTACAAATAGCGGTCAATTATTTTCTATAAAGAATCAACGAGTTACACTTCTGAACAGAGCTATTCAGATTCAGGGAATAAAGATTAATGGTAATACCTGTTTTTTATCCTCTAAAAATGCTATTTATTCGATGCAAGATCATCAATTGATTAAGCTTAATAGTTTGAATAAATCGGATCGAATTATTGATTTTGAAATCATTGGTAATCATATTTATATTCTCACCAATCAAAAACTTATTCGTCTTCGAATGAAGAATGACAGGAAGAACAAAGAGATCCCTAAAATTTATGTACATCAAGTTTCTTTCAATAATGACATCATTCCAGTAAATCACTGGAAATCTATTTCATACAATAACAATTCTATACGACTATCAATTGAAATTGTCAATTTTGATTATCTGAATGAGTATGAGTTTTATTACATTGTAAATAACCGTAAATATTCTTTTCAGGAAAACAATCAATTTATCACTCTTCCAGAATTAAGCCCCGGGAAGTATACTATTACGTTACAAGTTGTCCATAGAAATACCCGAAAGGTCATCTCACAAACCAGACTTCCTGAATTTATAATTATTCCACCATTTTGGAAGCGCACTTGGTTTATTGGAGGCTTTTTTGTGGTAGTTGTTTTAGTACTAATCAGCTTGTACCGTTTTCGTTTGAAACGAATAGATGAAAAAAATCAAAAGAAGTTGGCTAAATTGACGTTAGAAAATAATTTGAAAGAATCCCGATTACAATTGATAAAATCGCAAATGAATCCACATTTTTTCTTTAATGCGATCAATAGTATTCAATCTTTTATTTTTACAAATGAAACAAAAGAAGCATCGTTGTATTTATCTAAGCTATCCCGTTTGACGCGTAAAATTTTAGAGTTTTCGGATGTTAATTCTATTTCATTACAGGAAGAAATAGATGCGCTTCAACTTTATCTTGAATTGCAACAAATGCGTTTTACAGATCTGGAATTTAAAATTATTAACGAAGGAATTGATTCTCCAGAATCTATTCAAATTCCAACCATGCTATTCCAACCCTATGTAGAAAATGCAATTTTACACGGTTTAAGTCACAGTACAAGAAAAAAAGAATTAACGGTTACAGTTCAACTTACAACTTCTCGCATATTAATTGTTAAAATTGAGGATAATGGAATTGGAAGAAGAAAGTCTCAGGAAATTAATGAAAAAAATGCTGGAAAAAGTCCCTCTTTTGCGACGAAGGCAAACTTAGAGCGAATTCAATTATTAAATAAAAAACATTACCACATTCATATTGATTATAAAGATTTGGGTGATGGTACCATTACTCAAACGGGAACACGTGTCACTATAACTATTGAATTAAAATGAATAAAATAAAAGCTGTAATTATTGAAGATGAAACACGTGCTCAGATTTATCTCAAAGGGATTATTGAACAAAACGAACCAGAGATAGAGTTGATTGCTATTTGTGATGATCTTCCTTCAGGTGTTCTCGCAATTCGAAAGTATAAACCAGAGCTTGTTTTTTTAGATATCGAAATGCCTAAATACAATGGCCTGGAGATTGGAAATTTCTTCAATGAAGAAGAAATGAATTTCGCTATTATTTTTACAACAGCCTATAATCAATATGCAATTAAAGCTTTTAAAACAGCGGCAATTGATTATTTACTAAAACCTATTGATCTTCAAGAATTAAAACAAGCTATTGAAAATTTTAAGAAGCGTAAATTTACAACGTTACATCAGTTAAACGAAGTCAGCTTAAAGCTTAGAAAAGATACTCGTATTGCCATTCCGGACGGAAATAGTTTAGTGATGATTGAGCCAAATGATATTGTTTATCTTAAAGCCGAAAACAGTTATACAATGGTAGTTCTAGCTTCAGGGAAAAAGTATGTTACGAGTCGTTTTCTCAAAAACTTTGAAGAAAGTCTAATTGATTATCAACAATTTATTCGTTGTCATAAGTCATTTATTGTAAATACAGATTATATTGCCAGTTATAGTAAGTCTGATGGAGGATATTTGTTTTTGACAACAGAAGCTCAAATCCCGATTTCTCCCGATAAGGTAGAAGCTTTGTTAGCCTTTTTCACTCGTGTAAATCGGTAAGACAAACCTTTTTGCTCCTTAGTAGTCCATGCAGACAGGTACTTTGATATAACTATCGTTGTGCCACTGAATTTGCAAAGGTTCACTTGCATCCTCAAGTGTTTCTTCGACAACTGGTTTGCCTGATCCGTAATTGATAATTTCAAACGGGTGTTTGTTGATATTGAGTAAAACAACCAAACGACTACCCTTATTGATCTTTTTACTTACAAATCGCGTATTGTCAAAAGGGATACTTTCTTTTTGATCGGGTTGCAATAACTGTCGATATCGATTGTCTTTGGCATAACTGGCTCTACCTACATAGCGGGTAAGAAAGAAATAGTTTCCATCCGGCATCAGCTCGTAGAAAGCCAGTGAAATATCTATATCTTTTTTATTAATCGTCGCAAACAAATTTCCGGTAAAAGTGCCAGTAATGGAGCAATCATTTTCAAAGGGAAGTGTTCGATATACCAATCCGTTACTTCTGTCAAGTGAATCAAATATCAGCTGTGGTGTAAAATAGTTGTTCAGATTTTCTCTGTCTTTAAAATCTATGACCTGTTTTTGAAACGTGTCTTTACCCGGTTTTTGGTCGGTTAACTTACCTTCATCCAGATAAAACAGTAGCGTATCGGTATTGATCTGTTGTAAGGAAGCTACATGTTTCCATTCATTAGTTCCCATGACCTGATAATTGATCTTATTTTTCAAAATCTCTGGTTTAGGCTTACCTTTCAAAATATAATCCAACCAATCGTACGCTAACTCCATCATATTGATATTCGCCACACTATCAATAGCGTACCCCATTAGATTTTTGGCTGCTCGTCGCTGTCCACCCCAGTGATCGTAAGGTCCGATTACCAAATAATGATTCGCTTTTTTGTTGTGATTATAATGTTCCCGGAAGTAGCGCAAAGCACCAATTTGCGAACCGTCGTAGTACCCCGTTGTCGTCAAAACCGGGATTGTTAATGCAGCATACTCCTCCGGAGTAGGTACCATGGCTTGCCAATAAGCATCGTAATCCGGGTGTGATAACCATTTCTGAAAAACAGAGTTGGTATATCCCGCCAGACTGTCCATATTTTTAAAAGCAACTCCCGATTCAAACCACTCAAAAGGCAAACTTCTCCTGATCGGGTCCTTTTTATAAATATTATCATGTGGCCAGTACAATCCTAAATTCATCTGCACATTATTTTCCATAGGAACATCGTACCCTGGCATAACGGCTACCTGCGGAACGATTGTTTTTAGAGCGGGATGTACTTTTTTTACCGTTGCCCATTGGGAATAACCGGTATAGCTGCCTCCATACATACCTACTCTTCCGTCGCACCAGGATTGTTTACTGATCCAGTCAATAACATCATAAATATCTGTTCCTTCGTGTTCATAAGGAGCATAGTTATTCAGGTCTGTTTTAATTCCCCTCGCGTATACAACAACTCCGACATATTCACGGTCTGCTGATTTTTTCCCGAAGAAAGCATCTCCCTCTCCCTGATAATATGTCGTATAAAACAATATCACCGGTAACGGTGTGTGATTTTCCTTTTTTCGAACAATAATTGCCGATAAATCTACTCCACTTCGCGTCGGAATTAACACATTCTCCTGGATATCATAGAGGGTATCAACAGATGGTATTTGCTGGGAAAACCCTGCCAAACTGTATAAGAAGGAAAGTATAAAAAGTAGTTTCATTGATTCTAAAATATTAAAAATGAATCCGGAAAACAAAACAATAAAAACAGATCTATCAATCAGTTATACGGAATCGGAATAAATATCCTTTTCGTTTCGCTCCATTATTTTCCCAGGGTCTTCTACTCTCACAAATCCATATTTTTCGTACAAACCATGCGCATCTGCCGTAGCCAGTTTCCAACTTTTTACGTCCTGTAATTTCGGATACATCATGATATAATCCATCAGATTTTTGGAATACCCCTTTCCTCTTTCCTGTTCGATAATAAATACGTCCAGTAAGTAAGCAAAAATTGTAAAGTCAGTTACCACCCGTGCATAACCGATTTGTTCATCGTCCAGGTAAATACCAAAATTCAGTGAGTTTGCTATGGACTTCCGGGTTTGCTCAATGGTTCGTCCTTTTCCCCAATAGGAATGAGAAATGAAATCATGGATCAACGCTATATTCAGCTTATGAACATCTGTATGTATTGTCACTTTTTTCATGTTGCGCTAATTTCTAATAATTAGTAAACGAACTTTTTCTCAACTAATTGGTGTCAAAATAAAAATTCTGGAAATAACAGTAAAGTCGTCTTACCGACATTATTTTGTCTTTACCTGACTTAGCATAAACTCAAAATTAATCCTATCTGACTGAACGACCTCCTTATGATTATATTTTTTTCGTCCCTTCTCATTGGCAACAATAATCCATTTTAGCTGATTATCCAGATACCAGACCTCCCATCCTAACTTGCTCCAGGTTCTAACTGATAATTCAAGGAAATCTTCATTTATTTCCTCACTTTGCCCCAAATGAAGGTTCATCTGAACAACAATTGTATCCGGTCTTTCAAACCCTTTAATTCGTAAATCATAACAAGCAGCAAACTCATCTGAAAAGTACACCGTAGTCCCCTCCGTTATATCCTTGGCAAATTTTTCCTGAACATTTTTTTCTCGTATCCAATTTTTAAATCTTTCACACCCCGATGGATGAATTTGATCCAGATTATTCTTTCCCAATAATTTCTCTATGTACTTTCTTAATTTCATATCACCAGTAATTTGATAATAAATGAAACGTATAGCTAGCAAAACCAACACAAAGAATAAACGAAACAATAAACCAATTTGTAATACGTATTCTATCTCCCTTCTTGCGTTTCCATTCTTTCTTCCATTCCTCAAAAACTTTAACCCACTTAAAATTGATTATCAGGATAACGATAAATAGTATAGGTACAGTTATAGGTATCCAAAAATATTCTTGTCCTAAATTCAGAAATACAATTAATGAATTAGTAATTCCTGACAAAATTGCAGTTTGTTTCATCGCAATTGCAAAAAAAGCCATTCCGGCTTCACTTTCATCGTTAAAAAAGTGCTTATAAACTATGCAGAAATCGAAAAAGTATCGTTTATAAAAAGAAAACATCAGGTTCTATTTTGGTGATTAACATACAAAAGCATAAAAGACAAAATGATGAATAGTATATTGAAAATCACACTAATTAGGTATAAATTATTCCATTTAATGATTTGTTTCTTGACAGGAGGTAACTCTCCTTTCCATTTTTTAAACTCTTTCACCCACTTATAGTTAATCAAATGGGATAAGATCATACTACTTGCCAAAATCACCATCATTACTTTAGTATTATCATTTCCATAGATGGCTTTATGTAGAACAACTATACTCCAAATAAAAACAGCCTGAACTCTTGAAATCGTTATGTAAGCGGCATTTACTTCGTCTTTATCTTTTCGCAGCTTACTATAAACGTAGCAAAAATCAAAAAAATAACGTTTGTATATTTTTCTTATTACCATCTAGTCACTATCCCCATAAAACAAATTCACCACTACCATGTCGCCCCTAGTATGGCTAACAATATTCCAAATACAACAAAAATAAAAAGTCCAAATAAGGTTCTTTTAAAGAAAATTTTCTTTCCTTTTCCATCCTCTCTTTTTTGAGCGGAAATAAACGCTAAAATAATATTTACCAGATAAAAAATAAAGGCGATAATCAACAGTATACTTGACAACATAATAAGTTTAACTTTCTTCTACTAGTTATTCTAATTAATTATTATTGCTAATAACTGCTTCTACTATCTGAAAATAAATAAGCCTTTCCGATAGTAGAGTTTTGTGTCTTTACTACTAAACTATTATTCTTAGAAAACTTTAGTTTCAATAATTGTTCTTCAGTTAAAATCTTAAGTGTATCTACAATGTGCCCATTATTATCATTTTCCATCACTCCCAATAAAATATAATACTCGGAAAGAGTTTCGTCAATGGCATTCTTAGCTCGTGATTTCACAACTATATAATCATCTTCATTAATTTTCCAGTCTTCTATGACTAACGAAGGATACATTTTTCCTAAATCTTGAGGTACTACTTTGAACACATCAGGCTCACCCAAATTAAATTCTATTAAATGAGTTTTAATACATCCAGAGTAATTAGCACCAGATAAGCCAAAAAGGGAAAAAATTATACCAATAATTAACACTATCTTATTTCTCATCTAACTTTTTTACAACTTAAATTATTCTTTTTAATTCAGTAAATACAATCTCAACCCTCCAGTATCTTTTTTGATTTCGCTCTGTTTTCAGGAGTGGGATTATCATTTAACGTAATTCTATTCAATGTTTTATCGGGTAAATAATACTCAATATCCATAGTACTGTTTATTCTGAAAATTAAATATTCAGGGTCGTATAGGGATGTTTTAATTTCGTAAGGAATTTTTTGAAAGTTCAAATACAGAAACAATTTTTGAAGTTCCAACTGTTTATCAAACGAAATTTCACCATAATACTCATCTATTTTGTACCCCCTGTATTGAACTTCGTCTTCACCAAATAAGATTTCAATGTAAAATATCTTATGATCATCACTATAAAAAGTAATACTGATGTTTTCCCAATATAGAGTATAGAAATCTTTACTATCTTTTGTCTTTTGACTGTATTGACCTAATTTAGATATAGCCTTGTCAGAGGTATCTTCATTAATCCATAAGTCTAAAAAGGTTCCCCGACTAAGTAGGTCATAAATATCAAATTTATACATAAGGCTTATTGTATTACATTATATCGCAAACAAGTAAGGACAATATTACTATTAATTTACTAATTAGGGTTATCCGAACAACTCACTTGTATCACTTGTCCTGTCTAACTTTGTAAACATGACCTATTCTTTTAGCAATAAAGCGTCAAACCAAATACTATCCTTAAAACTCACCCATAGAATTGAAGTATCTACAAAATCGTAAGTATTGTCTAAAGAAACTTGTTCAATAATTGAATCCAAATGTATTACGTAATTGTTTTGACTGAAAACAGGATAAGTGTCACCTCTGGAATTTGTGAATCTTGACACTTTTGGAAGAGTGTCACCATTTAAAATTAAAACAGGAAATACTGAACAGTAATCTCTTATAAACCCTAAACCCTTCGTCTCTTGATCACTGGCAAACAAAAAATCACCTTCGTCCAAAGCTTTCAGTAAAAAAAGAATGTGGGCATTATTATCTAAAAGTGGTTTTACAGTATTGATACTCATAAAATCCCAACCATAGATCAATGATTTTGCTTTCTTTTTTGAATAAAAAACATGTAGTAAATATTCTCTGACCGTTTGCTTTGAAATTAACATTTCATCCCAATAATAATTCAATGAATCATACCAATCCTGACGATTTATACTCGATGATTCTTGTTCCAACTTTTGATTATACCTATAAAATTGATGTATCAAATTCTGTGCACATTCAATTTCACAATTCTTATTCCGTATAGAATCAATTTTACTTTCGGATTCACAAGCCCAAATCAATACCATTAACAAAATCAGGTATATCATCCTCCCTCTTTTGTTCCTTCTTCCTTCCTGCGCTATATAGTTATTGATCTGCAATTGTTGTATTGTTAGGTAAATTCATTCCCTATATTTTGTCCCCATTTCCTTATTTTTATCTTTTTTTAGATAGAAAACTCCCCCTACTCAACAGAGACAATTTTTCCGTTAAAAATATCGTCTGAATATTCAAAAATAGTCCTGATTTTACCTTTTCTATTGAAAATAGTTTCTCTCCCGTTCCGTTTTCCACCAACAAATATACTTCTACGCATCATTTTGCCATTGCTGTGAAAGATCGAATTTATTCCAATCCATTCTTTATTCATAAAACCTCTCGTTTCAATAAGTCGATTCCTTTCGTCAAAGTAAATCAACGAAATGACTTCATCATTGTAATAAGTATACACCCTTCGTACATTGAAATCTGAATCATATATATACCCTAAGCCATTTCTATTCCCTTCAAAAAAAAATGCTTCATAACGGAGAATTTCATTTTCATCAAAAACTCTATAAATCCCATTTAACGTATCATTTTTAAACTCACATTGAACGAATACATTTCGCAATTCAGTGATAGAATCATACTGAATGTTAACTATCCATATACCTTGTTTCCTTCCTAAGGAATCTATCGAGTTTTGGGAAATTGCACCAGATACATGCATTATAAAAAATACTATTAAGATACTACGGTATATCATTGTTACTCTTTTTATATACTAATTGTCCAACGGTTACAAAACTATCTTCTTAAGACCAATTTTGAAATATAAGAACCAAATTATCTTACTCGTGTAGTAATACTTACAAGTATTTCTTTTCCACCTATTTTTTTTGATTTAAAGTGTTTTTTACTAACCCAATAAGGCTTATCAGATGCTAGCATATAACTATATTCAAATCGTTCTGATTTTAATAATTGCATTTCGGAGTCAAATTCAGTCTTGTAAATAATGTTTCCATTTTTATCGCTTACATATTCTGTAACACCTACCAGTTTAGAATTTAAGAAATGATTTGTTGAAGTTTTTTGTTTTCTACCTGAAAATAGTGTTTCATCAAGTTTTTTTTCATCAACATAGGTTGTATAAAGAGAACCTTTTGCGTGAGTCTCAATATAAAGCCTAGTGGAATCGGTATTCCACCATTTTTTTATTGTTTCTTGATACAAATCTCTGTATTCTCCAATCGTATAATCTCTTATCTTGGTTATCAAAGTATCTCCATCCACATAAAAGCATTGAACCTCAATTGTATCTTTATTTTTTTGCTCAATTAGAAAAGTTTTACATAATTCATTATTTGAATTATAGACATGATTAAGGATTGTTTTTTCAGAAATAATCTGACTTATTTTTCCATTATCATTATAAACGAACTGTTCTTTGCTTAGCCCAGAATAAACATGGTTTGTAATACAAGAATCTATTTCGTTCGCATCATTAAAATATTTTGTTTTACCACTTTGAAAACTTACTCCTTTGTCAGAACTTGGGCTATTTGATAATATGTCATTCGAGACAAATTTAAATTCATACTCCACAAAAGTTGAATCTTGTGCAATCACTTGTTTAAAAAAAACAGGTAAACAAATCAATATCAGTACTAGTAACCTCATTTTAATTTCACTTTTTTACTCCGTAGCACTTTTTATTGTTTCTGAAAATCTACTTAGAATACCTTGTACACTTAAAACAATAGTTGCTTTATGTATTTCTATTACTGCACCTTTCAAAGGATTAAAATCCTAAATTAAAAAACTATAGATAATCTGTCCCCCATCTCTATCGATCTTTATTTAACTTAAGTTCAGTATTTACAAGTTCGACTTTTTCATAATTATTCAGTTTAAATTTAATATTTTTAAACTGTCTGAAAAACGGGGAAGTTTACCATTACATTTCATTTTCACACGGTATTTATACAATTCAGAGTTCTGGTTTATTTTTGATAAAAAGAAAATATCCCCAGAAGTAATAATATTCTCATTAAATAGTGGAGGTTGATATTTATATTTTAGTGTATCAATTATTTCTTCTCCATTGAAATTTAAATACATTACGGCTATCAGGTCATTTAATAACCTTATCCCTTCACGATCAATAAAACTATAATACCCTAATCTTAGTTTATCAGGTTCTTGTTCAAACTGAATACAACTAAATAATCCAAAAAATAGAATTATAAAACCAATCAAGTGATAGCTGTATGTAAATCGCACCATGTCTAACAACCTTATATTTGTATCTTATCTAAAGGTAAATCAAATAATTCCCATTCCAGTGTATCTACAGGATTACATAGATACGTGTTCCAATGGTGCAATGCTTCTTTCATTAAATCCGAATTTTCCTTTGGATCTTTTTCTGGGCTGAACACCTTGAATTTGTTTTCTTTCAAGTTGATTTGGGTATACACATTTTCATAATGATTATAAAACCCAATTACATCTTCCTCTTCCACATTAAACTTTTCAAAGTACAAGGCTAAAAAGATAATAACAGGTTTTATTTCTGCAAAAACTTTAAAATGTGTTCGCGTACGTCCTTTTTTAATTTCTATCATCCAATACGCACGGTCTTCAATATGTACCATTACTAATGAATACGTATGTTTACCGACCTTGTTTTTGAACGTACCGCTAACCGTGTACTGTCTAAACTCTTCTTCAAAAATTTTATCCAAGTCAGCTAAATTCCAGTTTTTTTGCTCAAACAAAAATTTTAACGCTTCATAAGTAACATATTTCGAACGTTCTACTTCACTTTTATAGGTGTAAATTTTTTCCGTTAAAGGAACGTAAATAGTAATATACCTCTTCTCTTCAAAGGTGTCAAATTCAATTCGGGAATCAACAATTGTCACGTTAACTTTTGTATATCGAAAATAAGACAATGTTTTTAGTCGTTTTTCGATTTGACTATTAAAAATCGACGGATTACCAAATTTGCATCCAGCATTTTTTAATTTTCTTACTGTTTCTCCCCATTCAAAAATTCCAAACTGTAACATCATTATTTTTTCATTGAATGAATAATTTCTTCTTATTATAAAGAAAATACTAAGGGTCTTGTTTATCGATAAGTTCGTTATTTATTGACTTGTCAGTTCTCCATTTACATTTTGCTTAACAACTATTTCTACGCCTCAATATTCACCCCCATTAAGTAATTAAGTATATATATGAATAATTCGGATATATATAATCCACCATTCGAAGTAATTTTATAATTTATATTGAATACCTTCTTGCATCTGAAGAATCGACCTGTATTCTATATGTACCATCAGGTGCAAGTTTGAGACACTACCGTACTCCCATCTACTTTATGTATGTAAATAAGTTTTCTTCATTCACTAATTTTAAACGAACTTCTATTTTTACATGATAGCTGGCTTGAAAAATATAGTACAATCGCAAAATAAATTTAGCTCTTCTCCCTTCATCACTTCTGAGATTGAAGAGATAATTCTTTCCCTCAAATTCTATTTCTATGTCACTATTAATACCAGGTATAAAAGTGGAATTTGCTTTTGTCAATAATTCAATTGTTATTTGACGCAAAAAAGCGATATATTTTGATGTTTCGATTACATACCATTTTTCAAGAGCTATTTCACTAAAACAGTTAGAAACGATATATTCCAGGTCATCAAAGTATAAAGCATCTTGACCCACACAAATATACTTTGCTTCAAAAAACTCTATTACTATACCTATATTGTTATTCAAATCATTAATTATTTAGGTTTTGAAAATATAGCATCATCTCTTTCTTAATCAATTTGTCTAATTCATCTGCCTGGGGATAACCTAAATGATTACTTAATTCAAAGAACTTATCGCCCCATGAAACGCCTTATTAAACTTCCTTTCAAAGACTGTTTTCTGATATCTAAAACCACAGAAAATCAAGCTATAAAGAGCAATAAGAGCTCCTAAAATAGAATAAAAACTATTCCAAAGTAAATCGGAAGACGAGAAATACATAATTGACAAGAAAAATCCACTAAATAGCGGTAGTATAACTAGAAGCAATAGTAACAAGGAGGGCATTCTAAATTTAATGTATATCTTACAATTATCACGTTGTTCTTCTATTACTATAGCTTTGATTACTAACATAGGACCATTCAAAAACACGGTGACAGGAGACATTTCAAAAGTTTTGTTTTCATAATCTATTTTACCTACGAAACTTTTTTTCGTATGATGAAATTGAAAAGTGGTTGGAATCTTCCTTGTTTCAATTAGTGATTCTATCCTATCAAAAAAGTCGCTCCTACTTAAATTTATGTTAACCTGCATAATTCGTTCTTTCTGTAGCGTAAGAATCACCCTGTAATGATTTGAGAGAAACTCCCGAATAAACAGTACTGATATTTTTATTCCCCTTAGAGTCAATGTATGACGTCCTCCAATTCAACTTTTCAAAATCATCTTCTTTATTTTGGATCGTCATAGAATTATTTATATCAATTACCCCAGAATTTTCAAGTCTTCCTTGCATTAATTCTTTTGTATTTATTGCAATTTCAACATCCTTTATATTATCCTGTGTATTAGTAGCCCCAATAGTAAT
>NZ_BAAAFH010000012.1:0-507 GCF_039523435.1 Wandonia haliotis
GCACGGTACACCTGCATTTCCTTAATCCGTTGCAACTGGTCATACCGGTAAGCGGTTCCCTGAACATCCAGACCGTCTATAGCCGTGACCATGTGACGGATATTTCCGTTAAAAAGATCGGGCGAACCCGTACCAAATGCACTTCCGCTATAAGCTGCCTCAGCAGGCTGTCCCCCAATCGGAGCATAATCCCCGCCATAATACCCCAGAGAGAACCCGACCGCATCTACCGCAACACGCGAGTTGCGGGCAGCAAATACCCCCGTTGGGTACACCGTTCCGTCTTTTCCGGGATCTTTACTCTTATCCAGCACATTACTGTTCATCCCTTTCAGCCAACCGTTAATGGTGTACATAAAATCCTGTCCCTGTACCCGCGCACTTCCGATTTCCTTGCGCGCCAACGGTCCGTAATCGTAATAGCTATACCCCGCTTCCCGGTGATAGTGAATCGCATCCGTACTGCTGTACACCGCTCTCAGACGGTTCAGGGCATCGTATGTATAC
>NZ_BAAAFH010000013.1:0-738 GCF_039523435.1 Wandonia haliotis
TATTGAACGCAAGAATCTGACATTACGAACCCACGTAAAGCGATTAAACAGAAGAACAATTTGTTACTCAAAATCACTTCTTGCACTAAGTGCAATTATGAGGATTTATTTCTGGGGATAAACCCTTTTCTTCCAAGAAACAAGGATGAAAAATAGTTCTTAATTTCTTTTGAATACATCAAAAATGATCTTTGACAGATTGGAAATAGTTTACTTTCAACGACGGAAATCCCGCCCCGGCGCAGGGCGATAGCTTGACACAGCAGGCAGCCGACTGAACACTGTTGGGAGTCTGCGACATGAGAAGCACGCTAACAAAAGTAGAGAAGACGCGTCTGGCTGCAAGGCAACTAAAGCCCGGAGACGGAAAAGGCGGCTATATAATTATTTTCTTTTTACAAGCAGCAGGAAAATCTGCGTATGCGTGTGGCTTCAGTGGTGTATTTTACAACGTATTCAGCGAGTCTGCTTAGTTATCAATCGGCGAACCATTATTCGTATGATGTACACGGTAATGTAAAAGAAGTGATTCAGGACTTTCCGTTCTTTGGATTGCCCACCGATGAGATGTCTACACAATATGAGTACGAGCTGTTGAGTGGAAACATGAAAAAAGTCCGGTACCAGGCCGAAAAAATCGATCAACATACGCAGACGTATACATACGATGCCCTGAACCGTCTGAGAGCGGTGTACAGCAGTACGGATGCGATTCACTATCACCGGGAAGCGGGGTAT
>NZ_BAAAFH010000014.1:0-2411 GCF_039523435.1 Wandonia haliotis
GATCCGGGGGAACAGTACTATTACTATCAGGGTCAGGAAGCAGCCAGTACACACAACTCCATGATGGATGCACAGGGTAACCTGCTGTTTTTCATCGTTGACGAAATTGTTTACGATGCCGATGGCTATGCCATGGGTTGGCTGGAAAAAGCAAGTTCACCTTATATGAGCATGAAAGGTACTTCTGAAATGGTCATCGTTCCCGATCCGGGCAACTGTTCACGGTATTACATCATAGGTACTGCGCTGAACCATTACAACGGGAATTCCAACCACATACCGCATTATGCCATACTGGACATGAGCCTGCCCAATGAATTTTTCGCAGGTCGCATGGGCGGTTTTGTCATGAATGTAGACACTCCCCTGTACAACATCGCTGATATGATTGATGAACCACCATTCAATGATGCTCCCGGTCTGCCACGATTCGGCGGGGTGTACTTTGCCGTAACCCCGATGCGTGCAGATAATTCCTATAAATTGTTTATCTCCGGGTCGGATCATATCTTCCGTTTCACTATTGATGAACAAGGGCTTGCTTATGACAATTACTTTCTTCAAACCGATGTCCATTACGACCGTACGTATTTTATGCGTTCAGAAATGGAAATTAAAGCCATGCCTTCTGGGGATTACTTCCTTGCATATCCTCTTATCCGCGCTATCGGTGACAATACACAATACACCGAGTATTCCACTGTAATGGTTACCCTGCTCAACAATGCAGGAGTGGAAATCCCGTCGGCACGGAGATACTACAACATTGAACACATGAATGGTGAGAATGCCAATATCCGCGGACTGGAATTTTCCGAAGACGGACGCTATCTCTATATGACCCATGCCGAGGTATCCAACCGTACCAGTTGCGTGGAATACATCGATTTGGGAGAAGTAAGCTATACCATCTATCCTCTCCACGTAGATGCCAATGAAGGGAGAGATTACCAATATTCGCTACTTGAAATGGGAGCCGACGGACGCATCTATGCGGCCAAAGACAATCCCACAACACAGACCAGTACGGCACTGGCGAGCCTTTCGAATACCAATACGCCCAATCCGTCGAACTGGAATGCCAATGCGCTTTCGGTAAACTTCTCGCCCAATCACATGGCAAAACCTGCCATCTATATCATCCCTGAAGACAGAGCTTATATCCTTCCCGACCAGATCGACGGATTCAATTACTACGATATGTACGAAGAGGTATTGGAATGCTGTCTGGAAACACGGCTTTCCAACGACCAGTTGCTTTCCACCGGGATCGAAACCTGGACGGAAACCATGGCAGCACCGCCCTTTACGATCGACAACGGGGTGGTCTATATAAAGGATGAACTGCGTGTGAAAGCCGGATCGGTGCTGACACTGGAGAATATGGAGTTCCGTTTCTCACCTACCGCCAAAGTGATCGTGGAACGGGGAAGCGGTGGACAGAACGGAGGGAAACTGATCCTGAAAAACACCTTATTTACCGTGGATGACCGTTGTTCGCCTGAATTGATGTGGCCGGGAATCGAAGTACATGGACACCCCTCGCAGCAGCAGGGATTCCCGCACGCTTCTTCCGGTTCGCACAACAGTATACAGGGAGCCGTGTATATTCTCGACAATTCACGTATTCAGCACGCCCTTACCGGTGTTGCGACCGGAACGGTCCTCGCTAACGGAACGGTGAATTCTGACTATGCCGGAGGGATTGTTGTGGTACAGGAAGCTACTTTTTTCAATAACGAAAAAGATGTCGTACTGGCAGCTTACCAGCACATCAACAAAAGCCAGTTTTCCAACAGTACCTTTATGACCAACGGATTATTGAAAGATCCGGCACGATACCCAATGTATCACCTTGCCCTGATGGGGGTAAACCGTGTGTACGTGAAAGGGTGTGTATTCCGTAACCTCACACCGGAACTGTACCCCGCTAATAAGCAGGGAACGGGGATTGCTTCCCTCAACTCCCAATTCTACGTGGATCGTTACTGCGGCATACAGTCAGGTTGCCCGAATCCTGTCCGCTCCCGCTTCGAAAGCCTGCATTACGGCATCATGGCTGCGGGATGGATCGCACCAAAACCCTATTTGGTGGACCGGGCGGATTTCGTGGACAACCACACCGGGATTTATACCTCCGATGTGAACAACTTCAAAATACAGCGTTCGGATTTTTCCATTTACAAATCCGTTGCGCCTAACTATACCTTTGAAACTGTGGGGATTCATCTGGATAACTGTACGGGGTATATCGTGCAGGAAAACACATTGGAGGAAGGAACCACCAACGGTGCTACCGGAATGGGGAATACCATCGGTATCCTAGTGAATAACTCAGGGGAAGCGGACAACGAGATTTACCGCAATAGTTTCGGAAATCTGCGTGTAGGCGGACAATCCCAGAACACCAA
>NZ_BAAAFH010000015.1:0-1389 GCF_039523435.1 Wandonia haliotis
TGACTAGTCCTAAATAACCGATACAGGTTTTAGACTAAAATAAACAATAATTATATCCCAGCAAACACATGTTTGCTGGGATCTTTGTTTTTATAAGTTCTTATTCTAATTTCCTGTTGTTGATGCATCTGTCTTGGAGTTTTCATAAAACAAGAGTAATGAGGTCTACACGTGTTATATATTCTAATACTATCTTCTACAAGTTGTTGCATAACAGGTAATTTATACGTGGGATTATAACCTATAAATTCTGCTTTCAGTATTCCATTAACTCTTTCGGCAACAGCATTTGCATACGGATCATACGATTCTGTCATACTACACCTAAGTTTACTCTTTTGAAGTAGTGATTGGTATTGGTTGCTGCAATACTGAAGTCCTCGGTCAGAGTGATGAACCAGTGTGTTTGGTTTATAGCACCTGTTTCTTACAGCCATTTTAAGCGCCCTAATAGATCCTTTTACATCCAGACTATCAGACACATCATAACCCATTATCTGTTTTGAATAAGCATCGGTTACCAAAGCCAGGTACATAGGATTAGTCCGATCACCAATGTAAGTAATATCAGATACCCAGATTTGCTCAGGCCTATCAGGAATAACATCTACAATCAGGTTTTTATGTTTCCTGAATCGATGATGGGAGTTGGTTGTAACATGATACTGACGTTTAGGAATGATAAGCATGTGATTGGCTTTAAGAATACGGAAAAGTAGATCCCTTCCAACACCCAGTACCTTTAATTCATCCTTCAATAAATAATAGAGTTTCCTGGTACCTAGCCTGGGCATTTGAAGCCTTACCTTCTTCACCAGATCAACAACCTGATGAACGGTAGCTTTACGCCTGTCTGTAGAACGAATGTTTCTGTAATAAACCTGTCTACTTATCCCGAACAATCCACAGGTAGCCGTTAGGCTTTCTTGGTATTTTTCTTTGTAGAGATTGATTGTTCGGGCAAGGAGTTTTTTCGGATAGGGATCTTATATTCCTTTTCCGCCAGATCAATCATCATATCAAAAATGATCACTTTCTTATCTGCCTGCTCTACCTGCTTTTCCAACTGGGCTTTTTGTTTCTCCAACAGTTTGATACGCTGTTCAAGCTCCATTAATTTCTGTTCCTGACTCTTTGGCATATGCAACGGTGTTTGATATTCCCAATCGAAGGTACCATATTTTCGCAACCATTTCACAATCGTGGAGTCACCCTGAACACCATATTTGATTTTTGCTTCACGAGCCGTTAATTCTCCGCGCTCTATTTCCTGAACAACGCCCAATTTAAAGGATAAAGAATAATCCTTCTGCGTTCGTTTTACATAATCTGATCTTTGACCTTCTTTCATAACGATTTTTTTGTGTATCGCTATTTCAGGACTAGACA
>NZ_BAAAFH010000016.1:0-2433 GCF_039523435.1 Wandonia haliotis
TTGGTAACACGATTAGTATCGTAGAAATATTTAATGTGTCGGATGGTGTGTCCGGTTCTAAAACCAAGGATTTTTACAGCGGCCAGACTAACAGTGAGGGTGTGTTGTATGTGACCGAAAAGTTTAATAAAAATAGGAGGTATGAGGTTTTTGTCGGACAATTTCCGGAAGAACATTGCTATCTCAATAGAATGGGATACACCTGGTCAGTAGGAGAAGCCACGGATTTAGCGTTTGAGTATGCACCATGTGCATATTTGAAATGGAGAATTGAGAATGTGAATTGCGGAGGTGAAAGTGATTTTATAGAAGTATACTATTTAGGTAGAGAGGTTGGAGGTCAAGAGCCTCCAATAATAGGAGCGTTAATAAGAGAGGGGGGAGGGTGTTACTTTTTCGAAAGTGAGGGCTTTAATGATGTTCCCATGGGCGAACGTTATTATCGACGGGAGGTTACCCGAAATGGAATTACAGAGATTTTTTATGATACAATTTACCTAAACGCAGGGGAATTTTACACGTATGAAATCAACTATTGATGAGTAGGTGGTTTACATATCTGTTGATTTCGTTGTTTCTGTTTTCGTGTACGAAGAAGGAAACGCTACGGGTAAGTGTTGTAAATGTAGTAACAGGAGAGCCTGTTGTTGGCAACACGATTAGTATAGTAGAAATATTTAATGTGTCGGATGGTGTGTCCGGTTCTAAAACCAAGGATTTTTACAGTGGCCAGACTAATAGTGAGGGTGTGTTGTATGTGACCGAAAAGTTCAATGAAAATAGACGGTATGAGGTTTTTGTCGGACAATTTCCGGAGGAACATTGCTATCTCAATAGAATGGGATACACCTGGTCAGTAGGAGAGGCAACGGATTTAGCGTTTGAGTATGCGCCATGTGCGTATTTAAAGTTGAAAATTGAGAATGTGAATTGCTTGAGTGAGGAGGATGAAATATTTTATAGAAGGTTTTGGTTAAGTGGAGGAGAGTCAACAAATGGAGTTTCTCAATACGGTTGTTTTTCTTATATCGGGAATTATTTTGATGTTCCAATGGGAGAATATAGGTATGAATGGGAGGTTACTAGAAATGGAGTAACAAACTATTATGATACGGCTTTTTCTATAAATGCAGGGGGATATTATGATTTAGAAATCAATTATTGATGAGTAGGTGGTTTACATATCTGTTGATTTTCTTGTTTCTGTTTTCATGTACGAAGAAGGAAACATTAAAAATAAGTGTAAAAAATGTAGTAACAGGAGAGCCTGTTGTTGGTAACACGATTAGTATAGTAGAAATATTTAATGTGTCGGATGGTGTGTCGGGTTCTAAAACCAAGGATTTTCACAGCGGAAAAACCAACAGCGAAGGAGTACTTTTTGTAACAGAGAAGTTTAACAAAAACAGACGTTACAAAGTTAAAGTAGGAAAGTTTGTGGAGGACGTATGCTACATTAACAAGTCTAACGAGAATTGGTATGTTGGTGCTAATACAGAGATCAATTTTGAATATGCGCCATGTGCGTATGTAAAACTAATTATTAATAATGTTAATTGTGTTGGAGAAACTGACTCATTAGTTTTATTTCAGGGGAATGAACTTGGAACATTCGATTTTTCATCTCCGTGGGTGCATACTGGTTGCGCTTATTGGGAATCTCCAGGAGGACCAGACGGTGCTCCAGTAGGTTATTCAAGAGTTCCAATTGGTGCTAATTATTATCGTTGGAAGGTTATACGAGGAGGGACTACTAATTTATATGAAGATACTCTTTTAATAAACGCAGGAGAATTTTACACGTATGAAATCAACTATTGATGAGTAGGTGGTTTACATATCTGTTGATTTCGTTGTTTCTGTTTTCATGTACGAAGAAGGAAACATTAAAAATAAGTGTAAAAAATGTAGTAACAGGAGAGCCTGTTGTTGGTAACACGATTAGCATAGTAGAAATATTTAATGTGTCGGATGGTGTATCGGGTTCTAAAACCAAGGATTTTTACAGCGGCCAGACTAACAGTGAGGGTGTGTTGTATGTGACCGAAAAGTTTAATAAGAACAGGAGGTATGAGGTTTTTGTCGGACAATTTCCGGAGGAACATTGCTATCTCAATAGAATGGGATATACCTGGTCAGTAGGAGAAGCGACGGATTTAGCGTTTGAGTATGCGCCATGTGCGTATTTAAAGTTGAAAATTGAGAATGTGAATTGTTCCGGAATAACTGATAACTTTAAATTATTCCATGAAGGAAGTACAATCGGCTTTAACAATTTTGCTCAAGGAAATCCGATTAGGGAAGGAGAAGGATGTTACTTCTACGAAGCATCTAAATTTTCGGACGTCCCTATGGGTGAGCGTTATTATCGACGGGAAGTTACGCGAAATGGTATTACAGAGATTTTTTATGATACAATTTACCTAAACGCAG
>NZ_BAAAFH010000017.1:0-2893 GCF_039523435.1 Wandonia haliotis
ATTCCTACTCCTTCTTTTAATAAATCTACCAGTTCTGCATCGCTCACCTTATAAGAAGTGTATCTGTATTGATCCTGCTGATATTTCTTGCATACAGTACATTGATAACGTTGAGTTTCCTTTAGTTTTCCTTTTTTTATACAAGGACACGAACAGTAGCGACATTTCATCAGGTACAAGTTTGATACACGTAGAACCATTTGACTGCATTTAAGATCCTTTTTTGACCTCAAATCTATTGTTCCTACAGGTGTATCCACTCATTTTTAACGAACTATCTTTCAATATTTATTGATAATCAGTTAATTAAAGTTTTATTTTCCTGTTATCAACACATCTGGAACACTACCAACAAATGATTAATTAAAAAATTTCATTCATCAATAAATCTGGTACACTACCGCTATTCGGGTATATCATCATTATAATACAATTCCGTTATTCCTTTAACATTTTCAACTAACAGAGGAAGAAATTCCCACCGAATATATAATGGCGTTGCAGGGCGTATCATTTCCAATTTTGTCATTTTATATCTTTCAGGCACAACATATTTAAAGCACTCTTTATATTGAAACACATTATTCCTGTCTGTTATAGTTACCTCTATGAAATAATTATTATCATTGGTGAAGTAATTATAGTGTTGTATATGTTTTGGATTTAAAGTTTTCTTGTCAAAAGGACATTTACTATAACTTTCTATTCTTCTTAATAATCCGTTATTGAAATACAGATAATTTTCATAAACACAACTATCTACGTAAGTGAATGGGTCGTCAACTATCCGCAATTCTTTTATAATAAGTGTATCCTTCCGTATAGTGACACATTCAGGGTAAATGCTTAACTTATTGTGGAGAATGGAATAATTCAAAAATTCATCTTCACCAGATCGAGTTAATATAGAATTAACTCCACCATCCATTCCCCAAGATAAAAAAACAGTTTGTATTTCTCCATCCTGTTTCGTTAAGAAAGCTTTATTAATCCATTGATATACACCGTTCGTAGAGTCTAATTTAAAATTGTGAGATTCATGAAAAACATCAGCAGACCAAACATCTATAATGTCAAAATTAAGCTTATTTAATGTAGCATTTCTTTCGTTTGTCTCTGCTTTGTATACGAATACACTATCCTGACTAAACGATGTCGATGCGGTTAAAAGCAATAATACAAAAACAACCTTCTTCATAAATTACTCTCCTATTGATAGTGGGTTATATAATACATTTATCTTATTAAGTAACTCTTTTATACCAATAAAAATGAATGCACTTTGAGTTAGTTCTCCTCCTGAAACGGGTTTTAATTCTAAATCATTACTAATCTTTTGCTTAAAGTAATTGTAAACAACTTCTGCTCTTAACTTAGCTAATTTTGTATTTCCAGTAGAGCTACCAGCACTTGGAGAATGATATCCAGCAATTAATATACCAGTTCTACGTGGTGATAAATTCCCATTTCTTAGCACAAACCCTTCGCTATTAGACTTATTCACAATCTGAGACAAAACACTTGAAGTCTCATCCCAATTCTCAACACTATGATTGTTTAACGATGTTTTATCTGTATTGAATTTAACTTCAAATAACAAGTAGCTTGGTGGTTTTATTACATTGGCTTCCCACCAAGTGTAGGATCTTCCGTTGGGTTCATTCCCTCTTTTAACTTCTTTCCCTTTAGTTTTATATCTCGCTCCAAAATCTGGGGATTTCCACACCTTCCAATTTTCAACTAAAACTCCCCTGTCATTATTTGTAATAATCTTATTTTTATCTTTGTAGGCTGTTTCCGTACTATGAGCAGAATGCCACTCAGGTGTGTTCTCTATAAAATCATCACCCTCATAAAAATAATTATCATCTCCGTCATACTTGTATCGTACCCACAAAACATCTTCATCCGTTTGATCAACTTTAATGATATCCACCTGCATTGCACCATCTAAATCTCCACTTGGTTTAAATACTACATCAATCGTATCTGCTCCATTTAGGTCAGCAAACCAAATCGGGTTATTTGCAAAACAAGCATAAGGGCTTTCATGATGCTTCACTACTGGGTCTTGATTCCATCGTCTTAATAAACGGCTATCATATTCCCAATATTCCGCCGTGTAGTGGTTACCTTCTCCGCTTACTTCGTCTACTTTCTCTTGTCCGTTTGCCCCACCATAACGATATGTCCCACTATTACCATGACGACCAGGCATTAATGCATGTCCTACGTAATAATCCGCCCACGACATCACTACCGCCTCATAGTTGCCATCCGTAGCGTTCCACATTTTCCGGTCATTTATAACGGCAAGCACGTTCCCTAAATGATTGGATAATTCATACCGTTTATGTCCGCTCTCCTCCCTGTGTACCACGTCTTCTTCTTTGTGGGTATAGGAAGTAAAATTACCACCTTGATAGATGGTTACTTCTTCCGAGTTCACGCCCAAACGTTCGGCTCCGTACAAATGGCGTTCGTTGAGCTTATAACTATCTGTAGGAAAAGCTATTTCATACACGGCCATCACCTGACCATTGGCGTCGTACGCGTAGTACGTAAAGTTTTGGTCGCCTGTAAGTGATCCTCCGAAACGCCCCTCAACCAGTTTCATCGCTCGTTGACCAAAGGGAGTATATAAAAAGGTAATGTTTGGACTCCCTGCATCCGTACGGGTAATTTTTGACAATTTGTGATCCCCGTATCGCCATTCCAACTCCATGTCTTCCGATGCGTCTTCGATCAATTCCCCGATCTTGTTGTACGTATAATTCCCGGTGGCTTGCCCGGATTTGATGTCAGCATACTAGCTATAATCGGTACCATTATCCACCACATAGTTCAACCTGTTAGATGGTTGTCCTCCCAGCGTATGATAATTGTACACAAA
>NZ_BAAAFH010000017.1:2903-9192 GCF_039523435.1 Wandonia haliotis
CCTCCTACCACCTGAAAAACAAATGGTTAGTTAAAAAATCATTCATCAATAAATCTGGTACACTACCAAACCATTGGATTAACACCAATGTTTTTAAGAATTTCATCCGATAGTTCTTTTTTACATGACAAAATCAATTCATTACCTCCTAAATTTTTCATTACAACAAATTCACAAAACCCTAATTCAATATGTTTCCGACCAAATAGATCACTTCCTTTTATTGCAATTTCGGTTGCAAAGTTTTTGTAACTCTCCCACATATCTATTGAGACTGGCTGAAAAATAAATACCGAATAATAATATTCCCACATTTTGAGAACAGTATTCGAAAACATGATAGATTTTTTTAAAACACCAACAGAATCAAACAGGTTATCATCAACTTTTTGTAAATATTGATACTCACCATACTCTTTAAAATCATTATCTATATCTTCTTTTAAAGATTCTAAAATCACATCATCGGTTAAATTCTCTGTTCTCTTAAAATAAAAGAAAATCCACTCATCCGTAAATATATTTTGAATAATACTTTTTAATTCAAATCGGTCAGTTACTTCGAAAAAAAATGTATCAATATCTGTTGTATGTATTTTCTTCGGAAACATTTATTATTTAATAGGTTTACCAAATCCATAAAAGGGATTAAAACTTCTATGAGCACGAAGCCCTAATCCAAAGTATCTTCATTAATCCATAAGTCTAAAAAAGTTCCTCTACTGAGTAAATCATAAATATCAAATTTGTACATAGAGTTTAATACTTTAAAATTAATTGCATTTTTGTCGCAGACTCCCAACAGTGCTCAGTCGGCTGCCTGCTGCGTCAAGCTATCGCCCCGCACCAGGGTGGAGTTTCGTTATTGAAAATAAACCAGTTCATAGCATTACAAATGATTAGACACCTAAATTCATTTAAAAAAATAGCAGACAATCGGGTGGTTATATGACATCGCTGCTATAATCATATATTTTTACCAAGGTTTTTAATAACTTTTAGGTAGGTATCAATTTTATTTTGTTTATCAATATCTCTAATACTAATATCTCTTATAGAACCTGCTCCCCCCCATATATCTTTTGATTTAAAGTACTTTCTAAAGTTAATTAAATCATTAATTTCTAAAGAATACATTAATTTATTTAAAGAATCTAATTCTTTACTAAAACCTTCATCTCTTAGGATTTCATAAAGATTTTTTAGAGAATCATAAAGTTCAATATTTTTCATTTTAAAATTTTGTTTTGATAACATCTAAAGGGGTCCATAAAACATTATTCCAAGAATTATTTATCCTAAACTCAATAACCAATCGACCAAATGTACCACTTGAAGGTATTGGTTTAGCTAAACCAATACCATTGATGTTATTAAGTTGAATATATCCTTTTAGTAAAAAAGCCCCTGAATTTGAGTTTGGTAGACCAGCAAAATTACGATATGTGCCTCCATATAATTTCGGGTTAATCGGAGTCCAATAATTTCCAAAACGACCAGCTTGTCCACCATAAACTCTATATACTGGAATACTCAAGCCTCCAAGAGACCTTGTGTAACTCAAAGCTCCTACTCCTAATCCAGAAGACAAAGCCACAGTTGGCAGTGCATCCACAAAACTTGTAAAGAAACCTCCATCTACAGCTCCTTGTTGATATGATGTCAGTTCCCAATAGGTTGTAAAATAGCCTGTTTTCCATATATCTGAATGTTTCCAAGAATCTGCAATTGCATCAAAAGGACTATAAATGAAGTATCTCCAACTTTCAGCAGCTTGTTCACGCCCTTCTCTTGAAGGAGAAAAATTATTACTTAAACCATCCGAATAATCTCCTTCGTTGTATTCCTTTCCTGTTACAACACCATAATACCAGTTTTTTTCCGAATCCCAAACGTAAGCGTCATCATCATACCAAAAACGAGTAACACGATTCTTGTCGTCAACCTGAGTTATATCCGCACTTTTCGGTAAAAAGACATTGCCCTGTTCATTAACCGCGCCAGATTCTCTATTTGGAGTACGATATGCCTGACAATCACCTGAAGCACAACCTGGTTTACTTTTCCCATGATCTCCCATCATCCCCGGACCTCGTCCATCATCAATATATTGACTCACATCACCATCTCCACCATCAGGATTCGTACCTTCCAACCCAAACGGATCCACAAAATAAATCGGATTATTATTAAACGCTACATACGGACTCATACCCGGATATTCTGCCATCAATGGATCTAACGACTTCCAACGCCCTAACCTCGAGTCATACTGTCTGAACTCCGTTGTATAGCTGTTTCCATTCCCTGATACCTCAGAATCATGTTCCATCCCATTGAATTGGTAACGATACCCCACACCACCATTCCTGCCCGGCATGGTCATTCCAAACGCATAGTAATCACTCCATGAGAGGATCACAGGGTCGTAATTGCCATCCGTAGCGTTCCATATTTTGCAGTCGTTTATCACCTCAAGAATCTTTCCTACCACATACAGTTATCTAGTTCTTTGAAATAAATAAATTTCACACCCAAATTCAACAATACCTCCCTTTCAAAAATCACACTTTTAGAGAATTTAAGTTTTCTAGGTAAATCTTCTGAATCAATGATATCATAATCCTCATAACTTTTATGATTCTTGATTTTATTTCTCACTCTAAATGAACTGTATGACTCATTATATGAACCTTTTTTAAATTGTACACAAATCTGTCCATGTCTAGCTCCGTTCCGATTCCGTTTCTATTTAAAGATAGTAAATTTCCGTTACGGTCGTACGAAAAAGCCTCCTACCAACTGAAAAACAAATGGTTAATTAAAAAATTTCATTCATCAATAAATCTGGAACACTACCAAAATCTATTCTTCCCAATCCAAAATTTCAATTGATTCAATCTTTGATTTTCGGATATATTTTGACGATAAACAATTATTGTTAACATCATTAAGTACTTTTTTATCTGTAACTAAGAAACTTTTCTTAAACCGTATTATCAAAAGGTGTTTATTTAAATAAACGCTCACTCCTAATACATCACGTCCCCCATGAACAGTTAAAACACATCTTTTAAAATCAAGATTGTTATCGGTTAGATATTTATTTAGTTTGCAAACCTTTTTCCCTTGATACAACATTATACCACTATTGTCTAAACCTTGGCAATAAGTGCTATTTCCCATAGCTGAACCGCTGATAAGAAGTAAAGAAAGTAACATTTTTCTGAATACGTTCATAATGATTAATCTTTGGTGTCCGTATTATGATCTATTTTAACAAAACTAACTCCAGAACTTTCGCCCGTTTCTGCTTCATAATCTTTTTGAACATCTAGTATAGTTTGCCATTGTAGTTCATTGAATGATTGCCCCTCTTTAGGTTTTACAGTCCCATTCATTATATCAATTTCAAGATCATTTAATTCAGACTCAACGTTAGATAAGAAAGATTTTGCTAATTTCTCATCTTCCACAACGATTCCGTATAAAACCTTTTCTGTAACTACAAAAGAAACATCTCCTTCTGTAATATTACCTTTGGCAATTTGAATTGACATATCTTTAAGATCAGACGAACTAAAAGGTACAGCAGAGGGCTCAAAGTCTGGTGCCCATTTCCTTATTTGCTTTGTTTCTTTTTCATCGTATGGATGAGTATGAAAATCACCTACAATCTCGGCATTATCAGGAACACCACTATAATTCAAACGTACATATCCCTGTTGAGTTACTTGATATTTGTGTACTTCATAGTTTACATTCTGAATAGTTTCTCCGTTTACTTCTGTTGAAGTGGTAACTTTAATTAAAACACCTCCGGTTTCTCCTGAAACTGCTCTCTTACCATTTTCCCTAAATGAATCAGACCATGCCTTTTTAAAAGCTTCCGCAAATGCACTTGCAAGCTTTTCAGGTGGGTCATCACCTCTTGTATCTGTATAAAATATTGGATTATTATGAAACGCCACATACGGGCTTTCATAGGGGTACTTACTTGCTTTAGGGTCTATGCTAAGCCAACGCCCTAAACGAGGATCGTATTGCCTGAACTCGGTAGTGTAAGAGTTTCCATTTCCTTTCACCTCATTATCCATTTCACTTCCCTGATAACCATAGCGATACTCTCCAGTGTTTCCATTCCTACCCGGCATGGTCATTCCAAAGGCGTAATAATCACTCCAAGAGAGGATCACAGGGTCGTAATTGCCATCCGTAGCGTTCCACATTTTACGATCGTTGATGACAGCCAAGATGTTTCCAAGGTGACTGGTGAGACGGAAAATATCCTGCCAAATTTCTATACAGGTATCAGTCACAACTCTTTAAGATTTTATAAAATAAGTCATCAATTTTTTCAGTAATTCCTTTAGACTCATATCCTCCACTATGCAATAAACATATGCTTTTTGTATCGAATATAATGTAGGTAAAAGAATCTTGTTTTAAATTGATTTTAAAAACAATTACATCTCTCCACTCTTGTTCAGAAAGAGAAAGTTCAATACCTAAAGGTTTCCTTTTTATATGTCGGATAAATTTAATATCCTTCATATATCCATTTGATAACAATACTCCCTTCAATAGTCGTTTATACCCCTTTATTTGACTATTATCCTGTCCAAAAGAAATATTACTTAAAAATACTACTATTAGTAACAATATGATTTTTCTCATAGCCACCTTGGATGTTTGCTTTTAGTAAATGAATTATCTCTCTTTTTTGTTGTACTGCTTTTAGAAGGTTTTGAAAATCGTGTCAAATCAACCCCAACAGTAATACCGACACCATCTTGCGAAGCAGGTTTTAACTCCATACCTTTATATGTTATGTTTTGACTTGGATTTGGTAGTGAGTACCTCGACTGAACATCAGAAGCTTTATTTTGAAAATAATTTTCATTGACAGTATTAGCTCTTTTTTGTGTATATTGTTTCTCTAATTCAAACCATCTTCTATCCATATCTCCCCTATTTGAAAAACGCTCCTCACTACCATCAAAGTGAACAATCACCCATTCACTTGAACCACTTCTTGTATCATTGTAAAAGAAAGATTCTTGCCCTGATGAATTTCCCCAAATATTCTTACCAACAGGAGTACCTGCGTTTGTACGCCCTTCACTGATTAACACACGCTTACCAGAAACTCCATCATTACCAATGATTACAATATCCAAATTATCACTATTTGTAGTAGCCTCCGTTAATATATCTGTGATATAATAATCTCCAAATCTGGCTTCTAAAACCCTTTTCACATCATTTGATGCAGGATCTATTTCATCAGTAGAATTTGTAATCATAGTAGCCAAAGAAGTTCCCCCTCTACCTGGTTCCGTAGTTTTAAAGTTGAAATTCATTCTACGTCCAGTATCTTGATTAATTAGCTTCACCTTGTGAGGTTTATTATGTTTAAATATTAGCTTAATATTTTCAGTTTTTCCGGCAGAATTTGTCATCTGAACATTAACTTCAATTTTAAACAACCCCTGAAAATCAATCGCCATAACAGGACTATCACCTGCATATACATAAGGTGACTGGAAGCCATACGAATTCATATAAGGGTCTGTGGTAAAAAACCTCCCTAATCTTGGGTCGTACATCCTTGCCCCAAAATCATAGCTATTACCAGTTCCTTTAATCTCGTTATCTATTTCACCGCCCTGCATTCCATAGCGATAAAGCTCACTATTTACACCACCATTCCTGCCCGGCATGGTCATTCCAAACGCATAATAATCACTCCATGAGAGGAGCACAGGATCGTAATTCTGGTCTGTGGAGTTGTAGATTTTGCGGTCATTGATGACGGCAAGTACGTTGCCTAAATGGTTGGTCAACTCATACCGTTTATGTCCGCTCTCCTCCGTGTGTACCACGTCTTCTTCTTTGTGGGTATAGGGAGTAAAGGTGTTATTGGCATAGATCACCACTTCTTCCGAATTCACGCCCAAACGTTCGGCTCCGTACAAATGGCGTTCGTTGAGTTTATACTCATCCTCATTCAAATCATAGTTGTATACCGCCATTACCTGGCCGTTGGCATCATACGCGTAAAAAGTAAGCTGTAAATTACCTGTAGTTACTCCTCCTGAACGGATTTGAGCCATTTTCAGAACGCGTTGACCGAATGGATTGTAGTGAAACTCAAGATTCGGACTCGCTGCATCCGTACGCATGACCCTCAATAACTTGTGATCCCCGTATCGCCATTCCAACTCCATGTCTTCCGATGCGTCTTCGATCAACTCCCCGATCTTATTGTAGGTGTAATTACTTGTTG
>NZ_BAAAFH010000018.1:0-8887 GCF_039523435.1 Wandonia haliotis
TTCTGGCCGGAAGTTACCAGTGGATGATGATTTAGGAGCTATTGCGTATTATCAGCCGGATGTGGTGAGTTATTCGGATTATTATCTGTTTGGGATGCAATTAGATAGCCGTCATGCGAGTTCGGGAGGTTATCGATATGGGTTTAATGGTATGGAAGCCAACGACGAGGTCAAAGGCTTAGGAAATAGTTATACAACCGAATGGCGACAATATGACCCACGTGTTTCTAGCTGGCTGTCAACTGACCCTTTAGCACATGAGTTCTCTTGGAATAGTCCTTATGTTTCTATGAGTAATAACCCTATATTGCGAATCGACCCAGATTGTGACGCAGATGGGATATATATAGACGAAGAAACTGGTGAAGTTTTAGGTGAAGATGAAAAAGGAGTTGATGACGGATTGGTACATTATACTAGCAAAGAAAACTGGGATAAGTTTGCAAATTCACCTGCAATAAATAAAAGTGAATTACTTAAGTCTGGTTCAAAAACAATAAATATTTTTGATGAATTAAGTAAACGAAAAGATGAATTTTTAACAGCAACTGATGAATATTCAATTCCAGAATTAGATGAAGATATGGGGTATGGTATGAGTCTTTTGGAATCACTTATAATAGCTAGTACAGAATCTACAATAAACACATCCTTTAAGTACCCTGAGCCTAAAGCTACTACAGCTTCCGCAAATAAAATTTTACGAGGTTTGTCAAATGCTGCTAGTAAATTAAGTACTGCTTGGCTTATAGTTGACAAAGGTAGTAAAATCTATAATGCATATTTAAATAAAAATTATAATAAAGCTGCTCAAGAAACAACTGTTTTAGCTGGTTATGTAGTTGCTGGTAGGATGATGGGAGCGCCTCATCCTTATGTAAAGCTTGCTGGTTGTGTAGTTTTGCTTGGTACAGGAGTTTATGAGTGGTTAACTGGTGAAGAAGCAGAAGAAGATGTAAAACTTAAGTTATGACATTTAATTATTTAGATTTTATTGTTAAGTCAACAAAAAAGTACCGAGAAAACTTGGCTTATTTAATTTGTATAGTCTCATTTCTATTAAGTATCTTGATTGTTATATTCACTAATGACGATAGTTTAAACGAGTACTCTAAAGCTTTTGGCAATGTTCAAAGTATTAAAAAGGATAATATTAAAATGAAATCTAGAGTATCTTACCAATTCAATGAAAAGGTGTTTGTAGGTGTTATCTCGATTAAATTAAATGATTCGTATTATTACATAAACCAAGAGTATAAAAACAATTGGGATGATATTTTAAATAATATCTTACCCGATGATTATATAGAGGGGTATTATCGCACTGAAGAAGGATATAATTTCTTAGTACATATTCAAAAAAATGATTTACCTATTTTATCAATTAATGAAACGAAAGATAGTCGAATAAAAGCATTAATTTTATTCTCAGTTCTTTTTATCATTTTTCTTTTTATTTTGGTAACCATGATATATCAAAGAAGAGTATGGGTAAAGAAGGGGAATATTACAATTGGCCCTTTTTATTAGGTAATGTACCAGATTAGCATGCGGGGTAGTGTTTCAGATGTGTTGATAACAGGAAAATAAAAATTTCATGATACTTGTGGTATCAATTTTCCTATACCCATTCATGAAGCCTTTGTTTGAAAATTGATTGAATTTACTACATGCTTCAGCTCGTGTAATATCAATTAATTCTATGCGAGTGTTTAAGTAGGGTACTGATGGTGAAAGTGCTGGAGAAGTGACAGAGTTGTTTTCAAAACAAATGAAAGGTGCTGGAAAATTTGTTGGTAAACTCGTACGTATTGGTGAGATTGCGGGAACTAGTTATTCTTGGTGTCAAATTTATAATGACCCACAAAAATCTGTGCAACCAATAGAGGTGTTGTTTGACTTATCAGTAGGAACAGTTATGACCGTCCTTTTAGTAATTGGGGTGTAAGTAATCCTGTAGAATGGATTGTGGGTGGAGCTACAGGTATTTAATTTATAGAAGCTTTCAAGATGATTAATAGATTTGAAAAATTTTGGTGTGAAATATTTTTAGTTATACGTTCTGCTCAAGATGAAGATGATGTTAAGTTTGGACAAATATTTTCAGTTCTTGTTGTTGGATTATGTATTTTGGGTAATTTACTTACATTATCATACATAATAGATTTATGTTTCGGCTTAACTATTCCAAAAAATTGGATTAAGGTAATTTTTTACTTCGCTATATTCACTACAATAATTCTTTTGATTTTCATTTATCTAAAATATATTAGAAATAGTAGATATGTAGAATTAGCAACTAAAAAAAATTTTGTTAAAAACAGAAAGCCTTTCTTAATATATGTGTTGAGTTCTATGTCCTTAATATTGTTAGTAATATATTTTATGCAGAAATAGGCGAGTAACTCGGTCGTGTACTAGATTTATGATGAATGAAATTAATTTAATTAACCATTTGTTTTTAAAATTGGGGATTCAAATTTTCCATTTACACACTACAGTAGAATGGAAAGTGTAGTACATGAAGCTGGGCACAATTCAACAGGTCATGACCATAGTCATCAAGGATATGACTACAACACAACTGGTCTGCAGAGTAATAGAAATGGGGAAGTGTATCCAACTCAAAAAAATACAGAAAGTATAATTAATAACAGAGATAAAAGTACTGGATTTTAACATGAAATATTTAATTATTGTTTTATTCTTTATTTGGAAAATAAATCTTTCAGCTCAAATTGATACGATTGATATTTATTACGCACATGAAGTTTGTTCTGATTCAACTCCTCTAAATTGTTGGTTAGCTACTGAAGGGCTTTTTGTTGATTACTTTATAGCATTTGATGGTACACTTAAAGGGCTGGTTGATTCAAAAGACATACATTGGTACAGTTATAACAATTTTAATGACAGTAATTCAATTTTCAATATAAACATTACCGAAAGAAGTTACCTCGATTCAAATTATTTAATTGATAATATTCGAAATGATTTGTTTGCATCTAATGTTGTTTTAGCTGAATTTTTGTATAACTATATTCAAGACTCGCATCAGAAAGAAGATTTATTGAGTATACAATTTCCTAAATTTAACAAATGGCTAAAGAAGAAAAAGAATCAAAAAAAGCTCTTCAATCAAGGTTATGATTTTGATGTTTTTACACACAGAAATGCAGTCTATAACATCACTTCTCATAAACTTTACAATATATATAAGGCTCGGGTCGCCGTAATTAAAATGGAAGGATTTAATTTGAGAAAAACTATTGATTATAGTATTTCTGCAAAACGATTTTCATTTAATTTGACATTACTTAACAGATATTATATTTTAAGTATTTTTGAATTTGAGTTAATAAATATTGATGATATTTTGGTAAATGGAGGGTATGAACATCTCTGTGTTGGTCGGGTAAAGGGGTAGGTAGTGATGTACTTGTCGTATTTGTTTGTTCAGGATGTAAATGCAGCGGCAGTAGTGGAAGATTTCTATTATGTGGCTGATGTGAAAAGTTATTCGGATTATATGCCGTTTGGGATGCAGATGCCAAACAGGAATGGAAGTACAGGAGACTACCGTTACGGCTTCCAAGATCAAGAGAAGGATGATGAGGTCAAGGGAGAAGAAAATAGTATAAATTATACATTCAGAATGCACAACCCTCGTATTAGTAGATTCTTTGCGGTTGACCTGTTGACTGCTCAATATCCACATAATTTACCTTACGCTTTTGGTAAAAATAGAGTAATTGACGGCTTGAGTTAGAAGTAGTTTCTGTTAATGAAATTTGGGAACCAGAAGGTCATGTTTTGTATTCTGCATCTGGAGCAACAAAGGCTAATATGGATTTAATGGGAGCATTTAAAGTGGCGAAGATTAATGGTCAGTAGGTATCTATGGTCCCAATACAGGAAATTATCTTGGTATAGCACATAATAATGGAACATATGCGGATTTTGAACCTACAGGTCAACGTAGTCTGAAAAATTCTAATTATAATTGGGAAGCTAAATATGTCGTAGGTAGTGAAAGAGCTTCATACCAGTCATTTAGTGGAAATGTTGGTCCTGTAGCACAATCAGATAAGGTTTTATCTAACTGGTTATAATGCTAATTATAGTGAAAAATTAGGTCAAGTTGTATGGAGAAATCTCACTAATTTATGAGCCGATGGAAAACTTGGTCATTGGGATTCTGAAACAGGTGAATTTGTTAATAACATAGCCCCTTATAGCCCCGAAGCAATATATGAGGGGTGGAAAACTGTTATGAAGAACCCTTCAAGTTACGTACCCTATCCAAACGTGAAAATTCCTCTAATGTAGGGGCAAAAAACAAGTAGTAAAACATGGGGGCAAGCGATGTCAAAGGCAAAAGGTAACTCAAAAGAAGAGAGTTGGATTAATCGAGAACTAAAAAGGATATTAAACCAGGGCTTATTATTCCAGAGCCTAAGCAGAAAGAATCATCAGAGGATGAATAATAATTATTATCATAAACTATTATATTAGTATTAAAGAGAATGAGAAACATAAAATTATCAAGCCTTTTTTTGTCTATATGTCTTTTAATTATTGCTGGGAATATTATAGGGTGTTCTGAAAAGGGAATTATCCAAGATAATACTCTTAATAACCAGTTTGATTTAACCATGTGTAAATGGCAAATTGACTCATTAACTCTTGGTGAAGCTTTTCAGAATGATAAAGTAGACCAATATTCGGGGCAATCGAGAATTTCCAATCTATTTGTAAAAGAACTTTATGAAGCGGAAAGTGATTTAATGTATTTTGAGTTCAAGAAAAATGGTCGAGCACATTTTGGATTTTTGGATTCAATTAAACAAGAAGAATGTAATTTTTCATATTCTCATTCTGAGAGTCAAATAACTTTTAGTTTGACAGACCCTTTTTCTCTTCAAACTGAGAATTATAATGTAGAATATTTCTTTTCCGAAGATGATGTTGCTCCTTGCTTATTAATTAATGATTCTGATTATGTAATATATTTCTTGAGTTGTAAATAGAGATAGACAATCCCAAGGCAACCTCCAACACTTTCTCAGACTTGTCCGACAGTATAGGCGGGAAATCACTTCTGATATTCGGTGCTAATACTAATGTAATCAATTAGTTGGTGGCGGTCGTGCACCAGGTTATCTGCTTTTTTTCAAATGAATTTAGGAGTCCAAACATCTGTAATGCTATGAACTGTAAATGCTGTAATGCCATTTGCAAAAAAGCAGGCAAACAAAAAATCGGTATACAAAAATACAGGTGTAAATCATGTGGGTACTATTAGCAATCTCACTATACATACAATGTCTGCACAAAAGAAGTTCACGAACAATTTTCCAGAATGTATGCAATGGGTTGTGGAGCACGTAAGATGGCAGTTTTCTTAGGGGGTAGCCTGATGACATTAAAACGATGGATTGCTAAAGCCTGGTATCTGCAACCGGACACGTCATCTTTTGAGTCAGACAGAATATACGATATTGATAAACTTCAGACCTATGTTGGAAAACGAAGTAATAAAGTTTGGATGACGTATGTATGGGGAAATGATGGAAAACAGGTAGCTACACTTAATGTAGGAGGAAGGAGTTCGGAAGATCTTAGAAGTGTTAGCTCAAAAGTGATTGAATTGATTCCTTCAAGCGTAAATACGGATCGTTATCCTGCCTATGTAAACTTACTCAAAGAAGTTTGCCATAGAAAAGGAAAACGTAAAGCCAATCGTATTGAACGTCAACATGTAAATCTCAGAAAAGATGTAACTTGCCTGATTCGTGAAACAATGTGTTACCAAACAGGTGATAAAATCAAGCTTGTTAGTTTCAATGAAAATTCAAATTCAGTAGTTGAAGAAAATATTATTACAAATATTGAATCTAAAAATGAAGTCCATAAAATGTATAATCTTGTTTTGGAAGATGGAAATACTTATATTGTAGACGGTATAGTAGTTTCAACCGAAAATTCTACAGTTGTAGATTCATTTCAATATTTTCAATTATATGTTCCCTAGAAGCTAGAAGAATAAATTTCCATTACATAGATATTTAGATGGCATAAATTTATGCCGCTATTTTTTGTATATTGAATTTTGTTCGTATTAAAACCATTAAAAGAAAATAGCAGAAGTTTTTTACATAGTGTATTTATTATGGGGTATACAATTTTTGATTATTTAGCATCGGAAGAACAAAGATATAGAATGAGTATTTTTATATCAGTTGGCGTAACCATAGCCACATTAATTATGACTGTGATAGTTTTATTGACTAACTCCAAGTCACTTAACTCATATAATAAATATAAGGGGACTGTTGTTAAGGTTGAGTTTACAACGATTAAAAAGCCTTCAAGACAAACATTTGAAATTAATCAATTAAGAGATTATAAAGTTTTAATGATAGAAACGAATAACAAAAAATTTTATATCGGAGATGATTTTGCACCTTATTGGAAAGAGGTTCAAAATCAAATAAAATCAGGAGGAAATATTACTGTTTATTATAGTATAAATCCGAGAAACAATAATCCTGTAATAGCACAATTAGAAAATGATGATCAAATAATAGTCCCAAATTCTTTCAAGTATCTGCAAGGGGTAGATTTTATTATCTACATTACAGTGGTTTTGTTTTTTGCGATTGTGATGTTGATAGGGTTAATTAGAAAAAGAAAATTGCTAAAGATGAAATTATGGTAGGTGGGTAGTGTACTCAATTAGTTGGTAAGATGAAATGTAGACATTGCGTAGGAATCAGTAGTATTAAAAAAACAGGTTGACAACTCTATTTTTCAATGAATTTTGCTTATTTTTATTCTGCAAAACGGAAAAAAGTTCTTTGAATTAAATAATAATCATTTAGGGAATCTGTTGGCATACGGACAGGAGTAACCGCTTCGATTTCGGGTAATCGTCTTAGAGTAGACAATTTGGGTCAGTGGAATGGTATTTTATGTGTTTTCCCGACAGTAGTCGGAAGAACGTATACGGTTCACTATACATTGGGATTGGATGGAGGTCCTAAGTTGACCCCGTTTGTTCGAAACAATATCACCTCTGCCAATATTCAGGTGCAGCATATTACTTCAGACGGACGTTATACGTTGACATTTGTAGCACCGAGTTCAGAGACGATGTTTGCTGATACGGGTACGCGATCGATGTACTTGTCGTATTTGTTTGTTCAGGATGTAAATGCAGAGGCAGTAGTGGAAGATTTCTGTTATGTGGCTGATGTGAAAAGTTATTCGGATTATATGCCGTTTGGAATGCAGATGCCGAACAGGAATGGAAGTACAGGGGGAGTATCGTTATGGCTTCCAGGGACAGGAGAAGGATGACGAGGTTCACAACAGTGAAGGAACGAGTTATACAGCAGAATATTGGCAGTATGATAGTCGACTGGGTCGTAGATGGAAGAGAGACCCTATTGTGAAACATAATGAAAGTCCATATGCAGCATTTGCAAATAATCCGATTTGTTTTTTGGACCCCGAATGGAGCCGACTCAATAAAAGCTCCAAATGGTAGTACTTATGAAGCTGGTGAAGGCTATGAATCAACATATGATGGTCAGTTACTCGTTGGAGAAGGATTAAAAACACTTATCTGGGATTCTAGTGTTGATAGAGTTGACGAATCTGGTAATACAGGAGGTTATAGGCAAGCATCTGAAGATGATTTGACAAAATTCTTTGGTGCTAATGGTGATGACAATTCATCTGACTTTTTTTCATCTATGAAAAATATTGAAATAGGGTTCTCTATAATTTCCTATTCATTTTCAGTTTATAAAAAAATAAATTCAACGAGTTAGGTTGGAGGTCGGTTAAAACAGGAAAATGGAACTCTATTAATGATTTAAAACCTCAATCAAATGGGAAGTTTGTGGAAGGGGTGGCAGGCAAAAGAATAGGTTTCAATCATGCCAAGCTAAAAATTGCAACCGTTAAGAATATTGGGGGGGGGAAATTATTTCTTGTCGGTACACTATATGATGGGGCTAAGTTAACGATAGCTCTGGCAAACGGAGATGCCGATATGGCGTTTGAAGCGGGTATGGATTTAGCTATGGGAACACTCATGTTTGCAGGAGGTGTTCCTGGTTTAATTGTTGGTGGTATATATTACGCTATTGAATACACTATTGAATACACTATAGGTTGGGACACTGTTATTGATAGTTCAGTAAAAGCTTCAAAAGCTGTTGATGAAGTTTATAATGAAGCAATATATCAAATGAATCAGCCTTCCTCATGGGTAATTCCCTATTTTTCAGGAATGTTTGAATAATATTGATTACTTTAAATATGCTAAAATTGTTAGAATTTTACTTTTATCATTTATACTCCTTTTGGAGAAATTATGTTAATAAGCAGTGGGATAAAGATTACATTTTACTCACTCCATTAATATTTGCATATGCTCAAATTCTTTTGCCTATTGCTTGGTTGGTAATTTTAGTTTTTATTAATACCGCTGTTTATAAAAATGATTCATCTACTTTTGATTCTTATGCTGGAATTGGGTCAATAGTATTGGGGATAATCTTTTTGACTGTTCTTTATTTACTCTTTGAAAGAAAAAAAAGATACCTTGATATTGAAAAAAAAATTGACTTTTATTATTCAATTTATAAAGAAAAAGAAAATATTCATAAGGCATTTGTCTTCATATTTTTATTTATCTCTTACGTATCCGTAATTATTGTTGGATGGGTTGTAATCAAGGGGTAGTGTACCAGATTTATTGCTCATATGATTTGTTGTAATTTGCAAATGAAAAAAAAAGGGAAGACTTTGAAGGGAATACAACGTCATCTGTGTAAACAATGTGGCTCGACTAAACAGGAAGAATATCGCAATA
>NZ_BAAAFH010000019.1:0-651 GCF_039523435.1 Wandonia haliotis
GCAGGGGAATTTTACACGTATGAAATCAACTATTGATGAGTAGGTGGTTTACATATCTGTTGATTTCGTTGTTTCTGTTTTCGTGTACGAAGAAGGAAACGTTACGGGTTAGTGTAAAAAATATGGTAACGGGAGAGTCTGTTGCCAATATGAACATCAATGTGTACGAAGTTTTCAATGTTTCTGACGGGGTTTCGGGAACGAAAACGGAGCTTTTTCAAAGTGGAGAAACGAACAGTGAAGGAGTTCTGTTTCTGACCGAAAAATTCAATAAAAACAGGCGGTATGAGGTTTTTGTCGGACAATTTCCGGAAGAACATTGCTATCTTAATAGAATGGGATACACCTGGTCAGTAGGAGAAGCCACGGATTTAGCGTTTGAGTATGCACCATGTGCATATTTGAAAATGAGGATAGAGAATGTGAATTGTACAGGGGATACTGATAATTTTAAACTTTATTATTTAGGTAGACAGGTAGGAGGTCAGTCTCCTCCCATAGTAGGTGCGCAAATGCGTGATGAAGATGGGTGTTACTTTTTCGAGAGTTCTAGTTACTCTGATGCCCCCATGGGTGAGCGTTATTATCGACGGGAAGTTACGCGAAATGGTATTACAGAGATTTTTTATGATACAATTTACCTAAACGCAG
>NZ_BAAAFH010000020.1:0-2092 GCF_039523435.1 Wandonia haliotis
TTCTGGCCGGAAGTTACCAGTGGATGATGATTTAGGAGCTATTGCGTATTATCAGCCGGATGTGGTGAGTTATTCGGATTATATGCCGTTTGGGATGCAGATGGCAGAAAGGAATGGAAGTACAGGAGATTACCGTTACGGCTTCCAAGGGCAAGAGAAGGATGACGAGATAAAAGGTGAAGGGAATTCTGTGAATTATACTTTTAGAATGCACGATCCAAGGGTAGGGAGATTCTTTGCGGTTGACCCATTGGCTTTAAGATGTCCTTTTTACTCACCTTATGCGTTTAGTGGTAACAGAGTCATTGATGCAAAAGAATTAAAAGGTCTTCAACCTGATATATTAAATGAATCTAACATTGGGTTCGATTTATGGGAATCTTTACTTGATGTAATGGGATGTATTCCAGTTGCAGGTGAAGTTTTTGATGGTATCAATGCACTTATATATACTTTTGAAGGTGATTATGCCAATGCTGCTATTTCAACTGCGGCCATCATCCCCGTTGTAGGTGATTTAGGGAAGGCAGGTAAATATATTGTTAAAGTAGGTAAAGTTACTGATGCTACTGTAACAGGAGGAAGAGTGTTTAAAAATGTAGCTAGAGTTCAAAGATATTTAACAGATGTAGCTCAGTATGGAGAAAACTCAGCAAATGCATTATGGGATTCTTGGAAGTTGAGAAAAAGCATGAAAGGTGCTTTGGAGGTAGGAGAACATGCTCATCATTTAATTCCTGTAAATTTGGTGAAAAATAATCAAGTTGTAAAGGATGCTTTAGGTGCAGGCTATGATATCAACGGAAAAGGAAATGGAATTGGTTTGATACCTGTTAAAAATGGGGGCACCCACGCTAAGCACAAAAAATATACTGAGCAGATTGATATGAAAATAAATTCTTGGGCAAAACAAAATGAGGGGTATACACCCGAACAGGCAAAGGAATTTTTGGAGACACTACAAGAAAGTTTACATAAAATTGTAGAAACGGCGAGTAAAAAAAATGGTGTTAAGGTTAATGATATAAAATTAGACTAAAATGAATTTATATACTTTAGGTTATTCTGCTAAATATATGATAGGAAATGGAGATTCACAGGTGTTTTGTCCAATGGCAAAAGATGAAATAAAATCTTTTACTAATGGATACCCCGATATTAAAACTCCACTCATTTTTGAGTTGCATAAAAAAGCCAAACTAACAAACTGTCTTTCTCAGGGAGCAATTGCTTCGGGAGGACTATTGATAGATGATAAAACAAAAGATTTGTTAGCCGATTTTATACTTATTAAGCATAAGTTTTATCCAACAGAAATTATTGGAAAAAAAAATGAAATAATTAAAAATTATTATTGGTTACAAATAGAGGAAGACTTGACAGGAGAAATAGATTATGAAAAATCTATTTTTTACGAAACAAATGGTGTTTCTAATATTGGAGAAATTAAAATTGATTCTTATCAATGGTATCAAAAGCAAAAAGCAGAAAAAGGGTGGAAGTTTGGACTAAACGCCAAACTAATAGTATTAAAAAGCGATTCAAAACTAATAAATTATGATTTGTTTAGATTGTTCCCTTTTGAATACAAACTCATTATGTCTGAACGATTAAAATCAGCTATTGTAGAAAATAAATTGACTGGTTTTGACACAGAAAAATATAATAAAGTTGGGTGGTAGTGTCGGTAGTGTCTCAAACTATCACCTGGCGACAAATGAAACCACCCATAACTACCGCTACGATGCCATCGGGCAACTTGTGCAAGATAAAACCGAAGAAATTGAAAACATCGAGTGGACAGTTACCGGAAAAGTAAAGAAAATTGAACGTTATGCGTTTAGTGAAAAACCGGATCTGGCATTTGATTACGACCCAATGGGACAGCGAATTACCAAGACAGTGTATCCAAAGTCTGCGCCAGGGATGATAAACACCGAAGGAATTACGAAAACGTATTATGTACGTGACGCACAAGGTAACGTGATGAGTATTTATACGTTAAAGACTGAAGATTCGGAAAAGAATTTGTATCTTAGTGAGAGGATGTTGTATGGATCAACCCGCTTAGGAATGGAACAAGTCAACCAAA
>NZ_BAAAFH010000020.1:2102-6285 GCF_039523435.1 Wandonia haliotis
TTCTACAGAACCAACAAATATTGACATCAATACCGCGCAACAGCGTGTTGTGGGAGATAAGCGGTATGAGTTGAGTAATCACTTGGGGAATGTGCTGGCTACCATTTCAGATCGTAAGTTGCCGGAGTTTGATTTGGGAGAAGGGTTGGCGTATTATAAGCCGGATGTCGTTTCTTACTCGGATTATATGCCGTTTGGAATGCAGATGGCAGAAAGGAATGGTAGTGCTGGAGACTACAGATATGGCTATCAGGGTTCTGAAAAAGACGATGAAATCAAGGGTAGCGGAAACTCTTATACAACGCATTTTAGACAACTTGATCCAAGAATAGGAAGATGGTTGAGCTTAGACCCCAAGATGAGTGCATGGGAGAATCCATACGCTAGTATGGGAAATAATCCAATATTTCATAATGATGTTTATGGTGATACTGTTGCAAGGTTTAATAGTAATGGTTCTTTCAAAGAGTTTTTTGATGATGGAAAAACTGATTGGACTTGGGAGATCGGGAGTAATGATGGCTCTAATTGGGTGAGTTCTAATACAGGGAAATTTAATGACCCGAGTGTTGATGTTACCGCTATAAAAAACTTTGTTAATAGTGATGGTGCTGTAGGGATAGGGTACATGGTAGTGTAACAAACTTGCACCTAGGTTTATTTTATAGGTGTAATTAATTGAAAATCAATAGTAATTGATTTATGGTTTTTTGTTTTTGGAACTATCTATGGGGTATTCTTAGGGTAAATAGTGCAAAAGAGGTATCTTAAACGCACTGTTTTCGTATCACGTGTATCAAACTTGCACCTGATGAAATGGGTAGTGTCTCAAACTATCACCTGCCGGTAAAAAGTGTATGTAACTTATTGAAAAATAATAAATAGAAAAATAAATTTGTATTGAAGCGAGTGGATATTTATATCCACTCGCTTCTTTTTTGTGTAAATAAGACCCTGTATGAACGAAAGTTCGTTCTAAGTGTCTCAAACTATCACCTGGCGACAAATGAAACCACCTATAACTACCGTTACGATGCCATTGGGCAACTTGTGCAGGACAAGACGGAAGAAATTGAAAACATCGCGTGGACAGTAACAGGTAAAGTGAAAAAGATTGAACGTTATGCGTTTAGTGAAAAACCTGATTTAGAGTTTGATTACGATCCAATGGGACAACGCATTACCAAGACGGTGTATCCGAAATCAGCTCCGGGGGTTATTGATGTGGATGGTATTGAAAAAATGTACTATATTAGAGATGTACAGGGTAACGTGATGGCAATCTATACGTTAAAGATAGAAAACAGCGAAAAGAATCTGTATTTAACGGAACGGAATTTGTATGGATCGTCTATGCTAGGAATAGAAAAAGTAGAAGAAGTGATTGCATCAACTGAGTCTAATAATGTGGATATAAATACTCAGCAACAACGTGTTGTTGGAGATAAAAGATTCTATATGCAAAATCATCTTGGAAATGTGCTTGCAACTGTTACAGATAGAAAGTTGCCGGAGTTTGATGCTACTGAGAGTTTAGCATATTACAAGCCGGATGTCGTTTCTTACTCGGATTATATGCCGTTTGGAATGCAGATAGCAGAAAGGAATGGGAGTACAGGGGACTATCGTTATGGATTCCAGGGGCAAGAGAAGGATGACGAGATAAAAGGTGAGGGGAATAGCGTGAATTACAAGTATAGGATGCATGACCCTCGTATTGGTAGGTTCTTTGCGATTGATCCTTTGGCGGATAAATATCCATATAACTCGCCTTATGCTTTTAGTGAGAATCGGGTGATTGATGGATTAGAGTTAGAAGGACTTGAAGTTTTCGTTATTAATGGAACACTAGGCTCAAGTTCACTTGCTAATCCGGATAATAATGGTTACTCTGCACAAATTGTTAAAACTAATGTTGGAGGTGGAGATAAAACCATCGCAGAGGTGTTCGGCAATTCAAAGGTATTTAAGCATACTTGGTTAGGAGCTAACAATACCCAAGCAAGAATTAGCGAAGCAGATTGTTTATTTGAAACGATAACAGCTAATAGAATAGAAGGTGAAGCAATTACGATAGTTGGGCATAGTCATGGAGGAAATGTAGCGATCTTGGCAGCTGAAAAAGTTTATCAATACTATAATACACAGGGGATTGAGGTTGAAATAAATCTTGTAACCTTGAATACCCCACACGTAGTTGAAGGGGGATATGAATTATCAAATGATGCTAGTAAGGGAATTAATTGGATACATGTTTATACGGCAGATGATAAAGTAGTACCTCATGGAGGATATAACAAGACGGGACAATTAAATGAAGGAGGTGAAGAATCTGATTTTTTAGGAAGACCTAAAGGTGAATATTCTGTCAAAAAAGATTTTGAAAGTGGTAAATCTGGATCCACAAGCTACAAGTACCCACAGGCTGACCATAATATAGAATATAAAGACCAGACTAATTTAGGTGATTTATTTAAGAAGGGTGGATTTAAAAATATTGTTGGTCATAGAGGTTGGCTGAAAAAGAATACTCAAGAATGGTTACCTAAAGTTGAAAAAACCGTAAATGATGGAAAACCGAATTAAACTTGTCAGTTTTTTTATAATAATGCAAACTTCTTTAGTGTGTTTTTGTCAAATACCAGCAAATGCTATTAAAGTAATGCCAAAAGCTAATAAAGTTGGAGATACTGTTGAGTTATTTAATTATTATTCAAATGGCACTAGTCGAAAATATCTTCTCTTGAAGATTGACAAAAAAGGTAGATATAAGTATAAAGACTTAGATGTTTGGAGAGGTAAATCATGGGTCACCTATGATAAATACAGCCGTATTAAAACTTATAAATATAAATTCAATGAGGGATTATGGGGGGGCGCAGGAAAAGGAATAGAGTTGTTGTGTTATGGTGTTGACGGAAGTATTAAAGTACTTTTGCATATTGGTTCTCACAAAAATAGTAAGGGAGAAATTTGCTTAAGTGATTCACTTGTGAAAAACTTCCGTGCGAATCAAGACTCACAATCTAATCTTTATTGTTACGCAGCATATAAAAAAGGCAGGAATGTTTATTTGACTGATGACTGGCTTTTAGATAAAAAAGAGCTAAAGAATAAAATAAAAAACTCAGTATTGGAAGATGCGAATAATTTGATAGAAGATTTTCCTTTTAATTTGTTTATTCTTATTCCAAAACACTAGTGGTAGTGTACTCAATTAGTTGGTAACAAGCTGTTTAGTGTTTAAATTATTGATTTTGGTAGTGTACTTGCACTTATGTTTATTTTACAGGTGTAATTAATTGAAAATCAATAGTGATTAATTTATGGTTTTTTGTTTTTGGAACTATCTATGGGGTATTCTTAGGGTAAATAGTGCAAAAGAGGTATCTTAAACGCACTGTTTTCGTATCACGTGTCTCAAACTTGCACCTGATGAAATGTCGCTACTGTTCGTGTCTTTGTATAAAAAAAGGAAAACTAAAAGAAACTCAACGTTATCAATGTACTGTATGCAAGAAATATCAGCAGGATCAATACAGATACACTTCTTATAAGGTGAGCGATGCAGAACTGGTAGATTTATTAAAAGAAGGAGTAGGGGTCAGAAGCATTTCGAGGATCTTAAAGATCTCTACTACAACGGTTATGAGCAGAATCCTAAAAATTTCAGCGGATTTAAAGCGACCTTATCCCATTGTAAAAGGCAACTGTTACGAAGTAGACGAATTATTCACTTATGTAGGCCATAAAAAGAATCGAATTTGTGTTTGCTATTCGTTAGAACCTAAAAGTGGAGCAATCATTGATGTTGTTGTAGGGAGAAGAAATAAAACGACACTTCGGAAAGTAACTGAAACACTTGTTTTATAAGATGCAAAGCGTATTACAACGGATAAATTGAATAGTTATAAAGACCTGATTCCTAATAAAATTCACTCTACGAAATTACGAGGGATTAATCATATCGAACGCAAGAACCTGACATTACGAACCCATCTGAAACGTCTAAATCGCAGAACGATTGCGTATAGTAAATCAATGGCAATGCTTTTGGCTGTGGTGAGAATTTATTTTTGGTGCTAACTAATGAAAAATAGTCGTATTTTCTTCATGAAAAAACAGGTTGACAACCCTATTTTTCAATGGATTTTGCTTATTTTTATTCTGCAAAACAGGGGAA
>NZ_BAAAFH010000020.1:6459-16933 GCF_039523435.1 Wandonia haliotis
AATGCAGATGCCGAACAGGAATGGAAGTACAGGGGGAGTATCGTTATGGCTTCCAGGGACAGGAGAAGGATGACGAGGTCAAGGGTGAAGGAAAATCAATTAATTACAAATACCGTATGCACGACCCGAGGGTGGGGAGGTTCTTTGCGCTTGACCCGTTGGCTCCGAAGTATCCGCATAATAGTCCTTATGCTTTTAGTGAAAATAGGTTAATTGATGGTGTTGAACTCGAAGGTTTAGAGGTTACATTGGTTGGTAAAAATGTAACTGGTGTTGTAGGATTAAGTGGTTCAGTCGAAGGTGGGGTTGCTATTGATTGGAATACAGGAAATATATATTCTTATGGCTCTACAGCTGTTGGTATTCAAAGCGATGTGAGTATCTCTTCCACTTTTTCTATTACACATTATCAAATTATGAATGATATAAAAGACCTTGAAGGTTTTGGAGCTGAGGGAAATGTTTCCACTGCTAAATGGGGGACAACATTATCTTTTGGAGTAGCTTCCTCTGGAGGGCATATAGGTGTGAACTTTCAAATTGGAGTTGGAGCAGGAATTGCACCAGCAAGCGCTGGCGCTGCTGTTTCGCACACTGAACTAAAGCCAATAAGTGATGGAGCAGATAAGATATTTGCCATTAATATTCTTAAAGAATCGGCAATAAAAATAGCAAAAGAATTGTCTCCTCTTTATATTTAACACTCTGCATTAATTGATGAAAAAAACAAGTATATGAATGATATTAATGTTTTGGAGAATTCAATGCAATACCAAGATAATAATGAAGGTCGGGAGGTTATTCAAAAGGAAATAGATAAGGCTAAATCAAAAGTCGTATTATATAATTCAAAAATAAAAGATATTGAAAGTAAAATAAACCCTATGATTGAAAGATTTCAAAATATTACAGATGCAGTATTAAAATTAGAAAGTGATGGATAAAAATAAACTTTTAATTATTTATTTTTTAGTAATTATTTCAATGAGTTTTTATTTTGGGATTTTTACAGGTGTAGATTTCGTATTAGTGATTTTCTTTTTCATTTTTTTTCCATTTACTATCATGTTTGGTAGGAAGCAGATAAACTTAAAGAAAAACATGGGAAATAAAATAATCAAAAAAGAAAGAAATATTTTATTTATATATTGTTTACTAGCTATCTTTTTTTTAATTATTATCTCAATTATTAAACTTTCTTTAATGAATTCGAAATAAAAAAGAATGATAAGTAACTCTCAACACAACTCCCAAGAAAAAAATGAATAACCCCTCGGTAGATCTTGGGTGTTTATCAGTGGACAAGAACAGTTGTAACTAATGTAATAACTGGAGAGAAAGAAACCTTACCAATTAATAATGCAAGTATCTTAGAAGGTAATCAGGATATCAAAACTGCAAGTGTTCCCGATAGATTACGAACAATTGTGTTGGAAATACAAGAGAATAAGATAAGTCCAAGCGAAACAGAAGCGACAGAAAATGAAAGTTCTAATGATACAAAGACTAAGGTCGGGCAAGCAACAGCAGCTGCCGGAGTTGCTATTTTTGATTTAGGTTTATCAATGGACGCTAGTGTCGTTGGGGCGGTTCCTGGTGTAATATTAAATGTTATTGGAGGGGTTGTAACCGGTGTTGGAGCTGCTGTAAGTTTTTGGCCTGATTCTGAAGAAGATCCTTCAAAAATAAAAGTCGAGTTTACACCTTATGAAGTTCGAAGTACACCAAAAGAAGATGAATGATTACACAAATTGTATATTATGCAAAATAAAAACATGGGAATGTTATTGGCAATTTCTTTGTGCACACTATTGACTGTTGTCGTAGCATTTATATCAGATAATACTTTTTCATCATATTTAGGGATATTTACTGTAATATTTGAATTGGTTATTCTTATATTTTATTTGAAAAAGTCAGAATTGAGAGAAAAGAGGGGGAATATAATGCCATTGATTGGTTTTATATGCTGTTTACTAATATTATTCTCAACAAGCATAGAAAGACCTTTTAATGACTTTTTCGAATCAAATTTGCTTCTAGTGGGATGTTTTTTATTGCTCATTTCATTGCAGTATGTTAAATGGAAGTATAGAATAAAGTAGGGTAGGGGGTAGTGTCTCAAACTATCACCTAATGATGAACTGTAATTATTGTCAAAAAATTGTATAAAAAAGGGAAAATAAAAGAAACTCAACGTTATCAATGTGCTGTGTGCAAGAGATATCAGCAGGATGAATACAGATACACTTCTTATTAAGGTGAGCGATGAAGAAGATTTACGAAATCTGTTTTCACTTGATTCGAATGGTGTAACTATGCAGTCCATAGGTAAAGAAGCATTTACTAGTGCAGTTGCTAACTTGAGTGCTGAGCAACAGCAATTAGCTTATGGTTATTATGGTGCAATTAATAGTTCTGACGTTCATACAGTCGAAATGGTTAATAGGAGTGAATCATTAAGCGCAAATGGAGTTCGCTTAACTGGATATACTACTGGAGCAGGAGTTGATGGGGGAGCAGGTGGCGGTGTTAATGGGTCATTTGGGAGCGGGAGTTATACTATTGTCGTTATGAACTCAACGGCTAGTATTCCGGATTATAGAAGTGGAGATGGTTATACTTCGAGAAATAGTTCAGCAGGAGAATTATTGGCTCATGAGCTTTTAGGTCATGGAGTGGGGCGGACAAAAGGGATGTCTACCTACAGACATGAAGATGCAATCCAAATGACAAATTTATATCTAAGAGCACAAGGTATAACGAATGTTTACCGAGATGGTAGAAGTCACGGCTCAAGAGTTGTTTTAAGCAAATCCACCGCAACTTCTATTCCAAGCTTTGTACAGATTCCAATTACCTTACAAATGAATATCAGGCGAAAAGGACCTATTGAACTTAAGCCATATATTATGCATCAGGATAACACACGTGTTGACCCTTCTTATTTAGGGCGCCCTTAAAATAAGCGTTATGAAAGGATTAATTTTTGCATGTGCACTCGTTCTGTTTTCCTACTGTTCTTCAAGAGAGTTGAAAGTTTCAAAGGACAGCGATTATATAGATGGAGAAATAAGATTAAAAGAAGATTCATTAAACTTAAATGCAATGAATCAAAAGGGGATGGAGAGCGGTAAAGATAGTATAGTTTTAGTGCAATTAGTGGAAGATATTTCTATTAACTGGAATAATCAATCTTATAGTATTATGGAAGATGAATTGTTTAGTTCAGTAGTAGCTGTTTTTTCCAAAAAACAAAAAAGAATAATTGCTCTAATATCAGACACCACTATATCAGAAGCTAAAGCTTGTAGTATAGATAGGAATTTATTGGTAGGAGATTTAGCATTTCTACTTATTAATAAGATAAAGAAATTGCCTTACTTCGAAGTGCTGGGTGTTCAATGGGATTTTTTAGAAGATAATTGTAAATATCCTTTTGGATTGTTCGATTACATTAATAACTATAGAAATGAAGTGGAGAAAAAAGTCGAATTTTATCTAATTTCAAAAGAATAAATATAGGTAGTGTACTCAATTGGTAGTGTATCAAACTTGCACTTATGTTTATTTTACAGGTGTAATTAATTGACAATCAATGGTGGTTGATTTATGATTTTTTGTTCTTGGAACTATCTATGGGGTATTTACATGAATGATAAAACTTCCACAGAAATTGATGGGGGACAGATTGAAACGGCTACTCAATCATATGAAAGAGGAGAGTTAAACTTAGATTAGATAAAATATGAAATTTTTTTATACTTTTTTGTTTTATATATACTGTCATGTACTACATCCATTAATGAAAGGAAAGATGTGAAAGTTATTAAGGATAAGATCATACATTCAATAGAAAACGGTGATTTAGAATCTTTAAAAGATTTATGTACAGATGATGGGGTTAATTATATTATTGAGTCTACAAACTCATTTCGTAATTCTAAAGATATTATCAAAAAATTTAAGTCATTAAAAATAAGTAAGGCAAATGAAGATGATGTGAAAATTATCGTTCCTCTAAGTACACGAAAAAATCCAATAACTGGTTCAGAAGAAGGTTATATGGTTTTTCACAAAAAAGACGGTAAATTATTATTTTCTAATTTTAGAGGTGGTAAATAGGGTAGTGTACCAGATTTATTGATGGATGAAATTTGTTTAATTAACCATTTGTTTTTCAGGTGGTAGAGGAGGTTTTAGCAAGAGTAGTTCGATAAGGGTAATCATTAAATTGCCCTTTTTTCGTGTTTTATTCGGCCTATTATTCAATAATTACGTACTACGTGTATCAGAATTATTGCTCATATGATTTGTTGTAATTTTCAAATGAAAAAAAACGGGAAGACTTTGAAGGGAATTCAACGTCATCTGTGTAAACAATGTGGCTCGACCAAACAGGAAGCATATAGCAATAGAGCCTGTTTTGCGGAAACCAATACGAATATTGTTCTTTTACTTAAAGAAGGAGTAGGAATCAGGAGTATTTCGAGAATCCTGAATATCTCCCCGACAACTGTTCTAAAGCGTATCATTTCTATTTCTCGGCAAACTAAGAAAACACTGGGAATGGAAGTGATAATGCGGATAGTTATCGTTATGGCTTCAAAGGACAGGAGAAGGATGACGAGGTCAAGGGCGAAGGAAACTCTGTGAATTACAAGTATAGGATGCATGACCCGAGGATAGGAAGGTTCTTTGCAGTGGATCCGTTGGCAGCTAAGTTCACTCATTACACACCTTATTCCTTTAGCGGGAACAAAGTGATACACGCTATTGAATATGAGGGCTTAGAAGAGGTTATACTGACTAGATATCACAAAAATGATGGTTCGCTTTAAAAGTATATACATATGGGGAGGCAGATTATAACTCGAATAAGAGAGCATTTTGGTATTATGCCATGTCTTCTGGAAATATGAATAATTGGAAGAAAGGATACAATGCTTATCGTGGTGGAGCAGATAATCTTTTTGATAACCAGTTATATAGTGGTGGGTGGAGTGAGGAAACTTATGGTACATTAATAATCGATAGTTATCAGGACGGGAGAGACTCTGAGATTTCTTTTGATTACGAAAATGCTGGAGTTTACGATACCTACGAAGATGCTAAAAATGGTGTTATGGCAGAAGGTGCAGGTGAGATAGTTGTTGGTAGTATAGGAATAGTTTTATCTATTGCTGGAGAAATTAGCTCAGGGGGGGGTAATAACGACACTTGCTTATGCTGGGTTTATTCAAAGTGCAGACCTGACCGCCGGAGGTGTTGAAAAAGTATTTAATCCTGAAGACTATATGTCTGGAAACAAAGAAGCTAAACCCATCAAAGCTCTAATAGGACAATATATTGGTGAAGAAGGGGAAGCTGTTTATGAAGTAATAGACTTTGCAACTGGGGTTAAAAGTATGACAAATGGTGATAGTAAACTAGAAAAAATTGTAGGTGCTTATCAAACAGTTACTGCGGCAGAAGAGGCGTTAGAAAAACAATACTCAGAATGATACGAAACCAGTCTTTAATTCATTAGAATTAAATTTTATATAAATTCTTAAAGTATCCTTTTTATTAAAGGATAAAGCTTTATGCTTTGAATTGTATGTATATCCTATAACTAGGTTGCTAAATTGTTTATCCAAAGTTTTAAAACGTTTTATATAATGTTTGTTTGACGTACCAAGAACATACTCTTCGTTTGGTGTATAAAAGTTGTATAATAACACATTTTCTTCTAAGGGTAAGCCATTTTTCAGCATGTAAATGCTATCTACATTTGATAAGTTACAATTAGATATAGCCACCAATATCTTTCTCGAATTATATTTTATATAACCATCGAGCTCATTTTTATTGGATTTTATATTATGCTTAGGATAATCCTTATTTAATGGTTGAATTGAATTGTTATTATTCATAGGGTAAAAGTTATAAATAGAAACTAAAAGTGTTGTTATAAGTAGAATGATTATGTATACTTTTTTATAACCTCTTTTAATGGAGATGAAGAAAAAATAGGCTACATAAAGATATCCCATTAAAATATGAACATAAAAGGGTAATGCCATCCCCGCGTGGATGTTCGCTGTTGTTAAAATTAATATACCTAAGATAAAAGTTAAGAAGTGTTTACTGTTCATAATGCTTATATATACAGGGGTTTAAAAAGAGTTGTATATTCCGTCAGGAAGTTAGTGAATATTAGAATGAATAATATATTTTCATAATGTTTTATTTTTTCAATTAAAGTGCTCCCTGCGGCTTCATTCTATCAATAAACGAATCTAAGAAAAAGAAAACCAGATTCCTTTTCTTTTTGTAAGAGTTTAGAAACCGCTTGAATTCTTTTTAACATTGAGTTGTCGAGTTCTAGGTCAGTAGCTCTAGTAAGGTAATCTAAAGAAACATCCATTGTTTTAGCAATTTTTATAGCCATTTCAATAGTTGGTCTTACTTCACCACGTTCATAACGTCCGTAAGCATCACCGCTAATCCCAATTTTTTTCCTGTTTCAACTTGAGAAAGCTTTTTCTTCTTTCTTACTGTTATTAAACGTTCTCCAAAGGTTATATATGTATGTTTTAATTCAGGTTAATCAACTTACGAGCAAAGTTACAAACAAAACATGTAGTAAAAAAAATTGCTTTGCTTGTTTTATTACTACATGTTTTATAGTCTTGCTACAAACTTGTAGTATGGTAGTGTATCAAACTATCACATAGCGACAAATGAAACCACCCATAACTATCGTTATGATGCCATCGGGCAGCTTGTTCAGGATAAAACGGAAGAAATTGAAAACATCGAATGGACAGTAACGGGTAAAGTGAAAAAGATTGAACGCTATGCGTTTAGTGAAAAACCCGATTTGGTTTTTACCTACGATCCGATGGGTCAGCGTATCTCTAAGACGGTGTACCCTAAATCTGCACCGGGAGTTATTGACGCCTCGGGTATTGAAAAAAAGTACTATATTAGAGATGCACAAGGCAATGAACTGGTGAGATACGGCATAGAACAGGGTACATATAGCGGTCAGGATATAAAAATACTTCTGCTGGAAGAGCGTACTATATACGGTTCTTCACGGTTGGGTATGGAACGCATCGAAGAAGAAGTGGCACGTTCGTATGTTCTTGCTCCGGATGAGATAGCTGTTTCCATGCGAAGCGGCTTGTATGTTCCCGGCGAGGAGTTGATGCGTCAGGTAGGGGATAAGCGGTATGAATTATCCAATCATCTGGGCAATGTATTGGCAACGGTATCAGATCGTAAGCTGGCGATAGCTGAAGCTGGTGCAGTTTACGCCAATGACTTTACTTCGGATATCGACGGCGTAAATGCCTACCTGGGAGGCTCAGTGAGTCATTCGGGGGGGCGCCTGCGCGTAACGACAACATCGCAGGGATCGGGAGCCGTCTTACAGTATGTAGCAACTGTTCCGGGTCAGACGTATCGTCTTCAACTGACAGCGGATCTGGCCGGACAGGGATCTGTAGCCATAACAGCGTATGATGTACCTACAGCAACAGTAACTGCACAGAAAGTGATGAGTAGTAATGGAGTACATTACCTGGACTTTTTGGCCAGCTCATCTACTACACAGTTGAGGATGCAAAGTCAGGTAAGTGGAACAAGAACGTTCTACATCGATGATCTGACACTTGAAAAACGTCCTTCTGTATTTGCCCGCGACCTGACAGCTAGTTATGCGGATATACAAACCTACGGTACAGGAGTAACCACTTCGATCTCGGGTAACCGTCTTAGAGTAGATAATTTGGGGCAGTGGAATGGTATTTTATGTGTTTTCCCGACAGTAGCCGGAAGAACGTATACGGTTCACTATACATTGGGACTGAATGGAGGTCCTAAGTTGACCCCGTTTGTTCGAAACAATATCACCTCAGCCAATATTCAGGTGCAGCATATTACTTCAGACGGACGTTATACGTTGACATTTGTAGCACCGAGTTCAGAGACGATGTTTGCTGTGGAGAACCCGAATACGGGTACGCGATCGATGTACTTGTCGTATTTGTTTGTTCAGGATGTAAATGCAGCGGCAGTAGTGGAAGATTTCTATTATGTGGCTGATGTGAAAAGTTATTCGGATTATATGCCGTTTGGGATGACTTTACCTGGACGTTCATTTAGTTCAGATTCTTACCGTTATGGGTTTAATGGGATGGAGAAGGATGATGAAATTTACGGAGAAGGTAACGCCATTGACTTTGGGGCGAGGATGTATGATTCAAGAGTAGGAAGGTGGTTGAGTAGAGATGCTGCATCTAAAGTTTACCCTAATTTAAGCCCATATTCATTTGTTGCTAACAGTCCTTTGATTTTTGTAGACCCTTCTGGAAATATAATAGAGCCAGCCCCAGGATTATCAGATAAAAATAAAGCTGATGTTGAAGCTAGAATAAAAAAATTAAGTGAAGAAAGGCCTAATCAGTATAAATATTTAAACGAATTAAGATATCACCCTACAAATAAAACATTTGTTTCTTCAGGTGACCCCGATTACAGTACTTCTTTTGATATTATTATTCATGTTACAATAACAGATATAGACGGAATTCCCCGTGCTGAAGAACTAGGAAATGCAAATTCATCCGCAATAAGTATGGTAAACAAGTCTAGTACACACAGAGATGGACAAGCAAAGCGAACTGAATTATGGCAATCTTATAAATTGACTACACCAAATAATATCGTTTTTATTAGAAAGAATGATGGCACAACAGATAAAATAGACGTTAATTCACCAGAAGGTGCTCTGCTTCTTGATCAGCAAATGAGTAATGGAAGTATTGTTCAATCAAGTCTTACTTCTCGTTACATTAAAGTAGAACCATCAACAAATGGCACTCCTCACGTTATTATTTCTTTAGATGATTATACCCCTGGTGGACTCCAACAAAAATTAGAAACACTTTCTCATGAATTAGGGCATATTGAAGGATGGATTGAATATCCACATCAAACATATTTTTATGGTGATGAAACAGGTAAAAATACAGGGGTTGGGCATCATGAAAAGTATGAAGGTGGTAAAATAGCTGATGACAGAGAAAAAAATGATAGAAAACCTTAAAAAATGCAGAATCTCAAGTTTTTCCTTTTAAATATTTTAGTTTTTAGTTTTTTGAATCAATGTTGGAGCCAAAATTCATCAATACTCACCGAATTTGATGAGTTTTATCATAAAGTATATGTCAATAGACAATTATGGAAATCTCAACACTATTTATCAATCTATGGGGATAGATTTATTGAATTGGACTCAAATTTATATCACAAAATATACCCCAATAACGATGAATATGAAACAATTGTCTTTAAAAAAATAGATTCTATCTCATCTTTATATGATTTTGATTTTTATGAATTTTACTTCAAAGAACGTTGTTCATCTATAAATGATAAGGAATTTAATCACGAGATGAAGCAATTGCATGAGGACTTTGATAAAACCGAAGATTATATTCCATGCACTTGTTGTCTGCGTTTAGGGGGGACAACAAGTAGTGGTAAACATCCTAAGATACCCGATTGTGAATATAAGTTGGGATTAATAGGCTTCGCAAAAGATTATACAAATACTACTCGTATATATTTCATTAGTGGTAGTTGTATATTTCTAGATGATTTTGAAACTGTTTTCTTTGACAAATATGGCATAACTGATTCGACAGTTGAATTCATGATTAAATTATTATTTTGGCGAACTAATTTATATGAATCTGATGATAGAATAATTGAATTAAAAAAAATAAGAAGTAAAAAATGGAAGTTATTACTCAAAGATGAAATAACTGAAAAATCTGTAAAACTGAATAAAAAGAGGAGGAATCTGAAGATTAATTAATTAGGTAGCGTCTCAAACTATCACCTGCCGGTAAAAAGTGTATGTAACTTATTGAAAAATAATAGATAGAAAAATAAATTTGTATTGAAGCGAGTGGATATAGATATCCACTCGCTTCTTTTTTGTGTAAATAGGACTCTGTATGAACGAAAGTTCGTTGTAAGTGTATCAAACTATCACCTAATCATGAACTGTAATTATTGTCAAAAAAATTGTATAAAAAAAGGAAAGCAAAAGAACGGGACACAGAAATTTTTCTGTTGTTCCTGTAAGAAATACCAGCAAATGAATTACCAAAGGCAAGCTTTTCGCCCCGATATAGATAAACAAATCATTACTTTGGTAAAAGAAAGTTGTGGCACACGAAGTATTTCGAGAATATTGACTATTGCTCCCAATACGGTCACCAGTCGGATAAAACAGATTGCATCAAGAATTCAATTTCCTTGCTTGATAAAAGGAAGGTCTTACGAAGTAGATGAATTGATCACTTATATAGGAAAGAAGGAGAGCCGATATTGTCTTACCTATGCCATTGACCGTACAACCAAAGATGTGGTTAGTTTTTCAGTTGGTCGGAGAACTAAGAAAACACTGGGAATG
>NZ_BAAAFH010000020.1:17114-19895 GCF_039523435.1 Wandonia haliotis
TCTGAAACGTCTAAATCGCAGAACGATTGCGTATAGTATTTTGGCTGTGGTGAGAATTTATTTTTGGTGCTAACTAATGAAAAATAACCCGTATTTTCTTCATGAAAAAACAAGTTGATAATTCTATTTTTCAATAGATTTTGCTTATTTTTATTCTGCAAAACAGGGAAAAAAGTTCTTTGAATTAAATAATAATAATCATTTAGGGAATGTGTTGGCATACGGACAGGAGTAACCACTTCGATCTCGGGTAACCGTCTTAGAGTAGACAATTTGGGGCAGTGGAATGGTATTTTATGTGTTTTCCCGACAGTAGCCGGAAGAACGTATACGGTTCACTATACATTGGGACTGAATGGAGGTCCTAAGTTGACCCCGTTTGTTCGAAACAATATCACCTCAGCCAATATTCAGGTGCAGCATATTACTTCAGACGGACGTTATACGTTGACATTTGTAGCACCGAGTTCAGAGACGATGTTTGCTGTGGAGAACCCGAATACGGGTACGCGATCGATGTACTTGTCGTATTTGTTTGTTCAGGATGTAAATGCAGCGGCAGTAGTGGAAGATTTCTATTATGTAGCTGATGTGAAAAGTTATTCGGATTATATGCCGTTTGGGATGCAGATGCCTAATCGTCATGGTAGTGATAATGCGGATAGTTATCGCTATGGCTTCCAGGGACAGGAGAAGGATGACGAGATAAAAGGTGACGGAAACTCAATTAATTACAAATACCGTATGCACGATCCGAGGGTGGGGAGGTTCTTTGCGCTTGACCCTTTGGCAATTTCTTATCCTTGGAATAGCCCTTATGCGTTTAGTGAAAACAAAGTTATTCACATGAACGAACTTGAAGGTTTAGAAGCAACACTATCAGATGCTCAAAAGCAGTCACTTCAAACGAAAATACAAGATGCGGGTGGTATAACAAAACAAGACCACTACAAAGTGAAAATGATGATTCGAGAAAGGGGGTATGCAATGCATAGTGAATTAGGCTTAATTACTAGTAAATCAATGCAATCTAGCTGGGCTTCTGGTCATAAACGCTCAAGAGGTGATTTAGGAGTATATATACGACTGGACGCTCATCACAATGCTCAAGCTACTGCTGGGTATTATGGTATTCAAAATGATGCACCTTCGGCACAGTATTATGTAATACCCGAAAGTGATTTATTACCTATAATTGATGATTATTATCCAATAGATAAAATGGCGGTAAGAACACCTGGTCTGTTTCCTATAACAGAGCCTAAAATTGAAAATTTACCACCTCATATAAATAATACAAAACCACATTTAACAGTTGGTGACTTAAATAAAGTTCTTCAAGCATCTGCAGTACAGGGATATAACCATGGCGGAAGTCAGCGCCAACACAAGATGATTTATGGTTCAAACGAATATGGCTCATGGGGACAAGTAGCAAAAGAATTGAGCAAATTTAGCTTTGACAAAATCGATATAAATTTAACAATAGGCTTAAAAGGACACACTGATATTGACATTTATTATAGCGCTTCTCATCAATGGGAAGCAACAGTTAACAGCTATATGAAAAATATCCAACACGCTTTTCAATCAGTTGGAATATCGCCCGATAAAATAAATATTCAAATCAATAGGGATTACAATGCAACTAACAGTAGTTTTACAGGCGACACTAAATAACGGTATAGTATTTGATACAGTAAAAATATGGTAAAATTAGCTTTATTATCAGTAATCATCTGTGTCAATACACTAATTTCTGTAGGGTATTCGCAATCTTCTGACTATATATTTCAGCAAGGATTTGAGCATTATGAAAGTGGTAATTTCATAAAAGCAAAGTCATTATATGAAAAAGCAATTGAGATTGATAGAAAAAATAAAACTCCCGATTATCTTAAGTATTATAATTTAGCAGTGGTCTATAAGGGATTGGACGAATTAGAAATATCAATAGGGTACTACGACACTTGTATTTATTTGAATCCAGATATGTATCAGGCCTACGATGGAAGAGCTGGTAGCTTCATGCTTTTAGGATTATTTGATAAGGCTATGATTGACTTCAATAATGCCATAAACATAAGTAACCAGTCTTTGTCATGGTATAACCGTGGATTGTTGCATTTTTGGCAAGGCAATTATGAAAATGCTATTTTAGATTTCGAATACAGCTATAATCAACAAAATAAAAACTCTGAAACTTTGTTTCTAAGCTTAGCTAAATGCTATGCAAAAACTGGAAATATTGAAAAAGCAATCTTTTATTATGAAAAGGCAATTAAAACAATGGAGCATGAGGATGGTGAGGCAATAGAAGCTTTAATTTGGATAGAGGCGAATAAAAGTAATTTGGATAAAACAAAGCTTTGTAAGCTACTTAATCAATTGATAGAGATAAATAATCGGCTTAACGATTATCTTTTTTCTGAAACTATAAAAGAGTATTCTTCAATATGTCAAGATGATTAGTGGCAACACGGTAGTGTATCAAATGTGTTGATAACAGGAAAACAAAACTTCAATCGACTGATTATCAATAGATATTGAAAGGTGGTTCGTTAAAAATGAGTGGATACTCCTGTAGGAACAATAGATTTGAGGTCAAAAAACGATCTTAAATGCAGTCAAATGGTTCTACGTGTATCAAATGTGTTGATGGAAAATTAACCTGTTCATTTTTTAATGATTATGTGGTTAAAAAAGGGAAGACTTTGAAGGGAATACAACGTCATCTGTGTAAACAATGTGGCTCGACTAAACAGGAAGAATATCGCAATA
>NZ_BAAAFH010000021.1:0-61573 GCF_039523435.1 Wandonia haliotis
GGTTACCCTGTGCATCCATCATGGAGTTGTGTGTACTGGCTGCTTCCTGACCCTGATAGTAATAGTACTGTTCCCCCGGATCGTAGGTGTTGTTTGGATCGGTTGGGGTCGGGAGGGAATTCAATGCTGGAATTGAATGGTCATAATAACTACCCGGTAAAGTCCATAAAGGGTTTTGGGCAAGCCCCCAACCCGCTATTAAGCTGAGTGTTACAGCTGTTAAGAATTGTCTAAAAAAATGTTTCATATCTGTACATTTTAGGTTAATAAAAAGTTATTGACTTGTAGAAGTATCTTGTTTTAAGGTTGTGTTTAGTTCAAACGAATTTGCCTTCGTCCAACTATGTGACGTAAACAATCGTCTATTGGTTTGAAGATTTATGAATTTCGAATTTACTACAAAACTTAGCGCTTATATTTTCATATCATGCTATTTATTGACAGTAACGAATTTAAATAAATAAATTAATTTTAGATTAAAAATTGTTCTATATAGAACTTTTTGGTTAATTTTATTGAAAAAAATATAAATAATGTTATCAACAGGTGAAAGAATTAGACGTATAAGACGTTCGAAAAACATGACTCAGGAAAATGTAGCCAGTTCTTTGAACATATCGCAACGGGCATATAGTAAAATTGAGAATGATGAAGTCAGTTTGAAAGTGGAAAGGTTACAGGAAATAGCTGATATCCTGGAAACGGATATATCAGAGTTGTTACCAAATCAGGTTTCCCAAAGTTTTGAAAATGTATCGTACAGTCAAATCGGCAATGGTAAATTCATCCATCAAAGCAAGGGAAAGGAAAGCGAACTGTATGAAAAAATCATTGCCCGCCAACAGGAAGAAATAGATTACCTGAAAGGTATTATTGAAGTTCTAAAAAATTAGATGGATGTTGGATTAATGAAAATTATTCGGTTACATATCATATTGTTACTTCTTTTTTTTCCTTCTTTTTTGAAGAGTCAGACTATTTTTTATCAGGAAGTATTTAATGGAGGTGTTACAGGAGACGGGTTCACAACAACACTTAGTTCAGGGCAAGGTGATTTCAATTTGTCAATCAATCCGAATAGTACTATAAAAAAAGCCTTTCTGATTTCTGGACGCCATGGATTGGCCGATCCTATTGAAGTTTTGTTTGAAAACACTGTAATTGAATTTAATGAGGATAATATAATCAGTGAGCCATTTTTATCCCCCTTTTATGCAGCGGGAACTAATGGATTGGGGTATGTGCACGGTACTGATGTAACTAATGAAATTAGCCCTCTCGTCAACACCTATTCCATAACCATACCTCCTCAGAACTCAGCAAATGAAAGATACACAGATTTCTTTTTAATTGTGTTCTATGAGTATGCGTCCTTACCAGAAACAAATGGTAGTATTCTGATAAATAATAAAGATATTATGCAGAATATGTTTTTCCAAGCTAATGATTTAAACCCTATAAATAACATGAATGATGTAGGGATGTCAATTCATGGGGGATATATGTGTGATACTATAAATGAACCAACTTTGGTATTTGTAGAAGGACAATATCTGGGAAAGATTGGAGGAAATGATTATAATAGTAATACAGTCTGTGGTGGTGTAGTTGGTTCATTTTATTATGAGCAGAATACATTATATGGATTGGGGGATGACTTGCCTGATATAGAAGTTGCTGCAAGTGATGGATTGTCAAATATTATGACCATACCAACCATGAACTCGACTGATTTTAATGCACAATTTCAAGTTCAGGCTGATCCATCCCATTTTTCTACAAACCCTGTATGGTCGTTATTCCTCACCTACACCACGCCCTGCTCGTCCTTCCCAACTGCTCTAACCGTATCGGACACCACCATCTGCGAGGGGGAGCCGTTGCAATTAGGGGCTTCGGGTGGGATCAATTACGACTGGCTGCCGCAAACAGGATTGAGTTGTTACGATTGCCCAAATCCTGCGTTTACGGGGAATAGTTCCACGGTGTACACCGTCCGGATATGGAGTACGGACAGTTGTTCGAAAGTGCTTCCGGTACACGTCAAAGTCAACCCAAAACCGAAGTTTGAAAGTATTCAGATTACCCCTTCCGGATGCGGTAAAAGCACGGGAAGTATTGTCGCAATGATGGACACCGCGCAAGCACCTTACCAGTACACACTGGATAACCAGGCGCCGCAACCGGATAGCTTATTTACCGGGCTTGCATCGGGGAATTATGCATTGTCTGTTGAGAATGTGCACGGCTGTACCAACGATACTTTACTGACGATACAGGAAGAACTATCCGTTACGGCTTCGTTTACCGTCAATCCCGTCACGGGATCGGCTCCGCTGTGGGTACAGACCGAAAACACAAGCACCAACGCCACGGATTACCTGTGGGAATGGTCAGGCGGGACGACCACGGATGAACACCCCGGCTTTACGCTCGATACGGCAGGGAATTATACGCTTACACTGATTGCGTACGACGGTGCACCCCACTGTTCGGATACGTTCAGTTTACAGGTACTCGTGTACGATTCGTTGCAGGTCAGTATCCCCAATGTTTTTACCCCCAATCAGGACGGGCGCAACGATTTCTTCGGCATCACGACCAACGTTTCGGTAAGTGGACGGGTAGCATTGTTCAACCGTTGGGGGAACCCCCTACACGAACTGGAATTTACCACACAACCACAGGTTTTTGAACCCCTCTGGGATGGAACGGATACCTCGGAGGGCGTGTATTTTTATCAACTGGAACTGACCACGGATACGGAAACGTATGGTTATAGTGGGTTTGTGCAGTTGGTGCGTTAACGGCTATTTCCAACGACTTTTTATGGTTTTCCGTCTTCTGAATCAACATCCTAATACCTCTATGCATAAAATTGAGAACATAAAAAAGATGAGAGAATTGCGTAATTACAAGCAATCCTACATGGCAGAGCAGTTAGGCATGAGTCTAAGCGGGTACAGTAAAATCGAACGGGATGAAACAGACATTTCATTCAAACGATTGAAGCAAATTGCCGAGGTACTGGATACGGATTTCAGTAATATCCTGGACTTCGATGGTAATAAAGTATTTAACATTAGCCAGAACCAGCATGCTGAGGGGACACAAAACGCGTATGCGTTCGTACACAACTTACAGAACAACGAGAACATATCTAGTCTGGAAAGTTTCATTGAACATCTAAAAGAAGAAAACTTGTACTTAAGGCAATTGCTTGAAAAGCTCTCGGAAAAAGCCGACCATTAATAAGCATTTATATGAATCGCATCCTGACATATCTTACAATTTGGGTATTGGGTTTTACAAATACTCAGGCGCAAGAGGTGTTCTATCAGGATGTTATACAAGGAGGTGTTACAGGTGGTGGGTTTACAACATGTTTAGGATCTGGAAATGGGCAGATTGAAGTATTTATTGATCCAGGCAGTCAAATTAAACGTGCATATCTCTTTTGCCAAAGATTTGGGTATCCAAAACCAACATCTATTATTTTCAATCATGAGATTTTAGAATTTAATCATTTTAATCAAGTTACAGGTGGTTTTTGGTTACCTTCCACAGGCGAAAGCGGTGTTCACTCGATAGATGTAACTCAATGGGTTAGTCCCTCACAAAATATTTATGAAGTAGAAATTCCTCCACCAAATATGTCAGACCAATGTCTTGCGAATTGTGTGTACGGGGCTATTTATTTATGTGTTATCTATGAGAACAATTCACTTCCTGAAACTGCGGTAACCATAATGCTGAATAATCAGGATATGGTTAATAATGAAATCTATAATTTTACAGAGCTCAACCCAATTAATACAGCGTATCCGGTAGGACTTTCACTTCATACAGATAGATTGAATGACACTAGTCTTAATGACGGGTCATACGTATATTTTAATTCGAATCAGTTAGGTCTTATTGGTGGTGCTGATGTTTCTAATAGTAATTGGGGATGTGGTACTAAAGGACACTTTTATTATCAGAATAATCAGTTTTTCGGACTGGATGATGATGTGCCTAATAGTTCAATGTCAGGTAGTGATGCAATAGCTGATGTTTCATCATATTTGAATAATAATGTAACAAGTGGAGATTTACATTTTGTTTGGCAATCTCCAAATACGTTTTATAACATCTATATTGCATTTTTCCTCACCTACACCACGCCCTGCTCGTCCTTCCCAACTGCTCTAACCGTATCCGACACCACCATCTGCGAGGGGGAGCCGTTGCAATTAGGGGCTTCGGGTGGAATCAATTACGACTGGCTGCCGCAAACGGGATTGAGTTGTTACGATTGCCCAAATCCTGCGTTTACGGGGGATAGTTCCATGGTGTACACCGTCCGGATATGGAGTACGGACAGTTGTTCGAAAGTGCTTCCGGTACACGTCAAAGTCAACCCAAAACCGAAGTTTGAAAGTATTCAGATCACCCCTTCCGGATGCGGCAAAAGCACGGGAAGCATTGCCGCTGTGATGGACACCGCGCAAGCACCTTACCAGTACACACTGGATAACCAGGCGCCGCAACCGGATAGCGTATTTACCGGGCTTACATCGGGGAATTATGTATTGTCTGTTGAGAATGTGCACGGCTGTACCAACGATACTTTACTGACTGTACATGAAGAATTATCCGTTACGGCTTCCTTTATTGCCAATCCTGCAACGGGATCGGCTCCACTGTGGGTACAGACCGAAAACACAAGCACCAACGCCACGGATTACCTGTGGGAATGGTCAGGCGGGACGACCACGGATGAACACCCCGGCTTTACGCTCGATACGGCAGGGAATTATACGCTTACACTGATTGCGTACGACGGTGCGCCCCACTGTTCGGATACGTTCAGTTTACAGGTACTCGTGTACGATTCGTTGCAGATCCGTATCCCCAATGTTTTTACCCCCAATCAGGACGGGCGCAACGATTTCTTCGGCATCACGACCAACGTTTCGGTAAGCGGAAAGGTATTTTTATTCAACCGTTGGGGGAACCCCATGCGCGAACTGGAATTTACCACACAACCGCAGGTCTTTGAACCCCTCTGGGAAGGAACGGATGCCACCGAAGGCGTGTATTTTTATCAACTGGAACTGACCTCCGATACGGAAACGCATAGTTATAGTGGGTTTGTGCAGTTGGTAAGGTGATTCCAGAATTGTAGATACCCCAAAATTTGGGATAGTAAGTTTTGTTAATCTAAGATGACTTTCATAACTATTAATTGTATTTTTACTACAACCTTTAACACCAATACTTTTGATTTAACAACGAGTTAGCCACAAATTACCAGAAACAATGAAGAACAATGGAAAATCGTTGGAAAAAACTATCCGACTTATTCAAGAGACTTTAAAAGATTCTGAAAACACAAAGATTTTCAACAACTATAAAATCGAAAATGAAAGTGGACAGAAACGAGAAATTGATATTCTAATTGTTTCCTCAATCAATGACTTTGAAATTAAAATAGCTATTGAGTGTAAAGATTGTAATAAAAAAGTCCCGGTTAAAGAAATTGAAGCTTTCCAATCCAAATGCGATAGAATTAAAGAAATTAATAAGAAAGTTTTTGTTAGTACAAATGGGTATCAAGCAGACGCAATAAATACTGCAAAATATTACGGAATTGAATTATACACTGCAAATAAACTCAAACAAGAAGATCTTAAAGATTGGTTCCTAATAAAGCAAATAGAACTTAAAATTGAACCAGAATTTACTGCACCAATATTATATTTGGATACTACACAGAAAGTATTAGATATAATTTCAAAAGGTTTTAATGGAGTAGTTTATAGAGAAAAGGTAAATGAGCCTATTAAAATAGAATCACTTTTAATAGAAACAATTTATAATAATAAAAGTGATATTAAGAAGAGTGCCATTATTGAATGGATAAAATTAGAAGAAACAAAAAAAGACAAATCTTTCCCTATACAATTCGAACTCTACGTTAATGATCTTTATATAAAACCAACAGAAAATGAAAAAATCAAACTTTCTAGATTGGAATCAAGTGTATATGTGAAATTCGTTGAAAGAAATGCTACAATTTTAAGCGGGAGAATTGTCAAAGGTTCAAAGGAGAGCGACATTACTAAATCAATAACGGTAGATGTTGGAGGAAACTTAAAAAGCGATATTATAATAGACAAAAATGAAGAAATAACGTTGTTCGCAACAAATGAAAACGATGAATCACAAAAACTTAAAACCTTATTTACTTACAACCCGAAAACGAAAAAATTTAACGAAGAATAATCAATGGCTAACACCGCATATAATTTATTGCTAGTTCTAGCCTGGTTACGAAAATCCATGAGGATTTTCTATTCGGTTTTTATTTGCTAAATTAGGTGTTTAAAACACGCAACAAACCATTAAATGCCAAAAATCTATCATTATACCAAATTAAGTACAGCAATAGAATTTATATTGCCTTCAATGACTTTGCGAACCAATTTTTTGAATAAAATGAATGGCCCAAAAGAAAATCAGAAATGGGCATTTGGTGGAATAAATGTTCCTTATGAAACTCTGTATTCGGATTTGGACTACGAAACGGATTCGGACAAAGCTCATTTTGACAGTATGTCCAGATTTGGCGAGGAAATAAAGTCAAAAATCCAAGCGATCTGTTTTGTCTATTCGGAAAAATACAAAGGATACGAAAACGAAATGATGTGGGCTCAATATGCAGAAAATCATAAAGGAATTTGTCTTGAAATAGATACCGATTTATTTGTTGAGGAGAACAAACACATAGATATTTTTAAATTTCAAGACATAAATTACAGTCCGAAAAAAAATGAATGGGTTTATTGGAATAGAAATATGACTAAAGAAGAAAATATTGAACAACACATAAAACGTGATTATGAAGCTCTTTTCCTGTCAAAATCTCACTATTGGAGAAAGGAATACGAAAAACGTTTATTGATTATTTCAGATAATTATTGCCATTTGAACATTAAAAAATCATTGACTGGAATATATTACGGACTATTTACTGACCGAAATTATGATGTTGCAATTCAACAATTTATTGATGGTGAAAAGACTAAAACTTATAGAGTGTATTTTGAGGACAACGGACTTAAAAAAATGGAAAGAAAAAGTACTGTACACAAGATTGTATAAGCGTAATGCTAAATTTAAACTTATGATGAATTGTTAATAAACATATCGGAAACTGAAAGTGTTGACTTCGTAATCTCGCACTACGCTCATACTTCTTCGTTAGTATAAATAAGATATAAATGGATGGACTGGAAAATAAAATAGAGAGTGTTGTGAATTTCTTTGTGAAATTCATTCGCTCCATTACTTATCTTTTTTTTCCTAAACTGTTCATTAAAAGTATTGAGAATGATAATAATGCTATTACCCCACCTTTGACTTTTCTTAGCATATTCTCATTTGGGTTAATCAAGTTTTGGAAATATATTCTCTTAATGCTTATAATTGGATTCAAAGGATGCTCAATGCAAGTCAATAATATGGCACCTACCAGAACGACTGTTCCAGAATTTTCTTTTATTCAGTCTTTTGGAATACCATCTATTGAAGAGATACTGTTGCTATCTATACCTTTTGTTTTATTATCGGTCCTATTGTCGAAATTATTTAAAAAGCTAGCCTCAAGATTAAAACTGAAATATAAAATAGATTCAGAGGCGCTTTATATTTACACGTCTAGTATCGTCGTCTTAATTTTTTCTATCAGTTTTATACTTGATTTAGAATATTTTTCCATTATAATATTGATTCTAACTCCAGCTTATATTTTCTATATTTTGCTATTGTCTGCAAAGACGTCTTTGGAGGTGTCAAAGGTCAAATTTTACTTAGTCTGTGCTTCATTCGCAATACTTATTCCAGTAGCACAAATTGGAGGAATCTATTTGATAATGGAAAACTATTTTAAGATCGTTCCACATCAGGACGAAATTGAAAAATATGTATCACAAGACTTGTTTGAAACAAAATTAATTAGCCATAGAACAATTCAAACCGAATCTTTTTTGAAGATTCTGTTAAGGTCAAATGAAAAAAAGACAACTGAATACTACTTTGTTCCAAATATTAGTCACAACATATACGACAATGATTCTCTAATAATTGGTGAAGTAGTAAATATAATTTACGACTCTAAAGTAAAACCTGACCAATCCGTGATTTTAGATCTGAAATGTAAATTGAAGGATACTACAGTACAATTAGATGATAGTTATTTCTCTTTCAATGTCATAAACACTACTAATTTAAAGGAAAGAAAAATATTAACAAAAGTAACTTCTGCTAACAATGTATATAAAAAATAGCGGAGTAAGTGCTTAAACGAAACAAAATTAATAAATTAGAGGTCAGTTATAAACCGGAAAATTAGTGCTTAAAAATCCGCTACTTTTCATATACTAACCGTTAGTGGCAAGCTGAAAAAAACTGCTCAACAAAAATGAATATCGATCAAATTCTGGACAAAACACATCCAATTAACTCTTCATCCAAAATCAAATTATGTGAATGTTTTGAGGAAGTAATTCTTCCAAAGAATAAGCTAATAATACGTTCAGACAAGGTTGAAAAAAACATCTATTTTATAAAAAAGGGAATTGCACGTACTTTTTCAAATTTTGATGATAGCGAAGTTACCATTGCTTTTGGCGAAGAAGGCGACACCATTATTTCACTAAAAAGTTATATTCTTAATCAAAAAGGATATGAAAATATAGAATTATTAGAGGAATGCGAACTCTATAAAATAAGTGCTACGAAACTTCATTATTTATTCTCAACAGATATTGATATTGCAAATTGGGGCAGAAAATTTGCTGAACAAGAACTTATAAAAGCCGAACAACGATTTATATCAAATCAACTAGGAACAGCAACAGAACGCTATTTAGAACTCATAAAAAAGCACCCAACCTTATTACAAAGAGTTTCACTTGGACTGATTGCTTCCTATTTGGGAATTACACAAGTAAGTTTAAGTAGAATACGAGCAAATATTACATAAGTATCTTTTTTTATCATTTGATAATTTTTTCTTCAAACCTAATCAAGACCTTTGTCCAAAACATAGAAACTAATGAATTGGATAGTTTTGGTTATTGCAGGCTTGTTTGAAGTTGCCTTTGCATTTTGTTTGGGAAAGGCAAAAGGAACTTCGGGAAATGAAATGTATCTATGGTATTCTGGTTTTCTAGTCACACTCGTAATTAGTATGGGACTTTTAATTAAAGCTACTCAATCGTTACCAATAGGCACTGCCTATGCAATTTGGACAGGAATTGGAGCTGTAGGAACTGTTCTTGTTGGCATATTTGTTTTTAAAGAACCCGCAACATTTTTACGTATTCTATTTCTCACAACTTTAATTGCCTCAATCGTAGGATTAAAAGCGGTATCATCACATTAAATAATATTTCAGAAAAAATGAATGTAACTATAAGAAAAGCGATAGAATCAGATTCAGACGGCATTTGGAAGCTAATGAAAGAGTTAGCCATTTTTGAAAAATATATTGACACATTTGCCATTACGCCTGAAATCGTAATAGAAAGCGGATTTAAAAAAAATCCACCCGACTTTTATTGTCTGGTTGCAGAAAACAATCAAAAAATAGCAGGCATTTTGGTTTATTATTATTTACCATTTACAGCACAAAACAAACCTGCTATATTCATAAAAGAACTTTATGTTGACACAAATTACAGAGGACATAAAATTGGAGAAAAATTGATGTTAGCTCTCAAAGAAGAAGCGGTTATAAATAATTGTGGTCAAATAAAATGGACTGTCTCACCTTGGAACGAAGGAGGAATACGGTTTTACAATAAACTAGGAGCGAAGGAAAATAATGATTGGCTAAATTATGAATGGAATTTACACGACTAAAATAGAACTAAAATGCAACAAATAACAGTAAGAAAAATAACAACAGCCGACATTATTGAACTTCAAAACATTGCAAAACTGACTTTTACCGAAACATTTTCCTCAGAAAATAGCGAAACAAATATGAAAGAATATTTGGAAAACGGATTTTCCAAAGAGAAATTGACTACTGAACTGAACGACCAAAACGCTGAATTTTACTTTGCAGAAATTCACGGAAGAATAATCGGATACTTAAAAGTAAACGTTGGACAATCCCAAACCGAAATTAAGGACCAAAATGCACTTGAGATCGAACGGATTTATATCTTAAAAGAATATCACGGAAAAAAAGTCGGGCAAATTCTTTATGACAAAGCAATTGAATTGGCTAAAGATAAAAAAGTGGAATATGTTTGGTTGGGAGTTTGGGAACAAAACCCAAGAGCTATCCGATTTTATGAAAAAAATGGATTTAAAGCATTTGACAAACACGTTTTCAAACTTGGTGAAGATGAACAAATAGATATTATGATGAAAAAAAGAATTTCTACAGTTAATATTCAGCCAAAATTAGAAAATGAGAATATTTTACTTTCTCCATTACAAGAAAGTGATTTCGATGCTTTATATGCAGCAGCATCTGACCCAAAAATATGGGAACAACACCCTAATAAGGAAAGGTGGCAAAAAGAAATATTTAAAACTTTTTTTGTCGGTGCTATACAAAGTAAAGGGGCGTTTAAAATAATTGACAAAAGCAACCATTCTGTTATTGGTAGCACCCGATTTTATGCTCTTTCTGAGCAGGAAAACAGCATACAAATTGGATATACTTTTTATAAAACAGAATATTGGGGAATAGGAACTAACAAATTGGTAAAAACATTAATGCTTGATCATATCTTCAATTATGTTTCAAAAGTTTATTTCCATATAGGCGAGAATAATATTCGCTCCCAAAGAGCAATAATTAAATTAGGTGCTTCAAAGGTTGGAGAGCAAGAAGTGACCTATTTTGGTGAAAAACCTATGCAAAATTTTGTTTATGAACTCACTAATGAAAATTGGGAAAAACAGAAAGGTTAGCGCTAACATGGTTTTGCGTCAGGTGGGCTAACGCGCAAACTTGAAGTTTTGTGCTCCGCCCCCCCGAACGCAAAGCATCGGAACGTTATACTTCTAGTTTTATTGAAATTTCATATTTTTCAATCATTTTTATTTGTGCTACTTGCTCCAAATCCTCCATCAAAAAGTTAGAAGTTTCCCCTTTTTTATTTCCTCTCAAAGCCCCCACTAATTCAGGGATTGGAGCGAAAAAACTGTTTGTGCGTTTGGTTAGAACTCTATCATTTTTATTTCTTCGTTCATAATTTCTCTTTGCTATTACTGCTTAAAGTTCTATTTTACAGTATACTTTTCTATCAACTCTTCAATCTCTGTTCTTAACTGCTTATTCAGATCTTTAGGAATACTCTGTATTGTTATCTCTCCTTCGTTATCTATTGCGTAGGGATTTGCATGGTGTTTTAGCAAAAGCTCTATAAGTGCCATATCGGCTTAAAAAAAAGAAATGCCCAAAGGAGTTTTTGCAAAATAGGAACCAGCTGTATTAATTAATTTCTGATCTGCATACTTCAATAGTACGGTCATCATTCGGGTTGAACTATTTTTTGCTGCACGTAGTAAAGGCGTTTCCAACTCATCATTGATACCATTTAGACTCGCTCCATGTTCCAAAATTAATTGCAAAAGTTGAGGTTTCTCTAAATCGATTAAACTAAAAATAGGAGAGAACGAAACATCATCAGCATAATTCACATCTGCACCGTTTTCAATCAGGAGTTGCATCATTTCAACGTAAGTAGTTTCGTCTGCATCTTCTTCAATAGCATCAATCAGCAGTTGAAGTAAACTTTTTTTGCCGGATGGTAGTTCAATTAACAAGCTTGCGTCTCCACCATCATCAATCCAGTTTTGAATGGCTTCAAGATTTACACTATGAATGCTATTTAGTAATTCCTTGCTGTTCATTTTTTACAAGTTCATCATGATTTTTTTATTTTTTCGGCATTTTATAAGTCTACATTTTTTCGATTGGCAACCTGTAAGACGGTTACTCCCATTTTATTTGGAATAGTTACATCAGCTCCAAGATTCAGAAAAAAATCAATAAATGCTCTACCTTCTGTTTTGGCAACAGCTATAAATACAGGAGTGTTTCCAAATATACCATCTTGTTGGTTGATATTGGCACCATTTTTCACTAATAGTTTTACAATGTCCATGTTTTGCTGCTGAATGGCAAAGTGTAAAGGATACCACCCTCGATCATTTGGATAGTTAGGATCTGCACCGTTTTCCAATAAAATTTTCGCAATTTCTGCCGTATCGTTTCGAATAGCTGACAGCAACAAAGTATCTCCTGTATCCGTTCGTTGATTTAAATCATTGTCTTTTGCGGCTATGGCTAATTCTTCTGCCTGTTTTCTGCAAACAAGCCCGTGTAACTCTTCTATCATCTTGTTTTCGTTTTTCATTGTTTATTTCTTCCATTGGTTTAATAAAGTTGAGCCAAAAAGTCCAAATGTTCTTTTACATTTACTTTCTGAAGATGCTTTAAACTCGCTGAATATCCGTTTGAATGCTGTCAATTTCTTTCAGGTTTCCTGAAAATTCAAGTAGTTTATTGAGGTTGTTCATGGTGTTTATTTTAGTTCGCTTAATTCTGTTTTTGCAATTTTGTTGATTTACTATTTCTGTATCGTATTTAAAAGATCTTCTGCCAATCTTCTTTTCAAAAAGACTGTATCATAAGCCATTTTAAATGGAGAAATCAATTCGTTTCCTATCTGTACGTTTGATGACGTCAGAGTACTTTCCTTTATCCATTTACCATTCAGTTCCTTGTTTACTACCTCACCGATATAAGCCCCTAATTCATGAATGTACCTTTCTCTTAAATATGTCTTGTCCAATCTTTCAATCGAGTAGTTTTTATTGAATTTGAGGGCATTGTCCAGACGTTTTAACGATTCGATATTATCTTCCCCTAACACAGATTCATGATTTACCCGAAATGTTTCTGCAGCATCCCAAAAATCCATAGAAACTTCATTGTTTACAGCACTTGTATAGTCTATTTGCATGAGTGTTTCAAAAGGGTATTCTTCCAATGCATACCAATCGGACCATTTTTTGTCCGTTTCTGAGAAATCCTGCGTTAACCAGGCCAGTCTTGTTTCTATTTCCAAGTACTTCATAAAATCGCTTTCCTGTAATCTTCTCGCTTGTTGAATACATTGTTTCGCAAGTGTAGCATTTTTGTTGTGAATGGCGATTTCTGCACGGAGTACATATGCATCATTGAAAAAATAAGTCTGGCAGTTCCAGTTTTCGGGTTGCTCCTGAGTGAAAAGATCTTTTTCGGCTAAATCCAGCAGTTCAGTAGCTTTCTGGATTCGATCCTGTTTCACTAGAATTTCTGCCAGCAAAACGGCTGTTCGAATTATTTCTTCTTTGTAGATACTCGGGTATTTTTCCTTAGAAAGGATTGTACTCTTCTCTGAAAAGTAGGTTTTAATTGCTTCCTCAAGAATGTTTATTCCTATTTCTTTTTCTTCTACAGATGGTTTATCCAAAAATACAAATGCTTTTGTTTTGATGAAATGGATTTTATTTGTTCGCTTTTTCTTTAACCTTTCCCAAAATAATTCTTGAGACAAATCATCCCAGGCATCATTGGTAAAGATTTCTTCTGTTTTCATATTGTTTTCGTTTTTTCATTGCTTATTTTGCTTTCTTCCATTTCAATTGAATCTCCTGATATTTATTTAGGTGGTACGTCCAATCCTGATTAGGAAATAACTTTGGAAGTAATTCACAGGCAGTTTGCATCTCATTGAGAATAATCTCAGAACGAACTACATTTTTCGGAATATCTATATAAAAATACTGCCAACCTTTTATTGCATAGGTTTCAAACATACGAAGTAAATATTCCTCAAAGGTTAATGTAAGAGGGAAGTATTGATCATATCTGAATAATACAATAGGTGGTGGCCCCCCCTCGGATTGTTTTAAAAAGCATCCGCGTACCGCATCATCCCAAATTTGTTGTTCAAACCATCCTATTTGCTCAAAGTGTTTCAATGATTCTGGCACTTCTACATCTGGAGCCAAGGAGAAAGCTCCTTTCCAAAAATCAGAATAAAACAGAAAAGCGTCCGTGAGTCCGTTTAGCCTGAACCCACCAAAAGCTCCGGTATCGATACCTTCACTATCTATACTTCTCCACGCCAAATGCACACCAACAAGACTAAAATAATCCATATGTGTATTGGAGAGTATGATTCCTGCTTCGCGTTCAAGAGATTCCTTTTTTCTGGAAATAAACCGCCCAGATGGTTCTCCCAAACTTGTTTGGCTCCAATCATCAACCAACTGAATAGCGGGATTGTTTGTAAGGTTTTCTAAAAATACGGTGTATGCTTGTTTTAATGTTTTCATGTGCGTGTTTTTAATCGCTCCATTTGTTATCTACTATTCGTCTTCCTCTTTTCCAAGATTAGATATGATTTCAAACAATTCCTTTCTTGAGATATCAGACTTTATTTCTATTTCAGGGAACATTCCTAAACTAAAAAAAGATTGACATTTTTTCACAAATGTTCTGAACCTGTCTTCTCCAAATACTTCGTAATCTTTAGGAGATTCAGGATAAACTTCATCCGTTAACTCATCAGTAATTCTTTCAGATGGATATTTAGGTTTATCCCACCAATCATCTCCCTGTACTTCCCAAATATTGATCATTCCAAGAAGCCTTAACGGATCTTCTGCATTGAAGTCCCGGTTGTCTTTTTTAGCAAAATATGTTCCTACACTCAAATCATCTATATTGTTTGGAAATAAGAATAATTCATACCCCTTCTTTCTGATAATGGTCAATGCTCTATCATATAAATTAATATGATCTGTCATTCTTGAAATAACGTTTTCGTCTTGCATTTTCTTTAATTTATCTATCAAACCATCCCATTTTTGTTTTTTTAAATAATTGGTCTTATTCGTGTTTATAGAATCCTACCTCTGCTAAGTTGGATGAAACACTTGCTAAATACGCTTTTAAATCCATTTTTGAAACATTGCTAATCGTTTCGGCACCTCCTTCTGAAAGTAGGGTTTTGAATCCGTAACATTCATTTTGATTTAAATCTTTGCTACTTAGGTTTTTATATAAAGTTAAATTAAAATATTCATCCATAAATTCATCTTCAGATAAATATCTATTAAAAAACCAATCTAAGCGAGAAGTAGTATAGTCAATTAATCCTTTACTAACAGTAAGAATCATTGGTTGTCTTTCTTTCATAAAAAAAAGATCTCCAAAGGCTGTACGCCCAAATGGGACACATCTATCTTCAAGTTGGATCCAGTTATTAAGCCATTCTACGTAATCATTTGGATTTAATGTCCATATAAATCCATCACCATAACTCGAAATACCTTCTTCTGAAAGTATCTCGACAACTTCGTTCGTCAACAAATACTGGTCGTATTCACTAATGGCAGCAATATCTACGTTTTGATGTTTAATGCCTTCTCCAAACTTTGTCGTAAAATTTATATACTGTTTCATAGTTTTTGTTATTTATCCTCTTATTTGCTTCAAGGTGTCAATCAAACGTCCATCATTCGTTTATTATACTCTAGCACTTCCAGCGCCTCATTCCAACCGTGTTTATCGCACAAATGCATAGCTGTTTCCAAAACTGTTCCCTGTGCTTCGGGCATATTTTCACCCACCCAGTAACTTGCGGCTTGTAAGTATTTCCATGCTTTTTTGGGGTCGTTTAATTGATCATCCATGAGTGCTGCAACCTCTATATGGGCAATGCCATTGTAACCTCGTTTTTGTTTGTTCATGGCTTCTGCGATATAGAATTCTGGCATGTCTTTTATTTTTTGACTAACTTCTCCAGTCATGTAAGGAGAAAAAAGTGCTTCAATTGCTTCAAAAACCTTCATGCTTGTCTCTGACATAGATACCCTCAGTCGCAAATCATCATCTTCTGTTCCAAATCCATGCGCATATTTTACGGACTGAATGAGTAATTCCTCCAGTTTTTCCATGGGTTCATCAAAAACCCGCATGCCGGCACGATAGGAGATTGCGCTTAGAATCCGTTCCTCATAAAAGCCTAAATCAAAGTTCGGCACCTCTGGAAGGTACTTGTCGTTTTGTAATTGATCCATCAAATTCAAAAACAAAGTACTTTCAAGGCTGCTGTCAAAACGAAGAAACAGTTCTCTTTCCCGTCGCTGTTTCTCTTCCTTTGATAAATCCGCATCAGGCCAGTTCTCTTCGTTGTGAATCCATTCGCTCAGGGTTTTCCACCCATCGAGACAATCAAAAAGTTCAAAAACCGGTTTTTGAGCCGCTTCAAACAACTTAAATTCATTTTTGCGTTCTAAAATGTTTTCACGATTGTTTAAGATGAACCTGAGCTCACCTTGCACCAAATAATCGTTCATTGAGCGATATTGAAAAGCACTTTCATAATAACGCATTGAGCCTCCCACTGGCCATTGGTTGCTTGGCAACCAGGGAACAACACGAATGGCCTTTGTTCCCAATCCGCCCGCTCTTCCCGCAAAATGCACTAATGACCATTTTCCGCGCCGGGCATAATCTATTACCACTTCCTGATCCAGATAAGCTTCAACAGGCAAAAACTTAATTCGGCCATCTTCAATTTTGCTTGTCATTGAAAGTAGCTCGTTCACTTTTTCGATAGTATTCATGGATCGTGTTTTTTATGATAATATGAAATTTCATACTATTATTATGTTTTTTGCATTAAATATATGTCTAACTAGATTATAATCAATGAAATAAAGGTGTGAATTCGATTTCAGAGTTGATTATCTTTTATTTAGTAGTATTCAGTACTAACTGATCAGGGGGTAAACTTCCCTGTTTTTCAAACAGTTTAAAAATATGAAATTCAATACCTAAATTTTGACAAAAAAGAGATAAAACAAAAAGGAAGTAACAACAAATATGTTAATGAATATATCTATGAACGTGAAATTATTTACTATTAAAAAGAACGAACACACAACGACGTATGTAAAAAATAGCGGAGTAAGTGCTTAAACGAAACAAAATTAATAAATTAGAGGTCAGTTATAAACCGAAAAGTTAGTGCTTAAAAATCCGCTACTTTTCATATACTAACCGTTGGCGATCATTGTAACAAACGACACTTCCGAAACAATGAAGTACAAAAAAATAAAACCTTACAAAGAATTAAAATCCTATATTCATTTCTATTGGGAACTGAAAGGAAACGAGCCAGAAAGACAGTGGGAACGGGTTTTTCCAGATGGTTGCGCTGGTATAGTAATGAATTTGGGAGATACTTGCTTGACTGACAACGGCTCGACTTTAATGGAGTTTGGGAAAACTTATGTAGTTGGTGCAATGACTTCATTTAAGGACAGCTTTATTGACACCGATACACATCTAATAGGTGTGTGCCTAAAACCTGCAACTTTTGCAAATTTCTATAAATATGCCACCCAAAATGAATTGACTAACGACACCGTTGAATTTGAAAAATCTAATTCATTTAATCTTGATAAAATAATAGAAAATCCGTTTAATTATTTTAACCATTTTTACTCCGAAAGAATAATTACCAAATCCAATCAATTACAAAAAGTTATTGATGATATTCATTTAACAAACGGACAACTGAGTATTTACGAACTTTCAAGAAGACATTTCATAACGACAAGACAATTGGAGCGAAATTTCAAAAAATTCATTGGACTGACACCAAAAGAATATTCAAACATTATTCGTTTTCAAAATGCTTTAAACATAATTAAAAATTCGAGTGAAAATCGCAGTTTATTAGATATTGCATTTGAGTGTGGCTATTATGACCATTCACATCTTAATAATGAATTCAAGCGAAATACAGGACTCTCACCATCACAGCTTTAAATGTCGCATTTATACAAAGTGTAAATGGTTGTCTAAAACTAATTTTGCCAAATCATTAAAAATTTAAAACAGATGCGAAAAATTTCAATTTTTATTGCCACAAGTTTAGACGGCTACATTTCAAAACCTAATGACGACTTAGGTTTCTTAAAGCTCGTAGAAAAAGAAGGTGAAGACTATGGTTATAAAGAATTTACGGATTCCATTGACACATTGATTATTGGTAGAAAAACCTATGATTATGTTCTTAAGGAAATTGGCTCATCATTTTACGACAATGGACAAAGGGACGTTTATGTCATAACAAGAACCCCAAAACCAAGTGTTGGTAGAACAAGCTTTTACACAGGTAAATTGACCAATTTGGTAGAGCAACTCAAATCTAAAAACGGGAAAAACATATACTGTGATGGTGGTGCAGAAGTAATTAATGAACTATTAAAAAATGACTTGATTGATGAGTTTATTATTTCAGTTGTTCCTGTATTATTAGGTAATGGAACAAGATTATTTAAAGACGGACGACCTGAACAACTACTTGAATTTGTAAAAGCAAAAACATTTGAAACAGGCTTAACGCAATTGCATTACAAACGGAAAAAATAAAAAAACGAACCGCCAACATCGGTTTTGCGTAATGGGGGCTGACGTGCTTAATTGGGCGTTAGTCTTTTTTTGTACATTTGTGGTCGGCTGAAAGTTAGTATATCTAATTCCCTCACTACGCAAAGCCGCGAACCGTTATTGAGCATTTTAGAACAACGTTACAGCAATGAAGTACAACGAAATAAAACCGAACGGATTTTTGACAAACTTTATTGATAGTTTTTGGGAATATGAAACCTATTCGATTGGTTTTGAACACACTATTATTCCGGACGGATATTTTGACCTGATTGCCCAATTTGAAAACAACACACTAAAACTTGTAAAAATCACAGGAGTTTGGACAAATCCTATTAACGTAAAAATTCCAAAATCATCAAAAATATTTGCTATCCGCTTCAAACTTTTAGCAACTGAATATTTGTTTCAGCAAGAGATAAAATCTATTCTGAACACAACCAAAAGTTTATCACAGACATTTTGGAACATCAATTCATACCAAACGAAGGATTTTGAAAAATTCGTTTCCGAAATTTCCAACCGTTTAGAAAATTCAATCAAACACTTAAAAGAAATTGATAATAGGAAGCTCAAACTTTTTGAATTGGTTTACGGCAAACAAAATTTAACTGTTGAAGAACTTTCAGAAAACGCATTTTGGAGCAGTCGTCAGATAAATCGTTATTTCAACCAACAATTTGGATTTTCATTGAAGTCGTTTTCAAACATTGTCCGTTGCAATTCTTCATACAAAGACATTTCCAAAGGCAATCTTTTTCCAAGTGAAAACTATTTTGACCAAGCACACTTCATAAAAGAAATCAAAAAACACACAGGAGCAACACCAAGCGAATTATTCAGAAACGAAAACGTCCGATTTTTACAATTAGCAACCAAAGCATAAAAGTAATTTTGCACTATAAACTAAAAAACAGATTTATAATGAAGATTACTAAACTCACCCCAAATTTTGAAGTAACAGATGTGAAAGAATCAGTTGCTTATTACCAAGAGAACTTTGGTTTCAAATTGATAATGACTGTTCCTATAACACAAAATGAGATAGAACAAGGTTTTACTGAAAACAAAGAATATGTTTATGCAATGATGCAAAAAGACGATGTTGAGATTTTCTTTCAACGGACAGACACATTTAAAGAAGATGTTATTTTTGCACAAGGTTTGCCAATCGGAGCCTCTGTTTCGTTCTATATGGACATCGAAGGAATCAGGGAATTCCATCAAGAAATGAAGTTAAAAAATCTACAAGTAACTGATTTGAAAACAACTTGGTACGGAATGCAGGAGTTTTATTTGAAAGACCTTAACGGTTATATACTTGGATTTGCCGAAAAAGCCGAATAGCAATGAACATTGTAGAATTAAGAGATTTTTGTTTGTCGTTAAAAGACGTAGAAGAATCTATGCCTTTTGACGACAAAACGCTTGTATTTTCCGTAAAGGGGAAAATGTTTTGTGCAACCGATATTTCAACTTTTGAGTTTGTAAATGTAAAATGTGAACCTGAAAAAGCTATTCAATTACGAGAGCAATATGACGATGTGAGCCCAGGTTATTATATGAACAAAAAACATTGGAATAGTATAAAAACAAAGGGAAGAATCAACAAACGACAGTTTGAAAAATGGATTAAGGAATCTTATGCATTGGTCGTAGCAGGATTACCAAAGAAAATTCAAAAAGAACTGAACGAAGAATAAAAACGCCCTATAACAAGGGCTTGGCAAACATTATAACGAAACCATACTAAACCCAAAAATTGTAGTCAAATTAAAAAATGAATACTGAAAAAATCTTAAATGAAATTGGGGGAATTTATTTACCATTAACCAATGAATGTAAGCAAGAATTCATTGCCAATTCAAAAGTTAGTACATTCAAAAGAGGAGAGGTTGTAGTTCGTGAAGGACAATTTTCTAAAAAAGCATATTTAATAGTAGAAGGTTGTTCGAGGGCATATTACTTGAAAGACGGGAAAGATATTTCAGACTGGTTCACATTCGAAAATCAGTTTATGGCTCCCATTGTTAGTTTTTTTAGTGAAAAACCAAGCCCTCATTATGTTGAATTTGTTGAAGATTCAACAGTTCTTGAGTTTTCAAAAGATACTCTGGACAAACTAACAGATAAGCACCACGATTTTGAGCGTTTTATAAGCAAAGTGGTAACCGAAACTATGTTAGGACTCTGTGAAAGACTGTACACTATTCAATTTAACAAGGCAGATGATAGATATAAACACCTATTAAGCATATATCCTAACATCACAAGCCGAATTCCCCTTACCCATATTGCTTCTTATTTAGGAATTACACTTGAAACGTTGAGTAGAATAAGAAACCCTAAAAACCGAATTTGATTTAGATCAAATGATAGCACTCCCATTTGGTAGACTTTTGCAAAAAAGATCAAAAAATGGGAGAAAAAAACAAACAACGAAAATCAATTTTTGGAAAGTGGTGGGAACCTGTTAGAAAATGGTTTTACCCAACGTGGTTACTTTACGAGCTTTCGATTCGCTTTTATGATTACGCAATAGCTGTTCATAATTATTTTATCGAACACCAAGATTATCTTGCTTCATATGTAGGGGAAATTAGCACTCAAACCTTAGCTATTTTTTGTAGTGTGGCTACTTTTATTATTTGTTCAGCCTTTTTAACGATGCCTGCTTGTTTTCTTCTGTATACGTTCTTCAAAACTGAAAATGTATCAGCCACGCCATTTGAGGATAAAATCAAAAAATATTTCTAAAGAAGATGAAGAGGATACTAATTATAAATGGACATCCGGACAAAGAAAGTTTCAATTTTGGACTTTCAGAATCGTACAAAAAAGGTGCTGAAAAATCAAATGCTGAAATTAGAGAAATTAATATCAGAGAATTGAACTTCAACCCAAACCTGCAATTTGGATATAGAAAGCGAACAGAATTAGAGCCAGACTTATTAGATGCTCAAACCAAATTAAAATGGGCAGATCATTTAGTTTGGATATATCCTGTTTGGTGGAGTTCTGTGCCAGCAATAATGAAAGGTTTTTTAGACCGAATTTTACTTCCGGGATTTGCTTTTAACAAAAGGGAAAATTCATTGTTTAGCGACAAGCATTTTACAGGAAAAACTGCAAGAATAATTTGTACATTAGATCAACCTGCTTGGTATTACAAATGGTTTTATGGAAACCCCAGTCACAATGCTATGAGAAAGGGAACGTTAAATTACATTGGAGTGAAAAAAGTGAGAATTACTACTATTGGACCCATAAGACTTTCTAAAGAAGGTTTTAGGGAAAAATGGTTGAGAAAGGTTGAAATTTTAGGTCAAATGAACAAGTAATAAAGCGACAGATAATACACTATATTGAAAAATAACGATTTGCCAACATTGTATAAGCCTGGTGCGGGCAAAAGTGCTAAATTTAAACGAATTGACCATTAACAAACATATTGGTAAGCTGACAGTGAATCGCTCCGAAATTCCGCACTACGCTTATACTTGACTGTTGATGGCAATTATAACTTAGAAGCGTAGAAATAAATTAAGCATAATTATAGATAAATAAAAAAAGTAAAAGCAAAATGAAAAGTATATTATTAACAATAAGCATATTACTTATAAGTAATAACATTGTATTCTCCCAAGACAAATCAGAACTTGAAATACATAAAATGGAACTTCGAAAAGTTTTAGATACATTTATGATAAGTTTAAAAACCAAAGACAGTACTAGCCTTTATAATTTATTTTATGATGGTAACGTAACTTGGGTCGGTGTTTATAAAGATAAAACTCAACAAAAAAGAATCGAAAAAGATACAAACGCGTTGAATTATAAAATAGCAGATTATAAGACTTGGTTTAGAAACACAACTAAAGGTCCAATTAAAGAAGAAAAATTTTATAATGTTAATATTGATACAGATGGTAACATAGCTTCAATAACATTTGATTTTAGTTTTTGGGCAGGAGGTAGAAAAGGTTTATGGGGAAAAGAATCTTGGGGACTTGTTAAAATTAAAAATGAATGGAAAATAACTAGCGTCATATTTTCTATGGAGCAAGAAAATATTTTTCCCGAACCTAATAGAGAATAATAATTGCCACCAATACGAGTTTTGCGTCACGCGGGCTGAAATGTAAAATTCAAGTTTTGTACTTCTAGTGAAATTTGTAGATTAGTTGAACGTTTCGGCTTCAAAATCCCACCCGAACGCAAAGCACCGGAACGTTATACTTCTAGTTTTATTGAAATTTCATGTTTTTCAATCATTTTTAATTGTGCTACTTGCTCCAAATCTTCTAGTAAAAAGTTAGAAGTTTCCCCGCTTGAGGTCACCAGATGGGACAAATGAGTAAAATAGCTTGTTTGTCCCTTTTTTATTTCCTTGAAACTTCCACTATACCTGAAAATCATTGCTACAACCTCGTTAATTTTTGTGGTTCAAACTTAGTTTTTTAACTATCCAGTAGGATCGTTAAAAATAATGTTTTTGATATATTTGGTTTAATAACAAGTTATAGGTAAGCAAAACCGAATAATATGAATTGATTAAAACCGCATTAATAATTGGTGGAATTGTATACTTGGCTATTTATTAGGTAAAGCAACTGAATAAAAAAGCTATGCACAATAATGGTAATAAACAATTAGGGCTTAAAATCCCCAATTGTTCATAGCCGAGACCATTAACTGTCATATTATTGAAACGTCCATAAAATAGTAGAAATCTAATGAAAGTAAAAATTATCCAGATAATACTCGCCTTGTTTTTGACAAATTTTGTTTTTTCACAAAATACACCCGAGATTAAAATTACGTACTCAAAATTATTAGCAACATACGACTTTGTTAAACAACTTTCCAATAATTATCCTGACAATCAATACAAACAGGTTTTTAAAGAATCGGAGTTTAATAAAAAGCACTATAACGATTTAATCAATCAATTAGATACACTAAACATTTACGAATCTTACAATTTTCAAGGTTATCCGATTGGTCAAAAAAGACCAGTTATGACGAAATCGCTCATTGAAAGAAATTTAATCCATTCTAAAACTATAACTGAATTCAAAAAAAAGACTTTCGGAATTATTCCAAATTCAGAATTGTTACCACTAAGCAACATAATTTCTGAATTTGAGATTGTGTATAATCAACTTGTTTTCATACCCAATGAAAACGAGTTTGAAACTAAGCTTGATGAGTTAAAAAACTATGTCGCAAAAGCTAATCTTTCTTTTTTCTTTGAAAAAGGACTAACCTTTTATAATGCCGATTGGGATATTTCTATTCCGATTGATATTGCCATAATTCCATCCATAAAAGAAAACGGATTTACGGCAACAGCATTTTTGAATAATGCTATTAGTGAAGTTCCGCTAAAATTCAAACAAAATGACGTTTTGTTTAGTGTGTTGATGCACGAAATTTATCATTCCGTTTACAATGAACAATCGCTGGAGCTTAAACAAAAAATAAAAACCTGGTTTGATGACAATCCATCAAAAAATAGTCAATATGCCTACTTACTTTTGAATGAAGCACTGGCAACCGCTTTGGGAAATGGTTTTGTTTTTGAGCAATTAAACGGAACCACAGATAAAGAAGATTGGTATTTCAATAAATATATCAACTTAATGGCAAAGGAAATTTATCCGCTCGTTAAGGAATATTTAGATGAAAACAAACCAATAGACAAAAGGTTTATAGATGAATATATTGCCATTTATGATAGGAAATTTTCAGTTTGGCTGAATGAATTAGATAATTTATTAACCAACCGTTATGTAATCACGGATAATCCAAACGATTTCAGTTTTTTTAGAAAAAACTACCGTTATTCCAGTATTTCCCAATCGGAAGTTCCATTAACACAAATTGCCTTGGAACGAATGAAAACCACTCCAATAACAAAAATCATCATCGTTTCTTCTGACCATCAGAATAAATTGGAACTTATAAAAAACACGTTTGAAGAACTGAAAAACTGGAAATTCAATTCAAAACAAGAATTTGCTTATCCAATAGATTTAAAAGACAAAACAAAACTGATTATCATTAACCAACAGAAATCGACTATTGATAAGCTATTTAGCGAGAACTTTAAGGACAAAAAACTTGAATAAAAATACGGTAGCTAACATCGGCTATAGCAGATACGGGCTGAAGTGTTAAAGTGAAACGTCAGTAGATCTATTCCGCTCGCAGTTAGTATATTTATGAACAGAAAATAACAAATATAATAACGGCTCGCTATTGTTTGTACCGATTTGAGACTATACACATACGCGGGACCGTCGTAAAACATTAAAATGACCCTTATTTCACAGATTTCAATACTAATTTTTGTTTTGGAGATATGGAGACTATTTATTTGGTAAAAAACATTTTATAGCAATGGCCATAAGTAATTGCTTGTGTTGGTTAACAAGAAGAATTATTCTTACTTTTAATCTTTATCACAAGTAGATAAATCACGAATCTAAAACGCAACTACTCATAGCCAAATACATTGGCAATAATTAAAAAACTATGGGACTAAACATTTCAGGACTTGTAATTGACAAGAATTACGAAAATAATATTGCAGAACTTGAGTCTGTTATCGGAGAAAAATTACTTTTTGAAAAAGAAGTAACCTTTGAAGAAGCTCTTGAGAGTTGGAAAGAAGACACATATTGTGATGTATATTTTTCAAAGAACGGAACACTGGTATTATTATCTATGGAAATTGGTGGATTTGAATTTTATGCAAATAATCAAACCGCTTTTTCATTCGTTCTGTCGGAAATGACAATGATGTTCACTATTAACTATACAAAAAATGATGAACTCATTCGTTCCATAATGGAATCAGAAGAAATGAGTGAGGATGAGGGTGAACCATTTGAATTTGAAAAAAATGAAGGTGACAAATCGGAATTAATTTACCATTTGATTGAAAAAACATTGGGAGAATCTTTTGATGATATCGACTTGGGTGCAAAATGCTTTAGATATTCGTTTAAACAGGAAGAAGAAATCAATACTCAATCGGAAGAGATTAGAACTGAAGAAACTTATCTAGACAAAAAGCCCTGGTGGAAATTTTGGTAAAGAATAACTATTGCCAACAATGACCACAAGTAATTGCCTGTTCCCGCCAACTCTGAGAATCCGTAAGGATTTTCAGTTGGTTGTGTATCTGCAAAGTTAAATGATGAACTATGTAACTACTAGTAAAACAGGGTGTTATGCATAAGTTTGAATAAGTGAAAATTTAGAACCCTTATTTAGCAGAAAAGTTAGTGGGTAAAATCCGCTACTTTTTATATTCAGAATCGTTGTACCTAAATTTGAGAGAATGATCAAAAAAATAAACAAATATTGGAATTGGAAAGGGTTTAATGCAATTGAAATTGTTCAGACGAATGACTTTGGTAACGTGATTTTTACAACGGATACAGGTGAGTATTGGAGAATTTGCCCCGAAGAGGTAAGTTGTGAAAAGGTTGCAGAATCGAAATCGGAATTTGATAAACTTTTGATTAATCCTGAATTTGTAGAAGATTGGGAAATGACCAATCTTGTAGAAATAGCAAAATCGGGACTCGGAGAATTAATGGAAAACCAGAAATACTGTTTGAAAATTCCAGCGGTTATCGGTGGGGAATATGAAAAGTCTAATATTGGAAAAATAAGCTTTACGGAATTGATTTCTTTTACAGGAGATTTAGGATTTCAAATAAGCGAATTGAAGGACGGACAGAAAATTGAACTCAATATAACAAACCTGGAATGAGGCAGTATTGTTAATCACCATGCCATACTACTTTGTGCTTATCACGTCTCACTTACATCAAATCCCCCAACTTCAACTCCCCATATTGTTTTTTCCCAAAATCGGTGAAATACGGATACAGCATCATCAATAAATTAGTGGTTTGATGACGGATATAGTTGTCATCAACCTTTATATCATAAATGAAAGAATTATAAAGCCATGTGTTGCTGAACCCGATCATGTGTTCAATCAAAAACTGTCTTTCGGAGGTGAATTCAAAATCTCTTATAATGCCTTTCTGGTGTAAATATTCAAACAGAAATTCATACCCTTTGTACCGGCTGGAATAGACACCTTCAAAGTGTGCCTTTATCTTTTCATTGCTGCGAAGGAGATTGTATAAATCGGTCCAGAAAAAACGATATGCAATCATCCGGTCCAGACTTTTGTACATATCCTGTGCTATGGTTTCAAGTGTTATTTCATGCTCTCCTAACTGTTCGATTCTTGCATCAAATGTTTCCACCATCTCAAAATACAAAGCCTCCAGAATATCTTCCCTGGTTTTGAAATGATAGTTCAAATTTCCGGAACTCATCTTAAGTTGCAGCGCAATCATCCTGATGGTCACATTGCTGTATCCCATCTCGTTGAATAAGTTCCTTGCTTCGGTTAGTATTTTTGATTTGGTATTTTTTTTAGTAAACATGTCCTAATTACTTATTTTTAGTAAATTTGTCCTAAAAATAGAAATAACTTCGAAAACCGGTGATGATAGAAGTACTTCTTGGTTGTAAAAAGTAGGTGTAATCTCAAAACAATACGGAATGAAATCATTATTTAAATCCGAACAGGGGAAGGCGGAAATAGTTCAACTCTATGATGAAAAACTCAACAGCCTTAATATGGATGTTGAATCCATACAGGTAAATACAAGTTTCGGGACTACGAATATACTGGTTACCGGAAATGCCGAAAATCCACCCATCATTCTGGTTCATGGTTCGAACGGTTGTGCGCCGATTGCACTTGAAACCTATCGCAATCTTACTAAATCATACAGAGTTTATGCGGTGGACGTATTGGCGCAACCCAATAAGAGCGCTGAGACGCGATTAAGCATGAAAGGGGATGCTTATGGTAAATGGATGAATGAAATCATCGACAAATTGAATCTGGATATTGTTACAATGGCGGGATTTTCATTTGGTGGTTTAGTAATACTGAAAACGCTTGAATATGACGAGCGCAAAATTAAAGCAGTCTACCTGAGTGCTCCCGCTTATATTGTTAACGGAAATCCATTAAAAGCTCTGTTCAGGGTTTTTATTCCCATGAAGCGATACATGAGAACAAAAAAGCCAAAGTACGTTGAGAAGTTCCTGGCCGCAGTATTTACAGAACGAGACCCGTTTGCGATTGATTTTCTCTCCAGGGTTTTTCTGGCGTTTGAAATGGACTTTACTCCCGTTCCGGTTATTGCTGCTACTAAAGCAAAGACCATCAAAACACCCATTACAATTTTCGCAGCGAAACACGACATCCTGTTTCCCGGAGAGAAGATGATCAGACGGGCGACAAAAATATTTCCATCGCTCAAAGAGACCAGATTGTTTGAAGATTCTAAACATGTCCAGAACAAAGCGCAAAATGAACGTATTGAAGAAATAATAATGCAATGAAGGTATTCTAGTACCAGGTGAAAGTTGTACTTTCCAATTGCAGAACAAACCTGCAATATTGCTACTGTATTATCGTTTGTTTAAAAAAGGGGGGTACTATGAGATTAGCACTCGTCATACCGTTGTTTTCTTTTCTACTATCGTGTGTGTCAACAAAAGATAGTGTTAACAAAGGGATGGATACTCTTGAGCCGAATAACTCAAGTCATTACTTTTTTTATTCTCTTTCAGGATTTGTTCAAACCTTAGAAACAGGAAAATTGTGCAGTCCTGTACGACTGTTTATTATATTCTCAGTTGATTCAACTGGAAAAGTGTATGATTCGGACTTTAAGCCTTCTGTGCTTTCCGATGCAGATTGTGAACCTGATTCTGCATATCTTGAAAAGATCAAACTAAAATTTGAAAGTCAAATGCCAAATTGGAAACCTGATGCGTTCAACGATAGTATCAGGATGATACGGTATTCCATACCGGTAACGTTTAATTAAATGTGGTAAATGTCGCATACGAATTGGTAGAAGACAGGGGAGTGGTGATGTATTATCCGTTTCTTTTCGATCAGGTTGATACGCTCTTTTTTCAATGTGAAACCAATCATTTATCTTTATCACCAAACGGATAAAATGAACGTAGAATAAATGCCATTTACATTTTCACATCCGGCAATCATATTGCCGCTGACTTATTTTCCGGGAAAATGGTTTTCATTGACAGGGTTAGTAATCGGAAGTCTGGTGCCGGACTTTGAGTATTTTTTACGGATGAACTTAGAAAGTAACTATAGTCATACAATCGGTGGGCTTTTTTGGTTTGATTTGCCGCTAGGTTTATTACTTGCATTTCTTTTTCATAAGGTCGTTAAGCAAAGTTTATTTGATAATCTTCCGGTTTTTTTTCGGTCACGATTTTCTCGATTCAGACAATTTCGTTGGAACGAATACTTTAGAAAAAACACGTATGTTGTTATCATATCTCTTTTTATAGGTTCGGTATCCCATCTTTTTTGGGATAGTTTTACACATGATCAGGGTTATTTCGCAGCTACTATTCCTGTACTTACAAATACAGTAGACTTCTTTGGGGTACAGGTTCCTGTTCTAAAGATATTGCAACATACATCTACTTTAATTGGTGGGATTGTAATTGCTTTTGCGATTTATAAGCTTCCTGAAGATAAACAAAGTACAAAAAACGTTGATTGGCAATACTGGATAACTATTTGTGCATTATTAGTGGGGGTTGTTACACTACGACTTATTACCGGACTTGATTGGAGGCAGTATGGAAACCTGATTGTGACAGTAATTTCTGCCACAATCCTGAGTTTAGTTTTAACTCCGGTTATCCTGGGGTATATTAGAAAAACAAGTTTTTCGTAAGAATATAAAATTTAGAGAGGGTAAAATAAACTGCTCAGGATACGCAAAACAAGATAGAAAATATGACAAGTGAAAATCTGGCAAAGCAAATCGCATTTATAAAAGAGATAGATAAAATTAAATACATCAGGAGGCGTACCAGGCTGTTTAACAGTGACAGAAATGAAAATGACGCTGAACATAGCTGGCATTTAGCTATGATGGCACTGGTGTTAAGTGACTATTCAGACGCGGAAGTTGATTTGTTGAAGGTCATAAAAATGGTTCTGATTCACGATATTGTCGAAATTGATGCAGGAGATACGTTTATTTATGATCCGAATAAAAATCATGAAAATACGGAGGAAGAACTGAAGTCGGCACAACGGATTTTTGGTCTTTTGCCCGAAAAGCAAGCGGCAGAGTTTATTGAAATCTGGACAGAGTTTGAAGAAGGTGTTTCTGAAGAAGCAAAATTTGCCAGAGCCATGGACAGATTGGAACCGTTGTTGCAGAATACTTCAAACGATGGGGGGACATGGAAAGAATTTGGTGTGCGTTACCAACAAGTATATGACAAAAAGAAAATAATTCAGGAGGGTTCAAAAGAACTTTGGAGCTATGCGGAGCAGTTGCTCGAAGACAGCGTGAAAAAGGGAATTTTGGAAAAGTAAAACGACAGCACAATGACGGAGAATTTTATCCTTTTAAAAGATGTTCAGCAACAAAGCTTACACGATGTGGTGGTTGAGCTGGTTCATGCTATGCAAATAAGTAGCGCCGATGTATACACGAATGATACAGAGTCAGAATTCATAATTGCGTTTCCGGAGGGAATAACCAATGAGCTTTTTGTATTTTTCTATAGTGCACTTATGGCTCCTGATTTGACAAACTCAAAGGATCTGGTGGGATGGTTTTATGCGAATGATGAATTGACGCTCGACAAGGAAACGGGAGATTTCAGCCAATTTAGTTCAGAAAGTTATACAAAACTAGTCCAGTTACTTCCTGATGGAGACGATCGGGGGAGTTCACATCAATACGCTATATCTGAAAATGGAAAAGAGATCCATTTTGGAATGGATGGAACGTACAAAGTGATGCATGAAACGGGGTATCAATTTCAACCGCCCGTTTGGGATGCATCCCGATTTGTAAAAATTGCCTCGATCCGTTCGGACCGACAGGAGGAAAAGAAAACGTCAGGTAAAGGATGTTTGCTGGTACTGTCCGCAGTAATCGTTATTTCGTTATGGTGCATGAGATAGTATCATAAGAATTTAAAAGTTCAACAACTAAAAAGAGAATATGCGCAGTATTAGTATTGTTTTTATGGTGATACCCTTTTTTGCTTTTAACCAAAATACGATTAATCAGGAATTACAGGGACGTATTTACAAAATGTATCAGATGGATCAGGAGTGTAGAGGACAGTTAAGAAGTTACCTGAATCATGAGCTGGATACAAATGAATACAAACGGACAACCATAGAACGCAGAATTCTTGAAGTGGACAGTATCAATTCAGCTGAAATCCGGAAAATAACAGAAACGATAGGCTTTCCGGGGTATGACAGGGTCGATACCAACTATTCAGATGCGTTCTGGAATCTGGTACAACATCAGGATAAACAAGTAGAGTTGCAACGGGAAGTTCTGAAAAAAATGAAAATTGAGGTAGACAGGAAAAATGCGAGCTTTTTGTACTATGCCTACTTAGTTGACCGGGTCAACATAAATACAGGAGAAAAGCAAGTCTACGGAACTCAAATGCAGCTAAACAGTGATTCCACCTCTTATGAACCTAAACCTGTGATTGAACCGGAGCAATTAAATCGTCGCAGGCAAGAAGCAGGATTGGTTCCTATAGAAGCTTACATCAAGATGATGAATGACCGGTATCGGGGAACCCTGAAAGAGGAAGAATAATTTTACGTATCTTGCATTTCATCTAGCATACTTGTACATGAAAAAGCTACTCTTCTTACCTTTTCTGGTTCTGACCGGAATTTTGTTTGGACAATACCAACAAGGTCATAAGATGACTGTCAGGGAACAATCCGGTTTTATAAAACGCCCGGCAGGTAAACTGAAACCCGGTTCTCCGGTTGCTTCTCACATGGAAAAGGCGGGAGGAGATGTTATCTGGTCCAACGAATTTGAAGATGCCGGCGAATGGACGGCAGCAGGTCCCGGATCGGATTATGAGCATAACGGTTGGTCTTTGGGGACAACGGTTTCAAACAGTTGGGCGTTTGACACGGGAGACATGGGGACTTCCGGGAACTTCGCTCGTTTTGTGAATAATGATGGAAGTGAGGGGACTCAGATCAATGATGGACCCTTTACACTTACCTGTACCGAAACCATTAACCTTACCGGAGTGGAGGCACCTTATCTGGAGTTTGATCAATACGGCGCCTGGTTTGCAGATAGTCAGGCAGTACAGATCAGCTTAAACGGAATAGACTGGATAACAGTCGCGTTAAATAATGACCAGTTTTCCGTGACCGAGTTTGGTGGTCTTCCGTATGAACGTCCCATGACCCGAAGATTTATACTGTCACCCTACCTGTCAGGAGATCTTTCGGCTGTTCGAATTCGTTTGTACTGGAATGGAGGTGTGAATGGGGAGGAAACGTCCTATTTTTCGTACGGTTGGTTTGTAGATAATTTGCGTATTCTTGAAGGCTATCAGAAAGACATGTCCATCAAAAGGGTATACACCTCAATTGGGGAGACCGGAACACAGTATACGATTCTGGGATCTGAGCTGATTGATGCGGCAGTCCAAATGAGTTTTGGTGCGGAAATTGAAAATTTTGGAAGAGAACAGGTGGAGGTAGAATTAGAGGTGTCTAATTCGTCAGGTTTTCAGCAGTTAAGCCCTGTGACGGTTATTTCTCCTTTTGCTGCTGATTCCCTGTATATCGCAACGAATGAGGGGTATTCTGTTCCAGCTGTTCCCGGGGAGTATGACTTTACCTTCAGAGTACAGGATGCAAACCGCATAAGGGGGATGGTCGTTTCGTTAGATGACGAAACATTGACCGGAGGCACAGCGTATACGGATGCAGTCAATATTCCTGTGGTGGGAGGAACAGGAAGCGGACTCACGGTTGATATTACAACCGATGGAAACGGTGTAATCACACAACTACTGGTTAATCAATCGGGAGTAGGGTATAGTGTAGGGGATGAGGTAACGATTACAACCGGAGATGAAAACGCAAGCATTCTTGTGGTCCAAACGGAAGACGAAACCATGGAGTATCTTTTAGACGATACAATGCGTCTCCCTTTTAAAGTAGTAAATAATTATGGTTATCCAAGATATTATAGCATGGCTGTTGATCAGTACGACGGAACCCCCGAATCCATATCAGGTGCTTTTACAGGATGGTCTTCGTCCCTGTTTGATCCGGGGATCGGAGTAAAATATGAAATTTTAAAGAGCGCAGCCATTTGCGGTATACAAGTAGGGATTGCCCCGACGGAGCAAGAAGAAAACTATATTGGAAACACTGTCTTCGCAATGCTCTTTAAATATGATCCTCTCAATGAGGAATATCATTACATAGATGTTTCATATGAATACGCATTGAAATCTTCTGATTTTGGCGGTCTTGTAGATTTATATTTAGAGACTGAGTTGTATGTGGAGCCCGGAGAGATTATTCTGGCTGTGGCTTGTTTTTTTACAGGGGATGAAGTTCCCATCGCTTTTTCCGGTTATACTTTATCCCATAGCGTAGTTGGTGCAACTTACGGAGAAATGGTTACACCTGTACCGACGAATAATTTTGTGGAAGCCCCTGTCGTACGTCTGAATACCGGGAATTGCATAGCCGGTATAGAGGAGTATGATCCGCTTGTTTCAGAAGTGACACTTTATCCCAATCCATCCGTTGAAAAAGCAACCCTGAGTTATACAACGGAGAGGGAAACACTGGCTTATGTGGAGGTATCGGATCTTTCGGGAAAAGTGGTGTACCGTTCAGGTCAGGAAAGAGTGCTTTCCGGAACACATACAACAGAAATTCCTGTTACTCATTTGTCTGTAGGGATGTACACCTGTAAGCTTATTACCGGAGAAACCCGGGTTCATCAAAAATTAGTCGTTCAGAAATGAGTATCGATGGTATACGAGAAGAGGAAACAATTTTTAAATCTGTCCGCCTTCGGCATCAACACACAAATTTTTACAAAATCTTTATAGACCAATCACTAACTTCGTGTTAAAAAGATTGAGAGTAGCCAAAACCAGAATGTATGAACGGAAAAAGCAGTATGCTATTAGCATTCTGTTAATTTTGCTTACAGCTGTTTTGTGCTTTTTTGTCGTTGATTTGATTGGTTACAGAGCGGTTGCCCTGATTCTGTTGCTGGCTGTTTCTGTTAATGCAATACTGTTTGATATCCTTCCGGTAATGCTTTCGGCGTTATTAAGCGCCCTGATTTGGAATTTCCTTTTCATTCCTCCTGTTTTTACCTTACATATTGGTACAGCAGAAGATGGACTTATGTTCCTGATGTATTTTGTAATTGCCTTTATCAACGCGGTTTTGACGTACAAAATAAGAGAGTACGAACAGAAAGAACAGGATGAGGAAAAGAAAGCCAATGCGATCAAATTATATAACACGCTATTGAATTCGCTATCTCACGAGTTAAGAACGCCTATTGCTACTATTATCGGTTCTGTTGATACTATAAAAGATAATAATACCCAACTCTCCGAAGACATGCGGAATGAATTGTATTCGGAAATTGAAACAGCAGGATACAGGCTGAACAGACAAGTGGAAAACCTGTTAAGTATGAGTAGGCTGGAGGCCGGGATCATTCAACCGAAGAAGGATTGGTGTGATTTGAATGAGTTGGTTTTTACCGTTATTCATGATCTCAGGGAAGATAGTCGTAATCATACAATTAAATTTGTTCCGCGGGAAAACCTGCCTTTATTCAGGTTAGATGGAGGGTTGGTAGAACAAATCCTTCACAATCTTATTTACAATGCGATTCAGTACACTCCTGAAAATACTGTAATTTCTATTGACGTGGAACGTGTAAACTTGTACTGTCGGATTACTGTTGCGGATTGTGGGAAAGGTTTTCCGGAAGAGGAAATAGACCTTGTGTTTGACAAATTTTATCGTTTGAACCGGACAGGGACAGGAGGAACAGGGCTTGGGCTTTCTATTGTTAAAGGTTTTACAGAAGCTATGAGCGGAAAAGTAACCTTGCAAAACCTACCACAGGGTGGAGCACAATTTATCATCGAAATTCCCAGTGAATTTTCACAAAACGTAGATCCGGAACATGAATAAAGCTGAAATACTGATAATAGATGATGAACCGCAGATCAGAAAGCTGTTAAGGATTAACCTGGAAAGCAATGACTACAAAGTGGTGCAGGCATCAGATGCCAAAGAAGGGCTTACACTGGCCGCAACACACCCACCGGATTTGATTTTGCTGGATATCGGTTTACCGGACAAAAACGGACATCTCTTGTTACAGGAGTTGAGAGAATGGTATAATAAACCAATCATCATGCTTTCGGTTCAGAATAGTGAAGAAGATATTGTTTCTGCATTGGATAACGGGGCAACCGACTATCTGACCAAGCCTTTTCGGACGGGAGAATTATTAGCGCGAATTCGTTCGGCAATCCGGCGCAGTCAGAATACAGAAAATCATTCGGTTGTTATAGCAGGAGAGTTAGAAATAGATCTGATTGCCCGTACAGTAAAGAAAACCGGGGAGATGATAAAGTTGACTTCAACCGAATACAATCTGTTAGCTTTATTTGCAAAGAATGAGGGAAAAGTGTTGACGCATCAGCTTCTTTTGAAAGAAATTTGGGGATATAGTTATCAGCAGGAAACACAATACCTACGTGTATTTGTAGGAACACTCCGGAAAAAAATAGAAGACAATCCGAATCATCCGGAATATATCGTCACAGAAAGCGGAGTAGGGTACCGTTTTCAGCAACCTTTATAAAATCTTTATCTCCATCTACCAATTCTTGATTTTTTACAGATCTGATTCATCAGAACTTTGTGAAAAAAACAGGACAAAGATGAAATGGAATTTTTTCTACGATGAAGGAACTGGTGAACCTTACCATTCTTTTCAGGATTGGTACCGGGAGATTAGATACCTGGTCATTCCTACTTTACTTATGATTGTTGCAGGAGCTTCAATTTATTGCTATTTCCGGTATTTTCATCACTAACATCAAACAATGGAACAGGTGCATAAACTTCCCGGAAAAGAGAACAATGACAGGGGTCAAATGAAATGGAACAGACTGGGAAAAGGATATCGAAAATTTCAACTCTCACTTTCTCCCCAACAAAATTTGTTGTACGGTTTTCTGATGTACACCAGTATTGGCTGGTTGCTGTTGTGCCTTCCTTTCCTGCATAAGCAGCCCGTGTCGATGATGGATAACCTGTTTATTGCCACATCGGCCATTTCAACTACAGGTTTGGTAACCGTAAGTATATTTGATACCTATAACTGGTTCGGCCAATTTGTGATTCTGTTGTTGTTTCAGATCGGAGGAATCGGGTATATGACTTTTACATCCTACGTTTTATTGTCCAAGAAGAGTCACTTGACACATTGGCACCAACGCGTGTTAAATGCAGAATTTTCCATGCCGAAAGGATTTCAGATCAGAGACTTTCTGAAATCGGTGATTATTTTTACAATCATTATTGAGGCAGTTGGAGCGTTATGTTTATACATTGCTTTCACAAGATCAGGAGAAGAACCCGCTTTTGCTGTGTGGAGTAGTATCTTTCATAGTGTTTCTGCATTTTGTACAGCCGGTTTTGGATTGTATAATGATAGTTTTGAACAGTTTTCCGGGAACGCATTTGTTTCAGGTACGCTTTCGGTTTTGTCAATTTCCGGTTCGTTGGGATTTATAGTAGTTACTGATTTCTGGAATAGGTTGACTGGAAAAACAAAAACGATTACATACACAACAAAAACAATTTTTGGGGTTATCACACTACTTCTCGTGACAGGAACCGCTTTGATCTACTGGTTTGAACCATCCATTCGACAGGTGGGAGAAGACAGGTTGCTGGTGTCGTTCTTTCAGGCCATGTCTGCACTCACAACAGTGGGGTTTAATACCGTCCCGATCGGGGATTTCTCACTGGCTCTTTTGTTGGTCACTATTTTCCTGATGTATATCGGGGCTTCTCCTTCCGGAACCGGAGGAGGATTAAAGTCTACGACATTTACGGCTTTGCTGGCAATCATGTGGAGCCGGATTCGCAATAACAGACAGGTGACTTTATTCGGGAAGATAATTCCTCAGGAACGATTATATGTGGCAACTTCTGCCTTTATTCTTTATGCTTCTCTGATTTTCATTGCGACCTTTTTATTGGCGTTTACGGAAAATTTCCCTTTGCATCAGATCCTTTTCGAAGTGACTTCTGCTATCGGTACAGTCGGGTTGAGTACCGGGATCACCGGGGAGCTTACCTTCTGGGGAAAGTTTATTGTTGTTTTTGTCATGTTTACAGGAAGATTAGGTGTTTTAACTTTTGGTCTTGCTATTCTTGCCAGAAGAAAACTGACTGAAACCAGAAAAGACGAAACAGATCTGGCGGTTTAGTTTTTATCTGGTTGTGAAAGTAATACGAAGAGGAAAGTAGAAGAGTTAATGCTCTTTCCCCTGAATAGTACGGATTACTTCACGAAAACTTAAATTTATTTTCTCTGAACAGATGCTTTTTTTTCGTATGTTAGCATAGTAATTAGTGAATAAAGAGCATACCTGTGGAGAAAAACTATAGTGTTATGCTTTAGTTTGATACTAAACCTTATTTCCTGAATTAAAGAATAGACGAATACCTGTTTTTTCAGGTTCGAAACGAATAAATACATAACCGCATAGTAATGAAAAAAGCGAAACAGTTAGTTTATGGTCTTATTTTGTCAGGCCTTTTCTCATTTTCAGTCGTGAAATCAAACGCATGTACCCGTGTCGTATATAAGGGTCCTGAAAATACGGTAATAACAGGTCGAACAATGGATTTTTCTTTGGAAATTCCTGCGAACCTCTGGGTATTTCCACGTGGAATGAAAAGGGATGGTGCTGTTGGACCGAACTCCATCGAATGGGTTTCCAAATATGGAAGTGTAGTGGCCAGCTCGTGGGATATTGCTACTCCGGACGGAATGAATGAAAAAGGTCTTGTTGCGAATATGTTATGGTTGGTGGAATCGGAATACCCTGAATTTAACAAGGATGGAAATAAAAAGGGATTAGCAATTTCTGCCTGGGCACAATATGTACTGGACAATTTTGCGACAGTTTCTGAAGCTGTTGCAGCTTTAGAGAAAGAAGAGTTTGTAATCGTTTCTGATTTTATTCCGGGAACGGAGAAATTTACAACTGTTCACCTTTCTGTTTCTGATGCTTCCGGAGACAATGCGATATTCGAATATGTAGGAGGGAAATTGGTAATTCACCACGATGCATCCTATACGGTAATGACAAATGATCCGTTGTTTGAGCAGCAGCTGGCTATCAATAAGTACTGGGAGAAAATTCCCGGGAAGTCCTTTTTGCCCGGCTCTGTTACTGCATCAGACCGTTTTGTGCGTGCAGCATTTTTTATTAATGCTATTCCTCAGACAAGTAATATTCGTGTTGCAGTTGCCGGGGTCTTTAGTGTGATCAGAAATGTTTCTGTTCCTTACGGTTTCTCAATCGAAGGATTTCCCAACTTGTCAACAACCCAATGGCGGGTAGTTGCTGACCAGAAGAACAAGGTATATTATTTTGAGACAGCACTAACTCCTAATACGTTTTGGGTGGATTTGAAAAAAGTGAACTTTGATAAAGGGGCGAGTGTACGTAAATTGGATTTGTCCGATAATAAGACATATTCAGGAGAATCCTCAGGTCAGTTCGCTGATTCGAAGCCGTTCAAATTTATCGGAATATGAAAGAGGGAGGCAAACTTCAGAAAATAGAAACAGGCGTTTTTTATATCCTGTCGGGGATTGTTGTTCTGTACATTGCCGTGGAGTTGATCGAATTGATTTATCAGTTTGGAAAAGCTTTGATTGTAATGGATGATACGACAGACCGTCTTCTGATCACAAAAGAACAGACTGCATTGGTTATCCCTGTGTTTTTTAATGTGTTGATCGCGATAGAGCTTATTGATACATTCAATATTTATATCAGAGAACACAGTATTAAGGTACAAAGCATTTTACTGATCGGGCTGATTGCAATAGGTAGAAAGCTACTGGTATTGGATATTGGACATAGTGATGGTGTTCAGAATATTGGAGTTGCTTCTATCATTATTGCTCTTGCCTTAGGGTATTACCTGCTCAAAAGACCGGAAGTGAATACAGGAGATTAAATCAATTCTCTTAAAGAAATAGTAGTATATATATAAGTCCGGGCAATTGTCCGGACTTTCTTGTTAGGTATATTGCTACTCTTTGATAAATCGTATTCTGCTTGAAGTTTCCGGAAAGTTAAGGATGTACATTCCGGGTGTCAGTCCTTCAAGAGAAACCTCTTGTGTTGTCCGACCTCTCCGGATAAGTTGACCTTTGGTATCGCATAGCAGATAAGTAATTTCTTTTTCCTGTGCAGAAGACAGGATAGTAAGTTTTTCTGATGCAGGGTTGGGGTACACGGTTATTTGACTGGCAACCTGATCTTCTATTCCAAGAGGATCTGTAACCAGAAAAACAACGTTTAATGTGTCATCCAGAGAGATAGGACTACCAAGAAAAGTGATATGTGTTTGGACTGCAATTTTTATAGAATCACAGTAATCCTCAGCTGTTCCATAAAAATGAAGACAAGTTCGGATCTTCTGACTGGCAGGTGAGGAGTATGCAGAACAAAGTGTGTTTTCGCATAAGTATTCAACCCCCTGAGGAAGATTCATGACATCAACAATAGTAATTGAATCTTTTGGAACAGTAAACCCCGCAAACACTGTGTCTGAAGGAAACACAAGTGTCAGGGTTGCTTCGCTCTGCATATTTATGTATGGAAAGTATAGCTCCGACGGAAATGGTCCGTTTTGTGTGGCGCTTACTTCGGGTGTACACTGCCCGTATGTGAAAGTAGAAGAACAGCAGATGGCTAAGGCAAACAATAAAAATGTTTTCATGTGGGTTGTTTTTGACAAATTTAGAGCAATAAACATTTAGTCGCATGAGGGAAAACCCCTTTTTCGAAGTTTGAAATGATTACTTCCCCGTTTTCCGGTCGTATTCGGATTGCCAGAAAGCAGCTTTTTCTTTATTTCCCATTTCACCGTAATAGTAAGCAAGTGTTTCGTCAAACTCTGTGTAATCAGGATAATAGGCATGTCCCAGTAACAGAAAATCGATAGCGGTTTTGTAATCTTCTTTTTGGGCAAATGTATTGGCAAGCGAGAATAATTGCGTTAAGCCGGGATTGACCTGAAAGCCGAGCTGTTTCGAACAGTACTCCAGATCGTTCTTAAATTGTTCTATCGGGTTTTCCGGGCTTTCTTTTCCATTGGTAATGGAAAACCAGTTATTCAGAATAAAGTTGTACGCTGAAAAAGCGTCCATGAGTGCTACAGGCACAGTAAGCCAGTAATTCGGCATGTGATTGGCATACTGATTTTCTATGAATTGCCAGTTCAGGAGGGGAGAGTTGGGTTGTTCACGCAGAAATGTTGCAATTTCAGAGCACTGATCGTAGTAGATTTTTTCCTCTAAAGAAGTTCCGGCAGAAAAGTAATACCGAACCGGAGAAGAAAAGCTGGCTGCTCCCGAAAGGAACTTTTTCATGGTTTCTGTTCCCAGTGGTTCGTTGTTGTAAAATCCACTGGCAGCAATTACCAAGTCTACGTCCGAATTGTTTTGTGCGAGTAAATAATTGGCGAGGAATGCGGTTCGCGAATGTCCGATTAAAGCCAGAAAATCATTCCCTTTGTATTGATCCCGAAGGCGGGGGACAAGTTCATCAAAAATGAAAAGAGACATTCGCTCTATTCCTGACAGGCTATCTCCCTTGTTTTTGTGAGCAGAAGTGAAGTAATAGCGGTTTTGCCGCGTAAATGGAACTCCGACAATGATTGCTTCGGGAAATTGTGATTCACTGGTCAGCAAATCAATTCCGTTAATAAGGTGAGGATAAGTTTTTTCATGCTGGCTGTCAAACAGGATGACAACCGGGTAACGCGTTGATGAATCCGAAGAAGCGTATGTTTCAGGCAGGTGAAAATGACAGGTAATGGACTCCTGAAGATACCCGGATTGCAGTTCCAGTTTTTCATCCGAATAATTGTAGTAATCACCTGTTTGGGAATAACTAACAGTCCGGAAAAGAAGGACACAACCTGTGAAAAATAGGACCCAGAGCGTTGATCCGGTTTTATTTGTCATTACTATACTTTTTTAATTCTTCGGTTAGCAAAAAATAAATTTTCTTCGCTCCTTCTTCATCTGCAGCTCCTCCGGCTTTACTGTATAATACAGTTCCTTTTTCATCTGTAATGACGGTAGTCGGAAACCCCATTACCAGTTGGTTGGTATAGATCTCATTGCGATCGAGATAAAATTGTTCGAAGGAGAAGGGATGGTGATGGATGATTTCGCTGTGTGTTTCTCTATCATCAAACGAGATAGCGATAAACCGTATGTTTTTGCCTTTAAACTCCTGTTCAATACGATTTAACCAGCTTATTTCATTCAAACAGGGAGGGCAGTCCGAAAACCAGAAGTTGAACACATAAAGCCGGGCGCTTTCCGGTTCGAACAACTTCGTTTTTTCTCCTTCGTAAGTGGTTAGTTCCGACACCGGTAAATGTTTGTGGAGCCAGGGATAATGGAATAGCGATCTTGCCGACTCATCTGCCTGTTGAGCAGTGAGTAGAAACGGTACACAAACCGTAATAACTAATGCGAAAAATGTTTGTTTACAAGTGAACATGTATAACCGCAAGTTATTGAAATTCTTTTAAAAAGAAACAACCTTGTTGTGTATTTGCACGACAAAAGAAACCATTGGTTATTTCCTTCCCACCAGAATCAGAAAGGGTCGATTCACTTTTTGACCGTCTTTACTTTGCGTCTCTTCTAAATACGTATGACAATGGGTTTCCCGAAAACCTGCATTTTGCATAAACACTTCTACCTGTTCTTTTTCGTAAAAAGTGAATTCACTTTTCGTAAAAGGTAGCTGTTCACCAAACTTCTTTTCGACAAAAGCCAGAGCAAATATACCATCGGGTTGCAGGACCCTAAAAATCGCATCGAAATGCTGTTGGGGATGTTCCCAGAAGTAGAGCGTGTTTGCCGTAAAACAATGACTGAAGGTGGAATCGGGAAAGTGTAAAGTACCTGAACCGTCAACCTGTTCAAATTGTGCTTTTCCTGTCGTTACCAATGGTTGATTGTTTGCAATTGCTTCATCGACCATCGCACGGGAAATATCAATTCCGGTATACGATAAATTCTCTGCTGTTGAGAATAACCTTGGGAGATGCTTCCCGTTGCCAAACCCTATTTCAAGAATAATAGATTGGTTTTCCAGTGCGAGACTATTTATAGTGGTAAAGATCATATTACCATTCGATTGGAACATATTGTCTCCAACTTCTTTTGCATGTTCTCCCGAAGGGCAACGCAATTGTTTGGAGAGTTCGCTAAAGTCTGTTTTTTCTTCCATGTTGATGTATTTAAATCATAGATTAGTTAAAAGTCTAGATCATTTTGGAATAGTTGATTCAGCTAGAGTAAGTTTGCGGGAGTTTCGGGAAAAAGTATAAATAACCATCCCGAAAATAACCCAGTCAATGGCGGCACTTGCTATATAAATGCCGCTAACACCATAGAGTGGTGGAACAATAAGTAATATTGGGATGTAAAAGACGACTTGTCGCAAAATACTTATTACAGTTGCAGGGCGCGCATTGTTAATTGCCGGAAACCAAACCATAGCCATAAAAACAAATGGAAGTGCTAACAGGATGCTCATATAAATACGGAAATCAGTCAGTTGTTCTATAGAAAAGGGAGTGTCGGGAATCATAACTTCCATTACCTGAGAGGGATATAGCATAACAAAGAACCAAAAGGGAAAAAGGATAAGTAATCCTGTAAATGAAAATAGACGGTAAGCACTGATACTTCTTCTGTAGTTTTTAGCCCCGTAATTCATTCCCGCAACCGGCTGCAATGCACGCATGAGTCCCCAAAGAGGAGTGTTCAGGAGGATGTAGAAACGATTGACCGCGGTGAAAAATGTTATGTCCATTTCGTTCCCATATTTTGCGAGAGCATTGAAGACAACAATATTCTGAATAACAATCATAATCATCATCACAAACCCGGGCATCCCCAGAGATAGTGTTTCTTTAAGTATCGCCTTATCTTTCTTTAGCGACCAAAAAAGTGTCTGGAAAGACGATTTACCTCTGGTATAGTACCAAACGCCTAATAGTGTGTAGATAATCATAGACAAGTTAGTTGCCCAGGCTGCTCCGGCTACTCCCCAACCAAAGGTTTCAATAAATATAGGTTTTAGGGCTACGTCAACAATCAGTCCAACAGCAATCATCCATGCTGCCGTTTTCATTCGTCCTTCAGCGCGAATAATCATATTGAGAGCTAATCCATGTATCCAAAAAAAACTTCCCAGGATGGTTGCCTTGAAATATTCTACTCCTAAGGTGTGTATTTCACCCCGTCCTCCCATCATATAAAGTAACTCATCAGCAAAAATGTAACACGGTATGGTAATGAGAATAGAAAAGACCAGCGTTAGATAATTTACGGTTCCGAAAGCCCTGTTTAACTTATCTTTTTCATTAGCACCAATCCAAATACTAATCGCAGAACCGATCCCTGTTCCAATTAAAGTTCCGAATCCTTGCGCAAATTGTGCCAGTGGATAGGCTACACCAACTGCAGCTAGAGCAGTATTATCGATGAGGTGACCGACGAATATGCCGTCTAGAAAATTGTTCAAGCCATACAATACCATGGCAATAATCGCCGGCCATGACATTTGCCACATTACGCGTGGCATTTTTTCCGTTAGGATAATCTGCTTTTGTTTGTCCATTTTTGGTTTTCTAAACTGATTCTTTCTCTTTTTGACGGTCTTGTACGGATTGGTCTTCTGCCACACCTGATTTCCAATACGAGTAGGCATAAAGTTCTTCCCGTTGCCAGGCCATCTCTTTTCGGAGATAAGCGCGAATTTCCTTAACAGAAGAAAATTCGGCGGCAACATACGCGAAGCGGTTCTCTTCGGGCAGTACAAGTTGTTTTAATTCTGTTGCCAGCTTACTACCCGTCTGAGGGTTTGAATTGTGCAACCAGATAAATTCAATCGCTGCTTTTGTTGAAATCTCTTGTTCATCGTCTTTGCCGTGGACTTCAATCATGCAGATTCCTTTTGCTGTCGGTGGTAAACTTTCCAGGATTGCAGACAGTACCGGGATTGCTGTTGAATCACCTAGTAATATGTAATTTTCTGTTAGGGGATACAATTCGCTTTTTCCGTCTTTCATCAGTACACCCAGTGCATCACCCTTTTGGGCAGAAATTGCCCAGGCAGAAGCAGGGCCTTCGTCACCGTGTGCGACAAAATCAATCCATATTTCGTTGGTGATCAGATTAATGCCACGATGTGTATATGTGCGGATAGAAGGACGGAGCTCTTCAGGTGGTTGAACCCATTCCATTTTTTCATAGTCATAATCTGGGAAGTGTATTTGGTTTATACCTTTCGGGGGTACCATAATTTTATTGTTGACGCCTATTGTTGTATTGGCAAATTTGGGGACATCTTCTCCGGTTAGAAAAACACGGATATAGTGTGGTGTGATATATTCTTTTCGTGATACATACAGCTCTGCCCGAATGGTTGGTATATTTTGTTTACTCATAATTATCTGTTTTTTGGTGTTTAACAATCTACAAAACGGCAGTTGTAGTTGTTCGCTTCAAATTGAACGGTGGGATGTTTTACATTATATTTTTCGGCAATACTGACGACTTGCTGAAGGATGGATTCTTCTTTCTCTGCATTTTTTTCTTCCAGTACAATATGCAAACTCATTACATGATAATCTCCGTCCATTGTCCAGATATGGACATCATGGATCGTATGTACTCCGTTTACTGAAAGAATTTCATTTTGAATATTTTCTACTAACACATCATCCGGAACTGCCTGGAGAAAGATTTTTGCTGATGCTACAAGGTTGGGAATTGTACGTGAAATAATAAAAAGTGCAATGAGAATGGACAGTAGCGGGTCTATCCAGTACCAGCCTGTAAAATAAATAATAATACTTCCGATGAGTACGGCTACCCATCCTAATACGTCTTCCAGTAAATGTAGCATAACAGCTTTGGAATTATTCCCATGGTTGCGCTCTTCTTTGTAGATGCGCCAGAAACCAATGCCATTTACTACAATTCCGATAACTGCCATAGCCAACATAAGTTGGTCGTCTACCACTTTGGGTGAGAAGAGGTCCAGAGCAGATTTCACGAGCATAATGGAAGAGCCGGTTAACAGAAATCCGGATAACAGAATGGCGGAGAGAAGTGAGAAACGCTTAAAACCATAACTATAAGTTGGATTTCTCCCCTTTTTAGAGAGCTTTTCGAGCCAGACGCCACTTCCGATAGCAATAGTGTCTCCAAAGTCGTGGATTGCATCCGTGATGATAGCTGTTGAATTCGATAAAATTCCTCCGACCAGCTCCAAAACAGTAAAACTTGCATTGAGCCAAAAAGCGGTTTTCATCCCGTTCCCGGTCGAGTGGTGATGGTTGTGACTGTGATGATTATGTTCCATAGGTCCTTTCGTTACTAAAAAATTCCAGTACTCTTTTGAGAGAGTTGATCTATAAAGATCGGAATTTTGAAATGAATTATCAGCATTATAATTTTGTTATTATTATTTAGTCTAAATCTAAATTAGATGTACAAATTTAGCTTTTTCTTTTAAAGAAATGAGTCGTGCGAATAAAAATAGGCTGGAAAAGCGAAATAGCTAATGAAGGGAGTTAAAAGATAGGTTTTTTACGTTTTTGTGTAATAAAATGATTTTGAAATTATAATTTAAATCCTGTAATTATGGAGTTATTTTGCGTTGTCTCCGATTTTTAGTAAAAAAATAATTACAATTAATTTCATATTTTTGTAAAATGTTTTCATATATTCGTGTCGCCAACGAAAGACTAATTGGAATCAGGTAGAACCCCGATCCGATAGTTAAGACGGTAGTAGAGTAGTTCTGCCGCTCCGGCGGAATGCAGTTGTTTGTGGATCAGGAAGGCCTTTGGGTCTTCCTGATTATTTACAGGATTTTCCCTCCCTAAATGAAAACAGGGTTTTACTCATAAAATACGTGTGTTGACCAAATAGAATTGTAGGATTGTTGTATGCTGCTTACTATTGTAAAGAATTCTTGTACAGATAGATTACTGCAACTACCACTAAAATCAATTCAGTTAGGAGTAGCTGAGTAGGGATAGCCGGGAAAACCCATATAGGATTTCCCGGTATTCTGAATCATTTTTTTCCTGCGTCAAAATATCTAGTATATTTACCCGGACGCACAAGGGACTGTACATGAAAAGAATCCTGCTGTTTTTTACAGTGTTAATTGGGGGAGTGATTCAGAGTATTGCTCAATCTGATCTGCATCAGAAAATTGAAGATGCCTGGTCGATGCGGTATGAGAGTCCGGATAGTGTCTATCAATTACTTTCTAACTATACAGAAACGGCCATTCAGGAAAAGTTCAAAAAAGAAGAAGCTCGCCTGTATTCGTATAGGGGAGTATTGGAAGATCTGAAAGGAAATTCGGACAAAGCCATTGAGTTGTTATTACAAGCAATTCGTATACAGGAGGGAGCGTATCCCGAAGACCTTTCCTTTTCATACAATAACCTGGGGATCGCTTATTTTTATCAGTACAATTACAAGAAAGCACTGGAATATTATAACCTTTCGTTGGAAGAAGACCGGAAACGAAAAGATCCAGAAGGTGTGGCCGGTACCTTGATTAATATCGGTGTTGTTTATACGTATATTGATAGTTTTCCTCAGGCACTTTCCATGTATAGTGAAGCGAGGGAAGTATACGAATCACTGAACGATTCTTCCGGAATAGCGAGCGTACTTAATAACATAGGGAAACTTGAGTTTGCTGAAAAAGAGTACGCAAAAGCAATTCGGACGTACGAACGATCATTGACGTATAGCAGAAACCTTAGTAATCCGGAAATAAAATTTACCACCCATTACAGTTTGGCCAATTGTTATTTTGAATCCGGAAAGATAGATCTGGCAATTCTTCACACGAAAAAAGCAATTGAACTGGCAGAGAAAAGCGGGGCCCGTGAACGGTTACAATACGGGTTTGAAATGTTAGCAGATTTGTACGCCGGGAAGGGAGAGTATAAACAGGCATATATCCATCAGAAAAAGTACACAGACTTACGTGATTCATTGGTAAATGAAGATAAAAACCTACGGATTGCCCAAATGCAGGAATTGTATGAGTCCGAAAAGAAGGACAAAGTTATAGCGCAGCAGGAATTGGAAAAACAGGAGCTGGAAAAAATCCGTCAGCAAAAAGATCGGGATCTTGAGGAAAAAACACGGCAGAGGAATTTGTTTGTGGGAATAACACTGGCGGCATTTTTTTTGCTGAGTGTTCTCTATTTTGCATATCGGGTTAAGAAAAGAAATGAAGTCCTGCTGGAAGAAAGAAATGCGGCAATACAGGAAAACCTTCACCAGAAAGAAATGATGATAGGAGAGGTACATCATCGTGTCAAAAACAACCTGCAACTGATTAGCAGCATTCTGGATCTTCAGGCGCGTAATCTAAGTGATGAAAAAGCACTTAAGGCGATTGAAGACAGTAGACACAGGGTGCAATCCATGTCTTTGATTCATCAGAAACTGTATACAAAAGAGAACATTAATGGTATCCGGATGGATGAATACCTGAAGCAGTTATGTGAGGGTATTCTGCAATCGATGAAAAAGGAGCAAACCATTGTTCTTAGAACAGAGATTGAGCCGGTTGCACTGCATATTGACACGAGTATACCAATAGGGTTAATTGTTACCGAAGTGGTTACCAATGCGATGAAATATGCTTTTCAGGATAGAGATTCGGGTACTATCACTATCCGGTTCCGGAAAAAAGAAGAAGTGTTGGAGTTGATACTAACAGATGATGGTGTTGGTATGGATAGAACAACGCCGGATTCGACTTCGACCTCGTTTGGAATGAAAATGATAAATTCGTTGTGCCGACAATTGAAAGCAGAGCTGACTATTGAAACGAACGGCGGCACAGCATTCAGGTTCAACATAAAAAAGTACAGAATAATTGAATAATTCAACACCCATCAGGATTGGTATTGTAGAAGATGAAGCCCTGATCGCAGATCATCTGGCACAATCGCTTGAAGATTTGGGCTACCAGATTGCATTCATTGCCGATGAAGCGGCCGAGACACTGGATCTTTTGCAGGCAAATAATACGATTGATTTACTGTTACTGGATATTAACATCCACGGAGCTTTGGATGGAATAGATTTAGCCAATCAGGTGAACAGGTTGTATAGCATACCCCTGATTTTTATTTCTTCAAATACGGATGCAAAAACACTGGAACGAGTCCGCTATACGCGACCGGCCGGATTTATTGTGAAACCCTATACATTGAAGGATCTGGAAACTACAATCGGAATAGCTTTATTTAATTACTACGACGGAGAAATAGGAAATGAGAAAAGTGAGTCACCATCGTCCGTAAACTCATCTTTTTTCTTAAAAGATAAGCATGCTTTTGTCCGGTTAGATTTTGGTGATATTTTGTATGTGGAAGCACTGGATAACTACAGTGTTATTCATACAGGATCCGGAAAACATATTGTCAGTCAGACCTTAAAGAGTGTTGAGCAAAAATTTTCCGGAAATAATTTTATGCGTATTCACCGTTCTTTTTTGGTTAATCTGGAAAAAATAGAAAAAATAGAGCCTAAATCTGTAACAATCAGTGGGAAAGAAATTCCACTGAGTGAATCTAATAAGAGTGAACTTCTGCAACGGGTAAACCTTTTCTAAATAAAAAAGCTGTTACCAAAAGGCAACAGCTTTCTGTATTTTTGTTGAAGTATCAGAGTGAAAGTTCTACAGCTTCACAATTATTAGCCGTATAATTTACTGTGCCTGACCAAATTGTGAACCCACTTTGGTTATCTACACGGTAAGAGTAGCCTTTATTTTTTGCAATTCCGAGATCCTTCGTATCAGTTACTGTTCCATCCGTCCCACAACTCGGAGCTCCTGTCCAGTATGTTGAAGCTGCGGATGAGCCAACCAACTCATCGTTTACATAATAAAGAAGAGAGGTTGTACCAGTGAATGACAAATTCTGGGCAGTTTCCTGTCCATGCCAAAACACAACACGCCCCTCGTATTTACAGGAATTATCATCTTTTTTGGCTTCTGAATCATAATTTACAGCGTTAGCATCAATGCAGCCTTCTTTTTTACAACCTGTGAGTGCAGTAGTACCAGCCAGTAACAGCCCGAGAGTAATCAATTTTACTTTTTTCATAGAGTAATTTTATGTTTTTTGATTTGCGCTAGTCAAGATACTAAAATCGTAGAAAACACCCTGAAAATGTGTGTTATATTTTCTCTTGTAGCTACAAAGAAAGCTATTCACGGGTTAAGTACAAGCCTCCACATGGTGCTCATACACGATTAACAATCGTTACTTTTAATCAGTTATTTACGTTTATCGGCTTCAAATCACCATTTGGTGTCACCAAAATATATTCTTTATCAGATTTAGCTTCTTTCTCTTGATAAACCCGGTACTTTATTTCATACATTACCTGAATGACGGGTTCCAGAATTGCCGGGTTCATTACAAAATCAAACTCCTTGTCGATGATTGGTTGGTAATAAAGAGTGGTAGCTTTATCAGCTTGATTTATGTTGGCTGATTTCTTCAAGTTTAGGGAAGAAGATGAATAAGCTTGATACGACTTGTACATTTCGACAGGATAAACGATCCGGTAATCATCTGCTATCTGTTTTTCATGCGTAGTTAAATCAGTTCCTAAAATCCCCTGAAGGTTCGCGATTTTTTCTGAGAGGATTGTCTTGGCTTTTTTCATTAAATCCGATTTTGTTTGCTCCAGATTGTTCGAAAAGTAATCGACACGAACTAAATCATAAATCTCTGAATTTGTACAAATTGAAATTAACTCATTTAGAAAATCGGGACTTTTATATTTGACATGCAGGTTTTTTTTCAGTTCAAAACCCACAGGAATTTCATTGTAGGTTTTGCTGCTGAAAATCTTTTTCTCTACTTCATATTCATAAACAGGTACAAATGAAACCATATCAACATACGTCTCAATATCCGGTTTATTGGATATTTCACTCAAAACCGCATTCACTCTTTTGTTCAGTAGTTCATTGACCTCAGTCGTTGTTTCGCCTACTTGGGTTACAGTAAAAATCGCAACATAGCTGTCGGCTTTTATGTTTGCCAAACCTTTTACGCTGATGATGAGGTCAGAATTACCGCTCAGACTAACATTTATGTTGTTATCTGAATACCGTACCTGATTTTGATAATTTATATTTCCCGAAACTTGTCCAAATGAGCTATTTGCTATAATCAGCAGACAAGCTATAAGTTTAAGTGTATTCATTTTAGTTGTTTTATAATTAGTGTCAATACCCGTGTGTTTCATTATTTTATCTTCAAACGAATTCCCTTGCTGTGCGAAGTAAACTCAGGAGCATACATACACTGAATAGTTGTAATACCGTTGGAGAAATCTCCTGCAAGGTTGGCGCGTACATCGTATTCAAAAACGTAGGTTCCTTTGCGCAGATAATCAATGAAGAAATTGGTTGCGGCATCACGCGTACTTTCGTAATAACCAATGCCTCCCTGGTATTTGTATTGAGAGAATACATTAACCGGTTCGACACCTGCAGCCCTCATGTCTTTCATGTGTACATACTCCAGATCACGATCTGTGCGAAGTACAATCCGTACCCGGATCTTATCTCCCGGATTTAGAGTAGTCTGGTCTGAAACCGGGGTCATTACTTCTCCGGAAGAAGTTCGTTTTACCAGGAATAATTTCTTTTCGAGTTGCAATGGAGTAGCGTGCGGAGTGATTTTATCCAAATCCTCAAAATACTGCCAGTACAATGCTCCCCAGCTTACACCTTCTGTTGTACGGGTTACTTTTACCTGTCCCATTTCCGGACGGATCTCTTCGTCTTGCCAACTGGTTTTGAAATAGCCGGTTCCCGCTTCTGATTGTTGTCCGGTTGCAGATGGATCAACCCGTTTTCCACCCACTTCAATCTGAACGGTTTCTTCGTTGGCAAGAAGATCTGTTCCCCGCATAAGTAAAGCATACACTGCGTTTGCCGTGGCTTTGGTTGTTTTCCAGTCAGTCGTTTGCTTTTGCTTTAACAACCAGACTTTCATTTCTTCTACAGCTGCGACATCTTTCGTAACTTCATCAAAGGCCTCAATCAACAAAGCCTGTGTTTCGATAGGTGCCTGATACCAGTAGTAACCTCCGGCGTTATCTTTCCAGTACATTCCCATTTCATCACTCATGAGGGCACGTTCTTTTAACGAGGCAAGTACCTGTTCCGGGAAATTCTGAACGGCAAAACGATGAGCTGTCAAGGCGATCATTGCCTGCGACTGAATACTGAATTTCAACCAGTAATTCTGCATTTGTTTCAGGTAGTACGCGTGTGCTTCCTGAAGTTTATCAGTAACCGGAATCTCGGGGAAGTAGCTACGTGCATACAGATACTGTAGCTGAGTTTGCGAAATATGTTGTTCCGTTAAATAGGTCTTTGGATTGTGTTTTTTAACACGTTCCAGATCTTCTATGATACGTTCATCCAGATACCCTATAGCTTTACGTGTCATATTCCATATCGTATGGTCTTTACGGACATCTTTAACTCCCAGACGATCCAGATGACCAAGACCGGTTACAATATGTTGCGTGATATAACGGTTTTCCGGCATCCCGGGGAACCAGGGCCACGCACCATTGGATACCTGCATTTTTTCCAGTTTTCGGATGGCTACTTTTAGTTCTCCCGACATACGATTCAGGTCGAATAGTAAACCAATCCGTTTTTTGCGTTCTGACTCTTTATGGGCGCTCATTACCCATGGCGTCTCTTCCAGCAGGAGTGATTTTAGTTCCTGATTTTTCTCCAAATTGGACAAGAATGCATCCGGAGAGCTGTTTTTCCAGGTATCAAATACCTGCTTGATTTTCGGGTTAGAATTAGCCACTTCTGTAGCCAATGCGTTGGCGTAATAACGCGTGAAAATTTGCTCGGCACATTCGTAGGGGTACTCCATCATGTAGGGCATTGCCTGAACAGCATACCAGGCCGGATTTGAAGTGTATTCCAATGTCAACTGGTAATGGCTTAGCGTATTGGATTGCCCGGATTGGAGGAGTTTATCAAGCGTAAACAATCGGCTTCCAATTCCTTTCGAAGGTAACGGAAGACTTTCAGTTACTAACATCCGGTTGGATAATACAGGAAGCGCATTTTCTTCTCCGTCGCTGAATTGACCGGCAGTTGCAGAAACGCGATAAACAACAGCTCCCATGTCAGAAGGCACGTTTATCTTCCACGCAAGTAAAGCGCTTTGTTTTGCTGTTACGGAGAATGAAGAGGTGTTTGCTGTCAATCCAAAAGCCTGTGTTACCGGTTGCATGGTTAATGCGTCAAACAGTTCCAGTTTAGCAGTACCCTTCAATTCTTTGTCGGAAAGATTAGAAACTTTTGCCGTAAATGTCATTTGATCCCCTTCGCGCATAAAACGAGGTGGGTTAGGCAAGATCATCAAATCTTTCTGTGTAACAATTTCTTCGGTGAGGAATCCCGTTTTTAAATCTTTGGTGTGTGCCATACTGATAAACTTCCATCGCGTAAGTGCTTCCGGAATGGTAAAGCTGATTAGAACTTCTCCCTTATCATTTGTTCGAAGGTGTGGATAGAAGAAAGCCGTCTCATTCAGGTTTGTACGAATCTGAGTCGTCGGTGAAGCAGCGTCTTTGTCATCATCTTGTTGAGCACCGCTATTTTCTTTTTCATTGAGTTCTGTCCTTCCGCCTCCATTGTCGTCTCTTTCCGCCTTTTCCCGTTGTGGAGCGGCAGAGTCTGCCATAATAGAAACTTCTTCCAGTTCTACTTTTCTGGTTTGACCTCTAAGAGAATAAAGATAATGTGAGCTACTATATCCGAACCAGTTCAAATGAGGGAACGGACGTGCCGAAGGTGAAAGAATTTTGTTCCACTCGTTTTCGTATATATATGCCGTTTCCGATCCGAAAGAAGTACTGGACCAGGCCGATCGGGGATAGAATTGCCCAAATACCGACATAGAGAAGGAATTGGCTGCAAACTGATCCAGAGAAGCGTCATACATAGCAGCTAACATTTCTGCTGCTACTTTTTCGCCTTTAGGGCCTTTGATTTTTACTTTCCATTCTTCTTTCTGTCCAGGAAGCAGTTTATTCCGGAATGTTTCAAAAGTGACATCCAGTTTCTTATTGGAATGCGGAACCAGTACACTGAATTGCTGGCTGTAGAAAACCCCTTCTTTAACTCCGGAAAAACGTACAGCAAAGTTCCCGCGGTGTTCTTCTTTTACAGGAATGCGGATCACCTGCTGCTCGTTGGACAATACGATTCGTTTTTTAAAGAAAACGCCTGTTTTACCTTCTGCTTCAACGAACACTTGTGTAGCATTGGCAGCCGATGCAATGATGAACTCGGCAGTTTCTCCCGGTTCACAACTCGTTTTTTCAGCATGTACCCACCAGAATTCGTTTGTAGGAGCTGTCTTTTCGCCTGTATCATACAAGGTGAAATAGGTAACGGTCTTTACCTCTACGCCAAAGGCATCAATCGACTTTGCTTCGAGTACGTAGCGTCCGGTTTTCCATTTTTCCATTCCATTCAGGTGAATTGAATCACTTTCAGCAGTTGAAAAAGAGGTTGAGAAGATCTGCTGCTCTCGCTTCAGGTTTTCCGGCAACCGCGCTTCCTTAAAATCATCATACGGGAACTGTTCGCGAAGTTCGCTTTCGGAAAGCTCCGAATAATCAGTTACATATTCCTGATTGGGTTTAAACAGTTGACCCGGTTCCGAAAGTTTATGAATGGTAACAGTTCCGGTTGCAGAAACTTTTTGTCCGTTTAGATTAGTGCTTTTTAAAGCAAAAACAGAGCGTTTCGTCCGGTTGACGGTTTCGCTGATTCCGAAACTAAGCTCCATCGCATGCTCTGCCACGGCAACAGTTTGGGTAGTGGACTGCGTTTCTCCGGTAATATCCGTAACATCTATCGTAACCGTATAGTTATATATGGGCGAATACTGGCTTTGTGCTTTTGGATCTTTTTTGGCATCAAATATAATGGTGAACTCACCTTTGTCATTCGTTTCCGTACTTCCGTTTGTAATTTCCTGATCCGGCGCTCCAAAATAGCTTCCACGATAGAACTTCCATACCGGGTAGCGCATAGTTCGGGTAACACGATAGCTTACTTTGGCTCCGTCAACAACCGATCCGGCAAAGTTTTTGGCTTCTCCTTTTACGGTTACTTTTTCTCCGATTTTATAAGCGCCTTCAAGGGGTAGGGTACTGACCTCAAATTTGGGTCGTTTGTAATCCTCTACCGAAAAATACACCGCTCCGCGATTTGCATTTTTGATATGCATGGTTCCGTTCAGCATACCCTTAGGGGCTTCAAACTCTCCGCTGAAAGAACCAAAGGCATTGGAAGTATACTTCATTTCAGCAACTTTCTGATAGTTGGCATCATAGAACTCTACCTTTCCGGTCGTGTTGGGTTGTATTTCATGAAGATCTCCGGTGTGCTTCATCAGGATTCCTTTGAAGTAGATTTTTTGTCCCGGACGATAAATTTTACGGTCTGTGAAAAGGTTCGTGGTATACTTTGTCTGCTCCTTTTCTTCGTATCTGCGAGACAGATAATGACGGGTAGCGTCAGAGAATTCATCTTTTCCGGAACTGACGTGGATGTAAATATTTCGATACTTTCCGCTTGATTTTAATACGGCACTTCCCTCGGCGTCAGTGGATAATTTTTCTGCTTTTTTCAATTGATAAGAACGGGATGAATAGCCGTAATTGTACTCATAAACCTGAATAGTAGCTCCTTTTATGGGGACTCCTGTTTTTCGGTTGAGAACAGTATATACTTTGTTCCCATCTGGATCATCTTTCGTTAGTACAGATAATTCGGTAGCATAAAATCCGGCATAGGCGATGGCATTGTTTTCTTCCCGGAAGTCAGCGGTTGGAGAGCTCAGTAACACATAATGTCCCTGAGGTATTTGTTCAATAGCTGTCAATACCGAATGATTTTGATAATCCTCAAAATCCCGTAATTGTACAGACCATGATTTTTCAACCGGAAGTTTGGTCAATTCGTGAATCAACTCTTTTCCGTACGTACGGTTTTTAATGAAAAAATCCCAGTCTATTCGAGCTACGCGGAAATAAAGGGAGTCGATGTTCCGATAATTTATTTTCAGTTTATTGGAAGCTCCCGGATATATAGCGAGATCCGTTTGCAGGGTAACCTCTTTGCTGAGAATCTGACTTTTTAGAGCTGCACACCAATTGGCTCCGGTAGCCTCCGGAAATTTCGTGATGGTTTCTTCGCACAATTGAAGTGCTTTTTTCTTGTCCAGACGGAACGTGTCATTGTCTTTTGTATAGGTATCCCCCCGTTGATTCAGAAAAAGAGCAATGTTATAATTTGTCTCCGATGTGAAAGGGTGACTGGGATATTCTTCAGCAAGTTTTGCCAGAGCTGCAAAATAGAAGTTCTCTTTTTCGGGATGCGTAGAATGAGAACGGGCAAAATTCAACCGGCGAAGCGTGGTTTGTATGCGTGTGGATGGTTCCTGATCTTTGCTGTGAAAACGCGCCAGATCACGATGAATAACAAAGGCATAATAAACCGTTGCCAGTGAATCGGGAGTTGAAAACTCCAACTGTGTGAATACATCATTTGTTGCAAAATGTCGCGCATCATTAACGGTAAATTCTTCAATAGGACGATGTAACTGGAAACTGGCTGATTCAAAGAAATCCAATGCCTCATAAGCGAGAAAATCATAAAGTGTTGGCAACAATACTGGCTTTTTTTCTGCATTAGAAAGTATCGCGCTGAATTTGTCTATCCGAATGCCTTTTAGTGTATCCGCTGCGCTTAACGAAAGAAGAAAATGATCTCTGACCTCACGGGAAAGTTTTGTCAAATCCCATGTACGAATATCGGATTGATCAAAGGATTCCGTAGCTGTGCGATTCATAAACTTCCAACGATTATTCTGGAAGTAATTCCAATACAACTGCGCTGTAACCGAATGAAGAATTTGTTTCAGCGGGGCTTCTGCTTTCTCAATACGTTGTTGCATTTGGGCGATAGCCTTTACCTGATCTTCTTCTTCGAAATACGAGCTGAACTTCACGATATGAATCAATGCTTTGACCTGTTCGGGAATATTCTTATCCTGCCCGGCTTTTTGGTCAATGGTCTGAACCACTGCAAGAGCGGATCGGTAAAGACCCTTTTTTTCAAGTGAATCTGCCTGACGCCACAGTTCCGAATAATCTCCCTGAAAATTCATTTCTATTTTGGAAGGAACCTCCGAATCAGTGGGAGTCATATCCACGGTGTCCTTTTTACACTTGTTGGACATTAATAACAAAGAAAAAACAATCGCTACCAGCGAAAATCGGAAAGAGAAGCTTTTCATATCAATCAGTTTCGTTTGTCAAAGTTACACTATTCTTGTTAGTATACAGAAATCATGCCTAAGTACACCTGAGAAACGGGAAGGTTCATTTTGGTAATTCTTTTTTTGTACGTACAGCACACATAATCGTTTATGTAAACTTTATTTTACTTTTTTGGTGTTGATTTTTAGTATTTTGAGAAAAGAATACTATATTTGTCCGCAACTAATTTTTTAATGTAATTACAACTTAAGCGGTATGAAACGAATTACCTTTTGCCTTGTTTTGTTAACGAGCTGTTTATCAATTTATTCTCAGGAAAACACTACTGAAACCAATCCGAAATGGGATCGTCAGGGAAATGCAACAGATACGAGTGACTTTATCGGAACGATTAATGCGAGTGATTTAAAAGTAAAGACCAATAGTGAAGAGCGGTTGCGGATTACTTCTTCGGGAAATGTAGGGGTGGGTGTCCAAAATCCGTCTGAAAAACTGGAAGTAGACGGAACGATACGTGCACAGGAGCACCTGAAAGTAGACGGGAATTTATACGTTACCGGATCGGCAGAGGTTATGGGACAGGTGCAATTTTTTGATACATTATACCTGAAAGAGGTTCCGTTAATTGGTGAGAAGGATATACATCCGGATATAATTGTGAAAGACAGTAATGGTATGGTGAAGCGTATGGTATATTCCGACTATATCGGTTTGCCGTACGAACCCCGTCTTTGTTTCCACGAGACAAGACCGACATGGGCTTCTGTTTCTGCTGCACAGTTAGGCGGAGGTGAGTTTGATTTGGGGAATATATATACAACGTGTGCGAATGTTGGTATTGGAACAAATAGTCCGATGTTCAATCTGGATGTTGCCAAGAGCGGTCGGTTTAGAGAAAGATTGCTCATAAGTAGTGGAAACAGTCCGGCAGCGGCTGATTTACATGTGCGTACATCTACTACAAATACATCTGCCCGCCTGCTGCTGGTAGAAAATGCTGAGCGTAAACTTTTGCAACTGGATAACAGCGGAATGCTGCGGGCGCGCGAAATAAAAGTGGATATGCAGAATTGGCCGGATTACGTTTTCAAAAAGGAATATACTTTGCTTCCCCTGCATGAAGTAGAGTCTTTTATAAAGGAAAACGGACACTTACCCAATGTTCCTTCTGCTGAAGAACTGGAGGAGGATGGATTGAATCTTGCCGAATCCAATCGTATGTTAATGGAAAAAGTGGAAGAACTGACCCTCTATTTAATTGAACAGAATAAACGCATAACTGAGTTGGAAAAGGCATTGGAACAATCCGAAACAAAATAGGCAGTTATGAGATACTTGGGCTTGTTTATTTTCTGTCTGGCGACGCTCTCGATGCGTGCACAAACGGACACGATTTTTACGGATGACTTGCGAACGACCATCCAGGAGGTTTTTAGTGAACTGGATGAAAACACATACAATGGCAAACTAATAGAACGGTCATTATCTGATTTCCCGTATGTATATGAACAGATACAGGGGAAATACGATCAGACACACAATGCAGTGACATGGCTATTGATGCTGGATGCAATTATTGATGCACATGTAGATACGACAGAGATCGTTTCAAAAGCAGATGTGGTGACTTCGATTTTTGATTTTTATCAGGAAATGGAAAGTATCGATCCCGGACCTGATGTGGATGAATCTCTGACCGTTCCTTTTTCGTTGGTAATCCACAAGGTTAACGCATTTGATTCAACAATAGTGGCGAATGGAGGAGTGATAAATAATAACGGTAAGCTACAGGCTGTTGTTCCCGAATCGACACTGTACCGGGAGGTTACTTTAAAGAGCGCAGCAGCTTTGGAGTTTTACAGTGACAATGGATTTGATAAAGCCTATCTTAAATATGATCCGCGTTTTGTGTCTACCAGCCCGGATATTGAGTTAACCTCGATCCGTATTAACACAGGAAGTGGTTTTATGCCGTTGGACTCTGTCAATAATCAGGTAGAATACTACCGGTATGCAGATTCTTTAACAGCACAGGCTGAGGTTTCTTATTATGATGATGCGGTACTTGTCGTAGATACGATCAGTTTTTATCTTACGCTTGATGTCGGTGCTACGAAAACGGTTTCTCCCCGGGCAGTAGACCGCTGGGATACTAAATATACATACAGAGGTCTGGAAATTGATTTTCGTGTGGCAATTAAATATGGGTGCGGTAACGGTAATAAAATAAGAAGACCGATTATTATAGCACCGCCTTACAGACCAACTATTCAGCCTGTACACATGAATAACTACTACGACCAATTTGATTTCAAAAGCCTGTTGAGTACGCTTTCGGAGATGGGATATGACGTCATCTTTTTGAAAGAAAAACCGGGTAATGCAAGCATTGAAACAGCGGGTCGCGAACTTTCAAGGTTTATTCGCTCTATCAATATCCAAAAGACGGGCAATTATCCCGGAGAACACTGGGAGAACATTTTGATGGGCTTTAGTGCAGGCGGACAGCACGCCCGGTATGCGCTGATGTTGATGGAAAAAGAACATATGCATTACGGATTAGACCATCACCATACGCGGTTATATGTTCCGTTTGATTCACCCCACCATGGAGCTAATATTCCCATGTTTGCACAGGCAACTTATTACGAGTTGGATCGGAAAATGAATATACTTGCGATGATAGCATACTCCTATTTAAGAGACGAAGGATCAAAGGATATGGCATTTAATCACATACTAGCAGGAAATTTATCGAATACTTCCGGAGATTTCTGGGATATAAATGCAGCACCTACTTCTGAAAGACTAAATCTCTTAAATGAATTGGAAAACGGCTTTACACATTATTATACGCATACACAGGATTTGCGTAAAACGTTTCCTGCTTTTACGAGGAACATAGCTGTATCTGTAGGGAGTTATGCCAGTAATTATACCGACGCATACGGCCTGAATCCCGGGCATCACCTGTTTAGTCAGGATAATATGTTTTTGCCTACTTCTTTCGGTTTCATGCACAAATTCAGAAGGTTGTATGCTTCCAAATATGGCAATCAGCAGGAAACACTGAATATCCATGATGTTAATGTGCTTTTGGGAATTATACCCATTACAACAAAACGGATTTACAGAACCAATGGATTGTATGACCTGGATATGGCACAGGGGGGCTATAAAAACGAGTTTTACGACAAGTTCTTTACCGGAGCAATCCCTATGATGCTTTCCGGGTTTGTACCTACTTTTTCTTTTTTTGGTCAGCAGCACTACAAAGGCAATATTTCTTTTATGCCTACGGTATCTGCACTGGGTATTAACCCCACTCTTTGGCAAAATAATAATCTCTCCTATAATTTGCAAAGCAATGGGTTGATGTATCAGGAGTTTGATTTTGACCCTGATGATGGTAAATCTGACATCTTCGGCTACCCCCATTTGGGGAATCCTGCAAATCATTTCCAGATCACTCCATTCGAAGCTGTTTATGCAGATCCCTACACGTATGAGCATATCAAAATGCAAAAGTCTGTTGATGTGGATAATGCAATAAATGATAATTATCTGGTGTATTTGCGCGATTTTATCCTCAATGAAGTAGAGGCCGATGTGGTATGTCTGCAAAATAAAGTGATCGGAGAGAACCATATAAACTGGTTGCCGGACTATCGCTACAAAGCCTGGTACAAGGCGCAGAAAACCATCCGCATAGGCTACGACGTCACTCCAAAAACCAATATGGGCAATTTTACCATTAAGTCATCGGGAGATGTGGTGGTATATGCTGGGGAATCCATAGAAGTAGCATCGGGATGGGAGGCATTTCATGTACAACAGGGAGCAACCTGGCATGCGTTTATAGGAGATGATGGGTGTGACCGTCCCCGGGCGGTATCAAAAAGCGGGCAACCGGAAAGTACTGTCGAGTCTTTGCGGGAAGAGGCGAAAGTGGTACGAGAAGAGCTTGTAATGCATCCGCAAGAGACAATAGAAGGCATGCAACTCTACCCTAATCCGAACGAAGGAAACTTTACCGTTCATTTTCCGGAAACCGGGGGCGAGATCCGGATCACCAACCTCTCGGGTAAGCAGGTGCTGGCTCGACCTGTTGTGGGCAAACAGTTGGAAATCCGAAAAGATGATTTGTCTTCCGGGGTTTATTTTGTAATTTGGTTGAGAGAGGGATATGTTAAACAGACCATCAGAATGATTGTCCAATAAATAAAGTGTGATGCGATTAATAGTTGGTATATGTAGTGTTTTGCTGTTGTTTTCATGTACGAAGAAGGAAACATTAAAAATAAGTGTAAAAAATGTAGTAACAGGAGAGCCTGTTGTTGGTAACACGATTAGCATAGTAGAAATATTTAATGTGTCGGATGGTGTATCGGGTTCTAAAACCAAGGATTTTTACAGCGGCCAGACTAACAGTGAGGGTGTGTTGTATGTGACCGAAAAGTTTAATAAGAACAGGAGGTATGAGGTTTTTGTCGGACAATTTCCGGAAGAACATTGCTATCTCAATAGAATGGGATACACCTGGTCAGTAGGAGAAGCAACGGATTTAGCGTTTGAGTATGCGCCATGTTCATATTCTAAATTAATAATCAATAATGTGAATTGTAGTGGAGAAGATGATAAAATGGTGTTATACAGACAAGATGAAATTGGTTCATTGAGTGGAGTAGGGTGGGAGCACGTTGGCTGTGTTTATTGGGAATCACCCGGAGGGCCAGATGGTGCTCCAGCGGGGTATTCAAGAGTTCCAATGGGAAAAAGGTATTATCGTTGGGAGGTCACACGAAATGGAATTACAGAGATTTTTTATGATACTATTTATTACCCTGCAGGAGATTATGTTACTTATGAAATCAACTATTGATGAATAGGTGGTTTACATATCTGTTGATTTCGTTGTTTCTGTTTTCATGTACGAAGAAAGAAACACTACGGGTAAGTGTAAAAAATGTAGTAACGGGAGAGCCTGTTGCTAATATGAACATAAATGTGTACGAAGTTTTCAATGTTTCTGACGGGGTTTCGGGAACGAAAACGGAGCTTTTTCAAAGTGGAGAAACGAACAGTGAAGGAGTTTTGTTTCTGACCGAGAAATTCAATAAGAACAGGCGATATACGGTAAAGGTTGGGAAATTTTCGGAGGAAGTTTGTTACATCAATAAAAGTAGTTACACCTGGTCAGTAGGAGAAGCGACGGATTTAGCGTTTGAGTATGCACCATGTGCGTATTTAAAGTTGAAAATTGAGAATGTGAATTGTGGGGGTGGAGATGATAAAATGAATTTTAGAAGTAAATCTC
>NZ_BAAAFH010000022.1:0-39425 GCF_039523435.1 Wandonia haliotis
TCTGCGTTCGTTTTACATAATCTGATCTTTGACCTTCTTTCATAACGATTTTTTTGTGTATCGCTATTTCAGGACTAGACACCATTTGAAAATAAAAAAATACGCTTCAATAAGAAGCGTATTTTTTTTACCTATATTCTCTTCTACTTTCGCAATCGTAAACTGTTAGTAACAACAGACACAGAGCTTAAAGCCATAGCCGCTCCAGCAATCATAGGACTTAGCATGAATCCGTTTATTGGGATCAATACTCCCGCAGCGACCGGAATTCCCAATACGTTATAAATAAATGCCCAGAATAAGTTCTGACGAATGATCTTTACTGTTTTCTTAGAAAGTCCGTAAGCCGCCGGGATTAGTAATAAATCGGATGAAAGAATTGTAATCTTTGCCACATCTTTCGCCACATCTGCTCCTTTTCCCATGGCAACGCTTACATCCGATTGTGCAAGTGCTTCCGAATCATTGATCCCGTCTCCAACCATTGCCACAACCTTCCCTTCCGACTGAAGTTGTCGGATATACGCTCCTTTATCAGAAGGAGAACAATCAGCCTTCACAACCTCTATCCCAACATTTTCTGCTACGCGCTTTGCTGTTTTTACACTATCTCCTGTAAGCATGTGAATTGTGACTCCTTTCTGTTGCAATTTGTGAATGGCTTCCGCAGAATGCGGTTTAATAGCATCATCAATCGCCATTACACCGATCACTTTTCCCTGTCTGATAAAATAAATAAGTGTTCTTGCCTGATCTTGTAACTGCTCTCGCAAAACAGCTCCTCCTTCTGCCCCTAATTCGTCTACCAGCAAATGGCTACCAACGCAGTACTCTTTATCTTCTTTTGTTGCCTTAACTCCCCTTGCAGTTATGCTTTCAAACGAATCAGGAGTTGTTTTTTCTACTTGATTTGCGGAAAAATAATTGACAACAGCATGTGCCAATGGGTGCTCAGAACGCGACTCGATCTCATGAAACAATCTCTTTTCTTCATCCGTAACACTTCCATCAAAATACACTTCCTGTACAACCGGGTGCCCCTCGGTCACTGTACCTGTTTTATCCACAATAAGGTCTGTAACTTCCGATAGCCGTTCGATAGCTTCAGCATCTTTTATCAGGACACCTAACCGTGCCGCAGATCCTATTGATGTTACTACTGCTGTTGGTGTTGCCAATCCTAAAGCACAAGGGCAGGCAATCACAAGGACGGTTACAAAAGCATTTAGTCCAACAGCAAAACTATTCTCTGTTCCGAAAATCCACCAGGCAACAGCACTTACTACAGCAATTATCATTACAGTCGGAACAAAAATTGCAGATACTTTATCCACAAGGCGCTGAACAGGAGCTTTACTTCCCTGTGCCTGTTTAACCATTTCAATAATCTGTGCAAGAACGGTTTCACTACCTACTTTTGTCGCTTCAATAACAAAGCTTCCTTTCTGATTGAGTGTTCCGGTAAATACAGTATCCCCGGCTTCCTTAAAAACAGCAATTGGTTCTCCCGTAATTGTACTTTCATCAACATACGAATCTCCATCTGTTACTCTTCCGTCAACCGGAATTTTATCCCCCGGTTTTACAACGACTTTCATTCCTTTTTCCACCCGGGAAGTCGGAATTTCCTTTTGGTTTCCATCTCCATCCAGAATCCACAAAGAATCCGGTTGCAGCTCCATCAGTTGTCTGATCGCTGTTGAAGTAGCACCTTTGGCTCGTTCTTCCATCCATTTCCCTAACAGAATAAAAGCAATAATCACCCCTGAAGCCTCAAAATAAAGGTGAGGTTCTATTCCTCTCTCACTAAAAAAAGATGGATACAAAAGGTTAAAAACACTGTACAAATATGCGGTTCCTGTACTAACAGCCACCAGTGTATCCATACTGGTTGTGCCTTTCAATGCCTGTTTCCAGGCATGTACAAAGAAATCTCTCCCGAACAAAAACAATAAAGGTGTTGCCAATACCCAACTGATCCATCCTCCGGGGTGCCAATTCATAAAAAACATCCCGATAACAAATAAGGGAAAAGCAAAAATAAAAGCCCCTATCGTATTCCTTTGCAATGTCTTGAAGTGCTTTTGGTGCTCTTCACGTGCCTGCTTCTCTGCATCTTCAGTTGGAAGAATCAATCCGTATCCTAAATCGCCTACTATTTCTGCAATTTGCTCCAGTGTTATTTTTTCCGGCTCATATTCTAATAAAACAGAAGAGTTTGCATAATTTACTTCAATTTTATTGACGCCCTCTTCATGTTTGAGAAAACTTTCTATGCTGTTTGCACAAGCTGTACAAGTCATACCTGTAACATGTAAATTCTCTTTCTCCATACTTTCAAAAATACGATAATAATTCCGCAATTCACAGCTCCTGTACAGAGCATTATTCTACCTCCTAAGTACAAAAAAAGGCAACCGCAAGGTTGCCTTCTACTTTTTTTATCGCTATGAAAGGAAGTGCATCCCTCCACTATTTACACAGTCTTATGCATCGATATTTGCATACTTCGCATGCTTCTCAATAAATTCACGACGAGGCGGAACATCATCTCCCATCAACATAGAGAAAATCTGATCACATTCCGCTGCATTTTCAATAGTCACCTGACGAAGTGTACGACCTTCCGGGCTCATTGTTGTTTCCCAAAGCTGTTCTGCGTTCATCTCTCCCAAACCTTTGTAACGTTGTACGGAAACAGATGATTCGGAACCGCCACCTTTCATTTGTTGAATCAACAAATCTCTTTGGTCATCATTCCATGCATATTCTGCTTTTCCACCTTTTTTAACCTGGTATAGAGGTGGTGTTGCAATGTAAACATATCCGTTTTCTATCAACTCTTTCATATAGCGGAAGAAGAAGGTAAGAATCAATGTCTCAATGTGAGAACCGTCGACATCGGCATCACACATAATGATGATCTTATGGTATCTCAATTTTTCCAGGTTAAGTGCTTTGGAATCTTCTTCCGTTCCCACACGAACACCTAAAGCTGTATAGATATTTTTAATCTCTTCGTTTTCAAAGATTTTGTGATGCATGGCTTTTTCCACGTTCAAAATCTTACCTCGCAAGGGCATAATCGCCTGGAAGTGACGATCTCGACCTTGTTTAGCTGTCCCTCCCGCAGAATCACCCTCGACGAAGTAAATCTCACACATCGAAGGATCTTTCTCAGAACAATCCGCAAGTTTACCCGGCAATCCAGATCCTGAAAGGACATTCTTACGTTGTACCATCTCACGAGCCTTACGCGCGGCATGACGTGCACGTGCAGCCAAAAGAACTTTCTCTACAATACGTTTAGCATCATTCGGATGTTCTTCCAGATAATTGGCTAACATTTCAGAAACCAATTGAGACACCGGAGCCGAAACTTCCTGATTCCCCAATTTTGTTTTAGTCTGTCCCTGGAATTGTGGCTCCATTACTTTTACAGAAATAACTGCAGTAAGTCCTTCACGGAAGTCATCCCCTACAATTTCTATTTTCTCTTTTGCCAACAAACCACTTTCGTCAGCATATTTTTTCAGTGTATTTGTCAATCCACGGCGGAACCCTGACAAATGCGTTCCACCTTCGTGCGTATTGATATTATTTACGTAGGAGTGAATGTTCTCCGAATACGTATTATTGTAGACCATCGCCACTTCTACAGGAATTCCGTCTTTCTCTCCTTCCACATAAATTATCTCTTCAATGATCGGTTCACGATTACGATCCAGATACTGACAAAATTCAGCCAATCCACCTTCCGAGAAAAATTCATTTGCCAGGAAATTACCTTCTTCATCCTGCTCACGCTTATCTACTAAAACAATTCGAATTCCTTTATTCAAAAAGGCAAGCTCACGCATACGCGCAGCCAGAGTTTCGAAATTGTATACCGTTGTTTCAAAAATAGAATCATCCGGATGGAAAGTAACTTCTGTACCAGTTTTGTCTGACTCACCGACTTCCTTTACAGCGTAAAGTGGTTTTCCAATCTGGTATTCCTGTTGGAAAACTTTCCCTTCGCGATGAACAGTAGCCTTAAGACTTGTAGAAAGTGCATTCACACAGGATACCCCTACACCGTGAAGACCTCCGGAAACTTTATAGGTATCTTTGTCGAATTTACCTCCGGCATGCAAAACTGTCATTACCACTTCCAGTGCTGACTTTTTCTCTTTCGAGTGCATTGCCGTCGGAATCCCCCGACCGTTATCTTTTACTGTAATTGAGTTGTCTTCATTAATATATACTTCGATACGGTCACAATATCCTGCCAAAGCCTCATCAATGGAGTTGTCAACCACCTCGTACACAAGGTGGTGAAGACCTTTAACTCCCGTGTCACCAATATACATCGCCGGTCGCTTACGTACCGCCTCTAATCCCTCGAGGACCTGAATATTGTCCGCTGAATAGTTCTTCTTTTCTTCACTCATATTTTGTTGTATTTTCTGAATCAAAAAATGATTCACAAGACTAGCAAAGATAACGATTTTCAACGGGTTTTACACTATGTTTTACGGACTGACTTTCGGATTTTTCAACATGTAATTAACATTTCGTGGTATTTTCCATTTCTTTTATTCAAATGAAGGATCACACCAAAAATGAACCTTTCTATCAGGAGCGTGTACTAACGGGTTAAAATCATATACTATGACATCCAGAAGTACTCTTTTTTTGTGTCTGCTAATCTCTTCATTTTATACTTCTATCCATGCTCAACCGGGATGGGTAGACTTTTCTTCCCGCTATTTTTATCGTATCCAGGATAAGGAGGGAAAAGACATTCAATTTTCGAACAACAAAAAGTACACGATTATGATCGATAGTCTGTCTTTCTCCGGTTCATCCGTCCCTTGTGATTCGCTAACCCCAACAATTGAATGGTCGACGGATTTCTACGACTACATTCGTATCAATGACTTTTCTTTATCACTCCCTAAGAATGATCGTTTTTCCAAACTATCTATACGAATTATCCATAAAAAAGACACCATGTACCTAAACCAACCAACAGGAAGCGGAGGGTTAGGTATATTTATCACCCCACACAAAGCAGAGACAGAGGACTTACGAACAACACTTCAATTTGTTCCGGGTCACTATTATTTTCCGGGGTGGGCTCACTCCTTGTTGTATAAACTTCCCAAAACAAAGGGGAGTGTAACTATTAACAATATACATTCCAGTAATTTCATCATTCCGCGTTCCATTTATGATTCACTAGCATTGCATTTTATGCCATATAAACGGAATAGAGCATTAACAAAAAAAGCGGAGGAATATGTCCTTACTAACTTTTCTCGCCCCGGACTGAAACTGACAAGAAAAACAAAACCTATTCAGTTTGACAGAAGCTTTCTTCCGTATAAAAGACGTAATTGGAGCGGTCCTCTTTATCCAACTTCAGATAGCACGATCTATTTTGGACAGATAGACTATATACTTGATACAACCAACCTGTACAGTTCAAAAAAAGTATTTTCTCTTTTTGACACCAAGACCAACAGTATTCAACACTACACACCCCGGGAAGACATACATCTTTTTTACAGTGGATACCTTTACATTGACAGCTTTAATCATGTACTTTATCAAACAGCAGGAATTCGTGAAGAATTCGCTCCCGAATGTGACTACTGGCGAACCAATGACTGTCCTTATACGACTACGATCTTTCGCTCCGCCGACAGTGGAAAAACATGGAAAGAGGATTCACTTCTTAAACAACTCTTTCTGGATTATTCTTTCCGGGATCTGGTTTTTGTTGATAAAGAGCATGTCTTAGGCTTCTCCCGGAGAGAGATAAAAAACAAAAAACGGTATCAGCAAGGAATCTATTACCTTATACGAAACGGTCGTATAATTGATTCATTGAAAACACCCAAAGGTGTGCATTACAATGATAATTATAACCGTCACTCAATTTCACGTTCCAGAGACTCTCTCTATTTAGGCTCCTGGGGAATTGATCCCTACAATATCAACAACTCTCCCTTCTTCCGTCCCCTGCTTGTAAAAAACCAAACTAATTGGGATTTCCTGATCCGGGAATATAAGAAACGACAATTCCCTAAGACTAAACAAGATCAGCATACAGTAACCGAATATCATAATTTCCAACTCATCAACCAGCGTCAACTTGTATTTAAAAACGGTGCGGGTTCATTACAGGTGAACTCAGATATTCGCATTCTGGAACAAAAACAGCTTATCCTGATTCTCGAGAATGACTTTACTTATATTTCGTTTGACGGAGGTACTTCCTGGTATTTATATCCTAAACCATTGGACGAAAGAGGTTCTTACACTTTGCTACACATGAGTGGTTCAAACACGATGTCATTCTTCGATTTGAACCGGATGGAGAGAGTTTCTTATTCTTTTTCAAACGGGAACTAAGAGAATACAATCAGAAGTCATTTTTCAGACTAACCGGGAATGACTACTTTTGATCACTCAATCTTTTTTAAGCATGTATTGGAACAGTGAATCATGAAGTATCTTGTTGAAAACGTAAACACAACTGAGTATCCAATCCTTGTCGGAGTTTGGGAACGCGCTGTCAGAGCTACGCATCACTTCCTTAATGAAGAAGATATTGCTTTCTACAGAGAACGTATTCTGAATGAATATCTGGATGCCGTAACCTTACGCTGTATTCGTAAAAAAGATGAAATCATTGGTTTTTATGGCATCTCAGAGCAAACTCTGGAGATGTTATTTGTCATCCCGGAATTACACGGAAAAGGCGTTGGGAAAACACTTTTACAAGATGCAATACAGCAATTTCAAATTACTAAAGTGGATGTTAATGCAGACAACCCTGATGCTCTTCTTTTTTATGAAAAAAATGGTTTTCACGCATTCGAGCGTTCGGAGACAGACGGATGTGGGAAACCTTATCCTATTCTGCATTTACAATTGATACCACAAACGATAAACATGATAAATCTGAATAACAAACTATTCGTTGCTGTAGAAAACTCTACTGATGGAGAAGTGTCCGAATCAACCCGTTTTGAGTATCATCAGGAAGGAAGTCTGGTCTGGGCAGATTATTCGGGAGGAGAGATCCTGAAGGGACATCTGATTGCCCAAATGGATTCGAACGGAAATCTGGACATGAAATACCATCACCTCAATGTAAAAAATGAACTAATGACAGGCATTTGCTCTTCCAAACCGGAACTACTTCCGGATGGTAGAGTACGCTTATATGAGTCCTGGAAATGGACATCAGGAAACGGTTCTTCAGGAACTTCTATACTTGAGGAGATCAAACGATGAGTTCGCACGATCTAAAACGTATGACCCGACTGACGGCCATCCTCACACAACTGCAGTCGAAACGTCTTCTGACAGCTTCGGAACTTGCTGAAAATTTCTCTGTAAGTGTTCGTACCATCTACCGGGATATACGTACACTCGAACAAGCAGGAGTTCCGATTTTTACGGAAGAGGGAAAAGGATACTCTATCATGGACGGTTATCATATCCCTCCTGTGATGTTTTCAGAAAGTGAAGCCAACGCCCTGATCACAGCTGAACAACTGATTAAACAGAATAAAGATGCTTCTCTGGTAGCCTCCTACACGGAAGCTATTCTGAAAATCAAGTCCGTACTTCGCTACACGACAAAAGACAAAGCAAATCTTCTCGCTGAACGTATTGTTTTCAGGCAGAATCTAAGCAATGAAACTACCAGTAACTTTCTCTCTTTATTACAAATTGCGTTAACTAATTATACACTTTGTCGAATCCGTTACGCATCCGAATCGGGAGAAGAAACAGTCAGGTGCATCGAACCTTTTGCTTTATACAGTACACAGGAAAACTGGATTCTGATTGCTTTTTGCAGATTGCGTAACGAATTCAGATCTTTCCGTCTTGACCGGATTTCGCAGCTTATTACTGAAAAAGAACAGTTTGATCCACATCCAATGTCACTTAGGGAATACTTTGAGATTTGTCGTCAGAAATCATCTTTGGACCCCTGACATACCTTTGACACCTCCCCTCCTAATTTTGTACCCAATCAAAATCATTAAAAATGGAAAAAGTTAGTATTTCACCCTTTCACATCATTGGTATTTCTGTCAGAACAACTAATGAAAACGGACAATCGACAAAAGACATTCCGGCATTATGGGAACAGTTTATGCAGGAACAAATTCTTGAAAAAATCCCGAATAAACTGGACAATACAGTATACTGCATGTACACAGATTATGAAAAAGACCATACACGTCCCTATACCACTCTTATAGGTTGTCGGGTATCCTCTCTTGATGAGATCCCTGAAAATATGACAGGTAAAACCATTTCCGCAGCCCCGTATCACAAATATACCGTCAAAGGAAATTTACAACAAAATATTGTGTACAATGCGTGGTTAAAAATCTGGAATGAAGATCTGAAAAGATCATATACAGCCGATTTTGAAATGTATGATCCAACTAAACAAACTCCGGAAAATGCAGAGGTAGAAATTTTTATTGCTGTCGATCCGGAAGTAAAATAAGTAAGTTATGGAGGACAAATTGTATCAGTATTATTTCAACAAGGAAGAACCGAATAAAAGCTGTTTACTTGCACTACGATCCATTATTTTGTCCCAGGATGAACAAATCACTGAAACGCAGAAGTGGGGAATGCCCTGCTTCTGCTTCAAAAACAAAATGTTCTGTTACCTGTGGACAGACAAGAAAACTGAAGAACCTTATATTCTGTTCGTAGAAGGAAAACACCTGAATTTTCCAGAACTGGAGACAGGAAATCGTGCACGAATGAAAATTTTCAGGATTTCCCCTGAAAAAGACATTCCTCTTACTATTCTTGAAGAAATTTTACAGGCAGCTCTTGATTTATACCGTTCGGGAAGTATAAAAATATGAACCGCGAAAAAGTCACGTTTAGTTCTAAAAAATGTATCTTTAAAGCAGAACTAGTTCTTTCTGAACATAATTTAAGGTTTTATGGAAATACTCTCAAAACTATTGATTGCACTGGTCGCTCTTGAACATTTCTATATACTTTATATGGAAATGTTTGCGTGGGAAACTCTTGGAAAAAAGACTTTTAAAACCTTTCCTGCTGATTTATTTAAGCCCACCAAGAGTATGGCCGCTAATCAGGGGCTTTACAATGGTTTTTTAGCAGCAGGACTTATTTGGTCTCTCCTTATCAGTGACCCGCTCTGGTCCGGTAATGTGGCCTTATTTTTTCTTACTTGTGTGAGCATTGCAGGAATATACGGAGCAGTTACAGCATCCCGGAGAATTTTTGTCGTACAGGCACTTCCTGCAATTATTGCACTAGTTTTTGTTTTACTGAATTACACTACTTTCGCCTAAAACATTCTGCGATCCTCGTTCATAACTACAGGTATTTTCACTTGTTTGGAGAGTCAATTGAGTACTATCCCGAAAATGGCAAACAGTTGATCACCGGATTTTTTCTGTTCTGAAAACATCAAAGTTCAGCATGATCCGGATTTTCTATTTGCATTATACTTACGACCTTTGTACCGGATGATACCTTTGATATGAAAACAGCAGAAGAATTAAATTACCAGCGAATTGCCGAGGCAATAGAGTTTATCCGGCAAAACTTCAAGACACAACCTTCATTGGATGAGATCGCTGCACATATCAACCTGAGTCCTTCCCATTTTCAACGACTGTTTACAGAGTGGGCAGGAACCAGTCCTAAGAAATTTTTGCAATACATCAGTGTTGCATACGCCAAGCAAATTCTCACTTCGGATCAGCAAATCAGCTTATTTGACACAGCCTTTGAAACCGGGTTATCCAGCACCAGTCGTCTTCATGACCTCTTTGTTAAAATTGAGGGAATGACACCTGCCGAGTACAAAAACGGAGGTAAGTCACTTACGATCAACTATAGTTTCTTTATCAGTACGTTCGGCACGCTTATTATTGCTTCAACGACTAAAGGAATCTGTTATATGGCGTTTGAGGAAGATGAATCCAAAGCTCTTCGCGATCTTCAAAACAAATTTCCCTCAGCTCATTTCGTTCAGAAACAAGATGATTTTCAAAAAAATGCAGGATTGATATTTTCTACCAATGATAAACAGCTACCGAAAATCAAGTTGCATCTTAAAGGGACTGATTTTCAACTCAAAGTTTGGGAAAGCCTGCTGACTATTCCTCAGGGGCAACTTGCTACGTATGGAACGATTGCCCGTCAGATTGGCAACCCGAATGCATCCCGGGCAGTAGGAACAGCCATCGGAAGTAATCCTGTCGCATTTCTCATTCCCTGTCATAGGGTCATTCAATCAACAGGAGTATTTGGCGGGTATATGTGGGGCCCCACCCGAAAAGCAGCCATTATTGGTTGGGAACAGGCACAAAACGAAAAGAATCGGTAGAGAGTATGGATTTATTCAGTTCAACACACAATGCATTGGAAAATCTGCTTCCTTTTGATGGAATCGTTCAATATCATGGTGTTATTTTTTCTTCCGAAAAAGCAGATTATTTTTTTCAGCGGTTACTGGAAACAATCGAGTGGAGACAGGATGAAGCAATCCTTTTCGGGAAAAGGATTATCACGAAAAGAAAAGTTGCCTGGTACGGAGATCAAACTTTTGAATATACCTATTCCAATACCACAAAAAAGGCTTTCCCCTGGACACCTGAACTACTAGTCCTGAAAAAGATTGTTGAAAGCGAAAGCGGAGAAACATACAATTCCTGTCTGTTAAATCTATATCACAACGGTGACGAAGGAATGGCCTGGCACAGCGATAGAGAAAAAGATCTGAAAAAGAACGGAGCTATTGGTTCGCTGAGTTTAGGTGCTGAACGAAAATTTGCGTTTAAACACAAGCGTTCCGGTGAGAAAAGAGAATTGAAACTCGAACATGGCAGCCTTCTTGTCATGACAGGAACCACACAATCCCACTGGTTACATCGTCTACCTCCCACTAAGAAGATAATAACTCCCCGCATTAATCTAACCTTCAGAACAATTGTACAGTAACTCCCCCCTTGTATCTGTTCATTGATTCTCCTTCTCCCGGAGCAATATTTCTCCCCAGTCATTCAGTTGCCAGAGAACCTCTACCAGCTTTTCTCCCAACGGGGTCAACGAATATTCTACACGTGGCGGCAATTCATTAAATGATTGTTTTGTCAGAATACCTGTCTCTTCCAATTCTTTTAACTGCTGGTTTAAGACACGTCGGTCCACTTTTGCAATTCCTCTCAGAAACTCGCTTGGTCGCTTCTCCCCTTCATTAATTCGCCAAACAATAGGAATTTTCCACTTTCCACTGATTGCTTTCACGGCAAACTCCAAAGGACAAATTTTTTCTTCTATAGTTCTTTCTCCTGTTTTCATAAAATTGACTTTTTTATCCCATAGGGAGAATTTTATGCGGTATTGCTATTCTGAATTTACTTTACCTACTTTGTAAAAATACAAAAGAATAGTAGTTATCGTTTTTCAGTGATAGCAATAACAAATCAGTATGGGAGAAGTAAAAAGAAAAGGAGCACGAAGTATAAAGGACATTCCACACGAAATACTGGAACAGCTAAACAAGGGTGAAATCGAAACGGTCAATTTAGTAGAGTGGTTGGCTGTAGATCAAATACGTTTATTAGAAAACCTACTAAAGCAGCATGACCGAATGGATTACTTTCTGCCCATCCAATCCTCTGTTGAACAGTTAAACAAACAAACAGTAACGACTGTAAATGAAGCCATCGGTGTGGGAATTTTTGAACAGATTCGACTCCATAATGATCCGGATTTTTTCACTAGTATTTCCACCCACAAAGCCGACCTTGTCCGCTGTTGGGCGACCTATTCAATCGGGAAGAATCCTGAGTTAGACATCGGAGAGGTATTATCTCAGATACGTTTATTTGCAGCAGATACTCATTTTGGCGTGAGAGAAATAAGCTGGATGGCTGTCCGCGAACGGATTACTACGGAGCTGGAAAAAAGTATTGCTATTCTTACAACATGGACATCGGCAGAAGACGAAAATCTACGGCGTTTTGCGACAGAATCCACACGTCCGAGGGGAGTCTGGTGTAAACACATTGAAAAGTTAAAAACCACTCCCGAACTGGCCTTACCTCTTCTTGAACCGCTGCTAGCAGATTCTTCAAAATATGTCCGTAATAGTGTAGGAAACTGGCTCAATGATGCTAGTAAAACCCGACCTGACTTCGTTATTCAATTGTGTCGAAAATGGGAGAAGGAAAATAACTCAACTGCCACAGCATATATTTTAAAAAAGGCACTTCGGACAATTCTGAAATAAAAGGTTTGTTGTCAAAAACTAATTCCCTGTAAGGTAGGTCAGCAGGAATAAGAGCAGTAAAAGTACAATAGCATTCAGAACAATATAGAGCATCCGTTTCCATACAGACATAGTAAAAGGACTGGAAATCCAGACTAAAATCAGTCCATAAAAAATAACAAGAAAAACCCCTTCTATTGTCTCATCCCCCCCCAATTTATTTAGTAGAATAGATATTGGCACAAACAACATCGACCAAAAACTCACCATATAAATGGTCAAAATGAGATGTTCACTAAAGTTCTTTTTGTACCGCAGATACGTTATAAAACCGGAAACCGCAAAAAGAAAAATATTAAAGCATAAGAAAGCAAAATGCGATGAAACGGTTCCTGTCACGTGAATTCCCAAAAAATTGCGAGCAAATAAAAAGTGGATCAAAACAAAAACTGACGCAATCGTCAAATACCTTCCCGGGCTGTAATAAAAACCTCTGAATCCGTTCCAGTAATTTGAAACCAACATCCCCGGCTGTGTCAGGATAACAAAAATGTTTTTAAAGAAGGACTTTTCCAGAGAGAAAATGTTTCCTAAAAAGTCCTCCAGAACAGATAATCCGGTACTTCTCTTTCCTTTGTTATACTGCCCGCATTCCGGACAATACTTTTCTGTTATTTCATGAGAACACACGGAACATTTCATACCAGTAGAGCTTTCTTTTTTTATCTAGTTGGAACAAACTTATAAAAAACGCTCAAAACACTCTCTATCCTCTTAACAGGTTTTTCCCGACCAACTGATAGATCCATTCAGGATAATCAACAATTATTCTGACCATTAGCTAAACTGCTGTATAACCACCATCTATGAGAAAATAAGCTCCTGTGATAAAAGATGACTGATCTGTACTCAAAAACACAACCAATTCGGCGACTTCTTCAGGCTCCCCTAAACGCCCCATCGGATGCTTTTGTTTCAAAACTTCAATCACTTCCGGACTTAGATTCTTTTCAATAAGCGGTGTATTGATATATCCCGGTCCCACTGCATTACACCGGATATTTTTAGCACCGTATTCTGCTCCAATATTTTTGGTCAGCCCCACTACTCCATGTTTGGTAGACGTATAAGCACTGGATTGCGGTGCGGCAACCATACCATGGATAGAAGCCATATTAACAATAACCCCTCCACCGTTTGCTTCCATCGCTTTCAACTGATATTTACACCCGTAAAAGACCCCATTCAGATTGATATCCTGAACCTGTTTCCAACTCTCCAGTGAATAATCTCCCGTCAGATTCAACTCTCCTCCAATCCCTGCATTATTACAGGCTACATCTAATCTCCCAAATTCCCGGACAGCAAAATTCACCAAAGCCTCATTATCCTCCGGTTTGGATGTGTCTGCTTTGAAAAAAGTAGCCTTTCCGTTTTCCTTCTTAATCAACTCTATGGTCTCATTTCCTCCTGTCTCATTAATGTCCGAGACTACCACATTCGCTCCCTGCCGGGCATAGGCAATCGCAACTGCTCTTCCGATACCGGAACCTGCTCCGGTTACGATTGCTACCTTGTTTTTCAACTTATCCATCTCACTATGATTTTTTGTTTCTATTCCGGTTTTCCGAGGGTCAACAGGTGGTTTTAATTTACCATTTACCCTACTCTTAAAGATACGCTTTTATTTCCGGATAGTAAAACCTTCGTCATCGAATACAGTAAGATAATTTTCACCTGTGAGAAAGTCACGAATTAAGTAAAACAAAGTACTTCATATAACATCAAGATAGGAATTTAAACGGATTTCAAGACACAAAAAAACCTCCCAGAAAAATCTGAGAGGTTTACCTGGGTGGAAGATGGGTCTCGAATCCCAGAAATTCCAGAATTTCTGAGGACTCTCGAAAAATAAGGAATTTCAAATTCTATTTTTCGGAGCCCACGACCTCTTGAATATACAACTTCATCCTTTTCTGACTCTTAAAATTCTTGATTCTCAACTCTAGTTTCATTGCTTCGCTTCGGGTACTACACTCAATAAAACACATTAATTTCCAGGGAGCACCTCTTTTTGTGAATTTTTCATACCCCGAATTATGTCTACTTAATCGGTTCTTCAGGTTTTGAGTTTGCCCCGTATAAAATCTATCAATCTTTTCTGAATACAATATGTAAACAAAATACTTCATATAGCATCAAGATAGGAATTTAAATAGATTTCAAGACACAAAAAAACCTCCCAGAAAAATCTGAGAGGTTTACCTGGGTGGAAGATGGGTCTCGAACCCACGACCTTCGGAACCACAATCCGACGCTCTAACCAACTGAGCTACAACCACCATTTTTGAGAGCGCAAATATAAGTAATTTCAACGAAATCGATTGCAAAGATTTCATATTTTTTTTAACTTCATAGCGAAATAAAAGATAAACACATGGAAATGAGTTGTAAAAATCAGCTAATCGACCAATTTAAACACCGGGTTTTTGATGAATCTTATCCCCGGATATTTAAATGCCTGGGAATGCTGAATGAGGAACAGATCTGGAATTCTCCTTCCGGAAATATTCCCTCTGTGGGCAATCTCATTATTCATTTGTGTGGAAATGCCAGGCAATGGATTCTTTCTGCTTTGGGAGACAAAGAAGATAACAGAGACCGGGAAAGTGAATTCATCATCCACCGCAATATAAAGAAATCCGATCTTCTGTTTTTAATGGAGAATCTGCGTATTAACCTCATCGAAACACTGGATCAGCTCGAAGAGGAAGATCTTCAAAAAATATATGTCATCCAGGAATTAAAAGAAAGTGGGTTTTCAGTAATTATTCACGTTATCGAGCACTTCTCGTACCACACAGGGCAGATAACAACACTAACGAAATTGCAAACCAATCAAAATACGGATTATTACGGGGGAATTAATCTCAACAGTCTGAATAACCTAAACTAACAGGTTATCCGACAATTTTCACCGATAGCTCCATTTCTATCCGGGCTACTTTTTCGTTTTCTTTATCAAAAACATCAATCGGGATAATCAGATTTTGCCGTTCTTTTGTTTTTTCGGCAATTTCCATCATCTCCTCTATTTTTTTTCCGTGTGAACTTACAAACAGTACATCTGTTTCAGCTCTCCTGAAAAACTGAGCACTGCAACTCTTAAAGGCTAAAGAAATCTTTTTATTCCTTTGCACCGAATACGCGTAGGCATGTAATCCTGCACAAGTATCTCCTCCCACCATCAAAGCACCGAAATAAATCGACCGGAGATGGTTACGCATCCTTCTTCTATTACGAATCCGAACTACGGCAAACGTTTCATCAAACTGCAGTAATTTAGGGCGGCAATAAAATAACATTGGAATCTTGAAAAAACCCAGCATCCAAAGCTTCCGCTGCATTTCTTTAACGGACGGAAATTTACTTTTCATAAGGAACTCCGGCTTTTAATTCTATAATCACATCCTGTAACGGTCGAATAGCTTTTACATGTTCGATACTTGGTCCCGCACACCACAAGGTCTTATAAGTAGCGCTAAATGCAGCTTTTCTCAGTTTTTTCATTCCCCGCAAAAAAGTAAGTGCCTTAAACCATTTTTTTAGTCGTTTGTTCTTATTCAGAATTTTCTCTAACCAGTTTTGTTCTGTACCTATCTTCTCGACATAAGGGGTTTTAATCACAGTACAAGGTGTTCCAGACAACTTGGTTGTCATCACAATATCTTTAGCTCCATAGTCGACAATAGCCTGTTTGTACTCGTCTGAGACACCTGCTTCTTCTGTAGCGATAAAAACCGAACCGATTGACAATCCGGAAGCACCCATTTTCATTATTTCTGTCACTCCATCCGGTGTGGAAACTCCTCCCGCACTAATCACCGGAGCTTTGCAGGCTTTCAATAATTCAGGAACTAATTTTGCTGCAGGAATTCCTCCCGCATGCCCGCCTGCATCTTTATTTACGGCTATAATCGCATCTGCTCCTAATTCATCTACCTTTTTCGCATACTGTACGTCTGTCACATCACAAAAGACTTTTATTCCGTTTGCATGCGCGTGGTCAATGGTCTCTTTCGGAGAACCTAAGGATGTGATAAAAAATGCTATTTTCTCGTCACAACAAACTTCCAGTTGTTCTTTGTAGAGCAAATTGGACTTATTAACAATCAGATTTATTCCGAAAGGTTTATCCGTAGCCGTTTTGATACGCCGGATTCCCTCCCGTAATTCGTCCACTGTTCTGTAATTCAATGCCGGAATAGCCGCAGTAGCACCTGCATTACACGCTGCAATAATCATGGCTTCATTCGACACCAAAAACATCGGCGCGACTATAATCGGCACTTCGATACCTAATAAATCACTTACCAAAGGTCTGTTTGTTTCCATTCCCTAAATATATAACTTTTATGCGCACATAGCATTTATTCAACATTAAAAATGTAATACAAACAATAGATAAGTTGAAATTACAAACTGGCTAACAATGCTTTACTATTTCTTTCTTGATTCTCAAAATAACCAACATCATTTTTGCATCTTGATATTATCCACTTCAAACTGTTATCAATCACTTTTTTGATAAATGATTTTTTTTGAATACTCTATTCAAAATATTGAGGAGGAGCATCAAGTCGTAAATCATCAAAATCTGACTTGTTCCAACTTACATATGCTTGTTTGAAATATCCAATCGGACTTTCGTTTAAAATATCTTCGTCTCGTTTTTCTTCAGAACTCAAAAACTTTTTTACTTCAACATGTAACGGAGCTTGTAAAGCCTCACTCAGATTTGGAGTGTCATTGGATTGCAAATACCAAAAACAGGCAACATACATTCCTCCAAGTATTATCTGTCTGGTAAAATCCCAGTCCGCAGCATCATTGGGATTTTGTACTTCTTTACAAACTATATTCAACTCCTTTATTACTCGTACACCTTCTCTAAAGATGTCGTTGAGAGGAATATTTTTATACAGAGCATTCAAAACATAAAGGTTACTTAAACGACTATACGTATCTCTCTCCATATACTCACGGCGAGAATAGCAGCACTCTGCTAAGTTTTTGAACTCGTGCGGAGACAACGAAAGTATGTTCTTTTTACCACTTATAAGGTCTTCATAAATACTATCAACTACCTGAACAAGATTCCGAACCATTTTTGTAGCAGAAAAACCAGCATCAAATTGAACGACAGCTTTCGTTTTATCAATTTCAGTGATTACTCCTGAGAGGTCATACCTAAACTCTTTAACACGGGATCCGACTTCAAGAGAAGGATAAATCGTAATCAATTCAGGAATGTCATATTTAAACCATTCGGGAATTATACTTGTTTTATAAAATGAGAAGTTTAGAGATTGATTGACAATTTTAAGCGTTTCCTTATATTCCTCAGGTTCTTCGACAAAGAAATACTGAAAATTATAAATTCCGAGAAAGAAAATCTGCCAGTCAAAATATTCTTGAATGGTAAGTTTGAGAGGTAAAAAATGTAAACCCTTAACCAAATAAACCTTTTCATCAGAGTTATGATAAACAACATAAGGAAACTTGCTTAAAATAACTAAATTGTCCAGAAAAGATGAGTCATATTTACTTGCTAAATGACTTTTTTCATACGAAGTTAAATGCGGAGAATTGAAATATAATTGATTAAAAGGAGGAATATATATGCTTCCTTGAGTAGTTTCTAAGTTGACAAACTCATATTCAGAATACAAATCCATTAAAACAGGAGGTGTTCCCTCTGGAAATACTGGAACTGTTTTGGGCCTGGGACACTCTTTCTTTGTATAGGAAACGTAGACATATCCACGTAATTTATTCTTTATCTGTTTTACTCTTTCGTCAATCTTATTCCTGAAAGTCAACATGTAATACGAGTTTATGATTATTAATTATTTAAGCTTAAAAATAGTTAGCTAAAGCTAGAAAAATATAATGGATTTTTGTGAAACGTTTTTTCTGTATAGACTTGATTTTGATACGTTATGAGCTTTCTCATTTGTTCGTATCATTCCCGTTTTCATTTTCATACGTTTGCTTTTTTGATTATCGAAAATGATCCGACATAAGTAAAACAGGAGCGAACTTCAAAGCAATTAACTGTAAACTAAATTGCTCTTTTGCTTTTATAATATGGTTACTATTACTCGATTTCAAAACTTCGTATCGTCTGGATGAATTCACTCATTTCGCGCAAAACTTCTCCTTCTGCTTCCAAGTGAGGACTATGTCCCGCATCAGGGATTAAAACACCTTCAGCTTCTTCTCCCAAAGCGCGTACACAATCTCTTACCTGTTCGGGAGATCCATACTGGTCATCCTCTCCCTGAATAATTAACGCCGGATAACCTGATCGACTAACAATATCCTTTTCAATATTCCAGGTACGAAACGCTTCGGTTTGCCAGGTGTCATTCCAATCTAAAAAGACTTTTTCTGTTTTCTCCGCATGAAATACTTCCAAACCTTTCAATTTGCCATTGTTCCAGGCTTCACGGGCTACTTTGACACCTTGTATCGTAACTTCCTCATTATATACGTGTGCAGCCATTGTAATTACTCCTTCGATATGCTCCGGAAAAGCCGCAGCATATAACAAGGCAATACTTCCCCCGTCGGAATGCCCTACAAGAATCAATGGACGTTCCGGTACTACCTGTTCGATAAATTCCGGCAACTCACACAAAGCCGCCTCATGCAGATATCTGTCTGTTCGTTGGTGATGTACCGCATCCGAATATCCATATCCCCTGCGTTCGAATACAACACCGCTTAATCCCAGAACCTGACACAACTTTTCGGGGAAATCTCCCCATTGCTGTACAGATCCCAACCCCTCATGAAGAAAGAGAACAATTGGTTCATCCGGTTTCTCCTCCCCAATTGTCATATAGGCCGACTTTCCTTCACTGGTATGCACAAACTGATAACAGAACGAATGTACATTCGTTTCAATAAATTGGGCAACCCGTTTTGGATTCAGAAATCCAACAGGATGCGGAAACGAAGGAACTTCTCTATAAATACCATTCTGTAAAGCCGAACAAATTTCCAGGGTAGCTTCTTTACTAACCATTCTATCTTTTCCTCCTCGTCCCATACGAACAGGAATGGTAATATCTTTTACAATTTCTTTTGTCAGTACCGGATTATCTCCCAGTTCTCTCATAAAAGAAGCCGTAGAACTACACAAAGTCTCCAGATGGTTTCCGTGTAATTCGTTCAGATATGTATAAAATGCTTCTGATTTTTCTTGTATCAGCTCAACCGCCAGATTAGCCATTTCTTTTTTCGCCTCTTCGGGTGACCAATCGGTTTTCGTTCCCAATGTAACGACTCCCTTAATTCGCTCCTCTCCTCCTGCGACTGCTGACAAAGCAAGATATCCTCCCAGACTAAACCCGAAAACAAAGGTTTCTCCTACCTCATCTAAAAAAGTAGAAAAATCGCGTACAACAGTTTCCATGGAGAAGGAATCTATTTCCTTTCTACGCTCACCATGCCCCGGAATCTCATAGTACAAGACCGTAAACCGTTCTTCTAACCATTTACCAATCGGGACCATTTCTGAAGTATTGCCAAGTGCTCCGTGGATCAAAACGATTTTTTCCATGCTTTTTGTCTTTTTTGTGCGTCTTTAACTCAAATCTGAAACGGGAAGAAATTTCATCGATAGTGAATTGACACAATGCCGTGTATTCTTTTGGGTCAGCTGTTCACCATAAAACACGTGACCAAGATGTCCGCCACAATTTGCACAAAGAATCTCGGTACGTCTACCATCTCTGTCCAGAACTTTTTTTACCGCTCCGGGAAATTCGTCATCAAATGCAGGCCATCCGCACCCACTATTAAATTTATCTTCCGAGCGGTATAAAGGTGCCTCACATTGCCTGCAAACATAAATTCCTTTCGCAAAATGGTTGTCGTATTCTCCTGTAAAGGGCATCTCAGTACCTTTCCTTAACAAGATACGCTGTTCTTCTTCCGACAAAGTATTCCAGTTTTCTTTTGCTTTCATCACTTGTATTCCAATTTAAAAGTCCTTGCAGGTAAAGATACCAAAACAGATGCTTTTTGTCATTGAATCCTTTAAATTCGCACTCAAATCACGATCATGACGGACATTTCAATATATCTCAACGAGCAACGACAGCTTATCTCACTCGAAAAACAAGCACAACAGGACAGGTACGGTAAAGAACTTACTTCTCACTCCCTGAAAGAGCTTAAACAACTGGGAGCGGCTTTACACCCTTTAAAAAGTAAGCATAACTACTTTGGCGCAGGGGATTTTCCGCAAATTGATTTTGAATTTTTACATCCCGTTGATACTTCCCAGTTCCGTCCGGGAACTCCGGTAGTTTGTTTTGTTCTTGAAGAGGGAGAAATTGAGGCATCACTGGCTGACATTACAGAAAAAGGAGGAACAATTCGCCTGCACAGCGAAGACTTTCCGGATTGGATAGACGAACGGGGACTTGGCATAAAAATAGCACCTGACAGCCATACATTTGACGTAATGAGTCACCTGTTAAAGAAACTGGAAATAGGGGAACATACCATCTTACGGAAACACCTCCGGTCATTACAGTCCGGTCATCCCTCTCTCAGTACATTTCACAACATAAAGCTTCCCAACAACCTAAACTCCAGCCAACAGGAAGCCGTTACAGCCGCCTTAAACTTAGAGGGAATTATGGTTGTACACGGACCTCCGGGAACCGGTAAAACTACAACTCTGACGCACCTTATCCATGAGTTGACAGAAGACAATAAGACCATTGTTGCAGCTGCACCCAGTAACGCTGCTGTCGATCACTTAACCAGAGAGTTAGTCAAAAAAGGGATTCCGGTCATCCGTTTAGGTAATAATATAAAAATCAGTGAAGATCTTCTCCCCTACACCCCGGAAGGAATACTCGAGCGATCGGACGAACAAAAACAAATCAAAAAACTTAAAAAACAAGCCGAAGAATACCGAAAGATGGCCGGACAATACAAACGTAAGTTCGGAAAAGAAGAACGGGAGCAACGTTCCCTTTTGTACAAAGAAGTAAAATCCATTCGGCAAGAGATTAAAGCGCTGCGAAATTTTGTGCTGGACAAAGCAAAATCAAGTGCTGCCGTAATTACCGGAACACCTGTAGCATTGTACGACGAACTGGGACCTGATTTTTCAGCAGACTACGTCCTACTCGATGAAGCCGGTCAATGCCAGGACCCGTTGGGATGGGCGGTAGCACAATATGGCGCAAACTGGATTCTTGCCGGAGATCCGTTTCAGCTTCCTCCCACTTATATCTCTGAAGAAATTGTTCAAAAGAAAATCGGGACTTCAATTCTTGACACCTTGTTCACTGCTGAATTGCCCGTGCACCTCCTCGATACACAATACCGGATGGACGAAACAATTTGTGGTTTCTCAAACACCTGGTTTTATGAAGGTAAGTTAAAAAGCTCTACTACCCCATCAACAAATCCTCTTCGCTTTTTTGACACAGCCGGAAGTGGTTTTGAAGAAGCTGTGGAAGCAGAATCCGGAAGTCGCTATAATGAAGGTGAAATTGAGGCCATCGAAAAATTTCTGGAGCAAGAAGAGAACCAAACGACGCACTGGACGATTATTACACCTTATCAGGGACAAATACGCAAACTGAAAGAGCGGGAAAACTTAAAAAAGACACGTATTTCTACCATTGATAGCTTCCAGGGGCAGGAAGACGAAGGAATCATTATTAGTTTAGTGCGCTCCAATCCCAATCAGGAAATCGGCTTCCTTCGGGATTACAGAAGAATGAATGTAGCGCTGACCCGTGCAAAAAAACACCTCGTTGTATTTGGAGACAGCTCCACAATCGGGTCTGACTCTTTTTTCGGTAAATTTCTTGAATATTGTGAAAAAGAAAATGGCTACCGAAGTGTTTTTGAGCTGATCTATTAATTTCTTTCCAGTTCTATTTTTGTATATTTATTTCTATGAAAATCATACGCTATCGTTTTTCATTACTAATTACTTTCTTTTGTATCTTGTTCCAGACTGTTGCTCAGGGTCAGGAAAATATTCCCGATCCTTTTCAAGACACTACTATTTACTCAATAAAAGACCTTACCCAGATTTTTCGCACCCCGGACGAGGATCAATTACTTCGCTACTTTATGGATGAAACTCCAATCATAAGTAAACTAAGCGAATTCATTTACGTAACTGACGCCTCGAAATTCTTTTTTGAAATTATTATTGAACGAAACGGATATGTCTCCTCTATGCATATTATTAATAACGAAGGACTCCCGGATTTAACGAAAGAGCTGACCACCCTGGCGCAAAAACTAAATAAACTAGAAGGATGGCAACCCGGAAAAATACATGAAAAAACGGTACGATCTTCCTTTATTATACCGCTTCAAATTTGTTTAAGATGAATAAACAAAAATTTTCCCTCAAAAAACGAATCCATAGTTTCCGTTATGCAATAGAAGGACTAGTCGCTTTTTTCAAAGAAGAACACAATGCACGCATACACCTTGTCGCTAGTTGCATAGTATTATCAACCGGTTTCTTCCTGAAAATTTCACAAATGGAATGGATCGCTATTCTGTTTGCAATTAGTATAGTATTTATTACTGAACTGATAAACACTTCTATTGAACGAGTTGCTGATTATATCTCCCCCGAATTCCACCCAAAGATCAAACTGATAAAAGATCTTGCTGCAGGAGCTGTCTTAGTTGCTGCGCTATTTGCAATACTCGTTGGAAGCCTTGTATTCATACCTCATTTTTGGTAGTAGCAGTAAAAGAGAACTATCAAATTAGTAATCAGGAAAAATAAATTTATTTTGATTAATTTTTAATCAAAACTAAGACGATTTAAACAACAAATCATTACCTTTACCTTCATAACAAAAAGGTAATATCTCATGTCGAAAAGAGCAATAGCACACATGGATCTGGATTCATTTTTTGTATCCTGTGAACGACTTATTGATAGCCGACTCAACAATAAACCTATTTTAATCGGAGGGACTAGTGATAGAGGTGTTGTCGCCTCCTGTAGTTACGAAGCCCGAAAATTTGGTATCCATTCGGCTATGCCCATGAAAATGGCCCGGCAACTTTGCCCGGAAGCTATTGTTATCAAAGGTAACAGTGCTACGTATACCAAGTACTCTAAAATGGTAACCGATCTGATCCGGGAATCTGTTCCCGCTTATGAAAAGACATCCATTGATGAATTTTACCTTGATTTCACCGGAATGGATCGTTTTTTCGGTTGTCTAAAATACGCTGGTGAACTTCGCCAACGAATCATGAGAGAAACAGGCTTGCCTTTATCTTTCGGTTTATCCGAAAATAAAACAGTCTCAAAAGTTGCCACGGGGGAAGCCAAACCCAACAATCAATTACTTATCGATTACGGACACGAAAAGCTGTTTCTGGCGCCTCTTTCTGTAAAAAAATTACCCATGGTAGGTTTGAAAACCTATCAGACACTTTGTAATCTGGGAGTCAGAAAAATACAAACGATCCAGGAAATCCCTATCGAAGTAATGGAAAACACATTTGGGAAAAACGGAAGAGTACTCTGGAAAAAAGCAAATGGAATAGACAACTCGCCTGTTGAACAATATAACGAACGGAAATCAATCTCCACAGAACGTACATTCGACAAAGATACGATTGACGTTAATAAACTAAAGTCGATTCTTACTGCCATGACCGAGAATCTGGCTTTACAGCTGCGAAGAGGAAACAAATTAACATCATGTATTACGATAAAGCTCCGCTACAGCGATTTTCAAACAGAAACATTACAACGAAAAATACATTACACTTCTGCGGATCATGATCTGATACCTCTCGCGCTTGAACTTTTTGAAAAAATGTATACCCGACGTGTTCTGATCCGACTTATCGGTGTCCGGTTCAGTCACCTTGTCAGCGGAAGCTTTCAGATCAGTCTGTTTGAAGATTCTCACAAAATGGCCGATCTCTATTCCGCTATGGATAAAATCCGAGATCGTTTCGGAGACCGGGCTGTTGTACGAGCTTCCGGAATGACTGCAAAAACAATCAGTCGGTTCAGTTCCTTTAACAATGGAGATCACTCGCCCCATTCAATAAAATAGCTACATGTTGAATGTTCACTCGTATTACAGTTTACGTTACGGAATTCATTCTCCTGAAAACGTGATCCGCTGGATGAAACAGAACGGATATACCACATTTGCCCTTACGGACATCAACTGTTCAACTGCTATACTGCAATTTGTACGAATTGCGCAGGAACAGGGAGTGAAACCTGTCGCAGGAATAGATTTCAGAGAAGGAATACGACAAAAATACGTCGGACTGGCGAAAAACAATCGGGGATTTCAGGAACTAAATCACTTTCTGAGTCAACATCTACAGAATGGTCAACCTTTTCCCGATGAAGCACCGGCATTACAACATTGCTTTTTCATTTATCCCACAACAAATCTTCCCAGGCGGAAACTTTCTGAACAAGAGTATATAGGAATCGGAAAATCTGATCTGAACAAAATTAAATGGTCTAATTACTCCGGGGATACTGAGCGTATGGTCATCCTCGCACCCATGACCTTTTTGAACAAGCAGGACTTTAATACTCATCGGCTTTTGCGCGCCATAGATAAAAACACCTTGTTATCTATGCTTCCTAGCTCAGAGCAGGCTCTTGAATCTGATACCTTCCAAAGTATTAAGGAGCTTCAACTCTGCTTTCAAGAAGTTCCATCTATTTTTGAGCGTACTCAACAACTTCTTGATTCCTGTTCTTTGTTTTTCGGTTTTGGTGAACAGGTAAGCCCTCAGAATCAACTGACCTATACCGGAAGTGAAAAACAGGATCTTGAACTCATCACTCAACTTACTCAAAAAGGAATCACACAGCGTTACCCAAAAGCGAATGATGAAATCAGGAAGCGTGTGAAAAACGAGATCGAGGTTATTTACCAAAAAGGCTTTCTTTCCTATTTTTTGATTACATGGGATATTATTCAATATGCCCGATCAAAAGGATATTTTTATGTCGGACGGGGAAGCGGGGCGAATAGTATTGTTGCTTATCTGCTTCACATTACGAATGTAGATCCGTCTGAACTTGATCTTTACTTCGAACGTTTTATTAATCTGTACAGAAAAAACCCTCCTGATTTTGATATTGATTTTTCATGGAAAGACCGGGACGATGTTATCCGTTATATATTTCAACGTTTCCCCCATTCCACACTACTGGCAACTTACAGTACATTCCAATACAAAGCAACACTACGTGAACTTGGAAAAGTATTCGGGCTTCCCAAGTCAGAAATTGAGACACTGGCGTCTGATCCCGGATATGTTGCCCAAGACAAATTATCCGACCTTGTCTTACGGTATAGCAAACGAATTGAAGGACTCCCTTCACACTTAAGTATTCACGCAGGAGGTATTGTCATTTCTGAAAAGCCCATTACCTGGTTTTCGGCTTCCTTCTTACCTCCCAAAGGATTACCGACAACCCAATTTTCCATGCTGGAAGCAGAAGATGTCGGTTTATTTAAATTTGATATCCTCAGCCAAAGAGGTTTAAGCAAGATCAGTGAATCTCTCGAAATCATACGGGAAAACCAACCTCAAAATCCTCCGCATGATATTCACGATGTACATGTCTTTAAAAACGATGAAAAAATCAAAGCTCTTATCCGAAATGCAGAAGCCATCGGTTGTTTTTATGTAGAATCACCCGGGATGCGAATGTTGCTAAAAAAACTACAAACAGATACCTATCTGGGATTAGTTGCTGCCAGTTCTATTATCCGCCCGGGAGTTGCTCAATCCGGCATGATGCGGGAGTATATACTTCGTCATCGCATCCCTGAAAAACGAAAAGAGGCGCATCCGGTTATGGCCGAAATCATGCCCGAAACATACGGAGTAATGGTCTATCAGGAAGATGTTATAAAAGTGGCACACCATTTTGCCGGTCTGACACTCGCCGAAGCGGATGTACTCCGAAGAGGGATGTCCGGAAAATTTCGTTCCCGGATTGAGTTCCATGAGATCCGGGAAACGTTCAGGGAAAACTGCCTGAAACGAGGCTACCCCGAAGAGATCATACGGGAAGTATGGAGGCAGATAGAGAGCTTTGCCGGATATGCTTTTTCCAAAGGACACTCCGCTTCTTATGCCGTAGAAAGTTATCAAAGTTTATACCTGAAAGCCTATTATCCACTTGAATATATGCTGGCCACTATCAATAATTTTGGTGGTTTTTACAGAACGGAATTTTATGTACACGAAGCCCGAAAACTTGGGGCAACAATAGAACCACCTTCTGTGAATTACGGAGATTATAAAAGTGTTATTTCGGGTAAGACTATTTATCTTGGTTTTCAACTGGTGTCCGGCATTGAAATAAAAGTCATTGATCGGCTACTTTTTGAACGAACAACTAACGGTCCTTTTACGAGCTTCAAAGATCTCACACAACGTATTCAACTTCCGCTGGAACAACTACTTTTAATAATTCGCATAGGAGGTTTACGCGACTTTCCCGAGTCCCGAAAAGAATTGTTATGGAAAGCGCACGTGTATCATAACAGAAAAAAAGACGAACAACACCAACCCTTATTATTTCAAAGTCCTGTAAAGGATTTCACTCTTCCGTCACTGGACGAAGACCGGTTAGAAGAAGCTTTCGAACAATTGGAACTACTCGGTTTCCCGCTCTGTTCCCCCTTTCTACTACTAAAGGATAAAATCCCTCCTCTGATACACCCCTTTGAACAACTACACAGAAAACGTGGTTTAAAAGTCTGTCGTTATGGGTATCTGGTCACTACGAAACGTACCCGTACCACATACGGCGAGAATATGTTTTTTGGCACCTTCATTGATCAGGATGGAAATTATTTTGACACGGTTCACTTTCCTGAATTTGCCAGACGATATCCTTTCAGAGGAAATGGGATTTATAAAATAACCGGTATTGTTACAGAAGAATTTGGCGTTTACACAATAGAAGTTGGCCAGATGATTAAACTCCCTTATTGCGACGATCCCCGATACAGTGAAAAAGAAACGGTCTTATCCGGCAAGCGTGAAAACATGGATACCTTTAAACTCTCCTAAAGGTTTTTCTAAAAACGGTTGAATATAATCAAGTTCCAACTGCGCCGGATCTGTAATAAACAAGTATTTTGCTCCGGCATCAATTAGTTGATCGATCTCTTCTCTTGATGAATAATGCATAAAATTTGTCCAACCTCTTTTATTCAGGAAATAAAGAGACACACTAAATGAATAATCAGATAAACAAATTACTTTATCATCAGGTTGTACCCCTGCCTTTTCAAGATCAGGAAGAACCGCTTTGTAACGCCACCAATTTGCAGACACATCCCAGTTTACCCACCTCATCATTCCAACAAACTGTTCATTTCCTACAACAGGAAAATCACCTTCCGCTGCTCTGGTTTTCAATTTTACAACACTTAAACAGTAGATAAAATTATATCCAAGAAACAGTACAAAAAGAATCTTTAGTACAGGTGACCTGTAAATCTTCTCTTTTCGTTCTTTTAACCAGTAAAAGAACGGAACAAACGAAGAAACAAACAAAATCAATAGGGGAATGTAATAGTAATCATGATTTTCAAAAAGAGGTGCCCACAACAGAAAATAAAGGAGCCCTCCAGTAAAAACAAAGATATTTCCCAAGGAAATAATCAATGGTAATTTTCGGAAGAACAATAAATTGACAAGAGGAAGCAATACTACAAGGGCGATCATGGGACGACTAAAGAAAATAATCGTGGTCGTTGTTTTCATCCCATCCCACAATTTGGCTAACCCTGCTTCATCCATTAACCACAAAGGGTATATACTGTTAAATGTGTATTTAAACTGATGCTGTTCGTTATAATACGAAGCATAAAAATACCATGAAAAGACAGCCAGAATCACTATTCCGAACCCAATAAAAGTAGCTCCGGGGCGTTGAAAAACCCTTCCTCCTTCACTCAGTTTTTTCCCCAGTAATTCGATAAGGAAAGCTGCACCCAAAAAGACAAATAATATCAAACTGGATACTTTTATAAGCCCTGCCAAAGCAAAAAATAACACAGCCCACCACAAGGAGTATTTTGCCCAGGGAATCCGGATGGATCGCACAAGAAAATAAAAAGCTATCAGAATAAAGCAAAAAGCGGGGACGTCTGTTAGAAAGCTTACTCCAAACACAACAAATACAGGAGAGGTAAATAATAATAAACTCAATACTGTAGACCAGAAATTTCCAAAATTGAGCAATAATAATGTTCTAAAAAAAGCAAATACTCCTGCCAACAAAATTAAAAGGTAAAACACTCTGTACAGCATAACCGATTCCCCAAAAACTGACCATGTTTTTCCTACCAGATAGTACAAAACGGGAAACTCTCCGGCCGTTTTTCCGGTAGTTAATTTATCTGCGAGTAATATATCAATCTCCGGTTCTGCAAAAGCTGCTCCATTGGCATAATTACGAGCTAAAGACAGACAGTCTGTCTGTCGCCACAAATGCATGTTCATGGGTTCTTTTTCCAGAACACCGTCATAGTAGGACACTGTCATTACAGCAACAAAAAAGAAAAACAATACATTCGGGTAATTCTTGAACCAGGTATACATCTTCTTCATCTTTACAGAGTAATTACTTAGCTAAGGTAGTATTTTCTTCAGGAAAGTCTTTTTAACCCAATCCTTTTCCTGTTTTTATCCACTTCCAGCACCTCCACCTCTACATGTTCATGCAATGCTATAAAATCAGCCGGATTCTCGACATACACATCTGCAAGCTGTGATTTATGAATTAATCCGTTTTCCTTTATTCCAATATTAACAAATGCTCCAAAATTCGTCACATTGGTTACCAGACCGGGTAACTTCTGACCAACAAAAAGATCATCTATCGTCCGAACTGACTTGTCAAATTCCAAAACTTTAGCTGTCTTTCGCGGATCTCTTCCCGGTTTTTTCAATTCATTCAAAATATCATGTTCTGTAAATGTAAGATTCTGTGTATTTTCCAATTCTTTCAGTACTTTCTCATTCCCCAATAACTCCTCTACACTACTACCTTTCATTGCAGCAAAAGAAGCTACAATTCCGTATGATTCAGGGTGAACAGCCGTATTATCTAATGGATTATCCCCTTTCCTAATCCGTAAAAATCCCGCACATTGCTCAAACGCTTTTTCTCCCAATCGCGGTACTTTTTTCAACTCTTTCCGATTAACAAAAGCACCATTCTCACTTCTGTATTTCACAATATTCTCAGCAAGTGATATTCCCAGACCGGAAACATACGACAATAAATAGGGCGAAGCCGTATTTAGATCCACACCAACACTATTTACAGCAGAGATGACCACATCATCCAACGCTTCTTTTAATTTCTTTTGGTCAACATCATGTTGGTACTGACCTACTCCCAACGACTTAGGATCAATTTTCACCAATTCAGACAAAGGATCCATTAATCTCCTTCCTATCGAAACAGATCCTCTTACCGTTACATCAAAAGAGGGGAACTCCTTCCTTGCAATCGAAGAAGCTGAATAAATCGAAGCTCCATCTTCCCTCACAACAAAAACCTGTACATCATTTCTGAATCGAATCTGTTTGATAAAATATTCCGTTTCTCTTCCGGCAGTTCCATCACCAATCGCAATCGCTTCAATTTTATACGTCTCAACTAACTGGCTTATTTTCGAAGCCGCTTTTCCTGTTTCTTTTTGGGGAGGATGCGGATAAATCGTTTCATTATGGAGTAAGCTTCCATTTTCATCCAGACAGACGACTTTACAGCCTGTTCTAAATCCAGGATCTATTGCCAGAATTCGTTTACTACCCAATGGAGATGCCAAAAGCAATTGTTTCAGGTTTTTCGCAAAAACGCCTATAGCTTCTTCATCCGCCTTTTGTTTCATTTCTGCTAATGCTTCATTTTCTAAAGAAGAAGAAAGTAATCTTGTGTAAGCATCCTTAGCCGCATCAGCAACACAATCAGCATCTTTACCGTTCCCTCTTACAACTGCTCTTTCAATAATTTCGACAGCTTCTTCTTTATCCGGCTGGGCTTTTACACGTAAAAAGCCTTCTTTTGCTCCACGCATAATCGCTAAAAAACGGTGAGATGGACATCGCTGCAATTTTTCTTCGTGTTTAAAATAATCCTTATACAGTTGCGCTTCCTCTTCTTTTCCTTTGATCAAAGCAGCAGTCAATACGGCTTTCCTTTCATACAACTGTCGTAATCTCGAACGTACAAACGTATTCTCATTAATCCATTCGGCAATGATATCCTTTGCTCCGGCTATTGTATCTTCTACATCAGGAACATCATGATTCACAAAGCGCTCTGCCATCACATCCGGGTCACCACCTCGTTGTGACATGATCATTTTTGCCAACGGCTCCAACCCTAACTCTCTCGCTACCTGACCTTTTGTTCTCCTCTTGGGTTTATAGGGTAAATACAGGTCTTCCAACTCCGTAGTCGAATAACAATTCTCAATTTTGACTTTCAAATCATCGCTTAACAATCCCTGTTCATCAATGGCTGACAGAATACTTTGTTTTCTATCAACCAGTTCATTCCACTTTTTTAAAGCATCCCGAATAGTCGTAATTTCAACTTCATCCAGCCCTCCGGTTCTTTCCTTTCTATACCGGGAAATAAAAGGAACCGTTGCTCCTTCAGTAAGCAAATCAATTGTGGCAGAAATTTGTTTGGGTGAAACAGCGATTGACAAGCGGATAAATTCAATATTAGTCATTACCGAACGTATAAAATTTGAATGAAAAAATATAACAGCCGCTAAATATACGCTAAATTTCACGTATCACTTTGCGAATGAAGCGAGACTAAAAGTATTTCTATACTATTTGTTAAGATGTTTGTCTTTGCTCTGCATTTTTGCAATTTTTGTAAAAAAGAAATTTATGCTCGAGGGATTAAAAGTCGTTGAACTGGCAACGGTTCTTGCCGGACCACATGTGGGAATGTTCTTTGCAGAGCTCGGAGCTGAAGTTCTGAAGGTTGAACACCCTGAGCATCCGGACGTAACCCGTTCGTGGAAACTTCCAACAGAAAGACCGGATAGTTCCGTTTCTGCTTATTTCTCAAGTGTTAATTACCATAAGACATACATCCGGCTAAACCTCTCAAAAGAAGAGGATAGATATGAAGCTCTTAACCTGATAAAAGAGGCTGATATCGTACTAATGAACTTCAAGAAGGGAGACCAGGAAAAATTTAATTTGACAGATAAGACATTACTTCAGTTCAATCCCGGACTATTGATTGGTAAAATTTCCGGATTCGGAGAAGAGTCGGATCGTGTCGCCTATGATTTAATTTTACAGGCAGAAACCGGTTACATGTCTATGAATGGAACTCCCGAAAGCGGACCAGTTAAAATGCCTGTAGCTTTTATAGATGTACTTGCCGCCCATCATCTGAAAGAAGGTCTACTTGTTGCATTGCTCAACCGTCAACGTACAGGAAAAGGCGGAGTCGTTCATGTTTCGCTTTATGACGCAGCTATTAGCAGTCTGGTCAATCAGGCATCCAACTATCTTATGAATAAACACATTCCTCAGCGTATCGGTTCTCTTCACCCCAATATTGCTCCTTACGGTGAACTCTTTAAAACGAAGGATGACAAAGAGGTTACATTTGCCATCGGAAGCCAGATACATTTTGAGAAATTAGTGACCGTACTCGAAGCAAAAGAGTTATTGAAAGACAAGCGATTTATCAATAACCAGGTTCGGGTTGATCATCGTTTTGAATTAGCTGAACTGATTCAACAAAAAGTAATACTGTGGCAGGCAGAGACCTTAAATAATGAACTAAGAAAAGTATTTGTTCCCTGCGCTATCATAAAAAATCTGCGCGAAGTGTTTAGAGAGGAAGGTGCTCAAAAACTAATTCGGGAAGAAAAAATAGAGGGTCGTCTTACTAAACGTGTCACCGGAATCGCATTTACCTATGGATCTTATTGAAATACGCTCTCCCCAAAATGAGCAAGAATGGGAAAATTATTATGAAATTCGCTATAAAGAATTAAGAGAACCCTGGCAGCAACCACGTGGCTCAGAAAAAGATTCTTCTGATGCACAGGCTACTCATTTCGCCTTATTTGTAAATGGTGAAATGGCAGGAGTGCTCAGAATGGACTCTACTGAAGATCCTGCTATTAACCAATTCCGATTTATGGCAATCTCCAATTGTTTTCAAGGCAAAAAACTGGGCTACAAGATACTACACACCGCTGAAAAGGAAGCAATTAAAAGAAATAAATCAAAAATCATATTGCAGGCACGCGAAAAGGCTATCTCATTTTATCAACGGGGTGGTTATAAAATCGTCAAGAAATCTCATCTTTTATTCAGTGAAATCCAACACTTTATGATGGAAAAAGAATTACCTTCTTCCCTTAAATAAGCCGATCATAACTCATTTTCACCTCTTGTCACTTCTTAATAAAGGGTAAAATTAGGTTACAATTATTTCAAATTGATTTTATTTTTCCTTAATTTAGTGTCCAATAAATCAAAAACGAAAAACATGAAAAAAGTATTACTAAGCTTATTGGCTGTTGTTACAGCCACAGTTGGTTCGGCTCAGGTGATCTTCAACGTTCTCGATCCTGCGTCGATAGAAGGAGATTACAGTTTCGAAGCTGCTGACTGGGCGTTAACTCCTGATCTTACACTTCCTGCGAATCGTGTTCAGGGTTTTGTTGAAATTGTAGATGATGGTACAGCCGGAGACTCCCTAGGATGTCAGGCTCTTTCCAATGCTGGAGATGTAGCCGGAAAAGTTGCTATTGTTTATCGCGGAAATTGTGAATTCGGAGATAAAGCTCTCAATGCGGATGTAGCAGGTGCAATTGCTGTGATTATTGTTAATAATGAACCCGGTGAACCGATCCCGATGGCTGCAGGGACGAATGGAAATAATGTCGATGTTCCTGTCATCATGATCGGTCAAAGTACAGGAGCAATGATCCGGGCTGAGCTTGATGCCGGAAATCCAGTTGAAGTTTTCATCGGAAACAAACTCAATCTGTTTGACTACGACTTTGGAATCTACAACAAAGACATTGTACATACAGGAAAAACATCTATTCCTTCATTGTTAGCACAAAATGGTTCTGAGTTTTCGTATGTACCTGCCGCATGGGTATTCAATTACGGAGCTATAGATCAGACAGATGGTATCTTTAATGTGGTAGTTGAATTCGGAGGTTCTGAAGTATATAACGAATCTGCTACCGCTTTGAGTATAGATTCAGGAGATAGTTTATATGTATCTCTTCCTGAATTTTCAATGACAACTTATGATCCGGGATTGTATACAATTACATACACAACCAGTCTGGCAGGAAATGCAGATGAATACCCTGGCGACAATGAGGTTATTACTTCGTTCCACATAAACGATAATCAAAAGTATGCAAATGCACGTGTCGATGCTACCGGGGATTTAATTGCCGGCGACGGGTTACGTGCACAGGATGCAGCTAGTTTTGCCGCTTGTATCGTATTCTCAGACGCCAATGCGTCACGATTAGCTGTTGATGGGATTGATTTTGCCATCTCAAAGTCAGGAGACGAGTCAATTGCCGGGGAATATGTATATACTTCAGTATGGCAATGGGGACCATTTGATGATTTAGATGATCCTGCTTTCGGAAGTGCTGAAATCACTTTTGTTGGAGATGGTGAATATAGTTTTGACAATGGAGAAGTAGGTGGAGAATATGTTTCTACTACACTTAGAAATGCGGATGGAGACTTTATCTTACTTGAAGATAACACACGTTACATTTTCTGTGCAGAAAGTGATAATGCAGATGTATATTTCTCATTTGACAGCAATACTAATTATTACAGAAACATTGATTTCATCAACCGTCAGCCTTATATGCTAATCAAGACCACTGATTTTGGTCTTGGATTTACTGATTACTATGGAACTCCGGCAATTGCTGCCAAGTTCATTGATGCTGCGACAGTAGGTTTAGCTCATCAGGACGATTTGGTTGAGGTTACTCCATTCCCTAACCCAGCTAAGAATGTTATTACTATTCCATTACAAAACCTTGAAGGAGCTGCAACTCTACAAGTTATTGATGTAGCAGGAAGAACTGTACTTACAGAAAATGTTACTCTTAATGCATCACAAACACTTAGCGTTGACTTAAGTTCTTTAACAAATGGAACTTACACATTCAACATGAACTTTGAAGATGGTAAAGCTTCAACTTTCAGAGTTGTTGTGAACAAATAGAATAAACTGTCTATTGAATACAAAAAGCGGTGTGATAAATTCACACCGCTTTTTTGTTTATTTTATCTGATAACGATTAATACATGTCCTATCTCTGAAAGTTTTTATATTTTCTTTCTTCTACTTTTTATTTTTTTGTTGAGTATTGAAAGGAATTTAATGCCATTTATAATATTCCCCCTCTGTTAAACCACACCACCTAGTGTATATGTGCATGAAATTCCAATGTAACTCTGAAAAGTCTTTAATTCTGGAAAATTTTTTCAATGCTGAATTAAAAATATCTACCCACTCCCTTTCAGTTAATTTTAAATTACGCTCTTCTAACTTTTCTCGAATTAGAAAAATGATTATTCTATATATTATTAATAGATTGTCATAATATGGTTGTATAAGTTCGTATTCATCTAGTAGACCTTCTCTCCATATAATTTTTTCATCTGCGCCTCCTTTACTACTTGATGAATAACCTGCATTATGATATAAATGCCATTTATTCAAAACCGCATTAGGTTGGTTTGCTAAAAAGCTGTAATCAATCATATGATCAATATCTTTAACATATCGAGGTTTATTAACGACACAAACGGGGATCCATTTATTTTGACCTTTCTCTCGTGGATAACCTTCAAATCGAAGATCTCCAATTATTTTTTGAGCAGATTCCAATTCTTCGACTTTAACCTCTTCCTTATCTTTATTAATTCTTAATACTGAAAGAAGGGTAAAATCATTACCTAATTCAAATTCATCACCATCATTAGCATCACTAAAATCAATTGGTACAAAACATCTAATGTACAATTGGTTTCCTTTGCATTTAATTTGTTCTCCTCTTATTTTAATATCGAAACTTATATCTCGAAATTTATAATAGTAGTCTTTCCCTATTTCTACTTCAAAAGCATTCTTCATTATAATCTCTTTATAAACAGAAGATCGATACAGATAACTTCCCTAAAGAACTTCCAGAACAATTATACAAATAGCGTTGTACCAATCCGAACGGTTTTTCCAATTTTTACTACCTTTTTCGAATTACATCTTTTTCAATGTTTCAGCCCTCCACACATTAAGCACACTACCCACTACTAATCCCTCAAATGTTTATACTTCTCCATATAATACAGATCCACCACTTTAGCCACTGATGGATCTTTTATTGAATACTCAATCAGGACCGTGTCACCTTTTTCAAGGGAAGTTATCTTCATCGGTTGATTTAATTCATATTTCTTTCCATTTACTTTGTATTTAAAGTGAGATATGTAACCGGTTCGATAAACAAAATTTGACTCAAAAAAAATAGCTGTCGTCTGTTTTGAATCTTCCAGTAAATTGTCTTGTCTGATATTTTTTACATAGCGTGTAATTACAACACCAACAATAAAGAGTGCTAACAAACCACCCCATTTAATCTGCTTATTTATTTTCATTTCCAGACTCTTTTAAGGCTTTTTTAAGAGGTATCATAAAGAAGTTGTTACCCGTTATAAAATTTAAACGCGAATATTTAGTTCTGAGAACACGACTACATGCAAATCAGGAAACACTCATAACTGAGTGTTCTATAGTTACTGGGAATGTGCTTATAGCTCCCAATGTATTCCCAGAAGAAACAGTAAACCATACATTAATATAGACAAGAAAGCATATTATTATTGCTAACGAGAAACCAACTATTTGGTTAAAAACTTTTAAAAAGGATACCATATTGTATATATGGTTTATAATTATTGATATTAATATTAGCGTTAAATCAATAACTAATACTTTTGGAGTAATTGCATAAATTAATTTGAGGATCCTTCGTTTTTCAAGAAGAATTCCCAAAGCAAATCGAATGATATAAATTAATGTGTATCCGTATAAAATTAATAAACTTAATGTTTTTAAGTACAGTTCTAAAGAAAAATCTCGCCCCAAAAGCAAAATTATTACTATGATAACTGTACCTATCCAATACTTGGAGTGGTTAAAAATAGTATAGTTACTGTTGTTTTTCTCCAAAATCACTTTCTCTCATTTCTTTTGTATCATCAAGTGTCCCACTATATGTAACCGTAACCCTTTTTTTACTATTGAGATACTTTTCAATAAACCTTCATTATCAAATATGATAAACACTTATAGTTAGGGCTGTGGTCTAATACGAAGTCCCTTTGTTTCAAAAAACTTATCTAATTCAATCCTTTTATCTTCAGGACAGTAAAAATGAATCTTCTTCTTTTTATACTCATTTTGCTTTAATTTAACGACAATAATCTCATAAGGTAAAAAACCTTGTTTAAATTCATTCATAACTTTAACATCTGTATATTCATATACAGATTTAAACCAAAAAAAATGAATTACTTCTATATGATCCTGATATAAATTAACTTTTATTATTCCATTTTTTCGACTATACCAAATGAGGTATATCATGAACATAATTAAAGCTACATCTAATACCCAATTAAAAGTAAAAAATAATACTAGGAAGAAGAACAAATGTATGATGAATAAGCTTGGTGCCAACAATAGAAATAACATTAATGGCGCAGTTCCAAACGAAAATAATTTCGTAAAATTCATAATTTTATTATTCTTAGTTCTCTTTTTCATCTACTTTTTGATCTAAAGTAAGGTGTTCTACAACTCCCCTAATAGAATAAGTTTGATTAATAACATCCTAAGTACCATCAATCATTTCTCCACCTACTAACTTAACAGTAAAACTTGCTTTACCATTTATTACACCTTTAAATAGATTAGTTATTTTATCAAACTCCTTGTGAGTTTTGTTTTCAATTTTCAGGTTTTATTATAAACTATAAATTCCATTTAAGAAAAGAATTTAATGAATTTGAAACCGTAGAGTTTTCGGTTGAAACAATTAGCTCACCAACAATGTAGGCATTGCCTTCTTTAAGTAAAAACAATATTCGTGCTAGTTTCCGCAAGCCAGGTTCTATCACTATACTCTTCCTGAAATTGAACTCTACATGCTTTGCATCCATATCGCCAGTTAGTACTTTTTAGTCAATGCTTCCAATAAATGACTTTGGATTAGAACATGCACAAATCAATAAAAAAAATGCTTGTTGAATAACCAAAATTTACTTCATTAAACCACTTCTTCATAAGTTTTTACTTAATGTCTCTTTCCTTTTCGGATGGAATTTTTCTTTCGAGAAATATATGAACCATAAAAGTTATAATCAATAACCCAATCCCAACGAACCAATTTATTAGATACTTTGAGTATATCTCTGAATCATCTGATAAAAAGCCAATAAACATACATTTTTTTTTCGTCAGGTGATAGTTTGAGACACTACCCTTAGCGGCACCCCACGTTATAGCCTCTCTTAAACATCATAGTATTTTTACAGAACTCGGGGAGAAAGGCCTCCTCCCCCACTCCCTATTTTTCAATACGAGAACTTATTTCGTATACTACTACTAACACTATACCTGAAATAATAATCAAAGTCATGTCAATCGTATTCTTCTTTAATAAAAACAAAAGAATGACATTTAACAATACTGTTATTGCAATACTAATGATTAACGATTTAATTTTCATTTGAATTTTATTCTATTATTAGACGGGTCCTTTGGGTAAAAAATGATGTCGATAGTATCTCCAACAAATAGCATATGATTACATGTACCCTGATAAACTTTATTTTTGTATTTAAACTTATATTTGGAATAATATCTTCTAACGAAATATCTTTCAGTTACAACTGCGATACCTTCAATTCCATATTGTTCTAACAATTCACGGTCTTTCTTAATTTCATCCTTAACAAAGAATCCTATTATAATCACCATTAAAAAAAATATAAGTGAAAATAATATTTGCCGATAATATCGTTTATTAGAATCTCGGCTTTGGTGTTTTTTCTGGTCTTTGACCATTTTTGTCTTTTTTCACGTTGTTATTTTGTATTCCCATATCCTTAATACTCACAGGGAGTATATCTGAAGGTATTAATGGTTCTGTTTTTAGTACATCTGCAGGGGATGGATTCATTAAAGGAACATAATCTGTTTTTGGGTTTGCGGGTGAATAATTTCTCTCAACAGTTTGAACAGTTATGTTTATATCTTGTGAAGGAACTGCATCAACGAAATTTACTGAAAGTGAAGATGCATTTCCTGTTACAACATTTATAGCTCCATCTATACCTACATCGAACCAATCGACTTTCCCGAAAGCCTTAATAAAATCCTCTTCTAAAGCATAATGAGTCGTGAATTGCAAAGTTACCGAAATAGTAGCTCCAGTTGCAAACAAAGCAATAATGCTTGGAGCTGAAGCTCTCAACGCTGCCCATGCACATGGTGGACAATCACCTTTAGGGTCAGTCAGGATAACTGGATTGTTAAAAACAAAATTATATGGAGTTACACTCGGAAATAATCGTTTTTTCGGATCCAACGACTTCCACCTACCCAACCTCGGGTCATATTGCCTGAACTCGGTAGTATAACTATTTCCATTCCCAGACAGTTCGCCATCGTGTTCCATCCCATTGAACTGGTAGCGGTAATCCACTCCTCCATTTCTACCCGGCATGGTCATACCAAACGCATAGTAATCACTCCATGAAAGTAGTACAGGGTCGTAGTTACCATCCGTAACATTCCACATTTTCCGGTCGTTTATGACGGCAAGGACGTTGCCGAGATGGTTAGTCAACTCATACCGTTTATTTCCACGTTGATCCGTGTGTACCACGTCTACCCGCTTATGCGCAAACGGTTCTAAATTACCAT
>NZ_BAAAFH010000022.1:39435-103848 GCF_039523435.1 Wandonia haliotis
CCACCTTCACAGGTGTCCCATTGATCCCCAAGCGTTCTGACCCATACAAGTGGCGCTCATCCAATTGGTAATTGCGCTGATCCGGATTGGCAGTATACACCCCCATCACCTGTCCGTTCGCATCATAACTGTAATAGGTATACTTCCACTGCGACGGATTGATAACATTACCGCCCTGACGCGGTTTCTCCACCTTCAGGATCCGTTGACCAAATGGATTGTAATAGAATTCTAGTTCAGGGCTGTCTGCATCCGTTCGTTTTATCCCTGACAGTTTATGATCCCCTAATCGCCAATCCAAAAGGATCCCCTCCGATGCGTCTTCGGTCAACTCACCAATCTTGTTGTAGGTGTAATTCCCTGCAACCTGACCGGGTTTAATATCATCATACCCCGGATGGTCTATGGCATCATCTACAACGTAACTCAATCGATTCGATCGTTTACCTCCCAATATATAATAACCATACGAAAACCGATCCATATCTACTGCGGAACCAAAACCATTTCTTTCTAAAGATAGTAAATTTCCGTTACGGTCGTACTTGTAATGAGAACCATAGTCTTCCGTTGCATACGAGTGATTCCAATCAAAATCAGGCCCTTCTTTTCGGTAGGTATTTACCTTTATGAGTCGCTGCAGCTGATCATACCGGTATGCGTACCCCTGAACCTCCATGCCCTCTATGGCCGTGACCATGTGGCGGATATTACCATTGAAAAGATCAGGAGCTCCATTACCAAAATTAGTTCCCATATAGGTCGCTTCAGCCGGTATGCCCCCTATTGGATCGTAATCTCTGTCAAAATACCCGAGCGAAAAACCTACTACATCCTTTACACAGATGACGTTGAATTCCCTTCAAAGTCTTCCGTTTTTTTTCATTGGAAAATTACAACAAATCATACGAGCAATAAATCTGATACACGTAGTACGTAATTATTGAATAATAGGTCGAATAAAACACGAAAAAAGGGCAATCTAATGATTCCCCTTATCGAACTATTCTTGCTAAAACCTCCTCTACCACCTGAAAAACAAATGGTTAATTAAACAAATTTCATTCATCAATAAATCTGGTACACTACCGAAGTTACATACATTTTTTACCGTCAGGTGATAGTTTGAGACACTACCGAATACACTACCTATTTTTTACTCACACACCAATATGTTTTATTTTTTTTCAAGAAAAAAATGTTTCCTTTTTTCACCTTTCGCAATTCACATTTGAATTCATCTAAAAATGTATTATTAAGAACTCCGAATTTCTTACTCTGTTCAATTTTTCTAACGGAATCATAGATTATTCTCGAATAGTTTTGATTAGGACCTGTAGCATATAACACACCTTCTTTCAGAAGAAAACTTATCATGTTATTTTGAATATCTACCAGTTTAAACATTCCATCCTCAGGTTGAGAGATATGCATCGAACCAAAAAAACCTCCCCATTTTTGTAGACTATTCTCCTGTACATATCTTTTAATTTTCAACGCCATGAGACTATCTCGAAATATCGAATCATCTAAATTTCCTGATTCGTATACTTCAAAATTGATATATGTCTCTTCAATACTCTGAATTAAAGTTAAAAATTCTGATTGATACTTTAGTAATAAAGGAGTTATGTGCGTTCTAATTCGCCCCAAGTAATCCATTAAAAACGGAATATTTAACTTTTTTGTTTTAAACAGTTGATAAGTAATTTCCGAATGCTCTCTATAATATTCAGATCCACTCAAAAAATTCTCATAATAAACCTCACGAATTACATTTAGTGCATTTAACAAATCACTCTCAATATCAATTGGAATAATTACAATATTTGATTTCTTAAAAGAGTCCAATTTTAATTTCTGATAGTCATTCTTACCAATAGATGCTTCAAAATATTCACTATATGGCATTTCTATAAAAACAGTATCAATTTCATTTTGAGTTAGTATTTCTATATATTGATCAAGTACATTGTATCTCTCTCGCCCCGAATGATTTTCACCTAATAATATTATTTTCGTTCGACAACTTATATTACCCCTTATCTCAGAAACGTTAATCACTTGTGCATCAAAATTAAAAACACAAAAAAAAACAATAATTACTGTAACTATACTACTCCTCATTCCTATCAATATTCTTAATTTCTTTTTCTTGCTTTACGTCTTTTACTTCGACTCGTAGCTCTCTTTTTTGATAAATCCCATACCCAGTTACTAGTCCTACCATTTCTTAAACGTATTGCTTTTCCAATATAAATCCAATTATATGTTCCTAATTTTGTTTTCCACTTAATTCCAAAAAGAGGAGTAAAGGAACGATCGGTAAATTTCCTAGCTTCTTTATGTCGTGTAAAAATCATATTATGTGTTTTCCAGTTTCTTCCTATTGCTATTGAAATAAAATGAAATTTACGAGACTTGGTCTCTAAGCTAAAAGAAAAGCCCCATCTAACCTTATTTGATCGATTCTTCTTGTTTCGATACTTATCTCTAGCACGAGTCATCCTTAACTTTTTTTCTTTAAAGGTATTTTGAGTAATATTTTCATGTTTATCATCAACAATATGCGACAAAGACTCATCCCCCCCCCTTATCGAATACTTCCAAAAAATAATATCTTCATCATCAGATTGCTCAAAAACACCTCCGTATCTAAGTGCTGGAGAGTCTTTATCTAACTTGATATAAGTAACCTGATCATTTTGTTTCGCTTGATTTAAATTCTCTCGAACAGTTTTGTTAAATAATGCCAGTACATGAACCCTTATCCAATTACCTACTTTTTCACCAAACGATTCACCATATCTAATACCTCCTCCACTATTAATATTAGATATGTCATCCGGAGGTAATTCAGTAGGTAATTCTAACTTTTTCCTTGCTGGACCACCTTCCAAACCTTCAGGGTCGATAAAATATATAGGATTATTATTAAACGCCGTATACGGACTCATTTCAGGATAATCCGCCATCAACGGATCCAACGACTTCCACCTACCCAACCTCGGGTCATATTGCCTGAACTCGGTAGTATAACTATTTCCATTCCCAGACAGTTCCCCATCGTGTTCCATCCCATTGAACTGGTAGCGGTAATCCACTCCCCCATTTCTACCCGGCATGGTCATACCAAACGCATAATAATCACTCCATGAAAGTAGTACAGGGTCGTAGTCACCATCCGTAACATTCCACATTTTCCGGTCGTTTATGACGGCAAGGACGTTCCCCAAATGGTTGGTCAACTCATACCGTTTATTTCCACGTTGATCCGTGTGTACCACGTCTACCCGCTTATGCGCAAACGGTTCTAAATTACCATCGACAATCACCTTCACAGGTGTTCCGTTGATCCCCAAGCGTTCTGCCCCGTACAAGTGGCGCTCATCCAATTGGTAATTGCGCTGATCCGGATTGGCAGTATATACCCCCATCACCTGTCCGTTCGCATCATAACTGTAATAGGTATACTTCCACTGCGACGGATTGATAACATTACCGCCCTGGCGCGGTTTCTCCACCTTCAGGATCCGTTGACCAAATGGATTGTAATAGAATTCTAGTTCAGGGCTGTCTGCATCCATTCGTTTTATCCCTGACAGTTTATGATCCCCTAATCGCCAATCCAAAAGAATTCCCTCCGATGCGTCTTCGGTCAACTCACCGATCTTGTTGTAGACGTAATTCCCTGCAACCTGACCGGGTTTAATATCATCATACCCCGGATGGTCTATGGCATCATCTACAACGTAACTCAATCGATTCGATCGTTTACCTCCCAATATATAATAACCATACGAAAACCGATCCATATCTACTTCGGAACCAAAACCATTTCTTTCTAAAGATAGTAAATTTCCGTTACGATCGTACTTGTAATGAGAACCATAGTCTTCCGTTGCATACGAGTGATTCCAATCAAAATCAGGTCCTTCTTTTCGGTAGGTGTTTACCTTTATGAGTCGCTGCAGCTGATCATACCGGTATGCGTACCCCTGAACCTCCATGCCCTCTATGGCCGTGACCATGTGGCGGATATTACCATTGAAAAGATCAGGAGCTCCATTACCAAAATTAGTTCCCATATAGGTCGCTTCAGCCGGTATGCCTCCTATTGGATCGTAATCTCTGTCAAAATACCCGAGCGAAAAACCTACCACATCCTTTGCCACCCGTAAGTTACGTGCTGCAAATAGTCCTGTTGGGTAAACCGTTCCGTCTTTTCCGGGATCTTTACTTTTGTCCAGCATATTACTGTTCATCCCTTTCAGCCAACCGTTAATGGTGTACATAAAGTCTTGTCCCTGTACCCGCGCACTTCCGATTTCCTTGCGAGCCAACGGTCCGTAGTCGTAATAGCTATACCCCGCTTCCCGGTGATAGTGAATCGCATCCGTACTGCTGTGCACTTCCGTCAAACGGTTCAAAGCATCGTATGTATACGTCTGCGTATGTTGATCGATTTTTTCTGCCTGGTACAGGACTTTCTTCATGTTTCCACTCAGCAGCTCATACTCATATTGCGTAGAAACATTCTCTGTCGGTAATCCATCCAATGGCATATCCTGAATCACTTCTTTCACATTCCCGTGCACATCATACGAATAATGTACAGCACTTTGGTATTTCCCAATCTCCGACTGATAAACCGGATAATACATCACTGAAGCTACACGCATACGCAGATGCTCCTGTTGACCGTTCGCAAACTTACTCTCGACATAAGAATTCAGAGGTTTATCATACTGTGTCCGGGTAATTTCCATCCGATAACTTGAAGTTACCCAACTTTCAAATGCGCTTCCTTTATCATCCACTTTAAGAATCGATTCAGCAGGGGGATTATTTTTAATGAGTCCCACTTCAACAGGTCGTCCTATTTTATCATATAACGTATAACTCAGATACCCCAAGCTTGCCTGATGCGGATTCTGTGAAGCCGCAATACGTCCGTAGAAATCATACCAGAATCGGGTGTCTCCTTCCTGATCCGGGTTGGTTGTGGTTACCAACTGATTGTAACTGTTATATCCATACGAAGTTATAAACGTATGATCCGGAACAACACGAGGCGTTCCCGCCAGTCGGGCCGTATTTACATCAGACTGCGTCGTGGCATCGTTCTGAATAAAGTTTCGATCGCGTCCTTCGGGAGCTACCGTTTGTACAAGATTACCTGCCTGATCGTAATAGAACAAAGTGTGTTGATAGCTATTAAAGGGCGCAGAGTACTCCATCACTTCTGTTTCAAATGCCTGTGAACAGGTTGCCATGTATTGCTCGTAGAAAGCAATACGCTGTTCTTCCACATGCTGTTCATAAGCCTGAGTTGCCTGATAGATTAACATTCCCAGATCCGGCTCATAGCAAGCTTCCTGCCAGGGCATGTCTTCAAGAGAAAGAATGGGTGTAGTATTGCAAAGTTGAGCTGTGGACGGATCGCAAACACAACTTAATAAAGAAACACATCCTGAATTTCCAGTAATCGTACTGACAGCAATCTGACCACAATCCACATAGTACACCTGAATCGTAAAATCACGATCATCCGTACAACCATCTCCCAGAGGTTGAAGGTTTGCAAATCCAATTACCTGCTCAATTCCAAACGAGTTGTCTTCAGGAAACTGCAATGTAAGATTACAGCTTGTCTGGAGTTGAGGGTCTTCGAAATGTAGAATTAGCTCTCCTGCCAATGCTCCAGGTTGAATACTAAATCTCTGATAAAGAGATGGTGTTTCCAGCTTTCCGTATGTCTGGGCATACACTACATTTTCCTGTATCAAGTCAATAGTAGTCGAAGGCGATAAGCTCAACTGTCCGCGTCGGGCGATGAGATCTAACACCGCCGTAAGTGCCTCCGCTTCTTCTGATAGTTCGCATTCCGGCTCTGTAACCGTAGTATTACAAGCTTCCGCAAACTCTCTATAATTCCCATATTGTAATGCAAGCTTAAAACGATCATTCATAAAATGAGTAAGTAATTTACCGTAATTCACAGAATTTTCAGTTATTCCTGTAAATCTGGAAGCAAAAACTGAAGCTGCCGCATCAAACTCAGTACACCCTATACATCTCGTACATGCCAGATTTCCTGGTGCAACCTGTTCTTCATTTTCAAGATTAACCATTTGTAAACCTGACCATACCGCTCCGGGAGTCCATCCAGCTCCAAATGCTTTATCGCAAGCACATAACATATCATCGATATCCGGAATTCGGATACCATATAAATCATACAATACTTCTTCCTTGTTAGCATATTGCAAAGGATTCTGTTGCCACTCATAACGAGCTGTCATCAGCTTATCACATCCACAATCATCAAGTGTCATGTCATTTGTTCCTGTTGACGGAATCTCAGGTTTGGTAAGTAGTAACGGACTACATAAATTGGTTTCGTATCCACTCCCAAGAACATTCGTTAGAATAGTATGTACTTCACCATAAAAATCGAGTGTTACAAACTGATTATTGTTTACAGCAGAAAGTGAATTACACAAATCAGACAACTCTGTTTCAACCTGACTAAGTTGTGAACTTGTAAAACCACATAAACTGAGTTGACCTGTCCAGTCACTCACCAATTGTACACACATTTGTTCCATTGCATCATCAACCTGACTTTGCAAATCTGTATAAAGAGATGATCCATCCTGTAAAAGATTAGGCAACATCAACGAACTTTGGAAACGAGGGTGCTTCGAACTGTAGTCTCCTGGCGTATTACAGGGCTGAGGATCAGTCTTCAGAGAGTTGTATGTCCCACCTGCATGATCAATAACAGCAGTCGGAGAAAATGTCGGATTACCAATACAGCCATTGTAACAGCCATTATCCAGCGCATACTGTTGTTCGGCCAGGTAATAGTACTTCTTCTTTATTGCCTGGTACATAGAGACATAATTTAACCAGATCTGGTCATTAAGACAGAAATCTTCTCCTTTATATTCCGTAATAAGACGTATTGTCCACGGATTATCTAATGATTCATTTGGAAAAACAACTGACCATATTGCTATTTCTGTAATCGTGTAGGGATCTCCATATTGGTTTTGAGTATAATTCTGGAGGTCTGATAACATATCACTATAATAAACAGATCCCGGATAAGTTTGAAAGAAGGGATCTATTACTGGGTTCCCGGATGTACAATCAATTCCCAAATGCACATTCGTAAATTCTAAACGCTTTCTCAGAAAGTTATTCGGAAAGAAACTCAATGGATCCGCCGAAGTAAGATTAAGCGGGTTGTACCAGTGATCACCACATGCATCTTTCTGTTCAATTACAGAACGCATGGCATGATCATAATCATGTGAAGCCTGCTGAGAAGTACAAAACGTGTAATAACAGTATTCTGGATGAAACACAACTAACGCATTGGCCCATGAAGACTTCCATTCCGAGATGAAATCTTCAAAATTCAACAGATTTTGAGGTACAGTTACGGTTTGCCCAAATCCATTTGTAGTAATTAATGCAGGATTACTGACTTGTGGTGTATACCCTCCATTACCATCATCAAATACAGTGATATAAGATGGTGTAACACCATCTTCTTCCATATATACAATAGTGTTATCTTTCCAATTCCCGGAGAGTGAATTAGATGTATTAAATACTGATAAATCAAAAAGTGATGGATTCATTGTATATACACCACCTGACCATTGCTGATATTGCCCATATTGCCCATTCGGACTCACATCCATGTTCATAATAGCAAGGAAATCATCACAACTTGCTCCAGCCGGATTAAAAGGCGCAGGTTCAAAGACTTGTTCACAAACGTCAAATACAGCATTGTTATACAAGCCATTGAAAAAATCAAAGTAACTGGTCGTACAATTTTCAGAATTAACCTCCATACACCAGTAGTCCGGAATAACTTCTGTCGCAATACGTAATTCCTTAGAAATAACATAAACTCCGGTTTCAACAATAAATGGATCTGTAAAAACGTAATCAGCAGAAGCAGTAGAACAGGATTCATCCAATGTATAGGACTGTAAATTTTCCAACTCACTCCCATTAACGAAACGTTGTTCAGAAAGTACAATCTCCCCACAATCATCCTTCACCGTCAAAGTCAATTCGTAAACGCAATCAAAGCAAAGTTCGCTTTCCTGACAAAAGGAGGAAAAGTGCCCGGGAGTAAATCCATAATTAAAGGCTACTTCTGCATCCGTATCGAAAAAGATATGTTGAACTTCCTGACTTACTCCATCAACGGGAGGATTATTTTCATCTATTCCATTAATCATATTAACAGTCATCGACACAGCTCCTACATCATTAATAACAAGCAAATTTGTTGGTTTATTGCCCAATAGAGCACTCGCAATAACACGTCCCGCCATGTCATAATATTCAACATAGTGCTGACCGTTTGCATCGCGCATTACACGCTTCTGGTAATGCGTATTGATCCCTACATCTGTACCAAAAAGAAGATTTAATTCTTCCTGAGATGGAATCACGTAGAAAAACTCTGTTTCATGACCACTACCAATCTGGAATTCTTCTCCATAAGCTCCTGCTCTTTTTATACGTCCTGTCTGATCCGGCATATATTGAATTCGTGCAAAGGGGAATCCTTTCGCATCCGGTATATAGGCATTTTCCCGCTCTTTATCCGGATTATTGACTGAATAGTATTGTCCCGATCCATAGTTTTGGGAAAATCCTTCACTTTGCGGAATACACGCAATCATAGGGTCTGCATCTTTATCAAAAAATGCCGGACCATAATTCACTAACGGATTACTTTCGGGACGGTTGAACGATTCGTAATACGCAAGACTTTCTCCGTCCACCGGAGTACCCAAATCACTGACCACAGGACGACCATGATAATCATAATACACATTGGATACAATAGCTTGTGCTGTTTCTGTATTTCGGGCTATTTGCTGTCTTCCCCTACCTAATCCGTCGGCAAATCCAACACTCTCAAAACGTTTACCTTCCTCCGTATATCCAACGGAGTGAACCCAGTTTTTTTTACCCCCTTCTACTTCTGAAGTTATTACCAACTTATACTCAGATGGAAAACTGGAAATAATACCACTTTCCGAAGCGCTCCATGCTCCTTCCTTACGATGCTCGTAGTTAATACCCTGACGACCTACTCCACGTAAACGAAAAATAAGGTAGCCATGATCAAATAATTTGGGGATTCTGTATGTTGTCCCAAACACCTCAACACGTGTAGAATTTCGATAAAAATCGTACGTAAGTAACGATGGATTTTTAAATACGTTTTCTGTTTCTGTATAATCATTAATATGTACAAATTCCAACTCATAATGAGTTGCTCCAGTAACAGCCGTCCAGTAAAAAGTGACGTAATCCGTTTCACTGGTTGCATCTATTCCTATCCCTAGAGGAACCATCCCGGAAAACAGATACCCTCTCTCCACAGTAATCTCATTTTTAAGAATTACGGAAGCATTAGGCATATTGCCACCTAAACTTACAATTTTCAGCTCTACTTCATGACCCCCAGTAAAAAAATAGGTTGACCGATCAGTAACTACAATTGCTCCATTTGGATCATATTCGATTTCTAATGTTTCCTGTCTGGTATGTGAAACAAAATTCTCATCTTTCCATGTAATATTCACACCAACCGTTGTATTTTCATATACTCCACCAGTAAGCTCGACTGTAGGGTCATATTGTAAACTTACTTTATTTTCAACCGCAAGGTTTTTAAAGGATGAAGTCCAGGAAGTAGGGTTTGATTCCATAAAATTATACTTCTCATCCTGCGACACACACACTTCTCCCGGAGTTAACACCCCTGTAAGCTGATTCGTATATACTTCTGTTTGTCCGTATCCAACAGAAAGAATCATCAGGAGCAAAAGCAATATACTATACTGTCTTAATCGTTTCATTTTTTCTTGTATTGAGCGGTTAGTTTCCTGTGTATCGTTTGCGAATCCCCGTTTGTGTTTCCGATATGGTTTTAATTCCTTCTATCGTTTCTACACGTACCCGAACCAATTGATTATTTTCATCATAATTGTAGAACGTCGTAAAATTGTTTCCATCGTGTGTGGCTATCGGAAGCAAATTATCAGGATCATAGACCGTTGTACTCATCTCAGATTGAACCGGATGAATCCTGAAATCATCTATAAACAGATCTGTTGAACTAGTGTTACTAACCGAGACCGTTACAGCCGTTTGTTGAGCAGGAATCATAAAACGTCCTTCAACTCTCTGCCATCCCTCTAATATAGGTCCTGTTGGTGTTAGAGTGTAAACAGTTCCCCCAACACCTACTGTTACTGAAACATTAGAATAAGAAATTTCCGGCGCATTCTTTTTTACCCATGTACTCAGTACATATTCTCCGGGAAGAGGCGAAAATTGTTGAATACAATCACACTCTTCAGGAACATATTCACCTGTAACCGTGCGATCATCAGCAAGTGTACTACATGACACCGACGAGATTCTTCTAACAGTTGCTCTTTTTCCCGGTGCTATTTTTAAAGAGTTGACTCCTGAATGTCTGGTTTCTTTTGTTATAGATACCCCTGAAGATCCCTCTTCTAAAAAATCAAAATGGGAAAAGGCAGTTATAACCGGAAAAGAAGACGGAGCGTAAATATTATCATCGAAACTCTCAAATACAATCTGATTTGATTTTGCATTAACAGCTTGAGCTATTGGAAGCATTTTCTGCTTTTTATTGTATCCATATAAAACTGAAGCGCTTACCCCAAGAGGATCTATAGCCTCCTGAGCCTTAGCAAATTCATCAAACTTATCCAATTGCTGTAATTCACGCCATTCCTGATAATCTTCTGATGCCACATAGTCAGGGTGTCCGTTTTCATAAATTTTAAACCATTTTCCACCATTCAACCCATAAAAAGGTTTATAGTTGAGTAACTCTGCATCTTTACGGATTCCGTCTGTCTCAACTTCTCTCTCTGATTGAAAAGCAAGTTGATTAATGATATATGGGGTTCCCATTAGTCCTCGTACAAAAGGGTTTACCTTTTGACCTGTTCCCGGAACAAAATCATAATCCCCAGGTTTATCGACTATTTTGTCATTATGTTTTTCAAAACAAGGAATATTATAGTTAAAATCATATTCTACCGCACTCACAGAAAGAATATCTTTTTTCGGGAAAATAAATTCACTTCCATTTACAGGATTGCTCTTTGTTGTAACCTGCATCATCTTTTCAGTAATGCGATTTTGCCTTCCCGATTTAAACAACTGCACATCAACCTGTTCAACCACTGTATTAAATCGACTTCCGTCAAGCTGAATAAGAGAACCTCCTTCTCCTCCCGTTAATGCCCATGCCTCTTTTATCAGTCCGTTTCTGTTAATCAATACCACATCACCCGACACTAAAGAAGGTTGATTGGAACCTCCAAAACTTAACTCCCCGTTATTCAACAGAACATTCTCTAATTCAAAGTCTTCACTAATATATCTGTTTTGTAAATTCGGATAGTACCAATGTGCGGGATACGACACTGCATACAACTTATCATTGAACTCATCGTTAAGAGAGGAAACTATCACCTCTCCGGAGTATCTATCCCGAACAAGATTTTCCGCACTGTTTTTTGAGCCGAGATAAGTTGTTTCAACACGCTCTAATACTGCGTTACGATTCAAGTGTTTCGTGAAGGTATGTACGTAAAACCCTTTTCTTGTCTTTGCACTTGAAATATCAAAAGGTAGAGATAGTGAAAAAATGAATGGAGGTACATAAGTAACAATTGCCCCTCCACCATATGCAAACATATTCGATTCATTTTCAACATAGCGTGCGTCAGAGTATATGTCATATTCCGTAGCGATAGTCTCATTTCTGAGAGTTCCGTCTCTATCCAAAGTTTTTACACTATTATCTGAAGAATAATGGTACGTACTTTTTTGAACCTGATTTCGATCCCTGTCAACTATCCTACTGGCTTTTACTTTCCCATGAAAATCATTTGTCACAACCAGATACCCCTGAGCCAGACCATTTAAACGTGTTTCTTTGGAAGTAAAAATATTATTTTTCTTGACACGTGCCCCTCTATCTACTCTAGTTCTTTCAACAATAGTAGGGAAATCTTTTGCCGTATGAAACTCCGTAACTGATTCACCAACAGCGTTCTGAGTAACATTGTTTATTTCTCCAAATTTCACTTTTACTTTTGAGTAGCCAACTATTGGAGCCGGGAATAATAATTCTCCTATTGGTTCTGTATTATAGCGCGTATCATCGGGAAATTGCTTGATTTCGTTCTTGTATGTTGACCAAGTATAGAAAGGATTTACTGTTTTTCCAATGATAGGTTCGTAGGCAGCCACTCCTGTATAGGTCAATACATCTCTTCCTGTTGGTCCTGTGACCCAATGTTCATACTGATATTCCCAGGTATAACTACTCTTCTCTTCAGTAGACATCTCATTCCAGTTGTCTGAATATGTAATTGATTTTACTCTCGCATTACCTCCGTATTTATATCCACGAGGATCATACGTTCGAATAAAACTGTTGGACAAATCTATATATCGACAATATTTCTCTTCATTTAATGCTTTATTAATGTCTTTTCCAAAAGCTACCTTTGCATCAATATCGTTCGAATAATCACAATCCGTTACTTGTGGGTTGGACCAATTGAACGTACAGTTTCCATATACTACATCCGGAATACTAAGACGTGCATATTGCCAGGCAGTTTTTTGTATGGGGTTCACCATGTAACCCGAACTACCTTCTTTATCTTTTATATCCACTGGGCGAAGACATAGATAGCCCAACTGCTCCCCTCCATGATTCACAACACCGACAGCAGGCTTAGTTATATCATTGTGTTTCAAATTTACAGCATCACTTAATATATTTGAAAAACCTATGATATTTTCATAACTTTCAGTGTTCGTCGGATGAATCATAACTCTGAACTGAAAAAAGAGTTCTTTCAAAATAGCTCCTTTTTCTGTTTTCAGATACTCCTTTTTCAATTTTTCGATTTGGTCCTGCTGACTCCCTGTCAAAGGTTCATCTAATTCAAAGAATACAACAATGTTTGGATTCTTTTTATCTCCACTGTCGACTAGTTGGTTCGACATATTGGAAGCTCCATTCAAAATAAAATCTTCCACATTAGTCATCCCTTTTACCCTAATCATTCGCATAACTTCTTTATCTTGCGTATGAGCGAAACGATCTGCTTCATAAGCAACTGAAATAGTTCCATTAGAAGGCGTGCGTACAGACTTTAATTTCCATGCTTGAGCGTATTCATTAACCCAAACATCATCTTGAGAAGCTTCCGGATAGTCAATATTATTATTCCAGGTATCATTTTTCTTAAACATCCCCCAACGATCTACATTTAAGTAACTAAAGTCGGGATTGTCGAAAGAATTACCCGCTTCATAAGTAAACTCATAGGGAGCTAATTTCCCTAATTCTGAATTTCCCCCAGAAAAATGGATTGACTTCAGCGTTAATTTCCCTGAATTGGATGAAATACCATTGGATGTATTACTATTCGAAGGAGTTCCCTTACATAAAGAATAATCATATTTGAAACTAACCACTTTTACAGGAATAGCATTCATACCGTTTTTAATCCTGTCATTTCGGTTGTACAATACTACTTTTTCAAGATAACGTAGTGGTTGATTAGCATTAAGCCCTCCGTTTTCACCATTAACTCCGTACCCATCTTTTCTAGGATTATTTGAAGGATCATTCAAATGAAACTCTACGATATAATTTTTTGTCTCTATCGATCTTGCATACCAAATTTCCTTTTCACCGTATGAATAAGTTGCTATATCATCAAATGGTGTTGATAAATGCCCCTGATTCAATTTAGCGCTATTTGTCTCATATGGAAATCGCCACTTATAAGGAGAGTTCTCACTATATATTCTAGTATAATTAAATTTATAGTAATTCCCGAAGTCATCTGTAGTAGGCCCATTCCCCGTTCTGTCAATATAATCGGAAGAAGTCATCAAGGACAACAGGTAAGAATGTGCATACCCAGGAGTTTTTGTTTTTTCATAAAATCCATTTCTTCCCCGATTATTATTCCAAGAATTATCCTGAGATGAGTAAACAATATTACCAGAAGATGTCGAGGTATTAAAATTCTGATTTCCTGATAATCCACTTGCATTAAAAACAATTTCTGACTGCTCAATATTATATACAGGAATATCAAAATGGTAATTAATACCGTTCTCGGAAACAGCTTCTATAGCAGATATATGATGTCCTTTTCTGACTCCTCCAACACGGGGAATTTCTTGAACGGAAGGATTCATCCATTGATCAGGTATAAAATAGTTTATTCTTTCGTTTAATGGAGAACGTTCAAAATAGACCTGCCCGGTCATGGGGCGATAGTAATTTGCACGTACTTCCCTTTCCTTCGGAGCAGCTAGGAAATTCATATAATTACCTCGAATAGTTGAAGACGGATCAACCATAATATTTCCACCTATAGCTAGAAAAGATTCTGATGAAGGAGTGCTTCCTCCCATCGCATTCCATAGCTGCATATTCCGTGGTGTTTTTTCCCCAACAGCTTTAAAAAACACATTTTTCTCAATTCCGTCTTTTTCTTGGTGATTCCATCTCAAAATTCTTTCAGAAAAATTTTCCCACCTCCCAGAACTTCCTTCTGATGTAACATCGCCTTTTGAGTAGGCGTAACCTACTGAAAAGCCAACAGGAACCGCATAACCAACATATATGTTATGATTTTCATTTGTTCCTTGGTTTTCTATTCTAATGGTAGGATCCGAAAATGTTCCGATATCATTTCTGTATCCTCTCACACTACCTCCGATCCCCATAGCGGACACATTAAAAAAATCATAAGTCGGTGCTGAAAAAGTAAGGTTTGCCATTTCTTCTGAGAATTCAGAATCATTCTCCCTGTTAAAATCCATTATTCCAAGGTTACTCTTCGCCTTATTCTGACCTTTTCCCAAGTGATAATATCCATAAGCGGGTAGATTTAAGGTTTGATTTTTATGCTTGTAGCGATCTGCTAATTCATATTGCACATTCGTATATGTAGTTGATAAATGAAAAGAAGAAAAAGATAACAGAGCATTAACATTAGTAGTTGTAGATTCGTTCTCTCCGAATCTAGGCAACTGATACCGAGGGACTGAAGTTGGCGTCCCCAAGGAATAAGTCGCAGACATATTAGTCGATATCGATGCATTAAATGAATTTGATTTTAGAATTGGAATACCCAAATTTCTCCCAAGTGTTGTAGAATATAATCCTTGTCTACTGTTAAATTGTTGAGACAAAGACCAATTGCCTAGCCCTATACTATTATTTCTACCCACTCCATTCTGAGAGTCCATAGAAAAACCAACCCCCCAATTAAAACTGATTAAATTTGCTACGTTAACGGAACTGTTAACTCCAAAATCCCACGTAGTTCCTTTACCATTATACGAGTTCATGTAGGTTCCGTAAACGGCACTTAAACCTATTCTCATTCCTCCTCCGAGTATCGTTCCTAATCCTCCTCCATTTTTCGAACCTTTCGTCTCATAATCCTTCATACCAATGGATCGTTGAACTTTATCTTCTCCGTTAAAATCGTCAGGAATACCTCGCATATCTCTTGAAACAGACCCCACATTAAGATCCCAGCCCAACCCCACCCAGGAAGCATCCTGGAACATCGTTACATTTGAGTTATAAGAAATCGTAATCGGATACCCATCTACATCCAACAAGGGAATCGAATACGAAAAATCTCCGGTAAATTCATCTACCATACCGGACGTAGATCCCAGAGTAAATCCGGTTGTTTCACTCTGGGAAGGTCCTGCCTGACCATATACCGGTTGTTGAATAAGTACAATCGGAAGCAATAGACAATAAATCAAAAATATACTAAGTACTTTCGATATCGGATGTTTGCGAATTTGCTGTATCATAATGACTTTAATTAACTTTCTTGAAATTTAAGTAGCGTTTTTTTCCATTTATGGAGTACACGATTAACGTATGTACAACATCTGCCGGAATATTTAAACCGGAAAGAAACAATGTATGGTAGTTTCCATGTGTTCGGTGAGGAAGGGCTGTATTAACTCCAACCGGAGCTCCAAAATGATCAGATGAAGCGATAACAGTATTTGTGTTATCACGTATTTCAAACTTCAACTGCTCCCCGGTTTCTGCATCTTGCAATTCATCAAAATGAAAAAATAGTACCGGTCTGTACATCAGATACAGCTCTCCATTTAAACGCTCCTTTAAGGTAACCGGTTTCGGACACTCTAAACTCACCTCAAATTCTATTTGTGGGCGTTGAGCTGGTGTTCCATTCTCCGACGAGCTGATTGCAACATTTCTTGAACCGGATGAGCTGGGATACTGTAAGTCTATAAAGTATCCGTAATTGGGATTACCCTGCCAGTATTCCCAAAATGCTTTGGTATCAATTGTTTTTAACCCCGTTGACGTAATGTTTGTTGATTTCTGAATGGTATTGTTATGCACTGGTTGATGATTGTAAGTAACTACATTCTCCTGCCATTGTTCAGTTATTAACTTTAAAAACGGTGTATTACCTGACCCTGAATTAGATATAACCTGTAACTTTAAATTAGACTTACTAATAGTAAAATCAGGATCAAGAAACAAATTAAATCTTACTAATGCCTTTGTATTATAACTGTTGTGCACTTCTCCGTACTGAGTTATTGAAGATTGACCTCTGCTAATTGTAAGAGAAGATGCCCCCCCATAGTTATGATCAATATAATCACTATACACTGGAGAAGGATACAGATTAAGTGTTTGCCGGAGGTTCGAGATATACGCATCATCTACATAATCAGATCCCGGATTATAAGTAATACTCACCTTCTCACATTCCACACCAACGATAAAAGACATATAGCTCTCTACGCCCAGACCATCTGTCACCTTTACACCGTACCAACCGTAATTCAATCCACTTATCGTCGGAGAATTCGTTCCGATAGCATTGCCTGAGCTGTTAAACCACTGATACGTATATGAACCATTACCCCCACTGGTAGTAGCCGTAATTGAGCCGTCTCCTGAACTCGTCGTTGAAGCATGGGTTACAGATACCAAATCGATTTCAATCGGCAATACGTATTGTACAATAAGCTTTGGTTTGTGATCAAGAGCCAATATCGGTCCTCCAGGATACAACTCGATATAAGAGATCCCTGCCTCTTTTGATTGATAAGAATTTTCGTAATCCATCTGAACTGCAGGATCACGATCAATAATGAACCCATAGTTTAGATTTGGGTAGTTGACCCAACGTTGTACCATAGTAGTTAAATTCAGGTCATCGAAATGATGAAACTTAACATTCGTATCCCAGGACCAATTACTTACGGTTGGTGTTTCCGTAAATTCATATTGTGTAGTTTCTGTAGGTATGGTATTCCATGTAACCGTTGATTCACTCCAATCTTCTGTCAATTGCTGAAATAAAAAACTGGAAGGAATTCCGGTTCGGAATTCCATTTTTAATTCTGCAGAAGTAATAATGGCATTATCAGGGATAGAAGATAAATCAAATCTCAATAAACTTTTAGTATACACAGACCCCTCCGATATTTTAAAGATACTTAATATCGTTGTTGTTCCATAGTTACCCGTTGGAACTATGGATATAGTATACACATCATCTGAAGGAGTAAATGAAGCCGAAGTCTGTGCCGAAGTCAGTCGGATTGAAAATAACAAAGCCACTAGAACTATGACATAAGTAGATCGTCCTGATACAGGCAAATAGTTTTGATGAATAAGCATAATATACTTCTTAGTATTAGCAGTTAATGGATAAATTCAAACGTGCTGAACACCTCCGGATTCAATAAGTAATCTTTCACCCGTACATGTATGGTATAATCAACTTCATTCATGAAAGGGATAAAGTCCAGGATAAATTGATTATCTGTAAAACTAACCGCTTCCGTTTCCAGGCGTGTCAGGTCATACTTTACCCGGTAAATGGGTTGCTGACTTGTTTTCTCCAATACTTCCACAAACAGTTCTCCGAAAAAATCGTAATCCGCTACGTATAAACTCAGTTTCAGTAAGGGGATCGTCTGTGTAGAATCCAAAGGGGAGGTAACATCTCCTTCTTCATAAATTAAGACGGATACACTGTCCATTTGAGCGGTAACCTCGTTTACTTTTAAGATTGCCAATAGACTTATCAAGAGAATAAAAATGTAGTTTTTCATGATATAGATTTGATTAAACTTTGTTTTCGCTAAAGATTAGGGATGGTTTTACAAGGTTTTTCCAGTTAGTTTTTGCTTTTCGGCGGCGAAACTAATCCTAAAATCCGGTTCCAACAAGCTTTTATTAACAAAAAAGTATGAATAATTTTTATCAGGAATTTAACAAGCTGCAAGGCTTCCCCGTATAATTCTAACACCTAATTACTTATCATATTTTCACAAATCAAGTTCATTAATTACTGAACTTATTGTACTTTTATAAAAATTGAAGAATTAGCATGAGGAAAAGAGAATTCTATATTGAGCAGGTAGGTTTGTTTTATGAAAACTACGGATTACCTCGTATGGCTGGTAGAATATTGGGGCACCTCCTCTCTTCGGAATCCGATGCGATTTCTTTTGAAGAGTTACAAAAATCTCTGCAAGCCAGTAAAGGCTCTATCAGTAGTAATGTAAATCTCTTACTCAATCAGAAGCTAATTATCAAGCACACAATACCTGGCGATCGAAAAACTTACTTTACTCTTTCCTACAACAGTCTGAATGCAATCATAGAAGAAAAAGCAAAATCAGTAACGGCTTTTCGAAAATTGTTTGAAAAGGGAATCGGGTTTCATACAGACCAACACACTCCAAAACACGAAATATTATCTGAGATCATACACTATTACCAGTTTTTGGAGAAAGAAATGCCGCTTTTGAAAGAAAAATGGGAAAACAAACGAAAAACAATACACAATGACAACAGAAAGAAAAGTTGCTAAGTTTTTTAATCTTACGGATGAAAATTGGATGAAACATTCGAACCCCTGGAGTGTCTGGACCCGTTATTCCGTCCTGCCACTTATTGTTTTTGCATTCTGGTCCAGAATATGGATTGGTTGGTGGTGTCTTGTCCCCGGAATAGTATCCCTTCTATGGATGTTTTTTAATCCCATATTTTTTCCCCGACCTTCTTCTACCAAAAACTGGGCATCAAGATCTGTTATGGGAGAACGGGTTTTCCTTAACAGAGATACAATAAAAATTCCCGAAATACATACAGGTGGAATCCATACGATTCTAAACCTGATTTCTTCTTCAGGAATGATCCTTGCGATCTGGGCAACGGTTACCTATTCTGTTTGGGGAGCTATTCTGGGAATTGCACTCGCCTATTTGGGTAAAAGCTGGTATTTGGACCGAATGGTCTGGTTGTACAACGACATGAAAGAGAAAAATGAAGAATACAAAAGCTGGGAATATTAAATCTACCTCTTTTCAACAACAAAACCATATCTATTTTGGTAAAGATCTTGGAATTTTTATCGGGTCATTAAAAGACAACTCTTTCCACAAACATTACGCCATACAGATATGTGTTTCTTTATCTTCTTTTACATTAGAGAGTAAAAACTCTGATTCGAAATTGCTACAATCCTGTTTCATTACCAGTAACACCTTCCACCGTCTTGATGCTTCCGCTACAACCTTAATTTTATTAATAAACCCCATTAGCTCTCTCGGACATCAACTCAGTTTACAGCATAAAGAAAATACTGTTCTTAATTTACATACGACGCTTGAGGAAAAATTTAGCGTAGTTCTTAAACAATTTCTATCCGGAACATTAGATTTCCGACATGTACAGGAGGCTATCAAAAGTTCCCTTCACACATTTACCTGCCAGTGCGAAGAAGATAACCACTTACAGGACAACAGGATTTATTCAGCCATCCAATATCTGGAAAAAAATTTCGACCGGGTTGTTTCATTACATGAGATAGCTTCACTTTGTTGTTTATCTGAAACCCGGTTTCTGCATCTATTCAAAGAAAAAACGAATATTAATTACAGACGTTACCAACTCTGGAATAAACTTGTAAAATCGCTCCCCTATTTAAGTCAGCATTCAATAACCGAAACTGCTCATACTTTTGGATTCACCGATAGCTCTCATTACACCCGAACTTTCCGGGAGACTTTCGGACTTTCTCCTAAAAAGCTTATAGCTTCAAAATAGCCGGTTTATACAAGTTTAGCAATAAGAGAGTTGGGACATTTGCACCAACACATTTATTGAATAAATAACACACGTATGAACAGGTATTTAAACTCCTCTAAACTTCTGGATTATCAGGAAGATGCTATTCAGGAATTAATCCGTAAAAAAAACTGGTCGGCACTCCCTAACATAGAGCGTATAAAAGCGATCTATAACTTTGTCAGGGATGATATTTATTTCGGATATAATCGCTCTGATGAACTTCCCGCTTCCCAAATTCTCCGTGACGGATATGGTCAATGTAATACAAAAGCCACACTATTGATGGCATTACTCAGAGCTACAGGGATTCCTAACCGTATTCATGGTTTCACCATAGATAAAGCTCTTCAAAAAGGAGCTATAACAGGAATCAGTTACTGGCTTTCTCCAAAAAACATTCTACACAGTTGGGTAGAGGTTTATTATAACGATCAGTGGTATTTTCTGGAAGGGGTTATTCTGGACAAGAAATACCTCACTGCTTTACAAAAAAAGAACCCGGATTGCAAGACAACATTTTGCGGATATGGCGCATATACTGATAATTTCCAAAATCCACCGATTGAGTGGAATGTAAATAACACATTTATTCAGGAAAAAGGAATTAATCAGGATTTTGGCGTTTTTGACTCTCCTGACGATTTATATTCAGCACACCGCCAAAACCTTAATGCAATACAGCGATTTGTTTTTCAAAAGATAATACGGCATAAAATGAACCGAAATGTAAGAGCCATCAGAGACAATAAATAGCAAAAGGGCATGATGATGAATCATGCCCTCGTCTGTATCTTATTATTCGGATTACTTCTGTGCTACAGCCTGCTCATCAAAAGACTGAGAAATTGCAGACTTTTCAAGACGAATCTTTGTTGAAGATTCACAAGCTATCAATACGGTAGTATCTGCCACTTCAAGAATCTTTCCATGTACACCACCAATGGTTACAACTTTATCCCCAACCTGTAAGTTCTCACGAAATTTTTTCAACTCCTTTTGCTTCTTCATTTGAGGACGAATCATGAAGAAATAAAATACTACAACAATTAAAATTAATGGCAAAAATTCACCCATTTCTTTCTCTTTTTTAATTTATAAATTAGTACTTCTGTACCTTAGTTTTTGATTACATTTCCTTTGATAAGGAATACCGTTCTTGTAGGATTAGTATTCGCCATCATCGTAACCGATTTTGAGATTTCTCCTGAAAAACCGGTTGTGTTCACAGAAGACTTAATCAATCCTTTTTGTCCCGGAGGAATCGGCTCTTTAGTATACTCGGCAACCGTACATCCACAAGCTGGTTTTACATCAATGATTGTCAATGGAAGGTCTCCTGTATTCGTAACTTCAAAAGTAACATCTACCACTTCTCCTTCAACTACATCTCCGAATTTATACACTGTTTCAGCCTCAATTGTCGTCGGAGCACCAAACTCCTGACTTCCTTCATTTCCACAGGCAAATAAAATTCCCGATACCAGTACAAACAGTAAATTTCTCATACGTTTTTCTTTTATTGCATCAGACCTCTTCCGGCCTTTCTGATTTTCCCTTCCTTTTCCAGATGTACAATTGCTTTATCCAAAATACCATTGATAAACATATTACTTTTCGGCGTACTGTAATACTTCGAAATTTCTATGTATTCATTCAATGTTACTTTTTTGGGAATACTTGCAAACTCCTGCAATTCCGTAATTGCCATATTCATAAGGATGACATCCATCTTCGCAATTCGCTCCAGTTCCCAGTTATCTGTCAATTTCTCGATCAATTTTGCATTTTCATCTTCATTCATGATTGACTTACGCAAAAGAGTAACAATAAACTGTTTTTCATCAATCGCATCGCGGTACAATTCAAGAATACGATTAGGTCCTTCTTCCGAAAATCCTTTTATCGTCTTGAGCACCATCGAACACATCAGATCTATATCATCCAACCAGCTAATGCTTTTCTCTTCGAAGAAATTGTACAGCAATCTTGAATTGGCAATTTCCTCCTTGAACAAAGCCAAAGCAAACGCTCTGTCTTCCTCAAATCCGGACAACTCATTATTCATGAACGTAAAATACGTCTCCGAATCTTTGATTACCAGAAACATCTTCCGGAACATTTCACGGTTTACATCCCCCATCCAGTTGATCTTGCGCTGTTCGGCAATGGATCGCAACTCAGCACTTTCCTCCAGAATCCGGACAATAGCATTATCCATAAATTTCATATTCGGATTCAGGTCTTCTTCTGTAGGACGAATTTTATTCTTTGCTTCTTCCGCACGAATAAGTGCTATCTGCTTAAGCTCACCAAAAGTCAGTAAAAGATATAAATACAGATCATACATTTTTTCCACGGAGTTTAATAACTCTGTTTCCGTTTTTCTGTAGTTTTCTTCGTCTGACTGAAAATAGGCATACAATGCCTGTAAAACTTTAATACGTAAGTGTCTTCTGTTAACCATGATCTATTATAAAGGAAGTTTTACTTTACCAATAGCTACAATACGCTCTTCAGCCATTTTGTTAGCAATCTGGTAAGCAGGAATCCCTTCCTCTTTAGAACGATTAATAATAGATGAAATAGTTGTATAAATTTCCTCCGCTTTTGCCATAGCCCATTCTCCGGAAAGATTTTTTACTTCAGCATAACAGTTTATAACTCCACCGGCATTCAATGCAAAATCCGGAGCATAAATAATCCCCCGATCCATCACTGCTTTACCGTGAATGGTTTCCTCTTTCAACTGGTTATTTGCCGCACCTGCTATAACAGAGCACTTCAAACGATCAAGTGTTTCATCATTAACCGTCGCCCCTAAAGCACAAGGCGCATAAATATCCATGTCAATATCATAAATTTCATCCAGACCAACTACTTTCGCGTTGTAGGTTTCTGAAATACGTTTTAAAGTCGGTTCATGAATATCAGTAATAAACACGTCAGCTCCTTCTTGCGTCAGGTGCTTAACCAAATACTCACCTACATGCCCCACACCCTGTACAGCAACTTTTTTCCCGGCAAGTGAATCTGTACCAAACTGAGCTTTTGCTGCAGCTTTCATACCAACATATACACCATAAGCTGTTACAGGAGAAGGATCTCCACTTTTCCCTGGCAGACCGACTACGTGATCTGTTTCCATATTCACCCAGGTCATATCAACAGGAGAAATCCCTACATCTTCTGCAGTGATATACTTTCCGCCAAGACTGTTCACAAACTTCCCGAAACGACGCATCAAAGCTTCTGACTTCATCGTTCTAGAATCTCCGATAATTACGGCTTTTCCTCCTCCAAGATTCAACCCTGAAATTGAGTTCTTGTAGGTCATTCCACGTGACAAACGCAATACATCGTTCAAAGCCTCCAGCTCATTTGTATAATTCCACATACGTGTTCCGCCCAAAGCAGGTCCGAGAACGGTATTGTGAACTGCAATAATAGCTTTAAGACCTGTTTCATTATCATTACAGAAAAGAAGCTGCTCATGATTATATCTGCTCATCTGAGCAATTACAGGATTCTCTGCCAGGTGAGTATCCTTAATATCTTTAACTTCAAACATACTTTTATCTTAATTGTTTCGAACTAGTGTCGTTTCTATTGACTAAATTTGCAGTGCAAACAGCGAATAGAAAGCAGCGCAAAAATAGTAAAATTCGAATGAAGTCTTTAAGCTATCTGAACAAATATTTGTTAAAGTACAAGTGGCGTCTGCTTTTTGGTTTTTTATTTATTGCCGTTTCCAATATTTTCGGAGCTTATATGCCTCTGATTGTTGGTGATGCAGTAGACGAAATGATCCTGATACAACAAAAGGCAGACACCAGAGATCAGTTATGGGGAATAGCATGGAGCGTATTTGGTCTTTATATGCTTATGTCATTAGGAAAAGGATTATTTCTCTTTTTCACACGACAAACCGTCATTGTCACTTCCCGGTATATAGAATATGATCTAAAGAATGAAATTTATAATCAGTACCAAAAACTGACCTACAATTTCTACAAAAAGAATAATACAGGAGATTTGATGAATCGCATCTCGGAAGATGTCAGCAGAGTCCGCATGTATCTCGGTCCCGGAATTATGTATTCTGTCAATCTGGTAGCACTCTTTGTTATTGTCGTTTACCAGATGATTGCTATCAATCCGGAAATGACCTTATATGTACTACTTCCCTTACCAATTATGTCATTTCTTATTTACCGGGTAAGCTCCAGAATGAACAGAGAGAGTGAGGCTGTACAGCGGCAGCAATCCTGGATCTCAACACTGGTACAGGAAACATTCAGTGGTGTACGTGTGATAAAAGCGTATTCGCGAGAAAAGGAAACCACAGAACAATTCAACACATCTTCAGAAGCATACAAGAACAAAAGCATGAGACTGACACTTACGAACTCTCTCTTCATGCCTACCATCATGCTTTTAATCGGGATTAGTACTATCATAACCATTTACATTGGAATATTACTTACCTATGAGGGCAGCGTAACACCCGGAAACATAGCTAGTTTTATTTTTTATGTAAACATGTTAACATGGCCTTTCGCTTCTATCGGTTGGGTGACTTCACTGGTTCAACGCGCAGCCGCTTCGCAAGAGCGAATTAATGAATTCCTTAATGAGCAACCGGAAATTACTAACTCCAATACCACTGCACTTAATGTGGAAGGGAAAATCGAATTTAAAAATGTATCCTTTACCTACCCTTACTCGGGCATAACAGCTATCCGAAACGTTAGTTTCACTGTAAAACCGGGTAGCTCTTTGGCTATTCTCGGAAAAACAGGAAGTGGAAAGAGTACAATCGTCAATCTTCTCACCCGACAATTTGATCCGCAGTCCGGCGAAATTGAAATTGACGGACAAAATCTCAATTCTATAAATCTTGAGCAGTTCCGGGAGCAAATAGGCGTAGTCCCTCAGGAAGTCTTTTTATTCTCGGATACCATTGGAAACAATATCCGTTTCGGAATGGGAAAAGAAGATGTCCCCCAGGAGACTATTGAAAAAGCTGCAAAGGCGATGCATGTTCATCATAATATCATACGTTTCAAAGAAGGATATAACACCGTACTTGGCGAAAGGGGAATTAACCTGAGTGGTGGACAAAAGCAGCGGATCAGTATGGCAAGAGCAATTATACGCAACCCTAAAATACTAGTTCTGGATGATTGCCTCTCTGCTGTGGATACTGAAACAGAAGAGATCATTCAGCAGAACCTGAAGTCTATTATGCACGACAAAACATCTCTTATCATATCACACCGGATCTCGTCCATACGTGAATGTGACCACATCATTGTTCTTGAAAATGGCAGTGTTATAGAAGAAGGAACACATGAATCTCTGTTAAAAATAAACGGGTACTATACAGAAATGTATGAAAAACAACTTTTGGAAGAAAAATCCACGACGGATTAGGCTCTTTTCCAAATATTTCACCATATTTGCTCGACAGTTATTGTGAAACCAACTTAATTAACACTATGAGAGAAGGAATGGAAACGCGTAATGATGAAGTGTTCTCAAAAGCAATACGTGCTGGAAAACGAACGTATTTTTTCGATATTAAATCAACACGGGGAAACGATTTGTACCTGACAATAACTGAAAGCAAACGAAAAACCCCGGAAGGAAATCAATACGAAAAACATAAAATCTTTTTATACAAAGAAGACTTCGATAAGTTTAGTGAAGGACTAAAAGAAGTACTTGAGAAGATTACTGAATTGCGCGAATCTCAGGAGTACGCTTTGGAAACTTCTGACGATCTTGCCGACATCAATTTCGAAGACCTGTAATCAGGCATCCTGCCCAAAATCCAATTTTCCGGATAACACGAAAGTTTTCTAATTTTTCGTTGATAACTCATCGTCTTTTTTCTGTCAAGTTGAGTAAATTTCTTTTATCTTTAGCCTTCTAAAATTTAGCGCAACTTTATGGGTAAAATTATTGCTATAGCAAATCAAAAAGGAGGAGTTGGGAAGACAACTACAGCTGTAAATCTGGCAGGTTGCTTCGGGGTACTCGAATACAAAACACTTCTTGTAGATGCTGATCCTCAGGCGAACGCCACATCAGGGGTTGGATTTGACCCCAAGAACACTCGCAATATCTATGATTGCCTTATCAATGAGGTTTCCCCAAAAGATGTGATCTTAAAAACTGCAAATCCGAATCTGGATTTACTTCCATCACACATCGATCTGGTAGGTGCTGAACTGGAACTGATCAACATGCCCAATCGCGAAAGAATGCTGAAAATGGCACTCGACAAGGTTCGGGACGAATATGATTTTATTATCATTGACTGTTCCCCTTCGCTTGGATTAATAACCGTTAATGCATTAACCGCTTCTGACTCGGTCATGATTCCGGTTCAATGTGAATTTTACGCGTTGGAAGGTTTGGGTAAATTATTAAATACAATCAAAATTGTTCAGGGGAGATTAAATCCTGAACTTGAAATTGAAGGAATTGTACTCACAATGTATGATACCCGACTTCGACTAGCCAACCAGGTTGTTGACGAAGTAAAAACACATTTTCAGGATCTCGTATTTGACACCATCATCCATCGTAATACGCGTTTGGGTGAAGCTCCAAGCTTTGGAGAAACGATTGTTATGCATGATGCAACCTGTAAAGGTTCCATTAACTATCTTAACTTTGCGAGAGAAATTCTGCAGCGTAACAACATGACGCAGATCAGTGATCAGGAGAAACAAGTGAACTTTAAATAAAATACAAGCGTGAAGAAGCCGGCATTGGGAAAAGGACTAAGTGCGTTACTGGAAAACGCCTCAACGGATATCACATCAAAATCAAATGACAAGGCGGTTTTGGGGAATATTGCTATGATCCGTATCGATCAAATCGAAGCAAACCCTTTTAACCCCAGAACTCATTTCGAAGAAGAAGCTTTACAGGAATTAGCCGACTCTATTAAAGAACATGGTATTATTCAACCGCTTACTGTTCGGAAGGTTGATGTAGATAAATTTCAGCTAATTTCCGGTGAACGAAGATTCCGCGCTTCTCAGTTAGCAGGTCTTGAAGAAGTTCCTGCTTATATTCGCTTAGCCAATGATCAGGCGATGCTTGAAATGGCATTGGTTGAAAACATTCAACGGGAAGACCTTAATGCCATCGAAGTAGCCCTGTCCTATCAACGTCTTATTGACGAGTGCAGTCTTACTCAGGAACAACTCAGTCAAAAACTGGCAAAAAGCCGCTCGTCGATTACCAACTTTCTGCGTTTGCTCAAGCTCCCTGCTGCAGTTCAGTCAGCCATTCGCGATGGACTGATTTCTATGGGACATGCCCGCGCACTGGTTTCCGCAGGGAATGAAGCGCGTCAGACCGCTCTTTTAAAGGCAGTCATTGAAGAAGAATGGTCTGTAAGACAACTTGAACAAGCTATCAAAACAGGTTCAGAGCCGGAAACAGAAGAGAAACCGGTTCGTAATAAAGATAAAAAGACAGACATTTCACTTGAGCAGGATCAATTCAGACACGTCCTGGCAGAACGAATTTCGGCAAAAGTTGACATCAAAAAATCGTCCAATGGAAGCGGTAAACTGATTATCAATTTTGATTCTGACACGGATTTCAACCGTATTATTGAGTTACTGAATGATTAATGAAACAAATCGCGCTCATTCTGTCAGTCATTAGTTTTTCCTTTATATCCTTTTCAGGGAAAGCACAGGAAATTGATACTCTGAAGCGTGAAAAAAAGCACTCCGTTACACTGGCGGCAGTTCTTTCTGCCGCGCTTCCGGGAGCCGGACAAGTCTATAATCATATTGCGATGCCAAAAGGCAAAAAAAAGGCATACTGGAAGGTTCCTCTCATTTATGCAGCACTGGGTACGACTACCTATTTTCTGATATCGAACCAATCCAAAGTAAATGCGTTACGAAAAGAATACCTTGGACGAGAAGAAAGCGGACTACTATTCATTGATCCTGCATATCAACAATATGACAATAACGCAATACTAACATTGCACAATCAACATCAAACTAATCGTGATTTGATGATTCTTGCAACAGCAGGAGTCTATATTATTAACATACTGGACGCAGCGGTGGAAGCTCACTTTGTCAACTTTGATATTAGTGAGGATCTTACGCTTAAAATTCGTCCTACAGTTATGCAGGGATATTCTCCGGGACTTTCTCTTCGATTTAACTTTCGTTAACTAAATTTGAAAAATTCGAATTCATAAACTAAGTTTACATCACATGCGCATCGGACTAATCGGCTACGGAAAAATGGGAAAGGCAATAGAAGAAATTGCACTGGAAAGAGGGCATTCGGTTGTAGTAAAAGCAACCAGTAAAACGAAAGACTGGGACAAAAATCTATCCGAAGTGGATGTAGCTATCGAGTTTACAAGCCCATCTAGCGCAGTAGACAACATCTCCCGATTACTTCAACATAATATTCCCGTTGTAACAGGAACAACCGGTTGGTATGATCAATATTCTGAGATAGAGACCCGTGTTCATGAAACAGAAGGTTCTTTTCTCGCCGCTACGAATTTTAGCATTGGAGTAAACCTGTTTTTTGCTATCAACCAGTTTGTTGCCCAACTTATGAATGCACATACTGATTACGATGTATCACTGGAAGAAGTTCACCATACACAAAAAGCAGATGCTCCCAGTGGAACAGCGATAACGTTAGGCGAACAAATAATTGCTCATACAGATCGTAAGCATGACTGGAAGTGTATCGAAAACACGACCATCGACTTTGAAAAAAAACCGGAAAATCTCCTAATTGAGGCAGTTCGTAAAGAAGGAGTTCCCGGAACTCACACAGTACGCTATACTTCCGATATTGATACTATAGAATTAACTCATACAGCTCATAACCGGAAAGGTTTTGCATTAGGTGCTGTGCTGGCAGCTGAATTTATTAAAAACAAAAAAGGAATCTTCACTATGCGTGATGTTCTGAATCTTAAATAAACTTATAAAGCTATGAATGTTTTATACTTCTACCTCCTGTTCATTCTTTTCCCTGTCACTGCTATGTGGTGGAAAATCTTCCCTAAAGCAGGTCGCAAATCATGGGAAGCGTTTATCCCTCTTTACAACTATTGTATTGCCTCGAAAATAGGTGGTCAACCCTGGTGGTGGGGGCTTTTAATGATTATTCCCGGTATTCATATCCCAATGTGGGCGATCTTTAATGTCAGCCTGCAAAGACGATTTGGTTTCTTCAGTCTTGGAGAAACTGCTTCCGGCATATTTCTTCCATGGATCAATGCATTCAAAATTGCTTCTGATGACACCATCACCTATTTACCGGAAATGGATTGGAACAACTCCGAACTTGTAAAAAAACGGGAGATGGGAGATCATCTGGTACTATTCCTTTCTCTTCCTATTATCGGTCATATAGTAGCTTACGTACTGGGAGGTATCTCAAAAAGAAAAAAAGGGACAAAAACATTCATCAAAGAATGGGGAGACGCAATTTTGTTTGCGTTAATTGCAGCCACAGGAATACGTACCTATGTTTTTGAACCGTTCCAGATTCCTACAGGATCTATGGAAAAAACGCTCTTGATCGGCGACTTTCTTTTTGTAAATAAGCTCCCGTACGGTCCCAAAGTACCGGTTACTCCTCTATCCTTTCCGTTAGTTCACAATACACTTCCGGTAGTTAACACCCGTTCATACTCAACCTTAGAAACCTCTAACTACACACGACTTCCGGGTTGGTCTGACGTCGAAAGAAACGATGTGGTTGTATTCAACTTCCCATCCGGAGATACCGCCATTTTTGACCCAAGAGTACCGGACGGCTTAATGGGACATGACTATCACGGTTTATTATACAATCAGGCATGGGAGCTATATCTACAGGATGTACTTAAAGGAAGTGTAAATTATAACACATTGGTTGATAACCGTCATCGGTTCTCATTTGATGATTATCTGAAACAACTCCCTTACTACAAATCAATTGTACGTGAAGGTTTTGAGCGTCAATATGGTTTGATTTACCGTCCCGTCGACAAACGTGAAAATTACATCAAACGCTGTGTGGCTATTCCCGGAGATAAACTGGAAATTAAAAATGCAGTTTTGTATATTAATGATAAGAAAGCATTTGTACCGGAAAATGTAGTCTTTAAATACAACGTGAGCAACTTCCCGGCCAACTCAAACGCTTCTATGGAACGAAAATACGGGATGCATCAGCAATCTCCCAACGATTTTGAAAGAGGAGCAGATGGAAGTATAACAAAAATGTCGCTCACGCAAGCGATGTTGGAACAGCTAAAGAAACGTCATCCTGAGACGGTATTTGAGCAAATCGTTTATCCTAAAGGAACTTTCAATGAAGTTGTTCCTATGCAAAACGGAGAAATTATTCCGGCACCACTAAGTTGCTTCCCTCATGATCCTCGCTTTGACTTTACGACATCTAATTTCGGACCGATCATGATTCCGAAAAAGGGAGAAACGATTAGCATAAACGCGTCCAATATCGCCCTCTACAATCGTATCATCACTGCATACGAAGGTCACACTTTGGGAGAAAAAGCAGATGGAATTTACATCGATGGAAAGAAATCTGATTCGTATACCTTTGCGATGGACTATTACTGGATGATGGGAGATAACCGGGATAATTCTGCAGACTCCAGAATCTGGGGCTTTGTACCGGAAGACCACATTGTAGGACGCGCAGCACTCGTATGGTTCTCTAAAGACGGTCATAAAGGATTTTTTGACGGAATACGTTGGGATCGCGTTTTCAAAAACATTCAATAAGACAGGAAACATGCAAGAACAAAGCAGGGATTTATTTCCCTTACTTTATTTCGGACCATTCGGATATTATTATAAACTGGGGAAGGCAACTTCCCCTTGTTTTTGTACTTCCGAACGCTTTTCTAAGCAAACATTACGTAACCGATGTGATCTCTACGGAGCCAATGGAAAATTAACTCTATCCATTCCTGTAAACCGTCCTTTCGGGAACAAAACAAGAGTTGATGAGGTACTACTCTCTTCTGCCACACCCTGGCAAGCGATTCACTGGAAAACGATTAAAAGTGCATACGGGCGCACACCTTATTTTGAACATTACGGACCAAAAATAGAACAACTCGTATTACAAGAGAAAACACACCTTTCAGATTATCTGCTTACTATTAATAAGCAAATCATAGAATGGCTGGAACTTCCGCTACCGCAACTAACAGATACTATTCCTGGCATAGTGCAACAAAAAGAATTAGATCATTTCATCGCTACCGGAGTTTACGAAAATTCATACGGTGAATATTGGCAGGTTTTCAGTGAAAAACTTGGATTCCTACCCAGCCTATCGATTCTCGATATTTTATTCCACGAAGGTCCTCAACTCTTATCCAGAATTCATCGATAGAAAAACACATTTAGACGAAATTAAGAACCAATTTTATATCTAATTCAAAATAAAGCGTTATCATTGTTACGATTTAGGTGGTTAGGTTAGGTTGATTAGTGGATGGGGAGGAAACGCTCGTTTTCTTCCCATTTGCATTTTAAGAGGAATCCTATTTCTTAATTTCTTACAATAGAGTCCCCTGAATTTGTTTTAGCAGATTTGAATTCCAAAGGCAGTCTTTCCCGATACAAAAATTTCTTTTGCGCTGACTCAAAGGGACGGTAGATATAATAGGCTGAATTATTATATACCTCCAATTTATCCACGTATTTATAATGTAACACAATTCCCTCTCCCGTCTTTCCCGTTGCCAGATCTATAGCACGCAATGTAGTAGTCCCCGCCTTTTCATAAACGGCATACACCTGCCCCGTGTACCGATCCTGCAACAACTGGTTCTTCCATCCTGTTTTACGGGGTTGAATATGATGTGAGATAGAAATCGAATCAATCGGTTCTCCGTCACAATCATAGACTTTCATCAACTCTCTGTAATAGTCAAATACATAAATAGTGTCTTCCTTCAGGAACAAAGGCGCATAAATTTCTTTGTAAAGAATACTATTGGAAAAAACAGTAGCTCCGACAATAATTTCTTTATCAACCCCCAGTTCCTGCTCCATTTCTCTCGCCCATAACTTTGTCCGGACATCCACATACTTATATTCTGCAAGATACATTTCCATCATTACTTCATCCGTTACGGAAGTAAGTTTCGTGTACACACTATCCAACTTGTCAAAACTGAAAAAATCTACTGCAGGGTACATTTCCTGGTAATTTGAAAAATAGATCCTGTTATCCATTGTATCAATTACAGGTTGAACATATTTATCATAATAGGCTTTCTCCATTTTATACAGCTGAATTGTTTCTCCATCCGGAAACAGATGATAAACACTCCCTGATGTTACGAGATGTACATTCCCTCTAAAATCATGAACCAGTTGTTTGGCGTCATCCCCTGCATTCCTGGCATCAAGTACTTTTTGTTCATCATCCACCAGTAATACTTCTGCTCCTTTCCTGAGTTTTCGTTCATAGGTCAGCAATACCATCTTTCCATCACTCAGTAACTCAAAATCCTCAACACTCAATCTATCAGAACCAAAAACAGGAACCGGCTTAAAAGGATTCGTTACAATAATATCTGTCGACTCATAACTCTTTAGACTCAGAAACAACTGATGAGTAATCGTATCTCCTTTTGATCCAGTATTTACTAACACGGTATCCAATGGCTCATATGCAACGTGTTTAACAACCACTGAAGCCTTTCTATCTTCTCCCCTAAAGATAACCTCCCCCTTACTGTTTGATACAAACAATTGCTTTTCCAATCCATTTTTTTGCTCAACCGTTAGCTCTGCATTTCGGATCGGTTGTTTTTTCTCCTCAGCATCTCTCAAAACAACTTTGTAGAACACTTCCTGCCCATACCCCGAAACAAGCGTTAGAAAAACAAAAACCGATAATACGATGGCTCTGATCATAGATTTGATTTTATATCAGGATGCACAAAAGTCTAAAACTCCACAAAATATTTCCCGATAACACAACGTTTTATTTTTAAACCTGCAAATTTCATTCCGTAGAAAATGAAAAATATAGCATCTATTTTGTCTCAAAAATTACGTAACTTTCGGCTATGAATTACAGATACGCCTTATCACTCGTTATCACGTGTTTATTACTTCTTTCCTGCAAAAAAGGAGACAACACACCTGTTGACCTTGCTTTTGAGTATTTTCCTTTACAGGAAGGACATTACACGGTGTATGATGTATTGGAAGTAAGACATGATGCGCAGGCAACGATCCAACATGACACAAACAGATACCAATTAAAAGTTGTCATCGGGGATACACTCTTAGATTTACAAAATGAAATTGCGAGAGAATATTTCCGCTACACCCGACCAGACGCAACAACATCCTGGGCATTAAGCGATGTATGGACTGCTAAAATATCAGGCAACCGGGCAGAACTTGTTGAAGAGAATCAACGCGTAATAAAACTTGTTTTTGCTCCAACAGAAGATAAAAACTGGGATGCGAACGCATTTAACACATACGATGAATTGGATTGTTACTATACTAATCTTCATAGTCCTGCCTCATTATCAGGCTATCAATTCTCTTCTACAATCAAAGTGGAACAGGAAGACTTCTTTTCATTAATCGACCACAGAAGAAAACATGAAACGTATGCCAAAGGAGTCGGTTTAATCCAAAAATTCTACAAGCATCATGAAATCATGAACTTTGATACACTGGACGTTCGAAAAGGTAATGAAATACACATGAAACTAATCGAATACGGAGAAGAATAACTTTCTGACTTCGATCCTCTTGGGCCTCTGCCAATTACACTACAGACAAGCGCTGCAGGCTATTGATATCCCTCTGAAAATAACATCCGGATAAAACGTTAATAAACAAGATTTACGAAACTATTGATATTAATCATCTGAAATTCTATATTTGCAGGCCATAATAACAAACAAAAATGCGTAATAAAGGATTTTTCTGGTTTCTAACAATTGTAATCGCAATTGTATGTGTTTACCAAATTTCGTACACATTTGTCACGAACCGAGTTGAAAATGAAGCAGATGCATACGCTCAGGAACAATTAGACTCCCTGAGAAATGCGCTAAGTACAAACGGTGAATCAACTGTTACACTACCCAACGGAAGAACTGTTTCAATAGATGGTCAGGAGTCGGAAGACATCATCCTGAACTTTTATACCAACGCGTACCTGATTGACAAAGGTGACAAGAAAGTGACCTGGACCGGGGCCACTTATAATGAAAGTAAAAACAGAAGTATTAACCTTGGACTTGATCTTAAAGGTGGAATGAGTGTAACTCTTGAAGTTTCCATTCCGGATCTTGTAAAGAGTGAAGCTGTTAACCCACGAGGAAGTAAGTTTGCAAAACCTTACGAAGAAGCTCTTAAAACATACCAAACGCATGGGGGTGATTTTGTAGATCTTTTCGTATCGTCGTATAAAAAACTGAACGGCGACCGTAAGCTTGTACGTGATTTCTACTCTTCATCAAGTGATGAATTGAACAAAGAATCAACTGATGATCAGGTAATCACTTTCCTTAAGGATCGTGTGAAAGGTTCTCTTTCCGGTGTGGAAAACATTATGAACCGTCGTATTAATCAGTTTGGTGTTGCTCAACCTAATATCCAAAAAGATGAGCAGTCGAATCGAATTTATATCGAATTACCAGGTGTAAAAGATAAAAACACGGTACGCCAAAAGCTTCAGTCTACAGCAAATCTTGAATTTTTTGAAACATACGATAACAAATCTTTCGCTGATTTTATCAACCGCGCAGACGAAGTTTTGTATGCAAAATATGGAAAAGAAGAAAGTAAAGAGACTGAGACAGATTTATCGCTGAATCTTGATGGAGAAACTACTCCTGCTTCAGATTCTACAACTTTAACACTTATTGATGACCCATCGGATTCAACAAAAGTAGACGAATCTACAGACCTATCTTTAAACCTTGGAGGAGATTCTTCGGAAACGACAGAACCTCTTAAAGCAGATTCATTATCGCCTGTTAAAACCATTTTAGGGAAATATATTCTTGCTCCCGCTTCAACCAATCCAACCGGACACTTTGATGTTCTTTTCTATGCTTTATCAAAAGATACCGCAACTATCGGAAGTTTTCTTCGTGAAAGAGAAGTACGTGAACTATATCCTTTCCTTGATGTTCGTTTTATGTGGGCTTCAAATCCTACTAAGTTCGGCGAAAATGGTGAATTGAATGGTTATGCGCTTCATGCAATACGTGTTCCTGAATCAGGAAAAGCTCCTGTAGGAGGTAGTGATATTGACAACGCAAGACAGGGATATGACCAGTTGAGCCGTATTGCTATCCACGTAACAATGACAGACAAGGGAACTTCTAAGTGGGCTGAATTAACTTCTCGTAACTTAGGTAAAAGTGTGGCAATTGTAATGGATGGAATGGTACTAAGTTCACCAACTGTTCAGGCAATTATGAATGATGGAAATGCTCAGATCACAGGTAACTATACAGTCGCTGAAGCAAAAGAATTTGCAGCACTTCTGAATGCAGGATCGCTTCCTGCTCCTTGTAGCATTATTGACGAGTCAATTGTAGGACCTACATTAGGTAGTGAGAATATCAGTTCAGGTATGATGTCTTTTGTTATAGCATTGGTTATCGTATTGCTTTACATGATCTTCTATTACGGTCAGGCCGGAGTAATTGCAAATATCTCATTGCTTGCTAATATTTTATTCATTTTGGGATCTTTAGCGTCTTTCAGCGCTGTACTTACACTTGCCGGTATTGCCGGTATCGTACTGACGATAGGTATGGCCGTCGATGCCAATGTACTTATTTATGAACGTATCCGGGAAGAAATTGCCGCTGGAAAAGGTCAGAAGCTTGCCATTAAAGATGGTTTTGCCAAAGCTCTTTCATCAATTCTTGATGCCAACCTTACGACACTTCTTACTGCAATCATCCTTAAAATATTTGGTTCAGGACCTATTGAAAGTTTCGCTACAACATTGATCATCGGTATCTTCTCATCTGTATTTGCTGCCGTTGTAATTTCTCGTTTAATTTTTGAAAACTTTAACGAGAGTAAGAGAAATATATCTTTCTCTACACCAATAACAAAAAATGCCTTTAAAAATCTGAATTTCTCGTTTGTTAGCAAACGTAAAATGTACTATGCAATTTCAGGAATACTTGTAGTTGTAGCAATTGGTGCACTTGCCACAAGAGGTTTGAAATTTGGTGTTGAATTTACCGGAGGGCGTTCTTTTGAAGTGAAATTTGAAAACGCTGCAAATCCAGAAGCTATTACTTCCAGTCTGAAATCAGTAATGATAGCTGAAGATGGTAAAGTAGCTGATGTTGTTGTAAAAACAAAAGAAAGTAAAAACCAGGTTGAAATTCAGACAAACTACCTTCAGGGAGTTGTAAATGCCGACACTATTGTTGATGCAAAATTGAAAGCAGGTTTACAGAAAGCAGAAGGAGATATGGGTAACTTTGAAATAATCCAAAGTAGAAGTGTTTCCGCTGTTATTTCAGATGAGTTAAAGCAGTCTTCTTACCTGTCCATTACTCTATCACTGCTTGTGATCTTCCTATATATCCTTTTCCGATTCGGAAAATGGCAATATGGTTTGGGAGCACTTATAGCAATGACACACGATGTTATTATCGTACTGGGTGCGTTTGCTCTTCTTCATGGTCTGATGCCATTTAATATGGACATTGATCAGGCATTCATTGCTGCGATCCTTACCGTTGTTGGTTACTCGATTAACGATACCGTGGTTGTATTCGACAGAATACGGGAAGTTCTGGGACTTCACAAACGCAAAGGAATGGAGGAAAATATCAATGATGCATTGAACTCTACGTTAAGTCGTACAATTAATACTTCGATGTCTACATTCGTTGTGTTACTTACGATCTTTATTTTGGGAGGAGATGCCATCAGAGGATTTATCTTTGCGCTTATGATCGGGGTTATAGTTGGTACTTACTCTTCAGTTTGTATTGCGACACCGGTTATTGTTGACTTAATGAAAAACAAAAAAGGTGAAGAGAAATAATTTCTCACATCTGTTGTAAAATAACTTAAAGCCTTTTCCTAATTGGAAAAGGCTTTTTTGTAACTTTGATGTCGCAAAAGGAATACGAATGACATTACTGTTTTTAAATAGTATCGGAGGAATGGAGATTATTGTTATTCTCCTTTTCATTCTTATGTTTTTCGGAGCTAAAAGCATTCCGGGAATAGCACGTACGTTAGGTAAAGGAATGCGTGAAATTCAACATGCTTCTAACGAAATCCGGAACGAGATCAGACAAACCACAGATCAGATAAAAAAAGACGCTTCTATCGGAAGGGAACTCGACGAGACGATTCGTACTTTTGAACACCGTCAACAGGAAACGATCAATAAGATCAATACGGAAATTAACAATGCTGTAAAACCGATTGAGCAGGGAGTAAACTCTACTGTACGTGATATTGAAGATTCAGCAAAAACTGACCAAACAAATAATCCTTCTTCCTTAAAAGAAAAGGAAGATCTCTCTGATAAAAACAAGGAAAATCAATGAGTTATTTAGTACTGATTCTGGGACTCGCCACATTAATAATTGGAGGTGAATTTCTGGTTCGTGGAGCTGTTGGAATTGCTCAAAAACTGAAGCTATCTTCACTTGTAATTGGAATGACTGTCGTTTCTTTCGGAACTTCAGCTCCCGAATTAATTGTGAGTATAAAAGCCGCTCTGTATGGTAACTCAGAGATAGCATTGGGTAATGTTATCGGTTCCAATATTGCTAACATCGCATTGGTTCTCGGTATAACAGTTTTAATCTTTCCCTTACCAGTAGACCGGAATTCGAAAATCATTGACTGGCCCATGATGCTCTTTGCATCAGTCTTGTTCTACGTATTTGCCATGACCGGTACAGGAAGTACTGAAACCGGCGGATTGATTGAGCGCTACGAAGGAATTATTCTTTTCGTTCTTTTGCTCGCTTTCATTACTTTTCTGATTCGTAATTCCAGAAAGCACACTGCGCGCTTAATGGAAGAAGACGAAGCTGTAGTCATTCCCACTTCGCGTCAATTTATTCAGGCAATCTTGTTTCTGGCAATAGGTCTTGTAGGACTTTACTTTGGTGCCGAATGGTTATTAAAAGGTGCTGTTGAAATAGCACTGGACTGGGGAATGGAAGAACGCATCATCGGAATCACAATCATTGCTTTCGGAACTTCCGTGCCTGAACTGGTTACCTCGGCTGTAGCTGCTTACCGGAAAGAGACCGATATTTCGATCGGAAACCTGATAGGATCCAATATATTCAATATTATGGCTGTTATAGGCATTACAGCAATTGTTAAACCCATTGATGTAACTGAAAACACTTTGAATATTGACATGATCTGGATGTTGGCAATTGCTTTGGCTTTATTACCTATGTTAGTTATTGGGAAAAAGATCACACGTTTTAAAGGGTTATTATTACTGGGGTCGTATATTGCTTATATTGCCGTTTTGTTACTCAGTCAATCACCTCAGTAACACCCAGATATTTTTTCAGGTATTTCGTTCCGATATAGAAAGGAATCGTATCAAGTAAAGCTACGATAAACTTAAACAAATAGCCACTCAAAATCAGCATCACCAACTGTGGGATAATCGCGCTTTCTGTATCTATCGGCAATGCCGGAGTAAACCAGTATGTAATCAAAATAACAGCCACCGAGTCAACCAGCTGACTTGTTAGTGTCGAGACATTATTTCGCAACCACATTTTCTTTCCCTGTGTTCTTTTTTTCAACCAGTGAAAAACGTGAACATCGATAAACTGAGCTGTAAGGTAAGCTATCATAGAAGCGGCTGTAGCACCAAAAGCCAGATGTCGGATATAGTAAAAGGAATATTCCGCAGGAATTTGATGCTCCTCTGTTAATCCCATCAATCCGGATTCCTGTAAACCTTGTGGAGGATTTAACTCTCCCCCTATCCAGAGAATAGCCAATACCCATAAGTTTAGTACAAATCCAATCCAAACAACAAAATTTGCGCGTTTCCTACCGTACAATTCAGAAATGAAGTCGGTACAAAGAAAGGTAATGGGGTAAGGCAAAACTCCTACAGCAATGACAAACTGTAATTCACTCCCTGTCAATCCTAACCAATCCGATAAATTAATAAACCGAGAGGTGCCCAGGATGTTCAACATCACAAGAGAACCTAAAAAGATTCCGGACAATAAGAGAAATACACGCTCCTGTCGTTTTGCATACTTAACTTCATCATCCCGGTATGTAGGTAAATTAAACATAGTGTAAATGTAAGGAAAGTTCCTGACAGCTGTTCTTCTGATTCTTTCATTCAAAACTGTAAAGTAAGCTATCCGAAGCCACAACGAATGATTACATTTGTTACAAATACAAACGACATGAAAGTAACTGTCTATCCTGTAAGAGGAATAAATGCCGAATGTAGTATCCCATCCTCCAAGAGTCATGCCCAACGTGTACTTGCTCTTGCTCTGTTCAACCCGAATAAAACGGAAATCACTGGTATAGGACAGTCCGATGACGAACAAGTATTACTCAAAATAGCTGATAAATTAGCTTACCGGGTGGATCAATATGGAGAAGTTACGAGCATAGAGGGAATCCGTGACATTTCGTCACTAACGCGCCCTCTGGAAATCTCAACGGGAGAGTCGGGATTGGCTACCCGAATGCTTACACCAATGCTGGCAAACTTTCACGCAGACATTATTATTACAGGAAAAGGAAGCTTGCTTACACGTCCAATGAATTTTTTTGATACGGTTCTTCCTCACCTTGGGGTACAGGTAACTTCAAACAACAAAAAACTTCCCCTTCATATCAAAGGACCACTTCAACCCAAAAGTTATCAGTTAGATGGTAGCCAAAGTTCTCAGTATATCACAGGACTCCTGTATGCGTACGCTACCTCACCTTTATTGCGTGAATGTACTTTACAATTAGAAAATGTTACCAGTCGTCCTTATATAGATTTAAGTATTGCTACGCTCCGACAGTTTGGTATTACTATTCCTTTTCAGGATGATACGCTATTTTTTACATCTCCTGCTCAACTCTCCCCTACTACCGTTAAAATAGAGGGAGATTGGAGTAGTGCTTCTTTTTTTATCGTTGCAGCTGCCCTAAAGGGAAAAGTAACGCTATCGAATCTTTCTAAAGAGTCTAAACAAGCTGATAAAGCTATTTTATCGGTAATCCGGGATTTCGGAGCCACGGTTACAATCAACGAAAATTTAATCTCCATTGAAAAAGGGAACAACAAAGGATTTGAATTTGATGCAACTCATTGCCCTGACTTATTTCCTCCATTAGCTGTTTTAGCAGCTTCTGCCGACTCTGTTTGTAAAATAAAAGGACTGGGAAGACTGGCTTCAAAAGAAAGTGACAGAGCTACTGCTTTACAGATTGAAATGGGAAAACTGGGAATTCGCATCGATACAGATCATGAAAATGACACTATGCTTATTTATCCAGGGATCGCTTCAGGAGGGACTGTCTCTGCTCATAACGACCATCGTATTGCAATGGCTTTGTCTGTTCTGGCTCTTTCCGCTTCATCTCCTGTTACCATTTCAGAGGCAGAATCCGTCAATAAATCCTTTGCTGAGTTCTATGATTTACTGTCAGAAACCGGAGTGCGAATAGAAAAAGCGCCCTGAAACAAGACGCTTTTTCCTATATCATTTTTACTAAAAGTTTCTAAAAACCATTTACGCCATTAACGGTCGTATATTTCAACACATTCTTCTTATCCGGGTGAATGCGTGCAAAGGCGGACTGTACAGCTAATGTCCCTTCATGGAAACCACAAAGAATCAGTTTTAACTTCCCTTCGTAGTGATTTACATCTCCTATTGCGTAAATCCCCGGACGATTCGTTGAATAATCACTTGTATCCACTCTAATCGCATTTTTCTCAATTTCCAGCCCCCAGTCTGCAATAGGTCCTAAAGCTGGCTTTAATCCAAACAAGGGAATAAAATGATCTGTCTCCTTTTTGATTTCTCCTTCTTTATCATGTTTTATGACAACATGATCCAATTTTCCATTTCCTTCAAGTCCGACTACTTCTGCTTCCGTAACTAATTTAATTTTACCTGCATCTGCCAGGTCCATTACTTTTTGAACCGAATCCAGGTGTCCGCGGAATGAGGAACGACGATGAACCAAAGTAACTTCCGAAGCAATTTTTTTGTCTGTAAGGAAAATTGACCAGTCCAATGCTGAGTCACCACCTCCTGCAATTACACATTTTTTTCCTCTGTAGAATTCAGGATCCTTAATGATATACTCGACTCCTCTGTCTTCGAAATCAGTAATATTTGAAATCGGTGGTTTTCTTGGTTCAAACACACCCAATCCACCTGCAATCATAACGATTGGAGCTTTGTGTTCTGTTCCTTTATCCGTTGTAACAATAAAAAACTGCTTTCCATCCTCTGAAATCTCATCAATTGTAACAGCAGCCTCGCCCAGCGTAAATCCGGGCTTAAATGGAGCTGCCTGCTCCATCAGGTTATCAATAAGATCTCCCGCAAGAACAGAAGGAAATCCGGGAATATCATAGATTGGTTTTTTCGGGTAAATTTCCGAGCACTGTCCTCCCGGTTGTGGTAAGGAATCAATAAGGTGACATCTTAATTTTAACAATCCGGCTTCAAATACGGTAAAAAGACCTACCGGACCGGCTCCTATAATGATAATATCTGTATGAATCATTTCGATTATTTTTGAGACAAAATTAGTCGTTAATCGCTTAAAGAACGACTAATTCACTTTTAAAATTCGAAACGCTGACAAAAATCAGTCCCAGAAACTCGTCTATGAAATCGTCTTACAACCTATTCTACAATCTTTCCGTACAGATCGTAATGATCCGCTGAAGAAATTTCTACATTGGCAAAATCACCCAACCGAACAAATGTGTCCGCAGTCTTTTTCACCAGTACTTCATTGTCAACCTCCGGAGAATCAAATTCCGTTCTTCCGATAAAGTAATCTCCTTCAACTCTGTCAAACAGAACTTTGAATGTTTTTCCAATCTTATCCTGATTTAACTCGTAGGAAATACCCGATTGCAACTCCATAATAAGATCTGCTCGCTCCTTTTTCACCTCTTCGGGAACATCATCCTCAAAATTATAAGCATGTGTATTTTCTTCATGTGAGTAAGTAAAAATTCCCAAACGGTCAAAACGTGTTCTTTCTACCCAATCATACATTTCCTGAAAATCTGCCTCTGTTTCCCCCGGATAACCTGAGATCAATGTTGTACGTAGTGCTATTCCGGGAACTTTATCCCGAATAGCCGCAACCAGATCTTCAGTCTTTTCACGTGTAATTCCTCTACGCATCGCTTTCAACATTCTTGTTGATCCGTGCTGTAAAGGCATATCCAAATATTTACAGACATTCGGATGCTCATTCATAACATCCAGAATATCCATAGGGAAACCAGCAGGGAAAGCATAGTGTAATCGTATCCAGTCTATACCATTTACATCGGCCAGTTTTCCCAACAGCTCCGCCAGATTTCGTTTCTTATACAGATCTAACCCGTAATACGTTAAATCCTGAGCTATCAACATCAACTCTTTCACACCCTGAGCCGCCAGTCCTTCCGCACGCGTCACCAACTCCTCAATCGGTGTAGACTGATGTTTCCCTCTCATAAGCGGAATAGCACAGAATGAACAAGGACGATCACATCCTTCTGCAATTTTAAAATATGCATAATGTGAAGGGGTCGTAAGTAATCGTTCACCTACCAACTCGTGCTTATAATCTGCTTTTAATGTCTTTAAAAGACGCGGGAGATCTCTTGTTCCGAAATAAGCATCAACTTCAGGTATCTCTACCTCTAGTTCATCTTTATAGCGCTGAGAAAGACACCCTGTGACGTATACTTTATCTACAGCACCTTCTTTTTTAGCATCTACATAACGTAATATGGTATCAATCGATTCCTGCTTGGCGTTATCAATAAAACCACAGGTATTGATAATTACTATTTCAGAATCATCTTTCTTCGCTTCGTGCTCAACATCAAACTTATTTGCTTTCAATTGAGCCATCATTACTTCAGAATCAAACAAATTTTTCGAACACCCAAGTGTTACGACGTTTACTTTATTCTTTTTTAATGTCTTTGTTTTCATCTATCTCCTGTCAACGTTTCTCCAAATACATTCTACCCGTTACTAAAGGAAACCCTAAACGGGTAGCTGTATACTCATAATACTTCTTACGAATTTTTGTAATGGTTACAACAATCCGGATTTTATCCTCTCCTTCCGTATGCTCCAACACAAATTTACATGAATCGATCCATTTCAGATCGTATAGAACTGCTTCCTCTCCTTCGATAATTTCCTTTTGCGTAGTTTCTGTTCGCTCTACGGAAATTGATGGAAGCCCTTTTTTAGAACCTGTATTTGCATAAAATATACCTGTCCTGATTTTCTCGCAGTCGGTTTTCTGAGAAAAAGTACTTGTCACGACAAGTAAAGAGACTATCACTAGAATTAACTGCTTCATCAATTAAATAATGAATCAACAAACTCCTGACGATTAAATACCTGTAGATCTTCAATTCCCTCTCCAACTCCGATATATTTCACCGGAATTTTCATTTGATCGGAAATTCCTATTACAACCCCACCTTTTGCTGTACCATCCAGTTTGGTAATTGCCAGGGCATTGATATCCGTGGCCAGCGCAAACTGTTTTGCCTGTTCGTAAGCATTCTGACCTGTCGAACCGTCCAGAACCAATAAAATTTCATGGGGTGCTCCCGGTACTACTTTCGCCATCACACGTTTAATCTTACTCAACTCGTTCATAAGATTAACTTTATTATGTAATCGTCCTGCAGTGTCTATAATCGCCACATCCGCGTTCTGTGCTTTTGCCGACTGTAGTGTATCAAATGCAACAGAAGCAGGGTCGGCTCCCATTCCTTGTTGTACAATAGGTACGCCTACGCGCTCTGACCAAATAATCAATTGATCTACAGCCGCTGCACGGAATGTATCTGCTGCTCCTAGAACAACTTTGATGTCTTTCTTTTTAAACTGATTGGCAAGTTTTCCGATCGTTGTCGTTTTTCCGACACCATTCACTCCCACCACCATTATTACGTAGGGATCTTCTCCTTTATCCGGAACCGTAAAGTCGTTTACTGAATCCGAATTATTCTCCTCCAGTAAGTCCGCGATCTCGTCTCTCAGAATCAAATTTAATTCATCTGTAGAAACAAACTTATCCCGCGCTACGCGCTCTTCAATGCGTCCAATTATCTTCAGAGTAGTTTCTACTCCAACATCAGAAGTAATCAAAATTTCTTCAAGGTTATCCAAAACCTCGTCATCAACTTTTGACTTTCCAACAATAGAACGCGAAAGTTTGGAAAAGAAACTTTGTTTCGTTTTTTCCAATCCTTTGTTTAGCGTCTCTTTTTTATCTTTCGAGAATAATCCAAAAAATCCCATACCGTTATAGTAAAAAAGCTTCCCTTCAAGAAAGGAAGCTCAAGTTACATATTTTATCGAGTTTGTCGGGAGAATTAGTTCTTATCAAACCACTCCTTAACCTTATCGTTGTGTACGATTTCTTCTTTGAAAGAGTAAGACCCTTTCTCCGTTTTCACCATCTTGATAACCTTGGTGTGTTCCTTTCCTCCACCTGATTGCAACGATGCTACTACCTTCTTAGCCATAACGCTTTATTATTTAATTTCTTTATGTACTGTATAACGCTTTAGAACAGGATTAAATTTCTTAATCTCCATTCTGTCCGGCGTATTTTTTCTGTTCTTAGTCGTAATATAACGTGAAGTTCCCGGCATACCACTTTCTTTGTGTTCTGTACACTCAAGAATCACCTGAACTCTGTTGCCTTTACCTTTCTTTGCCATCTTTTAAGCTTTTATTGAATCTCCCGACTCGATAGTTTATTACTTCATTAACCCTTTTTCTCTTGCTTCCTTCAAACAAGCAGAAATTCCTTTCTTGTTGATTGTTCTCAAAGCGGAAGTAGAAATTTTCAAGGTAACGTACTTATCCTCCTCTGGGATATAAAATTTCTTAACTACCAAGTTCGGATAGAACTTACGCTTCGTTTTACGGTTAGAGTGAGAAACATTGTTCCCGACCATTACCTTTTTTCCTGTTAATTGACAAACTCGTGACATTGTATAACGATTTACCTTTATTCAAAATTGGGGTGCAAAGTAAATACTTTTTTCTCTCTTATCCAAACAAGGAGTTAGATATTTTTATTTTTTCTTTCAAATCCCTGTTTACCCAAGTTTTACTGCACCTGTTTTTCCGGGTGCAAAAATAGAAAAGAGTTCTCAAATACAATACTCCGCGTTCAATAAATCAACAAATTTTCTTGAAACATTGTTCATGTAACGTTTGGTTCTGTAGCCTCCAACCCACATCACCCCTCTTACAGCATTGGTCAAAAACACCTCATCCGCAACTAAAAGATTCTGCGGCATGATACTACACTCGTATACCTTCATCTGATTCTCCAGAGCAAGATTTATAATCTGCATTCGCATTGTTCCTGCTAGACAACCATCCTCCAGTCCCGGTGTATATAATACCCCATTACTTACAACAAATAAGTTCGAAGAGGTAGCCTCAATAATTATCCCCTTTTCATTCGTCAGCAACACATCATCCAGTTGTCTTTCTTCTGCCTCCAGAGAAGCCATGATATACAACAACCCGTTCTTTGTCTTGTAATTCGATAATTTACATACCTGCTTTCGCATATTGATATACAAATCAACTTCCAGACCTTTTGCATTCAATTCAAAACAATTAGAAGGGCGGTCTTCCACTTCAATCAGATAACAAGCCTCATTGGAAACGGGGCGATAGGCTCCACCGGAAGTCCTGTCAATAGAAATCCGAACTCTTCCACCAGCTTTTATACCGGATTTATCAATTAACTCCTGCGTTTTTTCTCTAAAAAATTCGGCAGAAAAATAATTCGGAAGACGTAACTTCAGCAATTCAGCACCTGCTTTTAACCTTGCAAAATGATTCTCAATATTGATCGGCTTTCCATTAATTACTTTAACCGACTCAAAGAGTCCGTCTCCGTATAAAAATGCCCTGCTCGAACTTTCAACAGCGTGTGCCTTACCTTCAATTATCTCACCATTATTATTGACCAGACAAGTCATAGCAGTTTCGTTTTAGTTCACAATGTAATTGATGAAGGCTTGAAATTGGTTGAATTTAGTGGCTATTACAAAAACGATCCCAAAAATTGCTCCTCCTATGTGTGCGTCATGAGCAATTCCTGAATTACCACGTTTGTCCATGTAATATTCGAAAGCAATATACAAAATTCCAAATAAATAACCGGGTATCTTTGGTAGAAAAATAAGTCCGATTTCAATATTTGGCGCAAGAATGATAGAAGCAAAAACTAACGAAGAAACCGCCCCTGAAGCTCCTAAGGATAAGTAGTTAGGATTGTCTTTGTGTCTCCCGAACGGAATAAGCGTAGCAAAAAGGCCTCCTCCGAAGTATAACAACAGATAGTTTAGATGTCCGTTAACCGCACCGTCAAGATTCATAAAAACAGACTCTACCAACTCTCCGAAAATGTAGAGCACGTACATGTTAAAAATAAGGTGCATCCAGTCGGCATGAATGAACAAATGAGAAAAAAAGCGATATCCCTGGTTCTTTCTGTGCTTGATATTAAACGGAATAAACATCAGTTTATACTTCTGTTCAGGGTTAGAAAATGCGTAAACAGATAGTACAGAAGTAATACTTACAAGTATGAGTGTTATTGACATTATTTTTCCTTTTTCGTCCTTTACGAAGGAATAAAAAAAAGGTTCGGATTCACTTGAGCTGATGTTAAATTCTCTTAATTTTTTGCTCATGTATTGTTTATTCGTGAAAATGCAATAACTTTGAATTTCAAAGAACTTTTCAATATGACTAAAGAAAAATATCTGAACGACCTGAAAGACATCAAACAGTTGATGAATCGTTCTTCTCAATTTCTCTCTCTTAGTGGCTTATCAGGAATTCTCGCCGGTATTTATGCCATCATAGGAGCTGTTATTGTATATTACCTTATACACGCACATCCTTATCCTGTCATTACTCTGGAAAGCAGAACATTTACATTTATTCTACTCACTACCTCTGGTGTTTTACTGGCTTCTGTCTTAACAGCCGTTCTACTGAGTAAGGCAAAAGCGAAACGTCATGGAGATCAGATATGGGGAGAAAGTTCAAAACGAATGCTTATTAACTTTCTAATTCCTCTGGCAACAGGCGGTTTGTTCATTCTTCTTCTTCTCAAGCATCAATACTACGGATTAATCGCACCGGTTATGTTAATTTTCTATGGCATGGCCTGTGTCAATGCGAGTAAATATACTTTGCGCGATCTCAGATATTTAGGTATTACAGAAATCATACTTGGCTTACTTGCCACTGAATTTCCGGGTAATTCTTTATACTTTTGGGCTGTCGGATTCGGCTTTTCACATATTTTGTATGGTACCATTATGTATTTCAAATACGATCGAAACCAACCCGCGTGAAGAACATATTAGAAAATATAAATAAAGCTTTTGATCACCGGGTTCGCCTTGCTATCATGTCTGTACTTTCTGTAAACGAAAGCATTGACTTCAATAGTCTTAAAGAACTTTTAGGTGTTACGGACGGGAACCTCGCCAGTCATATTAAAGCACTCGAAAAAGAAAACTATATATCAGTAGAAAAACAATTTATCGGAAAAAAGCCTAATACCAGATATAAGTCTACCCCATCCGGAAAAAAAGCATTCAGAGAGCATATTGAGGCTCTGGAGCAACTTTTACAGAACGAATAATTTTTTTGACTTTTCACTTTGAAAAACAAAGTTCTTTTAAAAAAATAAAATAAACAAATATGGAAAAACAAGAAAAGAGTCTATTCAGCTTTCTGAATACTGCAACAGCCCGCTTTATACTAGTTGGTATTTTAACCCTCCTGTTATTAATCCCACTTGAATTTGTCAGGCAATTAATTAGTGAACGGAAGCACAGACAACAAGAAGTTATCGCTGAAGTCAACGATAAATGGGGGGAAGAAGTTATTATCTACGGACCAATCTTAAAAGTTCCTTACAAAGTATATTCGGAAACCATTATTGTTGACCAAAACAATGAAACAACAAAGCAGCGCAACTCCACTACAAAATATGCCTACTTTTTTCCTGAAACACTATCTAATTCAATTGATATAAATACCAAATCATTAAAAAGAGGCAATTACCAAAGCATTGTCTATTCCGGTGGTGTTACCTGTAATGGGAACTACCTGCACCCTGATTTCTCGGATATCAATACACAGGACAATGCTATTGAGTGGGAAAAAGCAACCCTCCTAATCCGCACCACTAACCTCAAAAACATAACCAAAGAAGTACAAATTAACCTGAACGGGAAATCATACACACTTGAATCACAATACAGTGGTGATGATTATGGGAATATGCAAACTCTTTCCTCCGGTTATCTGGATTCATCGCTGTTTTCTTCAAAAAAGCCCAAGGACTTTTCTTTCTCCATTCAGTACAATGGAAGCAAAAGCATCCGACTTGTCCCAATAGGAAAAACAACAGAAGTTCACCTGACTTCTAATTGGCACTCTCCTAGTTTTACCGGAGAGTTTCTCCCCAACGATGAAACCAAGGAAATCAGTGAATCGGGATTTTCCGCAGACTGGAAAATACTAAATCTCAACCGTCCGTTTGGTCAAAGCTTCTTCGAAAATTTACCGGACCTCATGGAGTATTCATTTGGTGTTGATTTTATTATCCCCAATGATGAATACCAACAAAATGAACGCACTGCCAAGTATGGATTAATGGTAATCAGCTTAACTTTTCTGGTCTTCTTTATGATACAGGCTATCAACAAAATACACGTACACATCGTTCAGTATGTAATGATCGGTATAGCTTTGGTGTTGTTTTACACCTTACTACTCTCCATTTCAGAACACAGTAGTTTCAATTTTGCGTACCTCATCGCAGCAACCGGAATCATCACTATGATTTCACTTTACTCGATTACGGTATTAAAAGTCAAAAAATTTGCGCTCTTTGTCGGCAGTTCACTTACTTGTATTTACACCTTCATATTTATCATTATCCAAATGGAAAATTACGCCCTTCTTGCAGGAAGTATAGGTTTATTCATCATACTGGCACTCGTCATGTATTTCTCACGAAAAATCGACTGGGCAAACAACTAAATTCACAAAAGCTCCCGCTGCCCGTTTCTCTACTATGCGGGAGCTTTTCTACTTATTAATATCCCTTCACAAGGCTCTTGTTTTTGATTTTTTCAGGGAAGACATTACTTTTGCGGCTTTAAATCAAAAAAATGCGACTATTCCTATTTTCCTTTCTCTCCGTATTTTGTATTCAAACAGGTTATACACAGATTCTCATACTTTCAGACTCTGTTAACCATGAAATCATCAATGAAGACGTCTATTTTGTTCACCATACGATTCTGGGGAAAAACGTTTCCAATACTACTGACACAAAATATGAGTTTGTTGTAAAAGGAGACGACTACACGAGTATTACAGGGCGAATAGGGAAAAAGAAAATCAAACCTGAGAATCTTACCATCTCTGACATTCATCATGGATTCTACAGCGGTATTAAATACGTCTCTGTTATTATTCCGCCGGAAACTTCTTTTGAAATCTATTATACCAGAAAAGAACCGGGTTCTGTTTTCTTTTCTTCAATCTCCAAAGACAATCGTTATCCTACTCTTCAGCATAAAATTGCCATCAAGATCCCCCCCAGTTGGAAATTAACACAACGAGACAGTTCTCTACAACTTCTGGAACAAAATAGTTTTATTTCTCTGAAGAATATTGATGCCCTGGCTGACAGTATTCAATACCCTATTATCGTCCACCCCTATGAGTATTCTCCCAATGATTTTTTTAATGACTGGTTCTTTACCAGAATAGAACAACTAAATCTTCAAAACCCCTGGGTTCCTGAAAAAAACTTAACAGGAACATCTCCTGAGGAAACAACTATAAACTGTCTTGATTTCGTAACACAAAAAATAAAATACATTGACATAGAAGACGGTATTGGAGCTGTAATTCCTTTTTCATGTCCGGTAACCATGAGGAGACTGGCAGGTGATTGTAAAGATATGGCAAATGTTCTCACCAATTTATTACGATCATACGGTATCGAAGCCTATAATGCAATTAGTCGCACAAACGCTAAAAAGGAAGTATTCGATTTCCCCTCGATCTCTCTGGCTAACCATATGATAACGGTCGCGGTAATCAATAATCAGTACTATTTTCTTGACCCTACTGAGGATCATTGTACATTCGGTCTCCCCAGTCTACAGACAATCGATACTGATGCCTTTATTCTCAATGAAGATTCCGGAGAATTTACAGTAGTTCCTTCCACACCCGCGAACTTAAATAGTATAGAGTTAACGTGGTCTTTAAACGAAGACTATTCCAGAGCTACTTTTCAAGCCATCCTTACAGGAAAGGCGAATGACTTTTTCAGAACTATTCTTTATTCTGCTGATTATAAAAAGCAAAAACAACTGGTAGAGTACTGGTTAAAAAAGGTGATTGAGTCTGATCTCACACTATCATTCCCAAAAGATTCTACGGTCATTTCCTTCACTGAATTAATTACTGAAAATCAAAAAATCAGGACTTCAAAAGATCTAATTATTAAGCACCCTTTATTTGGAAATTTTCAGGCTATCAATGATCTATTTATCTCCGAAAACCAGTACCTGTTTCCACTAACCTTCACCATTTCTTTGCGTGTTCCTTCTTTGGAGAAAGAACAGGATTCAATACCCACCTTGTGGGAGTATGAAAGTGATGAACAAACAGCTTTCTCCTCAATCGCTCAACAGAAAACACTAAAATGGAGTAGTTCAGGGATTGTGTTTCCAGAGGAATCAGAACTCCAGAAACAATTTGACACTTACTATAAACGATTTATTATTACTAAATCAGAACAATAACACCCTATGAAAAAGTTATTATTTATTATTACGCTCGTAGTTTATTCATCTTTTCAAGCTCAGAACAACAATGTCTTCCCCGACTACCAAAAACAGGACATTCCTGACCACCTGATTGATGAACCTGTCATTATTCTGGAGAACAGAACAACACTTGATTATCTGACCGGGGCTGACTTCCGAAGACTTTTATTTCGTCGGGCCATTATACAAAACAAGGAGGGAGCTGAAGAGTACAGTAAAATCTTTATCAACGAAGTAAATAACGAAAACCTTGACAGAATTGAAGTTCGAACTATAAAACCTGACGGACGAATAATCAATTTACAAGAAAATGATATTATTACAACCCGTCATCAGGAAGGAAATGGATACTACACTGTGAATGGATATAAAATTGTAGTTCCCAATTTAGAAGCAGGAGATGTCGTTGATCTTTATTATAGTTTTTCATTTAATAGAATTGAGATTTCTCAGGAAGTGTACTTTGCTCAAAAATACCCATCATTGATCTCTACAATAGAAATACGTAATGCCAGCCGTTTTCAGGTAAATGCATTTCTGGAAAACGGAGATACTCCATGTGATGTTTCAGAGCGTGATTTGATGAAAGTATATCGCTGGACCAAAACGGATCTCCCCGGATTAGGATCTGACGATTACAGTTCTCTTTCCCGAAAAATGGAACATCTTAATTGTTACTTATGGGAAAAAGGATCGTCCTTGACTTACGATTATTTCTATTTCAGGTTTTCTGAGTCTGTAGCTTTCGATGAATTTAATCTGGCCAATATGAAAATGCTTTTGGCAAATGGAGTCTTGAAAAAAGAGGATACCCCCTTAAATAATCTGATACGATTCAATGATTTTATCGACACAGCTTTTACATGGGAATCTGTATCTTCTTCCAAACTGAACAACAGAAATCCTAATGATTGTTTTAGTGACAAAGTAATTGCTTACTCTCTTCTGTACGACTATTGGTCCAGGTATTTAAAATTGTTAAAATCAGACTATATTCTAGGATACACAAGAAATAAATTTGATGGACCGATTGCCGAAAATTATTTCATCCCGAATCATCTTGAGACTCCGTTCTTTATTCTAATGGAAGAAGAAACTCCTTATTATTTTTTCCTACCGGGTAGAGACCGTAGTTTCAAGGTAAATGAAATTCCGTACGAATTTGAATTTAACAATGCTGTTCTATTTTATCATTCTTACAAGAAAAAAGATGCCACCGACATTAAATTCATGGACATTCCTCTAAATGATTTCAGAAAAAACAACTGGAACTCACGAAAGATGATAACCATTCAGGATGACAATATTTCTTTTCGTCGTCAGGATAACTGGTCAGGAGTTTTTGCACAGGAATTTCGGAAACCACTATCTGACGGAAACTATCCATTTGACATAGATGAAATGTTAACAGAAGCTGAAATACAAGATAGCTCTTTTCAATTTGATATTACAGAACAAGAAAGTAAATGCAGTTTTTCATGGAAAGGAACTGCTACAGGATTACAAGAAAAAGTAAGTGAAGGTATTAGTCAGTTCAATATAGGCAAAGCACTTACCGGATTTAGCTTTGAAATTTCGTCTGACGAGAGAAATAATGACATCTTTCTACCTTTTGGATACCGGGTTAAGGATAACATTTACATCACTTTTGATAGCGAAGTCCAATTAGTGGAAGCAGACGAAAACCTGAAAAAAGAACTCAAAAATGATGCGGGATTTTTTGTTTATTCTATCGCCCAGGCAGATCCAAAAACCATTGTAGTCACTCTGCAATACGGTATGTTCGGATCCATATTCCTTAGTAATCAGCTACATCTAATTACAGAAATTGAAACCCAGGTAAAGAAACTTTCCGAACAGTCTTTTATGTATCAGAAAATTTAATTACTTTTTTGAAATGAAAACACTAAATTTTGCAAACGGTGACTCTATTCCCGTTCTAGGTCTGGGAACCTGGAAATCTGCACCGGGAGAAGTAAAACAAGCTGTTATTGAAGCGGTAAAAGCAGGAATCCGTCATATAGATTGTGCTGCTATCTATGGAAATGAAAAGGAAATCGGTGAAGCATTTAGCGAACTTTTTAAGGCCGGCATTGTTCAACGCGATGATCTTTTCATTACGTCAAAACTCTGGAACAACATGCATCACTTTGATGATGTTGAACCTGCACTACGAAAAACGCTGGAAGATTTACAACTCGATTATCTTGATCTGTATTTAATTCATTGGCCGGTTGCCCATAAAAGAGAAGTTATACATCCCAAAGATGCATCAGGATTCCTTCCTTTAAGTGAAGTTCCGCTTATTGAAACATGGGAAGGAATGCTTAAAGTGCAAGATATTGGATTAACAAAACACATTGGGGTTTCTAATTTTAGCTCCAACAAATTGCAATTTCTGATTAACAACTCCAGAAAAAAACCGGAAATGAATCAGGTTGAATCTCATCCTTACTTTAACCAAAACGACTTATTTGATTTTTGCCAAAGACACGAGATTTTATTCACAGCATACTCTCCACTAGGCTCCAGAGACCGAAATATTGAAGACGCTCCGGACCTGTTTTCTGATAGTACCGTACGACAGATTGCTTCCACTCATGCCTGTACACCAGCGCAAATTCTTATTGCATGGGCAATTAATCGAGGAACTATTGTTATACCCAAAACTGTGACACCATCACGAATGAAAGAAAATCTAAAAGCTTCTGAGATTGTATTATCCGATGATGAGATGCATCAACTGAATCAATTAGATAGAAAATACCGCTTTATAGACGGCTCTTTCTGGATAAAAGAGGGAAACGGCTATACACTTGAATCTCTTTGGGGATAGGTCTCAATATTATCAAAAAGGAAGGGTAGGATTAAATTCCTACCCTTCCTTTTTATTCCGTTTATCTCCTCTTATTTCTTTTTTTCCTCTTCGAAGTTGGCTAATCGGTACTGAATTCCGATTCCCAAAACCTGCTTAAACTGAGTACGTGGTGCCATATAAGTGTTTCCGGCAGCATCCTGTACCTCTATACGCATATCATCATCATAAATAAGATTCAACTGAAGGGAAGCCGAGAACCAGCTATTAATCTTAAAGTTGAACATTACTTCTGCATTTACGTCAATATTCTGCGGTTTTTCCAGGTAATTCGAAAACAACTCAAGTCGAGTTTGCATCAAAATATTTTTCATAATTTCCTTCTTATAACGCACTTTTATGTACGCCCCCAGTTCAGCACGAAAACGCTGCCCCGGAGTTACCACATTTCCAAGAGCATCCAAGGTTGCAGGTTTTACGCCAAACGCCCCTTCATTTGCTAATCTTTCATCGTTAACAAAAGTGAACTTACCTGTTGCCGGCGCCATTAAAACGGTTAGGTTATCATTTGGCGTATAATCCACACCTAAGGCAGCTAATGAATACCCCGGAGCCAAAAACCTCGAATTAGGAACTGAATCATTCGGATAAATAAATCCATCCATAAATTGAGTACGGAAATCAGCTAATGCAGAAAAATACCACTTCTCCTTGATTTTGTATTCGTACTTCGTACTGACAAGAATCTGATCATCCGTTTTTTGCATTTTAGGTTCATCAAAATACTGAACCCCTCCCAAAGCAAAACGTATTTCATTACTCCATTTATGACTGTTTTTTGTAAAATTAAAGTCTGAATTAATAAATGCCAGAGCCGAGACGTTATTACGTCCCCCTGCTGCCCAGTTCACAAATGCAGACTGAGTTGCATTCAATCCAAACACATTACTTATCTTCCAGTACTTTACCGGTGCCTGGATTGAATCCTGTGCTTTCACAGAAAAAGTAACTGCTAATAACACAGCACAAGAAATAGCTTTAAGAAACTTCATTACTATACTTTGATTAAACAATTATATGTCACAAAATTACAAGAATAAAATTATCTGCCTACTTTTTATGTAAATGTGGATTCATAAAAATACTATGTGTTCACTGCTTTTTAAAAATGAAATAGCTAAATTCGTGCTGAAAAACGTGGAAAAATAATCAAAATGAAAGAAGTTTATATTGTTTCTGCTGTCAGAACTCCTATGGGTAGTTTTGGTGGTAGCTTGTCAACAGTTCCGGCTCCTCAATTGGGGGCAACTGCAATAAAAGGTGCTATTGAAAAAGCTGGGATCGATAAAGATCTTATTCAGGAAGTATATATGGGTAATGTTCTTCAGGCTAACCTGGGACAGGCACCTGCTCGTCAGGCTGCTATTTTTGCCGGACTGAACCAGAATGTACCTTGTACTACGGTTAATAAAGTTTGTGCTTCAGGGATGAAAGCCATCTCAATGGCCGCTCAAAGTATTATCGCCGGAGATAATGATATTGTTGTTGCCGGAGGAATGGAAAACATGAGTATGGTTCCTCATTATTACAATGCTCGAGTGGCGACTAAACTCGGAGATGTAAAAATGATTGATGGTATGGTTAAAGACGGTCTTACAGATGTTTACAACCATGTTCATATGGGGAACTGCGCTGAACTTTGTGCAAAAGAACGTAATATCACCAGAGAAGACCAGGATGCATTTACAGTAGAGTCTTATACAAGATCTGCTGCCGCCTGGGAAGCTGGAAAATTTGATAACGAAATCGTTCCGGTAGAAGTTCCTCAGCGAAAAGGAGATCCGATTATTGTGAAAGAAGACGAAGAATACAAGAACGTTAAGATGGATAAGATTCCTTCACTTCGTCCGGTATTTGACAAAGAAGGTTCTGTAACAGCAGCTAATGCATCGACATTGAATGATGGTGCTTCTGCGCTTATTTTGGCTTCTAAAGAAGCGGTTGAGAAATATGGATTGAAACCAATTGCAAAAATCGTTGCATACGCAGATGCTGCGCACGCTCCGGAATGGTTTACCACCGCTCCTTCGCAAGCTATTCCAAAAGCATTGGCTAAAGCTAATCTTTCTGTGAATGATGTTGATTTCTGGGAACTGAATCAGGCATTTGCAGTTGTTGGTTTAGCAAACATTCGCGAATTAGGATTAGATGCTGCTAAAGTGGATGTAAATGGTGGAGCCGTAGCTTTGGGACACCCTCTTGGAAACTCCGGTTCACGTATCATTGTTACACTTATCAATGTTTTGAAACAAAACAATGGAAAAATTGGTGGTGCCGGAATCTGTAACGGAGGTGGAGGCGCTTCAGCTATGATTATCGAGAATATCTAAGATTCTTTTTTGAAATAGGAAAACGAGATAGCCGATCAAGGTTGTCTCGTTTTTTATTTATATCCTCCTCCCTATTCCGTATATTTGTACACTAAAAAAGATCCGGAATGTCCGCACCACTAGCAGAACGATTACGCCCCAAAACCCTGAATGAATATGTAGGTCAGCGTCATTTACTCCAACCGGGAGCAAGCCTGCGCAAGGCACTTGATTCGGGAATGATTCCCTCTATGATTTTGTGGGGACCTCCGGGCGTCGGAAAGACAACTTTAGCCCAATTAATTGCTTCTGAACTGAAGCGCCCCTTTTATACACTTAGTGCTATAAGTTCTGGTGTGAAGGATGTTCGTGAAATCATTCAGAAAGTAGAACAGTCGACACTATTTCAAAGTGGAAAAGGAGCTATACTCTTTATTGATGAGATACATCGCTTTTCCAAATCACAACAAGACTCTCTTTTAGGTGCCGTAGAAAAAGGAACCATCACATTGATTGGTGCAACTACAGAAAACCCTTCTTTTGAAGTAATTTCTGCCTTACTGTCGCGCTGTCAGACATACGTTCTGGAACATCATACAAAAGAAGATCTTGAAGGTCTTTTAAATAAGGCAATAGAACGGGATGATATCCTGAAACAAAAAGACATTGAACTACGGGAAACCACTGCCCTACTTCAGCTTTCAGGAGGAGATGCACGTAAACTGTTGAATATTTTTGAATTGGTAGTCGGAACTTTTGGTGACAGAAAAGCAACCATTACAGATGATGTTGTACTAAGCTCTGCTCAACAAAACACTGTAATCTATGACAAAGCCGGAGAACAACATTACGACATTATCTCAGCGTTTATTAAATCGATAAGAGGAAGTGACCCTAATGCTGCAGTGTACTGGCTGGCCCGTATGATAGAGGGAGGTGAAGATCCTAAATTTATAGCAAGACGGATGCTGATTTCCGCTTCCGAAGATATTGGACTTGCCAACCCAACTGCCCTGGTAATCGCTAACACAACTTTTCAGTCCATCACAGTAATCGGATGGCCCGAAGCGAGAATTATACTTTCTCAATGTGCCATTTATTTAGCTAATTCTCCAAAGGGAAATGCGGCTTACATGGCCATTAACTCTGCTCAGCAAGCAGTAAAAGAAACGGGGAATCTTCCAGTTCCTCTTCATCTTCGGAATGCTCCAACAAAGCTAATGAAAGAGTTAGGTTATGGAAAAGAATATCAATATGCCCATGACGGTCCCGGAAATTTTGTCGAACAGGAATATTTACCGGACGTGCTTTCCGGAACAAATTTTTTCTCTCCCGGCAGTTCTTCACGGGAACAGGAGATAGCCAAGAATCTATCAACTAAATTCAAAGGCAAATACTAGTATATCTATTACGGTAAAGCGATTATAGGTACTGAAAAATTTATTTTTCCTTTTCCATAGAAACATAATGACGATTCACTAACTTTGCGCCCCGTAGTTACATTTTTAAAAAGACGATCATGTCCAACTCAACAAAGTACGTTTTTGTAACCGGGGGTGTTACTTCTTCACTGGGAAAAGGAATTGTTTCCGCTTCATTAGCAAAACTTCTTCAGGCACGTGGATACACTGCCACCATTCAAAAGCTTGATCCATATATCAATATTGATCCGGGAACACTCAATCCATACGAACATGGAGAATGTTACGTGACTGATGACGGAGCTGAAACAGATCTTGACCTCGGACATTACGAACGTTTTCTAAACACGCCTACTTCTCAGGCAAACAATGTAACTACCGGACGAATTTATCAATCTGTTATCGACAAAGAACGTCGTGGGGATTATTTAGGAAAAACTGTTCAGGTTATTCCTCATATAACAGATGAAATCAAAGAGCGAATCCAAATCCTAGGAAAACAGGGAACTTATGATTTTGTTATCACTGAGATTGGAGGAACAATCGGTGATATTGAATCACTTCCTTACGTAGAGGCTGTTCGTCAAATGATGTGGGAATTCCCGGACGATTGTTTAGTTGTTCATCTGACACTTGTGCCTTACCTGGCTGCCGCAGGAGAATTAAAAACAAAACCAACACAACATAGTGTTAAAGCTCTGTTAGAGCTAGGTGTTCAACCTGATATTTTGGTTTGCAGAACAGAACACCCACTTGATCTTACACTTCGTAAAAAGATTGCTAAATTCTGTAATGTTGCTACAAAAGCTGTTATTGAATCTATTGATGCGCCTTCTATTTATGACGTTCCGCTTTTGATGCAGGAAGAAGAGCTTGACAAGGTTGTTCTGGAAAAGCTTCACATGCCAACAAAACAGGCTCCTAATCTGGAATCATGGATATCCTTCCTTGAGCGATTGAAAAATCCTACACATGAAGTAACGATAGGGCTTGTTGGAAAATATGTAGAACTAAAAGACTCTTACAAATCAATTAATGAAGCCCTTATTCATGGAGGTGTAACTAACTCAATCAAGGTTAATATCAATTGGATTCACTCTGAAAAACTGACCGATGAAAATATTATCGAGCAATTGAGTAATCTAGATGGTATTCTTGTTGCACCCGGATTTGGATCCAGAGGTATATCAGGAAAAATAAATGCTGTCCGGTATGCCCGGGAAAATAAAATACCTTTCCTGGGAATCTGTCTGGGAATGCAATGTGCTGTTATCGAGTTCGCACGAAATGTAATCGGACTTAAAGATGCGCATACCGTAGAAATAATGAGTGATACGCCTCATCCTGTTATTGACTTGATGGAAGAACAAAAACATGTCGAAGATTTTGGCGGAACCATGCGTCTTGGCTCTTACAAATGTCACCTGAAATCAGAAAGCAAAATTCATCAGGCATACCAAACAGAGGTGATTGCGGAACGTCACCGTCACAGATATGAGTTTAACAATGCTTACCTCGATCAGTTTGAAAATTCAGGAATGATGGCGACAGGAAAAAACCCTGAAACAGGATTAGTTGAAGTGGTTGAAATTCCAGAACATCCCTGGTTTGTCGGAGCGCAGTATCACCCAGAATATAAAAGCACTGTTGATAATCCACATCCTCTTTTCAAAGCATTTGTAAAGGCTTCACTGGAAAACAAAAAGTAGTACAAATTGTATCGTCTTGTTTTCTGCCGGTATAGTTCCACAGATTTTCATTTATACTTACATAATTAAAATCAAAAGGGTTCTCTCACGAGAACCCTTTCAACAACTACTACAACTACTACAACTACTATGAAATATTAAGCTTTTTGGAAAGCTTTAAACTACTACTGTTATTAAAACGCCTGACTTCTTCTTTTGTTTTATGCATACATAAAATTTTACACTTTTTAACATTTAACAAGCTGACAAAAGAAAATAATCAAATGAATAGCAGGTTGTCCGCTAAAAATATCTGTATAGGAAAAATTATGTGCTATCTTTGCCCATCTAAAGACTAAGATAGTTCAAAATGGACAAAAATACATTGATAGGGCTCGGGTTGATCGGAGCAATTTTAGTAACATTCTCCATCGTTAACCGCCCAAGTGAGGAAGACCTGAAAAAACAACAGGAAAATCAAAAGAGCAAACAAACAGAAAAAGTTGAGAGCACATCTCCGGAAGATGTATCAGAAGATCTTAATTTACCTGAAGGGTGGGTAGCAAAACGTGATGAAAAAAATGCTATCCTTCGTAATGCAGAAGGAGCTGTTATTATTGTTGACACGGTTCGCTCTATCGATTCTACATTCATAGTAGAAGAACCCGTAAAAAGCTCAACAGCAGAAAAAAAATCTCCTCAAAAAGCATCTAATCAGAAGAAAACTACTTTCTCCGGGTTGTATATGCATGCACCAGGAGAAAAATTTGTACTTGAAAACGACCTGATAAAAGCAGAAGTAAGCGAAAAAGGGGGACGTATCAGCGCTGTTTATCTAAAAGATTATAAAACCTATACTGATTTTGCTTCAAATAATGAAAATGCCTATTTACAGTTATTCGATGAAGAAAATAGTGTTACAGAACTAATCTTCACTTACAAAGGAGAGCAAATCAGAACGAAAGGGTTAGCATTCGAAGCTCTGAAGACAGAAAAGAATGTAATTACCATGCGTCTTTCTCCCGAATCAGGAAAATATATCGACTTCAATTATGAACTTGCTGAAAACTCTTACCATGTAGACTTCTCTATCAGCATGCATGGTTTTGGAGAAGACATTGACCCTGATCAAATACTTTTGAACTGGAGAACTGATTTGTTACGTACAGAAAAAGCGGCTTCGCAGGAACGAATGGTTTCTACCGTATTCTTTCACAATGAAAAAGGATATGATTATCTTTCCGAGTCTAGTCAGGATCATCTACAAACAGAAACACCTTCTGATTGGATTGCTTTCAAACAATCCTACTTCTCTTCAATACTGATTCCTGAAAAACCATTTGCTTCGGGAGCAAAACTTGGAATCACTCCTTATGACAAAACTTCCAGCAAAGAAGGTACCTATATCAAGAACTACACGGCTTTGGTAAATGCCGGAATTAGCAGTTCTGAAAATGGATCAATCAAGATGCAATGGTACTTTGGTCCTAACGATTATACCATATTAAGCTCATATAATAGTAACCTGGAGGACATTATCAACCTCGGATGGGGAGTATTCAGATGGGTTAATATTTATATGATTCAGCCTATTTTCGTTTGGCTTACAGATATTGGTATTGGTGCCGGAATCGCTATTCTCTTATTAACAATCATTGTTAAACTTATTTTGGCTCCTGTTACCTGGAAAATGTATGTTTCTTCAGCGAAAATGAGAATCCTGCGTCCTCAAATTGATAAACTAACGGAGAAATACCCTAAGCAGGAAGATGCAATGAAGAAACAGATGGAAATGATGACGCTCTATAAAGAATCAGGGGCAAGTCCTTTATCGGGCTGTCTTCCAATGCTTTTACAGATGCCGATCCTATTTGCTGTTTTCCGTTTTTTCCCAAGTTCATTCGATTTGAGACAAAAAGGATTCCTATGGGCAGAAGATCTGTCATCTTATGATGCCATTGTTAGTTGGGACAAATATATTCCTTTCCTTTCTGATATATATGGAAACCATATTTCACTATTTACTTTACTCATGTCTGTTACTACTTTGTTTTACACTCATTTTAATAGTAGTAACATGCAACAACCTCAACAACCAGGTATGCCAAACATGAAGGTGATTATGTATATCTTCCCGGTTATGATGATTTTCTTCTTTAACAATTATTCATCCGGTTTGAGTTACTATTATTTCATATCTACTCTTACTTCTATTCTAATCATGCTTGCTATCAAACAATTCTTTGTAGATGAAGACAAATTAAAAGCCAAAATGGAAGCAAAACTTGCTAATAACGGCGATGGAACAAAGAAGAAAAAGTCTAAATTTCAGGAACGACTTGAAGCGATGCAAAAAGCACAACAAGAAAAAATGAATCAGAGAAAATAATATTCCTGATATCGATATAATAACAAAAGGTCAGAATTAGTTCTGACCTTTTTTGTTTTACTCTTTTTTGCTTCTTCTACAAATCAATTCATAAACAAATATGAAAAATAAAAAACATATAATCGGATAAATTCCGATTATTATGATTTAAATTGACATTAAAATGTAAAAATAATTGTAAATAATCGGATAAATTCCGATTATTGTAATTATAAATAACAACAATGTCGTTCAGAAGAAAAATAAAAAAATACCAGGAAACTCCCATTAACCATCAAATGGTCATGGAAATGCTCAGCGAGTATAACCGTCCCAACGATAAAATAAGTGAATTACTTAAAAGCGGAGAACTTCTTTCAATAAGAAGAGGTCTCTACATTCCTGGTTCTGAACTAGACTTACCCACTCCGGATCTTTTCCTTATTGCAAACCACTTAAGAGGTCCCAGCTACATATCAGTTGAATCAGCATTATCATACTGGGAGATGATCCCAGAGAGAGTATACGAAACAAGTTCTGTCACTATAAAAACATCTAAAAACTACAGTACCCCCGTGGGACGATTCACTTATCAACATCTATCAGCTCCTTACTATTCTTTCGGAATAAAAAGTATTCGTTTAACTCCACAACAAACGATTATGATTGCCTCACAGGAAAAAGCTCTTTGTGACAAGATCATACTTACACAAGGCGTTTTACTAAGAAGTATCCGACAAACAATGGATTTTCTTTTGGAAGACATGAGAATAGATGAAGATACACTCCAACAATTGAATACTTCAACAATACAATCATGGATAGACGATGCACCAAAAAAAAGTAGTTTACAAATGCTAGTTAAAACACTTGAAAGATTATGATAAAAGAATGGCTTGCTGAATATGCTCCAACCAACGAAGAAGAGACTCTTTCCGCATTACGTGAGATTATGCAGGAGATAGCTCTTGCCGGACTATCCAGAACAGATTTTTATAACAAAGCTGCATTTTACGGAGGAACAGCTTTACGAATCTTTTATGGGTTAGATCGCTTCTCTGAAGACATGGATTTCTCTTTACTAAAGCCCGACTCCCATTTTTCATTGGAACCTTATTTTTTTGCCATTATTACAGAATTCGAAGCACTTGGCATGAAAGTAAGTATTCGGGAAAAGAATAAAAAGACAGCTACATTTGTAGAATCTGCTTTCCTAAAGTCAGAAACGATCTGGAAAGAGTTAATACTGGAAGACATTGTAAAACAAGCTGGGATAAGGTCAAATAAGTCCATCAAAATAAAAATTGAAGTAGACCGAAATCCTCCCCAAGACTTTGAAACAGAAGAAAAACTCTTACTACGCCCGTTTTCTTTCTATGTAAAATGCTTTACTCAACCCTGTTTATTTGCAGGGAAGATGCATGCTTTACTATTCCGAAAATGGAAAAATCGAGTAAAAGGCAGGGATTGGTACGATCTGGAATGGTATATCAAAAGAAATATACCTTTAGATGTAAATCATTTTCTATCACGTGCAAAAGATTCCGGAGATTGGCATGAAGCCACTATTTCTACATCGCAAATCAAAGAGTTATTAAAAACAAAAATCCGGAATGTATCACTAGAAAGAGTGAAAGACGATGTCGTTCGTTTTATACAAGATGATACATCTATTGCTATCTGGGATGCAAATTACTTTTACGACCTTATTGATCATTTGAAGTTTACGAATGAAATCTCTTCAGAAAATAGGTTGTAAAAAAGAGCGGTTCTCTCGAACCGCTCCAAAAACCAAACCAAAATAAGCAAGTGAGGTTTGTTATTAAAAGGATGGGCAGGATAAAGTTTTAAACGTTGGTAGTTTCTTTTTACAATTTAAGTTTATTCCCATGGATACCTCGTGAGAACCACCCGACTGATTTGTCAGTCGTGATACGGTTACATCATAGCTGTATCCTACTTTGAATGCTCCGGTGTTAATTCCGAAAACAAGGATAAATGCGTCACGATTTCTAAACCACGCTCCCGCAGTAAAGATTCCATACTTCACATACGTACCAATATTTAGCTCCATAAACCCTTGTTGATAACGGAAAAGTATGTTTGGAGAAATAGAAGTCTGATTATTATACTTTGATTGTTTTCCCAATGGAATATCAGCACCTACGTGTCCTGTAAAACGCATAGGCATCGGGCTGTTTCCAATAATCATTGATTCGTCTGGTCTGTTCAGGTGATGCGCCGCAAAACCGAAGTAGA
>NZ_BAAAFH010000022.1:103858-247627 GCF_039523435.1 Wandonia haliotis
CGTGTATCCCACAATTCCGGCAGAAACATCAAAATAACCTTTGGAACCTCCGCGTCTTTCATCACCTGTCTGGTAAATAAATCCACGACGCGGATCAATCTGATCACCAAAAGTCAGTTTATTCCAATCCAGAAATTTTTGACCATACGTAGCCTCTGCCCCAAAGAGAAGAGAGAATTTACGGTTAACCTTAAGATGATACGAATAAATAAGACTCAGACGCGTAGCATTGATTGTGTTTTGCCCCTGTTGATCGTGTGTTGCTAAAATCCCTATTCCCCCGCTAATTTTATCAAAATATTGGTCGTATGAAGCGCTGTAGGTGACAAAGTTACCCGAGATAGCCGGCCATTGATTGCGATAATTAAGTGCAAAACGTGGGCATCCATGTGTTCCCGCTAAAGCAGGATTCAGATACAAAGGATTTGCATAGAATTGTGTGAATATGGGGTCTTGCGAATATCCGGAAATGGTTCCTGCACTAATAAATAATATGGCTAATAACTTCTTCATTTTCTTTTTTAGTTTAGTACATTAGTTTTCGGCTGTTTTTATTTGGTTTCGAAGTAAATCGCAAACTAAGTTGGTGACTTAACATTCTTTTTCCTTTAAGTGAATTTTTTGAATAGTCTGCAAAATAAACTAGACGAAAACGATCAAACGACAAACCAATAGATGCAACTGGATCAGCATTTGTTGAAATCGCTGCCCCAACAGTCATAAATCGATAGCGGTAATTCATTCCTAACCACCCCTCATTTACATCACCGTAGTTTCTGTACAACAAATACGTCGACAGCGAAGTCTTTTTATTAAAAGACTCATAATCTGTTCCGGCAGTAGCTGTAAAATTCAACTTTGCTCTATTATCTCCCCCTGCTCCGGGATTAACATAAATCGGATTAGCATGTCGTAAGATATTATCTACATTCACTCCAACATATGCCCATTTTGTATTTAACAGGACTCCTAACCCCATATCCTTATAAAAGATACGTTCACCATTCGGCTTTTCTCCGTCAGGAAACAGGGTTGTTCTGTTACCTCTTTCCCATTCTACTTCTGTTCCCGGTACAATTCTATCCGGATTCAGAGAACGGGTTCCCATTTTAAAACGAAGAGCTGGTTCCAATACAATGTTCTTACTCAATTTAAACTTTGGTGAATACGTAATTGCTCCTTCATAAGACTCAAACATTCCCGCCTCATAATTAGAGTAATTCATTTGCACACCTATACCACCACCTAAACTGCTGGCATACGTATCAAACCCTGCTTGCATAGATACTGTCTGACCGGTTCTTCCGGGCCACTGAAGAATCGTATTGGAATAAACTCTGGTTGCTAATAAAGAACCTGTATGACCAAAGTTTATATCATTCGCAATGTTTCCCGGCAATAAGTAATTCGGGTCTCTTAAGTTAATAAGGCCAATTTCAGAATGAATAATTCGTTTCACAGAACGGGAGAAATCCTTAAAAGCACCACCTTTGGATTTTGTATTTTCTTTTTCATGAACAGGAGTTTCTTCACCAGCATCCTTATTGACTACAATTTGAACGGGAGGTTCCTTCAAAGTTGCAGCTATCTGATCCGGCACTACATCAATTTCTAAAGCATTAATTATGACAGGCTCAGCAACCGGAGCTGATGAGCCCGCATAATTATCAGATCGGCTAGTAGTAGCAGCCTCCATATTATTTGAACTCATCGAGTTATTTACTTCCGAAGTATTTTCAGCATGCTCCACCAAAAGGTATTGCCCTCTACTATCTTGTTCCACTTCATTTGTTTCTTCCTCTTTTTGTTCTACAGAAACCAATGATAATCCAGAATCAGTTGAAAAGTAGGTGTCAGAAAGAGGAACGAAGTAATATTTAACATCAGACTTGAGATTATTAACATAGTATAATCCTGTTCCAAATGAAAGTAGTAGAATAAAAACAGCTGCCCACCTTGTAAATAAAGGCACTATTGCAACACGTCTTTTAAGTCGTTCGCTATTCTGATAAGTATCTACTCCGGAAGCTGCTCTTGCTCCTCCCCAGGCTTCCATGTCGGCATCATACTCAGGATGATCCATGAGAAATTGCTCAAGCATTTCTTCCTGCCCGGGATTAAGGTTTCCCTCAAAATAGTCAAACAGCCATTGATCAATATTTGCCTTGTTCGGAGACATCATATAAAACGGTAAATTCCTTCAATTGTTGCTTTATTTTTCTTCTCGCACGGAACAGGTATACTTTCACCTGAGAATCAGAAATAGATAACATTTCTCCAATCTCATCGTAGTGATACCCTTCCAGATCACGAAGTAAAAGGATTGATTTCTGGAGCGGTGGTAAGGTATCTATAACCATATCCACAATCTCTTTCATCTCAAACCTGCTCTCCGTTTCCTGCGAGCGTTCAGGAAGATTATCACCGTACAAATCCATTCTTGCCTTCTTCTTGGCGAAGTTTATCAATGCATTATGTGCCGTAGTGTACAACCATGTTTTGGCTTTCTCTACTTCAACATTTTTACGATGATTCCAAAGTCGTTCAAAAACATCCTGCACAATATCACTTGCGTCTTCCGAATTTTGAAGACACTTCAATACATACCCGAAAAGTCTTCCGGAATACATATCCACCGTTTTATTGTACTCTTTTCTTGTCAACTTCTTCCTGTTACAACCCTAAAACAATTTAACCCGTCCTAAAGTTACACCCCTAGATATATTTTTATACAATTTCTTACAAAATACAACATTTACAGTACATTAAGGGGTAAAACTTTTTTATTTTTTTTTGAAATATCCTTTACAAAAGGGCTCCTGAGCGTATTTTTTACTAAATTAAGGGCAAAACTTTGCTATTATGGAAGAACCAAAAAGACTTTTTGATATCCCCTACTATCAATTACAGAAATATCCGAAGAGTGATGCTTTCACAATGAAAATTGACGGCAAGTGGATTCCCACATCTATTCAGGATTTTATTGACAGATCCAGACGTATCTCGCGTGCTCTGATTGCATTAGGGGTTCAGGCCGGAGACAGAGTCGCATTGGTTTCTCCCAATCGGGTTGAATGGAATTTGCTGGATATTGCTATCCAACAGGTCGGAGCAATTAATGTTCCTATTTATCCCAATATCTCAACAGCTGATTATAAATTCATTTTTTCTAACGCAGAAATAAAGGTTTGTTTCGTAGGTAATCAGGAAATTGCTGATAAAATTAATCCTCTACAGGAAGAACTTGGTTTTCTGAAGCATATTTATTCTTTTGATTTAATCAGTTCTAACCCTAATCTTTCCGAATTGGAAAAACTAGCTGATTCGGTAGCCGATGAAGAAGTTCAAAAAAGAATGGACGTCATTGAATACGAAGATCTGGCTACTATGATTTATACCTCCGGAACTACAGGACAACCAAAAGGAGTTATGCTTTCACATAGGAATATTCTATCGAATGTTGAAGGATGTATTCCGCGGATTCCGGCAGATGCTGATTGCAGAGCACTCACCTTTCTTCCGGCATGTCATGTATACGAGCGGATGCTTCATTACTTATATATGTACATTGGTGCTTCTATCTATTATGCAGAATCTCTGGATACCATAGGAGATAATATACGGGAGGTTCAACCGCATATATTTACAGCTGTACCAAGGCTGATTGAAAAAGTATATGATAAAATTATAGCTAAAGGAGAAGAATTAACGGGAATCAAAAGAAAACTATTTTTCTGGGCGGTTGAAGTGGCTGAAGAATTTGAACTGGAAGGAAAGTCTTTCTGGTATTCTATTAAATTATGGTTAGCCCGAAAATTAATTTTCAAAAAATGGCAGGAAGCATTAGGTGGAAATGTACATGCAATAGCTTCGGGGAGTGCCGCTCTGCAACCCCGATTGGCTCGAATATTTCACGCTGCACAAATTCCCATTCTGGAAGGTTACGGATTGACAGAGACATCTCCTGTTGTAAGTGTAAACTGTCTGCAACGAGGAGTTATGTTTGGTACCGTAGGACCTCTTTTGCATAATGTTGAAGTTAAAATTGCGGATGACGGAGAAATTCTTGTGAAAGCCCCAAGTGTTATGATGGGATATTACAAAAATGAGGAAAAAACCCGTGAAGCAATTGATCCGGATGGTTGGTTCCATACAGGAGATATTGGTGAAATGGTGAATAATAAGTTTCTTAAGATTACCGATCGTAAAAAAGAAATTTTCAAAACTTCCGGTGGTAAGTATATCGCTCCTCAGGTTATGGAAAATAAGTTTAAAGCCTCGCGATTTATCGAACAGATTATGGTGATCGGTGAAAACAGAAAACACCCTGCTGCTCTTGTTGTACCTTCCTATGATTTTGTCCGGGAATGGGCAAGAAGGAAAAACATTCAGGTTGGTGCTACCAACGAAGAATTGATTCAATCGCCGGAGGTTATAGAACGGATCGATAAAGAAATTGCTCTTTTCAACACAGATTTTGGTCGTTTTGAACAAATCAAAAAGTTTGAATTACTTCCGATGGAGATGACGGTAGAAACAGGAGAATTAACTCCTACTCTTAAATTCAAACGAAAAGCAATACTGGAAAAATATGCACACCTTGTAGATAAAATCTACGCTGAACAGCATTAAATAAAAAACGAAAACGGGTTAACAATGTTAATCCGTTTTTTTATGATCGTTCTTAACTAAAAGAAAACAATTAGTAGCTGTAATATATCTGCTTTACCATTAAGGAACCACTACTTTATAGCTCACCCCTTGTTTGGTATCATAAATAAAAAATAAACCTGGTATCGCTAATGGTACTTCATTTGTATTGGCGTATTCTCCAACCAATTTACCTTCCAGAGAGTATACTGTAAAATCCGATGCTACTTCAAACAAGGCTACTCCTAACAATTCATCATACATTAATCCGTTTGTCTCAACAAGAGCCGATACGATCCCCTTATTGTAAGCTGTTCCGTCATAATCCTTCGAACGTAGTTTGTAATAATTGATCCCGTTAGACGGACGTTTATGTATATAACTGTACTTATTTCGTTGTGAAGAAGTTCCCGCTCCGCCAATTTCAGCTATTTCCTGAAACTGATACCCGTCCGTCGAATGAAGAATAGTAAACGATTCATTATTGAGTTCACTTTCTGTCACCCAGTTTAATTCAACTTCCCGCCCAAAAGATGTCGCGTAGTAATCCACAAGAGATACGGGCAATATTACATCACAGGAAACCGGACAAACATAAATATCATCAAAATAATAATTCTCATCATTTGCCTGATTACCAACTATAATCCGGATTTGTAAATTAGAACCTAACGATGCGTCTATACAATCTGATTGTGTATAACTGGAGGATGCGCCGCAAATTGTACTAAAAGAAACCCATGTACCTCCATCAATACTGTACTGTGCATCAAAATAATCTCCTCCTGAACCACAAGAAGCACACTCTACATTACCTGCTACTCTACTTGAGATAAAAAGTGACAGTTCTGTTATCCCGGAAATATCAATATTCTCAGTTAAAAAGATATTATCACTCTCTCCTTCTGCTCCTGAGCAACAGGTTATCCCTTCAATATCATTCACTCTGAACTCACCATCTTCTACTCCCCAATAATTTCCATTTTCAGCTCCGGGAGCACCTTCTCCATCACAGTTTCCCGCAGTTGTAGTCCATTTTAAATTAGCCGGATTTGCCTCCCCATTTGTATATGACTCAAAATCTTCAAACCAAACGGGGACAGAGCAATTAGGTAAACCTCCTGCACAGGGTTCTTCCTGAATAATTTCAAATGCAGTTCCCAGTGCACTTCCCTCCAAATAAGGATTAGAAGATACTACGCGTACCAAATACCCTGTACCACTTGTGATATCTTCAGGAATTGTAATCGAAATGGTTCCGGAATTTGCATCGGAGGTCAATGAACCAATTACAATCGGATCAGAAAATCCACCAGAAGCGTCTGACAGTTGAACCGTATATACGTTTGTTACATGAAAGGTTCCTGTAGATGTGTAATTTATAGTACCCGTAGCACCTGTAACTGTAGCACAATTTACTGTAAATGGTACTGAAGATATTGAGTTTACATCTATTGTATTGGAAGTCGCAAAACAAGTCCATGATAAATCATCTATACCAATACGATCACCATTTCCCGGTGTTATGATTTCAATATCGAACGTTCCGGTGATATTAATGCCCGAAATCGTTGTCGTTTGTACCGTTCCGTCATAAGGAACAGTACCTACATTTATCCCATTTATGGTAATCGTAAGATTTCCGCTTCCGGTAGATCCAAATATTCGTTCTGTTGTTATGGTTAACGAACCCACCCCGTTCGGAATTCCGGTTGCTGACAACGAACCATTTCTCACTAAAATACATCTTCCATTTATAGATTGATCCGTTCTGGCATCCGTTGCTGTAAACTGATACCCGTTATCCCCTGTCCAGATTCTTGTCCCATAACTTGATGCATCGGCAGGTATATTTGAAAAAGTTTCCTCTACACAAGGTGTGCCACTGGCAGAGCAAGGTTCTTCCTGAATGATTTCAAAAGGAGAACTTACTACATTTCCTTCCACCACAGGATCTGAAGAAACAACCCGAACAAGATATCCTGTACCACTTACTGTACCTTCAGGAATTGTGACTGAAATGGTTCCTGTATCCGCTGTTGAGGTAAGTGAACCAATATCCGTTGGCGTAGAAAAATCTCCCGTTGCATCAGATAACTGAACCGTGTACACATTCGTAGCTCCAAACGTACCGGTGGATGTGAAATCTATTGTACCTGATGCTATTGTTGCGGTAGTACAATTTACTGTAAATGGCACAGATGAGATAGAGCTTACATCTATTGAATTACCGGGAGTAGCATTTGAATAGCACGTCCAGGATAAATCATCAATTGAAATACGATCTCCGTTATTCGGTGTCGAAATCTCAATGTCAAATACACCAGCAATATCAATCCCTGAAAGAGTCGTTGTCTGCGCTGTTGCACTGTAAGGAATTGTTCCGACATTTATTCCGTTAATTGTTATAGTAAGGTTTCCATTTCCACCGGCAAATTCTCTTTTGGTAGTTAGTGTCAATGATCCTATTCCGTTAGTAATACCAGAGCCTGAGAACATCCCATCACGAATGGTTACAGATCTTCCGTTCAGAGTTGTCTGATCTATTCTTGAATCAGTTGTTGTAAACGAATACCCGTTATCACCCACCCAGGTTCTTGTTAAATACTGGGACACCGTACCTGTACCTGAAATATTCGTAAATGACTCTTCTACACATGGACCACTTGCTGAACAAGGTCCATCCTGAATAATTTCAAAAGGAGAACTTACTACATTTCCTTCCACCACAGGATCCGAAGAAACAACCCGAACAAGGTATCCTGTACCACTTGCTGTACCTTCAGGAATTGTGACTGAAATAGTTCCTGTATTCGCTGTTGAGGTAAGTGAGCCAATATCCGTTGGCGTAGAAAAATCTCCCGTTGCATCAGATAACTGAACCGTGTATACATTCGTAGCTCCAAACGCACCTGTAGATGTAAAGTTTACTGTACCGGATGCTGCTGTCGTGGTAGTACAGTTTACTGTAAATGGTGCAGATGAAATAGAGCTTACATCTATCGTATTACCGGGAGTAGCGTTTGAATAGCACGTCCAGGACAAATCATCTATACCGATACGATCTCCATTACCAGGTGTCGTTATCTCAATATCGAACGTTCCGGTGATATTAATTCCCGAAAGCGTTGTCGTTTGTACCGTACCGTTATAAGGGATAGTACCTACATTGGTACCATTTATGGTAATCGTAAGATTTCCACTCCCGCTAGACCCGAATATTCGTTCTGTTGTTATCGTTAATGATCCTATTCCATTTGGAATTCCGGTTGCTGATAATGAACCATTTCTTACTAAAATACATCGTCCATTTATAGACTGGTCTGTTCTGGCATCGGTTGCTGTAAACTGATATCCGTCATCTCCTGTCCAGATTCTTGTCCCATAACTCGATGCATTGGCAGGAATATTTAAAAAAGTTTCCTCTACACAGTTTCCTTGTCCAAACCCAAAAAAACTAACAAATAAAAAAGCCGCAATGAATGCAAAAACTTTCATAACACACATTTTATGATGCACGTTTATCTGAATTTTAATTATTGTGCATCCATAACTAACCGGTAATGGTTTCAGCGAACGCGATTGCGAACCATCAAGGAGGACATTACCAATTTTCTGAACAAATTACGGCAAAGAATACTATCAGCGTATTAACCCAACGTTAAACTTGTTCAAATAATTGTTAGACCTAAACCAATCCCCTATTAATCAAGTTATTGCTGTTTTTTCAAGACACTTGTATACAACGATTCGTACATAGGAAGAATATTTCTGATGGAAAAGTACTCAGCGCGTTTGAGCGCATTACCGACAAACTTTTTATGATTTTCCTTGTCTTTCAAGATCTCAACGGCATAAGCAGCCATAGCCTCAACATCCCCCACATCAGCGAGGAATCCGGTTTCTCCATGTATATTAACTTCAGGGATTCCTCCTGTATCAGAAGAGACCACCGGTACACCTGCCGCCATAGCTTCCAATGCCGCCAAACCAAAGCTTTCTGTTTGCGACGGTAACAGGAACAAATCAGAAATACGGAGCGGTTTATGAGTCACCTGTAATTTTCCTAACATAATTACGCGGTCGCAGGTTCCTAATTCCCTGCACAACATCTCAACATTATAACGCTCAGGTCCATCTCCCACCAGTAGCAGCTTACTAGGAATCTGATCATTCACTTTTTTAAATATACGCACCACATCTTCTACCCTCTTTACTTTTCTGAAATTAGAGATGTGACAAAGAATCGGCTCCTCATCCTTCGCATATTTTCTCCGCATTTCCATATCACGCGGAATCTGGTATTCATCCGGACAAATAAAATTCGGTATCACTTCAATTTCCCTTGAAGTATTAAAGTGCCGGATAGTATCCTGTTTCAAACTTTCCGAAACGGCTGTCACGGCATTTGAATGTTCAATACAAAACCGGATAACCGGAGCAAAAGAAGCGTCTTTTCCCACCAAGGTTATATCTGTACCATGTAAAGTAGTTATAAACGGGATTTCAATCCCTTCCGATTTCAGAATTTGTTGTGCCATGTAGGCCGCTGACGCATGTGGAATTGCATAATGCACATGCAATAAATCCAGGTTTTCAAATTTTACCACATCCACCAATTTTGAAGCCAATACAGTTTCATACGGTTGGTATTCAAAAAGCGGATAGTTGCTTACGCTTACTTCGTGGTAAAATATATTTTCTGTTAACCCATCTAGTCGAACAGGTTGGGAATAGGTTATAAAATGAACCTCATGACCCTTTGCGGCCAAAGCAATCCCCAACTCCGTCCCCACAACCCCGGAACCTCCGTAAGTCGGGTATAAAACCATTCCTATTTTCATTCTGTTATTGTTCGTTTGTGAAAATGTAATTTTTCTTTTTTTTCAGTGCTTCGTATATGACACGTTGTATTTCTGTTCGTGTTGACAAACTTAGTAATTTCTTATTTTCAGCATCCGGATAGACCCGGTTTGATAAAAAGACATAATTGACGCCATATTTAGGATCAGCCCATGCCATTGTACCTGTAAAACCGGTATGACCGTAACTATCCAATGAAACCAGTTCACATGTCGGACCACCGGATAGGCTACGTACCGGTTTGTCAAAACCTATTCCTCTTCTGTTTGTCGAACAATTCGGACAACTTGTAAACTCATTTATGACTTGTGGTTCAAGCAACTGTTTCCCAGCAAATCGTCCACTATCCAGAAACATTTGCATTAACTTGGTTACATCCATTGCATTCGAGAATAATCCCGCATGACCACCAACACCACCCTGCATTGCCGCTCCCTGATCATGCACATACCCCCTGATCAACTGTTTTCTGAAAATTTTATCGTTCTCTGTAGGTGTAATTATTTTTCCATCCATTTTACGAAGAGGGTGATAAGTCATGGCAGACATTCCCATTGGGATATAAAAATGATCCCGGACATATTGATCGATTGTAACACCTGTTTTTCGGCGAATAATCTCCTTCAGAAAATAATACCCCACATCCGAATATCGGTAACCCTGATTCCTTCTCAACGGAGTCTCCAGTATTCTGGCAAAAATACTATCCTGATAATTATCTAAAATATATAATCCCTCTGCAACTTGTGTGGAATATCCCTCCTTAGGTGTAGTGGAATAAATTTCCTGTCTCCAGCTCCCTCCTTTCAATGTCTTTGTATAAAAAGGAATCCATGGAGTTAAACCTGCCTGATGGGTTAACATATCTTGCATTTTTAGGTTGGCATACACAGTCTCCCCGACAATATCCGGCAGATAATCTCCAAGTGTAGCATCCAAATCAAATAATCCTTTCCCTTTCAGATCCATCAGAGTAAGTGTTGTCGCAGCTACCTTTGTGATAGATGCCAAATCATAAACTGTTCGATCCGACACCTCATTTTTCTCCGAATAGGTATAATATCCGAAATTCTTACGATAGATCACTTTCCCTTCCAGTGCGACAATGATCTGACATCCCGGATAAGCCCCTTCTTCCATTCCTGCTAGTGCAATGGAATCAATTTTTGAAAGATCTACTCTGTCTATCCCTGCTTCTTCAGGAAGAATAAATGACATTCTCTTTCCTCCTTCTGTCTGAAAAGATGTTTCTCTTCGAAAACGTTGGTCTATGGTAACAGGAAGTCGTCCTTTCAAACCAATAGCTCCCATTATCCCCTGAATGGCAATATCCTGAATAATCGGTGAATTTTCGTACGTCACTACCAACCCGTCAAAAATATCAAAAGCGTCCTTTTTTGTGATCGCGTACGGATTTCCTACAAAAACACCTATATGCTCACGATCCGGGTTAAGTCCATGCTGGTAAATATCCCATCCTTCCGGCAAACCAAAACCTGCTGCCGGACGATTTGTAGAAGCGATATACACATGAATAACCCGATCATATTCAAAAAGTACTTCTCCCATTCGTTCAGGAGAATAATCCGAAAAATAAAAAACCTTGGCATCAAGATAATCCAGTAATCGATTTTCTGCTACGTCCTCTTTTTTCCCTACAACGACAATTCCGGTTTTTTTGGTAAAGTCAAGAATAGGGATACAACTATCTTCATTTCGGACAACCGTAACAGCAGATTTTGCCACAGCTCTTTTCAAATACTCAACTTTCAGAAGATCTTTTGTTGTAATGGCTGTTCTTTTCTTTTGCTGTTGGAGTGCCCAATACTTAGCTTTAAGTACTTTCTTACACCTATCATCTATCTCACTCTCTGTTATTTTATTATCCTCTACAGCTACCAGAATAGCATCAATCGCTGCATTAACACTCTCCGGGAACAACAAAATATCATTTCCTGCCAAAAAGGCACGGAGGACGACTTCTTCTTTTCCAAACCGATCTGCGACACCTTTCATATTTAAAGCATCAGAAATTACCAGCCCATCAAACTTCAAACTATCCCGTAACCAACCTTTAATCACTTTTTCAGATAAACTGGAAGGGATTCCGGTTGAATCCAATGCAGGAACATTGAGGTGTGCAATCATAACTGCAGCTACTCCTCCGTTGATCGCACGTTGGAACGGAACAAAGTCAATTGCCTGAAACTGCTTCACTGTATGTTTCACAACCGGTAGTTCGTAATGCGAATCAGTTTCTGTATCTCCATGACCGGGAAAATGCTTAACACAAGCCATTACGCCTCCTTTTTCCATTCCCTCTGAAAAGTTTAACACATTTTCAGCAACTTCTCTGGGATTTTCTCCGAATGAACGGTAACTGATCACCGGATTTCCCGGGTTTACATTTACATCTGCAACAGGAGCAAAATTAATATGTACCCCAAGATCCGCACATTCCCGTCCGATCCAGTATCCCGCATCATGCACAAGTGTATCGTTGTTGGTTGCTCCTAATGTTAATTGGTATGGATACCTTTCTGCATCTGAAAGTCGCATTGCAGGTCCCCATTCGGCATCCATTCCTATTAATAAAGGAACTTTCGAAATGGACTGATAGTGTTCGGTCAACTCTTTTTGTTTTTGCGTATCTCCCTGAAAGAAAATAACCCCCCCAATATGCTGGTTTTTGATCCACTGGTCGATTTCCTGTCTATTTTGTTTTTCGCCCGAAGACCAGGCTGCAACCATAAAAAACTGGGCAACCTTATCCCTAAGCGTCATTGTCTTCAGGATGCTATCTGCCCAATATTCTCCACTCCTGAGAAAATCAGGACCTTTATCATTGATATTTTCTCTACCTGAAGAGGACGAAAATGACAGTAATGATTGTATAAGAAAAGTTATAACGATCACGCCTGTAAATCCTAAAAAAACACCTCTTCTCTTCATCATCCTTTCAAATTTGACTTTAAAAATACACTGCCTATTTGGCACTTCACCCCAATTGGTACAAAAATTGTGCACATTTCATCGTGAAAGGAATTTTTATTCCCCTCCAAGTTGATTAAATTTGTAGTACAAACCCTAAGGGATAAACGATAGATTATGATTTTTAAGAATTTTTCCTTCATGAAGGTCAACGGTCACCGAAGATATGATTATTCACCTCGTTATTACGACGAAAGGAAGGAAAAATTGCGTGCACGTATAGAAAAATATGAAAAAGAAAGTACGGACACAGAAGCAAATCGGGAAGTTCGCTTATCTGAATTACGTGACCGTATTAGTGATAATTGGGTACGTGGTACAGACTACAAACAAAATATCAAAAACTCCAATATACGCCTTGTCATCATTCTCGCCATTATTCTCGGAATGATTTATCTGGTATTTAATGGTCTGGATATTGGCGGGAGCTATATTGAACAACTTAAATCCGAGTAATTCATGAGTGATGTAATCAAACTGTTACCGGATCATATTGCGAATCAAATTGCTGCCGGAGAGGTTATCCAGCGTCCGGCTTCTGTAGTAAAAGAATTAATTGAAAACTCTATTGATGCCGGTGCTACAAAAGTAGATCTGGTCTTAAAAGATGCCGGAAAGACGCTTATTCAGGTAATAGACAATGGGTGCGGGATGTCTGCCAATGATACGCACCTTGCATTTGAAAGACATGCTACGAGTAAGGTGTCATCAGCAGATGATCTATACGCTCTTAAGACAAAAGGCTTCCGGGGAGAAGCTCTTGCTTCAATTGCTGCGATCGCCCATGTAGAATTGAAGACCAAGCAAAAAGATAGCGAATTAGGAACTGTAATGGCAGTGGAGGGATCTGAAATAAAGTCGGTTGAACCCGAACTTGTACCAGAAGGAAGTTGTTTTTCCGTAAAAAATCTATTTTTCAATGTTCCTGCCCGACGAAATTTCTTAAAATCAGATCCGGTAGAGACCAGGCATATTGTTGAAGAATTTATGCGGATTGCTCTTGTGCATCCTGAAGTTGGGTTTTCTCTTTATCACAATGGCTCGGAACTACACAAATTAGCGGCTACACAAAATCTCAGAAAACGTATCGTCGATTTATTTGGGAAGGCAATGAACGACAAACTGGTACCTGTAGAAGAATTCACTGACATTGTCGGAATTTCAGGGTTCGTTGTCAAACCGGAGTTCGCACGAAAGACAACCGGAGAACAATATCTGTTTGTCAACAATCGTTTTTTTAAAGACCGGTATTTTCATCACGCTATCAAATCGGCTTTTGAGAATCTGATCCCGAAAGATCATCAACCTTCCTATTTTCTGTATTTTGATGTGGAACCGTCTTCTATTGATGTCAACGTACATCCTACCAAAACGGAAATTAAATTTGAAGAGGATCGATCGATCTATGCGATATTAAAAAGTTCTGTACGACAAGCCTTAGGGAAGTACAATATTGCTCCAACTCTGGATTTTGAACAGGAAATGGCTTTTCCTCATTCCCAACCCAAGAAGGGAGAACCGATACGTGTTCCCACTATTCAGGTTAATCCCGACTATAATCCGTTTGATACATCATCAATTGGGGCGGGAAATGGAAAAAGTTCTTCCGGAACTACCTCAAGGAAAAGTGCATTACAACCTAACAAGTCTGATTGGGAAGCTTTTTATGGAGTCAGTACTTCAGAGCGTCAGGATATGGAAGCTTTACGCATGGAATTTGATCACAACCCGAAAGGAAATCAGGAAGAAGAAACTGAAGAGGAGGATAAAATTGTCGTTTCACCAGATACAAAAGAATTTATTCAACTTCAGAAAAAATATATTCTTTGCCCGGTAAAAACAGGCTTTTTCCTTATCGACCAGCATCGTGCACATGTTCGCATCCTATATGACGAACTAATGGAACAATTTATGCTCCAACCCATTGCTTCTCAACAGTTGCTATTTCCTATAGAAAAGGATATGAATATCGCAGAAAAATCATTTTGGGAATCACATGCCAAACAGATAGAACGCATCGGATTTAGCTGGGAATGGAAAGAAAATCATATCTCTATCGTCGGTGTTCCACACATGATCCGCGAAGAAAATATGGAAGAGTTTCTCGATGAGCTGATTCATAAATTATCTGTAGAAGATATTGATGCAGGTGAGTTTGCACATACATTATTGCTCCGACTCAGTAAATCTGCAGCTATCCGATACGGAGAATCCATGCAACGGGAAGAAATGCTGCATCTTACTGAACAATTATTTCAAACGAAAGAACCCGGTTTTACGCCAGATGGGAAACGGGTATTAAAAACAATAGATTTACTTGAATTAACGAACGACTTTTAATTATGTTCCAGAATATTCCTCATATCACAAAAAATATCCTCATCATCAATGTCTTGATGTTTCTGGCTACGATTCTATTTGAAAATCAGGTCCATCTTACACAAGAACTGGGAGTACATACACTTAACTCCCCTCTTTTTGAACCTTATCAAATTGTCACCTATTTTTTCATGCATGGTAATTTTATGCATCTCTTTTTTAATATGTTTGCGTTAGTTGTATTTGGTTCTCAACTGGAACGCGTCTGGGGTCCCAAGCGTTATTTCATTTTTTACATAATTACTGCCATCGCTGCCTACTTATTGTATGGAGGATTAGGAACATACGAGCTTTATCTTACCAAGCAGGAAATTTTGAATACGTTTCAAAATGCTCAAGAAACATTGCTAGACATTGATTTACAAATCATCGCTGATGCTAAAGCCGGTTTAAAGCGGGAGTATGTAAACCCTCTTTTAACAGACTATTATAGATCAGCTGCGACACCAATGGTAGGAGCTTCCGGTGCTATATTCGGTTTATTAGTCGGTTTTGGAATGCTTTTCCCTAATACACAATTAATGCTTCTTTTCCCTCCTATTCCGATTCGTGCCAAGTACCTTGTGATCGGATATATGGCTATCGAACTATATCTGAGCTTTACCAATGGAGGAAGCTCTATTGCCCATTTAGCGCATGTCGGAGGAGGTGTTGCCGGATTTATAATTATCAAAATCTGGCAAAGAAGCCGTAAAAACTTTTTCTAACGGAAAAAATAATGACAGGAAATTTTTTAGACGATTTAAAATATCAGTTCAGATACGGAGGGATTCACCTTCAGCTATTGTTTATCAACGTTGGTTTGTTTCTGTTGATCAACCTACTCTTTCTATTGGATACACTCTTTATGACCTCCGGAATATTTGGTCGTATAGTCGATCTTTTATTTGTTCTTCCTCCTGACTTTGCTTCTCTTCTATACAAACCCTGGACTTTATTCACCTATATGTTTGCCCACATCGGTCTTCTGCATATTCTGGGAAACATGATCTTTCTCTATTTCGGAGGACAGTTGTTCAGAAGTTTACTGGGAGAACGACGTTTATTATATACCTACCTTGTAGGAGGAATTGTGGGAGCCATTATTCAAATAGCTGCCAACGAATTTATTCCTTTCTTTATGCTGAGATCATCAACAGGAATGATTGGTGCTTCTGCTGCTGTAATGGCTGTTTTTATTGCCGTTGCCTTTTATCGCCCTAATGCAAAAGTACTTTTCTTCGGCATATTTCCTATATCGCTTATTGTACTGGCAATCATATTTATGGCTCTTGATTTTATAAATCTGGCTAAAGATGATAATGTAGGTCACCTTGCTCACCTTGGAGGTGCTCTTCTTGGTTACTTATCGGTCCAAAACGTTCATTCTTCTTCCAATTTTCTTTCAAAAATTGAAATCTGGGGAGACAGGAAATGGATGCAAATCCGAAATCTGTTCAAGCGAAAGCCACGAATGAAAGTATACAAAAACACGTCCAGAAGTAATCACGAATCGAAAAATACGAGAGTAAAAACAGACGAAGAGTTCTTAGCTGAGAAAAAAGCTAATCAGGCTCGAATTGATGCAATTTTGGACAAAATATCTAAAAAAGGATACGAAAGCCTGACGAAAGAAGAAAAGCAATTTCTATTTAAACAAAGTAAGGAATAAATGAGTGGAAAAAAGTTCAATCTGTTTTCGTTGGACACGCTTGTTCTGATCGTGTGGCTAGTTGCCACAGCTGCACTCTTTATTAGTTACGCCAGCTCCTATGCTGATCCCAGAAGCTTTTCTTTTGTACCGCTCTTTGGTCTGGCTTATCCGTTAATCATTTCAGCCAATCTGGTTCTTTTCCTTTATTGGCTTATAAGAAAAAGATGGAAACTGGTATTTACATCACTCGTATTTATCATCATCGGATTTCCTCTGCATTCGCGCTTCATTACATTTAGTAAATCTACGTCACCTTCTGAATCTGCAAACTCCTTACAGGTGATGAGTTATAATGTACGCTTGTTTGATGTGTACAATTGGTTGGAAAGAGGTACGGAAACACGTGACGACATTTATACATATCTCGAAAACAACCCTGTAGATGTACTTTGTTTTCAGGAGTTCTATTACGAGGAAAGTCCCGGTGAGTACAATACGATCCAAACAATCAGAAAACGCACGGGCTTGTCCAATAAGCATGGTCGTTATACTTCCGGATCTCACGGTAAAGCTCATTTTGGCGTCATTACTTTCAGTAGATATCCCATTATCAATTCAGGACATATCCTACTCAATTCGGTAGCGAGTAATCACTGTATTTATACAGATATTCAGAAAGATTCCGTTATTTTCCGTGTGTACAATCTGCATATAGGTAGTATACAAATACAGGATGATGAATACGATCTGTTCTCCGAAAAACCCAATAATCTTAAACTTGATAAAACAGAGCGAAGTAAACGTCTTGTAGGAAGATTACTATCTGCCTATACAAAGCGTATTGAACAAGTAGAAGTTATTCTTGAACACAGTAAGCAATCTCCTTATCCTGTGATTATTTGTGGTGATTTTAATGACACGCCTATCAGTTATGCATATAATCAGTTTCACAAGCATTATACGGATGCCTTTCTAACTTCTGGAAACGGAATCGGGACAACGTACACAGGAAAAATTCCTGCCAATCGCATCGATTTTATCTTTTATGACACCAGCTTTCATGCTACTGATTTCAAAATTCAAGAAGAAATTTTATCGGATCACCGGGCTATACAATCAACTCTCGAGATACGATCATTAAATTCCGGTGGAGAGTAATTCGAAAAGATTCAGTAAACTCAATAAAAACCAAAGAGAATTAACCGTAAAGAAGGGTTGGGGAAGTTGTTCGTCTTCAAAAAAGAAGTAGTTCATGAGCAGTGCCATTCCTCCGACCAAATACACAGTAATTTCAGGTGCAAATACTGTCTCTAAAAACAGACTGGTCACAAAAACAGTACTTACCAAAAAGAAGACCAAAAACCATACTTTAGATCGTCGTAAATAATACAGTTGGGTTAGCAGGGACAGAACGAGGAAAGAAACCCCAACAAGACGGACAATATGATATATACGGCTATCAAACCAGGTACTCAACTCTTCAAAATTGAGCAAAAATGCCATAAACCATTGATCATTAAACAGATTGGTTGTTGCATATACGGCAAATGAGAGAAGCCCCAGATTAACCTTTTTATTCTTCAGTAAACTTTTGATAAACAGGGAATCTGCAATCAAAAACAAAAGAGTTGCATTCAGGAGAAACGGAGCAATAAAAACTTCTGTTGTCAGGTACTGTGTAGCACCAAACACAGCATACATTAACGCAACAGCTACTATTATCCTACTCTCAAATGACATTCATTTTAGTCTTCGGAGGAAATCCCCAATGCTTCGTAGATATAGTCAAATGTGGATAGTATCACCGGTTTTCCATCAACTACAGCAACATCGTGCTCAAAATGTGCCGAAGGCCGACCATCCTGCGTAACGATTGTCCAATTGTCATCCAGTTGACTAACACGGTGCGTCCCCATATTTATCATCGGCTCAATAGCAATTGTCAGTCCATTCTGGATTTTTTTACCCCGCCCACGTCTTCCATAATTCGGAATCTGTGGATCTTCGTGCATCGTTTTACCAATTCCGTGTCCAACCAGCTCTCTGACTACACCGTAGCCATGCTTTTCTGCGTGCTGCTGAATCGCATAACCAATATCTTCAATTCGATTTCCAACTTTCGCTTCAGCAATTCCAAGATAAAGGCACTCTTTTGTTACTTTGAGTAACATTTTAATCTCTGGCTTTACCTCTCCTACTTCAAATGTATAGGCATGGTCTCCGTAGTATCCATTTAACTTTGCTCCGCAATCAACGGAAACAATATCACCATCCTGAAGAGGTCTGTCCGTAGGCAATCCATGTACTACAGCTTCATTCACAGATGTCAATAGTGTAGAAGGGCAACCATACAACCCTTTAAACCCGGGGATAGCACCTTGAGAACGGATATACTCTTCTGCCATTTCATCCAGCTTTTTCGGAGTTACTCCCGGCTTGATTTCTTTTGCCAGCATACCCAATGTACGCGACACCACAAGGGCCGCCTGACGCATTAGTTCTATTTCCTCTTCAGTCTTGTAAATAATCATAATTTAATAAAAAAGGGCCGGTAAAACCGACCCTGCAAAAATACATAAAATAAACTTATGCCAGAACTTCTTTCACTTTGTCTGCCGCTTCCTGAAGCAAAACAGCTGAATGAACATTCAATCCTGACTCGTCAATTAATTTCTTCGCTTCTTCCGCATTTGTTCCCTGTAGACGAACGATGATCGGAACAGGAATTGATCCCATATTTTTATAGGCATCAACTACCCCTTGCGCTACACGATCACATCTAACAATTCCTCCGAAAATGTTGATCAAGATCGCTTTTACATTTGGATCTTTCAAAATAATGCGGAATGCTTTTTCAACACGTTCTGCGTTAGCTGTACCTCCTACATCAAGGAAGTTTGCCGGGCTACCTCCTGAATATTTAATAATATCCATCGTTGCCATTGCAAGACCAGCTCCATTAACCATACATCCAACGTTTCCGTCAAGTTTCACATAGTTAAGTCCAGCCTCTCCTGCTTCAACTTCTGTCGGATCTTCCTCTGTTTTATCACGCATCGCTGCGTAATCAGGGTGTCTGAACAATGAATTTTCATCAAGTGTAACCTTCGCGTCAACCGCGATAATTTTATTATCGGAAGTCTTTAACACCGGGTTAATTTCAAACATAGAAGCATCACAACCAACATACGCATTGTAAAGAGCCACAACAAATTTTGTCATTTCTTTAAATGCCTGTCCTGAAAGTCCAAGGTTGAAAGCAATACGACGCGCCTGGAATCCCTGAAGACCTACACGCGGATCGATTTCTTCCGTAAAGATAAGATGAGGTGTTTTTTCAGCAACAGCCTCAATATCCATTCCTCCTTCAGTGGAGTACATGATAATATTACGTCCTCGCTCACGGTTCATCAACACCGACATATAAATTTCTGACGGCTCTGATTCTCCCGGATAGTATACATCCTGAGCGATCAATACTTTATTTACTTTTTTACCTTCGGCAGATGTCTGCGCTGTTACAAGATGACCACCAAGGATGCCTTTTACTTTTTCCTCTACGTGCTCAAGGCCTTTCGCCAAAACCACCCCGTTTGATTGTGTTTCGGTAACAATACCTTTACCACGACCACCTGCGTGAATCTGTGCTTTTACTACATACCATGAAGTACCGGTTTCTTCAGTCAGTTTTTCAGCTGCAGCTACTGCTTCAGCAGCATTATCCACAACAATTCCTTCCTGAATCCCTACTCCAAAGCTCTTCAGAATTGATTTTCCTTGATATTCGTGTAAATTCATTATTTTATTTTTTGACGTGCTAAAAGTAGCGGTAATATTGCTAAAATTCAAAGAAAAGCGCTATCAATTTTCCACAAACTTTAAACACAATACTGAATTAATTTTAAATTAACTTTTCGGTTGCTGCTTTACTATCTTCCTGCTTCTTTAACTGTTCCCAGATTTTATCTGCTGCTGCTGAAAGTGCATTTTCTTCCTCTTTCTGAGCCTCTTCCAAAACGGATGGATCCTGAAAATAAGTAGCAACAAAATTAGTATCAAAGTTTCCGCTTCTGAATGCAGGATGTTTCATTACATATTTACCGAAATTCAATGTCGTTGTTACTCCACTGATCTGGAAGTCTTCTATGGCTTCAATCATTTTCTCAATAGCAATGCCTCTCGTTTCCCCCCAGACACAAAGTTTACCGATCATAGGATCATAATAAATAGGTATGTCCATTCCTTCTGCGAAACCATGGTCATAACGTATATTCTCTCCTACCGGTGGTCGGTAACGTCTCAGATGACCTATATTAGGCAGGAAGTTATTAGCAGCATCTTCTGCATAAAGCCTAAGCTCAATGGAATGCCCGTTGATTTGTAACTCATCCTGACGCAGCGGCAATTCCTTTCCATCTGCCACACGAATCTGCCACTCCACCAGATCTTGCCCGGTTATCATTTCTGTCACAGGGTGTTCAACCTGTAAACGCGTATTCATCTCCAGAAAATAAAATTCCATATTGGCATCCAGAAGAAATTCAACAGTTCCGGCTCCTTCATAATTACATGCACGTGCAACATCACATGCTGCCTGTCCCATTTGCTGTCGTAATTCTTCAGTGAGTATGGAACTTGGTGCTTCCTCAACGACTTTTTGGTGTCTCCTCTGGATACTACACTCTCTTTCGAACAGATGTACAACATTCCCATGTTGATCTGCAAAAACCTGAATTTCGATGTGCCTTGGTGAAGTCACAAATTTTTCAATAAAAACAGCATCATCACCGAAAGAAGACCGGGCTTCGGATTGTGCAAGCGCCATTTTTTCGACAAACTCTTCAGAAGCATCTACCAGACGCATTCCTTTTCCACCACCTCCGGCTGAAGCTTTTATCAATACCGGGTACCCGATTCCATCTGCAATTTTACGTCCTTCTTCGGGATCTGAAATAGCATATTCTGTACCTGGTACCAACGGGACATTATAATTCATAACCGTTGCTTTCGCTTCCAGCTTACTTCCCATCAAACGAATTGCTTCAGGTGAAGGTCCGATAAATTTCACTCCTATTTCAGTGACACGCTCAGCAAACTCTGCATTCTCGGATAAAAAGCCATATCCTGGATGAACTCCATCACAACCTGTTTCCCGGATTATTTCCAATAGTTTTTCCTGATTCAAATAACTTTCAGAAGAGGGAGCTGGTCCAACACAATATGCTTCATCTGCCTCAAAAACAAACGGTGCATCACTGTCCGCTTCGGAATAAACGGCTACCGACTGAATCTGGAGCCGTTTACATGTACGAATTATTCTTCTTGCTATCTCTCCTCTATTTGCTATCAGTATCTTCTTCATCTTCCTGTTTTCCTTTTTCTTTATTAAGATATTCCGCCGGAATCGGCACTTCCTGGTTTTTCTTTTGTCCTAAAAACCTACGCTTATCAATCGGTCGGAAAATATCTAATCCGTACTGTATTAATTTAAAATCTTCAATATTACGGAATGATTCCTGGTAATGCAAACCAACCCCCTGGGTGAATAAACCAAGGTTTTTGTTCTGAATAACACTGTACTGATTGGATTCATTGAAAACGTTTACCCTGAATGTCCCCGATGTATTCAGTTTGTATTCCAAATTCACATCCCCGATAAAGTTGTTGGCAGCTCCTTCCTCCTGCCCGGCACGTACCTGGTTCACACCAAAACTTCCTGAAATAATTAACCGGTCATCCAGAAAACCTTTGGAAACTCCAAATTCATAGGTACTTTCCTGCGTAAACTGATCCGCATCCATCTTTACCCGCAATTTATAATCCTGCGAAACCTGATCCAGAATCGAGTTAATTTGATTCGATACAATCTCCAAAGCAGCATTATTAGCGGTCGTATTCTGCCCCTTGATCGGTTGGAATTTCCGGAACAACAATAAAGAGAAAAACTGTCTGTTCAATTCATCTTCATCTCCTCTGATCCGGTTAATAGTGGCTTTTCCGTATTCCGGTGCCTTTGGTGCTGCAATATCAAAAGTAATCAGTGGTTTTTCAAGTGATTCTTTCAGGTCAAGGTAACAATAGATTTCATCTTTTACTCCGGTTCTCTCCACATCCATCATGTCATTAACCACCTCTGAGATATTGGCATTAACCAAATAATAGGTTCGCAAATTCAAATTGGCATCATAAGGATCCCCTGTCCACTGAACTGTCCCCCCTTCTTCGATAAAGAAATTTTTCTTAATCGGTCCCATCGCAAAGTTATACTCTCCGCTCTTCACCCTGTACGTCCCTTCTATGGAAAGCTCATTATACTCATCCAGACGAATACTCATGGGACCTGAACCTGTTGCTGTTATCTCATCTCCCAGATTTTCATTGAAAATAATTTTCACCTGTGCATTATCCTGTACATCAAAGTTCAAGTCCAGCGATACTCCTGTAAAATCAATCTGGTCTTTGATGTCCATGTCCAAAGAGTCTCCTTTCTTTACAAAAGTTATAAAACCGTCTTCCTGTATATCTCCCCGTCCATACATAGGGAAGTTAATCCATGTTCCACGTTCAGTTCTCGCGTTTACTGCAACTTCCAAATTATTCAGGTAACCAAAAATGTTCGCTGTCCCCGTAACATAAGCCTTTCCGTAATAAGGCTCCCCTTCTTTGTAAGCTGTATTCAATACCATGAACTTCTTAAGAGGCACTTCTTTCCAGGGTTCAAACGGATCTCTTTTCAATCCGTCTGTCTCCAGATTTATCGATACATCGAAGTTCCAGTCTTTAAAATTCTCATGAAAAATAGATCCGGTAAGACTTCCGGTATTCCCTTCTTCATCTGTAAGGGGAAGAGCAGGCATAAGAAAACCATATTCATCTGCCAGGACATCTCCCTGTACCTGGTAATCTGTTCCTAATAATCCTATTTTAGCTCCGGCACCTTTCAGTTTTACTCTTCCATCCAATTCCGGTTCCTCTATTGTTCCTTTTACGGCCAGTCTACCTGTTAATTTTCCCCGGATATTATCGACAACTTTCGGATCGAAGAATGCATTTACAAACGAAATATCCGTTTCATTGAAAACAAGATCTGCCCGTAAACTACTGTCTTTTCTGGCAATATAATACTCTCCATCAAAACCGACGGATTGCAAATCTTTATAAAACAGTGTCCCGGAAAGATCAAATCGTTTTTGTTCATTATCGTAATTAGAATTCAGGTTGATATCTCCCACCTCGTTGTTGTCCAGAACCAGATCATCAATTCCCAGTTCTCCGAAAACTCCAACAGTATTGAAGACATCATTAACATACCCCCTACCATTGAGTAACCCCTCCATGTTTATCTTTCCTTCAAAAAGAGCATTGATATCCGATAGCTGAAAATCATTTATGAAAAAGTCGAGTTTGTCTTCAGGATTATCAGAAATACAACCACCAAATGAAACATATTGAAAGTCATGTTCCAACGTTAGATTATCTACAATAATATTATACGGTGCATAATGGATATAGGCAGAATCTTCGAATCGCCACAATTGATTCTTCATATAAAATTCACCCGATTCAATTAAAACAATGATATCATCCGGACTTGGGAGAGTTGTTTCCCATTGAATATTACCGTGTTTTGTAGAGGTTGTATCCCCCCAGTACAAATCCGAATCTAATCGGTTGTTGGTTCCATTGGTTTCAAAATCAATATGTGTGAAGCTCAAACTATCGTTAAACTTATACTCTGCAATATCATACTTGGCATAAATCATCCCTTCCTTTACGTCATGAATCAGTGTGACATCCTTCACTTCCATCTCGTTGTAAGAGATCCTGTCTGCAAAGAAATTCAGATCAAAATAGTTCTCTGCTCCGTTATACTTCCCACTAATAAACGTATTTTCGGACAGTGAAAAGCCCGGAGTCAGAACATCGAAAATAGGTCTCGCTTCTTTGATCATAATCTGATAACCAAAATTATTCTCTACTTTCCTTACCTGTTCTTTTTTCTGTAAATTCAGGAATGAAGGAAAAATAGTTGCAAACTGGTTTCTAAATGATTGGAGAAAATCGGAGAACTGCAATTTACCAATTACCAGGGCGTCCAGAACAGAAGAATTTATTTGCAAGGTATCTGACCCCGGAGTCCTTTTCGTATTTATCACAAAGTCATCTATCTCGAATGACTTTCCTCCCTGTTTAAAGTTTACTTCCCGCAACGAGACATTTCCTTCAAAATCATCTAATCCGAAACCAATAATATCTACATCAAGGACTGCTGAAAAGGAAGAACTGTCTTTTGCAACAAGGTTTAAGTGGTCCAGTTCAGCTTTAGCAACTGTTACTTCAAAGTCCATGTGTTGGTGTTTTCCGAATTCAATGGCTCCATCATACGTCAGTACAAGGTTCTCATCCTGAACTTCGACCACACCATCAAATTTATTGTCTTTTAAAGAGCCCTCCTTTACCTCTACCCCTGAATATGCATAATCTAAAAACTCAAATTTTCTAATCTTTCCCTGAATATCTGATAATTCAAACGTTTTATCCGAAAGCCCCTTTCCACTAAGGAAAAAATCACCTTCCAGTCTTCCAAAATCTTTCCTTCCTATAAATTTCCCCAAATCAAAAGAGACAATCCGCAAATCATACTCGCTGTATTCAGAATGATTGAAATAATACAGTTCTTCATCTTCATTATACGTAAACTGAATTCCGTACGGTAATTGTATTACCCCAACGTCTGCTCTTCCTTCATCCAACGAGACAGTAAAATCCTGAAGGGCTCCAAATAACCGAACATCTTCCAATTCAACTTTTCCCAGACTTTTCAACTGATCTGTCAGCGATATATACCTTGGTTCTCCGTCTTTATCCGGTAATCTAAATGCCCGCATATCTGCTGTTGAGGTTCGGAAATACTCAATTTCTTCATCAAATATTTCGTGTTCCAGACTTCTGAAGTCCGGTAATTTGACATCTCCACGCAAAATAGTCTCCTGCCCGGTCTCCAGATTCAGATGATCTATATTCAGGTTTTTGATTTTTTTCGTCACATCAGCTGAAATATATACCTCCTGATCCATTCCCCAAAGAGCAGGGGCAAAAAAAGCAACATCTTTCATCGACACAACTGCTCCTTCTAGTTTTGCGTTAAAATCTACGCTATCTACAAAGTTTTTAAAATTAGAGAATGATCCTGTTCGAAGTGTAAAATAGGGTAATTTCGCCCTTGTTTCTCGTGTTTGAATCATTAACTCTCCAATATGCAAACTATCCGGAGACACATCTGCATATCCTGAAAAGTCAGTCAACTCAAATCCAGATGAAGACCGAACCGCAAGGTGCACAATCTCTCCTATGAAATGCCCGTCCGGATTAGAAAAGTTACGCACATGTAAATTAATATCTCTGAAATCCATGTGGCTGTAATCCATTCCTTTTTCAAGGTAAGGTTTATAGGGCAAGTCATAAACAAAATGTATGTTTTTCAAAAACAGGTCTCCGACATTTAGCAACAGCGGATTCTTTTTCTCTTTTTTCGGTTTATCCGACTTAAAAAAGTCAACCAGGTACTGGTAATTAAATTTCTCATTTTCTCCGTACCGGATCAGCTTGACAATACCATCTGTCAGGACTACACTCTCAACATTAATTTCTTTGAATGAATAGTCTAACCGACCTAGATCAACACGAATCGAACGAATATCCGCCAGTGTATCTCCTTTTGAATCTTCTGCATACACTCCATCCAGATAAACCCTGTCGTACCAAACAATATCTATTTTATCGATACGTAATTCTTTCCCGGTCTTACCGGAGAGGTAAGCCGTCACTTTCTGCCCCAGGTAAGTCTGGAAAGAAGGAAAGCGAATTGCGAACATAAATAGTATAATGAAAATTAGTAGCCATTCGGAAACTATTCCCAAAAAGCGTCCTGTTATTTTCATTAATTTTGTCATCACACACCAAAGTTAATCAAAAGTTGAGCGAAAAAAGTGTAATTATTCTGGCAATTGAATCATCTTGTGATGATACCTCTGCTGCTATAATCAAAAATAAGACCATTTTATCAAATATCGTAGCCGGACAATCAGTTCATGAACAATATGGAGGAGTCGTTCCCGAATTAGCCTCCCGCGCTCATCAACAGAACATTGTCCCGGTAGTTGATACGGCTTTAAAAAAGGCGGGGATTTCTCCGGACGAAATTAATGCAATTGCCTTTACCAGAGGACCGGGACTTCTGGGGTCGTTACTTGTCGGAACTTCTTTTGCCAAGTCGATGGCTTTAGGATTGCAAATTCCACTGGTTGAAGTAAATCACATGCATGGGCATGTTCTGGCTCATTTTATTGAAGACGGGACTCCTTCTCCTGCATTTCCTTTTTTATGTTTGACAGTATCGGGAGGACATACACAGATTGTTCACGTAACTTCTCCAACTGAGATGAAGATCATTGGTGAAACGATTGATGATGCGGCAGGAGAAGCCTTTGACAAAACAGCAAAGATTCTCAACTTACCCTATCCGGGTGGTCCGTTGATTGACAAATATGCGCAAATGGGAAACCCCAAAGCATTCACGTTTTCCAAACCACGCATTGATGGTTATAATTTTAGTTTCAGCGGTTTAAAAACAAGCATTCTATATACGATTCAAAAGCTGGAAAAGGAACACCCGAATATCCGAAAAGAAGCTCTCTATGATATTTGTGCTTCCGTTCAGCATACAATTGTCGAAATTCTATTTGATAAACTTACGAAAGCTGCTACGGAGCTTGGTATAAAAGAAGTAGCTATTGCCGGAGGTGTTTCGGCTAATAGTTTACTAAGGAGTGAGTTGGAGCGTATAGGTAAAACGAAAGGGTGGAACACCTATATCCCTAGATTTGAATACTGTACAGACAATGCCGCCATGATTGGAATTGCCGGGTATTATGAGTACCTTCAGGGACGCTTTGCAGATCAATCAGTAGCCCCGCTTGCAAGACTGGCTTTTTGATTACATGAAAGAAACGACTATAAATAATGACTCGCGCTCAAATTTCCGCTTTCAGATTTTCATACTGATAGTCGGTATTTCATTATTGATTATTAAGACAATCGCGTGGTGGATCACGGATTCCGTTGCTATTTTTTCGGATGCTTTGGAGAGTATTGTGAATGTAATTGCTGCAATCATTACACTATATACACTTTACCTGACATCTCTTCCCCGTGATGCTAATCATCCCTATGGACATGGAAAGGCCGAATTTATTTCATCAGCTATCGAAGGAACGCTTATTTCCATTGCTGCATTACTGATTGGAGGGAAAGCTATTTACAATCTCTTTGAACCAACAGAAATACAGCATATTGATACGGGTTTAGCCTTAATTGTTTTATCAGGGCTGGTAAATTTCATCGCTGGTTACATGAGCATTAAAAAAGGAGAAAAAACACGATCTATAGCATTAATTGCAGGTGGAAAACACCTCATCGTTGACACTTACTCTACCATTGGGATCGTAGGTGCTTTAATTACTGTCCGGTTACTGGGATGGCTTTGGATTGACCCGGTTATTTCTTTGGTTATTGCCTTTGTTATTGGCCGAACCGGATATACAATCATTCGAAAATCACTGGCAGGGATGATGGATGAAGCAGACGGTGAACTGCTACAGGAAGTTGTTGATCATATTTGCTCTAATCGTAAGACCGACTGGATTGACATCCATAATCTTCGCATTATAAAATATGGCTCGGTACTTCATGTCGATTGCCATCTTACCGTTCCTTATTATTACGATGTGGAGAAAGGGCATGACCTTGTTGACGAACTCGAAGGTAGTACCCGGACAAAATTTGGCGAATCGGTAGAGCTTTTTGTTCATGTCGATCCCTGCAAAGCACATTCATGTCCGCTTTGTGCGATAGAAGACTGCCCCGTGCGACAAGCTCCGTTTGTCAAAAGAATCAACTGGAACGTAGAAAATATTTCTAAGAATAAACAACATACACTGGAAAGCACACAATGAAACGAATCGGTGTTTTATCGGATACGCATAGTTACCTTGATCCCAAAATCTTTGCACACTTCAAGGATGTTGATGAAATCTGGCATGCAGGTGATATTGGGGACATCAAAGTATTAGATGAGTTAAGAGCCTTTAAACCGACACGCGCTGTATTTGGAAATATCGACAATCATGTTATCCGGTCGGAAGCTCCGGAATTTTCAATTTTCAATTGTGAGAATAAAAAAATCATGATTACTCATATCGCCGGAAAACCCGGTAAGTATTCAAAACCTCTTTACGAAAAACTACAAACAGAACATCCTGACGTGGTCGTTTGTGGTCATTCACATATTCTCCTCGTTCAATATGACAACTATTCTAATCTTTTGTGGATAAATCCGGGAGCTTGCGGAATAAAAGGATTTCATTCTGCCCGAACCTTAATCCGATTTACTATTGATGGTGATAAAATAGAGAATTTTGAAGTGATTGAGTTGGGAAAGCGGATCTAAAACAGCTCCTATTTCAGAATATGAAAATAGGTATTTTCATGTGTCGCTTCCTTTTTACCCAAACAAACCAATAAGTCTTCCAACATGACATGGGGCTCTATGACTCCCTTCGAAAAGTAGTCATTCTCCGCTGTATTACAGAAAATCACTTTACCTTCCCGAACCGAACGAAACGAAGCATATACTTTATTTTCCCCCAGTAATTTTTCCATTGTATATCCGGGTTCTCTTTCGCTGATAATCACCCAATACTCAGCTTCAGCCAGGACAGAATATCCTTCTTCCATTGAAAGGACGACATTTCCGTCCTCTTTTCTGTCCGAAAAAACATACTCAAGTCCTGCATCTTTCATCAAATTAGCTGTAATTGAATTTCCAGATGGCATATTCCAGTGTTCACCAAAGGGGAGGTTTAATGCAACTGAAGCTGTTATTTCATTCTGTTGATTTTTCAGATAATCAGTTTCAATCTCCTCAAAAATGGTTTCTGCTTTTTCACTTCCGGTCAAAACACCAAAAAACTTCAGCCATTCTGCTCTTGCCAACGGTGTAGACTCAAGGTACTCGGTTATTAATACCGTTTTTATCCCCAGTCGGTGGAATCTTTCCACGTCTTTTTGTTCAAAAGGATATAAAAACAGAACATCCGGACCTAACCCCGCTATCCTCTCCATATTAAACCCATTATCTGAGCAAATTTCCTCAAGATGTTCTGCTTTATTCTTTTGTTCCTGGCTCAGGTATTTCTTTCCACAAATACCTGACAATTCGTCCACCTTTCCTAATCTTTCAAAAAAAGCAAAGTAAGTTGTTGATTGAATAGCCGTGCGCTCAAATGTATAGACAGGAAATGTTTGATCGGAATGTTTCAAATAACCGGAATCGGCAGTTTTACCATCAACCGGATATAGAATCTGAAACAACACCGTACTATCTGTTTCTTCAAAGCGAAATCCTTTTGCATGATGTATTTCTGGAAGTTCAATTCCGGTACTCTTATCTGTGACATGTTCTTCATTATTATGCCGAATACAGGCGAAAAAAAGTCCCGAAATCAAAAAAAACAATATACTACCTATCCTCATCATGCTGCTATTTTTCCTACCTACGTTTTAGTATTGCTTAATTAACTTAACTGTTTTTCTAAAATCAACACCTTCTACTTCTAACAAATATAAGCCTGCTTCTCCTTCTATAGTTGTAGAGAATACATTAGCTGAAGCAACCGTTTCTTCCACCATAACTTTTCCACTTAAATCCAGTAAACGAATCATTGTAACCGGAGTATCATTCTCCCAGGTTACAACTATCTTGTCAGTAAACGGATTCGGATAAACTGCAACAGCAGTAGTAGTTTCTTCTTCTATTCCTGCTCCCAATGACTCATGAATAACTCCTACTCCATCCAAATCAAAACCTCCTGAGTTAAATGGTGTTGGAAAAGGATCATTTACGGGGTTTCCCTGACTATCATACGTGGCATATTGAGGATCAATAGCTCCAACAACATCAATAATACGTACGTGTGTGATATTCTCAAGATCAATCCCTGTGGAATCTACCAAATCATTTAAATCAAATGGCGTACCATACCCTTGCTTATATTTACCTGCCAGGTTATGTATTTTTGTGGCATCTATACTTCCAAACCCACCTACTTGTGTGTCTGTTTGCGTAAGTGAAACCGCCGGGAAGCGAACAAAATGCCCGCCATCCGAACTAACTTCCACAAAAGCCAGTTCTAAGAATGTTTCAGAGAATGAATTTTCAAATACGCAGAAATCATAACCTTCCCCATTACGAATAGGATTTTCAAATGTTAACGTCGCGATTCCTCCATCTCCCAATGAGACAATATTGGATGAATTTCCTTCCGCTACACCCATAGCCTCCTCCGCAGTCCCAAACGATGCATAACTATTCCCCTCATATTCTGCTGAAGGATCTCCTATATTAATTAATCCTCTCTCTATCTCAGCACCTGTAGCCCAGGCAATAATTGCTGATGAATCTTTATGTATAGCTGTCGTACCAACCTGTCCGGCCGGAGGTGCATATTGTGCCGAAATTGAATAAAGAGAAAAAATAAAAAATCCTGTAATTACTTGTTTCATTTGTTTAATTTATTGTTGTGGAATATATATGGTTTTATTTGGGTTTAAGCCACTTGTGTATTCAAACAGCAAATTCCCTTCTAAATCAATTATAACTACTTTCCCCTGATGAATGTATTGTTTGGCATCATTGAGTGCTAAAACACCCTGACCTGCTATCTGCATATAACGAATACCATAGAGTGTCTGAATAGACAGGTTTTCGATGATATCATCCTGTTCTACAGCCAGCGTCTGAGGATGCATGACCATGAGCTTTGATGTACCCAGAGAGCTGTTGTACTGTGCCAGATACAACTTTCCGGCAGCAAATGTCATCGCTGCTCCCGTACCCAGTTCAACCTCCGCTTCGATTTCCAGTGTTTGCAAATTAAGTCGGATAAGACGTGCCGGTATCATAGCATAATCACCTCTCGTCATGACAAACAGATTTCCGTTATGGTCTTCTGTAATACTTCCCGGGTTCCGACCGACTTTAATTCTGGCTACTTCGTTCAGTTCGGGTAATTGAAACACACTAATCGTGCTATCTCCGGTTGATGTAAGCCCCCCTGAATTTGCAACAATCAAGTGATCTCCCGAACAATGAACAGCATCCGGATTTGTTCCTGCCTGAGCAATCTGTTGAATAGAAATTGTGGTCGTATCAATTTTGAAAATTGAACCATCAAATGCAGATATATAAGCATGATCCTGATAAAAAGCTATGTGACGAGGAGAACTTCCCGAGTTATTATTACTTAACGTCAACCGTGCAATCACCTCCCCGTTTCTTTTATTCAAGACATGCAAAGTATGTGAGTTATTAACTACTACATAGATCTTATCCCCGTAAAGCGCGATATCATTCCCTGTATCACCCAGCCCCATTCCTGTTTTCTGTTCAAATACATGGTGGTAGACTTTTTTGCTATACAGATCATACCAGGTAAGTGTCGAGTTGTTTTGTTGGAATAAACCTTCATTTATTGTAAGTAGCCCATTCTCCAGTGACTCCGGGATTTCCAATGGTGTATCAGTAGGTTTTTTGCAGGAAATCACTACTAAAAGGATCAGTATACCTAATCCTCCACAAAGCATTTTATATCGTATGCTAAGACTTACCATTCCATCCCATTTTAAGTCCTATTTCATAATTTCTTCCCGGCATAGGAAAGCTTCTCATAACCTGATATTGTTCATCAAACAAGTTATTCACTTTACCATAAATCCGAAGCCGGACTCTTTTCATCTTAATCTCTCCTGATAAACGAATACTATGTAACCAGTATTCATCTAAAACATTGGCAGCAATATTCTCTCCCAAAACAAAGCGAAAATCATAGTATCCTACTTCGTAAGATAATTGAAGAAACTTCCAGTCTGCCACCAGTTCTCCTGAATAATTCCAATACGGTGTATAAGGAATTTGATGACCGTATGTCGCTGTATTCTTATCCGTAATATCACGGGATACATTCAGCGATGTTTTCTGAATCAATTGTCCTCCGAAACGATCATTCCGGCTTCTTTTACTAACAGATATTGACGCATCAAATCCGTAACTAATTACCTGACCAATGTTCCGAACAGACCATACAAATAAATTTTGTGTTGGAATGGTAACAATCTTATCCGAGATTTGTCCTATAAAACCATCCGCAACGATTTCTGCTGAAAAACCTCTGTTCATTCCTGACTGCCAACTCATTCCTAAATTAAACATTCTACTTTTTTCAGGTCTGAGATTTGTATTTCCTATTTGGCCAAAAAACAACTCATTAAAATTCGCAACACGCGCCGATTGTCCCAAAGACAACCGGTAAGCCAGAATACTCTTCTTCACAACCATTCGATAGTTTACCCCTAAAGAAGGTGTAAAAACAGGTGTATTACGCCAATTACTATCGATATGATTTCTTTCGGTCAATACCTGAACAGGAAGATCGACTCTCACTATCCACTTTCCGGGCTTCCATCTCATCCCGGCTGAGATCAGGCTTCGATGACGGCGGGGTTGTTTTACCGCATCTGTATTTCCATCCAATGCGCCATAAATATACTGTACTCCCCAATTAACAGAACTATTTTTACTTAACTCAAGCCCAGCACTGTGACTTACATCTAACGTTCTTTCTTCATACCTCTCTCTTGATTCTCCACCCAGCGCAAATGGATTTCTGTAATCCGTAGATTGTAGTCCATAATTGACATAATTCTGCGACTTTATACGTTTTCGAATCAGCTGGTATTTTATATTTCCTGCTAGATTAGAGGTAAGTAAGGTCTGAAAATTCTCCGGCTGATAAAATACAATTGCTCCAGGTAATACCTTATCACTTCTGTAATACTGAACTCCTGCCTGAAGCAGCTGTCCCGGTTTAAACGCAATACCTCCTCCCAGACGAATCTGTCCTTCCTGAATTGAGTTATTATTCCGGGTGTCTTCTATTGTTGTCAGTCCATTCTCGTAGGAAAACGGATAATTTCCGCCAAAGAACATTCCATACCCGTTAGCAGATACAAAATATTTTTTTCCTGAAAAACTGGTATTTACGGACCACTTATGTCTGTTAAAAGAACCATACAGTCCACTCACTTCTACCTTACTTCGATTCGGGATAAACATATAATCTGTCGTAAACACCTGCATAACTCCACCATGGGTTTTAGCCAGTACGGGAATCCCCCATTCGTCTGCCCCCCCCATAGAAAACTTAACCGCTTCTATAAAATCGGCTTGAATATTACCAAGATTTGTGCTCCCATTCTGGTGGAACATAGCCGGCATTCCATTTGTAAGAACAAGAAAATGCTGAGACCCTAACCCTCTTGCATTCATTGTCTTTAAACCACCCACTCCACCATAAGAACGCAAAAAAACTCCGGGAAAAGCACGTGTTATCTCTCCGAGATCATCCGGTCTTTTTCGTTCTATCTCTTCACGCGTCACCAAAGCTCCGGAGACTGTTGATTGCAGTTGAGGAACGGTTAGTATAGAGTCTTTATGTAAAATTTCTACCTCATGAAATACTTTTCCATTCAAGGTGTCAGGCTGAGCAAACAGAAGTCCTGATGAGAATAACATGGTAAAAATAAAATATCCCCAAAGCAAATAACCGGAAGAATTACTCATTTGCTTCACATTATTAACTACTTTGGGGATATCAACCATATTACAAAAGGACTACTGTACTACGATTCTTTTAACTGTGTTATCCATTTGGAATACATAGATTCCAGAGTCTAACCCCGAAACGTCTACTTTCATTCCGGACACAACAGTTTCAAACTTATAAATTACTTGTCCTGATAAAGTAAGTAACTGCGCTCCTGATGGAACTTCCGACTCTGTTACTACTGTAAAAGATGTCGTAGCCGGATTTGGAAAGATAGAAAATTCAGCTATTTCATTTCCTGATACACTTGCAGAATTAACTACCTCATACTCGATGTTATCCAAAGCAAAATATGCCGGAGTATTCATTCCATACTCTCCTACATCCGTCGATTGCATTTTAAATGTTAGCTTAGAAACTATTCCCAAAGAAGATAAATCTATTTGTTCCCATGTATCAACAATATAATCCTCTACGTCATTCTCAAAACGGTAATCAGCCAAGTAAAAGATTACAGAATCCGTCATCTCATTAGCAGTATTCCATCCATATACGATCAGACGTAACCAATCTTCGCCATTTGTCCCATCCACATCTCCACCGGCATTTGTGGTAGAACCAAATTGTTTTGCAACTCCATCTCCATCTCGCATTGATAAAGCAGCATACGTTGTATTGGTTACGGAAATAGTTGAAACTTCTGAAGGTTCATCAAACGTAATAACACCATCACTATACCACACAGCATAATTTACAGACGCATCTCCGGATCCTGTAAAAGCACTGTATTGATTCTGATAACCCGCTGTTGTGACATCTGTATCTTTTGAATATGCAAACCCTGACCATGATGACCAATCAGGCGTATACGAATTTGAAAAGGTCAATTGCTGACTTTGAAACATTCCCGATCCATCTGATCCGTTCCAGAAATTCTGACCCGATTCAAAAGTCAACTCTTCAAAATCAACTGTTTGTTGACCGTAAAGAATACCGGCAGACAAAGCCATTACAGAAAGTACTAATTTTTTCATAAGCATAAATTTTAGTCTGTGATTCTTCTTTTTTATCACATTCAATTCAACATATGCTCACAGGGAAAACAAAAACTTGAATACCGGATATGCGCACTATCCGTTTCCAAATTTTCAGCTTTTATCCTGAAAGCGAAAACTTAATGACCCATGGCAGGTATTCTGACTTGTCTCTGGTTTAACTCACCTTCCCATCCCTCAGGGAGAGAGACAGTGGTAATTCAAGTTAACCTTTATGAGACTTACAGCTGCAGGAACAGTTCCGGAATTTCACCGGATTCCCTTTTTATCCCGATTAAACGAGAACCATAAATCGAGTCAAAGATAAAAAAAAGGAGTAACCTACATTACTCCTTTTCAAAATATTAATGTCTGCGTTCTTAACGGATCAATATGACATGTCCCATTACTTCCTGATGTTTATCTACTCCATCTATTTTGTAAGTAATCTTCCAAAGATAAGTCCCATCCTGAACGATATTTCCTCCATAGGTTCCATCCCACCCAACTTCCGCATTATTGGATTCAAAGAGTATCTCTCCCCATCTGTTAAAGATCAACATCTTATAATTATACGGGTCAAAACCTGAGGTAAACACGGGTTGAAATATCGGGTTGTGCTCATCCTGATCCGGAGTAAACGAGTTAGGTACGTAAAAAATTAAATCTGTACCTACAACAATCAACTGGCTAACAGAGTCTACACATCCTGCATCTGTATAGGCCGTCAATGTTATCGTATAGGACTCTGGGTATCCTGAGTAGGTATGTGATGGTGAAAATTCTCCTGAAAGAGGTGATCCATCCCCAAAATCCCATTCATATGATGTCGCTCCGGAAGATTGATTTGTCAGTGTTATGAATGGATCCGAAGTTGTTATTTCGGTAGGAAATGATGAAAAATCAGCTACCGGATCTGACTCTACACAAATATACGAACTGGTTCTGGTTGTACCCGAACACCCTTCCGGTGTTGTTAAAGTAAGACTAACATCAAAACACCCCGGAGCATCGTAGGTGGTAGTAGCACTTCCACAAACAGAAGAACTACTGCCATTCCCGAAATCCCAAAAACAGGTTTGATATGAACCTTGCGTCGTATCAGTAAAACTCACTTCTAACGGGATACATCCATACATTACGTTCGCAACAAACCCTGGTGTAGGCATCTGTACGATTGTTATATCCATATCATCAGTTGCTGAACAACCTTCTGTTGTAGTCCCGGTTACAGTGTAAGTCCCTGAATTAGCAGGATAAAAAGGTACTCCATCAGACACTGCATTATCCCAGGTATATGTATCAGCTCCTGAACCAGTCAACACTACAGACTCTCCATTACATATTGTTATATCAGCCCCTGCGTTAACAGTAGGAATTGTACCAATAGTAACTTGTGTTGTCGCCGTTGCAAAACAATTCGGGTCCGGAGTTTGATAAGTAACTGTATAAACTCCGGGTTGAGACATCGTTAAATCTATCTCTCCCGTAGTAGTATTAATTATCAATCCTGCACCTGAGGAATACGTCCCCCCCGGTGTACCTGTCAAGGAAGGAACCGGATTAACTGATCCCGACTGACAATACACCGGATCATTATAACTAATGTTCGCATATTCAATTAAACCACCTAGTAACGTAACAGGAACTGTAAATTCGCAATTCGGTTCCCCGGAAAAGAACAGTCGGAAACTACAGGATCTATCAGTCACAGCTGCCGGAGGTCCCGTAAAACTATAAGGAATTTGTCCCGATTGAAATGGATAGCTATCAATGATTTCCTGGTTTCCATCACAATCTTCTATAATCAGATCACCAAGTGCGGGAGGATTGTCAAATTCAATCTGTCCATCGACCAACCAATTTGTAGCACAATTCGGTAGGTTTATATTCGATGTGAAATCCACTATAGAACACAAGGGATCACAAGGAGCTGCATTCGTATAGTTCACTGACAACTCACAGTCTCCATCATCTGAAAAGTAAACCCTTACCGAACAACTTTGCCCATCAGCTGTAATATCCGGTATTGTAAAATTATGATTTCCCGGAGAGAAAGGAGCGTTGGCGATCACAACCTGATTTCCATTACAATCCTCCGCCAGTAAACTGCCTGTTTCCGGTGGATCTGCAACGTCAAATGTACCAGAAAGATCAAATTCCCCTGTGGACGGATCACACGCACCAACAGTTACTGACAAATTAGTGATTTCACATGGCTCAACAACGCTACAATCCGTCGTGGCTGTACTGGATGGTGAATTTGAAAACACAATATTTGTTGATTGATTGGAATAATTTGTAATCAATAATACGTACACATCCCCAGGTTGAGCATTTGAAATGTTCGCTTCTTCATTTTCAGAATCAGAATAGCTACAGTCTACTATTCCATTCCAACCGGCTCCCGAACCTGCTGACCCCATATTGCCACAATTTCCCATAGCATCATTCAGATCATTAAAGGGTCCGTACAATATAAAATCGATGTCCACATTTGCCGAATTCGACATTTCAATATCAAGATTTCCCCCCTGATCTATTTCCAGATAATACCAGGCGGGATTTGGTTGAGACCCTAAACACCCATAGTTATTTCCAGACTCAGCATCTCCTGTGTTAACTCCGGCTGGGAATGTATACGTACTCCCTGTACAAAACCCTTCTGCCTCAGCACAACTAGCTCCTTGTGCTGAGGTAAATTGACTTATCAGAACAAAAGAAAGTGTAATTAGAAATACTTGTAAAAAGCCTCTTTTTTGTTTGGAAAACACGCGATATTGTCCAAATACATTAACATTAGATAGTAGTATCATCTTCTCTCGTAATAGTAATAGTTCGTATTAACACTTCATATACAATAAAGTGTTACTCTAAAATTACGGATACTTTAAGGTTTACACAAAATTCACACTCATTATTTTTTATTTTTAACAAAATCCTGATATTCTGTCATATTTCAAAAAGAGTGTTTTGACCACAACTGTTAACGTATTAATGTGACATGTCCTGAGATTATATGCCGTTTATCAATATCCTTTACTTTATAGGTAATCTTCCACACGTATGTTCCATCTTCAACAATTTTCCCTCCATACGTTCCATCCCAACCAAATTCAGCATCATTTGATTCAAACAATACTTCTCCCCAACGATTGAAGATTAACAGATTATAGTTATAAGGATCATACCCTTGCGAAAACACCGGCTTAAACACCTCGTTAAACTCATCATTATCAGGGGTAAAAGTATTCGGTACGTAATATAAAATAACTTCGTTAACGACGACCAATTGACTTATAGTATCCGCACATCCATCTTCCGAATAAGCAATCAATGTTACCAGATAATCCCCTCCATAATTAGTAGGAAACTCATGCGTTGGTGAAATCTCAGTTGAAGTTGGAGATTCATCTCCGAAATCCCATAGATAAGAAACAGCTCCGGAAGACTCATTTATCATTTCAGACTCCCAATCTAACGTCGTAAGAATATTAGGAGTTGGAGTAAAGTCGGCCGTTGGATTCGGATAGGAACAGATGTAATCATTTTTTGTTATTTCGTTCGCACACCCTTCCGCTGTTGCCACTGAATATGAAACAGTATAACATCCCTGAGCAGAATAAGTATGGCTAATGTCTCCACATTGAGTTGAAGTTGATCCATCACCAAAATTCCATAGACATGATGCTATAGCTCCTGTTGTATTTGCTGTGTAGGTAACATGAATAGGAATACAACCATCAAGAGTATCTGCTATAAAATCCACCTGAGGAGTAGCGACCCAATTTAAGTAAACATCATCCGTGTTCTGGCAACCATTCTGATCCGTACCGATAACTGTGTACGTACCAGACCTGTCCGGCACAAATGACTGCCCGTCAACAATACCATTATCCCATTCATAACTAACAGCTCCACTTCCTGTAAGAACAACTGTCTCACCTTCACAAACGGATATATCATTGCCAGCCCATACAGCAGGATTACTATTTACAGTAACTAACACATCATCACTTGCCTGACATCCGTTAGGACTCGTATAAGTAATTGTATAAACAGTCGTTTGAGAAGGAACAAAAGCAACACCATCCTGAACTCCGTTATCCCAGGCGTATCCAGGGTCTGTCGATGCAGACAGAATAACACTTTCACCATCACAAACAACCTGATCAGACCCTGCATCAGGCACTTCAACTTGATCTATAAAAATAGTAACAGAATCCGTAGCAAAACAACCAATCGCGTCTACACCTGTAACTGCATATGTAATCGTCGTTGTACCAACTGCAATTTCCACTCCATCCGTTAAGCCCTGATCCCAGGTATAGGACACTCCTCCTTGTCCCTGTGGGGTAAACGGATCACCTGGACACAAATTCTGATCCGGTCCTGCTGATATCAAAGGAGCTGGAGATACCGTTACAGGATGGGTTGTTGTAGCAGAACAACCTGCATCTGATGTAACTGTCAGAGTTACATTTAAATTACCTGAAGCACCATAAGTATGTACAGGATCTTCATAAGTACCTTCGGTATCTGTCTCATTCGTTATCGGTCCATTTGCCGATTGCGTGACGACCCCATCTCCAAAATCCCATTGCCAGAATTCTATATTCCCACTACTAACCGTGGAGTTATCAGTAAAACTGATATCATCATTTTCACAAACGGTAGATGGAGCCATCGTAAAATCAGCTACAGGATAGGGTGCATTTCCAACGGTCACAGATGCCGTAATAGAACATGAAACACCAGTGACAGGAACCATTTCAACTTCATAATAACCACCTGTTGTAACCGTAATGCTCTGCGTTGTTTCTCCGGTGTTCCACAAGTAAGATGCTGCTCCATCCGGCGCAGTCAATGTTAAAGGATCACTGCCACAAATAAACGTTCCTCCTGTAGAAGTTATAACTCCAAATGGTCGACAAGTGGCATCAACATAAGCATATCCGTAGTGTCCGGACTGAGAGCAATCTGCTACTCGAAACTCAATGGTCACGTTTTGTCCAATATAAGATGTTAACGGAGCAAAAGCTGTCTTCCAGTTCTGATACAAAACATCATTACCCGCATTGATAAAATCAGGATTACTTGCCGTAGACTGAACACTATAACTTCCACATGGGATATCATTACCACTTTCATCATATAACCTCACAATAAAGTATGGTTGTTCTGCCAACGGATGTCCCGGCTCTTCGACCACCACAGCATAACTATACGTAAATATTGCATTACTCATATCTACCAGATAGGTCTGCTTTAACATTGCCACATTTGCACCACTGGATGCACCATCTCCAATTCGTGCCGAAAACTGACCTCCATCAGGGTTTACACGAGGAATTCCAACAACAGGATCATTACCTCCATTCATAATCTGATGCTGACCTCCAGGAGCAACAGTATTAACACCACTTACTCCATAGGCATTTCCAGGATGTGTTCCTGCTGTCAATTCCCACCCATTAAATGTTCCGTCTTCAAAATCCATATTTTCACATGGTCCATTCATTTCTCTGGAACGCAAAGAATACGCTTCTTCTGTTTTCTCCTTACTGAACGGAATTAACTCTATCTCTTGTTCCAGATTCGCTATCCAATTTCTGTATTCCTGATACACTTCTTCCAGTGAACGAATTTTACCGGACTTCAGGTTTTTCGCAAGATTTTTTGCAAATACTGTTCGTCGTTTTATTATATGATCTACCGTTTCTCTGTGACTCTGACGGTAAAGGTTCAGTTTTAGATCATCTGAAATTTTAAAAAACGATAACTCCCCGGCAATATAGTCTGTAATTTCACCAACCGTAGATCGTTTTACAAATGACATTGCTTCTTCCTCAGTATGTACATGAAAATGATCTTCCTGCCCTACAACTTCGGGTACCCACAAAATAAACAGAACAAGCAAATAACAGCTGTACTTTTTCATAACGCTTCAAAAAATCTAAAGATGTCAGACAGCTTTGTTATCTAAACAGTTCGTTCGAACCATCTGTTTCACCTTTTGTGAAGCTTTCCTCTATATTATCTGAAAATACAGGTATATGCTTATGCGAGACCGAGAATCCGGTCAGGCTCATCAATTGAAGTGTAACAAACAGAATGAAAAACAGCAGTCTTTCCATCTTTTTGAGTAATAGTAATTTGTTAGTATCAAGTGCGCTTACCTTGGCAGGTAAGCGCACCATTGTAAAAATACTGATACTTTTCAGGTTTACATAAAATCTACACCTGATATTTTCATCTCAAAACAGATTTGCTAAATACTGTCTGTTTTTCAAACAATTATCACAATATTCTAACTAAATAGTAATAAACTATAGAACGGAAATTTTAACGTAATAAAGTCACATGACCAGTAATAACCTGCCTTTTATCCACTCCTTTTACTTTATAGGTTATTTTCCAAATATATACCCCGTCCTCAGCGATTCTTCCGCCATACGTTCCATTCCAACCTACACGAGCATCATTTGATTCAAAAAGAACTTCTCCCCATCTATTAAAAATCAACAGAGTATAACTATACGGATCAAATCCCTGCGTAAATATAGGCTTAAACTCTTCATTAAAATCATCATTATCAGGTGTAAAAGCATTCGGCACATAGTACAGTATTTCTTCATTTACTTTTACTAATCTGGTCGTTGTATCTGTACACCCATGTTCAGAATAAGCAATTAACGTAACAATGTAGTCTCCCCCCTCATTAGTAGGAAATTCATGAATAGGAGAAAATTCGGACGAATGTGCTGAATTATCACCAAAATCCCAAAAATAAGTAGATGCTCCAGAGGTTTCATTCACCATTTCTGACTCCCATTTAATTGTAGACAACACATTCGGTGTAGGCGTAAAATCAGCTATCGGATAAGGATATGCACAAATATAATTTGGAATGGTAGCCGTATTTGTACAACCTTCAACAGTTGTTACTGTATACGAAACTGTGTAACATCCTGCATTTGGATAGGAATGTGTCACCTCATCACATGAATTAGATGTAGATCCATCTCCCAAATTCCATAAACATGTTGCTATATTACCTGTAGCCTGTGCTGTGAAATTAGTGTGCACAGGTAAACAACCGTCTAATGTGTCGGCAACGAAACTCACTTGTGGTGTCGGTACCCAGTTTACATACATATCATCCGTATTCTGACAACCATTGTGGTCTGTACCAATAACAGTATAGGTACCAGATTGAGTAGGTACAAAAGGAATTCCATCAACCACATTGTTATCCCATTGATAAGAAACAGCTCCACTTCCTGTAAGGACAACTGTAAATCCTTCACAAACTGTGATGTCATTTCCTGCTGATACTACCGGTAGATCATATACCTCTATGCGAACAGTTTGATCAAGAGGTTGGCCACAAGTAAGAGGCGAGCTTTCCGAAACATAATTCAGGTTATACTCATACACTCCTGCCTGTGAAGTAGGAACCGTTATTGTAACATCCGGTCCTCCAGAAGATTGAACAGTCTGATCAGCCCCTCCGTTAATCGCATAAGTAAAAGTGAAAGGCTCAATACCGTTTACTCCTTCAAACAAAATTTCAGGCTCAGGATCGTTCAGACAAACATTTACTGAACCGGAAATAGAAGCCGTAGGCAGTGGATGAATTTCAATATCAATATCATCGGCGAGATCACTGGAACATCCGTTATCATCTACAACCCGGGTTAGATTATAAGTGTAATTTCCAACTACGTTGGTTGGCGCACCCACAGTTCCGTCACCATTCGCATCAGAGACGGTTGTCAACTCTGTGCCTCCGTTAATCGTGTAATAAAAAGTATAAGGAGCAGTAGCATTTTGCCCTTCAAAGACAACCTGAGGATCCGGCTCGTATTGACATAAATCTACTGCCCCTGAAATAGTAGCTGTAGGTAATGGCAAAATATCAACTGTTATTGTTTCATTGAGTTGCTGAGAACAAGCAGAAACGGATGATTCCAATACATTTGTTAAATTATAAACAAATGCTCCCACAACATCTGATGGAGCATTTAATGTAACAGAATTCTGTCCTGCCTGTGTAGAAATCGTTTGGTCTGCTCCTCCATTGATAGAATAAGTAAATGTGTAAGCTGATGTTCCATTACTTCCTTCAAAAGTAACTACCGGATTAGGTGCATTTTGACATACAGCAACATCTGATGCAATTGTAGCCTGAGGAACCGTGTTTATGTTTACTGTAACTGTTCCTTGTTGATTTTGTCCACAAGAAGCCTGATCCCCACCTTCAACGCTAACCAAATCGTACACAAATGTTCCGTCTGTTGTAGTTGGCACATTTACAGTAACTGTATTACTTCCCGAAGGAGAGGTAACAGTTTGGGGAGCCCCATTATTTATTGTATATGTAAAAGTATACGGTTGAACTCCATCGGCTCCGGTAAATGTAACCTGTGGTTCCGCATCTCCTACACAAACGTTCACATCACCTGCGATAGTTGCAGTAGGTAACTGATTCACCAGAACAGGAGAAGTATATGAGTTGTAACACCCATCCTCTGAATAAACAGTAAGAGTGACATTATAATTCCCCGGATTCGGATAATTATGCTCCGGTAAAGTATAGGTTCCCGTAGTTTGATTCACCCCGGTTATTCCACCTGTAGAATGTGGTGTCTGGATTCCATCACCGAAGTCCCACTGGTAAGAACTAATTACTCCATTAGTACCGATTGTTGTCCCATCCGTAAACTCAATATTCTGACCTTCACAAATAGTCGCTGCATCAGGAGTAAAAGTAGGTTGCGGAACAGGGAACGGAACAATATCCGCCTCTACCAAAACCGCACAGTTTGCCCCCTGAACAGGAGTTACATTACACGTGTAATGCCCTGCGGTAGTTACCGAAATTTCACGAGTCGTTTCTCCCGTATTCCATAAATACGCTGCAGCTCCATCAGGAGCACTCAAAATAGTTGCTTGCCCCTCACAACGTGCTTCAATCTCCATCACATGACAATACGCATCAACATAAGCATATCCATAATGTCCGGATTGAGAACAATCTCCAACAGAAAACTCCATTGTAACGTTCTGCCCTACATAATTTTCCAACGAAGAAAAAACAGTGGTCCAGTCTCTATAAGTTACATTCCCCTGAGTATTCCATCCTGGTTGACCATCACCTCCGTATGCCTCATACTCTGCACAGGATATACTCTGTCCGTTTTCATCGTACAAACGCACACGCACAAAAGGCTGTTCCCCGGCCGAATGTCCCGGATCCTGCAAAATAGCAGCGTACGAATAGGTAAACACCGTACTTGCTGCATCTACCTGAAAAGTCTGTACTAATGCTCCGGCACGTGCTCCGGTTCCCGTTCCATCTCCAACACGAACGGAACAGTTTCCTCCGGCAGGATTAACTCTGGGAACTCCTACAACAGGGTCATTTCCTCCATTAACAATAGCATGCTGACTATTTGCTCCACCAGGAACACATGCTACCTGATTAATAATTTGGAAAGGATTGTTATTTACTCTACCACAAATAGTTTCCCATCCTGTAAAGTTACAAGTTTCAAAATCCGCATTTTGACACGGCTCTCCAGCTGCTCTGGAACGGTTGTTCACAACATCCTCCTGACCTTCTTCTATCGGAATCCGGTAATACTTTCCGATAACAATGAAACCTTCTTCATAAACCGGCTCGAAAAGAAGTTCATCCCGATACGTTTCTATGAGTTCAAAAATCCTGTCAGAGGCAAACTCAACAGAGAGTCCTCCCTCACAGATTTCATCTACAACTTTTCTCTGAATAAAATCAACCATGACCCTATTGAATCGGTTAAAATCATCAAGAGAGAAATTGTATCTCTCGTTAAAATGTTGAGGAAAACCAATTGAAATAAGGTGCCCATCTAGTTGATCACCTGCTTCCTCTCTACAACTCACCAATTCTGCATCATGATTATGATCATGACCCTGGTGATTCTCCTGCGCACTCAATCCACCGCAGCTAATAACAGCTACCATCAAAGTAGTTAGTAGAACTTTCATAATACCTAAAATTTCGGTTAGTAAACACCCACTTGCTTTTGTAAAAAATACTTCAGCCCAAATAATAACGAGAAAAAAATAGAGGGGTTGCCTCTTTTAGGATTAATCCTATTTTTTTATCAAAAAAGAAAGGTGTATCAGGTTAGCTTTTTACGAAAAAAAAAGAAAACTGTACAGAATTATCGACAGATTCTTTCACGTTGTAATACTTCGTAGGAATCCAATTATCAATCTTTTCAGATGAATATCTTGTCACGCTAAACGCACTCTTTGTTGACTGTTTAGTTAGTGCTGTTGGTTTACCTGTTATAAAACTAAAAAAGGCTGCTAATCTCCAGGAAATCCCCATTAAAAGCTTATTTACACGAATTGTTGGTTTTTTCTTACCCAAAGCATCCGCGATGGTATCAAACAGTTTTTTATACGTTATGTTTTCACCTATAATCAAAAAACGCTCAGAGGAAATTTCCGAATCCATTATGGCCAGCATTCGTTTTGAGACATCGCGGACGTCTACAATTGCATTAGCACCCGGAGGATAAAACCGAAGCCCTTTATGTATTGCCCTGAAAATCGTAAGCGAACTTTCATTCCAATCTCCGGGTCCCAAAATAACACATGGATTAACAATTACAGCATTCAGACCTTCCTCAATACCCCTCCACACTTCTTTTTCAGACAAATACTTAGAAACAGCATATCCGGTTGTATCCGGGTTTTGCTCCCACTTATCTGTTTCCACCACATCTTTACTCTGATTCCGAACAGATTTACCAACAGCAGCGGTTGAACTGACATGACAAAATTTTCGTACGTTATGATCAATACTTAAATTGACCATATTAGCGGTTCCATAACGATTAGTTGTTATCATTGAAGAGAACTCCCTTCTTCTGAAGGAAACGGTTGCAGCACAATGATACACATCCGAAATACCTTCGAAAGCCTTTTCCAATTGAAATACATCGAGTATATCACATTCAAACCACTCGATTAAACTCCATTTTTCTTCAACATTCTCCGGGTCATAAAATTCAAATAATCCCCTTACCAGACTGATCTTGTTTTTGTTTCTGAACAAAGCGCGAACATGACGACCTTTTGCCGTCAGATCATATAGTACATGCATCCCTAAAAGCCCGGTAGAACCTGAAACCAAATCCATTTCACGAAGATAGTCTTTTATAGCTTTCATCCTTCCCTAAAAGCACCTTTTGCAAATTTATTTGGTTGGAAAAAATGAATTCTTATATTCGCATAGGATTCAAAATAAAATCTACTATGAAAAAACCCTTGTATAAACTAGTAATTTGCTGTACAGTTTTGTTTTTTTCACAGATTCAGATCAGCTGGTCTCAGGATGCGGAAACAATTGTTGAAGACTCTACCAGTCAAAACTTAATCAGTATTGAAGCACAGGAAAAATTCAACGCAGGTGTTGAAGCTCTTGAATCAAAAAACTATGAACAGGCGGTTGATGCTTTTTCAGAAGCAATCACTCTGGCACCAGAATTTTCAAAAGCTTTTTTAAACAGAGGATATGCGTACACGGAATTAAAAAACACTGAAAAAGCGGTTTCTGATTTTACGAGATCTGTAGAATTAGATCCTACCCTTCATCAGGCATTTTTTGAATTAGCTCTTATTGCCGAAAATTCAGATCAAACTGAAAAAGCAGTTGAGTTTTACTCGCAGGCAATACGCGCCAAGGGAGATAATTACAAATATTATTACCAAAGAGGTCTTCTTTATTTCGAAGCTGAAGATTATGAAAAGGCAAAAGAAGATTTTACTTCTTCTGTCTCTCTCAAAAAAGATTTTGCTTTCGGATATAACGAAAGAGGAAGTACCAACAGAATGCTGGAACAGTACGATGAAGCCATAAAAGATTATCAGCTGGCCACTCTTCACGATGACAAACTCGTTATTGCATTCAACAATTTAGGCAGTGTTTACAGAAAAAAAGGTGAACTGGATAATGCCATTCGCGCATATGACAACGCATTAAAAGCTGAACCCAAGAATCACCTTTCTTTGAATAATCGTGGATATGCAAAATTTGAAAAAGGAAATTATGCAGCAGCAATAGAAGATTTTAAAGCTGCAGTGCAAATTAAGAGTGATTATGCCTACGCATATAACAACCTTGCTGCGGCACACATAAAATTAGAACAATTCAAAGAAGCTGAAAGTGCTTGTGATAAAGCTATCGGGATTGATAACGAATATGGGTATGCCTATTATAACCGTGGAGTAGCCAAAGAGATGTTGAGAAACGTATCCGGGGCATGTAATGACTGGTTAAGAGCTGCTGAACTGGGAGTCGCTGCTGCTCAAACGTATTACAAAAACTCTGACTGTAACAATCAATAAATTTTGATCAAAATGAAGAATCTTAATATACTACTTGCCTTCCTATTCTTTTCGTTCGCATCTATTGCTCAAAATGTTGAGTTTGATAAAAATCTTTTCAAAGATAAAAAGGATGAATTCAAAGCTGCTGTAAAAAATCTGGATGAAGGAAACAAATTATTGGATTACGCTCCGTTTCCGCTTTATAAACAAGCCTTACCCTTTTTTGAAGCAGCTAACGAGTTTAACCCTAATAATGCTGACCTGAACTTTAAAATCGGGCTTTGTCACCTGAATTCCAACATGAAGTTCAAAGCGCTGGAATACTTTGAGAAAGCTTATAAACTTCAACCTACTGTAAATACTGAAATTCAGTATTATATCGGAAGAGGTTCTCAACTCTCGCAACAGTGGGACAAAGCTATCAAAGCGTATGAGGCATTTAAGAATACGCTTAATACTAAAACCGACATGGAACGTATCATGGAAACGTCCAAACATATTGAGGAGTGTCGAAATGGTAAAAAACTGATGGTTAAACCGGTTCGGGTATGGATTGACAACATGGGGAAAAACATCAATTCACAATACCCCGAATATGGAATGATTATGAATGCGGACGGTTCTGAGATTTATTTTACCAGTCGTCGTCCGAATTCAGCAGGAAATAGTAGTGATGATTTCGGAGGATATTTCGAAGATATTTACATGTCGGAAGAAGCTAACAAAGAATATCAGGCTGCAAAAAACGTGGGTGAACCAATCAATACGAAAGGACATGACGCTACTGTTGCTTTGAGTCCTGATGGATCAAAAATGCTTGTTTATATTGACGACAAGGGAGATGGTAATATCTACGAAAGTGTACGAAAAGGGTCAGAATGGTCTAAACCTAAAAAACTAAACAGCGAGATTTGCTCTCCTTACCACGAGCCTTCTGCCTGGTACAGCCCTGATATGCGAAAATTATATTTTGTAAGTGATCGCCCTCTTTCGGGAAAAGGAGCCCCAAAAGACAAAGACATCTACGTTGCATCGTGGGACGCAAAAAAAGAAATCTGGACCAATATCGAACGACTTCCGGAAACAGTCAACACGCCATATGATGAAGACGGGATCTTTATGCACCCGGACGGAAAAACGCTTTATTTCTCCTCTAAAGGACATAGTACAATTGGTGGGTATGATATTTTTTACTCGGTTCGTCAGGATGACAATTCCTGGTCTACCCCTGTAAACATCGGATACCCGATTAATACTCCCGACGATGATGTTTTCTTTGTTGTAGCAGCAAATGGTAAAGACGCCTATATGACTTCGTTCCGTGAAGATGGAATGGGAGAAAAAGATCTTTATAAAATCACTTTTCTGGGAGAAGAAAAACAGCCTATGCTGAACACTGAAGACATTCTTCTTGCCGGTAAAGGAGTTACCATGCGAGAAAAAGTTATCGAACCTAAAATAGAAATCAAACGCAGCTCTCTATCCTTACTGAAAGGTATTATTCGGGACAACAAAACAAAAGCCCCCGTTATGGCTGCAATTGAAGTAATCGACAATGAAAAGAATGAAATTATTGCAGAATTTAACTCAGATCCGGTAACCGGAAAATATATGGTTTCTCTTCCCGCAGGAAAAAACTATGGAATTGCCGTAAAAGCAGAGGGTTATTTATTTCATTCTGAGAATTTCGACATTCCAAAAGAAAGTGATTACCAGGAATATGAAAAAAATGTCGATTTGAAGAAAGTTGAAGTAGGAGAAGTTATTGTACTGCGTAACATTTTCTTCGATTTGAATAAATACTCGTTACGTCCCGAATCACAAAATGAATTGGATCGTTTGACGAAATTATTAAATGACAACCCTAGTATCCGTATTCAGATTAGCGGACATACGGATTCAAGAGGTTCTGACTCCTACAATAAAGATCTTTCACACAACAGAGCGAAGGCCGTTGTTGATTATCTGATTGACAAAGGAATCAGTTCCGGTCGTCTGGAATACCAGGGATACGGAGAGGAGCAACCGATTGTGACAGATACTGAAATTGCTAAATTACGTCTTCCCCAAGACAAAGAAGACGCACACCAAAGTAACCGACGTACTGAATTTAAGATTATATCGAAATAACTATTTTAGATTATCAGGAAAGAGGTCATTTATCCAGTGACCTCTTTTTTATTTCAAAAGTCCCAAAGAATGATAGGTTTTTATCAGCGCCAGCATGTTTTTTGCATACAGTTCAACTAATTTGACCCTGGCAGATATATAATTCATCTCTCGTGAATTCACCAGAAAAAGGGAGCTTTCTCCTCTCGAAAACTTTGTTTGCTCTCCCTGCAGCAATCTTTCTATATCTCTGTAAGTCTGTCTGTATAACTCTAACTGCTGGTTCGTGGTTCGCCACTCGTTATTTGCCTGCTGAACTTTTATAGAAAGTTGAACTTTCTTTTGTTCTAGTCCTAAATTAGCATCTTGTATATGTAAGTTAGCTAATTTCAACTCACCTCTCCCCTCTCTTAACAAAATTGGTATTGAAAAATCAGCTCCCCATTTGTAATTAGACAATGAATATTCAGCAAAAGGATTACTACTGATTGGCTCATTTAGTGCATTATACTTTAAATTAAGCTCGGGTTTAACTAACTCTAATGCGATTCTCCTGTCCAATTGTAGCTGATCTATTTTTAACTGAGCTTTATTCAGTTCTGGGTGATCAATCAGCTGTGTCTCCCAATCAAGCGGGGGCGCCAAAAAAGGAAGCTCTCCAACGGACATTTCTCCAACCGGAGGAATTACTCCCTCACCTAACTCGAGAGGAATACTCCCTTGTTGCCAAAGATGAAGAGATAGTAACGCTTTTGCGTTCGCATATTCAAGCTCTGCCTGCTGTAATGAAAACATTCTGTTTTGCACCTGTATTCCAGCTTCTAATGTGTCAATTGCCGGAATATCTCCCAATCGTGCACTTTGTTTTACCCCGACATAACGTTCTTTTGCAACCTGAAGAGCATCCCGGTATATCTCCATAACATTATAGGCAGTATACCACTGCCAATAAGCTATCATTGCCTCCTGTAACACATCATTTTTGATCAGGTTTACCTCCTGCTCACTCATCTTTAGAGAAATTTGAGCTTTCCTCAAAGTGGCACGTCGCTTATCCATCAATAATCCCTGCAATATAGGAACAGATACCCCTGCATAAGCTAATCCCGCATCCGGTGTTCTGTATTGAGGATTTGCATTTTCTCCCCGGTTCTGTTCATACCCTGCGTACAATTCAACACCAAACCAGGTTGGAATTTTTATTCCCCCATCCAACAAACTATAGTACTGTTTTCCTTTAAAATATTTTTGTGTAATCTCCGCATATACTACCGGATCAAAGGCCCCTCTCGAGCTAAGGACTTGTGCATCTCCCTTATCCAGTACAAGATCAGCTCGCATAAACATCGGATGGTGCAACCTGACGGTTTCCAGATACTCCGAAAAAGAAAAGTTTTTATCAACAATCTCTTTATCCTGTGTCCAGCTCCCAAAGGGCAAGATTGCTAACAATACAGCACAAATTAATTGTATTCCACTATTTTGCTGTTTCATTTGTACTTGCTTTTTCTTGAAGAGAAGATGAATTCTTATAATAATCGGGTGGAAATCCGTTAATCTGACGCCATAATTCGTACCAGATCGGTACATCGTTAAGAAGTAACATATTATGTGTTCCCGCGCCTACACGGAGCGCATCAGGCCAGGCAACTTCATCCGGATCAGGCTTAACCATTACCCGGTAAAAACCATTAGGACTTATAAAATTATCTATTGCAAAAATTCGACCACCATAGGTACCAAAACTAGTGTTCGGCCACCCTGAAAAAACAATGGATGGCCATCCGTCAAACTGGATACGAACCCTTTGATTCAACTTGATCAAAGGAAGATCAATAGGACGTACATACATTTCTACTGCCAAATCATAATGAGAAGGCATAATACTTACAATCTGTTCACCTTCTTTTATCGTTTCTCCGATCCCCGACTGGATAGCGCGTGTAACATATCCATTCTGAGGTGCTGTAATATAATACAGTCCTGACCGCACCGAATAATTAACGTATTGATTCTGTAGTTTTGTTACAACAGCTTCCGCATCGTACATACTGGATAAAGCCGTATACTTATCCGATTCTGCCTTTGCTATTGAGTTTCTGTATTCTGCCTGAATACTTGTAAGTTCAATCTCCGCATTTATCGCTTCGTTTCTACTGGACAACAACCCGCTTTCAGCAGAAATCATTTCTGCCTGGGTTTTCTGCATAGACATCCTTCTGTTCTCTAAATCTGTCAACGATTTTAACCCTTCATCATACAACTCCTTCATCCGATCGAACTGACGCACAGCAATCTCGTACTTAATCTTGACCGCTTCAAAATCAATTGAGTCTGCCACTACTTTAAGTTCTGCCTGTTTAAGCTTATTCTTTGCCTGTTTAAGCTTTAAACCACTTGTTTGAAACAAGGCCTCAATCTGGATATCCAACGCTTTTACCTTCTCCATGTACGACTGAACTGTTAGCTCTTTGGCTTTCAGCTGTTCTTCCGTTCTGGAGAGTAAGTTCGGATCAAAATACTCATCCTTTACTTCTGATATATATAAAATTGTATCTCCTTTAGAAACATAATCTCCTTCTCTTACAAACCACTTTTCTATTCTTCCCGCAATCACCGAATGAATCGTCTGTGGACGCTGATCCAGATTCATAGTCGTAACACTACCCCGTCCGGCAATATTTTGTGTCCAGGGAACAAACATGATAACAAGAACCAGAGCAAAAAACCAAATTAATATACGAATAAGGACCCGTCCCGATTTCTTTGATTCTGCCCATCGGAGCGAAGGAATCTTCGATCGGTCAATATACTTACCTACTGTCTTTTCCGAAATATTAAGCATCCTTATACATTTTTAAGTTAGCAATCTGTTTTAACTTTTCATAAGGTCCAAAATGGGTAAGTTCCCCTCCCTGCATAATTCCAATATTATCGGATTTCTTAGCTAAATATTCATCATTTGAAACAGCGATCACCGTCCAACCATTTTTCTGATCAAGAAGGAAATCTATTATTTTTTTCCGTTCTGCAATATCAAGATGTTCAAAAGCATATTCCAGTAATAAAAGCCGTGGTTTGTCAGCAATACTTCTGGCAATCAATAAACGTTGCACAATACTTCTTGGTAATTTCTTTCCTAAAGGCTCCAGAATCGTATCGTACCCCTGAGGCAAGGTCTTCACAAATTCTCCTAATCCAACTCCCTGCATAGCCCATTTTACATTTTCAAATGTAGCCCTCTCCCTTCCTATAGTGATATTTTCCAGCAAAGTTCCTTCAAAAAGGTCTTCATCAATCAAACACCCTCCGATTTCTGACCGCAATGAATCCAGATTAAAATTATCTCTCGGAATTCCGTTGTATGAAATCGTACCCTGATTTACCCTATACAAACCTGCCAAAAGATGCATAAATGTGCTTTTTCCTGATCCGTTTTTTCCCGTAATCACAATATGCTGCCCGCTGTCAGCCTTGAAATTAATGTTCTTTAGTACCGGAACCATTGAGTCAGGATACGAGAATGTCACTTGATTTACTTCAACCTCTAGCCCTTTATTTTTACACTCTTCCTCCAGATTAATTCCTTCTATAGCCTCCAATTCAAGATCTGTTACCTGACCTATTTTTTCGAGTGAGGTTAAAACATCATAAATAGTTTCGAGCGATAGAATAAGCTTTTCTACAGAATTGATTACTGTGATGATAATAATTTCAGCCGCAACAAACTGACCGATATTCATCAGTTGCTCCATTACCAGAACTCCTCCGATTGCCAACAGCCCCAAAGCAACAATCACCTTGAAGAAAATCATCAACGAATATTGCTGAACCAAAACCTTAAAATGGCTTTCTCTGGCCTGTAAATAACTCATGACATGTCTATCCGAATTCTGTATTGGGAAGTCCGTATTTCCCGCCATTTTAAAGGTCATATTTGTACGGGCGGCTTCCTCCAACCAGTGCGCCAGAAGGTACTTATGCTTTGATTCTTCAAGACTGGTCCGCAATCCTTTTTTCACAGTAATCCTAAAGATTATGTAAACTAATGCTATTAATAAAAGTGAAAAAAGAATAAAAAACGGATGGTAAAAAGAGAGTAGTATCAGCCCGAAAATTACATAAAGTCCTGCTGATGAAAAATCAATCAGAATTTTCGGAAGACCTTTTTGAACAGTAACGACATCAAAGAAACGATTCATTAATTCCGGTGCATGAAACCTGTATAGTTCTTCCAGTTTTATTCTCGGAACCCGAAAAACAAACTCAAATGCTGCCCTTGCGAAGATTTTCTGTTGTAAATTTTCGGTTATCCTAAGTTGAAAAATGGTTATCAATCCCGAAACTGCGATTCCAACTGTCACAAAAGCAACCAGTACAATCCACGCTGTCGACACTCTACCCCCCTGAATAAGATTGATAATCGCCTGTATCCCCAGGGGCAGTGACAGGTTAACAAGTCCGTTAAAAACGGAATAGATGTATACGTTCCTTATTTCAGGTGCATCGGGTTTAAGTAATCTCCAAAATCGTTGCCCGGGTCTCAGCTTCGATTCTTTAAACTCTGGCATATATGTCTTTATTTTTCGTTATACGGATTGCCTTTTTATTCTCAGTATGCTTTCTAATATATTTAAAACCTGAGACATCTGTAAAAAACACCTGCTGATTTTATACATTATTAACATCAGTAATATGAATATGTTCATACCAATGCCTGCAAAATTAAGTAAGATTTAAAAACTAAGAAGCACGAAAAAACTATAACCTGAGTATCAGTTTAAGATTAAATAGCCGTTGCGTGAGATAATTTGGGATAGCGTAGTTCCTACCTTCGACATCCTGCACCCAGGTTTGTGACAAAACATTATTAATTCCCAGGATATTGAAGACCTCAAGACTCAACTTAACATCCGAAAAGTTTTTCCAGAATTTTTTTCTACTCTCTTTCGGTTTCTTGTATAGAAAATCATAACTTACTCCAATATCTACACGCATGTATGCTTTTTGGCGTAATGTATCCTGATACCTGTGTTCACCGGGAGGTCCATAGGGTAAACGACTTCCGAAAAGTCCACTAAGCTGAACGCTTAACTGCTCTATTTTAGGCATACGATCCTGAAATAATACTCCGAAAGTAATCATCTGATCCGAAGGACGCGGAATATATCCCGGCGCATTTCGTGTACTATCTACCGCAACATCATCAAATGTATACCCCGGATATATAGTATCTCCGGCCTGATTAAAGTAGACGTAATATTCGTCATTTTTTATGTCTTCCATAGTTCTCAGGAATCCTAACTTAAAAAACGATTCTATTCCCTTTATAAATTGTCCGTTCAGATTCAAGTCCGCACCGTATGCATAGGCTACTGCATCGTTGTTTGCAAAATATCGCAACCGCACATCTGAAATTTTATAGGGGTTTACGTCCCACAAATACTTATAATAAACCTCCGCTGAAAATTTAAACGGACTCTCTCTATTCCACATATTAAAGAAAACATCCGTCCCGGCAACAACGTGAACTGATTTCTGTGCAAGAACACTCGTATTTAACTGTCCATCATAGGCTCTCAAATCCCTGTATAAAGGCGGTTGGTAATACAATCCCGAAGCTAATCTGAATTTAACATTTCTCCGGTATACTTTTCCATTCCGGTAAAAATACATCCTCGGAGTATATACCAATGAAGCCCGGGGGGTTACCCAGAACTCGTTATTCACTCCTGTATAGCCGGATCTTACACCAATATTAAAAGCCAGTCGGGCAGGAACACGCTCCAATGTATCTATATATTTTCTACGTTCCTTTTTACCGGATTCGTTCCTGTAAACATCTTTCAAGTGTACAATATGTTTATCCTTAACGAAATTCCAACGCAATGAATATCCCGCAAAACCAGTGACCCGGTACGTCTGTAAATTATGGCGTTGTTTTATCACATTCTTTAATTCCAGATCTCCGTTTGCATTCTGCGGGGAAATATAACCGGCACTATCTACCATTTCCCATTCACTCAAAATATCGTTAAAGAATTCTTTCTGAAACTTTGCCCCCCAATCAAGACTACTCTCCAATTGCCGTAATTTACCTGACTTAGCAAATTCTTTTCGTTTAAACTTTTTTTCTCCTGTATGATAAACAGATACAATAGTAGCTTTCAATCGGTTTCTTGAATGATTCAGGAAAGATCCTACTCCCAGTGTATTAACAGAATCTCCGAAATTTTCTTTTGCCGGATCGGTTTCCAACTCATTAATGTAATACTGCCCTAACACATCAAAATTTTCCGACTCATCCGTATTAAAAACGCTCGCATAAAAATTCAACCGAAGAGATTTCGACACATCATATTCCAGTGATGTTGCCCCTGTAACTGTTCGAAAAAGAGTTACTTCCCGTCCATCAAAATAAACCTTAAAACTCAGTGCCTGATTAAATGTACCGAAGCTCGTTTCTCTCGTTTGTGGGACAAAGCTGAATTTATTGGAAGAAAAATGTCCCATAACATTCCAACGCAAGTTCTCTGTTATATTATAATGTGTAAGAAATTGTGCATCCCAGAAAACAGGATTATACTCTCCCTTTGTTGGGAGCGTGTTCAATAAATATCCATTGGACCGAAATCGCGCTCCCCCAAGAAAAGCAAACCTGTTCTTTCGCGCTTCTACATGCGCTTCAGCCCCAAGAAGTCCTGCGACCAAAGAAGCTCGTGTCGAATCAGGGTCTCTGTATCTGATATCCAGTACAGAACTTAACCTGTCTCCATACCTTGCGTCAAATCCTCCCGCTGAAAAACGAATATCATCAACCAAAGCTGAATTTATAAAATTGAGACCTTCCTGTTGACCCGCCCGGGTTAAAAAAGGGCGATACACTTCAAAACCATTTACATAGATGAGATTCTCATCGTAATTCCCTCCTCTAACATTATAATTTGCTGTCAATTCGTTATTGGATACTGCCGGAGTAATGTAGGCAAGTGCCTGAGTAACCCCGTTTGGTAAGGCAAAACTACTTATATCAAACGGAGGAAGTGTAACAATGGTAGGATCACTTTCAACACTACCTTTTCCGTAGACATCAACTTCTTTACCCAGTAACGATTCAATTTTTACAGCACCTAAATCCCTGACTTCTCCGTTCAGTAAATGCAGGTTTACCGTTCGCCTCGAAGTAACAAATGAAAAGACCAGTTGATAGTCACGATTGGACTCCAGTTCGATCTTAAAATTACCATTAAAATCGACCTTTGTCTGAACTGTTTTATCCGTACTTTGAATGGTTACTCCTGTGATTCTTTCTCCTGCATCATCTACTACATATCCCTTTACAGTAGCGATTTGTCCCCACAAAGCGGAACACCACAAAACAGGAATTAGAAGAAATAAACGCAGTATTTTTTGCATGGTGCCAAAAGTAACAAAAGCCCACGTTTAAACAGAAAAAAAATAGTTATATTGTAAAGAGAGGTAAAAAGTACGTTATTGTCTCTTTAGCTTACCGCTTTTCCACGATTCAATAAATTGCGCCCAGGCAACCGGGTTCAGCAGATTATTAACAGGGAACTGACCTCGTGAATACAACTGACTTTGTGCCTGTTGTCGTTGCCAACTATATGTGAGACTGGCATCCGTTGTTAAACGACTTGCAGCTATAGCCAGGTTTTTACCCGACAACTGTCGTTGCGCTCTTCGAATATCATCTTCATAAGGATCCATCTCAATGAAAGCTCTTGCAAACTCTTCCCGTGAAGGCCATGGATAAACCCGAACCGGTTTCGACATAAGCGTATCGGGATCAATCAGTTGAATCAAAGCATATCCGAATTCAGAAAGTGTATCCGGCACAATATATGTACTGGGTTTATAACCAATATAATTAAAAATCAGAGTATCTCCCGGTTTCGTTACCATAGAGAAATAACCGTAATAATCAGAAATAGTACCTCTTCGTGTAGTCTTATCATAAATAGCAGTAAACGGCATGCGTTCAAGACTATCAGAACTCAAAACAACTCCTGATAATTGAATCAACCTCTTGTCATCTTCCTGCCCGAAAGAAAACTGACTATATCCTGCCAGCAGGACACAAACCAACAAAGCTGCAAAATATCTCATGCTTACAAGTTTACAAAGGTTTATCAAAAGAAGTGCCAATTTAAGGTAAATTAACAAAAAATTTACTTTTTTCAATGACTTCGAAAGAAAATAGCACGTGCATTTTTATTACATTTGCAAGAATTTCTTTAAGAAGTAGTTCAATATATGGCTTTATCTGATATCAGCAAAGTGAGAGAAGGGTTGACATACGATGACGTTTTACTTGTCCCCGCGTACTCAGAGGTTCTTCCAAGAGACGTTCAATTAGAAACAAAATTCACAAAAAACATCCGGCTAAAAGCTCCGATTGTTTCTTCGGCAATGGATACAGTAACAGAATCTGCGTTGGCAATTGCCATTGCTCAACAAGGAGGAATTGGTGTGATTCACAAGAACATGACAATCGAAGAGCAGGCTTTGGAGGTACGTAAAGTCAAGCGATCAGAAAGTGGAATGATACTTGATCCCATAACCTTATCTGAAAATGCGGTCGTTCAGGATGCATTAAACCTGATGCGTGAAAACAAAATCGGGGGAATTCCTGTAACAGATGAAAACCGGATTTTGAAAGGAATTATTACGAACCGTGATTTGCGATTTGAAAAAAATCTGTCACGTCCGGTACGTGAAATAATGACTGCACAAGATATCATTACCACAAAAGACGGAACAGACCTTACGCAGGCAGAACATATATTGCAAGAATTTAAAATTGAAAAATTACCCGTTGTAGACGACAACAACAAGTTGGTTGGTCTGATCACCTATAAAGACATTATAAAAGTACGAAAGCATCCTAATTCATGTAAAGACAGCTTCGGTAGACTTCGTGTTGCTGCCGCTGTTGGAGTTACTGTTGATACGGTAGACCGTGTAAAAGCGCTTGTAGACGCAGGAGTAGATGCGATCGTTATTGATACGGCACACGGACACACAAAAGGTGTTGTTGAAAAATTAAAGTCGGTTAAATCACTATTTCCTCAATTGGATGTAGTTGTCGGAAACATTGCAACAGGTGAAGCAGCAAAGTATCTTGTCGAAGCAGGTGCAGATGCGGTGAAAGTAGGAATTGGTCCCGGATCTATTTGTACAACACGTATTATTGCAGGTGTCGGAGTTCCGCAATTAACAGCTGTTAATGATGTTGCCCGCGCTATTGAAGGAAGCGGTGTTCCTGTTATTGCAGACGGAGGAATCCGATACACGGGAGATATTGTAAAAGCAATATCAGTCGGAGCGGATACTGTAATGGTTGGTTCAATGTTTGCCGGAGTTGAAGAATCTCCGGGAGAAACGATCATCTACCAGGGAAGAAAATTCAAATCATACCGTGGTATGGGATCTTTGGAAGCCATGCAAAAAGGATCTAAAGACCGTTATTTCCAGGATGCTGAAGACGATGTTAAAAAACTGGTTCCAGAAGGAATTTCAGGACGTGTACCATACAAAGGACACTTATTTGAGGTGATGTATCAGATCATAGGAGGTCTGCGCGCCGGAATGGGATATTGCGGGGCTCCAACTATCGAAAATCTGAAAGGCGCTCAACTCGTTCGGATAACAAATGCCGGAATGACAGAATCGCACCCTCATGATGTCTCAATAACAAGAGAAGCACCTAATTATAGCTTAAAATAATATAAACTATGAAAAAACTAATCGCAGGTTTATTCTCAGTTACTGTTCTTTTTAGTTCACTGGCACAAAAAGATCCGGTTATTTTGACCGTTGATGGAAACCCGGTGACCAAAAGTGAATTTCTTCAGATTTACCTGAAAAACAATCCGAATCCACGTTATGATAAAGAAGCGCTGGATGAGTATATGGAGTTGTTTAAAAAGTTTAAACTAAAAGTTTTAGAAGCCGAGAAGCTAGAGTACGATACCATTCCCAAACTAGTCAAAGAATTGGATGGATATCGCAAGCAACTGGCTCTCCCTTATCTTGTAGATTCTACAAAAAACAATGAGCTGGTAAAACAAGCTTACGGACGTTTGCAGGAAGAAGTGCACGCCAGTCACATTCTTATCCGTGTGGATGAAAATGCATCTCCTGAAGACACCCTTAAAGCGTATAACCGCATTATGGAAATCCGTAAACGGATCGTAAACGGAGAGGATTTTGCTCATGTTGCACGTTCAAAAGGAGGTTCGGAAGACCCTTCTGTTCGTGATAATGGAGGTGATCTCGGTTATTTTTCCGCATTTCAAATGGTCTATCCATTTGAAGAAGCCGCTTACTCAACAAAAGTTGGTGATGTAAGCATGCCTGTTCGAACTAAATTCGGTTATCATATTCTCAAAGTTCATGATAGAAGACCTTCCAGAGGACTTATCAGTACTTCACATATCATGATCATGACTCCGAAAACGGCTAATGATCAGCAAAAAGATAATGCAGAAGAACGCATACATGAAATCTACGAACGGCTTCAGAAAGGTGAAAACTTTGAAGATCTTGCACGCAAGTATTCCGAAGATCAAACCTCCAAGTCAAAAGGAGGGTTACTTCCCGAATTTGGAACCGGAAGCCGTCAGAGAATGGTACCTGAATTTGAAGACGCAGCATTTGTCTTGAAAAACGATGGTGATTACTCTCAACCGTTCCGCACAGATTATGGTTGGCATATTGTAAAAAGAAACAGTCTTACCCCTCTGGAGTCATTTGACCAATTGAGAAGTGAAATTCAACAAAAAGTTAACCGTGATGAAAGATCACTGAAAACGCAGGCTTCTTTTATTGAAAAGTTGAAAAAGCAATACAAGTTCAAAGACAAAAGCAGCAAAGAACTGGCATGGTTTTACAATAACATTGACTCCAGTTATTACGAAGGCAAATGGAAAGCTCCCGATACAAAAGAAAACCCGGTGCTTTTCTCGTTCAACAAAATTACTTTCCACCGAAAAGACTTTGTAGAGTACCTGGAGAGTCTTAACGCAAAAGGAAGTAAAGGAGACTTGAATGTATTGGTAAATGATGCGTACAAAACATATGTTAAAGAACAGCTACTTGCATATGAAGAGGCTCAACTTGACAGTAAATATCCTGAATTCCGTGCATTAATGAATGAGTACAATGACGGAGTATTGCTCTATGAAATCATGAACGATAAAGTTTGGAATAAAGCAATCCGCGATACATCCGGACTGAAAGCATTCTTTGAGGAAAATCGTAACCAGTTTATTTGGGGAGATCGTATCGATGCAGAAGTTTATGAGTGTGATACGAAGGACATCGCTGCAAAAACGGCTGCTTTACTGAAAAATGATACCATCACTCCGATGGAGATCATGGCTAAAATTAACGAAAACTCTGCCCTTAACGTAAAAGTTAAAACCCAGAAATTTGAAGTTCAAAACACACCTTTCCTTGAAGGAAAAGAATTCAAAAAAGGAGTAAATGAAACATTTCAGTACGATAACAAATACTATATCGTTAAAGTGAAAGAGTTCATCCCCTCTCAGCCAAAGGAACTGACAGAAACAAAAGGGGCTGTCACCGCTGCTTATCAGCAACATTTGGAAGAACAATGGTTAAACGAACTGTCTGCCAAATATCCGATAGAAGTTAAAACTGAAGTTTTATACAGCCTTGACAAGAAGTAAAAACATAGTATTTCTCACAAAGGCTGCCCTACGTGGCAGCCTTTTATATTTCATTTGTCTCCTGTCTTCCTGCGATTCAGACAATGATCCTAAGGTCGTTCAATTAGGAAACGAAGACCTCCGGGAATCAGAACTGGAGTATTTATCAGAAACACACTCAAATCAAGAGGTAGGTGAAGAAGTTATAATTGACCAGTGGCTTCGAAAAGCTGTAATTCTGAATCAATTTGATAGTTTACCAGCTGACAAACAACATGAAATTAATTTCAAATTAAAAGAATATAAAGCCTCTTTAGTTCGTTATGAACTGGAAAACCTGTGGATAGAAAAGAATCTGGACACATTGATCACAGAAGACGAAATGCTTGCATTTTATGAAGAAAATAAAAAGGATTTTGAACTGAGCGACTTTATTGTAAAAGTGCTCTACCTGAAAATTCCATACAATGCACCTGAATTGGAAAAAGTAAACCGTTGGTATTTATTAAAACAACCCAAAGACACGGTACAACTGACAGAATACGCCAATAAATATGCTGCCAACTTCTTCTATAACACACAGAAGTGGATTTATTTCGACGATATTCTAAAAGAAATTCCCCTCGAAGGCATTGATAAAGAAAAGTTCATTCTTAACCGAACAAAAACAAGTTTTGAAGAGAATGGTTTTCTTTATTATTTAAACATACTGGATTACCGATTGAAAAATACACCTTCCCCTTTTTCATTGGAGCGTGATCACATACGTCAGCGTATTCTTACCCGGCGTATAACACAAATGCGGGAATCTCTCGACAAACAATTTATTGATGAAGCAATTAACAAATATGAAATACACTATTTTAATCGTTAGCCTGTTATCGGCATTTTCAGCTTTTGCTCAACCGGACTCACAACTGATTGACAAAGTTGTTGCCAAAGTAGGAACCAATGTGATCCTACTTTCAGACCTGCAATCGCAAAAGATTCAGGCTATGCAGGAAAACATTGAAGTTACTGACGAGTTAGAATGTACAATTCTGGAAGAACTTCTCTACCAAAACCTACTGCTTAATCAGGCTGATCTGGATAGTGTGACTGTTACCGACGAACAGGTTGACGCAGAGATGGAACAGCGTCTGCGAGTTATCGAAGGACAGATCGGAGGAAGAGAAGAGTTGGAAAAATTCTACGGAAAAACCGTTTCACAAATAAAAAAGGAATTCCGACCTGCGATCCGAAAACGACTGATAGGTCAGGAAATGGAACGTCAAATTACTGCTGAAGTAGTAATCAGTCCGAAAGAAGTTCGAGATTTCTTTCACTCGCTTCCCGAAGATTCTCTCCCGTATATTAATTCGAAACTGGGATTACAGCAAATCGTTATTTACCCTGAAATTACAGAAGCTGACAAACAAAAAACGTATGACCAACTAAATACGATCAGGGAACAGATTATTTCCGGAGACAAAACCTTCCGTGCAATGGCAGGCGTTTACTCTCAGGATCCCGGATCACGAAGTAAAGGAGGGGAAATAAAAGCGAGCAGAGGACAAATGGTAAAAGAGTTTGAAGCAACTGCTTTCAGTCTGAAACCCGGAGAAATTTCCCCTGTATTTGAAACGGAATATGGATTCCACGTTATGGAATTAATCGAACGAAAAGGCGATGACTATGTTTGTCGTCATATTCTAATGGTTCCCGAAGTTTCGGAAGAAGCTTTTATCATCGCCAGTGAAAAGATTGAAAAATGCCATGCAGAGCTTAAAAAGAATGAAATCACCTGGGAAGATGCTGTTTTAAAATATTCAAACGATAATTCGACCAATCAGAATAAAGGTTTATTAAGCAATCCTTATTCCGGAGAAACGCTTTGGGACATGGAAGACCTTAACCAGATTGATCAACAAATTTTCATCCTTGTCAATTCTCTTGAGGTAGGCGAAATTACCCGACCTTCTGTATATGACAACATGATGGAACGCAAACAAGGGGTTCGGATTGTCAGATTGTCTGAGCGTACAACTCCTCACAAAGCTAACCTGAAAGACGATTATCAGTTGATTCAAAATGCAGCACTGAATGAGAAGCGTCAAAAGATCATTAAAGAATGGACAGACGATAAAATCAACAATGCCTACATTCGAATTGACGAGAAATACAATGCGTGTGATTTCCGCTATAACTGGTTCAAAAATATTAATTAATTTAGGGTCAAATTAATCGAAACATGTCGGAAACAAAAGCAATTGACGAACTCGTACAAAAGTACAACCGTTTAAAACAAGAGATTCATAAAGTTATTGTCGGACAGGATGAAGTAGTTGACCAGGTTCTTATTTCGATTTTCTCCAAAGGACATTGTCTTTTGGTTGGTGTTCCCGGACTGGCAAAAACACTTCTTGTCAATACAATATCCCAATCTCTCGGGCTTTCCGGCAACCGGATTCAGTTTACGCCTGATCTGATGCCTTCTGACATTATCGGGTCTGAAATACTTGATGAAAACCGTCAGTTCAAATTTATAAAAGGACCTATTTTTCACAATATCGTCCTCGCTGATGAGATTAATAGGACACCTCCTAAAACTCAGGCTGCACTACTTGAAGCCATGCAGGAGAAATCGGTTACAGCTGCAGGTGTTACTCATAAACTACCACAACCATTTTTTGTTCTGGCTACTCAAAATCCAATTGAACAGGAAGGAACTTATCCCCTGCCTGAAGCACAATTGGATCGTTTCATGTTTAACATTTGGGTTGATTACCCTTCTTTTGAAGAAGAGGTCGCTATTGTAAAAGCAACAACGACCAATCAGGAAACAAACATCTCACCCCAGTTAACGGCTGAAGAAATACTACATTTTCAAAACAGTATACGACAACTTCCTGTTTCAGATAATGTAGTGGAATATGCTGTGAAACTGGTTGCCAGAACACGAAAAGACGATTCGTCTGCTCCTGAATTAACCAAACAATATATTTCATGGGGAGCAGGTCCAAGAGCATCTCAAAACCTCATCATAGGAGCGAAATGCCATGCCGCTCTGAATGGTAAATACTCTCCGGATATCGAAGATGTAAAAGCTGTAGCTCTCCCTATCCTACGACATAGAATTGTACGGAATTACCGGGCGGAAGCCGAAGGATATACGGTCGAAAAAATTATCGGTGAGCTTTTATAATTACTCTTCCTGTTGTATTTTCTTTTTTGATCCTTCGTAGATTGAGTAGTTTCTGAAACTACACTCAAGACTACCATTGAATATCTTCATCTTTCGGGAAGGTTTTAAAGCGACCGATTTCAAAGCATCTTCATTGGAGGAAATAACCCAGCATTCGTAACCTGCCAATTCATGCTTAAACCAGTCTCCTAAACGAGCATATAGTGCTTCTATCTCCTCTCCCATGCGTTCTCCGTAAGGTGGGTTTGTAATTAAGACTCCATTCCCCTCAGGAATTTTCAAATCCTCAAAATCTCCCATTACAAACTGCACACACCTCGAAACGGGAAGGGCCCGAATATTACGTTTTGCCTTGGTGACAACAATCTGATCAATATCTGAAGCTATAATCGAAAAATCTAATTTCACCGGCTTTTTAGGTGCGGCTTCGTAAATCCCCTCCCACAGCTCCCGATCAAAATTCAGGAGATTTTTGAATGCGTAATGCCTTCTTTCGATATTAGCCGGTATCCCCGCAGCCAATAATGCGGCCTCAATAACAAGGGTTCCTGATCCGCACATCGGGTCAATAAAAGTAGACTTACGATCCCACCCTGATAAATACAATAAACCGGCAGCAGCAACTTCGTTAAGCGGAGCTGGTCCTGTTTCGGTACGATATCCCCGCTTGTACAAGGGAGCTCCGGTTGTATTTAAAGAAAGTACACAATTCTTTCCTGATATATAGACATCAATACTTACCTGTGGGTTCTTAGCGTCAATATTAGGTCTGTCTCCTGTTTGTTCCCTGAACTGATCAACAATCGCATCCTTAATCAGAAGTTGAGGAAATTGTGTATTCGTAAACACATCACTGAAAATTGCTCCTTTAATAGCAAAGGTTTTTCCCTTATCAAACAGGGAAACCCAATTAATCTTTTTTGCCTGTGCGTACAAATCATCCTTATCCTTAAAAGAAAAAGCTGCCAGTTCCACCAACACGACAAGTCCGGTTCTGAGATACAGATTCAGATAATAGACATCTCGCCAGGCTCCTGTAATTCGTACTGCCCGATTCAGGATTTCCGGGTCATGGTACCCCAGTTCCTGCAACTCTTGTTGCACTGCTTTTTCGAAACCATATAATGTCTTAATCGTAATCTTCAATTTTTCTTCACTCATGACCTTTCTCACCATTTACTAATTTCTCTTATCTGCGGCATCTGCCATTTTTTCCAGACCGCCAAAACACGAATAATCATTATTATCAGGGCAGATACAATTGCATTAAACTCGGTTGAAAACCACCCCAAAACACTAATAATCATATAAAAAACACCTCCTACAATGACTGCTGTTGCGTAAATTTCCTTTCGAAACACCAACGGAATCTCATTACAAAGCACATCACGCAGAACCCCACCAAAAGTAGCCGTAATTACTCCAAGGAATATAGCCACAACCGGATATTGTTCCAGTCCAAGACTTTTTTCAATTCCATAAACCGCAAACAACCCAAGTCCGATCGTATCAAAAATGAAAAACGTCCTTCGCATTTCCTTGATGCGTTCACGAAAAATAATTCCGACAATTGCCCCGGCAAAAACAACAGAGATATAACTCAACGATTTCAACCATTCCACTTCAACAGATAACAATACATCACGAATTGTTCCTCCGCCAATGGAAGTCATAAATGCAATAAATATTCCTCCGAGCAAATCCATGTCTTTATCTGCTGCAGTCAGTAGCCCACTAATTGCAAAGAAAAAGATTCCTACATGGTTGATCAGATCAATTATCACAACTTATTCAGTCAAAAATTATAACTTTGAAATAAAACTCTGAACACAAAGGTATCATACCGTTTTATATTTGGCCTATTTCTATGCATTCTTTTCGCATTTTCAGCCCGTGCTCAGCGTGTAGGGCTGGTTTTTAGCGGCGGGGGAGCAAGTGGACTGGCTCATATAGGTGTGTTAAAAGCACTGGAAGAACACAATATCCCTGTTGATTATATAACCGGAACTTCGGCAGGTGCTTTAGTTGGTGCCTACTATGCCTGTGGGTATTCAGCCAGTGAAATCGAAGCGATTGTTCTGAGTGATCTTTTTCAGCTCATGACAAAAGGGGAGATTGAACCGGAGCATAAATTCAGCTTACGTCAGGAGGAAATAAACGCCTCCATGCTTAACATACCTTTCAGTAAAGACAGTATTCTATCAAAAAGTCTTCCGACCAGCTTCATAAAACCCGCTTTAATGGATTTTGAAATGCTGATCAGTCTGGGTGTCACATCTGCATCGACAGGAGAAAATTTTGATAGTCTGTTCATTCCATTTCGGTGCGTGGCTTCGGATATTGCTGACAAAAAATCGGTTATTTTTTCTGGAGGAGCACTCAATAAAGCAGTAAGAGCCTCCATGACTTTTCCATTTTACATGAATCCAATTCGTGTAAACGGGCGATTATTATTTGACGGGGGACTGTATAACAACTTCCCGGCAGATGTTATGTACCATGAATTTGATCCGGATTTCATCATAGGGAGTAATGTTTCTTCCAATGAACCTCCTCCTACTGAAGATGACGTATTCTCTCATCTGAAAAATATGTTGGTGAGTAAAACGACCTTTGATCTTCCCTGTGAAACAGGGGTCATGATAGAACCGAACATTGATGTTTCTACATTTGATTTTGACAAAGCACGAGAAGCAATTAACGGAGGTTATGAATCCGCTATTCTTTTAATGGACTCAATCAAACAGCAAATACACAGGCGAACCTCTCCCGAAGAATTGAAAGAAAAAAGAAAGCAATTCAGAAGTAAAATAATTCCCTTACAAATTGACCAGGTACATGCACAAGACAAAGGAGGAAAAACATCCTCTTTTGCGGAATCCACTATATCCGGAAAATTAAAACGTGGTTTTCTGGATGAACACAAATTGAAAAAACAATATTTCAGACTGATTGAAACTCCTCAGATCAGCTACCTGTTTCCAACGATTGATAAAACATCAGACAGTACGTACGGATTACATTTGAAAGTCAACAAATCCAAAGACTTCAAGCTTGCTGTAGGTGGTCATTTTTCGTCACGCCCTGTCAACACAGGTTACATAGGATTTTCTTACTACTCTATGGGAAAGGCCGCCTTTCGGGTAAATCTGGAATCCTATTTCGGGAAGTTTTACGGTTCAGTAAAAGCAAATATTGACTTTCATGTTCCATCAGTCCTTCCTGTAACTATTCAGCCGTATTTTGTCATGAACAGATGGGATTATTTTAGAAGTTTTGCCACATTTTTCGAACCCGTCAAACCTTCCTTCCTGATTCAAAACGAACTGTATTTCGGAAGTAAATTCTCTGTTCCGTTAACCAATACTACCAAAACAGGAGGAGACTTCCGACTCTTTTATCTGGATGATAGTTATTACCAAAGTGAGGACTTTGGCTTGTCCGACACCGCAGATCACACCTATTTTGATGGTGTTTCTTTACGATGGAGTTTAGAAAAAAATACGCTCAACAGAAAACAGTTTGCATCAGAGGGGCATGCATTCAAGCTTTTGGTAAATTATGTTTCAGGGCGGGAACACAGTGTATCCGGTTCAACAGGAAATGACAAATATGATATTGTAAAGGATCACAATTGGATTAACGTACAGGCTGAAGCCAACTATTTTTTTCTCAACACAAAGATCAGCCATACCGGAGGGCATCTGGTTGGTGTTTTCAATAGTCAGTCCCTGTTTAAAAACTATACAGCATCAATACTAAGTACCACCGCATTTGCTCCTACACCGGATTCAAGGACTTATTTTTTGCCGGAATACAGATCTCCGCAATACATCGGTTTTGGTATTAATCAGGTTTTTACGTTTAAAAACAGAATTGACCTTCGAATTGATGCTTATGGTTTTCAGCCTTTTGTAGAAATTGAGCGAAATCCGGACGGTTCATTCGGATACGATAGGGATGTTGGTCCTCCCCGATTCCTGGGATCTGCTTCGATTATTTATTTCAGCCCTTTGGGACCGATTCGTGGAACACTTAATTACTTCCCTTATCAAAACAAACCGATCTCTTTTCAGATTAGTTTCGGCTATGTTCTCTTCAATGAACGCGCCATACGATAAGTTGAATAAAAACTAATCCCTCTTCGATTTTTTCACTTATATCCCCTAATTCTGCAATCATGGAACAATCTTTACTATTTTTGGGGCAAATTATTAGGAGCTATGGAAAAAATCATCTGTGGAATTCAGCAAATGGGGATTGGTGTTCCCAACGTTCAGGAAATATGGAAATGGTATCGAAAGTTTTTTGGTGTTGATGTACGTATTTTCGAAGAAGCGGCTGAAGCTCCGTTGATGACTCGTTATACCGGCGGAACAGTACATAGCCGAACTGCTACACTTGCTTTAAGTATGCAAAGTGGAGGAGGTTTTGAGATCTGGCAGTTTACCAGCCGCCCTACCGAGAAAGCAGACTTTGAGATTCAGTTAGGTGATTACGGTTTATATGCCTGTCGTATAAAATCCCGTGATGTTCAGGCAAGTTATGTCTATATGAAAAGTAATGGTGCAGAGGTACTTGGAGAACCACAAAAAGCACCGGACGGATCATTCAACTTCTTCGTAAAAGATCCGAATGGGAATCTGTTTAATGTCGTAGAAGGCTCCGGTTGGTTCAAAGAAACGAATCACCCGGCACGAACAGGTGGTGTGGCAGGTGCGTTGATAGGCGTTAGTGATATTGAGAAAGCACTTCCTTTGTATCGTGATATACTGGGGTATGAAACCGTAGTATATGATTATACCGGTGTTTCGGATTGTTTCTCTGATCTTCCGGCGGGAAAAGGGAATTTCCGAAGAGTACTTTTGAAGCACAAAGACGAGCGCATGGGACCTTTCTCAAAGTTATTAGGTCCGACTCAGATAGAACTTGTTCAAAGTACAGATCGTACAGATTGTCGAAAGATATTTGAAAACCGATTCTGGGGGGATTGGGGATTCATCCACTTGTGTTTTGATGTTCAGGGCATGGATACTTTGCAGAAAGAATGTGAAGAAAAAGGATTTCCTTTCACTGTGGACAGCGGAAAAACATTTGATATGGGAGAAGCCGGCGGTCGTTTCTCGTACATAGAAGATCCTGATGGAACCTGGATAGAATTTGTTGAGACACACAAAGTTCCGGTAATGAAAAAGCTGGGTTGGTATATAAATCTGAAAAATAAAAAGCCCGGAAAACGACTTCCAAACTGGATGCTTTCTGCAATGGGAATGAACCGGGTGAAATAGACCGGTTTTATATCACAAATCCCATCAAAAGAGAAAATATAGCAATACCAATCATTATCATTTGGTGATTCATATCCCGTGTATCACCAAGTGAACTATCTGATTTTGAAACACTCGAATACCAGTTGTTTGAAAACCGAAATCCAGAAGAAGATCCCAGTACAAGGTCTTTTTGATACTTGCTTACAAATCGTATTTTAAAAACCAAGTACAATACTACCGTGAAGAACAATCCTTTCGAAAAAAACCAATCGAATTTGGCCCCTACTCCTAGGATACCTAAAATCCATGCTATAAGAAAAGGAAGATTGGACAAGTTATTCCCAAATGTTGAAACAGGTAGTATATAAGCAATTATATAAACAAAAACTATCTTATTCGTATCAAACCAGTTTCCAATCGCTAAAGAACTGCCGTATAAGAATAGTAGTAAACCAATCTCAGTCAGAGTAAATCGATCAATCCTAAATTTATATTTCCTTACAAAATTTCCGATTTGCATTTTTCAGGTCTCTTTCATTCAAAACACAGCACACACATTACGTAACACCCAAACTCCGCCTATTTTTTTCATTGACACAAAGTAACTAATTCCCTGATGTGTACAAAAACGCCACTCCGGATGAAACGTATAAAAGAAATAAACAGTTTTATAATCACTACTAAAAAACATTCTTGAATAGGCAACGGTTCCTATTGTTCTGATAGTATCCGTATTCTTTTTCCTATCAGATAAAACAGAAATACTGTCATAATCCATTACTCGCTCTACAGCTAGTTTTTTTGAATGGCAGCAATAAAAAGAACTCAAATCCAAACCAAGTTCTGCCTCTATAAGATACAAGTAGCTATCACCCGGACAATACAATGAATCGTACAAAAACAATAACCATCCGGAAGAATCTATAGCTGCTCTTTTTTGTTGAACATACGATTTTAAAATTGAATCAGCCTGCTCGTTACTTATATCTGCAGGTATCTCAGGTATGATAACTTCTCCTTCTCTCGGAGTAAAAATAGATACAGTCTGATTGATGACCTCAATTTCCAGTGCGTCTTCATCCATAGACCACTTATCCTCTTTACTGCCCCTACATGAACTCAGGAAAAATAAAACAGCAGATAAAACATATACTATTTTACATCTATTCTGCATCATTCAGCATCGCTTTATAGAGATAAAAAAAGGGTAAGCTTCATCCTGCCTACCCTTATAACAATCTTTTTATTAACTTATTTAATATCCCAAAAGTTCTTCCAGGACACTTTCTACTTTTTCTGCATTTGGCAACAATTCTGCTTCCAGAATCGAATTAAGTGGAATAGCAGGAGTATCAACAGATCCCACTATTTTAACCGGAGCATCCAATGCTTCGAAACAATTTTCCTGAATTCTTCCGGCAAGCCCTAAGGTAAAGCTGGCTTCTTTGGATTCTTCAGTAACCAGCATACATTTCCCATGCTTTTTAGTAGCCGCATACATTGCATCCGTATCAATTGGATTTAATGTCCGTAAGTCAACGATTTCAACTTGTCCAGGATAGTTTTTTGCAGCTTTCAAAGCCCAGTAAACACCCATTCCATAAGTAATAATCACACAAGACTTACCCTGCTGTATGTTTTCCTCAGTTGCTTCCTGTACAATACGTGCTTTTCCGAAAGGAATCACATAATCTTCATCCGGCTCTACTGTCACGGCTCCTTCCGTTCCCGGAATCTTACTCCAGTACAATCCCTTGTGTTCAAAAATAACCACAGGATTCGGATCATAAAACGCAGACTTCAACAATCCTTTCAAATCTGCTCCTGTCGATGGATAAGCTACTTTAACTCCTCTGATATTTGTCACTACAGACTCTACACTCGAAGAGTGGTAAGGTCCCCCTGATCCGTACGCTCCAATAGGAACGCGAATCACAGCGGAAGCAGGCCATTTACCATTTGACAGGTAATACGAACGACTCAGCTCAGTAAACAACTGATTTAATCCCGGCCAGATATAATCGGCAAATTGGACTTCGACAATCGGCTTTAATCCTGTACAGGCCATTCCGACGGTTGAACCGATAATAAATGCTTCCTGAATCGGAGTATTGAATACCCGATCATCTCCAAACTGCTGTGCAAGAGTTGCTGCTTCACGAAAAACACCTCCTAAACGACCACCAACGTCTTGTCCATACAACAACGCTTCCGGATGCTTTCCAAGGATTTCACGAACAGCAAAAAGTGCACTATCGACCATCACAGTTGGCTTTTTCCCTTCAGGCTGACGAGTCCCTCTTTCTTCAGTAATAGGTGTTGGTGCAAAAATATGATCCGTAACAGAAGATGGCTCCGGTTCCGGTGCATTGAATGCCTTTTCATATTCATCATCCACCAGCGAACGAACTTCTGCCTCAAGGTTAATAATATCAGCCTGATCAAAACCAGCCTGTACCATCAATTCTTTCATCTTTGGGTACGGATCCCGCGTTGCATGTTCATCCAGATCATCCCGGTACCATTCTTTTCGTACGCCGGAAGTATGGTGTCCCAACAAAGGAACCTTAGCATGAACAATAAACGGACGCCGTTCTTTACGCACAATGGAAATAACCTCTTCCATCGTCTGATATGACTCTTCAAAATCACTTCCATCGATTGTTCGGACTTCAATACCATTAAATCCTTTTGCATAATGTGAAATATCCTGCGCTCTGGTTTCTTTCGAATTGGCAGAAATATCCCACTCATTATCCTGAACAAGATAAATTATCGGAAACTGCTTCAAGGCCGCCATTTGGAATGCCTCTGAGACTTCTCCTTCTGTACAGGAAGCGTCTCCCAATGAACAAACGACTACCGGATTATTTCCTTGGTAGTCTTCCGATAACCCTTGTTTTTCTTTATATTGAATCCCCATGGCCACCCCGGTCGTAGGAATAGCCTGCATTCCGGTCGCTGAAGACTGATGTGGGATTTTCGGCATTGTATCGCGATCCAGTGAAGGGTGAGAATAGTACGTTCTACCTCCACTAAAGATGTCATCTTTTTTTGCAAACACCTGCAACATTAACTCGTAGGGAGTTACTCCAATTCCTAAAAGAATACTGTCATCCCGGTAATACGGAGAAACCCAATCCTGAGGAAGCAACTGCATACCTGTTGCTAGTTGAATGGCCTCATGTCCCCGCGATGTTGCATGCACATACTTTGCCGTCACTTTTGCATTCGCTTCATACTTTTCAGCTAATGTCTTGGCCGTAGCCATCAAAGTGAATGCTTTCTTAATAATACTCTTATCTGTTTTCGGTGTTTTTCCGGTCTTTTGTTGTTCCTTCAACGCCTCCGCCATAATCTCAATATTTTGCGGCTCGAAGATACGAAATAAAATTCCAGTTCAGAAGCATTTACAGGGATTTAACCGATTTTGTAATTGAGGTGAGAATCTCAATTCGCCTACTATTTACCGATACCAACACGAACGCCACTTCGGATACCAAACCGGTGTGCCCAATTCGCGTATGGCAGTAAATTTCTGTCCATCTCTCCCCTATCTGAATATGCTATTACGGGAACATCCAAGTCCAGAAAGAGACCTAACCGAAGTGCCGCTTTTTTTCGTTTTCCTAATCCTATTTTGTATCTGAAAAGTGATTTAATCAGCACCGATACATAATTTTGGTAACCCGATTCCTGATAATACTGTCCATAGCTTGAACTGTACTCCATCCAATCGGAATATACATTAGTCAACCAACTCACTCCTCCTCCGACAAGAAAAGACATCTCTTTTTCCGCCCACACTCGCCTCACGGTATACACCTGAACATGAGGGAGAAATAAATTTTTAAACAGCTTTCTGCTTTTGTGTTTATAACCAAAAGCAGCAGCAGCTCCTATCCCCCATTTTCCTTCACCAGGAATCATCTCAACTCCTCCTCCTATCATCAAAAAACGAGAAGTATATGAGGAATTGGAACGAACTGCATCCATGTAGCCCGCCCTAATATAAAATTCTCCCGCATACACCTTCTGCGGAAGAAACAAAGCTAAACTATCCTCTTCTGTTTGCGCATAAACAGCAGGTAGGATTACGATTCCTGAAAATACTGCTATAATAAAGGTCTTCAGCAATTATTTATTGTTTTCGAGAATATAGGTAAGCACCTTTTGCATAAGGTGTACCCTGTCTTTTCCTCGTACGTTGTGCTCATGCATAGGATACACAAAAAAGTCAACTTGCTTTCCTTTATCAATAAATGATTTGATCAACGAATGACTGTGTTGCATCACCACTACATCATCAATCGAACCATGGATTAGCAATAACTTCCCTTCCAGGTTTTCTGTTTTATTCAACAGACTGGCAGCTTCATATCCTGCTTCATTCTCATCAGGACGATCCATATAACGTTCACCATACATTACCTCATAGTATTTCCAATCCGTTACCGGGCCACCTGCCACACCTGTCGTAAACACTCCTGGCTCCCGCAACATGAGAGACGAAGTCATAAATCCTCCGAAACTCCATCCATGAACGGCCATTCTGTTTCCATCTACGAATGGCAAGCTTTTCAGATACGCAACACCTGTCAACTGATCTTCAATTTCGATTGTTCCTAACTGGCGGTGGATTACATTTTCAAATGCAAATCCCCGGTGCGCAGACCCTCTGTTATCCAGCGTATAAACAAGATACCCCTGCTCTGCCATCCAGTACATCCAAAGACTTGCTCCACCGAACCAGGAATTAGTAATTAATTGCGCGTGAGGACCTCCGTAGACATAAACAAGTACCGGATATTTTTTATTCGGATCAAAATCCGATGGTTTTATCAATCTTGTATATAATTCTGTTCCGTCTTTTGCTTTAAGTGTACTTATTTCAGCCTGCCCTAACACCAAATCTTTCATTTTATTTTCCGCCTCAACCAACGTTTTCACGGTTTTCCCTTTACGGTTCAAAATGCGAGCTATGTTAGGGATAGTAGTTGACGAATACTGATCAAAAACATGTGCTCCGTCATAACTAACAGTTACACTATGTGTTCCTTCTCCGGGAGTTAATTCAGTTTGTTTTCCACTGCTTACCTGAACAGCAAAAGCACGCATTTCCAACGGACTTTCTCCTGTCCCTTCAAAATAAACTTCTGTTCCTTTTGCATTTGTTCCTAAAATCCCTAAAGCTTCCCATGTATTATGTGTCAGTTGTCTGACAAAGCCTTTTTCTACCGAACATAAGTACAAGTTCATAAAACCGTCCTTTTCACTCATCCAAACAAATTCATCAGCTGACTGATTAAAGAAAAAAGCTGGATGTTCCGGCTCTACCCACTTATCATGTTTTTCTTCAAGTATCGTTTTAACAAACGCTCCCGATTCAGCATTATACATTTGCAATTGCATGTGATTTTGACCTCTGTTAACTTCTGCGATCAACACATGTTTTTCATCAGGTGTCCAGGAAAGATTCGTGAGATAATCCTCTTTGGCTCCCTTGGGTTCGATGTAAATTGTCTTTCCTGTTGTCATATTATATACCCCAACGCGCCCATGTTCACTTTTCTGACCTGTCATTGGATACTTAATAAAACTCGTTTCCCCCGGAGTTTTTGTAATATCCAACATCGGATACTCAGCTACATTTGTCTCATCCTTCTGATAAAAAGCCAGATAATTTCCCTTAGGGGACCAGAAAATTCCATCTGTAATTCCAAACTCACTTCGGGCTATCGCCTGCCCGGAAACGATATTTTTATCTTCATTGGCAGTAACAGGAATCTGCTTTCCGGAAGGTGTAGCAACATACAGGTTATTGTCAATCGTATATGCAACTGCTCCCGTCACAATCTCTAACTCGCCATTTTCTGCAAGCGCATCAAATTCCAGCGTTTTTTCCCCTTCTCCTGTTTTATAATTGTACAAAAAGTACTTATTGTTGTCCGCGATATAAAACGATGAAGCATCTTTCCATTGCAACCCCGAAAACCACATAATATCTTCTCCGGTTACTTTACTCACTTCTTTGATTGAAATGCGTTCTGTTTTTCCTTTCCCGGAAACAATTACCATATTCACATAGCCATCCAGGTAAGCATAATCTGAAGACTCCGGCAACCAATTAAATCCGAAAACATGCTCCGGATAATACCCCCTGTACTGATTCATCACAGCATCTTCAAGTGTAAGCTCCTTTTGAGCAAATAAAACAGGAAGAGTCACCAACGTAAGAATGAGAAAAAATATCGCTTTCATTTTATTTTTATTTTTCAGGGTAAAGATGCTAAAAAAAATGCTACTTCACCAAATAACACTATGGATTAGGAAGAAACGAACTGGTCTCCTTTTTTGACACTTTCATCGAATTAACAAACAGTTAACCTCCATTTTGTTTTAATTTTCAACAACTAAGCGTAATTTTGCCCCGTGAAACACACCTTAAAAAAGTGATTTAATGCGAGTATTGTTATTCGGAGTAGTAATTCTTGCACTTATGGGGAGCCTTACAACTGTCAACGCTCAGGTGACTCTTGCTTTTCAGGGTGGAGAAAATGGTGATAACTGGACTTACACTTCTACCGGTGCTGATGCCACTGCTACTTTTGAAGCCGGTCAATTTGCCAATCTTGTTTCAGGACAAAGATCCATTGTTGTCGGAGGAAATACCGGAGGAGGAAGTTGTATTGATGGAGGAAGTGGAAACGGTACACGAATGGACAACACATTCACCTTTGACCAGGTAGATATATCAACTTCCAATCAAAGTGCGAGAACACTCTCGTTTTTTTGGGGAAACCGACACCCTGTATGTAACGGAACAGGTTGGGACTCCGGAGATGACCTTACTTTTACCCCTGTTTTAGACGGAGTTGCTCAACCTACAATAACAATTGTTCAGGGAGCAGGAGACGCTGCGTTTGACATAAAAGAAAATCAGTATATTTACGATATCCCTGCCTGTGTAAACACATTTTCCTTTGCAATCTCAATCTCAACAAACAGAGACGATGAGCATTTATTTTTGGACGATGTAACTCTTTCGGCTCCGGTACTCAACAACATTCCTTCTGTAACAGCTTTAGCTTCGGGACCTTTGACTGTTTGCAACAGTGAAACATCGACCTATTCGGTAGCGCCTCAAAATGGTGTGGGTTTTACCTGGTCATTTCCCAATGGAACAAATGTTATCGGTAATAACGGCTCCGAGAGTACCAGTACAATTTCTGTCGACTGGAATGCACTTCCGACAGGTACCTATCAGATTTCTGTTACTCCCAATTACTCCGGATGCGGAACTTCCATGAACGGATCTCCCTACACATTTGATGTAGAAGTTAGTAGCTCATCTTTGACACAGGTCAATGCTCAAATTTGCGAAAACGACAGTTATACAATCGGAGGGCAAACTTACACAACAACAGGAAATTATTCCATTCTACTAACAAACAGCGCTGGTTGTGATTCAACTATCGAATTGTCACTTACTGTGACTCCGGAAACTTCAGTCGCTTTACAGGAGACGATCTGTGAGGGGAATTCCTACACGTTTAATGGTCAAAATATAGATCAACAAGGTACCTATACAGCAGTTTTTCAGTCACAAAGTGGTTGTGACTCGACTATCACATTGAATTTGACTGTACTTCCCTCCTATTCAGTACAAGAGCAATATTCCGTGTGTTCCGGAGATGATATGACCTATAACGGGACATCCTACACCTCTCCCGGAACGTATACTATTGCTTTTACCACACAGGATGGGTGTGATTCAACGATTACCCTGAATCTTATCGCTCCGGACGAAGAAACGGTAGAGTTAGATGTTTCCATTTGTGACAATCAATCGTATGATTTTAATGGCACTTCATTAACAACCGCCGGTACATACCCGGCAACATTTACCAGTTCATCGGGTTGTGATTCTGTCGTACAATTGAATCTGGCTGTCTACCCAACGTATTCTTTATTGCGTCCGGTTTCCTTATGTGGAAATGAATCGTTTGAATTTAATGGAACTGATTATAGTTTACCGGGCGACTACCCTGTGTCATTTATTTCTTCTGCCGGATGTGATTCGGTGATCACTCTCCGTATTTCGATTGACGATCAGATTGTACACTATCGCGAGGCAACAATCTGTGAAGGGGAAACTTACGAACTGGAAAACTTTACATTTACCGAGGCGGGTGAGTTTGAAATTTTTCACCCCAATCAAAATGGCTGTGATTCAATTACGCGTCTGAATCTTATCGTTTCACCTTCTCCGAAAGCTTCGTTTTCATACGAGATTATCCAAACAGGGGATGAATTCACAACCGTATCTTTCACCGATAACACGGATTACATTTCAGGATTTGGCAATAATGAATGGGATTTTGATGAAGGAACTATCCTCAATAACGTCAGTGAAACGGAACATGATCTCCCAAACGAAAACAATCGTGTTTACGCAGTTCAACTTATTGCAGAAAACAATCTGGGATGTATTGATTCTACCACTGCCCTTATTGAAATCACACCTCCTTTAAATGTTTATGTACCCAATACCTTCACTCCTAACAGTGGAAAATACAACAATACGTTTTACTTTGAAGTAAACGGGGATATTGACGTATACACTTTCTCTATGTTAGTCTTTAATCGTTGGGGGGAAATTGTATTTGAATCACAGAATAAAAATCGTCATTGGGACGGTACGTACAACAACACACCTGTGCCCTCCGGAACCTATACCTGGGTTATCCAGTTTACCCGAAAAAGCAATAAAGAAGAATTGCAATACAAGGGGCACGTTAACGTTTTACGTTGATAAAATACGATTGCTACTTATATATCAATCTATTTTCCGAACTTTGGAAAAAATCATAGGATGAGTTTAGTAAAATTTGAGAACATTGAAAAGGCTCTTGACAAAGTTGATAGTCTTGATGATGCCAGTGTAGAGAAATTATCAGAAACCTATACCCTGGCACAAACTGAGTTGGTTAATTACATTATGCAAGCCACTCTTGAGTATGAAAATGAAGACCTTGGCCCTTATATCATTTACTACTTCTGTATTGCAATGGAATCTTTTCAGCAAGCAGGAATAGAACTTGACAGAATAACTGACGACATGATTGACGGGTTCCATGATGAATTCATGGATGTTCTGGAAGAGTATACAAGAGAAGAAGATCCTCAAATTCTTGATACGTATATCAACCAACCGAATTTGCTTGCTTTCCTTGCGGAAGAACTGGACGGAGAAGACGAAGATGGTGAAGAGCTGGATATTGAAACTTCTTCTCAGTTGTTCATTGTATTATCAGCTATGACAGGGCTTTTGAACAGAGCTATAAAGAAATAAAACATACTGTATGAGTCCGGAAGAGATTACAAACACAATGATGCGTAATGATGCTTTCAGTCAATGGCTGGGCATTCAGGTTACCAGTACCCAATCCGGTTATTGCAAACTCTCTATGAAAACCCGTGATGAAATGTTAAACGGGTTTGGCATTCTGCATGGAGGTATCTCGTATTCGTTAGCGGACTCAGCACTGGCTTTTGCTTCAAATTCTCATGGGCAACACGCCGTAAGTATAGAAACATCAATCTCTCATCTCAAACCGGTGAGGACTGGTGAAACACTTACTGCCATCGCAACCGAACGTTCGATTTCCCACAAAATCGCAATTTACGATATTGAAGTCTTTAATGAGAACTCAGTTAAAATTGCTCTCTTTAAAGGGACTGTCTATCGCAAATCTACTGAATGGAAGAACGATAGCAAAAGTAGTTGACAATAGAACAAAGTAATTATATTTGTTTAGTTTATTGATTCAACCGACATTTCATGAGTGAACAGAATGACAAGAAAACACCAACGGTAGACTTTGTAGTCCGGCATATCTGGCATAAGATTGCACGGATGTATAATCAGAAAGCTGCCGAGCATGATGTAACCATCTCAATTGCATTCATATTGCTTATTATTGATAAAGAAGGAACTCCCAGTACCCAGCTTGGCCCGCGGTTAGGTATGGAACCTACGAGTCTTTCCAGAACCCTTAAAGCAATGGAAGAAAAGGGATTGATTTTCAGAAGTCCGGACAAAGAAGACAAACGAAAAGTCAGAATTTTTCTCACAAAATACGGTATTGAACAAAGAAAGCTTGCAAAATCAGTAGTTCTTGAATTCAACGAAAAGTTATATGCAAAAATCCCTAAAGGAAAATTAGCTGTCTTTTTTGACGTCATGGAACGTATTGACAAAATTGTAACACAGGAAATGGATAGTTAATTCCATTGTAAAATACAACTCAAAGCCCGGATTCCAGAAAATCCGGGCTTTTTATTTATTTACTACCGAATAGGATTCTGTCTATAGTCCCCGCAGTAATCGAATGGTAATTTCCTCTGGCCTTTTTATAGACTTGTTTTGCCCATTCTTTGTCGTCCTCTTTCTCTGTCAAAGCTTCGTATATCGGCTCAAGAAACTTTCTTCTTCCTACCTGTACTAAAAAAGCCTCCATTTCCGGGCGCACATCTCTATAACCTGTTCGAATACTCTTAATGTACCATTCAGACATAATTTCCGAATTTCCCCAATTCTTAAAACCAAACACCTGATCTAACTCTTTCATTCTATCCGTTTCTGTTGAATCAGGTAGTTTCCGAATAAAGTTCATCCATTCCTGTGTCACCCAACTTTTTCGGTTTACCCCCAATTGTTCTGCAGGCTTCCCTCCGATAAACAACGCTGCAATACTATCTACTTTCTCAAACCTGTCTGATGTGATCTTACGACAGTTATCAGGAATACCGGGACCATAAATCCATTCATCCGTATTAAAAGAGATAGACTCAGGCTCCAGCAAGTTCTTTTCTAAATACACCAAAAACTCTTCGGTCGTTAGGGTCTCAAAAGCATGAGAGGCAAAATAATCTCTGATAAAACGATCAAATTTCTCTCTCCCCACCTTATCTTCTAGTGTCATCAAAAACAAAGCCCCTTTGTTGTAGGCAATTGTAGTCATCCCTTCATCCGGGTCCCGTCCTGACAATGTTAATTTCAGGTGCGTGTCTTCAGGATGTTTTCCATCACCAATATCCTCTACTTCATGCATCAATTCCTGATACTCAATCAGTGTAAGCATTTCTGCTATTTCACGTCCGGCCACAGCCTCCATGATACGTGACTCAAAATAGACCGTAAATCCTTCATTCAGCCAAAAATCTTCCCATGTCGCATTGGTTACAAGATTTCCGGACCACGAATGTGCCAATTCATGCGCGATCAGAGATACCAAACTTCGATCTCCCGCCAATATGGTCGGTGTTGCAAATGTCAACCGCGGGTTTTCCATCCCTCCGAAAGGAAACGCCGGAGGTAGCACAATCACATCGTATCGCTCCCATTTGTACTTCCCGTATAAGTCCTCTGCCGTATTTATCATCTCCGGCATATCAGCAAATTCATAAACAGCAGCATCAATTACAGAAGGCTCGGCATATACACCTGACCTTTCATCCAGCGCTTTAAACCTAAGGTCGCCCACCGCCAGAGCAATTAGATACGATGGAATAGACTGATCCATTCTAAAGTGATAAATTCCATCTTTTGTTTTTTCCTGAGGATTTGTGGCACTCATCACAGCCATTAACTCTGACGGTACCTTCACGCGAGCACTATAGGTAATACGATTAGCAGGAGTATCCTGAATAGGAATCCATGTCCTAGTGAGAATAGCTTGTCCCTGCGTATATAAAAAAGGATATTTCTTTCCGGCAGTCAGATTCGGGCTCAACCAGTCTACCGCCTGCGTATTTTCGGTAGTTGAATAATGAATATGAACAATTGTCTCTCCTGAAAGAGCCACATAAAGAGGTTGCCCCAATAACGAGTCCATCGTCCCCAATCTAAAGAAAGTCGGTTGCTCTTGTTCACCTACTGTTACTTTATCAATCACAAGGTTTTTAGCATCCAAAACCATCGTATCAGTACCTTGCTTATTCTCGATCAGATGCGTAGCTACTCCTGAAATCGTTCTAGTATCAAAATTCACTTCGATATTCAGATCCAGATGTTTTGTGTACACCTCGTCTATATTGGCATAACTGTGCTTATCATCTACCCGAACTGTATTCAACTCCTTCTCTCCAACGGACATAACCTGTTCTTCTTTAGCCCCATCCGAACAAAACGAAAAAAGGAATCCACTAACCAGAACTGGGAAAAATACTTTATAATTCATAAAGACATCACTTGTTTTGCGTGCAAATTTACAACTATTACATTTGGTTTTCAACTCCATAAGATCAAGCCCCTTAAAAAAACGGCAAACAAACGAAATATCGGGACAGGACGTGATTTATCGAAATATTAATCAAAAGATAACCTCTTTTGAAAAGTTTTAACTATTTTCACCGACCAAACTTCACACTAAGAGCATAGTCATGACTAATTCAGATAGTATCACTGCTGAGAAGACGATTTTGGGACATCCCGTTGGTTTGTTTGTACTGTTTTTCACAGAAATGTGGGAGCGGTTTTCTTACTACGGAATGCGAGGACTACTCATCTTATACATAGCAGAATCAGCCTCTGCTGACGACCCAGGACTTGGATGGACAAATAAAGATGCAATCTGGTTATACGGTTGGTACACAATGTTAGTTTATTTGATGGCTATACCTGGTGGTATTGTCGCTGATAAGTGGCTCGGTCAAAAGAAAACCGTATTGATAGGTGGGCTTCTACTTTGCGCGGGACACGGTGTGCTTGCCATTCCGACAAGTTGGGCTTTCTTCTTAGGTCTTGCTTTAATTATATTAGGTGTAGGAGGTTTAAAGCCTAATATCTCGACTATGGTTGGTGGATTATATAAGCCCGGAGATATTAGACGAGACAAAGGATTTACAATCTTTTACATTGGAATCAACCTTGGTGCATTTTTAGCAGGAATAACTGTTGGAATTGCTGCTAAGATGTGGGGATGGCATGTTGGGTTTGGATTAGCTGGTATAGGAATGCTTTTAGGTCAGATTGTATACATGGCTGGGCAAAAGCATCTTAGACACGTCGGAAACTTCATTGGTAAATCTACAGATCAGACTGTTCTGGAAGCTGCTAAAAAACCTTTAACTAAAATTGAAAAGGATCGCATCGTCGTTTTACTACTTTCTTTCCTTATTATCATTGTATTTTGGGCAGCTTTTGAACAAGCAGGAGGCTTAATGAATCTGTACACTGATGAAAAGGTGAACCGAAATCTTGGAGATTGGTGGGAAATTCCTGCTGCTGTTTTCCAATCCCTTAACGCCGGATATATTATAATATTTGGAGCGATTGTAGCTGCTTTTTGGGCACATAGAAAATTGAAAGGAAAAGAGTCTTCATCTCTTTTCAAGATGGCTATCGGAACTATCATCATGGGATTAGGTTTTATTTTCATGATGTTTGCTTCCAGAGAGGCTTCTTCTGAGAACTTTGGTAAAGCGTCAATGGTTTGGATCTTTTTAGCATATCTGTTCCATACCATCGGAGAATTATCCACCTCACCAGTTTCTCTTTCTTTTATAACAAAACTGGCTCCTCTAAAATATGCATCTATTATGATGGGTATTTATTTTGCGGCAACAGGTCTTGGTAATAAACTAGCAGGAACAATTGGTTCTACCTCACAGTTAGAGGTCTATGAAGGAAAATTAACTTCTTCAAAAGATACAATTAATGCAATCACCGGAAAACAGGAGATTGAAACCAGTAAAAATAAAACGGAATTAGTTTACCCTATCAATTGGGATAAAAACATTGAACTTCAAAGTGAAGTTTATCTTTCAGGAAATACAATCGTATTCAAAAAATATCAGGGCGATAGAGTAATTTCCGATTTATTCGAACTTGACTCAAAGAACGAAAAACGTCTAAAGGAAGAACTATCAGAATACCAGGCTTCACAAGAAAAACCGCTACATGCTAAACTTTTATTAGAGAAGGATGAAGAAGCGGTAAAAGTTAAGGAAAACAGAGGTGACGGTAAAGACTATTCCGTATCGTTCGTTATATCTGAAACGCAAAATGCTCAGGAACTCAAAATATTTACCTGGATTACAATATTTACGGTAGCATTTGGTATTCTATTGATTATTTTCCTCAAAAAACTAAAAAAGCTGACACACGGAGCAGAAGAAAATGAGCGGGACATTCATGAAAATGAAGGCTTCGAATTAGCGGAAAATTAATTTTAATTACTCAATTACAGATTTTTTATGTCGACTCAAAAACCAGCATTTTTTCAATCTCAGGTTTTAGGACACCCTTCTGGTTTGTTCGTACTATTTTTTACAGAAATGTGGGAACGCTTCTCATTCTACGGAATGCGGGTTCTCTTAATAAACTTCCTCACAATGGCTGTGATTGGAGTGAATCCCGGATGGGAGTGGTCTGCTGAGAATGCAGGTACTCTTTTCGCAACCTATGCAGGACTATTGTATCTGACTCCTATTTTGGGGGGAATGATTGCAGATAAATTTTTGGGTTATCGGAATGCTGTAGCTGTAGGTGCGCTTATAATGACATTGGGACATGCTCTTATGGCAATAGAAACTGAAGCTTCACTATATGGAGGACTCGCTCTTCTTGTAATCGGAACAGGTTTCTTTAAACCAACTATGACATCTATTATATCCGAAATGTATAAAGACCTTCCTGAAAAGAAAGACGGTGCTTATACCATCTTCTATATGGGAGTAAATGCAGGAGCATTTTTTGGGATGATGCTCTGTGGATATCTCGCAGAAAAAATTGGCTGGTCCTGGGGATTCGGTTTAGCCGGAATATTCATGATGCTAGGTCTATTACAATTTTGGTTTTCGAAACCTCTTTTTGGAGAAATCGGTTCTGCACCTAAAAAAGAAGAGAAAAGTAAACCACAAACTTCTCAACTTGATACTTTAGAGGATATTTCATCTGATGATGAAAAGCAACCAAAAGAGACGTTAAATCCATTTACAACCTTCGACAAAGTATTTACTGTACTATCCGTTATTTTTGGGTTAGTATTTTTATTACATGGTCCATTTGCTATTAATGGCGTACCATTAATCCCTGATTTCTTTGGTATCTACTCCGATGGAGAAGAAATTTTGTCTCCTAAAATTACGTTTATACTGATTGGATTGGTTGTATTCTTCTTCCCTCTCATTATTTCAAGGATTTCAAGATATGAACGTGTAATCAGACATCGTATGATTACTGTTGTCATTTTTGCTTTCTTTACTATTTTCTTCTGGATGTCATTTGAACAGGGAGCTAGTTCTCTAGTAATATTTGCTCGTGACTTTACCGATCGAATTTTAGAAGGAAGTGCTGCTACAACGTTTTTAGTAATTGACTTACTTTTAACTTTTACTCCTCTTATTATTATCACATGGGTTCTGATAAAACTTTGGGGTGCATCAGCAAAAATAATCCGACTATCCAATATTATACTCGTTGTCTGTTTTATGGGAATTTGGGGACTTGCTATCTGGAAAACCAATCGTGACCTAAATACAAAATCGTACGAGTTAACAGTAGCGATGCATGTTACTCCGGATTTAGATAAAGATGGAAAGCAAAAAGTTGATAAAAAAACAGGAGAGTTATTATTTGCTAAAACCCCAGTAACAGTTGCAATGGAAAAAACACTTACTGACTCAGATAGTGTTGAGATAGTTACTAAAACAATTGGAGAATACAAAGAGTTAATCCCTGGTAATGAAATTCTGGCAACTTTTGAGCTTGGAGCTTTCCGATATGTTGATGAAGTTAAGGAAGGAATGATCTTAAAACAAATTGAACAACATCCAGGAAAATCAAGTCCTATTATTAAAGCTACATTGGGAGAAGTAGCCGGAAATGAAGTAGAGATTACAACCTCGTGGTTTTCTATCCTAAACTCTTTCTTTATTATTGCCTTCGCTTCACTGTTTTCTAAATGGTGGGAGAGTAAATATAACCCAAGTGCAGCAGTAAAATATGGATTGGGACTTATCGTAATGGCATTAGGATTCGGAATCCTTGCTATTGGAGCTAATGGACTAGAAGAAGGGATGAGAGTTAGTCTTGTTTGGCTTGTTTTTGCCTACCTCTTCCATACACTCGGTGAACTCTGCTTATCTCCTGTAGGGCTTTCTTATGTTAGTAAGCTTGTACCTGCACGCATGATTGGGTTTATGTTTGGTATGTGGTACCTAGCAATAGCAATAGGGAATTATGCTGCGGGATATCTCGGAGGTAAAATCGAAACGATACAGGAACAATATTCGATGTCTACGTTCTTCCTGATCTTCACTATTATCCCTATTTTCATGGGAATAGTAATCATCTTATTAAACCCTATGTTTAAACGATTAATGCACGGAGTACGTTAAAAGACACATACTACCCAGATATATTGCGAAAGCGGTGGTAATAACCACCGCTTTTTTTATCCCAAAAATCAGGATCATTCGTATTCAACTATCTATTTATTCATTTAATCCACAATAAATATAAATTAATCGTTGATTTATATTTTTAATTACTGTACTTTAGCAATAGATGTCACCCAAATCTCTATATCAGACAGAGTTAGAGACAATAGCTAAAAGTCGTATTCTTTTCAGTGAGGATACGGATGGTGTACTGCGGGATATCGGACAGCGACTTGCCAACTGCCTCGGAATACAACGGGTTAATATCTGGTTATTTAACGAAACGCGTAAGCAGTTAATTTGCATCGCTAATTACGACAATACTTCGGGTAAATTCTCAAAAGGGGAAAGTATCTATGAAGCAGATATCCCTTATTACTACTCACATCTGCTCACGGACGAGATTCTGGTAATTAATAACATTCATACAAACCCGGTTACAAACGAATTAAAAGACAACTACTGTAAGGAGCATAATATTTTCTCGATGATGGATGTTCCTATCTTTATTGAAGGAGAATTAGCCGGTGTTATGTGTTATGAACAGGTTGGGAAACTGAAAAAGTGGACCGAAGAAGAACAATTCTTTGTGCTGGCCATTAATCAATTAGTTTCACTGGTGCTGGAAACCAGAAAAAGGAAAGAAGCTCAGGTGAATCTGCAAAAAGCCTTACGGGATAAAGAACGACTATTAGCAGAAATGCATCACCGTATCAAGAATAACTTGTCTATGCTCGTAAGTTTACTTCGTTTGCAAGTGCGGGAAAGCAAAAACAAAGCTTTTATCCAGTTAGCCAATGATTTTGAAAACAGAATTTTTGCCATAGCCAAGATTCACGAACAATTATATTCGACCCGTAACTACATTGATATCTCACTCAAATTGTACCTGGAACAGTTGATTCACGAATATAGTACCTCTTATCCGGAGATTACATTTAACGTGCATCTGGCCGATTGTCACATCAGTACACATCAGATTGTACCACTGGGACTCATGTGTAATGAGGTTATCACCAACTCTATAAAACATGCCTTCCCCAAGTACACCTTTTCTGGAAAACCGGAAATAAACATCTCCCTACAATGTTCTGAAGAGCATATTATATTCATACTATCCGACAACGGAAACGGCTTTGATGTTACTAAAGAAAAAGAGAAAGAAACTCTCGGATTGAGCCTCGTTGACGATCTTGTTCAACAAATTAACGGAACACTCCTGATAGAAACCGCTACTAATAAAGGAACTGTTTACACAGTCACCTTTGATAATCCTGACATCTTTATTGAACGAGTAGAAGAGTAATCAGCGAAATTCGTTTTATGCTTCGAACCGCTTCTTAAGTCTTTCAGACATGTAGTTAAACAGATTTGTAAGCGGTTTTTCTACCATCATCTTCAAAAAGGTATTTACCTTTCCATCGAAGTGTAAATAACCGGATGACTGCCCTTCTCCCTCTTCGTTTATAAGGATCGTTAAAGAAAAAGGAAATGGTGTTTTCGCTCCGGAAACCATCTTAATTGTTGCTGGTTCATTCAATTCATCCTGAATCAACGATATTGTAGCAGCTTGCTGAACTTTAAAAGAACACGATTTTTCGTCCGCTTCCCAATTGGTTACCTTATCCTGAGGAAGAAGATGATAGATGTTTTGTGCATCTTTCAAAAAGTCAAATACTTCCTTTTGCGAAGCGTTAATCGTAACCTGTGTACTTTTAATTTCCATATTACTGGTTTTTTGGCGTCCATTCAGAAGGATTTTCCTTCCATTCACGTAAACTTTCCAAATCTGATTCCGTTACATAATTAGAATGAAGTGCCTGTTCAATCAGAAAATCATAATTCGAGAGTGTAATATAAGGACAATCTGCCTTTTCAAAATTCTCTTCTGCCACAGCAAATCCGTAGGTAAAGATTGCTACCAATCCCTTCACATTGCACCCTGCTTCTTTTAGCGCCTCAACAGCTTTCAGTGAGCTTCCTCCTGTTGAAATCAGATCTTCAATAACAACGACGTTCTGTCCTTCTTCAAAAACTCCTTCAATCTGATTCCCCAGACCGTGACCTTTAGCCGATGAACGTACATAAATAAATGGAATACCCAATTCCTGAGCAACCAAAGCTCCCTGAGCAATTCCCCCGGTAGCTACACCGGCTATTACATCCGGTTTACCAAATTTCTCCAATATCGCCTGACTGTAGCTCTGGCGAAGGAAAGTCCTGATATTTGGATACGACAGCGTCTTGCGGTTATCACAATAAATTGGTGATTTCCATCCCGAAGCCCATGTAAAAGGTTGAGCTACATTCAATTTTATTGCCTTAATTTGCAAAAGAAATTCGGCAACTTTAAGCGCGTTATCGTTGTTCAAAATCATGGCGACAAATGTACAAAGTTTTTATCGATAATAATATACTTTTTATAGGTTCTTCACAGGAACTCTCCTCACTTGAAGATCATATACGTAAACAGGCTTTTTCTTTAAAAAGGTCTGAGCTAAAGCTTTTTCACAAGCTTATTACAAAAGAAAAGTTTATTTTCATTGAAGCAGGCAATGAAGCAGAAGAAGTTCTTCAGGAACTTTTTTCCGACTACGAAAAAATTTCAGCAGCCGGAGGAATTGTACAACGAAACGATGAATTTCTGTTTATTCAACGTCATGGTTTATGGGATATTCCCAAAGGTAAAATTGAAACCGGAGAATCCATTGAAGAAGGGGCTATACGTGAGATCGAAGAAGAATGCGGTATTACCGGGCCTGTTATCAATCGAAAATTATGTGATACCTACCACACCTATTTCTTCAGGGGGAAAGACGTTCTTAAACGAACCCACTGGTACTTGTTTGACTACAATGGAGACGAATTGCTGATTCCACAGGAAGAAGAAGGAATAACAGAAGTCCGCTGGTTCAAAGAGAAGGATTTTGACCATATTCTGAAAAACACCTACGCATCCATTCAAGATGTTATTCTTTCAATGCGCTCCTGATTTTTTTACTTTTTTTTATCCATTTATCGAAAATAAGAATAGTAACTGATAGCATGATTGAAACACCTGCTATACTCCCATAACTTATACTAGATCTTTTTAAAAACAGTACTCCATCATCACACATTGTACACGACATATATTCTAAGTATCCGTATAAAATAGTCTGTATGATCATTGTAAAAGTAAAGAGTAATACAACTATTCCCAACTTTTTACTACTGCCTCTTTTCGAGACAGGAAAAATAACGTAGTAAAAGAGCATGCTGCTTATTCCAAAACTCAAATAATAAAACTCTGTATTCAAAAAATGAAAATACTTTCCAGTAAGTTGGATCTTTCCCCCACCAAAAAACACAAGTATTTCATTGATCATATCAATAATCATACTATCACATAAGAATGCAATACTAACACCGAGAATAAAAAATAAGAAAAGGAAGAATGTTATGCTTAATTTTCTTTTTACACTCATCTTTTCTTCTAAAAACCTATTATTCAATCAATTTTAATTTTTCGTCATATAACCCTACCAACACACTATTTCCTTTCTGGTCAATTCGCAAACCTCCATACTTTGCACGATCATACTTATCTCCCATCCCCTCCTGAAAGAAAAAAGACTCTGCTCCGATAGTTACTCTCCAGTCTTGCCGGGTATACTCAATTGGTAATTCATCCTCAGCGAGCCCCTCCGGTTTCTTCTGATAGCGGACAAACGAAGCAACGCCGTCCTCATCCAAACGAACGATACAAACACCTCGCCTGGGAATATCAGTATCAAAACTGTTATTGGTAATATCATATCGTAGGGTCATATAATCACCCTGCATTAAGGATCGGGGATCAACAGGTGCGAGTTTCAGAAGCACCAACTTACCCTCACTGAGTATCTCCTCCTTTTTAACAATTGAAAAAATGAAGAACAATAAAAAAAGAAGCAAATTTCCTAATAAAACATAACGAACCCACCTTTTCATTTCCAGTCAATTTTTTTATTCAAAAAGTAAAAGAATAGCAAAAACAATACTCCGGAAGTAAACAATACAACTGACTTTGTCAATAACGTAAATTCCAGATCATAGTAGTACTGAGAAATAAAATAAATTAATCCCACAATACCAACAGCTGCCCCTGTTTTGTGATTAACGTGAAAGGCCAGTAAGATCAGTAAAAAAGAAGAAGATATTGCGGGAGCATAAATCGTCGGAAGTAAGACGCATATAACAACAGCATAAATACTCCACTTTCGCTTTAACGAACGGACATCTAATGTTTCAAACAGATTATGCAGCACGTAAAAAATAGTTCCAAAAATGGATATGGATGTTAACCAGTAATAAGCATGGGAGAAAGGCAGAAGACCTCTTTTACCAATAAAAATCAGTGTCATCACCAAAGCAAAGACCATGCCTGTTCGTACCGGATAATAAATTCGGCTCAGGAGATTTCGTGCAGTGAGAATTCCGGCTTCATTGTAATACCATAAAGCAAGCAACCATGCCTGCAAAGGAATAAGCACCAAAATATAATGCTCTCTATATTCATTCATCAACAAGGTCAGTAGAGATCCGTTCACCATCAAAACAGCTACGAAACTCAATAAATATCCGGGAGTTACTAATAAAGACAGTACAGCTAAAAGAAATACCGTAAGACTCACAAAATCCTCGCTTTTATCCAGTTCTATAAGGCTTATACCTATAAAAACAAACCCGATTAAATAGGAACTCACACTGATTGTTCCAACAATAACTTTATTGTACTGCCTGTTAACCAAGGTTGATACTCCCACCATAATAAGCCCGAGAACCAACATCCCAATTCTATGTTCATAAATCCCGGTCAGGAACAGAAAAACCAGAAAAAAAAGGGTCGCTAATATTCCACCCAAGATGATCAGCACCTTTATTGCCAGATTATCTGATTCCCCGTCATCCAGTGCCGCAAAAATAGCTTGCTCATTCAACGCTTCGGTAGTATCTTCTTTGACATGAATTTTCTCGATAAACGCTTTAACCACTCCTGCTTCTTTACTCATTATTCCACTTCTTTTGTAAGTTAACGAACAGGCTCACTACCAGGGTTACGCTCAATATAACGAAAAGAGCTACCATGAAAAATACGATCTCGCTTTTTCCTTCTTTTAGAATCCATGTCGAAACAATCGTAATACCACTAAAGGCAACAAGTGCCAGATAAAATAAGCTTCTGTCTCTAAGCCCCTTGATAACTGCAAGAGAATATGCAATTGCAGCCAAAAGAAATAACAACCAGTAGCCTGTACTCACCTCATCAAACATTCCTACTGTAAGCCCCAAAGTAGCGTAAGTTACTGTAATCAGGGCAAGCGTATTTATAAACCAGCCCGGCAATTTCAACCTCTCTACTTTATGTCCTAAGATTTCAAAAGCCAGTAAAAAGAAACCGTTTACAAGGTAGAGTATGGTATAAAAAAGAATTTCGGACCAATCTCCGGCAACCTGCTCTTCAAACAAAAACAATGTTGTATTGACTAAAACAATAAAAATCAGCCATAAAACTGAAAAGTGTGATACAATCGTCCAGATTAAAATAAACAATGTCCACCCCAAAAAGAAATCGTAAGCATTTGCTCCTGTCTGATAAATCTGACCAAAAACAGCAAATAAGACACCAACCAGTACGGATGCAATAGTAATCAGTACATGCCTTGTAAACGTCGATACATGAATAAATAATGTAACAGAAACCGTAGCGATCAATACAACACTTACCAGGCCAAGTTTGAAGAATTTATGCATATCCTGCCAATTGTATGCAAAAAAGAAAATAATACCTGCCAGAGTAAACCCTACTCCCAAAGCCAGAATAAAATAAACAATAAACTTTTTTAGTGTGGAAGCATCATTATAGATGTATTCCTGTAACACTCCTTTTACTCTGTCCTTTGACCAGTTACTGTTTTGTACAATAAGATCAATATGTTTGTTCCTTAACGTATTTTTCATTCCTTTTTATCTGTAACTGCTACATAAGTTATCTCTCTCCGAAAATGAGCTTTCCGTCCAATTTGTTCGCTACTAGTTTCTTAAATATACTAAACAATTATGAGCATCCCCCAAAATCCTTTTCGACAAAGCAAAGATACCTTAATCATCTAATAAAATAGTTATACATCTAAAAAAATAGTTGTATATCTAATTTTTTAGTTATAAGTTTACAGAAATGAAATTCAATACTATGCAAAAAGTTGAACTTACAAAAGCTGAAGAACAAATTATGCAGGTACTATGGAAACTGGAAAAAGGCTTTGTTAAGGATATCATTCCTCATCTGCCAGATCCCAAACCCGCTTACAGTACAGTATCTACGATCATTCGCATATTGGTCGACAAAGGAGTTGTTTCCTATAAAGCCTACGGTAAAACACATGAATACTATCCACTTGTATCAAAAGAAATATACTCCAGACAACGGATAAAAGATCTTATGTTGGCTTTTTTTGACGGATCTCCCAGACAATTACTCTCTTTTCTTGCTAAAAAAGAAGATGTTTCACTTCAGGATTTTGAAGAAATTGTTAAAACCATAAAAAAAGGAACAGATGATGAATAATGGGATCACGTATATACTATGCTTCAGTTTTCTGGTACTCCTCTATAACTTGTTACTAGCTAAAAGAGGACTCGCCAAATGGGATCGTTTTCTGTTATTGTCCATTCCCGTTTTGGCTTACCTTCCTGTTGGAATTCAGACATTATCAATTTCTTCTGATTTGTCCTATCAACTTACACTTCCCTTATTTGAGGTTTCCCCGACTACATCTTCTCAATCCACATCCGGCACCTCATTTATTCTCCCGATCATCTATTTAACGGGTGTTCTACTCTCTGTTTCGGTTCTGTCCTATCGCCTTCTGCGAATAGTCAAACTGATCCGATCCTCTCAGTTCATTACTCAAAAAAAGGGTATTAAAATTTATCACTCCACGGTAAACGCATCCTTCGGGCGCATTGTTTTGATAGATCCATCCGCTACAAAAGAAGAGCAGGCGTTGATTCTTACCCATGAAACATTACACATCCATAAAAAACATACTATTGATCGCATTATTTCCTCTCTGGTACAGTGCTTTCTCTGGTTTAATCCTTTTGTCTACCTGTGGAAAAAAAACATTGAGGTGAATCATGAATACGAAGTAGATGAAATCATGATCCGCTCCGAAAATATCGAAAAATATTCATCCTTTCTGTTGCAACAAATGATGAAAACCAGCCACCCTATCCAATTATCACCTTTTAGTCAAATGTCTAATTTTAAAACACGAATTATGAGAATGTATCGTAAAAATTCTACAACAAAAAAGACAGGGACCATCTTGCTTTACAGTATGATTCCTGCAAGTCTGTTTTTTCTTTCTTTCGGAAGTTATTCTTTTACATTTCAGGAAAATTCTCCTCAAACAGTAGAAACAACTCCTCCCGATACTATTCAGGTACCTGACGAAAATCCTGAATTTATAGGTGGCCAAGAAGCACTTAATCAGTATCTCATCAAAAATATCAAGTACCCTGAAGAAATGAGAAAAAACAACATCGAGGAAAGAGTATATGTAGGTTTTGTGATCAACAAAGATGGCAGTGTCAGTGATGTTCAAATCAAACGGGGGAACTACGAACAATTTAACCAGGAAGCTATCCGTGTGATTTCTAAAATGCCGGCCTGGAATCCAGGTAAAAAGGATGGGAAGCCGGTAAAAACACAATTAGTTTTACCCGTACTTTTTGCACTTTCCTGATACTTCTACGGGAAGTATTAAATAAGAAAGCTGTAACTTAAAAAGTTGCAGCTTTTTGTATGAATACTGATTACTGGTATTCGTAACCTTTTTTCTTTACACCAAGATATACGGGAATAGTAAGTGGTAAAATTCTTTCCCTGATAATATTGTCGAGCTCTTTCTTTTCTCCCTTACAGATTTCATACATTTCCCGATTCTTCTTACTCTTTCCCAGAATGGCATAATACTTTTCACGATGTACCCCTTCATTTATAACCATTCCGGCACCCATCCCCTGTTTAACGACAAATGTCTTTCTAACGACCCGGCAGATAAAATAAGAATAGCCGGCAAATTTTTTCCTGACCGAAAAACGAAAGACACCTAAAATCCGATAGCGGTAATAAAATGCTTCCGTATCTTCTGGTCGTAACAAAAAATCCTTGTAAGAAAATTGCATCAAAGCAAAACAGAGAAGTAATAAGTAAGGCCAAAAAGTAAAAAACACATACGCACTTCCCTTAATAAAGAAAAGCATACCATAAAACAGCAAGAACATGTAACTTATTCCGACACCTGTTATTGGTAGTACAGTTCCCTGTCGGATAATTAGCAGTTTTCCTTCCTTCTTACTCACTACCCAATAAAAATTCTGAGGTTCTGTGGAATTTGATTTCCGGATAATCCCTCTCCGCCATCTGAAGAAGGAATGGTGTTTCCGCAAGAAAAACCCGGTTCCCGTCTTTATCTACAGCAACATTCGTTGTTTTGGCTTTCAGAAATTCCTGCATTTGCTGTTCATTATCCGATGTAATCCATGTAGCCAGGTGGAAATTTCGCGGACGGAACGTACACTTGGCTCCGTATTCATGCTCAAGGCGATACAATATCACCTCAAACTGAAGCTGCCCTACTGTTCCTACAATTTTACGATTCCCCGGTTGTTGAATAAACAGCTGTGCAACTCCTTCATCCATCAACTGCTTGATCCCTTTATCCAATTGTTTGGATTTCAACGGATCTAAATTCTCCAGTTCCTGAAAAATTTCAGGCGAAAAACTCGGAATACCTTTGAACGAAAAATTATCTTTTTCCGTCAATGTATCCCCAATCTTAAAGTTTCCTGAATCATACAAACCAATTACATCCCCCGGGAACGCCTCATCAATGACATTCTTATCCTGAGCCATGAAAGAGGTCGGGTTCGGAAATTTCATCTTCTTTGCATTTCGGACATGATTGTAAAATGTATTGCGCTCAAATCGTCCGGAAACAATACGAAGGAAAGCAATACGATCCCGGTGTTTTGGGTCAAGGTTTGCGTGAATTTTAAAAACAAATCCACTAAACTTATCATCTTCCGGTTCTATAAATCCTTTATCCGTATCCCTTCCTCTGGGAGCCGGAGATATTTCAATAAACGAATCCAACAGTTCCTTTACTCCGAAATTGTTTACCGCCGAACCAAAAAATACGGGGGCAACATCCCCTGCCAGATACTTCTCTCTGTCAAAAGGCTCATAAACCCCATCAATTAACTCCAGATCTTCCCGTAGTTGATTCGCTCCTTCTTCGCCAATAATCTCATCAATCTGAGCGTCATCAACATTTGTAAAAGAAACAACGTCTTTTGCTATTTTTGTTTTGTCCGGTTGAAAAAGGTTCAGTTGGTTCTGGTAAATACTGTAAACTCCCTGAAAGTTATATCCCATTCCGATAGGCCATGCCAACGGACGAACATTAATATTCAATTTTGACTCTAACTCATCCAGCAATTCGAATGGATCTTTCCCATCCCGGTCCATCTTGTTAATGAAAATAATAACAGGAGTTTTTCGCATACGACAGACTTCCATTAAACGCTCAGTCTGTTCCTCTACCCCATTTGCACAATCCACAACAAGTATAACGCTGTCCACTGCAGTAAGGGTTCTGTAGGTATCTTCCGCAAAATCCTTGTGACCGGGTGTATCCAGAATATTGATCTGTTTCCCGCGATACTCAAAAGCCATTACAGAAGTTGCAACGGAAATTCCCCGCTGCTTTTCAATTTCCATGAAGTCAGAAGTAGCCGATTTCTTAATTTTATTATTCTTCACCGCTCCGGCTGTCTGTATAGCACCTCCAAAAAGCAGAAGTTTCTCTGTCAAAGTAGTTTTACCGGCATCCGGGTGAGCAATAACTCCAAAAGTACGTCGTTTCCCTATCGCTTCTTTATGCTTCATCTTCAATCATTTGAGTATCGTGGAAATTTTCCCGCCGTTCATCTAAAACGGGCTGCAAATCTACAATATTTTCAGTAATTTAGTTGCATCATGCAAGGACTAAAAGCTACTTTTTTGAGAAGAGCCGCTCTCGTGTTTCTTCTTTTTTTTATTGGCTCACGGGAAAAAGCTTTGGCTTCTCTTCTTTCCGTTCACGACTTTGAGCAGCAGTATGTGGAATGTCAGATACAATCCGTTTATACACATTTACAGAACAAGGAGTTGTCTTTCGATGTCTGGGAAAAAGGTTTCAGAGGATACATCAGTCTCTACAAACAAGGGAAACTGGAAAATCCACGCTACCTGACTTTGGTTGACTTTTCACAACCTTCTTCGGAAGAACGTTTGTTTGTCATCGATCTGGTACAGCAAACTATTTCTTTTCAATCCCTTGTCTCACATGGAAGAAACTCAGGAGGACTTATGGCTACTTCTTTTTCTAATCGAAATTCTTCTTATCAATCCAGTCTTGGTTTTTATGTCACAGCTGAAACTTATTCAGGGAAGTTTGATTATGCGATGCGACTGGACGGTCTTGAGTACTCAAATTCAAATGCAAGGGAAAGAGCAATTGTTGTTCATGGTGCAGACTATGCCACTCCCGAATTCCTGAAGAAAAATAACGGAATATTGGGACGAAGTCTGGGATGTCCTGCCGTACCAAAAGAGTCCGCACATCACCTTATCGACCTTGTAAAAAACGGAAGTTGTTTCTTCATCTATTCCGAAAACAGAGAATATGCACGGCTTTCACGATTGCTGCGTTTCATTCCCGGAGTAGATGATCTGGCGCAACTTGAATGTCTCAGGGAACAATATTCCTGATTTTTCTTCACCGTTTGACTTTTCACAGCTAAATTTGACGTTCAATTAAATCAGAGAGCATTGAGGAAAATTGCGCTAGTGGGGAATCCCAACTGTGGGAAAACAACTTTGTTTAACCGTTTAACCGGACTAAACCAACGCGTTGGTAACTATCCGGGAATTACAGTAGACAAACGTTCGGGGAAACTAAAGTTAGGAGAGAATCATGACGTTGAACTCATTGACTTACCGGGAGCATACAGCCTTTCGTCCAATAGTATGGACGAACAGATTGTGCAGGATGTTCTGCTAAATAATGCTGCTGAAAGCCATCCCGATCTCATTCTTTCGGTAGTGGATGTCAGTAATCTTCACCGCAATCTTTTTCTCGCTTCACAGGTACATGATCTTGGCATCCCTATGGTATTGGTGCTGAATATGATTGATTTACTGGAAGGAGAGGTCATCCGTACAGAAGAGTTGGAAAAAGCATTCAACTGTCCGGTTATCAGTATCAGTGCTAAAGACGGTAAGGGAATGGATTCCCTTAAAAAGCTGTTGCTTCACAGTACACAACCCGAAGACAATCCTCATATCAATCTGGATGATAAATGGATTACAGATCCTGAAGTAATTCGGGAATTACTTCCTGACACATCTGTATACCAACGTTTCAAAATCACCAACCACATTGACAAACTCAGCTGGGTAGAACACCAACAAAAAATCAGTGACCTGGCTCATCAAAGTGGTAATTCAACTTATAAAGCAGAATTAAACGAAATCAATGCCCGTTACCGGTTTATTGATCAGCTTGTAAAAAAGGTGAAACTTACCAAAACGGATCTCCGTTCAAAACAAATTACAGAAAAGATTGATGCGATAACGACGCATCCGATTAAAGGACTTGCTGTATTCTTGCTTACGTTCTTTATCATCTTTCAGGCGGTATTCACCTTCGCTGCTTATCCCATGGATCTTATCGATTCCGGATTTGTCTGGTTGGGCGAATCAGTTGCTACTCTCCTTCCGGAAGGCATGTTAGCCGACTTCTTGGTGGATGGATTGTTAGCCGGAATAGGAGGTGTACTTGTATTCCTTCCACAGATCATGATTCTATTCGGGCTTTTCACCATACTGGAAGATTCCGGATATCTCGCACGGGTAAGTTTTATGACAGACGGGCTATTACGCAAATTCGGAATGAACGGAAAATCGGTTATTCCGCTTGTCGGAGGTTTTGCCTGCGCAGTTCCTTCCATTATGGCAGCCCGGACCATTGAAAACAGAAAAGAGCGTCTGATTACTATCTTTATCACTCCTTTGATGAGCTGTTCCGCACGACTTCCTGTTTATGTTTTTCTGGTTTCCTTTATCGCTCCTGATGACTATCTTCTCGGATTTATCAGTGTACAGGGACTTGTGATGATGGGAATGTATCTCCTTGGAATTGTTGTGAGTTTACTGGTGGCTTTACTGATCAACTATTTCATGAAGCACAAGTCCGGTTCTTCGTTTATTCTCGAACTCCCCAGGTATCGTTTCCCGAATTCCAAGAACATCCTGAGCTCGATGATTAACAAAGGAAAAACGTTTGTTACCGAAGCCGGAAAGATTATTCTCATTGCTTCGCTTGTATTATGGACATTGGGGTATTTCGGACCGCAAAAGGAAATGGATCGTATTGAACAAAAGTACGAACAGATGGCTTTGGAAAGCAACCTGAGTGAAGATGAACTTTCCTATCTGGAGAGTAGTGAAAAACTGGAATACTCCTACCTGGGATACATCGGAAAAGGCATAGAACCTGTTATCCGTCCGCTTGGTTTTGACTGGAAAATCGGAATTGCACTTGTTGCCAGTTTTGCTGCACGAGAAGTTTTTGTCGGAACTATGGCAACGATCTACTCGGTAGAAGACGATCCTGAAAGTGAAGGAGGATTAAAAGCTATAAAATTCAGTTATGCAACAGCTTTTTCACTCTTGATTTTCTACGTTTTTGCTCTTCAATGTTTAAGTACAGTTGCAATTGTAAAACAGGAAACAGGCGGATGGAAATGGCCTTCAATTCAGTTGGTTTCTTTTACAGCTCTGGCATATTTTGCCAGTTGGCTGACCTATATATTTGTTAAATAAGATTGGACAATGAAAATCATAAAACGCTTTCAATATTACGGCATCGGATTACTAATCGGTCTTATGCTTACGTTTGTTTTCTTCCAAAACAGAGGATGTTCCTGGCTTCCTGAAAACCGTGTGAAAAATGCCATTCTGGACAACGTAGTTGTTTTCAGCCAATCGGAGGAACTTACTCCGGAGCAAAAAGAAGATTACTTTCTCTTACTCAATAATGGTGACGTCAAGTTTGGTCTGAGTAAAAAAGACGGTGAACCCAAACTCTACTTTCTGAAAGGAGAGGACAGAAACGGAAGTGAAATTCAGGCTCAGTTCGAACTTCGAAAAGACGGTTTTATCAGTTTATGTACACCACTGACAAATAATACGGTCATTACGGATGGAATTTTTTCCGGAACCGCAAGCATGGAACACTTTCCGTTGGACACTGCTTTAGTAGCCTTCGAAAACGTAGCTAAATGTCAGGCAAAATACCTGGGGATATCCGAAAAACAAACACTGGAAGCTTTACAAAAAAGCGGGAAAGTGGATTACGACAAGAGTAATCCGGAAAATCCAGAAAAACCTGTTTATCACCTTACATTTACCTATCTGGATCAGGTCTATGCTACACGTGCGAATTGGTATAAAGACAAAATTTACATTACGTACTTTTATGATTCCGGTTCCGACTGTAAATAAATAACCGAAAGTAATCAGATCAATGGAGGCTGCACATAACTTCTGGGCTTAATCGGTCTTCCAATCGTTCGCGCATAGACCATTGTTATTTTTGCTCCGAGAAAAATAATCTGGGACGAATAAAACATCCAGGCCAGAATTACGAGTATAGTTCCCACAACACCTCCTCCCGCTGCAAAGAAATAATTCGTCAGGTAATATTTAATCAACAGTTGCCCGATGTATAATAAAACAGCTGTAAAAATGCTTCCCCGGATAGCAATTCCCCACTCGACAATACCATCATGCAAATATTTAAAAACAAACAAAAAGATAACTGTATTACTTAATAACGAAGTAATATGTTCTATTCCGAAAGTTAACCAACCATTAAATTCTCCTTCAAACAGGTCTGCTCCAAATGATACAAATGCTGTTTCCAGGAAATAAAAGACAACCACAACAACAGCCACTAGTGTCAACATTAAAAAGGCGACTAAACGAGCAAGAATATTATGAAAAATCGCTCGTTTCATCTGCACAACCTCTATATCAAAGAAATCATTTAAACTCGTTCGTAACGAACTGAAAATCGCAGAAGCAGAAAACGCCAACACCACAATCCCCACAACCTGTAACACAAAATTTCCCGCTCCCAGATCCACCAGTTTTAATGCATCTACTAACCAACTGACGTCCTCAATCCCTATCTGTTCTTTTGCTATCGCTGCAACAATTGAAATCAACTGATCCTGCCCCAGTATTTCTCCTATAGAAATAAAAAGTAAATACAACAAGGGAACAAGTGCAACGATTGTGTAATAGGCAAGAGAGGCTCCATGAATAAAACTTTTCTCCTGAAAAAACTCGTAAAAGCTCGTCTTCAAAAGTCTCCAAACCTGTTGTATTGTAATCCTATTCTTTGGCATAATCCGGTTCTATCATTAGTTTTTGAGGCAACGGAGAACTGGCATACAAGACCAACTCTTCTTCGCTGGCGGTCGTCCTGACCAGATGTGAAAAATACCCTCCCTGAAATGCTGTTTTCAATACTTTTACTTCAACTCCATCAGCTACAATACTGTAAGCATCCGGTCTGAACAAACGCTCTCTACCGTTTGAATGTATCACATTAATTTCCCCAAAAAATTGCGCTTCTTTACTATTTGTAGGATGAATATAAAAATTTACGGCTGAATCAACACGTTTTATCACTCCATCCTCCATATAGGCAATGTGATCTCCCCAGGCCATTGCTTCTTTACCATCGTGGGTAACCAGTATAATGGTTGTATTCCACCTGGAACGCATTTCATGAATATACAATTCCACACGTCTTCTGGTAAGTGGATCGAGATGAACAAAGGGTTCATCAAGTAGCAATATATCCGGTTCATTCGCCAACGCCCTTGCCAATGCCAGACGTTGCTGTTCTCCGCCGGAAAGTAAATAAGCTTGTTTCTTCCGTAATGATTCCAGCCCCATTACGGTGATCAATTCTTCTACAATCTCATCCCGGTCTCCCGTCTGATAATGGAGTACTTTCAGGCGAATATTTTCTTCTACCGTGTGGTACTTATCCAATGCAAAATCCTGATTAACAAGTTTTATCTCCGGATGCCCGGCAACCAAACGAAGGGAAGGTCCAACCACTCGTTTACCATGAAAGAAAACCTCTCCGTCATCCGCATCTTCCAGTCCTGCCAGGATTTTTAAGAGAGTTGACTTACCTCCTCCACTTCGCCCTACAACAACCAATGTTCCTCCCTCGTGTAGTTCCAGAGTTACTCCATCAAGCACCCATTTATCAGCGTACTTCTTTGTAATATTTCGGGCAGAGAGAATCATTTGTTAGCGTGCCAATTCTTCAGGAAAATCAGCTGCTGTTATATAAACCCCGGGAATAGGATTAGAAAACACCTCATAATCCTTAAAATATACCCGGATTATATGCATTCCTTCTTCCTCATCTACCGTAAACTCATGAAAGATATTCTCTGAAAATGCCAGCGGTGTAACCGAACCATCTTCACTCTTTACAAGTAATTGACGCATATTAGGAATGGAAAACGAAAAATGCTCTCCTTCTCCCATCATTCCCTGAAGAACATACTCAGACTGCTTCAATTCTTCGATATCAGAACATTCTCCCTTAATTTCCAATGCATCTTCCCAATAATACCGAAGGTTATTTTCTGACTCTTCCCCGTCATAGTTAGCATCTGCAAACTCCGGAGAGAAATCCTCATTCACAAGAAAAAAATGAGCCTTTACTCGCATAAAACTATTATTTTAAACAAAACTAATCAATTGTTCGGAAGGACTGAAATAAACTTCTCCGGCCAGGGATTGATGTTTACATTCTATTTGGGCGCCAGACGATACAAAACCAATCCGATTACACCAAAAACAAGATTCGGTATCCAGGATGCCAGCAAGGTAGGGAAACCAATATTTATTGCCGCAACGGAGGTTACCTGCATAGCGAAAATGTAAATAAACACAAATGCCAGACCTGTTGCAATATGTACCCCTATTCCCCCTCTGGATTTCCTGCTGGATACTGCCACTCCTATCAGTGTCAATACATACGATGCAAAGGGATAAGATGTCCGCTGGTGTTTAACCAATTCAAAAGCAGGAACGTTTTCATTTCCTTTCTGCTTTTCTCTTTCGATAAAATTGTTCAACTCTTCATAGTCCATAGTTTCAACAATATTATCTCTCCGGGCAAACTCATCGATACCAAAAGCAAATGTGGTATCCATTTTATCTCCATGTACTATTTCATCTCCTGTTTGACCAACTTTCCGTAAAAAGTAATCCTCCAATGTCCAGGTTTTATCCCCTGTAGGACGCAGCCTCTTCGCACTCAGAAAATATTCAAGTTTGTTATCTTCACTCCACTTTTCCATGTAGAAATCCTGGATGTATCCCTGATCTGACTTGTAATTCTTAAAATACACAGACTCTCCATTGGGAAAATCAGCGTGATAATTGGATACTGACAAACTAAAACGATAAAATTCTTCCTCAAATCCTAATCGCTTTGCATTGGCAGAAGGAAGAATGAAATGATTCATTGCCAACGACATCAAGGTAAGCAGGGTTGCTCCGATCATATAGGGACGAAGAAATCTGTGAAACGGTCTTCCGCTATTCAACATTGGGATAATCTCCGTATTCTGAGCCATTTTTGCCGTAAACCAGATCACTGAAATAAAAATGATCAGCGCTGAAAACATATTTCCATAAAAGAAAATGAAGTTTACATAATAATCAAGCACAATAGCTTTAAAAGGCGCCTTGTTCTCAATAAATTCCTGTAAACGTTCTGACAAGTCAAAAATTACGGCTAGCAACATGATCACTCCCATCATAAAAAAGAAAGTGGTCAAAAACTTCCGGATAATGTACCTGTCAATTATCTTCAGCATACTTTACAGCCTGTTTTGCAGTTTTGGAACCATTGCATTTTTCCACTCGTTAAAATCACCCGCCAGAATATGCTGGCGTGCTTCTTTCATCAACGTCAGATAAAAAGCCAGATTGTGTATGGTTGCAATTTGAATCCCCAGATTTTCTTTCGAAATAATCAAATGGCGCAAATAGGCTTTCGTATAGGCATGATCCACGTACGAAGTACCTGATTCATCCAATGGAGAAAAGTCTTTGTACCACTTTTTATTCTTGATATTGATAATTCCATTACGGGTGAACAACATTCCATGTCGGGCGTTTCTGGAAGGCATCACACAGTCAAACATATCCACACCCAATGCAATACATTCAAGTAAATTCACAGGAGTCCCTACTCCCATCAGATAACGGGGCTTTTCTTTTGGAAGGATCTCACAAACAAGATCAGTCATTTCGTACAAATCCTCATCCGGTTCCCCAACAGAAAGTCCTCCAATTGCATTACCAAATGCATCAAATGAACTGATTGCTTCTGCAGAAAGGGTACGAAGATCTTTGTATACACTTCCCTGCACGATCGGGAAAAGAACCTGATCGTATCCATACTTGGGTTGGGTTGCTTTCATCTGATCCATACAGCGTTTCAACCAGCGATGCGTCATGTGCATAGAACGTTTTGCATACTTGTAATCGCAAGGATAAGGTGTACACTCATCAAATGCCATAATAATGTCCGCCCCGATTGTCCGCTGAATATCGATAGCCCGTTCCGGAGTAAAGAAATGATAACTCCCGTCAATATGTGACTGAAATTTCACTCCTTCTTCTGTTATCTTCCTTGATCCTGCCAACGAATACACCTGATACCCACCGCTATCGGTCAGCATGGGTTTATTCCACCCGTTAAACTTGTGTAATCCTCCTGCGGCTTCAATAACTTCTAATCCCGGACGTAAAAACAGGTGATACGTATTTCCGAGAATAATTTCAGCACGGATATCTTCGTTTAACTCATGTTGGTGGACTCCCTTTACCGTACCGGCCGTACCGACCGGCATAAATATCGGAGTTTCAATAACTCCGTGATCCGTGTGAATTTCCCCGGCTCTTGCTTTTGATGCTTTATCTGTTGCTAAAAGTGAAAAGTGCATAAATATGTTGAAAAAAACGTGTGACAAAGATAACTGTATTCCGGTAAGTGTAACATCTTTGCAGTAAACTAGCAACAATTATGGATTTTTCTTTTCCGGAAATTGACTGGACTCCTACTGGAATCGTTTTTCTGGTTTTTGGTGTATCCGCTCTCGCACAACTTCTGTTTACACTACTAATTTTCAGTAGATTTACTTTTCACGCATCGAAAAAAAACAATAAACTTTCCGAAGTTCTGCCGGGCGTTTCCATCATAATAGCTGCACGCAATGAAGAGGATAATCTGTATCAGAATCTTCCGGCTGTACTCAATCAAAAATACCCGGAATTTGAAGTGGTCGTCGTAAATCATCAGTCAATCGATGATTCAAAACACATTCTACAAGCTTACCAAAAGCAATATCCGAATCTAAAGATAATTGATATCGAACGGAATCATCATTTGCGAAACGGAAAAAAACTTCCCCTCACAGTAGGGATTAAAGGAGCCAAATATGACCATTTTCTATTTACGGATGCCGACTGTGTCCCTGCATCAGATAATTGGCTGCGTTTAATGGCTGGTAAATTCAGTGATCGTCACCAATTAATTCTGGGGTATGGTCCCTATTCAAAAGCGAAAGGTTTTCTAAACTTCATTATCCGCTTTGACACGACCTTTATCGCAACCAATTACTTTGCTTTTGCTGCATCAGGCTTCCCATATATGGGTGTCGGACGTAACATGGCGTACACCCGTCAATTATTTGATAGTGTACAGGGGTTCAAAAAACATTATGCCATTCAGTCCGGAGACGATGATCTCTTTGTAAAAGATGTGGCCAAAAAACGGAATTACACCATCCAGTTTCACCCGGATTCATATTGCTATTCGGAAGGAAAAACATCCTGGAAAAAGTGGTTCGAACAAAAGCAACGTCACTATACAACTTCTTCGTCCTACAAAGTTTTCCATAAACTGTTGTTAGGAATATATCCGTTCACGCTGTTAGTTATGCTTGTAACTTTTGTTTCTTTGATTTTTAATAAAGAGTATTGGCTTTGGAGTTCAATGATTTTTGGAGGGGTTATTATTTTGAAATGGATCTTTCAGGGCATCAATTTCGGTAAACTGGGAGAAAAACGTATGGCATTTGCTCTCCCCTTACTGGAAATTATGTATGCTGTATTACTCCCCATTATCTACTACTCAGGCGATAAGAATGAACAACAATGGAAGTAGGCAATCATTTGACTGAAAAAGGGAAAAAAGATTTAGAGCTCGTATATCTGGCTCAACAAGGAGACCAAATGGCTTTTGCTGAACTTATGGAGAAATATCGCGACTCCATTTATTTCATGGTAAACAAGATGGTTCGCAATACAGATGATGCCGAAGACCTGACAATAGAAGCCTTTGGAAAAGCATTCCATCGTATCAATCAATACTCCCCTGATTTTGCTTTCAGTACATGGCTTTTTAAAATTGCTTCGAACAACTGCATCGACTTTATCCGAAAAAAACGACTACAAATGACCTCAATGGACACAACCTTTGAGGGTGAAGACGGGGAGTATTCAGGTATGCAAATTCGCACAGATGATCTTGATCCCGAGGAAGAAGCCATTAAGAAACAAAAAATAAAAATGATGCGGCTTTTGGTTGAAAAGCTAAAGCCTCGCTACAGAGTTTTGGTCGAAAAGCGTTATTTTGAAGAACTTTCCTACGAAGAAATCGCCGATGAACTGGACCTACCTCTTGGTACCGTTAAAGCGCAATTGTTTCGCGCACGCGAATTTCTGGCTGGAATGATTGAAAAGACAAAAGACGCAATCTGATTTACTGAAACTTACTCTCGTTTTTCTTATACGTAATCTGCCATTTCATCTTCCACTTTTTTGAAATAAAAAAGAGCTGAAACGAAAAGAATCAACACCATCGCAATAGATACATACATCAGGTTTCCTGGAGGGCTTCCTCCGAATAGCGACCATCTAAATCCCTGTACTACTCCTGCCATCGGATTTAGATAATACAAAGTACCCGCCCATTGCGGCAAGTGACGCGTAGCAAATTCAGCAGGATACGCAATAGGAGTAACATACATTCCTATCTGTACCATAAAAGGAACCACATGCTGAAAGTCCCTGTAGCGAACGCTCAATGCACTCAACCATATTCCTACACCCAAAGCAGCTATAACCCCGATAATAACAAAAACAGGAGCCATCCATACATTAGAACCGGGAGCAACGCCATAATATACCATCAAAAATAGCATGATTACCAGAGCAACGGCAAAATCAATGAAACCGACAACCGCTTTTGACAAAGGAATAATCAAACGGGGAAAATAGATCTTTTTCACCATCCCCTGATTCATAATAATTGAGTTTCCGGAATTTGTCATCACATACGAAAAATAACTCCAGATACTCATGCCTGCAACAGTAAACAATAAATGCGGAACTTCCGTTTCAACCCCCACAAATCGTCCAAACACCAACGACAGAATAAACAATGTCACCACCGGCTGTAATATCGCCCACAAAAGACCTATTGTCGTTTGTGCATATCTTACCCGAAAATCTCTCCAGGAAAGAGTAAGAAATAAATCTTTGTACCGGTATAATTCTTTAAAATCAGGAATAACAGATCGATGATCTGCATCAATAATTTTCTTTTCCATTATTTACTTTACTGGTGGCAATAGCGCAAATTTAGCATAAAGTTCGAACAACATCATGTAAAACCATCTTTTCCACTTATGTACCCATTCAAATCCCGGACGACAGAACCTCTATTATCCGTTTATACTTCCGATTTTGAAATGTCAGTCGTATCTTTGAGGCAAAAGAAAAGAAGTTAAGATGATTGTAGTTACCGGTTCAGCTGGATTTATAGCAAGTACTTTAGTAGGAAAACTAAATGCTCTTGGATATGGAGATATTGTTGTCGTTGATGATTTCTCAAAAAAAGAGAAAGAAAATAACCTGGTCGGAAAAACGATCCTTGCTAAAGTTCCCCGAAATGATTTTGAAAAGTGGATCAGCGAATACGGGAATGAAGTCAAATTTATTTTCCACCTTGGTGCAAGGACAGATACGACCGAATTCGACAAATCCATTTTTGATGAACTGAATCTTAACTATAGTAAAATGGTTTGGAATGCCTGCGTAAAGTTTCAGATTCCTCTGGTGTATGCCAGCTCAGGGGCTACTTACGGATTGGGTGAATTAGGTTACAAGGACGATCATGCACTAACCCCCAAATTGAAACCCCTGAATCCTTACGGAGACTCAAAAAACGACTTTGATATCTGGGCACTCCAACAAACAGAAACACCGCCATTTTGGGCCGGGTTGAAATTCTTTAATGTATATGGTCCCAACGAATATCACAAAGGAAGAATGGCTTCTGTTATTTTCCATGCCTTTAACCAAATCTCAGCAACAGGCGGAATGAAGTTATTCCGTTCTCACAACCCTGAATACAAAGACGGAGAACAACTTCGGGATTTCATCTATGTAAAGGACGTGGTGGATGTCTGTGCATTTCTCATGAAAGAGCAACCCGAAAGTGGATTATACAATCTGGGTACGGGAGAAGCAAGAACTTTCCTTGATCTCGTAAAAGCAACATTCAAAGCCATGGGCAAAGAAGAGCAGATCTCTTTCATCGATACTCCGGAAGATATACGTGACAAATACCAGTATTTTACGGAAGCAGATATGTCTAAACTCATCAATGCAGGATATACACAAGCATTTATTTCTCTGGAAGAGGGAGTCGAAGATTATGTAAAGAATTATTTAATCGAAAAAAACTACTTATAAATGCGCATCATCTCTTTCAATGTCAATGGCATCAGAGCTATTATGAATAAGGATTTTGACAAATCCATGCAAGATATGAACCCGGATATTATCTGTTTTCAGGAAACAAAAGCACAGGACGATCAGGTAGCTGAAGCACTTAAACAATTTAGCGACTTCCACCTGTATTCCAACTCTGCTGAACGAAAAGGGTACTCTGGAACTGCTATTCTTACAAAGGTGCAACCACTCGCTGTACATACTGATATTGGTATTGACGAACATGACAAAGAAGGTCGTGTACTAACGTTGGAATTTGATGATTTTTTTCTGACAACTGTTTACGTTCCGAATTCAGGTTCCGAGTTACTTCGATTACGATATCGCACCACCTGGGATATGGCTTTTCTTGATTATTTGAAAAACCTTGAAAAGACAAAACCGGTTGTTGTGTGTGGCGATTTTAACGTTGCTCACAAAGCTATTGATCTGGCACGCCCCAAGGAAAATTATAATAAGGCCGCCGGTTTTATGCAAGAGGAAATTGATGGTATGGATGCATTTACGTCCAACGGACTGGTTGACACATTCCGACACATACATGGAGACACAATAAAATATACATGGTGGAGCTATCGAGGGGGTGCACGTCAAAGAAACGTAGGCTGGAGAATCGATTATTTTCTGGTCAGCGAATCTTTTCTTCCACGTTTGAAAGATGCTTTTATAGTAAATGAAATCATGGGGTCTGACCACTGTCCTGTAGGAATAGAAATCAGTTAGATTAAAGCTGTTCTTTTTCCGGAACGATTTGTTTTGTATTAAAGGTTTTTCTTAATATTGTCCTTATTGACTAACAAACCTTTACTATGGGAAAAATAACAGGACGCCAGATCTGGAAAACCTTACACGCTGATTTAATTGGCAAAGACTCTCAAAGAGGGATTACACTAACTTATGGTTGGTTTGCTAATCAACTTGGGCATTTCGCTCTTGGTTTTGTACCTACCTCAATCGCTTATATACTCGGAGTTGAATTAAAAACAGCACTATTTTCCGTTGCCTGCTTCTGGTTAGCTTTTGAAATTTATAATGCCTCCTCTCCATTGTATAAGAAAGAGTATAAAGGAAATGGCACGTTCAAACCGCAGTGGAAAAATCTTACATTTGACACGTTCACAGACCTTTGCTTTTTTTGGACCGGATCTTTAACTTTTTACTTTATCGCCAGCACAGACAAAAACGGCTTGTATTTCTTCCTGGCCGGTTTGCTCCCCTTATTCTTTTTCGGGAGGTACTGGTTTCTCACAAAATTGTACCAACAGAATGCTTTTTTCCCTTATGCCTTTCGGTTAAGTCAGTGGAATGGGCGTCTAAAAACGGAAGATGCCGACTTTATCCGACACTATTTACGGCAACGTCCCCGTGAAGCGCATCATTTCATCGTTTCAGGTGCCAAAAAATCAGGAAAAACAACAATAACCGTAGGAATGGCCAATGAATTAGCCATTCGTCACAACAAAACAACCTACACAACTCTTAGCAAATGGGTTAGTGTACTTTCCGATTCGCAAGAGGAATTATCACGAGGAAACAAAAGCCTTTGGACCTGGCAGGAGAGTGAATTTCTATTAATTGACGACATCAACCCCGGGACACCAGAGGAAGCCAATAAATATAAAGCAACAGATATAGAATCGTTTATCAACAATTCAGGTTACGGAGATACGATCAAACAAATTTTAGGTAATACTTCTGTTGCCTGGGTAGTCGGAAGTTGTTCAAATGATGATGGTATTCGGGACTGGAAAGAAATGTTGATTCGAATCGGAATTCCGAAAGAGAAGATCACAACTATCGATCTGAATTCCTTTCAATCAGGGAAGTAGCCGGTTGTCGTAAGCAAAGGAGATCAGGCTTGTTGTATTGGAAACCTTAAAGCGTTCCAAAAGCCCGTCTATGTTTTTTTCCAGTTGTGAAATAGAGACATTCATTTCATCGCTGATTTCCTTATACGTACTTCCTCTGGAAAGAAAACGGATCATATCCAACTCGGCATCAGAAATCCGAAAAGGGTAAAACAGGCTTTTATTCAGGTTTCTTTCAAATTCATCCTTCTCAGGCCCGTATGCTGCAAAACGCATCACCTTACCAAACCGAAGTCCATAATCGACCTGAAAACGCCCGATAATACTTCGTAAACTTCCATCCTCAAAAGTGTCATGAACAGCAACACGAGCAACAACAGGTATTTCCTGCCCGTTTTTATTCATCACTTTTGTTTCAATTGTAAAGCTGTATTCTTTTAACCTTTCCTTTCTTTTATGCAGAAACTGGAGAGCTTTATCATTAATATCGTGCACAAAAGGAGCATAATGAGGGGAAGTCATATTCACAATATGCATCATAGATATTTCTGCATCAGGAACCCCCACAACGCCTTCCCAACCGTCGGCGTATAACATTCTCCCCTTTTCAAAACTGTAAATATAGATTCCTTCCAACGGATACTTATACAACCGCGTTTTATAAAAACGGTAATACTCGCTTTCCGGATCCATTGGGGTATCCGTTATAAACTGTTTTGAGTATGAACCAAAATCTTCAGACATTCGTAAATAGTGTAAGTCGTTTACTACCTATGCAATAATAGTAATTATTAGCCAACTAAGCAGTAGCCATCCTATTAAAAAACAGTTAGTAGCGCATTAATCAAAATAATGCCTGATCTCTTCACACAGGTATTTTTCTCCATTCATTACCTTTTCCACCCCCAGTTGCATTTCTTTCATAGGTGCATTTTTGGTGATGTATCCTTTGGCTCCGTTTTCAATTGCCCTCCGAACCATAACCGGCTCATTATGAATTGACAATATCATTATTTTAATCCAGGGATAACTTTCGGTAATCGTCTTGGTGATTTCTATTCCATTTTGTGAACCAGGCAGGTTGATATCCATAAAAATTAATTCAGGCTTCAAGTCCTCTATATATTCGGTGAGATTATCTGCTGAATACAAAACCTTAACAGTATTGAAAATATTCGTATCCCTCAGTAATTTTCCCCAGGCGTCAGCTATTAGTTTGTAGTCTTCGACTACCAGTGCATTTACAATATTTGTCATGTATATGGCTACAATTGATTAGGCTAATTTACTAAAAAACAATTCAATTACAGAGTGACAAATCCGTGCAAATGTATTATTCTTGAAAACCTAAGTAAGCCACATTATTTTAATTTACACTTTTGTAAAACATTTGACAACAACACTTCATCACAATCTGATCAAAGGAGGTAGCTTAATCTACCACCCATTTAATTGTTTTTACTTCTTCAGTATCGAAAAGAACACGGATCATTTTCATACCTGACTTCTCAGAGTAAATCTGTTGCTGAGCACCCTCTGCCACATCAAAACTTTGCTCCAAAACTCCTGCTGCACTAAATACCTGAACTGATTTTGCACCTTCAGCAAGAACAAGCGTCCCCTGCCCATTCGAAGGATTTGGATACACATAAGCATCTTTATCGGAAGAAATAGATCCATAATCTACAGAAACAACTCCTCCAACGTTACGTTCCCCATTATTGTCCACCTGGATCAATCTGTAATATTGGATTCCTGAATTAGGATTAAAATCTGTTAATTCGTAAGAATTTGTCGTGTGAGAAGCTCCTGCAGCTTCACGGTAACCGATTACCTCCCACTCTTTTCCGTCAATTGATTTTTCAATATCGTAGTATGCACTATTATTTTCAGATTCTGTTTCCCAGTAAACCAAAATATCTTCTTTCTGCGCCTCTGCGTCAAAAGCTGTTAAAGTTACAGGTAAAGCCAAAAGTGAATCTGTATCTAAAAACTCATCTTCACTGATAAGGTGCTTCTTAGTAAATACACATCCGGTTTCATAAATTACATCCACTGTGTAAATACGCACCTGTTCTCCATTTGCAGAGCTATACGAATCAAAGGTATAGTCAAATGATGTAACCGGCAATTCAGACTCTACATTTACAAAGATAGCTCCGTTCGGATCAAGGTAGTGGTGATTAATTGTGTGTGAAATCCAGGTAGGATCGAAAGCTGCAGCTGTTTCAACTGCACCGGCAGCATCAAGACGTCCTGCTCCCAAAAGTCCTTCATATCCAGGATTAAGGCTATCCACGCTAACAGCTGTAGATTTCAAAATATACTCTACCTCGCAGTGATTCAACGCTTCGTTCACTTCTTTCATTAAACCAACTGTTCCACTTACAATCGGAGAGGCAAAGGAAGTTCCGTTTCCGGTTGTATAGACATTGTTTGCAATTGAAAGTGCCATATCATATCCGGGAGCAACAAGATCCACAGTTGCATTGTGCTGGTGTGTTGAAGAAGCATCTCCGATATAACGCTCATGGTTATCGTTTGGTCCGATACTAGACACTGAAATAACTCCATCATATGCAGCCGGATAAACTAGACTGGACGGATCTCCACATGTACCTCCGTTACCTGCTGCTGCAACAATAACACTTCCATTCTCAAGTACTTCATTAATCATATCCTGATAGTATGAACTATACACACATCCACCAGCCCAACTCACATTAATCACGTGAGCACCCGCATAAGAAGCATCAAGAATACTGTTATAACTCATTCCGTAAAGCAAAAGATCACAATCATAACCTATAGAACTTTTTCCAACACCGTTATTTGTGTTTCCTGCAGCTGTAATTGCCACTGCAGTCCCGTGATCATAATTCGGATTATACATCCCCGGCTGAATATAGGAGTACTTACCTGCTAACTCCTCGTGATTAAGATCGAAGTTTGAATCGGTAATAGCGATTTTGATTCTTCGGTTTCCTGTCGTAACATCCCATGCTTCTTTTGCATTAATTAAATCCAAAGCATAGTCTGTAGCAAAAGCAGCAGTATAATCATTGGTCTCGTGTAAAGGAGTAATCGCAGGAACCAATTCCGGCTGCTCGAAATAATCTTTGCGTTTTGCAACTTCAGCTAAAAGCGTATTTACATCACATGCGCATGAAATTTCTACTACAGACTGAAGCTCTTCTTTTTTAGAAGCAGGAAATGCCTGCTGTACAGACGTTACTGACAATTGGCTGAACAGCTGGTTAATCTCACGCTGTTCGAACCAGATTTTTCCATTCTCATTTTTAACAGTCTCCAACATTCGGTCTGACAAACGAGTCATTACTTTATTCTGCTGAGATTGACCAAAAAGAACAACCTGAATGATCAGGGAAATTATCGTGATTAAGTAGTGTGTTGTTTTCATAATGCCTTCCTTTTTTTCTTCAAAGGAATAGCGACATCACTGATTCTCAAAAGATTTAAACACCCTCAAAATCAAAATACAAAAGGTTGTTTATACCCCTCTACGTACTTCGGTTTTTCCCTCTAAGCATTTATGCGTACGACTAGGTAATTGTACGTAAAACGCACTCTGAAATACGAATAGAAAGTACCTGAGTAGATTTGACAGATAATTCTGTCTATTATAAATCGTAAAGAAAAAGATAAGACAGACTAGATATAGCCTTTATCTTTTGCATAGGCACTCAGCAATGCTGCATTTGCCAGGTTAAGTTTTTTCAGAATATTATGCCGGTGAGCATCTACGGTACGACGGGAGACAAACAACTTATCAGCGATCTGACGTGAAGTCAACCCCTGCGCAATCAATGTGGTAATTTCAATTTCCTTGGCAGTCAATTCTTTCTGACTACTGTCATCCCCTCCCGAAAGGTTATTGAAAAACTGTTTATCCTTAATCTCTTTACAAACATACGTATCCCCATCGTACACGGAGCGAATTGCTGCTTCCAGCTCTTCTTTTGTTGTGTTCTTCGAAAGATAACCTCTTGCTCCGTTCTGAAAGAAACGTTTAACAAACGCCATATCATCATGGATAGACAATCCAATAACTCTTGTTTTAGGAAGTTTATCATTCACGACTGCAGCCACATCAATTCCCGAACCACCTTTAATATTAATATCCATCAGAACAATATCGGGTCGCAGATTCAAAATCCCCTCTATTGCATCATCTGAATTATCCGAATTCCCCACCACTTCAAAATCATCAATCTGTTTTAACAAACTCACCCATGCATCTACAATAAGCTGGTGATCTTCAACAATGTAAATTGAAATAGTTGTGGCCATAATTCTGTTGTTGTGTATCTGCAAAAGTAGAAAAAAAAGTGAATAGAAATTGCAATTGTTAAATTCTTTATTTAACTATGCATACATAGTATTTTTTACTATATTAGCCGAACCACATTTAAGGCACGTTACATTTAACGTTTTGATTACTATGAACAAGCGAAAAAATATTAACTTAACAGCACAGTAGGAATAAAAGTAAAAACAGTATATATTATGAGTAGAAAAATCAATAAAGTAGCCGTACTCGGTTCCGGTGTTATGGGATCACGGATAGCGTGCCATTTTGCCAACATCGGTTGTGAAGTACTGTTGCTTGATATTGTTCCCCGCGAATTGAATGAAAAAGAAGCGAAAAGTGGATTAACACTGGAAGACAAAATCGTCAGAAACAGGATTGTAAATGATTCGCTGAAATTTGCACTGACATCCAATCCTTCTCCGATCTACAGAAAGTCTTTTGCTTCGCGTATTACGACCGGAAACTTTGATGACGACATGTCAAAAATAGCGGATTGCGACTGGACAATTGAAGTGGTTATTGAAAGACTGGATATTAAAAAGAGTGTATTCGAACAAGTTGAAAAATACAGAAAACCGGGTACATTGATCACATCCAACACATCCGGAATTCCGATACACCTTATGACCGAAGGAAGGTCTGATGACTTTAAGGCCAATTTCTTCGGAACGCACTTTTTCAACCCGCCTCGTTACTTACAACTTTTAGAAATTATCCCCACGCCACACACTTCTCAGGAAGCCCTTGATTTCATGATGGATTACGGACGTCGATTTCTGGGTAAAAAGACGGTTCTCTGTAAAGACACTCCGGCATTTATTGCCAATCGCATTGGGGTTTATTCAATTATGTCTTTATTCCATACTGTTCAGGAAATGGGACTTTCTGTCGAAGCTGTCGATAAACTTACAGGACCTGTTTTGGGACGACCTAAATCAGCAACATTCCGTACTTGTGATGTAGTCGGATTGGATACTCTGGTACTCGTTGCAAACGGAGTTCGTGAAAATTGCCCTGATGACGAAGCGAATGACGCTTTCCAATTGCCGGAATACATCACTAAAATGGTAGAAAACAAATGGCTTGGTTCAAAAACAAAACAGGGCTTTTATAAAAAGGTAAAAGGAGAAAACGGTAAATCAGAAATTCTCAGTCTGGATCTGAATACTCTTGAATACAAAGCGCAGGAGAAAGTGAAATTCCCGACACTCGAAATGGCAAAACCCATTGACGATCTGAAACAACGTATTAAAATGTTGTTCATGGGAATGGATAAAGCCGGGGAGTTTTACAGAAAAACATCGGCTGGACTATTTGCCTATGTTTCCAATCGGATTCCAGAAATTTCAGATGACTTGTACAAGATTGATGATGCTATGCGAGCCGGGTTCGGATGGGAACTGGGTCCATTTGAATTATGGGACACAGTCGGTTTGGAACAAGGTCTTAAACTGATTGGCGATGCTTCTAAAGAAGTTGCTCAATGGGTAAAAGATATGCAAGCCAAAGGCATTACATCCTTTTACAAAACGGAAAAAGGAAAACGCTACTATTATGATGTCACTTCAGGTGATTATGCCATTATTCCGGGAACGGAAGATATGGTTCTTTTAGATGTACTTCGCGAAGAAAATACAGTTTGGAAAAATGCTGATTCTACAATCGTGCACCTCGGAGACGGAATCCTGAACCTGGAATTCCACACCAAAATGAACACAATTGGCGGAGGTGTCATTGAAGGCATCAACAAAGCAATTGACCTTGCTGAAAATGAATACAAAGGCTTGGTAATCTCCAATACAGGACAAAACTTTTCTGCCGGAGCGAATGTAGGAATGATCTTTATGATGGCTGTAGAGCAGGATTATGATGAGCTTGATTTTGCTGTTCGTTCCTTTCAGAATACAATGATGCGTATCCGTTACTCAAAAGTACCGGTAGTAGTAGCTCCTCACAATATGGCATTAGGTGGTGGATGTGAAATGTCGATGCATGCCGACAAAGTAGTTGCTCATGCCGAACTATATATGGGACTGGTTGAATTTGGTGTCGGGCTGATCCCCGGTGGTGGTGGATCCAAAGAATTCGCTCAACGACTCAGTCAGGAGTTAAAAGATGGAGACATCCGTATTAACCGTTTGCGTCAACGATTCCTTACTATCGGACAGGCTCAGGTATCAACTTCTGCTTATGAAGCTTTTGACCTGGGATATCTGCGCGAAGGAACAGATGAAGTAGTCGTGAGTCGCGACTACCAATTAGCGCGTGCAAAAGAAGCATGTGAAGCACTCATAAATAAAGGATATACACCACCAAAACAAGAACGCGACATTACTGTTTTGGGAAGTGAAGGACTGGGAATCGTTTATGTGGGAGCCAACTCTATGTTGAGTGGTAATTACATTTCCGAACACGATTCATTAATCTCTGAAAAACTGGGATTTGTACTTTGTGGGGGAGATCTCTCCGAAATGACCCAAGTTAGTCCGCAATACCTGCTAGACCTCGAAAGAAAAGCATTCCTTGAACTTTGTAAGGAACGTAAAACACTGGAGCGTCTGGAAAGTCTTGTAAAATCTGGTAAAATTCTCAGAAATTAATCCGGATTCTATTGACTGGTAAAGGTAAGTTATTAATGAATTAAATGAATTTCAAGAAATGGAAAAAGCATATATAGTAACAGGATTTCGATCAGCTGTCGGTAAGGCAGGAAAAGGCGGGTTCCGATTTACACGCCCTGATGACATAGCCGCTTCGGTAATTCGTCATTTGATGGATTCTGTACCTCAACTCGATCCGACACGTGTGGATGATGTAATTGTCGGGAACGCAACTCCCGAAGCAGAACAAGGGCTCAACGTAGGACGTATGATCTCATTAATGTCACTTGACACAGACAAGGTTCCGGGAATGACAGTTAACCGGTATTGCGCTTCCGGTTTGGAGACCATTGCTATTGCTCAGGCTAAAATAGAAGCAGGAATGGCAAACTGTATTATTGCCGGAGGAGCCGAATCCATGTCTGTTATGGCAATGGGAGGATGGCGTATTGTTCCGAATCCAAAGGTCGGGAAGAAAAATCCGGATTGGTATTGGGGAATGGGACTTACAGCAGAAGCGGTTGCCAAGGAATATAAGGTATCCCGCGAAGAGCAGGATCATTTTGCGGTTCGATCGCATGAAAAAGCTTTAAGCGCAATTGCTGAGGGTAGATTTAAACAAGATATCGCCCCGGTTGAAGTAGAACATATCTTTCTGGATGAACAAGAAAAAAGACAGGTAAAATCCTATATTGTTGATACGGACGAAGGACCCCGCGCCGGAACAAATTTCGAAGCAGTATCACGATTAAGACCTGTATTTGCTGCGAATGGAACTGTAACAGCCGGTAACGCATCACAGACATCTGATGGAGCTGCATTTGTATTGGTAATGTCCGAAACCATGGTAAAAGAATTAAATCTGGAGCCGGTTGCGCAATTACTTTCTTACAAGGCTGTCGGAGTTCCTCCCCGAATTATGGGAATAGGACCTGTAGATGCTATCCCTGCCGCTGTTAAGGCTGCCGGACTGCAATTGAATGACATCAATCTGTTTGAATTAAATGAAGCGTTTGCTTCTCAATCATTAGCTGTCATCCGTGAAGCCGGATTAAACCCGGATATTGTTAATGTAAATGGAGGAGCCATTGCACTGGGACACCCACTCGGATGTACCGGAGCTAAATTAACGGTTCAGATTCTTAACGAACTCCGTCGACGCAATCAGAAATATGGTGTTGTAACCATGTGTGTCGGAACCGGACAGGGAGCAGCAGGAGTATTTGAATTGCTTCGTTAATCCTGATGAATAAATAGAGTGACCAATAGTAAAACCGATAAAAATGAAAGCTATAAAAGGAGGTGAATTCCTCATCAGAAAGACAAACCCGGAAGATATTTTCACACCGGAAGAATGGACAGAAGAACAAAATATGATCGCACAAATGTGTGATGACTTTATTCAAAAAGAAGTAGAACCTAATCTGGACGCTATTGACAAAATGGAAGAAGGATTGATGCAATCGATACTGGACAAAGCAGGAGAACTGGGGATGCTTGGTTTATCTGTTCCTGAAAGCCTGGGAGGTATGGGAGTCGATTTCAAAACTTCTCTTCTGGCTACCGAAGCGTTGGGAAAAGGACATTCTTTTTCTGTTGCTTTTGGAGCACACACCGGTATCGGAACGTTACCTATTCTTTATTATGGTACGGAAGAACAAAAAGCAAAGTACATCCCCAAATTAGCTTCGGGAGAGTGGAAAGCTTCTTATTGTCTTACTGAACCGGGATCAGGATCCGATGCTAATTCGGGAAAGACAAAAGCCGTGCTTTCTGAGGATGGAAAAAACTACATCATCAACGGACAAAAAATGTGGATCACCAATGGGGGCTTCGCTGATGTCTTTACTGTTTTTGCAAAAATTGACGAGGACGAAAAACTAACGGCATTTATTGTAGATGCACATTCCGAAGGCATCTCTCTGAATCCGGAAGAGAAGAAAATGGGGATCAAAGGTTCCTCTACCCGTCAGGTATTTTTTAACAATGTAAAAGTACCGGTTGAAAACATGCTTTCAGAGCGTCAAAACGGATTCAAAATCGCTTTGAACATTCTGAACATCGGGCGGATTAAATTAGCTGCCGGAGTTTTGGGTGGTGCCAAAGAAGCAGTAACTCTTTCTGTTAACTATGCGAACGAACGTGAGCAGTTCGGACGTCCGATCTCAAAATACGGGGCTATACGCTCAAAAATTGCGGAGCAGGTAATCCGTTGTTATATCACGGAATCTGCAACTTACCGTGCCGGACAAAATATTGACGACGCAATCGAACAACTCATTGCGGATGGAATGGAAAAAGGAAAAGCAACCCTGAAAGGAATTGAAGAGTTTGCAGCAGAATGCGCTTTACTAAAAGTTCTGGGGTCAGAAGCATTGGATTATGTAGTAGATGAAGGAGTTCAGATTCACGGAGGAATGGGATATTCGGCCGAATCCAATATTGAACGTGCTTATCGCGATTCCCGTATCAATCGTATTTTCGAAGGAACGAATGAAATCAACCGTATGTTAACGGTAGATATGATCCTGAAACGTGCGATGAAAGGCGAACTAGACCTTATGGGACCCGCTATGAAAGTAGCCGGAGAATTAATGTCTATCCCTGAAACTCCTGAAATTCCGGAGGGACCTCTCGCCAATGAACACCTGTATCTGGAGAACTTCAAAAAGACAATTCTTATGGTAGCCGGTTCTGCTGTTCAAAAGCTAATGACAACGCTTGCCAAAGAACAGGAAGTACTTATGGCCATTGCAGACATGTCTATGTGGACGTATGCTTCTGAATCAGCACTATTACGCGTTCAGAAAAAGATCGACAAAGAAGGAGCAGATGCCTGCGAAGAAGAAATCGCCATTGTAAAAACATACTTCGTAGATTCTGCCGACCGAATTAATAAATCAGCAAAAGATGCGCTCAATGCTTTTGCGGAAGGAGACGAACTTCGAATGATGTTGATGGGACTGAAACGTTTTACGAAAACAGAACCGTTTAATACCAAAGAAGCACGACAGAAAATTGCACTGAAAGCAATTGAAGCTAATAAATACTGTTTTTAACAGAATCAATCATAGCACATTGATTGTTAAAGTCCGTTTGTTTCATCCGAAACAGGCGGGCTTTTTACTTTTCCGGGTTTTTGAATCCGAAACGAAAGAGTCGCTTCTATGGTATGTCTGACAGAAGACAGCATATCATACAACGAATATTCATAAGCAGCTCCAATAAACAAACGATTCCACACCTGAACGCCTGCCCCTGCGCTAAGTGTTCTCCCTGAGAAACGATAACCTGCCTGCCACCAGAAACGATTAAAGTGCATCCCTTTCACAGCAACAAAAACAGACGTTTTTACCCAATCTGTCAGTAGAAAAGCCGTAGGAATCAAACTAAATTTATCCCCCAGATCAAAGGTATAATCGGCTATCAGATTCGTATAAAAACCTCTCCCCTTCTTAAACAATGTGTTCAGATGTTGACCTCCTACCCCAACGTTCAACTTTCTCCACTGGAAATACAAACCGAAATTGACACTTACCGTTGACGATTCAAACTGTACATAAGGATCATTTACCGTTTGCGGAACAACAAACTCTTTACTCAGCCCTCTTTTATACCAGAGAACTCCCAATCCGGGAGACAAGCTAGCTTCTTTTCCCAACGCAAAAGTGTACCTGTAATTCAAACCTATCTTATGATTAATACTAAACCCTATTTCATCACGCATAGCAACAATTCCTACCCCGGAATTAATCCGGTTTATATCCATCTCGTACTGAAATAAATATGTCCGGGGGTTCCCGGACCCAAACCCTATCCACTGATTGCGATATTGAGTGTGTACTAAATATTTATCCACTATAGCAGTAGCTCCCGGGTTAAAATAGCCCCGATTGCTTTCATTCAGACTGAAAACCGGCTCTTGCTGAGCCACAACCAAAAGGTTTGTACACAGAATAAATAAGAATCCAACCCCTTTTGCAAAGGTCGTTTGGAGAACAAAAACATTTTTCAATAACTTTTTGTAGTAGTTCATCTTCATCACGGTATGTCTCTAAAAAGGTTAAGTGCTAAAGATAGCTCAATATTTACGTATCTTTATCCAAAAATTTTTCACACATGAGAGCTTTTCTCACTTTTCTTTTCTCTTTCTCCCTCTTACTCTCTGATGCTCAAACCCTTCCTTCAGAAGGTTTTAAAACAGAACATGTGGTTATTCTTATTATCGATGGTCCGCGTTATTCGGAAACATTTGGGGATACTACCTGTACCAATATTCCCAATATTTGTAATCAACTAGCCCCTCAAGGGGTACTTTATACGAATTTTCGCGCCAATGCCCCGCGTACAACAACGAATGCAGGGCACACGGCTATTACCACAGGTGTGAATCAGCGTATTTCCAACGATGGAAAACAATTTCCAAAATATCCTTCCATGTTTCAATACCTCATGAAAGAAAAAGAGGTAGATAAAAACAAACTCTGGATTATTTCCAGCAAAGGGAAGCTATCTATTTTGGGTAATACCAAACATAAAAAGTGGAAAGACCTGTATACACCACATGTGTATTGCGGAAGAAATGGAAACGGAGCTGATTACACAAAAGATTCCCAAACGATGAAACAAGTTCATCACGTTTTGGAGACCTACTCTCCTACCCTTACACTTATTAACCTGCTGGCACCGGACTCCTGGGCACATGGAGGTAATTGGGAACGCTATATTCAATCCATTAAAGAATCGGATCAATACGCGATGAAAATATGGGATATGATTCAGAATAATCCGCAAATGAAAGACAAAACAACGTTAATCATTACAAATGATCACGGACGAAATGCCGATGGATACAAAGACGGGTTCATTTCACACGGAGCCAATACGGAAAGTAATCGGCACATTTTCCTGCTGGGCATCGGTCCTGACTTCAAAAAAGATGTCAAAAGCGATTTTCCGCGGGAACTTACTGATATTTCAGCCACAGTAGCCCGTTTACTTGGATTCAGCATCCCTACTTCACAAGGTTGTGTAATGAACGAATTATTCCGGTAGGAACTATTTTCAGCAATTATCCGTTCGTTTTTTGGGTGATGGATTAGTTTTCATATATTTAGAACTCAAAACCCAAGAATATGAACACGCAAACTACTATGCGTCCTATTCCGGAAAATGAAACGGGAGACGGCGAAGTTCTCTCGCTCATTCCTTATACCGGACCCTGGACAAAGGAAGAAGCTGCTCACTTATTACGCAGAACGTTATTCGGTCCTACGCGCCAGCAAATTCTGGACGCTGTGGCAAACGGAATGAACAATACGGTTGATACACTTCTTGCCCCCGTTACGGACACGCTTCCTCTCACGTTTTCTACTGACGACACAATTTCCAATGTCGGGGAAAGCTGGGTCAACGAATATATGCCCGCAGGAGATCAGCAACCGACCATTGTTGCCCGTTTCGCTTCTCTTTTCGGATGGATTTCTCAAAACCTGTTCGAACCCAATCTGAGCATTCGGGAAAAAATGACTTTGTTCTGGCAAAACCACTTTGCGGTTACGTATGATAATGAACCCAAAATGTCCTACGATTATATTCAGCTTTTGCGGGACAATTGTCTTGGGAATTTCCGCCAGTTAATCAAGGATATTACTATTGATTCCCAGATGTTGGTGTTTCTGAACGGAGCATCCAACAACCAGTTCAGCCCGAATGAAAACTATGCACGGGAGTTACTGGAGTTGTACACGATTGGAAAAGGACCTCAAATCGGAGAAGGAGATTATACCAATTATACAGAAGATGACATTGCAGAGATTGCGCGCATTCTTACGGGATGGGTTGTAGAAAATTACCTGTCACAATCAGGAAACCTTGTCGGCAGTAATTTTTACGCGATCCTCCATGATCCCGGCACCAAGCAATTATCCGAAAAATTCGGAAATGCCATCATTAATAATGCAGATGCCGGAGAATATAGTGCACTTATCGACATCATTTTTCAGCAGGACGAAGTTGCCCGTTTTATCTGCCGAAAGCTGTACCGGTGGTTTGTCAATTACGATTTAACTCCGGAAGTGAATGCCACGATCATTGAAGAAATGGCGACAGAACTGATCGCTAATAATTACGACATTGAACCGGTTATGTCACTTCTTTTGCGCAGTGAACATTTCTATTCAATTGCCTTACGGGGAACTATTATTAAAAACCCGGTGGAATATATGGTATCCATGTACACCACTTCCGGTTCACAAATGAATTTTGATCTGCCAACAACGTACCAGATGCACCTGATTTTCGGATGGATTTCTGAAAATATCGGAATGCACTACTTTGCTCCTCCTCAGGTTGCCGGGTGGACCGCATATTACCAGTCTCCCGGATTCAGCCAGATGTGGATCAATGCTGCAACCATAAAAAAACGTGTAGAATATACCTATTATGCTTTGTACAATGGGCTTGACGCAAATGGTCAGCAATTTCCCATTGATGTTTTAAATCTTCTGGATTCATTTGACTATCCGAACGATGATGTTGAAGTCATTAAAGAGCTTGAATTACTCTATTGTTGTAAACCACTTTCTGCAACACAACGTAACTTTCTTGCCAACCAATTAAACGGAGGTTTTGGTTCTTCGGTTTGGACTACAGCGTATGATACGTATGCAACTGATCCCTCAAATCAGTCCAATGCCAATGTTATCAAAAACCAGATGAGAGTTACCCTTCTCAACTTGTTTAAAATGCCTGAATTCCACATCATCTAAAAACTACGGAGCTATGAAAAGAAGAGATTTTGTTAAAACCACATCATTGGGTGCCATCGGAGTTCCGTTTGTTTTTCAGGGAGTTCAGATGAATACTGTACTAAAAAAGCTATTTAATTATTCAAAAAATGCAGAAGACCGTGTTCTGGTTCTCATTCGCCTGAACGGAGGAAATGACGGGCTGAATATGGTAATTCCCCTGGATAAGTATGACAACCTTGTTATCCAAAGAGAAAACATCCTGATTCCGCAAAATGACATCATCGGTCTGGGAACAGGTTATCTGGGGCTACACCCTTCTATGGGAGGAATGGCTTCGATGTTTGACCACGGGAAACTGTCCATTCTGCAAAATGTAGGATACGAACAACAAAACCGTTCCCATTTTAAGTCGATGGACATCTGGACATCCGGAAATATTGGCGGAAGTACGGATACGGGATGGCTCGGACGCTATTTTGACAGCTATAACCCGGACTATCCTGTCGGATATCCCAATGAGGATTATCCCCATCCGTTTGCAATCAGTATGGGGTATGAAGTTTCTACCACCTGCCAGGGAATTGTCAGTAATTACTCTCTGGCCGTACAGGATCCGACAAATAATGCTGATTTGGGAACCAATATTTCGAACCCCGAAAACAGTTATTACGGAAATCATCTCGCCTACATTGAAGGAATTATTAATCAGTCCAATGTATACGGAGGGCATATTTCTGATGCCGTAGCGGCAGGAAATTCATTATCGACGCTCTATGACGAAACCAGTGCACTGGCTGTTCATTTGCGGAATATTGCCAAAATGATCTCAGGAGGGTTAAAAACCAAGGTCTATATTTTGAATATGACCGGGTTTGATACGCACGACGGACAGGTTGTTCAGGATGATGTTGCAAACGGGGTTCATGCCCAGTTACTGAAAACACTTTCGGATGCCGTTGCCGCATTCCAGGACGATTTGGCTCTGTTAGGAATTGAAGAACGCGTATTGGGAATGACATTCTCTGAATTCGGACGACAAATTGCCTCCAATGCAAGTTTTGGTACCGATCACGGCGATGCTGCTCCTATGTTTGTCTTTGGATCCTGTATTGACAGCGCAGTTCATGGAGACAACCCGGACATCCCCGATCAGATTATCAATCAGAAAGGAATTGATGTTCAATATGATTTCCGTGACGTATATGCCTCCATTCTTCACGATTGGTTTCAGGTTGCCGAATCAGAGGTACAATTTTTATTTGAACACCAGGTAAACCTGATCCCTATTGCCCGATCCTGTAACGGTCCGGTTGGTATTGAAGAGGATATTTTAGTTCGTCAGGGAACGTACTGTTATCCGAATCCGTGTTCTGAGTTCACCACTATCGTGTTCACCTCTCAAAACGAGCAAGTTTCCTTGACACTTCTGGACATGAATGGAAGAGTTATCCGAAATGAGTTCAGTAAACAACTGGGAATAAACGAACATCATGTAAAAATAGAGGTCAATGACCTTCGTGCCGGGAACTACTTCTACCTGATCGAAAAAGCATCGGGTTCAGTAAAAGGTCGTTTCCAGAAAATAGGACGTTGATATTTTTCCGAAATTTTTTGTGGACAGCAACAAGAATTAAAAAAAATGCTATATTTGCACCCCGAACGAAATACGTTTGGGGTGTTGCTTTAACAACGTTAAACACACCTTTGAGTCTGAAACAAACGAGTTAGAAAGACTTTTGAAATACGACAAGCGAGAGTAGCTCAGTTGGTAGAGCACAACCTTGCCAAGGTTGGGGTCGCGGGTTCGAATCCCGTCTCCCGCTCATAGCGATACTATCTTGATTTATCGGTCCGATAAATCAAATGCTCGAGTGGTGGAATTGGTAGACACGCCGGACTTAAAATCCTGTGACCTTTTTGGTCGTGCGGGTTCAAGTCCCGCCTCGAGTACAATTTGGGAAACCAAATAAAATCAAAACCCTTTAAACTTCAGTGTTTAAAGGGTTTTTTCATTTTTACACATCTCGTAAAATTCAAAAAATAGCACCCAAGGTGGTAACCTATTCGGTAACCTCTGCTTTATAATTGCAATAGGCTACCGAGGCCCTCTGTATCATGCAACAGAACTCGAAAAACTCTATGGCAACCGGGTAAGATCACGAATGCGTAAACTATTCAATCTTATTGCTTTTGATAGTAAAGCAAAAGACAAGCGCAAATGAAATTAAAAAAACATTAATTCCTGTCGCAAATATTAACTAAATTTACGACAAACCCAGACCACTTTTATGCATGTAAAATCTTGAAGATAAAATTCAAAGAACAATAAGATCAAAGCAAAAAGGTATTTTACGCTTCACAGGTCATTTCCCAGCAAATTAACCTAAAAATTAACCATCAAATGAATAAAGAATATAGCAAATCAATAGCTTCTCTCAAAGAACATGTGCGCTTGTCGCAGCAGCAAGCAGTGCTGTCTGTGAATACCCGCCTTTTGTTTTTGTATTGGGAAATAGGCCATTTCATTAATGTACAAAAAAAACATCAGGGCTGGGGAACTGAGGTAATTAAGCAAATATCCAAAGACCTTACGACTGAATTTCCTGAAATAAAAGGCTTTTCTGTTCGTAACCTTAATTACATGGCAAAATTTGCCGATATATATAGCGTCCGAAAAGTGCAACCACCGGTTGCGCAAATAGAAAATGTGCGTACAGAGGAAGAGGAAGAGGAAGAAAAGGAAATTATGCAACCAGTGGTTGCACAAATTAATACGCCTCTGGACTGGAGTGGTTTTGCCAATACACACTTAGCCAAAATAAGTTGGTCACATCACATTGTATTGATGGATAAAACTACCAGTGAGGAAGAACGCAATTATTATTTGCAACGCACCATTGCCGAAGGTTGGTCTAAAAGAGTGTTGGCCCATAAAATTGAGCAAAAACTCTACGAAAGCCAGGGAAGTTTACCCAATAATTTTGATGACACCTTGCCGGAACCACAAAGCGAACTGGCCAAACAAACCCTTAAAGACAATTATCTATTCGACTTTCTTGGTCTTGGAGATGAAGCGCTGGAACGTGATGTGGAAAATGCCCTCCTCAAACAAATCACCAAATTTTTGTTGGAAATGGGGCAGGGATTTGCATTTATGGGACAACAGTATCACATGGAAGTGGGTGGGCAAGACTACTACCTGGATCTGCTTTTTTATCATACACAACTCAACTGCTATTTCATTATTGAATTAAAAATTGACGATTTCAAGCCTGAATATGCTGGCAAGCTGAATTTTTATCTGAATGCAGCAGATGACCTCTTAAAACAAGAATACCAAAACCCAACCATAGGTCTTTTACTCTGTAAAACAGCCAACAAAGTAATCGCTGAATACAGTCTGAAATACAACAACAAACCCATTGGAGTGGCTACCTATCAACTCTTGCCTAAAGAAGAAAAGTTTGTGGAATTACTTAGTAAAAAAGGGGATCATGAGTAATGATAATATACAATATATTGTACACTATTCTTTCACTAGAATGCAAGGCTGTATGATTCATGGGGAAACTGTGGAGTTTGATACACTGTTGAATGAAATAACAGAAAAATTGAAATAGGACAATGAGCGCTTGGTCTAACATAGAAGTTGAATTGGCAGTAGCAGATTATTTCACTATGCTTGCTAAAGAACTAGCCGGTCGGAACTATTCTAAGGCAGAGCATAGAAGAAACTTGTTGCCATTATTAAGCGGTCGGTCTGAAGGAGCTATCGAATTCAAACACCAAAACATCAGTGCTGTTCTAATTAATTTGGGGCAACCCTATATCAAAGGATATCTTCCTCGATTCAATTTTCAAAAAATATTAGAAGACAAAGTGATTGACTATCTGATTGGACATAAATCCATAGAGGAACAATTCAAACAATTTGCCGAAGGAGAAATTGATCAGCCAATTATAAAGAAAGATTTCGATAAACTGATAGTAGAAGCTCCTACGGGCACTCAACTTGTTGAAGAACCTGCTGCAGCGTATACCAGAAGCCCGATTAAAACAAATTACCTGGAAAAAGAACAACGCAACCGGAATTTGGGAATGCTTGGAGAAGAATATGTTATGGAATTTGAAAAGTGGCAACTCACAATTTCCGGAAAGCAAAATTTGGCAGATCAGGTCAGATGGATTTCAAAAGAGGAAGGGGATGGAACTGGCTTTGATATTCTGTCAAGAAACCCAAACGGATCGGATAAATATATAGAAGTGAAAACAACCAAATTGGGTAAAGAAACGCCGTTTTTCTTCTCTCGAAATGAACTTATGTTTTCACAGAATAAGCGCAGTGATTATCACCTATACCGATTATTCAATTTTAATACGAATGTAAAAATGTTTGTTAAGAATGGAAGCTTGGACACGATCTGCACCTCTATTCCCATGACGTTTAAAGGCTATTTCTAAAACAAAAAACCACGCTACTTCAAGACAAAAATTAGTGAATAAGTACTAAAGCACTTTTAAAGCTACCGTCAATTCACTAACAACACTCTCGTTAATGTTTGCAATTAAAACACAGAGAACATTTTGCACCAGCCTAATTAGTATTATTTCTAAAAATAAATTTCAGAAAATGCTTTATAACGCAAACGAGATATGGCTATAACTTCTCCATTTTTCATGACTACCGATTTACTCATTTTTTCCTTTTTTATGTGGTCGATTTCTGCCATATTTACTAAATATGATTTGTGAATCCGGAAAAAAGAAGAAGAGATCGAATTAATTTCCGTTTCAAAATTATTGAGCGTAGTCGAACTCAAAATGGGCTTGTTTTTTTCTGTAAAAAAGATGGATGTATAATTTCCATCACCTTTAAAATGAGAAATTTTTTCAACCGGAATTTTATAGGTAGCATCACTGTTGTTAACAATAATAATATTATTTAACCTTGTTTTTTCAGGCTTTAAGTCATCAGCAGATAAACGTTCTTTCAATCCTTCTAAATCTTCTACCCCAATTGGTTTCAGTAAATAATCGTAGGCTCCTTTTTTTATGGCTTTAATGGCAAATTGATGATAACCTGTTGTGAAAATAATTTTAAACGGAAAATTCAATTTATCGAGTAACGGAAGCAAATCGAAACCGGAAGTTTCCGCCCCTAAAACGACATCTAAAAAAATTAATTCCGGCTGATATTCTTTGATTAAAAAAGCTGCTTCGGTTAAATCCTTAGTACTTCCAATTATTTTAATTTCGTTCCCAAAAACGGCGGTTAATTGCCTGGAAAGAACATTAATAGCATCTTTTTCGTCATCAATTATAATAACCTGGATCATATCATTAGCTAAATAGAGGGAGTTGAAATGTGATTTTTGTTCCTGAATTTCCTTGAACTGCAATTCCATCCTCAATTAAAATTCCATTGCTCTTTTTGGAATAAATATAAATTCGTTTTTTTAATAATTCAATTCCAAATGAAGTATGTTCTCCCTTTTCCTGTTTCCTCTCGATTGATTTTTTTCTTCCTACTCCGTTATCAATTACGGTTACAACTATCGTATCTTGCTCTTTCTCTATTTTAAGTTGTACAAATCCCTCGTAATCAATAGTTGAAAAGCCATGCAGCAAACTATTTTCAATCAGCGGCTGAATAAGAAAGCCGGGAATTTTATAATCCAACAGTTCCTCCTCCACTTTAATTTCAAAATCAAAGTTTTTGTTACGCAGTTTTTCAAGGATCAGGAAATTTTTTAAAAACTCTACTTCTTTTCCAATATGGATAAGATTTTCCTGACTATTCTCTAATGTGAGGCGCATCAACCTGGAAAAATTCACCAAATATTTCTGCGCTTCTTCCGGCTCATTATTGCCAATAAAATTATGGATCGAGTTTAAGGAGTTAAAAAAGAAGTGCGGATTCATTTGCAATTGCAGGGCTTGCTTTTTGAGGTGACTAATTTCTTTTTCCGTTTTGCTTTTTCTTATTCTAAACAGCAGATAAACAAGGATGATTAAAGCGAGTACAGCTATTCCTGTATACAGTAGGTAATTTCTAAAAGTCAGGGCTTCAATTTCGCGTTGTTGAACGTCATTACTCAGTTGCATGATTTTCTTTTCTTTCTCAGAGGCTTTATACTTCGTGTCCATCTCAATGGTTTGTGCTTCCACTGATCGATCTCTCAGAATGCGATCTTTCGCCAATAAACTGTCTAAATAATAGGCTTTATCTTGCAGATGAGAGCGAATAATGTATTCGTACGCTTTATAAGTCACGGACACATCATTGTCTTGAATTGAACTGGTGAGGGCTTGTTCGGAGTAAAGCAAACCTTCTTCCCAATTTTCCTCCAGAATTTCAAGTTTTGATAAATACAGGTACAAGGTTGTTTTTTGATTTTCCCATTTAGGTGAAGACAAAATCACTTCTTGTGCCCGAGAAAGGTAATATCTGGCAGAATCATATTCCGCTAATTTGGTTTTAATATCACCGAGTTGAATGTAAGAAACCGGATGCCCCCAATACCCCAGTGAAAGCACTCCGTAATAATTGGCTGAATCAAGCTCTTCTAAATTCGTATAATCTCTAGAAATACTATAGTACGCCTGCCCCAACCCCCGCTTTTCTTCCGGTTGGTTTTTCAGCATATCGTTTAGGTTCTGTCGATCTGTTTTCAATGCCTCATCAAACTTTCCTAAAGCCATATAAATGGTTGAAAGCAAACCATAAACATTGTTTTTAGGCAGCTGGTGTGCTTCACAAATGGCTAATGTATTTTGAGCAGTCTCAATGCCTTCATCTAATCTACCTTGAGACAAGAGCAATTGTGAATGATACAAATTAAACCGTAATTGATTAGCCGGCAGCAGATGATCAAAATATTTTGCTTCAATCAGCTTGAATAAATCATCAATACCATCAAATTTACCGTGTTCAATATAGGCTATGTATAAGTAGGAAACGGCTAATGCTTCTGTAGGCAAATCCTCCTTGTCTTTGCAAAACAGAGCAACTTCTTTTACTTCATTAATCCTATCCTCAAACGAAGGGTTTGATCTGGTTTCAAGTAAGAGTGCGATCACCTCTACATTTTTAGTAGAGTCTGATAACTGTTCAAAATTTGGAATCAGCTCTTGCGAAAAAGACGGAATAATGATAAAAAAACATATGCAGCTTAAAAATGCTTTCATTACTTATTAAATGATTAGATATTACAGTTTTCACAAAAGTAGTTAAAAACCTAAATTCCCCTCTAAACTCAGGTGATTTGTACCGTAAGTTTTATCCAAAACTCATCCGCTTTACTGGTGTTAAAAAACGCAATACCTATTAATCTGTTGATTAGGTTGAGACCAACTAAGCCACTTCCACTTGCATTACACATTAATATATTTACAGGTGCAACAAAAAATGATACACTATACGGATCAGCCGAATACTTTTCAAGGTTAAAAATAGCCATTCTCTAACTTTGCCAAAAAAAAGAAAGATGAAAACAAATTTATTGACAACAATTATTGGAACATTACTTATTGTAGTTGGAACTTTTTTACCGTGGGTTAGCGCTTTAGGCATATCTCTTAATGGATGGAAACAATCTTTTGGCTTTGCTGTATTCTTTGTTATAGTGGGCATAGTTGCTTTAGGACTTAACTTTTTAGGAAAAAAGTGGTCGAATATTGTTTCTATTGTTTTTTCAGTCATTTTAATTCTTGCTGCTGTGCTTGCTGTAACCGCATTTAATGAAAAATTTGGATCTGCCGGACCTGGTATTTGGATGGTTCTTATTGGAGGAGTCGTAAATAGTGTAGGATCAATATTGGGGTTAAAGCAAAAAAAGGCCGAATAACCTCTACTCATAACCGGAAATTAATTGTAAATCATTGTAAATGGCTTAAGTATGGTGCTTCAAAAACAATAGTTTTTAGCACCGTACTCTCGTTTAAATTTTATAAAAACTAAAAAATGTCCACGAAATTTATCTCTGCTCTCTGTGTTTTTTTCTGCACCTTCATCGTATTTGGGCAACTCCCGTTAAAAAAAGAAAACTACACCCAAACTGTAGCCAACCCAAAAACGATCCCTCTCTGTGGGGCAAGTGATATTGGGTTTTCAATTCCTATTGATGAATCGATAAAGAAATATGATAAAATTCAGATTCGATTTAGACGCAAAGAAATTGGTGAAATGGGACCGTTTAAAAATGTTAATGGCTCAGATCTAGGCTACATGGTATACTATCCAACGTCAAAAGCTTTTAAGGATTCCTACGAAGGTAAAAAAACATTGGAAGTTTGCATTAAACCATCCACCGCCACTACCACAAGCTACCTGTTTCTTGAAGGAGATTTATGCACTCGATTAAGAAATGCCAGGTATTACACCGCTTCTGAATACATAGTTGTAGTGGAAGGTTATTTTGAAAAGGGTACTGAAACGTATTGGGATGATTATTCGGAATCTGTAAAAACAAGAACCCTTTATGATTACTCAAAGGATGTACACTCTACCGTACCTTTCTCTTTTGTGATGACCGATGAGGATATGACGAAACTGGAAGAGATAGAAGCGCAAGAAGAATTAAAGGCAAAAATAAAAGAAAACGATAGCAAAATGTGGGGGATATACACGGTGGAATCAGAGATTCCGTTTGTTGGAACCACTCAACCTAGAATCGAAATTTATAATGCTTACCAGTTATTGCGTGATGATTTACTTAAAAAAGAAGATTATACAACGCTGTACGAAGTAAGTACCAAACTCGTGAATATCAAGCGTAAATACAACGTACTCAATAAAACACTAACAGGAGAAACCAATACAGAAGTTATTAAAGAAGAAATACTCAAGTTTCCCTATTAGGAATACGTGAATAGTAAGCCATCAACACATTGTTACCCGATTATTGTGGGGCACTCGTAGAACTGCTTAAATCTGTGAAGAAGCCCAAAGGCGATTAGCAAAAAAAGGGATTGAATTGCCGTGACATACCTCATCAATGAAATGTGTCACGGCAATTCATCAATAATCATGTAAAAGAACAAAAGACATACGACAAGAAGAGTAAAGTCTATAAATGCCTACTCAAAAAACCGGATCCTTCCCTAAGCAATTGTAAAGGTTGTCGATACTTAACTTACGAAAAGATGGAGATAAATGTCGTTGACCGGGAGAACCGTGAAATCTATAACAATATTGCAATTTAATAGATTACCTGAAGCCCAGGGAATTACCAAAATCAGGGTCAAATCGCTCAATTAAATCAAGCTCCTTTTCAGACAATGAATTTTCACAGGGTAAATTCATTGTTGCATTGTGATACACTCCCCTCTTTGTATTGAAATGATCTTCTAATGCCCTACCGGATCGGTACTCACCACTAAATCCCGAAAGCCGAGCCACTTTATCATAAAGTCGTGTAAAATAAACCGGGAATAGATGTCTTAAATAGTTGGTTACTGACCGTAGTTATACGGCCGCAACAGATAGATTAAAAGACACTTACTTATGTCTTTATTGATTATTGTTTAATAATTTTTCTAATAATTTGATGCGTGCTTCTTTTTCCTCAATCAAGTTTTCAAACAGTTTTCTGTTTTGCTCCAAAAGGTCTTTGTATGACTGTAAGAAATGCTCATCTATTGTGCGGTTGTTGTTATGATGAGGGCTATTATTGTAACCATTATTACCAACATATACAGATTCCAGAGGACGTTCAAAATCTGCAGGGCTTATATGGAAAAATTGAGCAATCTTTTCAATAGTCTCATCCGAAAATGCCGTTTTCCCATTTTCTAAATCGCTATACGCCTGTTGACTCATTTCCATGAAATGTGCTATTTCCAATTGCTTTTTATCATGCTGTTTTCTTAAAAAACGAAGTTTACGAGCATGTCCTGTAATAATTTCCCTATTCATAAGTCATAAAAAAATAAATTTTCACTTGTATTTTACAAGCTACCTATTCCTTCAAAATTAAGTACTTTTTTGATTTTGCTTGTACAATACAAGTAATTTTTAGTTCGTATACCCCATGACTACTTGTAAAATACAACTAACATAATTATCTGGTCTTTATTTTTTTAACAAATATTTCAGGAGCTGAATTTTTATGTTGCAACACAAATTAGCTACAACCAGAAGGTCTATTAACTAAATATCTACTTAATTATTAGGCATCTGACAGGGGAAGCCGAAAACCTACGACAGAGTAGGCACTTACCCAAAAAGTAACTATTAAATAGGAACATTAAAATCGAATCAAGTATGAAAAAACATCAATTACTATTGTATGTTTCCTTCTTCTCGTTACCGTTGGCGATGAGAGCACAAGAGGAAACACCTGCTCAGGATTCACCATTGATAGAGTTTGTTAAAAACAAGGAAAGTATAATTGACTTTAACAAATTGGATAACTTCAGTAATTATGGAAATACGGAAGAGAGAGACTTGAACAGGCAAACACCTGTAGAGTATATACATCTTGCTCTATCCAGTCCGGGAATTGAGAACGATATAAATTACGATCTTCCGGCAGATATTCTATCGGTTGATAACATTGACTATGACCTTAGTGGCTATAACAAAATACGGTTATTAGGTGAGAAAACAATTGTCTTAGGTACAGACACCGTTGAGAATAGTTCGCTTTTACAAATCACAGAGATATACAGCGTAAAAAAGGGGATAGATGAAATTACCCGATACGAAAACACCTATTATTCTTTTGTGAAAGACAGTAGCGTTGTCATGGAGGTCTTTCATAAAGAACGTTTATGGTCGGGAGGTTTGTCACAAATCTTTGAAGGGGTATCCATCAATACAGTGGGTCAGCATTCATCTATACAAATTGTACTTACGCCTAATCCTGCTTTAACAGACTGTACAGCTCAGTTTAGCTTATACGAAAGCGGAGAAGTTACGTTAAGAATTATCAACCAAAATGCGACTATGAACAAAAAGGTGTTTAGTGGTAATTTGAGCAGTGGTAGTCAGTCTATCCCGTTTTCCGTGGAAGATTTTGTTCCGGGAATTTATACGATTTCTCTTGAATTTGACAACAATTTTTATTCTTCTAACCTTATTATTAATTAATCATGAAATATCTAATTGTATTCATCTTTCTGATTTTGACAGGAAGTGTTTCGGCACAGACCTATCCGTGTCCGGTAAATGGAAATGCTGAGAGTAATAGCTTTTCGAATTGGACTACCTATACATCAACAGCTCAGGACCCTCAAAACCTCAATGCCTTTTCTCCCGGTTTTGATAGTGGCAGATTTGGGGTGCATGATGCTACTACTACTATCCCTCCTATGCTTGATTCTGGAGTAGATGGATATGGCGACTTCCCTATTCCAAGCGAGGGAACGTATTGTTTCAGAGTGGGGAATGCTGGAGTTGGTGCTCAGGCAGAAGCGATGCGATATACCTTTACGGTAACACCTCAGAATAAAATATTCAAACTGCGGTATGCACTGGTTCTTCAGGACGGTGGACATCCATCAGGAAAGAACCCTGCCGCATGGTTCTACTTTGTCAAAGGAGCAACTGTTACTCCTTCCTTTGAGGACTTTGCGGTATTTGGAAATACAATGCGTTCCTTTGTGGCAGACTTAAGTAATCCCTTTTACAAGCAGTCTGCAACAATTTCATCTGTTGTTTACCGTCCCTGGGAGTGTATAGAATTTGATCTTTCCGAATACGTGGGACAGACGTTATCGTTTGTGGCAATCGTTAGGGACTGTGTAGAAGGCGGACACTTCGGATATATGTATCTTGATGGACTTTGTACCGAATGGCCCGCAATAGCGGCAGGGTCACTGAATAAAACAGAGATGTGTCCACAGGAAACCCTTATTTTGAACGGTTCTGCTTCGGAGGGTGAAGACAGTTATTTTGTAGAGGTCGCGGAGATGGATCCTAATGATATGTATTCCTATGCCCCCGGTGGAATGGTGACGAGTGACTGGTTTGTAGCCCAGGAAGCACCCTCAAATTTTAATGTTTCATCTTATATAGCCTCAAAGGGGAAACAGTTCGAATGTGGAAAAAAATACAAGGTAAAACTAGCTGTTGCGAATCAGTGTGCCACATGGAATGAAACCAATTTTTGGGTCGATATTGTCTGTCCTGAGGTAGATTTAGGACCAGATGTTAACCAGTGCTGTGTGGGTGATGGGGTCGCTCAGGATTATGGGATTGGTGTTTCCCCTCCGGTTCCGGGAAATACGTATTCGTGGACATCTATACCTGCCGGATTTACGTCTAATTCGTCTTCTGTAAGTGTTATTCCGACTCAGAATACAGCCTATGTACTTGAGGTTACTGATCCGGGCGGATGTAAGGGTACTGATACCATAGCTTTTCGTTTTCTCCCTAATACAATCACTATCAATTTAACATCTGAATATAAGTTATGTGATAAGCAGCCATACGTTACTGCAAGTATTTCTGTGCCACACTGTATTCCTGACCCCGCATTTGAAGCATTGATCGGACTGGTAGATTATTCCGATATACAATGGCATTTTCAGCCGACAGGAGGTACTTCAACATTCATAGGTTCCGGTAAAACGATACACGCTCCTAATGCAGATGGGATCTTAACCGCATCGTACAACAATTTGGCATGTGAGTTCACAGGTTCTACAAGTTCTCAAAGTATGCAATTGTACTATCGACCGGGAGGACATGGACTGATAGCCCCGAATACCTTTACCCCCGATGGAGGAACATACAACAATGTCTTCCGCATATTGGAATTTGGTCCTGATGCGCCTGAAAATGTGGGAGAAGGACCTGCATACGATATTGTTGATTTTCGGTTGAGACTCTGGGATAGATGGGGTGAAAATTATAAAACCATTTCCAAAGCAGATGCAGGAAGACTTCCTCATGAAAATGTTATGCAAGGTGATATTTTTTGGGATGGTACATACAATGGTCTTGGAGTACAAGACGGGGTGTACAATTACACGCTGGAAATGCAGTATTGTGGAACAGATCACTTCGAAAGAGTGTGTTTGGACGGTAGTGAGGTTAATGCCTGTGTCCAATGGTTCTTAGGTCTTTTCTGTATAAAACGTTTAAGCGGATGTATTAGTCATGTAACTGTATTAAGATAATATCTTTGTACAATACCCGTTTATTAACGACAATGAGATTTACATATACTATCTTATTCGTATTGGTTGTCGGCTTCGCCTTTTCACAGGGCGAAGCCGATAAATGGGTTGTTAGTCCTAATTCACTGGTAGATTTTTCGGGAGGAGGAGCTGTTTTGACTGGCACTATTTCAAATGCTGATTTTGCAGAATCTGGAACCTGTATTTCGGACGCAACAGGGAATCTGTTATTTTATTCGGACGGAGAGATTGTATGGGGAGCAGACGGAAATGTATTACCAAACGGAAATGACTTATCTCCTGCGAGTTTAAGTAGTCTAAGAACAGTAACGCAAGGCAGTATTTTTATCAATACGCCCAATAATGAAAATCAGTATTATTTAGTTTCTCTATCTGCAAACGGAATGCTAAGCTACTCTGTTCTTGACCAAACGTTAAACGGTGGTATTGGAGATGTTATTTCTAAGCAAAATTTGCTGATCAGAGATACACTGACCGAAAAAATGGCAGTGACCAGGCATTGTAATAACCGGGATTATTGGCTGATTGTTATAAAATATAAGACTGTTACTACATCCGATTACACATTAGAATTTCTTAGTTACCTCGTGACAGAACACGGAATAAACCCTTCACCTGTCAAATCAAGTGTAGAGGCAGTTTGTTTATTCTTTGGAGAGATGAAGATTAATAATGCAGGTGATGAAATAGCATTTGCGGAAGCAAACACCTTAGTATTATGCAATTTTGATTCAAAAACAGGTATGGTTAGTCTTAAAAAACAGATCAATATGCAATTAGACCATGGTTACGGTATTGAATATTCCCCCAATGATTCACTTTTGTATATTAATGAGAAACAATACAATTTACATACTAACACTTTAACACACTTACTTCCTTATAAAAGCGGCTCTCACATGCAGAGAGGTATGGACGGGAAGATTTATTGTTTTAACTACCCTGAAAATGAAGTAAATATACAGCCCACAAGTTGGGGGGCTTACGGAAGTGGTACATTCCAACTTACATCCAATGCGGATGCTGTGTCTCATATTGCTTCTATTGCATCCCCGAATCTTTCGGGGTTGGCATGTGATTATATACCCCATGCTATTACAATCAATCACCCCGGTATTAATAAGAACTATATGAATCTGCCTTATATGGCTGCGTATCATTTTAATCATAAACCTAGTGATTTCAGTTTTTCAGGTACTTGCGCGAATACCTCTATTGATTTTTTTCTGGAAAACGGTTATACAGGCATTGACTCTATACATTGGCATGTTCCGGACTTAAATATGTCGGAACAGGGAGATACGGCTTCATTCGTTTTTCCGCATGCAGGAGAATGGACAGTAGAAGCGACAGTATTTCAGAATGGGATTGCAATTACATCTACCCAATGTATTACCATTTGCGGAAAAGAAACTATTCAGCTTCCCAAACACATAGACCTCTGTGATTACGCACCGTTTGAGATAAATCCACTAAACACGTGTGGGATTTCTTATTTATGGAATACAGGAGATACTACTTCGGCTATCTTTGTTAAAGAAGAAGGAACGTACCTACTTGAAATGACTACAGAATGTGGTGTTTTTTTTGACACCATGATTGTAGAAAAGAGCGAAAACTGTGCCGTACTAACTGAAATCCCTAATATAATTACAGCCAATAACGATGGCATAAATGATCTTTTTACAATTGAGTATAAAAATGCGGTTTCTTTCAGCTATGGGATTGTCAATCGTTGGGGCAATTTGGTAAAAGAGGGACAGGTAACCGTACCTCAGGCTTCTGTATTCAGTTGGAACAATACTGCTTTATGGGACGGCACTACACAAACAGGAGATCATGTTACAGATGGGACCTATTACTACCACATCACGTTTGAAACCTATAATGGTTCAATGATCGAAAAATCAGGCTTTTTGCAGGTTGTACACTGAGAAATGTCAACTGTTAAGAGCCTGGCAAAAAATAGTAAAATCACTACCTATGAATACAAGAGATAAAATAATCGGGGTGTTTACATTTTTAGTACTGAGTACACAGCTTTCAGCTCAGCAGGAACCTCTCTCGACTTTTTTTAGGGAGGGAAATCTCACGCAAACAAATCCCGGAATGACTGGTGCGGTTTATAAACATGCTGCGAATATACTATGGAGGGATTATTGGATTAAGAAAACGCCTCTGAATCTTCCACGTCAAACAACTTTTTGGACGAATTATTCTTACAAAATAGATAAAATTAATAGTGGAATCGGAATCAATTATCGCTATGATGCTTTAGGATATCAAAAAAGAAACACTGTGTCACTTTCCTATGCTTATCATATTCCGATTAAATCGCTTTTTCTTTCAATTGGTGTTTCCGGTGGGATCAACACATTAAATCGTAATTATTCTGATCTGACTTTTGCGTCTCCGGTTCCTAACCCGGATTATAACCCCGTTTTCACTTCAGATTTTGGAATCGCTTTGCGCCATGAAAAGTGGAATACTGGAATAAGCGTAACACAATGGAATAATCCGACATTCAGATCGGATAATTCAACTAAAAATTACACCCTTGATCCTCATTTTTGGTGGTTTGTAGATTACCGTTTCAAGTTGAGTGAGTATTGGGATTTAACCCCTCGGATTCAACTGGCAACCGATTGGGCTACACTCTCTACAACTATTCAACTATTGGCTTCGTGGAAGAAAAACCTTTGGTTTGGTGTAGGTGTAAAAAATGCTTTTCTCAAGAACGCTTTTTCCACTCATTCTTTTACAATTTCTCCAATGATTGGCTATGATATAAAAGGTATGTTCCGAATTGGTTATGCCGGAAACATTTCAAATACACCTGATCCGTATATGTTCAATCTTATGACGCATGAAGTAATAGTATCGTTTTTAATGAAATGATAGCAAAATCAGGATTGGTTTATGATGAAAATTACCGAAGTGTAAATCCCGTATTGTTGAAAAAATAGTTGAATTTTTTATTGGATTTTACCATGGTTTATTGTTGGCAGCTTTACTTTACTACACGTTTAATTAATGATATATTGATACACCTTTTAATGATGTACAAAGATTCTCTAAAGAAGTATCTTTTATTCTTCAGACATTTCAAGTCCGCTAGTTTTATAATAACCAGAAAAAATTTATCAATACCATCATATATTATTCACTTTAGGCAAAAAGTCAGAAGAGAAACTATCTATTGGAATCAAGTTGTCTTGATAGAATCTTAAATCTCTTTTTAATGACGTATTTTGGGTATTGCTGCTAACGTTTTGCAGTAGGCGATGTGGCGCTTTCTTTCGAGTGTTATTGTGCGCCATTTTGCTTGCTGCGTGTTATGTACATTCTTCATACTCGTGGATAATATGAAAACGGTCATGATTTTTATGAACGCCATCAATCCCACTAAAATATCCATTTGTAAATCCTGATTCTTCTATTAATTTATTTTCATTATCAAATTTCCGCTTATGAAAAGAATGAAGGGCACCAGTTGAAGATCTGACTTCAAAATTTATGATATTTTCATTCTTGTCGTATTCAAATATTCGTTCATAATAGATTTCACCATTTGAGAAATCTTTTATCGATTCTTTCAATGTTAATCCATTTTCAATTTCGATTTCAGTGGAAGTCAAGAGCGTACCATTTTCGTGAAACTCTTCTTTTAGAATTATTTCGTTTTTGCTGTTGTATTTTTCCTTGATTACAACTTTGAAATCATGCTCGAAACCTTTAATTATCGTTTCTCCTGAATTGTTCTTTGCATCAAATGTGTATTCTTGACTCTCCAATAATTCTTTGAAACGATAAAACTTGTTGTTCCAGTTGTCCCCATCGATGATTTTTTCTAACCTTTCTACCTCTTCATTATCTTGAATCATAGTTCTTATAAATCCAGAATCAGATTTTACTAGTGAAGTTTGCTCATACAGTGCGCCGCCAATGCTAAGTTTTTCGTCAATAATATCACCTTCAGCATCATATTCAAAAATTTGAGAGCTGTTTTCAATTCCACCTTGAGTTTCACTTTGACGAATCAAGTTACCATCTGAATGATATTCAAAATTTTGTTCAACCGGTGGTGATTCCCGATAATCAATTGAGTGAACCACATTCCCATTTTCATCATAAGATTCCTCATGAATAAGTGTTCGACTTTCTTTATCTACAGAGTATGATTTACGTTTCATCTTCATTGTACATAACGGCTCGCAGCTACGCACCGTGCGGTTTCGTTACTGCAAATGTTTTCTCGAAGTTACGAATGATTTCCTAATCCTAGCGTGACTTTTCGAAGCATAAGTTCCGTATGGTTCGTAGGTGCTGTTATATGCATTCATTCAAGTGTTCCGATAATTTTCGTAGGATTGTTTTTAGGTTGTAAAGTGTCATACTTAAAGGTGCTGAAGGAAAAAGGATAATCGTAATATCTCAATTCAACAAAGTTTTCCGAGTTGAAGTAAATGTCAGCCTCTTCGGGTAAATTATCTCCTTTTTCCCAGTCTATTTTCAGTACTCCATCTGAACAACTACAACTTCCTTCATCCGCAACTTTTCCATCTGGCGCATAATAGGTAATTGAATTTTCTTCTATCTGGAGCCACCTGCTTGACATTCCTCCTTCAAATACACCATTTTCCAACGTTCCTTTGTGTAAGCGAGACCTAACGTTTAGTTTTCCAATAATATTCTCACAGGTTTCAGCCTTAGAAAAATATGAGCACGAGTCCGGTCCATCATTGTCTCGCCATTCAGAATGATCAGCACAGAGGGTTCTGACTTTCGAACTGCCTTTACATCGAACAAAAGTAATTGCGGACATAGCTATTATTAAAATTATTGTACTTCTTTTCATGATGCTCTTAATTGCATATAACGGTTCTGTACTAGGCAATGTGGCGCTTTTCTCGAATGTAATTGTGCGCCATTTTGTTTAGTACATGTTATATGTATTTTCTTTTTCAGAATGATAATTCTCGTAATATTCGGTTAGAAATATTTTCCCTTTTTCCGTTAAATATGGTAAACTTGATTTTATCTCAATAAGACCATACGCGATATAAAAATTGATGACATTTTCATTCAATTCAGAGTTGTTTTGAAACACAGTGTCAACGTCAACAGAACGTGTAGTTATATATGCTACTTTATCAAATAATTTATGAAAGTGATGTTTGAAGAAATTTTTCATTGATGCTTTATGTTCATGAGAACGCATTCTTTCCTCGAAGAATAACTTTATCTTAAAAGCAACTTCATTAATCCACGGAATTATGAGAATTAACAAAATCGTAGCCCCAAGTGGGTAAGTGAATCCGTAAAGTGGGCTAATCAATTTATTGCTTATAAAATCCAATTTGTTAGACTCAAGATCTTTTGAACTAACAAAAAACAATACAACAAAAATTTTCCAGTTACAGATGATCCAACTAATAATGAAAGTTCCATAGAACGGACTTTTCATTCTTTCTTTTATCGTTGATTCAATTGTTGCTTTTATTTTTTCCATTGTTGCTGATTTGTGGACATAGTTACACACAACTAGTTTATACATCCAATTTAACCATACATTATCGTCTACAATATGGAAATATTGTACAGTTTTACTGAATATTACATTGTGAAAATTAATGAAATGTTTTTGATTTACAAATCATCAAACGGACTTTTTATTCGTTGTATACCTCTATTAATCAATCACATGTAAATATCGATTGTCTTTGAACTGCTGTGACCCAGCAATTCCTGTATATAGCGAAGATCAGTTCCGCTTTCCAATAAATGGGTAGCATAGCTACGCCGTAACCAATGAAGTGTGACTTTTTTCTTAATGCCTGCCTTTCTTACAGCTTTTTTTACTACTTCTTGAATGCTGATAGGGCTATATTGTTTCCCTGGGGTTTGCCCTTCAAATAGCCTTTTCTTGGCTTGAAGAGTTTGTAATATTGACGTAATAATTCAATGATTAGCTATGATATAAAAGGCAGGTTCCGAATTGGTTATGCCGGAAACATTTCAAATACATCTGATCCGTATATGTTCAATCTTATGACGCATGAAGTAATAGTATCGTTTTTAATGAAATGATAGCAAAATCAGGATTGGTTTATGATGAAAATTACCGAAGTGTAAATCCCGTATTGTTGAAAAAATAATTGAATTTTTTCTTGGATTTTACCTTGGTTTATTGTTATCCTCTTTTTTCTATCTCCACGAAACAACTCGATAATCCGAGTAATTTTCATCCATATCTTTCATTCTATTTTCTAAGGCACTGATTCCAATTTCTTTAAATGATTTCACTTCGTTATCAGTCATTATATGGTATATGTCGACTCCCAAAGCAACTGGTTTACAGATTGAAAGTTCAAACGTCAAGTCCGTTTTTTTGTAAATTGTGTATTTATATGGATTTGAAATTATCTGACAATTTTGAGTTGGTTTAATGCTTTCAATGTCAATTAGTTCTTTTTGAATCAAACGATATCTTTTTTGGCTTCCGTGACCGCCATCTTCATTGTAAAAGAAGAAAGGTCGATTACACTTAGGGCATTGATGAATTTCACAATTCCAATAAGGATATTCGTTAAGCAAAATGGGAGCTTGTTCTCCCCAATATTCTTTTGGAGACTTCCTATTTAGATCTTGTTCAATTTTCCCTATTCTTACTAATTCGGGTTCAAATTTCGGATTCCAATCATTCCAACCTTTGAATTT
>NZ_BAAAFH010000022.1:247644-422122 GCF_039523435.1 Wandonia haliotis
CTTCCATTCTAATTGAGGATAACGGTTTGGCTAAGAAACGTGGGGATTTCGAAGTACTTCACTTTCAGTTTAGCACATACGGTAGCCAAAACTTTGTTTTTTCGTTTTAAATTTACCCAACAAAAACGTCAAAACGAAGTTTTGGCGGATAGAAAGCACAGACCTTTCAGTTTGCACTGAAACCCGCATTACGTATAGCCTTTGTTATGGGCTGGTTTTTAGTCGCTTGTTAATTCAAATGTCGCTTGATAAACATTTTGTCCATTAGCAAGTTGAGAGTCTTTTAATAATTGTTCGTAATGAATTTCTTTCAATTTATCATCTGAAACTTGAAAAGGAATTTGTAAGCCGTTTTCAAACTCAATTATTCCGTTGTGAAATGAGTTGTCATTTTTACGTTCTCTATGTATTTTGATGTTAATCTTCATATTATTTCAGAATTTCAGATTCTTATTTCTCAAAAATATCGCTAAACCATTCAGATGAACTCCAATCAGAAGTGTTCTGACTAGTTAAGATACTAACTTCTTTTCCGATAAGATTTTGTGCCTTTGAATAAACTTCTTCAGCAGAGTCCTTATATTTTTTTAGACTCATTTTCCTCACTTCTCCATTCGTGTTTGTAATTTTTACAAATGAATAATCTTTTTTGACATTTGATAGTGTTCCAAAGTCGTTTCTTACATATCCCATACTATTATAATATTTAATTCCCTACTCATATGGCTTTTCAGTGTCGCCCCGTTTTATATGGTTTCTGGTCTCCAATTTTATTTTTTACTTGCCCATAACGGTTTACATATGGCTTGTGACGGTTTCGAAGAACTTTCCTTTCCCCAAAACCAAAGCTGGCTTTGAAGCGAAAACCTTACTGGTAGCCGTTTACCCGCCATAAGCTATATGCTGTGTTAGCTTGCGTTTTTCTTTTTTAATTTTTTCGCGTCAGTAAATTTAATTCTCCAACGCTCTTCTAATTCTTTGTCTTTAAATTTTATAATCGTGTAAGAACTGTCAAAACAGATGATTTCAATTTCAGAGTCAGGGAGTAGAAATTTGTCAGGACTTGTCCAAATTTCACTATTCATGTCAGCGTAGGGTATTTGGTCTTGGTCAAGTTTCAGAATTCTTTTCTTGGTCGCGCAGAATACTCCCCAAATGAATTGGATTTGTCGGCTTTCTAAAATCTCCAAGAGTTCCTGTCCGTCAAAGTGAATTATTTCTGATTCATGGTCAAGTTTCTCCACTACTCCTTTTTCTTTGTAATCGAGCAAAGTGTACTCTTGATTCGTTAAAATCCAATTCAACGATTTCAGTTCTTCCTTGATTGGTTTGATTATTTCACCCATGTCAGTGTGAAATTCAAGTTGTTTTGTATCGTCTAGGATTAGTGTCATTTCAAATGCAAGCTAACGGTTCTCAACTAGGAGATGCGGGCTTCTCGGTTGTGATTGTTCAGCCCGTGGCTTTTAGTTGATGTTATAGAGAGTATCTTATTATTTGCTCAGTTGTATAATTATCATTGTGGAAATTCATTATAATTTTTGTGAGAAATTGATATTGTTTGTCATTTTTTTCAAGTGTAACATATTCATAATTCTTCGTAGCGAACAATTGATTGTCGTGATAAACTTTCTCTTCTTTTAATAAACCTCCTTCGTGGATAGATTCAATTCTGCTATTCACAATTATTTTTTCTCTAATAAATACCCCATCTTCAATTCTTTGTGGTCGACCTATTTCTATATTTCTTAATTGGATGCCATCATATTGATAATAATTAATCCATGAGCTAAACAAAATCGTGTCACTCGCATATATCAATGAATGAACAAAGTTGGTATCTAAATGTGCCTTTATAGAAACAGTTTTAGAATTAGGTAACATTTCATAATCTAAGGATTCGCTGAAATTGTACATTATTCTGGAAAGACGGGAAATGGAATCGTATTTAAAAAGGTAATCCATAAATATTATTTGATTAACCTTATTTTTTTTATCTATTGTGTCCTCTTTGATTATGGTAAATATTTCAATTTGATTTACACCTAAATTTTTTAATCTATTATCCACTGGATTAATCGGCATCCCTTTCGGGAACCAAAATTCTTCATTCTGTGAATAACAATTACTCACAAAAATTATTGTCAATACGGTTATTATGCTCTTCATTCTCTATAACGGTTCTGAACTAGGCAAAGGTGCCTTCTCGAATATAATACTTTTGGCGTTTTTGTTTATTTGCTGTTATGTACATTTATTTTTCAATCGAAGTAATGACGAGCTCTTCTCTTCTGTTTAGTTGATGGAGCATTTCATACCTTCTTTTATCTGTTTTTCGAAATGTATTGATGTAGTGTTCTGTTAATACAACGGGCAAAGCTTGAACATCTTTGGATTTATCCAAATAGTAAATATTATCTTTTACCCAAACTGTTCTTGGGGTTGACTCACCAAATCCTATTGATTTTAACTGTGAAGAATCAACACCTCGTTTTACGAGTCTGCTGTACCAGTCATCAGCGTTTCTTTGAGACAGAACCAAGTTTGCAGAATCACTACCTCTTGAATCAGTGTAAAATCGAATTTCAAACTTGATTTTGTTATTCGATTTTAGAAATTGAGAAATGCTATCAAAAACAGAAGAATACTCTTCTTGAAATTGCTTTTCTGCCCATTCTTCTCCCCAACTTATACAAACCGGATAACGGACTTCAGGTAAAACAAAACTTTTTCCAACATATAGCGAGTCTTGCGAGTACGACGAACTGCAATTGCAAATTAACAGGAAGAGTATAAGCTTCTTCATTTTATTGTACATAACGTTTTAGGGCTTTGCGTTCGGGCGGGTTTCGGAGCACAAAGTTTCAATTTATTACTAAAGTTCATTAGAAGTACAAGGCTCCAATTTTGCACGTCAGCCCGCCTGACGCAAAACCCGTGTTGGTGGCTGGGCTTCCTTTCATCGTCTCATTGATATGTTTTCGTGCACCCATTTTGCTTCTTCGTCTGGCGTTACTTTGTCTAACGTACTACTTATTCTGCTAAAAGTCGCTTGCGGAAAATCGTAAGGTTTGCTGTCGTCAAAATATGGTCCAACTACACCTAAAAACCATCCGTCTTTTGCAGCCCAATGCGGTTCGCTCACTCTCCATTTAAAAACTTCATAGTGAACAAAGTTATTTTGTCCGTCAAAGTCAAAGGTTACACGTTTAATATGTTCAATTTCGTCAGGGCAAGCATCAAGTTCAGTCGGAAACTCTAACCAATTTGCAAGATTACTTTCAGCACCTGAAATTAAATTATTGAACTCCTTCGGAAAAAGATTTGTCTTGTTGTGGTCTGCTAAAAGTTGAAATGCTGTCTGTCTGGTTAATATGTTTTTCGCAAATGGCAAAACATCATTTTCTGTAATTTCTTGTCCACTTTCAAGTTTGTCGTAGAGTTCTTTAACTCTATCAAAACGTTCTGCGTTGAGTTTGTTGTTCTGTCGTTTAACAGTTACAAGTCTGTAAACAGCAAAAACTACAATTGCTAAAACTATCAGTCCGATTATTATAAAAACTATTTTCATTCTTCGTTTATTTTGAATTTGTCTGTCTGTGAAGTGTCAGTTAGCCTTGCCACCAACGGTTTGGCGCTTGGCGCAGTGGCGGGTTTCGAAGCACAAAACTGTCAATACACCACAAAAGTTGATGCGAGGTAGAGTGTTCAATTAACCACTTCACCGGCCATTGAGCCAAACGCCTGTTAGTGGCTGCCTTATTTTTTTCTCGTGTCATTTAGGTGTTGAATTGTCAACATTAAAGTCGTTTCTAATGTGGCGAACAAGAATTTTCTTGGCTGCTCAATGTTTTCATTTTTGTCAAGGTAGTCCGATAACCTTGTCTTTAATTTATTCAAACAGTCTGTATCCTCAAACAAAAACTCTCCAATGTTGCTAATTTCGTAACGATGTCGCAGTAACTCTGTAAAATTGAATAACTGCTTATTGGAAATTTTTAAAATTGTATCAAGTAAAAGTTTGTCGTCTGTGTATTGAAAAAGCTCTTTTGAGAATTTATGCTTTTCAAAAATTTCTGCTAACACAAACTCGTCTTTGTTTGTTAAACAGTCAATAAGTTCGTTGCTGTTTGCAACGTATTCCTCTTTTTTTATTTCGTTATGGATTTCTTTAATAAGTTTCTTTATTACAGTTACGTCAGGGTTTTCGTCCCCAAAATGTAAAAGATTTTCAAGAACTTTGTCATTGATTTGTTTTCGTGATTTAGCAATATCAAGCCCGTCATTGATTATTTTATCAATGTCCTCTTTGCTTTCAGTAATAAGGTTGTTTTTAGAGAAAAAGTAAAAGAAGTTTGCAATTTGAACGTAATCGTAAATGGAATACTTGCCCTCTTTAGCGTATTGTAAAACGTCTTTTGTAAGCCTTGCAAAATCTTCGTCTGATAGTTCACGAAATTTGTAGTGAAGTAACGTTCTGAAATCTTGAATTTCTTTTGAAATGACTTCAGGATAACGTTTTTTAATCTCATTTTCTAATTTTGTTTGGTCAAAATAACCTGACAGAATATATGAATATATTGACGGATAGAAGAAATATTCTTTTACTTTTTTGTCTAAATACTTCTCATAAAAAGTTTCGGCATAAGGTTTATCTCTTTCTTTTTCCTCTTTCTCTGATTTCCTTATTGTCCTTGCAATGTATAAAGAATAGTAGTGTTCGTCAATAATGTCAATACCTTTAAAATTATTGTAATCCGCAGAAGAAAATCCGCCACTTTTATATTCAATTGTAATAATTGCGGAAAACAGAATTATTTCTTGAATATATGCTGTTTCGATATTTTTAAATGCAGGAAAAACTCTTTCCAATGTGTCCAAATAGAAAGTGATTATTCTAAGGTTATCTTGTTTATATTCAATTAATACTTCTGTAATGACATTTTTTTGAGCCATCAAGAAATTATGAAAGTCTGTGTTGGTGCTATATTTGTCAAAGAGGTTAGGCAAAGTTGAAGCAATGTCAAGCTCAAATTTTAAATCACGACCAACTACTTTTTCTTTAATTCTTTCGTATCCGTTTGCCTTGTCAATTTCTGGCTCGTGAGCAAGAATTATTGTTTTCAAGTTTTTATGTTCAACTAAATTATTGATGAAACCTAAAACCTCTTTTACAGGAATTTGGCAACGTTCCAAGTCGTCAAAACAAACTATGTATTTTGAAAAATTAAAAGTGTCAATGCTTACGCCTTTGAAAATGGCTGATAAACTAGCGTTAAGATAATGGCTGCTTAGTTTGTTTAACGCATTACCCAAAAACTTTGTCGCATTTTTTATTATGTTGTTTTCTTGATTGCTAATGAAAGGTATTAGCTTTATGAATAGCTGATGGTCAAGGTCTTCTATTTTGCTAATTCCATTTAGCGACAAATAAATCGTATTAAACTTACTGTCCTTTGCAAGTTTGTCTAATGTGTATTTCCAAAAGTATGTCTTTCCACAACCCCAACTACCATTTAGCAAAATCGCATATTGCGTTTTGTCTGTTTTAATATAGTCGGTAAATATTTGTTCAATATGTTCTGTTGTCATACTTTTTCTGTATAGTGTGCTGTGTCCAAAGGTTGCCACTAACTAGTTTATACATCCAATTTAACCATACACTATCGTCTACAATATGGAAATATTGTACAGTTTTACTGAATATTACATTGTGAAAATTAATGAAATGTTTTTGATTTATAAATCATCAAACGGACTTTGAATGTTTTGTAAGCTTTTTTGACTTACGGTTCTGCAGTAGGAAAAGTGGCGCTTTTCTCGAGTATAATCATGCGCCATTTTTTACCGCATGTTAGCGGTATTATTCTTTTTTAAAATATAAATAATGTCGGAAATACGGTCCATAACCATATTCTTGAACCTCCATGAATAATCCAGTTGGAATAAAATACCCTCTATGTGAATTGATTTCTTTCCCAACTAAATTAAAGTGATTAGCCGTTGTGTTGATTGGATTAGAAAAACTTATTTGGTATTCGCTACAGGATTCCCAATCATAATAGTCTTTAGTTATCTTGTCCATTTTTTTCATCCGAATTGATCCATTGGGATAAAATTTAATTACGAAAGAAGTTCCATTCAAACAATTTGTGTCTTCGCACTGGTTGTAAAAATAGTATCCATCATATCTAATAAATGAAAAAAAATCGGTACGCTCATTCAGTATATTCGGAAAATACTTCATTCCCAAATTCTCGATATTTTTTTTCATCAAAATGACAGAATCCATCGTGCGATATTTTACCTTAAGTTTCTTATTCGTTTCAGGATAATATTTGTATTCAATTACTTCATTTTTCTCTATGTTCTTTATTTCTCGACAAATTAATTTTTTGTCGAATGGATTAGGATTCCAAATTTTAAATGATGTCAGCCCCCAAGAGTATGAATTTGAATCTTGGTGTTGTTTCTTGGATGAAAAATTAGCTGATAATTCTATTTCTCCTTGCGTGTAAAGTCTTGTTTCATTTAAATGGTAAGTACCTCTTTTTTTTATATAGGTTGCCGAATAACCATCCTCTATTCCGTTTCTGTAATGGCGTATTGACAACCTGTTTTTAGATTCAACTCTTACCCAACCTGTTATAGGTTGCTTGTCTTTTAATTCAATTAATATTGGCTTGAGATATTTGTTAAAATTAAACTCAGTTTCCTCCCATTTTATCAGTTTTTCAATTTTCAGAGTGTCTTGACCTATTCCTACGAAGAGCACCAATGTATAAATTACTGTTATTGATAAGGTTTTTAATTTCATTTTATTGCTTGGTTCATGTTGTGAAGCATAACGGTTCTCAACTAGGAGACGCGGGCTTCACGGTTGCGGCTGTTCAGCCTGTGGCTTCTAGTTGATGTTATATGTGGCCTTATTTCCATTGTCTAACTTCTGAATAAATTTTATTAATCCATCTTTTTGCATCTTCGGGTGAGATTACTTCATGAACTAAAATCAACCTATCGACAAATGCACTAAGTTTTCGCTTACTATCAATATTTCCATTAATGTCAAACTTGGCAAAATTCTTTTCATCTTTCATCAAAAACTCTTCATATTTTTTTCTGTTAAAATTTTCAATATGATCATTCAAATATTTGAAGCAGTCTTGATATGTTTGTTTTACAAATGGATTCAATTTACTGAAAGCATCTTTGTAATAAGGGTATGCCCATTTCCATGTTAGTTCTCTTAAATTCTCATTTCCAATAATATTGTAAAGAGTATTCAGTTTAAATGAATTCCATTTGTCTGGTTCTTCATACATATAATCTCCTGAAAAATTTCCTCCTGATATCAACATCCCGTATCCAGTACAGATTTTGTCCAAGTTACCTAAATCATCATAAGATTGTGGTTCAAGAATAAAAGCCTGAAGATTATGATTTAGCATTGATGGTAAAGTCCAGTTGAAATTCAAATACGAATGCTTCCCAAGAATATGTGAACTATCAGGAATCTCTTTTGGAGCATTTGAAATATTCCAATTTAAAGATTCAAAATTCAAATATGGATATATAAATTCATTTCCTTTTAAATCTAAATATCCTTTATACAATCCATAGCCTCCATTATCAAAAATTGAAAAAGCAGCGAATCCTTTCTGAAATGTTCCAATATCTGAATATTTAAACTCGGTGAGTTCTGAGCTGTCTTTCGTAACCAATCCCCACAAATTTCCTTTTAAACCTTTGTAAATACCACTAGAATCTATTTGAATTAAATTGGAATATTTCGTTTCAATTAAATTGGATCCATTTTTACTAGTACCGCAATTGTAGAGAATCAGTAAAGTGAGGATTGTTATAATTTTATAGCGATTCATGTAAAAGAAATAATTGAGTCTTGGTGTTTGGTTACATATAACGTTTTCGCACTAGGCGATGTGGCGCTTTCTCTTCAATAAGTTCGTGCGCCATATTACTTACTGAGTGTTATGTGTATTTCTTAATATTAAATCGTTTTCTGATAAGTGTTCAATTTTCATTAACAATGTATCGTTTTTGTGCTTAAATCTAAATGAGCCATTTTTCATATCAATAGGTAAATATTCTGGTAATTCCATATCGTAATATGAAGCGCCCTGTTTGTCCATAAAAATAATTACACTACATCCGTGTTTTTCAATTGCTGCCTGAATTGTATAAAACTGCTTAAATACATGAAGATCTTTCTCGTTTAGTGTAATTTGTCCGAGATAGGTGGCAAAATATTCAGCTTCATCTGATTTTCCTGATTTAACTTCCTTATTGATTTTTGTTGGATTAATTAGAGTATTCAGATATACAACTTTTGGATCTTTTTTCTCTAGTTTGAATTGTAATGAACCTAGAATTACTTTAAGCTCATTTTCCTCCGTTACCTCTTCAACATCATCTTTATTTACGATATCAGAAATACAATCATCGTCAACCAAATCTGAATGGCTCATTTTTTCATTCTCATTATTACATGAGTAAAATAAAAGCATGATGAAAATTGTATTTATCCACTTCATTTTAGTACTGATTGTCATTACACATAACGGTTAGAGCTATGCTTTCGCCGCCTAACAAATATAACACTTTCGGCGGTGAAGTATAGCCGATGTTAGCAGTATACTTTGATTGCTGGAATAATAGTTGTATATTTACAATAGAACACAAGTAAAAATACAATAATGGGTAAATTAAAAACATCAAGAGAAGTAGGCAGGAAAGAGAGAGGTAAGCATATAGGTGTAGGCCAAAAGAGAACTGGAATTGCTAGTTTGGATAAATTTTCACCAGCTTGGGTTGTTGTACATGCCAAGGACGCACCGGGTTATAAATTAGAACTTATTGACCGTATTCGCAATGGAGTCAAAAAAACCGATTGGAAATATTTGATTTCTTATTTAGGGGCAACTGAAAAAGAGTTTGCGAACATTCTGCCTGCATCAATAAGCAGTATGCAAAAGAAAAGTGTATACGGCAAAGAGACTTCTGAAAGAATCTACGAGTTGGCCAGATTATTCGGATTAGGTTATGAAGTTTTTGATACTAAGGAAGACTTTAAGAATTGGCTTATGACTCCATCTAGAGCGCTTGGAAGCAAGAAGCCTTTTGATTTGCTGGATAGTAGCTTTGGGTTTGAAATGGTCGAAAATGAGATTGTTAGAATTCAATATAACGTGTACAGCTAATGATAGTTTATAGAGTCGCTAATGTGAAGTATAAAAATTCCACTTTATCAGGAATTGGAGCTGAAAAGGTTGGTGGTAGATGGAATGAAATAGGTACTAGAGCGGTTTATTGTTCAGAAAATATTTCATTGGCTTTATTGGAGTATTATGTTCATTCCGAAAATATCACGAACTTGCCGAGCAAGATTTTAGTTGCCAAAATTAAGTTTCCAGATGAATTTAAAATTGAAGAACTAAAAGAGCTTCCAGAGCGGTGGAATCAATATCCTTATTCATCGAAAACCACTTCTGTTTTTACAAGTCTAGCAAAAGACAGGAATGTCTTTGCCCTCCGGGTTCCCTCTACAATTGTGGGTTTGGAATCCAACATAATACTCAATCCTTTATATAAAGACTTTGGAAAAGTTGAGATTGTTGATTTTATAGAGTTACCAATTGATGAAAGGCTTAAAAAAGATGAGTGAAAATAAAGCTAATCTTTAATTCTCTCAGAATAATTACCGCTAACCTTTCTCAACTAGGAGATGCGGGCTTCTAGGGTGTGGTTGTTCAGCCCGTGGCTTTTAGTTGATATTATCCTCATATTAAAATTCGACTCAAACTTTTCTTCATGGATTAATTTGTTATAACAATCATATTGTCTTGAGTAAATTCGATATCCTGCATTATCGCATTTAAATTCAATTCTTTGGCAACCGAACATTCCACCAATCACATTGAAGTATTCATCATATTCAACAGTCATAATTATTGTGTCAGCTTCATTCCAACCATAATCAATATTTAAAACGTAACTAGGCTCATCAATTTGATTAAGCCTCGCAAATGTTGAATCACAAGATTGAACGGTTTTATCTCCAATTTTTGAATAGCTACATGTTTTATATGATAAATTTGAATTCAACGTATCATGATAGTATTTTGTTTCTTCAAAAATTTCACCGTCATTTTTCTTGATGTATGAAATCAAATGACCATTTTCATAAACCCAAAAACAGGATTCGTAACTTGAGTACCTCGCTATCGGTCGGTTAAGATCATCATAGACAACAGAGTCAATTTGGTTACCATATTTTCGACATACGATATTACCATTCTCGTCAAATTTCAGGACTTGCTCAAAAGTCTCACCGTCCTTCTCTCCTTCAGACCAATATCCCTCAATAAATTTTCTATAGGTAACAGTGTCTTCATCTTTAACAATATTGGTTATTCTTCCGAGCGAATCAAATTCTTTTGTTATTGTCAATTCAAATTCACTTAAACTATCACTTGCAGATATTTCTCTCCTCCAAGCTCGAAAGGTTCTAACACCATCCATTTTTAATGGCACTATATTCTTTATGGATATATAAAACCTCCGGTGGATAGCTCCAAACTTGTCCAAACAAACTTGAACTGATTAATGTCATTGATATGATTAAAAATATGTTCTTCATTATTGAGGATAACGTTGATTATAAGAATAGTAGCCGATTGCGTTGCACTTTCCTGTCAAGTTACAAGAAAGTTGAAGCGGGCTACAACCTGTGAATTTACTACTGTCTCGGCTATTATTTTTATACATTGTTGTGTACTGGCTTTTATTCATCCGTAGTTCTATTCCACCAATTTATTAATTCTTCATTTAGTTCCTTATCAATCTTTGGACAAGCATATAACCCAAATAAAACAGCTTGTTTGTCTTTATATGCTTTTATAAAAATTGCTGCATACGCACCTTTTTCTGCAAATCCAGTCGGAATATACGATGAAAGTGGATTCAAGAAACAGCCACAAGAATCTTTTGAGTCCAACATAGTTATCAAAGTATCAATATGTTCTTTCTTTACCCAGTCAACTGGAAATTCATCAAGCATAGTCATGCATGGAATCAATGTTTTATTGTCCGAGTTTACAATTCTTGAAACTGAATTAATAAACGTAATTGGGTCATATTGTTCTGGTCTTGGAAAAAGGTTATTTGATTTCCATATTGAATTTATAAATGCTGTATCTCCGATAGAAAATGACCAATCATTGTTTTCCTTTATCTTATCGTTATTTGTCCTGAACTTTCTAATCGAACCGTCTTTTTCTTTTAATATTATCCAAAATTCAGGTAAGTAATTATACAATCCTACCGATTCCGAATTGTTCCATTTTTCAATAAAAGCTTCTTTTTGTAAATCATTTAGCTTAATTGAATCCTTATCAATCGATGACTTTTTTATATAAATATTCTCTACTGAGTCAATCTGTATTGGATGCTTTTCCGAAAATGTCTTTGAGTTATTCTGTCCGCACGCAGAAAGAGTTAATAGTAAAAATGATAAAATTATCTTCATTGCAGTTCGTTTTTTAAGCTTGCACACAACGGTTTGCAAATAGGCGCTACCGCCTTTTAAATATAGTGCTTTTGGCGGTTGCGTTTATTTGCTGTTATAGGCATCTATTCAACGAGAACCCAACCAGAGATCTCCAACTTTGAATCCATAAGCAATATCCTTTACACCTTCTTTGAATTCAAAATTAAGTTCAGAAATTCGTTGAGCCTTTTTCTTTTTATCATTCAAATATTTTAAATAATCATTGTCAAGGTCAGATTCAAAGTCAGATTCAAAAATAAAATCTTCATCTATCCTATGTTCCCATTCAAATTCAGAAATCTGTCGACCTATTGAACCGAATTGATTGCAATTAAGTTTTTTATAGTCCTTAGGATTAAAGAATGTATTCTGATAAAAATCTATTTGATCATCAATAGCACACACAACTTGTGATTTTGAAATATGTGGTATGCACAGCCATATTTTCAGATAGTATGGCTTGTCTAATTTATCAAGTTTCTTTTTCCAACAATCGTAAATATCAACTAATCCTTTAATAATTTCCTGTTTTAATTGCCCATAAGGCTCAGGAAAAATGGAATTTGTCAATGATATTCGAGTTCCCCAAGGGATAATCCTGACTTTGCAATATTCCCTTTTGTAATTGTCAAGTTCATCAAGATCGAGTTCTTTATTCATTGAAACCCACTGCTCAATCTTTCTGAACTTTCTTTTGTTACCACGTATTTTTCGGGTTCTCTTCATTATTACCTATAACTAGTTTATACATCCAATTTAATCATACACTATCATCTACAATATGGAAATATTGTACAGTTTTACTGAATATTACATTGTGAAAATTAATGAAATGTTTTTGATTTACAAATCATCAAACGGACTTTTTATTCGTTGTATGTATCTATTAATCAATCGCGTGTAATCTCGGTTGTCTTTGAACTGCTATGTCCTAGTAATTCCTGAATAAAGCGAAGATCTGTACCACTTTCCAATAAATGGGTAGCATAGCTATGCCGTAACCGATGAAGTGTGACTTTTTTCTTAATGTCTGCCTTTTTTACAGCTTTTTTACTACTTCTTGAATGCTGGCAGGGCTATATTGTTTAGCGTTGTTTTATCTTTATTATTTAACGATGTGTGATTATTATTATTTAACGCAATTATAGAACTAATAAACTAAAATACAATAAGATTAAGATCTATTTAAGACTATTATCCGAACAGTTTGAGAAGAAATATCAGGACGATAAAATAAACCTTCATAAACACACACCATCCCCATCACTGTAAAAAACTGGAATACCAATCGATAACAAAATGGTACCGGAATCCGTTCTTCTCCAATTGGAGGTTTTCCGGATAAAGTTCCTGAGCGTTACCACCGAACATATAGTCCTTATAATCAAACACAAGAGAATCGATCAGTCCGGAAACGGAACCGTACAAATGAATTTTCCAGTCTTCGGTTGTGTTATAGGTCATTACCACTATCGGATCCGTTGTAAGGTTTTCAACATGTGGAATATTCGAATTGGCAAAAGTATCTGAAACAAATACAAGGTCCTGGTTCGAATCGGTTAAGGTATAATACAGATCTTCTTCAGGCCAGGGATTACCCGTGCTATCCAATCCGGGTATTGCATCTAACGAATATTCATAGATAAGACCTTTTCCGGGATAAGTACACTCCTGCTTAAAACCGGTATTGGTGGCTTTAGGATCATCACATTTTTGTTTACAGGAAAAAAGCATAAATAGCACAAAAGGAATGACAAAGAGCTTCATAAGGCAATACAATTTGATTATCAACAAAGTAACGCCTTAACAGAACAATTTATTGTTCTAAGAAATCCAGTGAAATGGAACTTCAGATAGCAGAACGATATTCAAGTCAGCCAATACGTTCAAACTGTCCGGATTCTTCCTATAAAAATCATATCTTATTTACGAATAACTTCTAAATTCACTCGGACTCAGTCCCGTTTTAGATTTGAATAGTTTACTAAAGTGATTCGGATAGTTGAAACCCAGTTCATAGGCAATCTCGCTGATGCTTTGTTCCGATTGCAACAGTAATTGCTTTGCCTTGTCTATTAAAAACAGATCAATGTGTTCCTTCGCACTTTTCCCTGTTTCGGCTTTTAACAAGTCACTCATATAGTGATCAGACATATTCAGCGCCTTACCACACGCAGCCACGGTCAGCATTCCTTTCTCTGCCAGATCATCGGCAAAATAATCCTTCAGAAAGTTCTCAAACCGCACCAAAAACCCTTTATTGATACTCTTACGGGTGATAAACTGCCGATCGTAGTACCGCTGACAATATTTCAGTAATGATTCCAGATTAATGCTGATAATTTCATTCGTATGTTTATCAATACGCTGATGGTATTCCCGTTCAATTTTCTGCACGATTTCGGTCAGCGATTTTTTCTCTTCATCCGAAAGGTGAAGTGCCTCGTTAGACTCGTATTTAAAAAAGTGATAGTTGCTCATTTGGCTCCACAGATCTGACTGGGTAATAAAATCCTTGTGCACCAAAATACTCCATTCGTCCCCGGTTTCTGAAAAATCAGCTCCCCGGGTAGCAAACACCTGATCCGGTGCAATAAATACCATCGTTCCCTCCTGAAAATCGTAGGTATTCCGACCATACTGCATTTCTGCCTGCTGTTTATCCTTCAGTGAAATCATATACATATCCGCACTGAATCGTTGCTCTCCGAAATTTTCATCCAATTGCAAATCTGCATGTCGCAATACGGAGATCAACGGATGCTTCGGTTTAGGCAATCCAAACATAGCATGTACTTCCGAAAGGGTTTTAACATGAATAACCGGCTGACTCATACTACAAATTTAGTGATTTACAGATGTTTCTTTTTCCTCTGTGATTTTTTATAAAAAACAGCTCCCGACTCGATATATTTCGGGAGCTGTTTTCATTTTTCTATATTCCTGATTCGACCAGTTGTTTCAACTCCTGGTTAAAAACCTTATACCCTTCCAACATTTGTTTTTCGATTTCCTCCACTCCCGGAATATCGGCTCCGTGTAAACCGTCGGATTGTATCAGTCGTGTTCTACTATTTCCGGCATCCTCCAATTCAAAAACATGAAAATCTTTTAATCCCGCAAAAGCATCTCCTGTCCATCCGAACACTTTTCCTTCTTCGAAGAGAAACATCGTTCGTTCAAAAACAATACTTCCCCCATCCGGGCTGACAAACTCCAGTATTAATTGACTCCTCTTTTTGAACGTCCCCTTTGCCGAAAGCATCAGACTCGTCCACTCCGGCCATTTTTCGAGATCGGACAGAACCTGCCAAACGATTTGTCTGGGTGCGTTGATAATAACATCTGTAGAGATATGAATATTTTCGTGCTGCATTTGTTTCTGTTTTTAATGTGAATCCGGATTTACTGTTAACATATCATTTGTACGAGCTTTCCAGGCTTGCTCCTGTGTGGCTTTAATCCAGGGAATGATGGCCTCCGGAATGACATTCCGAAACAGGGAGTTTTCTTCTTCCGCGACGCGGATCATTGCATCTATCATTACCTGTGGATCCAGTTGTTGTTCCAGTGCTGTAGGATCAGTAAATGCCTGAATAATTTCCGGCTTAGACAGTGATACTTCGGGGTTCCACCATTTTAACAAGGTCTCCGCTCCCCGGTCATTGAATCCTGTACCAAACACACCCGGATTCACCGTACAAATCTCTACTCCGGTACCTGTTAGTTCTTCTTTCAGTCCTTCTGCAATTCCTTCCAAAGCGTGTTTTGTAGAAGTATAGATCGCTGCAAAAGGAACTGTAATCAGCCCACCCATCGAGGAAGTGAAAACGACTTTTCCTTTTCCTTTCTTTACCATTTTCGGAAGAAAAGCCTGTACCAACTGTAAAGGGGCAAATACATTCACTTCATAATTTCTACGGACATTTTCAATCGGAATTTCAGCTACCGGACCGGTTTCCATCACTCCGGCATTGCTCATCAATACATCTACATCGTATCTTTCCGCAGCATACTGTCGGTCACTCGCTTTGGTTACATCCAGTACAATTACTTCCAGTTCTACATTTTCCTTTTTTGCTTCTTCCAACAAAATGGTCTTCAACGGCTCAACGTGTACGGCCGCTATCACTCTATGTCCTTTTTTTGCCAGTCCTATCGCTGTTCCTTTACCAAAACCGGACGAAGCTCCTGTAATCAAAATTGTTTTACTCATTTGTTCTGTTTTTAGTTTGTAACAATTTGTAGTACAAAGGTGCAGTCATTCTATCCGGGGGACAGATACAAACCGCAGCAGATCGGATATAAAATGCAGGAAAAGTTCTATTTTTACCCTTTGAAGAGCTTTAAGAACCTGTAATTACGTTCCTGAAATGCCTGATTATAATTGAATAAACAGATATGAAACCTCAAACCATACAAATATTCCTCCCGGACGGATCTCCTACCAGTATCCGGGAAGCTGAAATAACGAATCGCCTGGTAAAAGCTATTTTGTTTCCGCGGAATAAGATGCAGGAAGTAGCCGAACGCGACATGGTCCATTTTACCGGGATCTATTTTTTGTTTGGTACAGATAAAGACGGCAGTAGCCCAAAAGTCTATATAGGAGAAGGAGAAAATTGCTACAAACGTATTCAACTACACAATAGAAATAAAGATTTCTGGACGCATTGTATTGTTGTAACTACCAAAACAAACGAATACACGAAAACAGATGGTAAATTTTTAGAGCATTATTGTCTGGAACATGCTACGAAAATCGGGCGTTACAAAACAGATAATGACAATGGTTCAAAGAAACCATCCATTCCGGAAAGCAGAGAGCACGATCTACTGGATAATTTCGAAACGTTAAAAATTCTTTTAGCAACATTGGGATACCCCCTATTTGAAGAAAAACGCAAAGCGAAATCTTCGAAAGAGCTATTTTACTGTAAAGGAAAAGAAGCGAGTGCCAGGGGAGAATTAACGGATGATGGTTTTCTGGTTTACAAAGGAAGTTTGGCAAACAAAGAAACAAGTAAAACAGTTGGTGAATGGATAAAGAATATGCGGGATTCTATGATTGAAGATGAAATACTGGTCGATAAAAATGGTGTTTTAGAATTTCAGGAAGATTATATTTTTAAATCCCCCAGCGCGGCTGCCTCTACCATTCTGGCACGTAGTTCAAACGGATGGAAAGATTGGAAGAATAAAGAGGGAAAGACATTAGATGAACTAAAAAGAAAATAAAACGTACTGCAACAAAAAGGCCGGGTATCGCTACCCGACCTTACTTGTACTAGCAATCTAAAACCTAGTGTTTGATAATTCGTTTTCTTAGAACACCTTCTTCTGTAGAAAGGTTTACAAAATATACTCCCGGAGCCAGCTCTCTGACATCAATACTGTTATCAGCGTTCATTTCCACCTGAATTTGTTGTCCATTTAAAGCGGTCAGGTGCACAGACGAGATCGCTACATTTGCATCAATAAACAAGCGGTCGTTAACCGGATTCGGATAAACTACCCATTGGTCTTCTTCCTGATCTGTAATTCCCAGATTAGTAATAACTACACACGCTGACGTATCCGGACAAGCAAACGAAGAGGAGGTTACAACCACCGCATAACTTCCATTTGAAGATGGCGTAAACGTCTGATTCGTCTCTCCTGAAATTTCTGCATATCCGTTGTTACAATCCACCCACTGATAAGATACTCCGGTTGCTTCCGATGTTAGGATTCCATCCTGAAATGTAACCGATGTATTTACTACACACATCATGAACAACTCGTTACCGTTTGTTCCATCATCTGCGCTAAAAAACAGAACATCTCCCATGGCAACCAAATCCATTGGATTAGCATCTCCTGCCCCGGGATTAATCGAATGCAATTGAACACTGTTGCCATCGTACGAATACAATTCATTACCTTCACTGGTGCTCATTGCTGAAAAAATCAATTGCTGGTTAACAACCATAAGCATGGAAGGATTTGAACCTGCTGCTCCTGCCTCAATATCCTGCACCAGAGAAACAGTAGTTCCGTCATACATCATCAGCTCGACACCGTTTGCTCCGTTATCTGCTCTGAAAAACACATTTCCATTATACAGGGTAAAATTCTCCGGATTTGACCCTGAAGCTCCCGGATTAACATCCGATGAAGAAAGTGCTGTTCCATCAAAATACCAAAGTTCCCTTCCTTCTGTTCCGTCATCAGCGGCAAAGTACACGCCTCCGTTTCCATCCGGAACATAGTTATCCGGAGACGAAGATGTTGCACCTGTATTGATGTCATAGGTATTCAAATCCGTTCCGTCGTAGGTATAAAATTCAGTTCCTTCTGTTCCAGTCGTTGCTGTAAAGAACAACGTAGTTCCATCACTCGTAAGAGAATACGGATAGGAACTATTCGGACCGGATTGAATATCAATAAGGGTTACCGAAGTTCCGTCATATTTTCTCAACTCGGAACCGTTTGCATCGTCCTGTGCTGAGAAATATAAAATTCCGTTTGATTCCGTAAACTCATTCGCCAGAGAGCTTCCTGATCCGGGATTGATGTCTTCGATTAAACTCGCGGTACTTCCATCAAATTTATAGACTTCTATTCCCGTCGTTCCGTCATCGGCTTTAAAAACCAATTCGTTACCGTAAACGGTAAGACTGGTCGGATAAGAACCATTTGCCCCTGTGTACACTTCGAACATCGTCACATTCGTTCCGTCACACTGCCAAAGCTCTGCTCCGTTTGTTCCGTCATCGGCCGAAAAGACCACATTTCCGTTAAACACGGTAATCTCCGAAACACCGCTTCCGGTTGCTCCGGGATTAATTTCAAACTGCGTAAGACTACTTCCGTCATACTTGTACAACTCTGGCCCTGATGTCCCATTATCAGCAACAAAATACAAGTCACTTCCGACCGCTGTCAGACTGGACGGATACGAACTCCCTACCCCGGGATTGATATCAATCAATGTAGTAGAACTCCCATCATACATCCACAACTCATTTCCATCACTACCATTATCAGCCGTAAAATAAACCGCAGAACCTACAGGAGTAATCTCCATCGGGTAGGAATGATTTCCTCCGGGGTTAATATCTTCGACTAAAAATTGAGACCTCGCACTGAAAGCTGCCAGTGCAACAACCAAGGTAAGATACGTTTTTTTCATAATACTTGTTTTTTGGTGTACCATTAGACACGTAACAACTCCAACATTGGTTGGAGTTTTTTTAGAATCACTGAAAAAAACTATTGGATTCCTAAAAAAATAAAAACAAAAAATAATCACACAAAACCTGTAAAACAGCGAATTACCATCAAAAAACATGTCTCATTTTTTAATTCCTTAAAATTTGTTAAAATTATTTACCCCGTACTCTTTCCCTACTTGTATTCTATCAAAAAAGAGTCCGCTTTCCGGCTTGATTTTTCCTTTTTTCACTATCTTTCTTTACCAAATCAGAAGGCATGTTCACGATCGCAGGAAAAACAGTTTTGATTACCGGAGGTGCCTCCGGAATAGGAAGATTAATGGGAGAGCTAATCCTTCAAAAAGGAGGAACATTAATTATCTGGGATATCGATTCCGAAAAAATTGATCACACGGTCCGGGAGTTAATTCCACTTGGATCTGTAGCAGGTTACCGGGTAAATATTGCTGATGTAACTCAGGTAAAAGAAACCTACCTGAAAACAAAAGAAAATCATGGTACAGTAGATCTATTGATTAATAATGCCGGAATTGTTGTCGGAAAATATTTTCATGAACACAGTGAAGAAGATATCGAACGAACAATGGAAATAAATGCCCGCGCACCTATGTATATTACCCGTCTTTTTCTACCCGATATGCTTCAGCAGAATTCAGGATATATATGTAATATCGCCTCTTCGGCAGGTTTAATTTCCAACCCGAAAATGTCGGTCTATGCGGCCAGTAAATGGGCATTACTGGGATGGTCGGATAGTATACGACTGGAAATGAAACAACTCCAAAAGAACATTGGAGTAACAACTGTAACTCCTTATTATATCAATACTGGAATGTTTGATGGCGTGCGTTCTGTTATTCCTATTCTGCAACCGGAAAAGGTCGCTAAAAAAGTGATTCGCAGCATTGAACGCGGTAAACCTATTGCCAGCATGCCCTGGAGTATTCATTTTGTCCGCTTCTTTCAGGGAATTTTCCCGATTCCGTTTTTCGATTGGTTTGTCGGGAAAGTTTTGGGTGTGTATACAACAATGGAAGACTTCAAAGGTCGACATTAGTCCGACATTCTGAAACAGAAAAACCGGATCGTGATTCCCTCCCACTTTACTCACACACAACACATAACATTTTCCTTCGGAAATCTGACACAAAACAAATCTCCTTTACTCCGCTTTAGCCCGTAAAATCTCTGTAGCTTTGTCGTAAATACGTTCGGTATAATGACAAGTATTATTCTTCTTTTTCTATGCCTTTTCATCGGAATTGGCATTCGTTACATCAAGGCTTTCCCCAGAAACACACATACTACGCTCAATCAATTTATTATCTATATTTCACTTCCGGCGATGGCTCTCCATTACCTGCCGAAGATTAATTTCTCATGGGATCTGTTGTTTCCTGTTGCTGTCCCCTGGATTGCATTTGCCGGAGCATTTTTACTCTTTGCCGGTCTGGGGAAACTATTCGGATGGTCCCGATCATTAATCGGCTGTCTGATCCTGACCGGAGGACTCGGAAATACTTCATTTGTAGGAATTCCTGTCATCGAAGCCCTGTATGGACAAGAAGGACTGAAAACACTTATTATGGTTGATTTACCGGGAACTTTTGTTGCCTTATCAACCGTTGGGATACTGGTCGCTACGATTTATTCGAGAGGAGAAAATAATTTCGGACTCATTTTCAGGAAAATATTTACGTTTCCTCCCTTTATCGTTTTCCTGATTGGGATTGGCCTGAATTTACTGAACGTTCAGTTTCCTGATTATCTGGATGAAGTTTTTTACAAACTCAGTGCTACGATCACGCCAATAGCACTTGTTTCTGTAGGGTTTCAGTTGAAAATCAAAGAACGGAGTAAACACTGGCCCTTTTTATTTCTCGGGCTATCGTATCAATTGATTGTATTACCTGCATTCATTTATCTTCTCTACATCGTATTTCTTGGTCAGAAAGGAACAGCTATCGAGGTTTGTGTTATGGAGGCAGCCATGGCTCCGATGATCACTGCCTCTATTATTTCTTCGTCCTATGGTCTCAAACCCCGTTTAAGTAATATGATGGTTGGTGTGGGAATTCCTGTATCCTTCCTTACTCTTGCCTTGTGGTATTTTATTTTACAGGTATAAAACGCTATACGAATTCCGCAATTTTATTTACCTTGCTTTCGGTTAACCTTATATTTTATCAATATGCGTTTATATATTTTCGCTCTTAGTGCCTTATTATGTAGCATCACTGGTTTTGGGCAGCATAAGTCGCAGCCTATTACTATCGGAGAAACGGTGACATTACATTCTGAAATTCTACAACAGGAAAGAAAGCTGAATATCTACTTACCTCAGGGGTACTCTCCTGACTCGATAAAGCGTTACCCGGTTCTTTATCTTCTGGATGGATCTATGCATGAAGATTTTATTCATGTGTCGGGGTTGACGCAATTTGCTTCTTTCTCCTGGATCAATATGATGCCGGAATGCATTGTTGTCGGAATAGCCAATACAGACCGCTACCATGACTTTACTTCTCCCTGTGACAAAAAGGAGTATAAGGAAATCATTGAAAACAACGGTGGTTCAGAAGACTTTACTTCCTTTCTCGAAAAGGAGGTACAACCCTTTATTGACCAGAACTATAAGACCACAAAAAGCAAAACACTCATCGGACAATCGCTTGGCGGACTTTTAGCCACAGAGATTCTTTTTAAACACCCCGATCTGTTTGACAATTACCTCATCGTTAGTCCAAGTTTGTGGTGGGATGATCAGTCGCTTCTGGAAACGACTCCCCTCCCCTATACTTCGGATAAATCTGTTTATGTAGCTGTTGGAAACGAAGGAAAAGTGATGAAAAAAGTTGCGCGAAAATTATATAGTAAATTGAAAAAAGTAAGTCCTGAAACCACTTCGGTTTATTTCCGTTATTTCCCAGAACTGGATCATGGTGATGCACTTCATCAATCTGTGTACTATGGCGTGAAGAAGATATTTTACCCTGAAAAGCGTGATTAATTTTGAAAACATCGACTATCTCCAAACCGGGAATAAACGTCAGCGAGAGGCTTACCAGACACTGACCCGACACACACTACTGGAAAGACTGGTCGAGTTTGATCCGCTTCTTGCAGGTACAGTACCAATTGGGATTAATCTTCCCTCCAGTGATCTTGATATTGTCTGTTCTTTTCAGTCTCCTGATTACTTTGAGAAGTTCATTCTCTCCCGTTTTCAGAAAGAAGATCAATTTCGGATCAGGTTGATAGAACACCCGGCAGGTAAGGCCATTATCGCTAACTTTTTTCTGGATACATTCGAAATTGAACTCTTCGGACAAGCTGTTCCCTCCAAACAGCAATATGCCTTTCGACATTTACTCGTTGAACATCAGCTTCTGGTACAATTCGGTGAAGAACTACGACAAAAGGTAATTCATCTCAAAGAACAGGGATATAAAACAGAACCTGCTTTTGCAGAAGCACTTGGCATACAAGGAGATTCATACATTGAATTACTCCATTTACCAGCCGATTTATCAGTTCTCTCAATAAAAAAATAATTCCCGGGCACCCAAAGAGCTGTTGTTATCCCTACCTTTACGAATATGAAAATTCTAGTCATAGAAGATGACCCCACATTGAATCAAAACATCTCCGAAGCACTGGAAGCTGAAAAGATGATTGTCGAACGTGTATTTGATGGTTCATTGGCGGAAAGAATGCTCAAAAAGGATGTTTTTGATTGTGTGATCATGGATATTAATCTTCCCGGAAAAACAGGATTTGATGTCTGTCGTGAGTTTCGCACCTTCAATACCATTACACCGGTAATTATGCTTACGGCATTCAACGAACTGGAAGACAAGGTAAAAGGATTTGACTGTGGAGCGGACGATTATCTTACCAAACCCTTTTTCATGCGGGAGCTGTTACTTCGCATTCATGCCCTGGTAAAGCGTGCTAAAAATCAAAAAAACAATCCTGACGAAAACGATACCTTAACTGCCGGAGATATCCGCATCGTCAAAAGCAGAAAAAAAGTATTCCGTCAGGAAAAGGAAATTCAACTCACACCACGAGAATATCAGATTTTGGAACGCCTGAGTAGTAATCCGGGAGAAATTATTTCCAAAAAAGAGCTGATCAACGAAATCTGGGGTACTTCCTTCGACACCAACACCAATACGATTGAAGTGTATATTAACTTTCTCAGGAATAAACTGGACAAGCCTTTTGGTAAGAACAGTATAAAAACAAAAGTCGGTTACGGTTATTTTTTGGACCCTGAATGAAAATACGTAATAAAATACTGATTTATTTTTCCAGTACAGTGATTGCTTTATCAGCAATTTCCTTTGTACTGATCTATCTCCTTTTTTCAGAGTACCGGGAAGAAGAATTTCAACAGCAGCAAAATGAAAAAATCAAATACACAATTGGTCTGATCACCGACTTTAAAGACATGAGTGAAGAACTCTCCTTTCTCATGGACGAACAAAACATCAATGACTTTTACGATGAAAAACTACTTGTATTTGACAGTCAAAAGGACCTGATATTTTCCAGTCTGGATGACCTCCCCATCACACACTCTAATGAAATTCTGAATCAATTATCTCCTTCCAAAAGATGGATAGAAACCAAAGACGGGAATTATGATCTGATCGGAGTTTATGTTGAAAATAATGGTAAAAGCTACTATGCCATCAGTAAGGCGTATGATGAATTCGGATATTCTAAAATGTACTATCTGAGAACAGTTCTTACCGGATTATTTATTGCAATTACCGTGATCGTCCTCTTTGTATCTTTCTTCCTCTCCAATGCTATTTCCAAGCCCATTACTCGCCTTGCAGAACAGCTTACCCGAACCGATCTCAGTAGCGAAAAACCTGTTGAACTGGATCCAGACACTTCATCGTATGAGTTAAACTATTTAACCGATCGCTTCAATGAGTTACTCCGCAGAACCAATACCGCATTTTCATTTCAGCGCCATACCATCCATCACATTTCACATGAGTTAAAAACACCCGTTGCTGTGCTCGTTTCCGAACTTGAGAAAACAAAAAATACAATTCATGACCCTCTTTTGGAAAGCAGGTTAGATAATCTGGTGAACAAAGCCAAGTCACTGGGAGAAATTATTAATGTTCTGCTTGAAATTTCCAAAATCGAATCCGGTCAGGATATACAGAAAACTAAACTTAGAACAGATGAAATTCTATTTGACCTCATTAGTGAGCTAGCCAGTATTTATCCTGATTTTCATTTTGAAATTCGCTATACCCCTGATACATTTAATGAAGATCGCCTTATCCTTACGGCTAACAAGATGCTTCTCAAGCAAGCATTTCTCAACCTTCTGACTAATTGTGTGACATACGGAACTGAAAACAGAGCGGAAATACATCTGGATTGTTCATCTCCCGAACAACTACGAATTGCTGTTATAAATCACGGAAATCCTGTTTCAAAAGAAGAGGAAAACTACCTTTTTCATCGTTTTTTCAGAGGAGAAAACAGTCGCGGCAAATTGGGGTTTGGACTCGGATTAGTACTTACACAACGTATTATACGTTTTCACAACGGTTCAGTCTCCTATCAAAACCCATCCGGAGATGAAAATATTTTCGAGGTTGTGTTTACTAATAAAGTCTAGAAAACTAGTTACCGGAAATCACGCGAAATACTTTTCGGAACACATTATTAATTACCGTATTTACATCCTCTGAACACTTTAATACATAGACCAAAGGAATAAATGAAAGGGTAATAATCCCTCCCTTCCAGAAAAGATTAAGATATAGATTTTCAAGATCCGGCAGAAAACCTGACAATGCTAAAACGCCCAGAAACACACTCATTGACTTCAGTGTTTTAAGTGAAAAAGGAGACAAACCGTACCGGGATTTCAGGAAAATAAATCGCACTAAATTAATCACAAAAACAGATACTAATGATCCCAATGCAGCTCCTACAATTCCGATTTCCGTGATGAACCAATAATCTGTAAGTACCAGAAGAACAACAGAAATAACGGATAAAATTACGTTGAAGTAGTAGTAACGGGAAACAGCAATGATCTGATAATTCACCGATGCAATTACATCTGTAAACTGCGCTAAACCAATAAAAAAGATTACCCATATTGCTCCCGAAAATGGTTCTCCGAGATACTGCTCAACGGAATATCGGTTCCCCCAAATCATTAAAAACACATAACCGGCAACGACCATTAAAACCTCACTACTTTTTTTGTAGATTGCCTGAATTTCGCTCATCTCTTTTTTAGCAAAGGCTTCCGCTATAATAACAATTGCCACGCGTGTCAATCCACGTGCAGGAATCCCGACAACTAACCCGAAAAAGAACAATGTGGAATATACACCCACCGCTTCTTCTCCAATCAACCATTGCAACATAATGGTATCGACATACAAAATAATTCCAGCGCTGATGATCTCAAACAACCCCACCATTGAAACACCCCGCATCTCTTTTCGTTCCTCCTTAGAAAAAGGTCCCGGAGCCGACAAATGAAAAATCTTTAGTTTTTTCAGAAAGACAAAAGAAAGTACAAGTGGTAGAATAAAGATTGACATATTAAAGTAGATTAAACCTACAAAATCAATCCATTCAAAGTAGTACAAAGCTAATCCTATAATGGGAAACACTTTCAGGATGATACTATCAGAAAAAATCCCCAGGGTACTGACTTTATTTGCTCTCAGATAACCGTCCAGAATATTCTGAAACAATCTCGCTATTATAACCAGAATGACTCCCAGATAAAAATTGTTTGTATAGGCAAACTCCTCCAGCGATTCGCCTTCCTTATTTTCAAAAAAGAAAAACTCTGTTGCCAGAAAAACAGGGATCATAATCAAAGCTCCCATTATTCCGATCAGTAATACCAAAGAAAACAACCCCCGGTTATTATCCTTTTCCGATTGAAAAATGGGAAACATTCGCAGAGTGGTAAAGTTTGCGCCCAACGTAAAAATACCGGAGAACATAGCCGTTGTATTGAGAATAATCTGCAACAATCCAATTTCTCCTTCGGATAAAATTTTAGGACGGATCAGGGCAGTCCCTATAAAACCGATAATCACTCCTGCATAAAGTATGATCAGCGAATAAGTTGACTGCTTTTTGATAATTCCCATACCTGTTATACCTGAAAAAGCAAATGTAATGAATATAGTCAGGAAGACCGATAACTAATTACTTTTCTTGTTTTGAGTTATCCGCTGGGAGCAGAATATTACCTACTCAGGTTCATCCGGTTTAATGTTACCTTATATTTGTGAGGAAAAGTAAGCTGGTAATGTATAAAATATCTGTTGCAATATGTACGTATAACAGGGAAAGATACCTCCCTCAGCTTTTCGAATCTATTCGGAAGCAAACTATTCCCAGAGAATACTTTGAGTTGATTCTTATCAACAATAACTCTCCCGGGAATACAAAAGAGCTATTTGAGAACTTTATCGCAGCAAACCCGGATATTCGATCAACCTACGCCGATGAGTTTAATCAGGGGCTATCCTTTGCTCGAAATACAGCCATTTCCAAGGCAACCTATCCCTTAATAACCTTCCTTGATGATGACGCCTTTATCTCTGAAAATTATCTGGAGGAGGTTATCAGGGCTTTTGAGACACATCCGGATATGCATGCTTTAGGAGGAAAAATACGTCTCCACTATGAATCCATTGTTCCTTCCTGGGAAAACAAATATCTCAACTCATTATTAGGTTATTTTAATAAAGGTGATAACTCTTTTTGGTTTACTTCTCGTGACTATCCCAGAGGGTCTAACATGGCTTTTAAGACGGATGTTTTTAAAAAAATCGGAGGGTTTGACACGAATCTTGGAAGAATCGGGAAAAAGATGACCGGAGGAGAAGAAAAAGAACTTTTCAACCGGATTTATGCTTCAAAACTCAATGTCTTTTACTCACCCGATGCTATTGTATATCATTGCGTCCCTGTCGAACGAACGACAAGCTCTTTCATCCGAAAACAAGCTATTGGAACAGGTATGAGTGAACGGCAACGCACTTTATCCCAAGGAATAATATCCTATGGTAAAAGATTAGTAATCGAAGCATTTAAATGGGGAGCCAGTTTTATTTTATGGGGCTATTATCTACTCTCTTTTCATCCCGCAAAGGGTACTATGATTTTAGCATTTCGATGGTGGGTATCGCTGGGACTTATCGGAAAAAAAATATAACTTTTTTATTTATACAACAGTAATTTTATCGCCTTAAATACAACCTCCGGATTATACCAGGTAAAAGGAATCCGTGTCAATTGAGTCAATCGTTTCGTCCGTATACATATCACCCACCAACGGCTCAATAATAAAGCATCTAAATCATTTTGGCGAAATAATTGTTTTGACTGGTTTTTCTTTGAAAGCTTAATCAACCATTTTTTAGCCTTTTTCAATAACTCCGGAGAAACGAGTTTTAATTGTTCCTTAGGTTGATAAGACATAAAATGTAATGTAAGATCTTCCCGTTGCAATTCTCCGGACAAGTGCTCTACAAACGGTAAAATATATTTCCCTCTATTCTCCAATTGAAATTCCGCATGCTGAACCGATATGTTTGTCGAATGCCAACGATATTTCAGTAAATATTCAGGAATATTAGCAAACTTATATTGCTCATTATTAGCTAAACGAATCCATAACTCAAGATCTTCACAATGCAAAGCCTCCTCTTTATATTTTTCGGTCTGTAAGGCCTCTCTTCTGATCATAACAGTCGGATGCAGGAAAGGAGTAGTAAATAACATATTTGCCCGAACGAGCTCATTGGTATCGATCCGTTTTACTCGTCCCGTTAAATCACTTCTATCATTCATGATACGTGCCCATGTTCCACACATAACATACTCCTGATTCTCTTCAAGAAAATTGACTTGTTTCTGAAAACGATCCGGCATACAGACATCATCTGCATCCATTCTCGCAATATATTTTCCCTGAGCTAACTCTATCCCTTTATTAAGCGTTCGTATAAGCCGGATATTTGTTTCGTTTTCTATATAGCGAATACGAAGGTCTTTGAACTCATTGATGATTTCTTTACTTTTATCCGTTGAACCATCATTCAATATAATAAGCTCAAAATCGATAAAAGTCTGATTCAATACACTTTGAATAGCTTCTTTCAGAAAACTTTCCGCATTATAAACGGGGAGAAGTACAGATATCGTTACAGTTTTTAAAGCTTGTTTCATACTAAAAAGATGTTACTCTCAAACTATGAATTCCCTTCGAACAAAAACGACCTTCTCTCCCTTACTCCACTCTCGCCAAATGCTCTTGTCAATAGCATTATACACTGCTTCTGAGCAACCTTTTCTCATCCTGTCATGGAGTTCTAATACAATTATATTTACTTTGTTCAGCCACTTTTTACTATTTGTAGAGAATAATTCTTTCTCCGCTCCTTCAATATCTATTTTCAAAATATCTATCCTATCAAAATCAGAATCTTCCAGCAACTTACTAACTGTGACCGACCGGATATCGTACTCTTCTCCCTCCTCAACCCTCTCCAGCGTAAAAGCCCATTTTTCTTTTTTTACATCAGCAATTTTCAGTAGTGCATTCTCCGACCATAGTCCTGCCTGAATACATTCAATGTTTGAATTATCAACCGTATTCTGATTCAAAACTTTAAAATTAGATGACTCAGGTTCTACAGCTATAATTTTTGCGTTAGGATATGTTTTTGAATAATAAAGGGCTGACAAACCAGTATAAGCTCCTGCATCAATAATGAAATCAGGATCAATATCCACAGGTAGTTTAAACTCCCCAAATAAAAATATATCCCTGAAAACATAATGATCTGAGGTTCCTCTCCTTATAATTAGTTTCTTAAACTTAAACCTGTATATACCTATAAGCAAGTTAGTAACTGCAGCTAATATTCCTTCTACAACGGGTCGTGGTACTATTTTCTTTGTTAATTTCGTCATCATTTTTTGGTCAAAAGATTACTCTTCTGACTCTACTTTTTTTCTTCTTCTGTTAAGAATTTCATATACCAGACCTGCTAACAGTAATAGGTATACCAAAGAAGAACCTATTCTTGCAAATAAAACTCCCTTTTCGTAGGTACCTGTATTCACCTCAAATTCGATTGTATGTTTACCCGCCGGGATCTTCAATCCTCGTAACACGTAGTTAACACGAATGTGTTCTACTTCTTTTCCATCAATTTTCGCAGTCCAACCTAGTGGGTAGTAAATTTCTGAAAAAACAGCCAACTGTTCTTCGTCAGATTCAAACTCATAGGTAATCTTATTTAGTGTTCGGTCTTTCAGTTCAATTTTACCTTTTCCTGAAAATTCCGTTTTTCCAATAGCACTTTCATTGTCTGCATTAACGATCGTCATTTTTGACGGATCAAAATTATAATCGACAATTAGTTTTAGAACAGATGTAAATGAATCTGTTGTATCCTGCTCAACGGCTCCCGCATTTACCCACTCTATGGTTCCATTTGTATCTGTCACCAGATAAGCTGTAGTTGCCACAGCCAATCCATCGGGCCATTGCACCAAAATAGAGTCCTGATCTTTTGATACAACTATGTCTTCTCTACCATACACCTGGGCTTTTTCCTTTTGCTCATCATTAACAGATAGCTTCCACCCGGACTGCGATTCAATAGAGTAGATTTTCCCCAACTTTAAGATCTCTTCATCTTCATCTTCAGCAATGACTACCGATCGGGTTAACCACACATTCCCCATTGCACCAGCATTTCTCCGGGCTGCGGGACCTTGTTCAGTACCCTGTATAATATACTTTGTATTCAGCATATTCAGAACCTGTCTGTCATAGGGAATATAATCAAATTCAAATAAGTTCTGATATCGTCTCAACTTAGCTCCGTGGTACCCCCCAACGGATTCGTGCCAATAGGACGCTCTCGAAGAAGATGAAACAGGGTCTGTAACATCTGCCACACGAAAATTAGTACTTTCATTGTATACCCGAAAACGCTCTCTTTGTATGTAATTATTGGTTGCTGTTCTAGAATAATCATTTTCTTTCGCAAAACGTAACGCTGCCTCACCGGCTTTATCAATCTCTGCTCTTAATTCAGGATTGGCTGCCATTTCTACCTCCAGAATCTGTATATCCGCCTCTTTTGGAGATAAGGGATAACGTTTTTCTTCAACTTTCTGCCACTGGTTGTATATTTTTTCTCCTCTTCGTTCTTCCCCTTCAGTATTTAAATATTTCAGGTCAAGATTAATCAGATCCACTACCATTACAACACAAATCACGCCTATAGGAATTATCGCCTTAACAGAAGGCACGAATAATAAAATCAGAATCATTCCTATCCCTAACAACATCAAGCCAAATGAGCGAAATGCATCCGATGTGAAAATAGAAGCCCGAAAAGCTCCTAATTCCGGCATATTACTTTCATAAGCATCAGCTTGCTGTTTCACTACCGCCTGAATAAACAATTCTACTTGTTGCGGATCATTTGGGTTTTGTACACCATATTGAACCAATTGTTCTTTAGGGATTCGTTTTACCTGTTCTCTTACCTCTGCTCCGATATACAATTCAGGGTCACTCATCTTATTCATTTCAGCCTGAGAGTATAGCCCTGTCGAAGATGGTGAGGCAATTAAAAACAACATAAAAGCAACTACAACGGATGAAATGAGTACGAATTTCTTTCTTTGTTCGGCTATCTCTCCTCTGTTTTTATACAGTTGGTGTAAAAATAGAATAGCCAAAATAGGCATACACAGTTCAAGAATAACAAGAATAATAGTAACAGCTCTAAACTTGGAATACATTGGGAAATAGTCCAAAAAGAAATCCGTAAACCACATCATATTCTTTCCCCAGGATAAGAACAGTGTGAGTATTGTAACAACTAATAAAGGCCATTTAATTGCTGATTTGATAAAAAACAGACCTACTATCGCTAATAAAAACACCAGTGCACCAACATACACAGGACCACTCGTAAAAGGCTGATCCCCCCAGTATTGTGAATTTTGTGCAATAAACTCTTTCGCTTCTCGACGAAACTCAGCTGTTTTTAAATTTTCTGAAAATTCTCCGTTACCAATGGCAATACTATGTCCTCCTTTTGCATAAGGGATTAAAAATGTAAGTGATTCAGATTTACCATAACTCCATTGAGTTACATAATCCCGGTCCAAACCGTCCGCAGTCGAATTGGCATCATTTTCCCGTAAGTCAGGAGCTATTGTCAGATTATTCTTACCTCTTATTGTTTCATTCGCATACTCCTGAGTCACCATGATATTAGCAGCACTCGACATTATTGCCAACCCGTAAGCAACTATTACTCCAGCTGAAGCGATAAAAAGGCGCTTATAACTTTTAGACTTTATTGCCCGGACTACTTCCAAAACTCCCAAACCAATTAGTAAGAAGCCTAAATAATAAGTGATTTGTAAGTGATTCGATCCGATTTCCAGCATCATAAAAAATGCAGAAAGTAAAACGCCCCAAATCAAATTTCTTCGATACGCCATTATAAACGCCCCAACAACAGGAGCCATAAACGCAATAGCATACGCTTTTGTAACGTGCCCTGCTTCAATAATAATCAGGAAGTAAGATGAAAAACCAAAAGCCAGAGCTCCTGCAGCAGAAATCCAGGGATTAATTCGAAGTACCAACCCTAAGAAAAAGAACCCTATAAAATAGAGGAATAAAATATTAACAGGGTGCGGTAGCCCTAACCCTATTACCTTTCGAAGAGGATCAATATCATTCCCTAACTCATAAGCTGTAATTTGGATAGAAGGCATTCCTCCAAACATACTATTAGTCCACAAGGGTTCCTCATCCGGATTTTTCTCATGGAATGCATTCAGGTCATTTGACATACCTCTGTAATTCACAACATCGGCCTGTTTTACATCGTATCCGTCAAAAGCCGGACTAAAATATAAGGACGATACGACCAAAAAGATTAACACAGGCACTACATAAGGAATACTGCTCTTTAAAATTCGGCTAAACGACATATTTCTTCTATTTACAAATCAAATCACTTCCGAATTGCTGCATCTTTTCTTCAGTAAGAAAATAAAAGTCCTGATCGATGCTCTGCAATTCATCTTCAGTAATCGGCTTCAGTTTATTTTGGTCTAATATAAAGGCTTTATACGAAATAGACGTAAGAAGTTTGTACGAAATACTTCTGTTTTCTCTTCCTGACAATTCTATTTGTATTACCGGAAGATGGGTTCTCAGGGTAGACTCGATTTCTCTGAGAACAAATTGCTCATACCCTTCCACATCTATCTTGACGAAATCCAGTTGCTTCAGATCAGAAAAGATAGCATCTCCCCGTTCCATTTCTACATCAAAACTAAGAGCGGACTGTCCTACATTATCTCCTGTATCTACTTTGGTAAGTCCATGTCGGACTACTCCATCCCGAACAGGAATTGACATTTTCACCTGTTTCTTTTCCTCTCCTAAAGCGATGTTGTATAAGGAAACTTTTTTTCGGGAAGGTAAAATATTTGATTTCCAAATAGCAGCAAAAAGAGGAATGGGCTCTACTGCATGTAAAGCCCCTCCCTCAATATTTCGTAAAATTCTATTTGAATAGTATCCTAAATTGGCTCCTATATCCAAGCATACCCAATTCGGTTGTACTAATCGGTCTATAAAAAAAAGTTCAGGATATGATTTTTTCAGAAAACCCAGATTCGTAAGAGACAAATAGACTTTACTGATTAATTTCAGATAAGCTTTTATCCCTATTAACCGGACCAGCAGTTTTCGTATCCATTTCATATTAATCCTTTACTTCTTCGTAATCAACATAATCTCCTTCATCCCGAGAATGTTCTTTTTTCCCAAGAATCTTGACTCTCCCTTTGTTTTTCTCCACTTCTTTTTTGGCTTTTTCAAAGCGTTGCCTTTTGCTTTCGAAATCAGCGGCTTCAGCCTGACTTCTTTTTGCAGTAAGCAATTGATTAATAAAACGAAGAACAACAATTACCCCAATGACAATCAGTACCGTCCGGACAACTCCTGTGAAACTGGCCTCTACCATTACTTACTCAGATAAAGGTTTCTTTCGGAATAAATTTTCACAAAGAAAGGGTCTTTCAGATTCTTAATGAAACGAATTGCCTCTCCGGTGGATTTCATTTCCGGACCTAACTCCTTATTTACATTCGGGAATTTTTCAAATGAGAATACCGGGATTTTAATTGCGTATCCATCTGTCTTGGGTTCAAAAGTAAAGTCTTTCACTTTTTTATCTCCCAACATCACCTTTGTCGCATAGTTCACATACGGTTCGTCGTATGCTTTTGCAATAAACGGGACTGTTCTGGATGCTCTTGGATTCGCTTCTATGACATATACTTTGTCATTCTTGATGGCAAACTGGATATTAATTAACCCTACCGTCTCAAGTGCCACAGCTACCTTTCTGGTAATATCTTCTATTTGCTGCATCACAAAATCTCCCAGATTGTAAGGAGGCAATACGGCATATGAATCTCCAGAATGGATTCCCGCAGGTTCGATATGCTGCATCACACCAATAATGTGAACATCTTTTCCATCACAAATAGCATCTGCTTCCGCTTCAATCGCACCTCCAAGGAAGTGATCCAAAAGAATCTGGTTGTCCGGCATATCCCGAAGGATCTCTACCACATGATGCTCCAACTCCTCTTTGTTAATCACAATTTTCATCTTTTGTCCACCCAATACATAAGACGGACGAACAAGAAGCGGAAAACCAAGTTGATCGGATAACTCAAGTGCCTGTTCAGCACTTTCTACTACTCCGAACTCCGGATAAGGGATATTCAGTTCTTTTAACAGTCCTGAGAATCGCCCTCTGTCTTCAGCAAGATCCAGTGCTTTATAAGAAGTTCCAAAAATCCTGATGCCGTATCGCTCTAGTTTTTCAGCCAGTTTCAATGCTGTCTGACCTCCCAACTGAACAATAACTCCCTCAGGCTTTTCGTGTTGAATAATATCGTAAATATGCTCCCAGAAAACCGGCTCGAAATATAATTTATCTGCCGTATCAAAATCCGTTGAAACCGTCTCCGGGTTACAATTGATCATAATGGTTTCATAACCTGCTTCTTTAGCAGCCAGAACCCCGTGCACACAACTGTAATCAAATTCAATTCCCTGACCAATTCGGTTCGGTCCTGATCCGAGTACCACTACTTTTTTACGATCTGAAACAACTGATTCGTTTTCATACTCGAAAGTAGAATAATAATAAGGCGTCTCTGCTTCAAATTCAGCAGCACAGGTGTCTACCAGTTTGTATACACGTTTGATACCAAATTCTTTTCTTTTGGCATGTACTTCAGATTCCAGACAACGCAACAAATGAGCTACCTGTCTGTCAGCATATCCTTTTTGTTTGGCTTCGAATAATAATTCTTTAGGAATACTTGTAAGCGAATGCTTTTCTATGCTACGCTCCAACTTGATCAAATCTTCAATCTGACGCAGGAACCAAACATCTATTTTTGTTTTCTCGAATATCGTCTTGAAAGGAATTCCTAGTTTAACCGCATCATAGATATGAAACAATCGGTTCCATGATGGATTCTCCAGAGAGTGCAAAATTGCATCCTGATCTCTCAATTCTTTTCCGTCAGCCCCCAAACCATTTCGGTTGATTTCAAGTGACTGACATGCTTTTTGAAGAGCTTCCTGAAAAGAACGTCCGATTCCCATTACCTCTCCCACTGATTTCATTTGGAAACCAAGTCTTCGGTCCGATCCCGGGAATTTATCAAAATTCCAACGAGGAATCTTTACAATCACATAGTCCAACGTCGGTTCAAAAAGAGCCGATGTAGTCTTTGTAATCTGGTTTTTCAATTCATCCAGGTGATATCCTATCGCTAATTTTGCGGCAATCTTTGCAATCGGATATCCTGTTGCTTTAGATGCAAGAGCTGAAGAACGGGAAACTCTTGGGTTAATCTCAATTGCTATGATATCTTCTTTTTCGTCCGGAGAAACAGCGAACTGAACATTGCAACCTCCTGCGAAATTACCGATAGAGCGCATCATTTTGATTGCCATATCCCGCATACGCTGAAAAGTCGTATCCGAAAGTGTCATTGCAGGAGCGACCGTAATAGAATCTCCCGTATGTACTCCCATCGGATCAAAGTTCTCGATAGAACAAATAATCACAACGTTATCATTTGCATCCCGCAAGAGCTCAAGCTCATATTCTTTCCAGCCAATAACAGCTTTGTCAATCAATACTTCGTGGATCGGAGACGTATGCAAACCTACCGTAAGTGCAGCATCAAAATCTTCTTTATGATACACTACAGATCCTCCACTACCTCCAAGTGTGAATGAAGGACGAATCACCAACGGAATTCCCAGTTCCTGCATTACCTCTTTTCCTTCCAGAAAGGATCTCGCTGTCTTAGAAGGTGCACATCCCACACCGATTTTTTCCATCAGTGCACGAAACTCTTCTCTATCCTCTGTAATATTGATCGCATCAATATCTACTCCGATGATACGAACACCGAATTCCTCCCAGATTCCGAGTTCATCACATTTTATACAAAGATTAAGTGCTGTTTGTCCCCCCATAGTTGGAAGCACCGCATCAATCTTGTGCTTTTCAAGAATAGACCTGATACTTTCAGGCTCCAAAGGCTGCAGGTACACATTATCCGCTACAACTTTATCAGTCATAATAGTCGCCGGATTAGAGTTGATAAGAGTCACCTCTATCCCCTCTTCTCTCAGAGATCTTGCGGCTTGTGAGCCTGAGTAATCAAATTCGCATGCTTGTCCGATGACGATGGGTCCACTTCCGATTATTAGGACCGATTTAATGCTAGTATCTTTTGGCATAAATAAAGAATCGTTTGCGTGTTTAAACAGAACACAATAAATCGGATGCGAATTTAAGGAGAAAAAATGGAACTCACAGGATGTTTTTTGAACAAATACAATTCCTATCCCAACAGCCTTGTCCGACTCCCCGTTCAAAAAAAGAATTTATATTTGCTAAAAATTAGTGCGATGGAGAATACGATTTTGAACAAACAACAAATTGAACAGAAGATTGTACGTATTGCTCATGAGATTGTAGAAAACACTTTTTCGCACAACCGGATTTTTATTGCCGGAATTTCAGGTAACGGGATGATTCTTGCCGAAAAAATTGCTACCATCGTAAAAACGGTAGCCGATCAGCAGGTTGAACTGGTCACAATTACACTCGATAAAGAAGCCCCTTTATCTCATCCTGTGAAGCTATCCTGCCCATCAGATGATTTAACCCATTCGGTTGTCATTCTTGTTGATGATGTGATCAACTCCGGAAGAACAATGCAGTATGCACTTATGAAAATACTGGAAACTCCAGTGGATTTTATAAAAACGGTAACTCTGGTAGATCGAACCCACAGACGTTATCCTATCCGGGCCGATTTTGTCGGAATCACACTTACGACAACACTAAAGGATCGTGTTGAAGTCACTTTTGAAAACGAAGCACGTGCTTACCTCGTATAAGTTCTGATTAATTCAACAATTTTTCCGGGATGTATCTCATTCCCGCTGACAATAAGATGTGCCTGTTCATAAAAAGGAGACCGTACTCGCATCATTTCTGCAATGTACTCTTTCAGTTCCTGTTCACTTTTCTCACGAATTAATGGCCGTGTTTTTTTAGCATGTATCAACCGATTTACCAACTGTCCAACAGGATGCTTAAGATAAACTACTATCCCCAGACTCTTCATTTGATCCATATTGTTATTAAAACAAGGAAGTCCGCCACCAACGCTCACTATACCAGAAGAATTTCGGTCAAGACTCTCTAAAAAAAGTGTTTCCTGTCCCCGAAAAAAGGACTCTCCTTTTTCGTCAAAGATTTGATTAACGGTCATTGCGTGTCTCTTCTCCAACTCCTGATCCGAATCCTGAAAGGGAAGTCCCATTTTTGCAGCCACTTTTTTTGCAACAGATGTTTTCCCTGCCCCCATAAAACCAACAAAAAAGATATACCCCTCCTCCATACTATTCGAATTTGTGGCAAAATAATCAATTTTACTTCAATTTAGATTTTGATTCTTGTTAGAACTAGCCTCAGTAAAAGAAAAGGAGTTATGATAAGTACTGATCCCCATAAATTGTCTGGCGTAAAAATGTCCGGATAACGAAATACAACAAAAAACAGAATAAATGCACTTAATATGATCGAGATATGTAACACAATCATATTTACCGTAAATATACCCGAACTCATCAATACAGGTTTATTGGTCCAATGTCTATATAAGCGCTCTAGCAAGACAAATGAAAGGTTCAGATTAAAAAACCAATTGTGAAAAAATAATACTTCCAAATTGGTTATCAAAAGTTTTTGATTTTGCCAGTTAGCTATAAAACCAAAAAACACAACAATAAAAACAAAGTAGATACCCAAAACGAATAGTGAACGAGAAATAGGAGTTGTTGTACTTTCTTCCGATGTAAAAATCGCCTGTGGATTCCTTTTATAAAAAAGCCGATCTACACTAATAATCGCTGCTTCATTCCACCAAAAGAAATACAGAATGTAAAAAATCGTAACCTCTCCCTGATACACCCCCAAAACCGTAAATAGAGTAAACACCCAGGCATCTATCCTGTCACGAATTTTACCCGAAAAAATCGTACTTATCACTATCTTTCCATCATACGGGGAGAAAACTGTATTTCTACTTGCAATGCATTATCAACAAAATACTTTTCCCGGGTTATTACTTCTTTAATCACCTCCATACTTTCCTCCGTCCTGATCCGATCTACCTTACTTATTTCGCTTGTCAAAACCAAATGGTCTTCGATCTCTTCTATTCGTGTCGTTTCGCTAAAATCATGTACAAAGTAGCGATCGTTCCGATCATAATACCTACTGGAAGCTTGCCCCACCACCAACACTTTGGTGTGATCACCTGCGAACAAAATCAGTTCATAATGTCCTTCCAATCCTCCATCAGCAGGATTTCGAACTACTGCATACACTAAAAGCCCTTTTACTACAGATACTTCTACTTTCCCAACAGAATAATAACGTACTCCTTTTTCAAAACCTGTATACTTTTCAGAAAAAAGGGTCGTCACCTCATTCATTGGCAGAGTTGGATTCGCTTCAAACTCGAGCTCAACACCATAACGGTCATCATATCCAGCTACCGGAAAGTAATCCAGCGGAGTATCAAAAGGTAATTCCAGAAAGGAAAAATGATCTTTCAAAGCGGTATAATCTCCTTGTCCAAAGGTTATATTCCCCAGAAAAAATAATACTACAGCAGATAAATATTTCATGCGAAAAAGGTACTCTATTTATTCTTCAAAAATAGACTCTCTTTAAGAGATTTACAATAGGGCGAACACCTTATATTTTAAGCTATCGCGGAACTATGGAACACTCTTCTATTTAACAAAAAAGTCCGGTAATTAACCGGACTTTTTCATCTGTTTTAATCTATTTTCATTAGCGAAGTAGTGTAACGTGTCCTATTTGTTCAACTCGTTGGGCATTTTGAAGATCTCCCACCATAATTTTCCAGATGTACACACCATCTTCCACATCTACGCCTCCATAGGTACCATTCCATCCCACTTCTGTATTGTGTGATTCAAATAGAACTTCTCCCCACCGGTTAAAAATTAACAACGTATAATCATACGGATCATACCCTGAATAAAAGACCGGCATAAACACCTCATTTACTCCTTTTCCATCAGGCGTAAAGGCATTTGGCACATAAAAAATCAATTCATTACCAATTGTTACCGGCATTGTTATTGAATCTACACAACCGTATGCTGAAGTAGCCACTAAAGTCACAAGATATTCTCCGGGACCGTGATCAGGAAAAAGGTGTTGTACATTCTCTAAATTTGAATCTTCAGACCCATCCCCAAAACTCCACTGATACGCTTCTGCTCCGGAAGAGAGGTTCGTGAAATATACAGATGGAGTAATAAATGAAGGATCTTTTGGTGTAGAACTAAAATTTGGATTTGGTAGAGGTTCTACACAAATATAGTCACTCACCATTTGGGTTGTCACACACCCAAATGAACTTATCGCCTCAACTTCTGCATCTATACATCCCAACCAATTTGCAGTGATCGTTCCAGGAGCACAAGAAGAACTTGTCAAACCATTAGAGAATGTCCATAGTACCGTATTATCCGAATCTGTTGCACACGAAATCTCTACCTCATCTCCCAAACAAACTCTCTGAGGGGTCGACAACGAAATTTCAGGTACAGGGTGAGCATCTAAAATAATGTTATCACTGACCTGACAACCATTCGCATCAAAGATAGTCACATCATATTGTCCTACTCCCAAACCGGACAATGAGGAGTTATTCCCGGGAGGATTATGCCAGACGATTGTGTACGTAGGTGTTCCTCCGCCAAAAACAACCTCTATCGTTCCATCCTCATTATTGTCGCAACTAACCGGCATTCCAAAGTAATCCGTCAATGTATTTATATCTGTAAAAAGAGGTCCCGGATCACTTAGGACTACCGTAGATGTTGACTGGCACCCATTAGCATCCGTAACCACAACCGTATAAGTTCCTGCTCCTAAACCGGAAACACTTTGTGTATTCCCTACATTTTGCCCTCCGGCATCTATCCACACATAAGTAAACGGTCCCGTACCACCCGCAACGACAACTGTTGCAGAACCATCAGTTGCATTATAGCAACTAATATCCTGACCATTATAATCAGAAGTTACGGTACTATTCGCTTGCAACTCTTCCGGCTCTTCTACGGTCACCTGATCTGTAAACTGACACCCATTAGCATCGGTAATCAATACTGTATACAGACCTTCCTCAAGCCCCGAAACTGCCGGTGCATTACCCACCAATACATTACTGGAATTTGTCCATTCATAAGTATAAGGGGCAACTCCTCCTGAAGGAGCACTTGCTACACCTCCGTCAGAAGCTCCAAAACAAGATATATTTTCTCCGTTATAATTTGTTGTCACCTGGGAAACCGTATTTAAAGGAGCGGGAGATTGTACTGTTACGGCTGTAGAAGTCGTACAACCATTCTGATCCATTACTGTTACAGTATACACCCCTGCGCTTAAATTTCCTGCATTAGGTAATGTGCTCACTACATTTCCTGTTGCATCTGTCCAGGTATAAACATACCCCGGAGTTCCCCCGTTAACTGTAGCCATCACCACACCATCCGACGCTCCTGCACAACTTATATCTTCTCCATTATAATCTGAAATAACCTGAGCTGAAACAGTAATAGCAGGAGGCTCCGATAAAGTTATTGCTCCAGGTAATGTACACCCGTTAACATCAGTAATCACAACAGAATAAGTTCCCGCCGGAACACCAGAAAGGTCTTCCGTTACAGCCCCATTATCCCATGAATAAGTATACCCGGGAGTACCTCCGTTGACTGACAAATCGACACTTCCATCGCTGGCTCCATTACACGAGACATTCCAGCCACCAGTAAAAATTGTAGCTGTCATTGTTTCTGTTATTACCGGAGGTTCAGTTAATGATACTGAAGAAATAATAACACAACCATTCGCATCCGTTACGGTTACATTATAAGTTCCTGCCGAAACACCGGAGAGATCTTCTGTACCAGCTCCATTATCCCAAACATACGTGTAACCAGGTGTACCGCCTCCTATCGTTAAATCTACCGAACCATCACTCGCACCATTACATGAAACATTCCAGCCCCCCGGAAATACTGCCGCAGTGCTATTCTCTGTTAACATTGGTGGTTCTGTAAGTGTAATCGATGAAGTAATAACACAACCGTTAGCATCTGTTACAGTCACTGTATACGTTCCTGCGGACACTCCCGAAAGATCTTCTGTAATAGCTCCATTACTCCAAGCATACGTATAACCAGGTGTACCGCCTCCTATTGTCAAATCTACCGAACCGTCACTCGCGCCATTACATGAAACATTCCAACCTCCAGCATAAGTTGCTGCTGTGGCATTTTCCGTAAGCACCGGCGGCTCAGTTAGTGTTATAGAAGAAGTAACTGTACAACCATTCGCATCCGTTGCTGTTACCGTGTAAGTTCCTGCTCCAACATTAGACAGATCTTCCGTTGTTGCACCATTGTTCCAAACATAAGTATATCCGGGCGTACCACCTCCTATTGTTAAATCTACCGAACCGTCACTCGCACCATTACACGAAACATTCCAACCTCCGGCATAAGTTACTGCAGTGACATTTTCCGTAAGCACCGGCGGCTCAGTTAGTGTTATAGAAGAAGTAACCATACAACCATTTGCATCGGTTGCTGTTACCGTGTAAGTTCCTGCGCTAACATTAGACAGATCTTCCATTGTTGCACCATTGTTCCAAACATACGTATATCCGGGCGTACCGCCTCCTATTGTTAAATCTACAGAACCATCACTCGCGCCATTACACGAAACATTCCAACCTCCAGCATAAGTGGCTGCAGTAGCATTTTCCGTAAGCACCGGTGGTTCAGTAAGTACAATTGATGTTTCGTACTCACAACCGTTCGCATCTGTTACGGTTACCGTATAGGTTCCCGCAGGTACTCCGGAAACATCCTCGGTAGTAGCTCCCGTATTCCATAAGTAAGTATACGGTGCAGCACCATTGAAAGGAGTTAAATCAATACTCCCATCACTGGCTCCGTTACACGAAACGTTCCAACCACCAACATAGGTTCCTGCACTTATATTTGCAGAAACAGCATCCGGAGAAATTAAAGAGATCTCATCTGTAATTACACAACCATTCGCATCCGTTACAGTTACCAAATAATTTCCAACACCAAGTCCAGAAAGGTCTTCTGTCACCTCTCCATTACTCCAACTATACGTATAAGGTAATGTACCACCTGTGACAGTTAAATCAATAAAACCATCATCTACACACCCTGATGTGTTTCCACCTCCCGCATAAACAGATGGAGTTAACGAGCTAGTCAGTACAGGTGGCTCAGTAAGTATAATAGAAGTTGAAATTACACATCCGTTAGCATCTGTTACGGTTACGTTATACGTTCCCGCTCCGACATTGGAAAGATCTTCCGTTGTTGCACCATTACTCCATGTGTATGTATAAGGTGGTGTTCCACCTCCTATAACCAAATCAACAGCCCCGTCAGTAGCTCCATTACAAGATACATTCCAACCACCGGCATAGGTTATAGCACTTACTGATTCTGTCAGAACCGGCGGTTCTTGCAATGTTATTGAAGAAGGTATTGTACATCCGTTCGCATCTGTTACTACAACTGAATAGGTACCTGCCGGAATTGAATTAATATCTTCTGTTACAGCTCCATTACTCCAGGCATACGTATATCCGGGAGTTCCACCTGCAACTGTAAGATTTATTGCACCGTTGCTCGCTCCATTACAAGTTATATTCCAGCCACCTCCATAAGTTGTCGCAGAAATTCCTTCTGAAAGTACTGGTGGCTCCGTAAGCGTTATAGAGGAATTGATCACACAACCATTCGCATCCGTTACGGACACATTATATGTTCCCGCAGAAATCCCAGAAAGATCTTCCGTCACATCTCCATTATCCCAAGAATAGGTATAATCGGGAGTACCTCCTCCAATTACCAGATCAACCGATCCGTCATTCGCCCCATTACAGGAAACATTCCAACCTCCGGCATACGTTATCGCACTAGCACCTTCTGTCATCACAGGCGGCTCAGTAAGTGTAATAGCGGTTGAAATTACACATCCGTTAGCATCTGTTGCAGTTACGCTATACGTTCCCGCTCCGACATTGGAAAGATCTTCCGTTGTTGCACCATTACTCCACGCGTATGTATAAGGTGGTGTTCCACCTCCTATAACCAAATCAACAGCCCCGTCAGTAGCTCCATTACAAGATACATTCCAACCACCGGTATAGGTTATGGCACTTACTGATTCTGTCAGAACCGGTGGCTGTATAATATCAGCCTGTGTGGCGTATTCACATCCGTAAACGTCTGTAACTACAACGGAATAAGTCCCTATCCCTAATCCCGAAATATCTTCGGTGGTTTCTCCTCCTGACCAAACAAACGAATATGGCGATGCACCACCAGTAATTGTCATATCTATAGCACCATCTGACAGTCCAAAACAAGAAACATCTGTCACATCCAATACTACATTTGAATCAAACTGAGACAGAGTAATTGTAATAGCATCCTGATCCCCCGGACAAGTCAAATTATTAGTTGTACTTAATGTAAGTGTTACTGATCCGGCAGCAATTTCTGCTGCACTTGGAATGTATTGCAAATCAAGGCTTGTATCTCCGTTTACATAGGTTCCTGTTCCTCCACTCCAGATTCCGGTTGTAACACCTGTTACCACTCCATTTAATTGGAGAGTAGGAGCAGGTGTTCCACAAACTGTAAAATCAGTCCCCGCATCTGCTGTTATCGGATTACTAAACTGTGTAACTGTGATCGTAGATACAGCTGCCGGACAACCTGTAGCATCTGAAATTTCAACGGTATAATTTCCGGGAGTTGTCGCAAAAATATCCTGTGTTGTTGCACCATTATTTGACGGACCATACCACACATAGGAATAAGGCGCTGTTCCTCCTATCGGAACAGCACTGAGGTTAACTCCTGCCGCCCCAAAACAGATTGCAGGATCATCCGGATTGATATCCGCAAATAATGTAGGGTATATAAATACGCTCACCGTATCACAAAATGATCCAACGCTACAACTTCCCAACACATCTCCACATACTTCGTACTGGATTTCCGATGGGAAACCAGGTTGTGGCGTTACGACAACAGTTTCTTCTCCTGTATAAGTAACACCAGTAGCACCTGCGTTTGACCCTCCCAGATTATTTAGATAACCATTATAGTCTCCCGGAGCCCCCGGAAAAATAGAGTTCCATGTAATTGTCATTGGTTCAAGCCCGGATATACTCAATGTATCAGCACAACCGTCTGCCGTAATCACATCTCCTGAACTAACAGGACCTGGAACTGAAGTAATTGAATACGTATTAGTGTTGTTTCCGACTTTACAATAAGAAATCAAATGCGGACCAGCTCCATCCAAACAAATTGGTGCAGATCCTGAAGCCACAGGCACATCCTGACAATTGATCTGGTAATACAGTGATCCTCCCGGATTAGCCCCGGATTCCACAGCAAATATTATTCCTTCAGCGGCAGGATCTAATGTGATTGACAATTCTATACAATTCACCTGATTTGTACCTCCCCCACAACAAGAGCCATTTCTTGTCACTGCCGGACTTACCCACACTCCATCAGGGTCTCCTGATAAGTCAACTGTAAAAAACGGAGTATCACCGGAACAATTAACCTGGCTGAACAAACCAGAAGAAAAAAGTATTATCCCTACTAACGTTACCCCTACTTTTAAGGGTAAAAGTATCTTTTCCATAGGCCTTTATTTAGGGTATATTTCATACCCTCTTTGGCATATTTACGGAAAAACGGTCTGCTTAGTTGCCAAAAAGTGTGTTTCTCACCAATTATTTCGACTAATTAACAGATTACATAGTTAAAGTTATATATCTAAAACTGTCAAAACTTACCGAAACAAACTGTTTACGAAACACTTACTCTCATGTTCATTTCTTTACAAATTCAGCAAAATCCTTTGCAAAATAGGTTAAAATTCCGTCTGCCCCTGCTCTTCTCATACTCAGAAGCATTTCTGCTACCACGCGCTCATAATCTAACCATCCGTTTTGAGCTGCCGCATAAACCATTGCACATTCTCCTGAAACATTATAAGCAGTAACCGGTAATGTAAAATTCTCTTTGAGAAGATGAATAATATCCAAATAACATAATGCAGGCTTCACCATTAACATATCTGCCCCTTCTGAAAGATCTAGCTCGGCTTCACGTAGTGCTTCTGTTTTATTAGCCGGGTCCATCTGGTATGTTTTCTTATCTCCCGATTTTGGAGCCGAATCAAGCGCATCGCGAAACGGATTATAGAATGCACTTGCATATTTGGCAGTATAACTCATAATACTAACATCCGTATATCCTGCATTATCCAAATGATCACGAATAAACCCAACTCTTCCATCCATCATATCTGAAGGTCCTATTATATCGACCCCAGCCTGAGCCTGAGCAAGAGACATTTTAGCTAAAACAGGAAGTGTTTCATCATTTAGAATTTTGTCTCCTTCCACTATTCCGTCATGCCCATCACTACTATAGGGATCCATCGCCACATCACTCATAATCACCACTTCCGGAAATGCCTCTTTTACTTTTCGGATTGCATCAAGATAAAAGTTCTCTTCTGCAAAACTGTAAGACGCCATTTTATCCTTCAGCTCCTCTCTTACAGCAGGAAACAGATCAAACTTATTGATTCCTAACTTAATGCAAGACTCTATCTCTGGCAACAAACGATCGGTACTCCAACGAAAATTATTCGGCAATGATTTCACTTCTTCCTTAATATTATTTCCCTCTACAAGAAACATTGGATAAATCAGATGTGCAGGCGATAAATAGGTTTCAGCAACCATATCCCGTATTGCCGCCATTTTTCGATTTCTTCGTGGTCTGGATAACATCATTTTTTTGTTTTTTGATCTGTAAAGTTACCAAATAGATTTTGTCTGTAGTAAGATTCCCGGAAGCAAAAAAACCGATCTATGCGCTTCTTTATTTAATTCCTCCTGTCTAATGAGATTAAAAAATGATAAACGAATAAAAAAAACGAACCAAACTTCTTTTTTCGTAGATTAATACTTCTCTTTTGACAAAAGAAAAATACTCAGAAAACCTATTCTTTATAATAGTTTTCATAATTTAGCTGATTGAATAATGAACAGTACTATCATGAGATTACAATCTGTAGTTTTTCTTTCTTTGGGAGTTGTATCTTCTTTCCTTATCAGCTCCTGCAATGACGACCGTAAATCAACTGATAATGAACCACAAGAGTTAAAAACACATGTGGTTGATTCAACCAGTGCTATTAACGCCGAATTTGAAGGTAAAATATTTTCAATTCCATCTCCGGTTCAAACGGCTATTTTATTAAAACAAGCCAGCGGAAGCTTCAATGCTGAGCTGATTAATCCGGCTGAAAATGCAGATAAATATTCCACTACTTATAGTCGTGCTTTAAATTTAGGTGTTTATGGAGCCGATCTGGGCTATGCTACGTTATTCGGACAGCAAAAAGAGAGCATGAATTATCTGAAAGCATTGCAAACACTTGCGGACGGGTTATCAATAGCGGGAGCATTTGACAAAAGTTTTGCTGAGCGGTTTGAACGAAATATGAATCAGCAGGATTCTCTTCTTATTATTGTACAGGATGCCTACAGAACAGGAGACAACTTTCTGAAAAACAACAAGCAGAAAGATATTTCCTCACTTATTCTTGCCGGCGGCTGGATTGAGTCAATGTATTTTGCCTGTCAACTCAATGCGTTACAATCAAATCCTCAGATTATTGAACGAATCGGAGAGCAGAAACAAAGTCTTGAAACCCTGCTTTCTATTTTATCAGGGTATAATACAGACAACATGAACGATGCCTTGCTTAATGACCTTAATGAAATCAATGACCTGTTCAAAGAAGTTCAGTTCTCTTACACATTCAGAGAACCTGTTACAGACGCATCCAACCATATAACAACTTTGAATCATGATTCATCCGTTATTATGTCAGATGAATTGGTCGTTGCTATTACAGAAAAAATTAGTGCTTTGAGAAACAACATTATCGGATAATATTATGAACAAGTTAGGTTTATTCTTTTTCACTCTTTCTATTCTTTTCTTTTCCTATTCATATTCTCAGGATTGTGACAGCATAGTAAAGATTTGCGAAAACCAGTTGCGAAATGACACCAACGGATCACTTTTCGTTTCTGACGGACAGGTATACCAGGCATTTATTAATGACGAAATTGCAGAATTCAAAACTACTTTTTTCGGCGGGACTACTTACCGGATTGTAGCTTCAGCCGGATCTGCTGATAATTATGTCATTTTCACCGTTTACGACCCTGAGAATCGCGTGCTTTTTACGAATAAAGATCATAAAAATGCTCCCTATTGGGATTTCAAAGTAAACAGTACTATTCCTGTAAAAATTGAAACGCAGCTTGATATGGATAAAAAAGTATCCGGATGCGCTATTATGTTGATCGGTTTTAAAAAATAAATAACCTCCGAAATGAGTGAACGAATACTAAAGGCTCTGATGCAGCTCTTTGCCATCATTGCGAAAGTAGAAGTTGACGAAAACGGAGAGTTAAATTTTAAAAAGAATTCCAAAGAACGTTCGATCGTTGAGTTATTTCTCAAACAGGAACTCAATCCCGAACAAGTCAAATCCTACCTTAAAAGGTACGACGATTTCCTGTTACAGCATCATAATTCAAAAAAGAGAAAAGACGGGAAACAGAAACGAACTTCTGTAAATTCCGTCAAAATTCTTCGAATCTGTGCTCAGATAAACAGTGAACTTACGCAAAAGCAACGAATTATTGTTTTAGTGCGTATCCTGGAGTTTATTTATGTAAAAAAGAATCCTACCGAACAAGATATTGAATTTGCCAGAACTGTTTCTGACAGCTTTAATATTGATGAAGAGGAATTTGAAAGTATCTTCAACTTTATACGTTCAGACAAAAAATCCGTAGCTTCTTCGCAAGATCTCAACCTGCTTCTTATTAGCTCAGAGCGTCCCGAATCTGCTTATCGTTTTTTACAGGCAGAAGGGATAGAAGGTGAAATCTGGGTACTCCGTATCAGTTCTGTTAACTTTCATTTTTTCAAATACCTGGGAAAGGATGAAATTTACCTGAACGGGCAGTTGATATCCAATGACAGACATCATATTCTCAATCAGGGATCCAGCATTCGCTCCAACAGGATGCAAACGATATATTACAGCGATATATTAAGTGTCTTTCTTTCCGATGAGAATCATGAAAAGTTTGTTTTCAAAGCAGACAATGTAGTATACCGGTTCTCCAGAAATTCATACGGTGTTCGGGATCTCAACCTTGAAGAAGAAAGCGGAAAGCTGATCGGGATTATGGGAGCATCCGGTTCAGGAAAATCGACCTTACTCAATATTCTTAATGGGAACCTCGCACCGACAAAAGGTTTTGTTTCTATCAACGGAATTGACATCCACAATGAGAAAGACAAAATCAGAGGTGTTATCGGTTATGTATCGCAAGATGATCTATTAATAGAGGAACTGACGGTTTTTCAGAACCTGTATTTTAACGCCCAACTTTCTTTCGGGAAAACCAATAAACGATTAATTGCCCGCAAAGTATTATCCCTGCTTACTGTTTTGGGACTTTACGAAGTAAAGGATTTAAAGGTAGGAAGTCCACTGGAAAAAACAATTTCCGGAGGACAGCGTAAACGGCTAAACATAGCACTTGAGTTAATCCGTGAACCGGCAGTACTTTTTGTTGATGAGCCTACTTCCGGGCTGTCTTCCCGGGATTCGGAAAACATCATGGATTTATTAAAGGAACTTACCTTAAAGGGTAAACTTGTTTTTGTTGTTATTCATCAACCTTCTTCTGATATTTTCAAAATGTTCGACCAACTTCTCATTATGGATCAGGGAGGATATCCGATCTACCAGGGAAATCCGGTTGATGCAGTTATCTATTTTAAAGAAGCTATAGATCATGCCAACAGTCAGGAAAGTGAGTGTAGAACCTGTGGTAATGTTAATCCCGAACAAATTTTCAATATCATAGAATCGAGAGTTGTTGATGAGTATGGAAATCAGACTCCTGTTCGCAAAACACCTCCGGAATCCTGGTACAAACTATATAAGGAACACCTTTCTGAAAATAAATCGCAGCAGGAAACAACTCTGGAAACAACAGCTCCTAAAAGTCAATTTGAAATTCCTGGAAAGTGGAAACAGTTTTTACTTTTCTACAAAAGAGATATCCTTGCTAAGCTTACGAATCGTCAATATGTTCTGATTAATTTACTGGAAGCACCTGTACTTGCTTTAATTCTTGCTTTTTTTGTCAAGTTTTTTGCAGGAGAATCATATAGTTTTGAGAAAAACAGTAATATTCCGCAGTACCTGTTCATATCTGTAATTATTGCTTTATTTATTGGGTTAACAGTTGCTGCCGAAGAAATTATAAAAGACCGAAAAATCAAAAAAAGGGAAACATTTCTGAATCTTTCAAGAGGAAGTTACCTTTTTTCAAAAATCTCTATTCTCTTTGGAATTTCCGCAATTCAGGCACTTCTTTTTGTTTTGGTTGGAAATTCTATTTTGGAAATAAAAGGTTTGTGGTTGCCTTACTGGTTTACCTTTTTTACAGTTGCCTGTTTTGCAAATCTTGCAGGATTAAATATTTCCGCAGGATTTAATTCAGCTAAAGTAATTTACATCCTGATTCCTCTTATCATCATTCCTCAACTTCTCTTTAGTGGGGCAATTGTAAAATTTGACAAACTACATCCTGTTTTTGGAAAGGAAAGTGGCGTCCCCGGTATTGGAAACCTGATGGCCTCACGATGGGGGTATGAAGCGTTGGCTGTTGTCCAATTTAAAAACAATACCTTCCAGCAATTAACGTACGAACTTGAAAAACAGAAAAGCTTTCACGAATGGAAAAGAGATTTCTACATTCCTGAATTAATTCGGATAACGGATCAGGTTATCCTGAAAGGAACAATCTCTTCGTCTGACTCTTCTCTTTTTTCAAAAGAGTTGCAACAGGAACTTAGTAACTGGTCAGATATCCCAAATAGCGAAGGTTTTGAACTAGCAACACTTTCTTCTGATCCGAAAAAAGTATCACGTTTATACCAAACAAAAGAACTACTGACAGACATAAAGAACTATCACAATATCCAACTTCGAAATATTAACCGACAACTTGATAGCGTAGTCATGAGTTATCCTCCTGACCAATATGCAAAAATAAAAAGGACATACTTCAACACCGCATTATACGACCTAATGACAAATCGGGACGAGCTGGATAAACTGGTTTTAAAAAATGGGGCTATCATTCAAAAACACGACCCTGTTTTCAGGGACTCTGATGCAGCTTTTTTTTCAGCACATTTCTTTGCTCCACGTAAACAGATAGCAGGAAGAACCGTTTCAACGTTTGGGGCGAATATGGTTGTTATCTGGTTCATGACAATTATACTATTCATTATGCTTTATTATAACCTGCTCCGTCGTCTTATCGTATCCGGAAACAGACTGCGAAAAACAGTTTCTCTGAGAAAAAGGGCTTAATTTCATCCTAATTCCTAAATTCGCAACTCGTTTTACTTTAAGAAATTTAAATGGACACCAGAAAACATATAGAAGTCTGCTTTTCACCTTATCTATTTCCCTTACACAAAGAGGAATATGAAATAGTAGTAGTTATTGACGTGCTTCGTGCAACATCTGCTATCTGTGCAGCCTTTGACAATGGTGTCAAAGCAGTTATTCCTGTCGCAACTATCGAAGAAGCCCGTTCTTATCAGGAACAGGGGTACCTTGTCGGGGCTGAGCGCGGGGGACAGATTGTTGAAGGTTTTGACTTCGGTAACTCACCGTATAGTTATATGAATGATGATCTGAAAGATCAGGAGGTCGTTCTTTCAACAACAAATGGAACTAAAGCTATTGACCTGGCCAAAGATGCTGAAACAGTAGTTATTGGTTCTCTATTAAATCTGGATGCTCTCTGCGAATGGCTTGTTGAACAGGATAAGAATATATTATGTCTTTGTTCAGGATGGCAAAACAAGTTCAACCTTGAAGATACAATCTGCGCCGGAGCAATTACAGAACACCTTATCAATACAGGAAAGTTTAAATCCGACGAAGATTCTTCAATTGCCGCAAAATATTTGTATCTTTCTGCGAAGGACAACTACATGGGATATCTGAAATCCAGTTCTCACAGAAGACGTTTGAAGAACCTGAACCTGAATGAGGATATCAAGTATTGTCTGACACCCAATCAATCGTCGGTAATACCTGTGCTGAAAGATGGTAAACTTGTCAACATTAAAAATAGTAAGTAGTTTTCTGCTGGTAACTGTTACCATTGCTTTTTCTTTTCCTTCCGCTCAACCCGAAAAAGTTAATCACCTCAACTGGGGATTTTATGGTCATAAGCGTATTAACCGAATGGCTGTATTTACGCTTCCTCCTGAATTGTTTGGTTTTTATAAGGAGCATATCGAATACATTACCGAACATGCTGTAGATCCGGATAAACGAAGATATGCTGTAGAAGGAGAAGCTCCCAGACATTATATTGATATTGATCATTACGCCAAAGAAGGCGAAGATCCTTTTGCCATCGTTCCTCGTTTCTGGAAAGATGCCGTTTCAAAATTTTCTGAAGACACACTACAAACCTATGGAATTGTTCCCTGGTACATCGAGGTTATGGTCAATAAACTCACCCGGGCCTTTGAATCTAAAAACGTAGACCTTATTTTAAAATATTCTGCGGATTTAGGACACTATGTAGGAGATGCCCATGTTCCTCTTCATACAACCGAGAATTATAATGGTCAATTAACCAATCAGAAAGGCATACACGGACTATGGGAGTCCCGACTACCCGAGTTAATGGCTGACAATTACGATTACTTTGTTGGAAAAGCCCGTTACCATAAGAATATCAACACATTCGCATGGGAGGCTGTTCAAGCCTCCCATATTGCAGTAGATTCCGTATTAAAAATAGAAAAAGAATTAACTGAAGAACTTGCTACAGATGCCAAATACTCTTTTGAAACAAGAGGAGCCAGTACCGTTCGTACATATTCACGTGATTTCTCTACCGTCTATCATGAACGCCTGAATGGAATGGTCGAACGAAGGTTTCGCGCAGCAATTATTGGTGTGGGATCTATGTGGTATACAGCCTGGGTAAATGCTGGGCAACCGGACCTCACTGAACTTCTTCATGTCCGTCCGTCAGAAGAATTACTCCGAGAACAGGAACAGCTTGATCTGGATGTAAAACAAGGAAAAGCAAAAGGACGAATTTGTGATCACTGATTATTTCTTGCCGAACTTGTATTTCAGAGAATTCCTTGCCGAGAAAAAAGTAGTCTGCAATCCTTCCGGAGGATGTGTATCGTAAAAGACGGCAAATGCAACTTTGAAAAGTAGTTTCTCCGTAATTGGAATCTCATAACTTGCCTGAGATGAAATCCTGAAATCAGTAAGTCGTGCAATATCCGGCTGAATATAGGCTACCAATTCAAAAGCCGACTTTGACGAAAAAGGGACATTGAATGAGACAATGGAATTGAGCCGGTGATGACGATTAATTTTCCCACCCATTTCCTCTTCGTATTCCGGCATGTAATGTACACCTGTATAAAGCTGTAAAGAATCTTTTTTGGTTTCAAAAACCTTAAACAACATTCCTATTCCTGCAAGGTATCTGGCTTTTAATCGCGTATTATGATTGTACTGCCCCTGAACAAAGGATTCAAAAATATAGTGTTCCTTTATTTTATATCCGTACCTAAAATGTTGAAAGCCATCATTAACAGGAGTTGTTTTATTCACAACAGTCAGGTTTAATGAATTGACAGATAATACGGAATGATTTTTTTTCGCATACTGCAACTGCGAAGCATTAGAAGTATTAAAGATAAAATTAACCGCCTGAGTAAAGTTTAGCCCCACATCAATATTCCCTGAAAATCCTTCATTTCGCTGACTAAACCGTGAATTTTCAATATGCACTATTGACTGAGAAGATACGTATAATGAAAGGAAAAACACAATCCCTGTCACAACTCCTCTTTTTGCCCCATTCAGCTTCATAATCGGCAAAGTTAGAAATAGAAGAATGAAACTCCTCTCAAATTGCAGAAGAAAATAACTGTTTATTCAATAGAGCTTAATGCTTTTTTAACACTAATTTATAAACTAGTTTATATTAACATCTATAAAAAACACATAAAACACTGATAAACAATACACTAAACCAAAAAAGTCAACTTTTCATTCTTCTCCCCTTTGGATATATTTCTATAAAAAAATAATTTTGGGATGAAACCCTATTATTACTGTACATATGTTTTCGCAAAAACGATTCATTCCCTTCATAGCGGGATTTGCTTTATTTACGTATACACTTCCAGGTTATTCTCAGGAAGTGATCAACCAATCTGGTATTCAAATTACTTCTTCTCAGATAAGATGTACTTCTACAAAAAACGGAACCGATAACTCTTATATAAGTCTGTCTTTAGAGAACACAACGGACAAACAAGTAACCGTTAGTTTCTATAAACAACTCTGGTATAATAACAATTGTATCAATTGTAATGAAACTTCCGAGGAGTACCTGGTTCAGCAAACGCTCTCTCCCTATGAAAAAATGGAAGGTAACTGCACGAAAGAAAACATGCAACTTCTCATCTTCCACTCCATGCCCAAACACCTAAGCAAAAACACATTAACAAAACATAAACTTATTGACATACAGGTCAAATAAACAAAAACGAATACCATGCTATTACGAATATTTGTTCTATTTTCAGTCTTTATCATTTGGAGGACTGATCTTTGGGCGCAACCATGTGATATCACTACTATCGCATCTCAGGAGACAATAACATGTGGAAACTGTACAACTCTATCAGCTTTCGGATACGGAGCAGGAAATATCGCTTTTCAGGAAGATTTTAACTCCGGGTCGCCTGTCGGATGGCAGTTTACTCAAGCTGTTACTATTGCTAATAACACATGTGGAGTTCCCTCTCCGGACGGCTCACCATTTATGTGGATGGGAGACGCGTCTGTAAATCCCAGAAGTATGGAAACTGTTCCGTTTGACCTCAGTCAGGGTGGAGTAATCTGCTTTGAAATGCGCTATTCTATACAGGCAGGGGCTTCTCCATGTGAGGGTCCTGACCTCTCCAATGAAGGAGTTTACGTACAATACTCTACCGATAACGGTGCGACATGGAACACTATACAATACTGGGATCCCAATGGTGGAAATGATCCGCAACTCACCAACTGGAATGAATATTGCGTAACAATTCCAGCAGCAGCTCAAACTGCAAACACAATGATCAGATGGTATCAGGATGATGTATCCGGAGCGGAGTATGACCATTGGGGTATTGATAATGTTCTTATTACTCTGAATGATCCCAACTTTGAAATTTCCTGGGTCCACGACGGTTACTCTTATGGCTTGGGACAAAGTGGTGGTGAAAATCCAAATCAGGTTTGTCCGACGACAACAACTTCGTATGAAGCTATTATTACGGATGGAGTAGAAACATGTAATAGTACAATAACCATTGTTGTGGAAGATCCTGTACTTATTGTTGATGCCGGAGAAGATACCACATTTTGTCCCGGAGAATGTATTGATCTCGATGCCGAAGCCAAAGTGATTGTAAGCCCTGCAGGAATAAAAGAGTTTTGTGATGCAACCATTCAAGAGATAACAGGAGCTTTCGGTATGGTAAGCAATTCCATTGAAATTAATGTCACTGGGTTAAATTTAGCTACGGTTACATCAGATTATATCACCTCTGTATGTATTACCGGATTACAGTTTTTTGGACAAAATATTTTCCCTCCGTCAACGGTTGATTTATCTAGCTTTGATATCTCACTCTCCTGTCCTTCCGGGCAGTCTGTTCAGCTAGTTACCTCTGGTGATTTATCGGGTCAGAACCTTAGTAGTCTTGGTCAGGAAACCTGTTTTACATTACTGGCTACTCAGCCAATCAGCAATGGAACCAATCCTTATGATGGTGACTTCCTTCCTACAAACGGTAACTCATTGAATGATCTCGTAGGGTGTAGTACAGAAGGAAACTGGACATTAACAGTGAACACAGACGCAAATATTGGATTTGGTTTTTTCAATGGCTGGTGTATCACATTTGACGATCCTGAAATTAGCTATGAAGCAGATTTTGCATGGACTCCGGTAACTGATATGACCAATGAAACAACATTAACACCAACGGTCTGCCCTACTACCACCACAACTTACACTTTGGAAGCTTCTGATGCCAATGGTTGTATCAGTACTTCTGACCAGATTACGATCAGTCCTTCATCGGATTGTTGTGACCTTGTTATTGATGATATTCAGATTACTCCTGCATCATGTGGTGCTAATGATGGTGAAATTACAATTCAAACATCAGGTGCTACAACCGGGTTAATTTTCAGTATTGATGGAGGAACAACCTTTCAACCATCAAATGTATTCAGTAATTTACCTGCCGGTAACTATGCTATTGTTGTAACAGATGATAACAACTGTGATGTTTCTGATAATGTAACTATTAGTAATAATGGTGCTCCCGTTATTGACGATATACAGATAACAGGCTCCAATTCATGTACTGCGTCAAACGGTTCTATATCTGTCACCGTTTCCGGAGGTACACCGCCCTATCAGTATAGTTTAGATGGTGGAACGACTACTCAACCGGGAGCTAACTTTACAGGTCTTAGCAGTGGGAATTATACTGTAACCGTTATTGATGATAGTGGTTGTGAAGTATCCAGCTCAGTTATTACTATTCCCGGATCAGGAGGAGCGATAACCGCAGATACTGATACACAACCGAATTCGGCCTGTTTATCCTGTAATTATGATGGCCCTTCTATCATGATTAATGAACTAATGATCTCTCCAAGCAGTGGAGACGGATCTATATCAGGTGAAGGCGGTTCAGGAAACGGGCGTGGTGAGTGGATCGAACTGTACAATCCAAACTGGTGTGACTCAGTGGATATCTCCTGTTACTATCTGGGGAATAGTGCTCCCGGTAGTATTGGCGGAACAAACTCAGGAGGTTACGTAATCCCTCAGGGAACGATTGTACCACCATTAGGATTCGCGTTGATAAGAGGAGCGAACGCCTCACCAGTCCCCTCACAACTTCTGGTTGAAAACGGAGGGAATGTTGTCGAATTAATTGTGCCTTATAACATTACCGATCCCGGAGTTTGTGTGGGAACAGGTACACAACGCCTTTGGTTTCCTAATGCCGGAGGATGGTTTGCTTTTTATGATGCTCAGGGTGTTCCCCAGGATGCTGTAAGATGGGGAATGGGAAATACAACTGATTTAGATGGTACGCCTTGTGTTCCGCAATCCAATTGTAGTTTTTCCGGTACTCTGGATAGTTATAATACAATTCCTGATGCAAATAAAAATCACGTCAGTACTCTGGATGCCGGATCTCATATCGGGCAGTCTATTCGAAGAATTCCTGACGGAGGGACATGGGATGGAGCAGGAGCTCCTTCTTTGGCCACTTGTAATGATCCTTCTAATTGTCTTGCTGAAACCGGAATCAGTTTTTGTAACGGAACAGCTACAGTTACCCCTCAAACCGGAACAGCTCCATTTAGTTATCAATGGGATGATCCGGCATCACAAACCTCTCAAACGGCTTTAAATCTTTGTGCAGGAAATTATACTGTGGTCATAACGGATGCCAATGGTTGTACTGCCACTTTTTCCGTGACTGTGGACGAGGATATTTTTACAATTGAAGCTACAAGTATTGATCCCATTTGTTATGGTACGGATGGTAGCATTAGTGTCACAACAAGTCCGGTAACAGGTAATTATCAGTTTGACTGGTCAGCCAATACAGGAATAACAGATAATCAAACAACTACAGCAGACAATCTTGGTGTAGATACGTACTCTGTATCGGTAACCCGCGGAGGATGTACAAGAGATACTTCTATTACACTCACATCAAATGGTATCGAAGCCATTGTAATTACAACCGAGTCAACCGAATGTGGTTTTGATAATGGAGCACTTTCCGTTACTGAAGTAACGGGAGGAACACAACCCTATTCTTATCAGATCAACTCCGGTTCTTTTGGTTCCTCAAATCAATTTACTGATTTAGCTGCAGGTAACTATACGGTTACTGTAGAAGATGCTGAAGGATGTGAATACACAGAAACGGATATTTTAGTTGACCCGTCGAATGGTATTGAGAGCATTACAGCCTTCAGTACTGAAGCTACATGCGGTTTTGATGATGGACAAATTATTGTTGAACAGGTTTTCGGAGGTGAGGCACCGTATTCTTTCCTTTTGAACAATACGCTAACGTCAGAAGAAGGTGTATTTACAGATCTTTCTGAAGGTGAATATACGCTGACAGTTGAAGACAACAACGGATGTATTCTGGAGAATCTGTTCACAGTTCATACAGCTGCATCAATTGAGGAAGTCATTGTTCCAAACGTGTTAACACCCAATAATGATGATGTGAATGATTACTGGTTTGTAACCGCTGATTGCGTAGAGGAGTTTGAATGCTCTATTCTTAATCGATGGGGAAATCTTGTCTACCAGTACAATGATATTTCAGGCTTCTGGAACGGGAAAGACCTGGGAGGAAATGACTCCAGTGAGGGCGTGTACTTCTATAAAATAACATTGAAGTATTACTCCGGAAACTCTGAAGATTTACACGGGTTTATTACCCTTGTTCGAAAATAATAACTACTCACAATAAAAACGGGGCGGTATTTAACCGCCCCGTTTCTTTGTATATATACTTCAATAGCTATGCTTCAATTAAATTAATTGTCTCTTCGATAGCTGACTTAATATTGTTTCTTACTTCTATCATATTTGCGTCCATCATATAACAAGGAGCCGAAACAATTCTATTTACCGTATCTACCTGCACTTCTTTAACTGTTTTAAAAACAGGTTCTACTCCTGTCTGTTTGATTCCATCCGAGAATCCCTGAATATCATAAGGCGAAGATTCTTCTGTTGTTCCCAACGTCATGGTCGCATGAATATCGGAATCTTCAAGAGCTTTTGACACAACAACCGGACTAACACATAGGGCACAAACCGGCTTACCGATATTTATCATATTAACAATTAACAATTTGACTTCAGGTAGAACCATTCCCTCCGGACCTTCAAATGCCCAGGAAGTAAAGTTTTTCGCAGACCCAAATCCTCCCGGGATTACCAGAGCATCAATATCCGCAGGATCAACTTCTGTAATGTCTTTTACATTTCCTCTCGCAATACGTGCAGCCTCTATCATCATATTGCGGCTTTCTTTCATCTCTTCTCCTGTCAGGTGATTAACAACATGATGTTGCGGTTTATTTACCGAAATACAAATGTATTCTGCTCCCGCTTCCTGAATAGCAAGCATTGTAAAAACCGACTCATGAATTTCTACCCCATCATACACTCCGCACCCTGATAACAATACACCTATCTTCTTCATATCCTCAAATCTGTTTTCTGTTTCTCTGATTAATTTCGACAACGACTAAGATAAGAAATGTTAAGCAATGGAATAAACTTATTCGTATTTTAGCAGGTATGAATGATTTTCATCAAATCGTTTTTTATGATGGCGATTGTGGCTTTTGTAACCGGTCGGTAATGTATATATTACGTCACAATAAAAAGGATCCCTTTTTGTATTTCGCCTCTCTTCAATCTGATTTCGCAAATGATTTTTTCCGGAAAAAGGGAGAACCTTTGCCCGATTTATCCTCTCTGGTTTTCTTTGAAAATGGACATTTCTATTATCGTTCAACCGGTGCACTCCGAATAGGCAAGCATCTGAAGAGGTATAAATTCCTATCAGGAGTAGTATTACTAATCCCTGTTATCATTCGGGATAGTGTATATAACTTCATTGCCAAACACCGAAAAAAAATCTACAAACAGGAAACCTGTCAACTTCCTTCTGAGAAAGAACGGCATCGTTTTCTCGGGTAACCCAATCGTTAGAATAGAATAACTTTTTGCGCTTTTTGGCTCCCTTCTTCAGTAACACTAACTATATATAATCCTTTTGGAAGTGAAGACACATCAAAGATCACCTGGTCTCCCGTATCAATAGCAGGTATCTTTACTTCTTGCCCGGTTGAATTGATTATTTTCACCAGGCTGATCTCATCACTATTCACAACAAGTGTCTGATCAGACGTATTTAGGTAGGCGAATAAATGCTCTTCACGAGCACAATCCACTGTAACTACTCTCAACATCTCTCCCTCTCCATTAAAGTCGGTCTGTGAGAGTTTATAATACATGATCTTCTCATAGTCTGATACATCTTCAAACTCATACGTACTACTATTAGTTGTCGTTCCGCTTCCATCTACTTGCCCTACTTCCCTCCACGAAACACCATCTACAGATCTTTCAATCGTAAAATAGTCATTATTACTTTCAGAAAAAGTTGTCCACCTTAGTATTGTTTTGTTATCATCTTCACAAACGGCCGTAATATCCTTTAATTTAACAGGAAGAGGAAAACCACCACAATCCACACTGTTAATCTGAAGGTTATAGTTTCTGTTCTGACTGGAAGACATTGCACTACTCCAACTGGAGCCCCACCCCACTTTACCTGAATAAATTCCAGGTCCGGCATTATTCGTTCTATCGAACCAGGGTTCCTCATACGTATTATCACTCCCTCCCCTGTTTTCAATTAAAAGTTCAAGGTTTTGAATACCATCGTAAGCAAAACCTGTGGACAGTACAAATGTGTAAGTTCCGGTTGAACTAAAAGTCATATTCCCTGACCAGACCTGTATAAAACCAGTTGTTCCCGGATATCCCGGAGAACTACTATAATTAGTTACTGAAGTATGTCGCATATATATTCGAATATTGTTGTACGTATACGACCCAAAAGGAGAATGATTATCCAAACGAAATGATAAAGTGGTCAGCGTTTGTGCCCCTCCCAACTGAAAAGGCATATATAACCCTGCTGACCAACTGTAAAGCGCCCAATCATCGTCTGTGGTAAATGGGAATTCCGGAGTATTCAGAGGACAATCAGTCTGTCCGGAAACAAAAAAACTTGAAATAAAAATACTGGTAGCTAGTAGTAGTTTGTTCATGATGTTACGTTTATGTTGACCGCAAAAGTACATCATAATCAATCTGATACAAAAAAAATATTATTTTTTTATCAAAAAAGAATGATTAGTGTTAAAATTAATGTAACACTTTGGTAAGAATCAAGAAACAGTAACCAACTCGTTCTGTATCTATATTTTAGGACACTTCTTGCAGTGTTTACCCTTCTTCTTATAGTTCTTACAACACTTACTTTTCTTTCCACAACAACCTCCATCCAAAACAGGAATGTCTTCAGAAAAAAGAGGAAAATTCACTTCCAATCCATTAAGATTTTTCGCTTCCATCTATTTAGATTAAATCCAAACAAAAATAAGCAAAAAAACGTTTGATTAGAATCAGGCGGATAATTTTATTGTCATCAAATTAAAAAGCCGATCAAATTTAGGGGTTGCTGCACGAAGGTAATTGACAGAATCATTAACTAAACCGGAAATATTTTCATCCGAAGTATCATCAATGCTTTCGTTTGCAATCAATAGATCAGGTTGTAAACGTACATAGATCAGATTTTGATCAAAATCCATCTGCTTCTTCATGTATGAATGTGTCTTTACCACCTCACTATCTATCCAGTCGGTCTTCTTTGTTACGCAAGATCCCGTCCCTAAAGAAACTACTAATAGTTTATCATTCGGAAATAATTCCCTTGCATACTCGTACGCATGTTTCGTTGGATTCTTTGCGGTCAGCATTCCATCAGCCAGTTCCCGATCCCGATATCGAACAGGAGGAAAATATCCGGGGACAGCTGAACAAGCCATAATCACCTCTGACAATTCCGTAGCGTTTTGCTCTTCTGTATTGTTTTTAAAAAAATAGGGGGAGTTTTCAACCAAATCATAACTAACAAACATATAGTTATGTTTCAGATCACTCATACGATAGTTACCAAAACTGGACTCCAATACCAATCGGAAAGGGTAAACATATCTGTGAGAACTATTCCCATTACTTTTATTAAAAATCTGGTGTCCCCGATTCATATACATATTCAGCATATCTCTTACCGAATATTTCATCGAGCCATCCGGATTCTTTAACATCAGACCACTACTGATTATGGTTCCTGTTGAAGTTCCAACAAATAAATCTACTAAATCAGGGATTAGAACTTCATGACCTATCACCCTGAAGTTCTCTACGATATGATCCAACATAATCAAAGGAATAATACCTCTGATTCCCCCTCCGTCAATCGACAACACAACTCTATATCCGCACGTATCCATGGATACAACTTACGAAAAAAAAGAGTGTCAAACAAATTTTTGTGATTTTTTTAACGAACGCGAAGTGTCTGTCCTATCTGAAGGATAGTCGTCTGGCGGATTCCGTTTAACGAGCACAAACGCGACACAGTTGTTCTGTATTTTGCGGCAATGTGCCCCAATGTATCCCCGGAACGTACTTTGTGATACGTCGCTCCTGATGTTGACGCAGAACTGGCAGAAGATGATGAATAAGAAGGACTTCCTTTAAATAGTCCACTGTGTACAAACAGGTTCTCATCCACCAGTTCTTTTTTATCAAAATCAATGATTCGTTCCGGATTGATCGGAATATCGAAGAATCGTACTTCAAAGTGGAGATGCGCACCATACGACCTACCTGTATTTCCACCAAGCCCAATAGGGTCTCCTGCATTTACCAATTGATTGGGAACAACCATATGCTTGGATAAGTGTGCGTAAAATGTCTCCAAGCCATTGTAATGGCGGATAATTACAAGATTACCAAAACCGGACTCATTGTATTTAGCGTAACGTACTCTCCCTGAAAAGGCAGCTCGAACGGTATCTCCTGTTCGCAAACCAATATCAATTCCATGGTGAGGACGACCTCTTCTCCATCCGTAACGAGAAGTTACTCTTCCGTCAAATGGCATCACAAATTCGGAATACATCGAATCCACTGTACACAACCAGATTGTGTCTTTCAGATCTGAGTAACTATTTTGCAAATTGGAAGGATAGCAAACTTCCGTATCCCAATCATGTGTAAAATTCAGGGTGGAATCTGCCGCAAGAATATCATACAGGTAGCTATTCATGATACCGTCAAAGTGCATATCCTCCAGATATTCCCAGGTATAATTTGAATAGATAACCATTGGACCTCTTTCAGAATCCAAGGTATCCAGTACGTATTGAGACCGAGCCGTTAATGCGGAAGCAAAAATGATAAAAAACAGAGTGAATCGGATAGTAAACTGCATGATTTTCAAGTATTTTAAAAAGTCGGGGTGAGAGGATTCGAACCTCCGACCACACGCCCCCCAGACGTGTACTCTAACCTGGCTGAGCTACACCCCGAGCTCATTAAAATTCAAAACTTCGCAAAGATAGCAATCTTTTTGAGTTTTAGGATGTATACTACTTCCTCCAACTGATTTTTGTACGAAAGATTATAGATAATCAATTAATTAGCATCCAAAATTTTGAGGATACGCAGATCAAAAAACACACTCTCGTTTGGTTTAACCAAATTCAGGTTCCCCTTCGTTCCAAAAGCATGTCTGGCAGGAATTCGAACCCATAACTTATCACTTAATTTAGCCTTCGACAATGCTATATTTAATCCCGGAAGGTTGCTTCCTCCTCCAACTTTCAACTGATAAGGTTCTCCGTTCTTAAAGGAATTATCATAACGAGGGTTTGATTTGGCATGCGCGAAATAGTCTATCAGAATTTCGTCCCCTTCTTTTACTTCAGGCTGTGTCTTTCCCCGATTAATGACCCATACCTCTACACCATCGACGGTATAATCAGGTGCACTAACTTCGTTTACTTTTAATGTGATAACATTATCTGCATTCGGAGGAATAACACCCGGAATTCCTTTTTCTCCTCTGGCATATTTCGCAGGAAGAAAAATGTCTACCTCATCGCCTTCTTTTAACTCCTTAACAGCTATATCCCATCCTTCCGTCTGCAATCCCCAGCCGACCATATACGGTATGGGCTTCCCCAACTTCTTGTTGGTATCAAATACTTTTCCGTCCGTAAGTCGACATGTATAATCTATCCAAATAACGTCATTGTCTTTTACCTGCTCCCCACTACCTTTCTCCTTGTACACAATATAAATACCATTATTCAGGAAAAGTGTGTCAATCGGAGCTTTTTCAATTTCGGGCGTTATAACCTCAGAAGTTATCTTTTCTGTAGAGTCCTGACTTTCTACTGATTTTCCGTTCTCACGAAATGATTCATCCTTTTCTTTATCTACACCTGAAAAATTACAGGAAGCAACAATCAAAAATCCTAGCAGTAAAAGACTTAATTTCTCGTATTTCATCGGCTCAATCCAATTAAGTGAATATCAAAAATAACGGTTTCCAAAGGAGGTATTTTATCCATATCTCCTAATAGGCCGTGCGCTAAGTGACTTGGAATAATCAATTTTGCCCGGTCACCAACCCGCATGTACTTAATACCTTCCTGAAGTCCGCTCTCCACTTCGCTTCTGTCAATCAAAAATGATTCCGCCCCAGTTGAGTCTGACGAGTAACAAACCGTGCCATCCAATAAACTGATTTCGTATTCTACCTTTGCAAACCAACCGGCTCTTGCAGAATCTCCTTCTCCATGTTCATAAACCATATAGCGAAGTCCTGTTCCTGATTCTGTCATTTTCCAATCCGGTCTTCTTTCCAAAAACTTTTGGATTACATATTCTTCGTCTTCTGACCAGGACTTATTCAGTTCAACGGATTGCTCCTTTGTCCACTCAATATTCTGCTGTTTTTCTTCTTCTCCACAACTCTGGAGTACCAAAGCTATACCCAGCAATACGCAAAAGCTATATTTCATTTTTCAATGCTTTTTTAAATCGTTCCACAGCGCTTTCAATCGGTAAATCCCATCTTCCACCGGCGGCGTTTTTATGTCCTCCGCCATTGAAATATTTCGCTGCTATCTCATTTACCGGATTATCCTCTCCCTTGGAACGGAAAGAAATTTTTATGTAGCCTTCACTTTCTGAAAAATAGGCTGCTCTTTTCATTCCCACTATTGATAAAGCAACATTTACCAGTCCTTCGGTATCTCCTTTTTTATAATTAAAGCGCTTCATTTCTTCTTCTGTAAGCGAAATAACTGCCGTATCCAGATCTTCCCAGATTTCCATTTTTTCGGCCAGCGCATATCCTCTTAACTTGATCCGGTCAATCGTATTGGTATCATATACATTTTCATGCACTTCGTATTGTTTGACTCCCGCCCGAATCAGTTTCGCTATAATTTCGTGTGTTTCCGGTTTTGTTGACGGAAATCGAAATGAACCTGTATCTGTCATAATTCCACAATAGAGTGGCGTACCGATCAAATTGTTCAATTTATCCTCATGTCCCGAAGCGATAATAAGTTCGGCAATCATTTGACTGGTCGAACAACAAGAAGGATCAGAATATGAAAGATCAAAAAAGTCTTTATCAGGATCCAGGTGGTGATCAATCATGATTTTCTTTGCTGTCGCTTCTTCCAAAGCTGGTCGCATATCCTCTCCTACACGTCCGGGAGCATTAAAATCGAGGTGTATTACGAGATCTGCATTAGCAAAAAGTTCTTTAGCGAATTCATTTTCCTGCTGCCAGCTATGCACCTGATCAGCTCCTGTCAACCATGACAGAAAATCGGGAGCAGGATCCGGATGACAAATACAAGAATCAATCCCTAACGACTGAAGGAAAAAATACATTCCTAACGAACTCCCTATGGAATCTCCGTCAGGTGATTTGTGTGCTGTAATTACAATGTTATTTGCGGCTTCAACTTCTTTCAGAAAGCGAAGACTATTCTCTGCGTTAAATATGGACATGTACCTCGTTCAATTTTTGCCCTAAAGGTATGAATTTTGGCTGTATAACGTTAGTATATACTTTCGTTACGCAATCCCTTAAAAGCTATTGAAAACAGGTGCGATTCCTGAAAACTTATACCAACGCGTTCATTTCTCCCACTATTTTTTCTGACAAAGCAGAAGAAACATTAACAAGTGGAAGGCGCATATACTTTTCCATTATTTTCCTGAAGACCAAGGCTTCTTTAACTCCCCCTGGATTTCCTTCTGCGAAGAATAATCCGGTAACAGGCAATAGTTCATAATGCAGTTTACGTGCCAACTCCCAATCTCCTTTTAAGCCTGCATGTACCATTTTACCGAATTTTTCAGGAAGAGCATTTGAAACAACAGAAATAACTCCGTCTCCCCCACACGCAAGAATTGGTAACGTAAGCGCATCATCTCCTGAAAGAAGAAGAAAATCGTCCGGTTTGTTACGAATAATTTCCATGATCTGCTCTAAACTTCCGGAAGCTTCTTTCATAGCAACAATTGTCGGAATTTCGGAAAGTCTCAACGTTGTTTCTGCTACTACATTCGACGAGGTTCTTCCCGGAACATTGTATAAGATAATCGGTAAATCAGAGACCTCTGCTATATACTTGTAATGTTGATAAATCCCTTCCTGTGTAGGCTTATTATAATAGGGAGATACGGAAAGAATTCCATCTACCAGTGACGTATCAACCTGCTTGATTTTTTCAGCAACATCAACTGTATTGTTTCCTCCCACGCCATAAACAATGGGAAGTCGCTTATTGTTTACTTCCGCTACCGTTTCAAGGACCTGCTGTTTTTCAGTTGACGATAATGTCGGAGACTCCCCAGTAGTACCTTGTACGACCAGAAAATCTGTCCCCCCATCCAGTTGCAACTCTACCAATTTTCGCAAAGCAGTAAAATCGATTGAATAATCTGATGTAAAAGGGGTTACCAAAGCTGTCCCTACTCCTGAAAAACGTTTAGCGTTCATACGTTGAATCTATTTAATACCTAACTGATACAAAGTTGGCGAAAGTTTTGAAATATTTTATCTTCTCAGAACATACTTTCTGAATAATCTTACTTTTTCAGAAAACTGATTGCTACTATCTGAAAACACTGCTGAGTAAAAATCTTCTTTTGGAGTAAATCCAATCTTTAGTCCGTTTTCCGTCTTTTTGAATAATTTTCGTACTTTTTCCGGAAATTCAAAAGGAAAAACGACCAAAACTTCAAAGTCACCTAAGAAATAATGCTTCAAATGTTCATTTTTGAGCTTCCCGAAAAGAGAGAAATCCGTCCCATTCATTTCATTCGGATGTCGAACGTGATTCTTTGCACCCGCCTTTCGCTTATCCGGTTCCCATACAATAGTCTCAAGTTGTAGTCCGGAATTCATTTCTTTCATTTCCAGTAATAATTCCCGAAATTTCTCCTGTTCTGTATGATTCAATACAGGTAGAATGAACAAAACACGTTTCCAGTCTTTTATATTACCAACCTCCATCAAGCCTTACCAATTAGGGTTAAGAACTCTTTTTCGCTTATTATCTGAACACCTAACTTTGTGGCCTTTTCAAGTTTTGCTGGCCCCATATTTTCGCCCGCCACAAGATAGGTAGTCTTTGCTGAAATTGACCCCACGTTCTTCCCCCCATTGTCCTCTATCAGCTTTTTTAATTCATCTCTGCTTACGGTTTCAAAAACTCCTGATACAACAACAGAAGCTCCTTCCAGCAGATTGGATGCCAACTCTTTCACCTCCATCTCAAACTGGAGCCCACTATCCCGAAGACGACGTATGATTTCGATATTCTCCGATTGCTGAAAATGATACTGGATACTCATCGCAATCTTTTCTCCGATCTCATCCACAGCTATCAATTCATCAAAAGAAGCTGCTATCAGTTTATCAATCGACCCAAAGGCCTTTGCTAATTTTTTTGCAACAGTCTCTCCTACAAATCTGATTCCTAACGCAAACAAAACACGTTCAAAAGGTATTTGCTTGCTGGCTTCAACTCCCTGCAACAAATTATTGACCGATTTATCAGCCATCCGATCCAGTTTGACAAGATCATCAAACTGCAGATGGTAAATATCTGCCACATCATGTATCAATCCTTTTTTGAAAAGCAATTCAATAGTCTCTGCCCCCATTCCATCAATATCCATTGCTTTTCTACTGATAAAATGCTCCATACGCCCCGTTATTTGTGGGGGACACCCTAACTCATTCGGACAAAAATGCTGTGCCTCACCTTCTCGGCGGATCAATCCGGCCTTACATTCAGGGCAAAACTCTATAAAACTTACTTTTTCCGCACCCGATTGACGAAGCTCAGTATTTACCCCCACGATCTTAGGAATTATCTCCCCTCCTTTTTCCACATATACAGCATCACCAATATGTAAATCCAATTTCTCTATCTGGTCAGCATTATGGAGAGAGGCTCTTTTTACGGTAGTTCCTCCCAATGCTACAGGTCGTAAATTTGCAACAGGTGTAACTGCGCCTGTCCTTCCCACCTGAAAGTCAACCGACTCAAGAATCGTCTCAACTCTTTCTGTTTTAAACTTATACGCAATCGCCCATCGAGGAGACTTGGCAGTAAACCCCAGATCATCCTGTTGCTGATAACTATTTACTTTAATAACAACTCCATCTATTTCAAAAGGCAAGTCATTTCGTTGTTTATCCCAGAAATGGATAAACTCCATAATTCCTTTTATAGTTGTATGCTTTTCAATGTATCGTTGTTTAACGGGAGGAATCTTAAATCCCCATTCTCCCGCATGTTGGACCATTTCAAAATGTCCTGATTCTACTCCGTCGGCTCCATAAACACCATATAAAAAGCAGTCCAGACCTCTCTCTGCAACCACAGAAGAATCCTGTAACTTCAACGTACCTGACGCTGTGTTTCTCGGATTAGCAAACAAAGGCTCTCCTAATTCTTCGCGATAATTATTCAGTGCATGAAAATTCTCCAGCGGGAAAAAGATTTCTCCTCTGATTTCAAAATCTTCAGGAAAATCACCTCTGAGTTGAAGAGGAATTGTTCTGATTGTACGCACATTTGCAGTAATATCTTCCCCCTGGGTTCCATCTCCCCTAGTAACGGCCTGAACGAGCTTCCCTCCCACATAACGAATCCCTATCGCTACGCCATCGTATTTAAGTTCACAAACATACTCTAGGTCTCCAGAAGCCAGTTTTTTCAACCTTGCCTCCCAATCGGTAATTTCCTCCTCTGAATAGGTATTAGACAAAGAAAGCATCGGGAAACGGTGTACAACCGAAGGAAACTTCTTTGTTATATCTCCACCTACACGTTTCGTCGGACTATTTTCATCGGCAAACTCAGGAAACAAAGCCTCCAACTCCTGTAATTCTTTCAACAACATGTCAAACTCGAAATCAGAAATTTCAGGTTCTGATTGTACATAATACAAATAATTATGATGATTCAGTTCTTCTGTTAATCGTTTAATCTTATCCTCTGCCTGTTCTTTTGTCATGATTGAAAGTCATTTTCGGGGCGAAAATTACGCATTTTCAGCAAAAACCATTCGTTCCTTCTCCTGCAAATCCGTCAACACACTTACGTGAATAAACTTGTGTTCCTGTACTTGTTTTACCGTCTCTTGTGCCAGATCCTCATGTATTTCAAATCCTAACAAACCTCCGCTCAGTAGACTCGTTGAAGCATACGCTGCTATTTCCCGGTAAAAGATTACTGGATCATCATCTTCAACAAACAGAGCAACATGCGGCTCAAAACTCAATACGTTAGTACACATATCCTGCTTATCACGCAACGGGATATAAGGAGGATTTGACACAATGATATCCCACTTTGCATCCTTCAACACCTTACTCTCTCTCCATTTTAATACATCTACCTGATGAAAGGCAACTTCTAATCCGGTACTTATAGCATTTTCTTTCGCTAGTTCTAACGCTCCCTCCTCACTATCTACTCCAACAACTTCTGCCGTCGGGAAAGCTGACTTCAAACTCAAAGCAATACAACCTGACCCTGTACATAAGTCCAGTATTCTCAATCCTTCATAACCGTCCCGCTTATTTACAATCTGGTGAACCAATTCTTCCGTTTCCGGACGGGGAATCAAAGCTCTTTTGTCCACCTTCAACCTCAATCCAAAAAATTCCGTATCCCCAATAATATACTGTAAAGGTTCATCGTTCAACAAACGTTTCACCACATCTCTGAAAAAAAGCAAATCGGATTCAGACAATCCCTCCGTTTTATTCAACATCAGATCCGAACGGGAAAAACCGAGACGTTTCTCAAATGCAAGATGCTGGATAACCCTGATTTCACTCTCGCTAAACCTGGGACTCAATCTCTCTTTCATATAATCCAGACAGGCAGCTACTGTATTCTTACTTACAAACATGTTCTATTTTTCTAACAACAAAAGTAATTTTATATTCTCGTAAAACTTTTCTCTCGTCCTTTTCAATGGTTCATTTTTAACTTTATTGCTCATCTACTTACCCTGTTAAACGAACAAAAACAACACTTCATCCCGAAAGAATAATAATTACAAGAAATTTTTGAGCTTTTCACTCTCTAAGCCCCTCTGCCTCTACTAGTATTTAGCAAGTCACAATTCCATTCAAAAAGCAGAAACCTAAGCAACTTTAGCTGTTTTTTAAACGTCTAATAAGTATATTTGTAAAAAATATAACAATGAAAAAACTTATAATTTCAATACTTTCTTTACTGTGCATAGCGACATCTTTCGCACAGGAACAACCTAAATCAAACTCAAGCAACACAAGTGTCCAAAAAGATCGATTTACATCAATCGCGGACGTTGATTCATATATTAAAGCAGTTCAAACTAAGATTGAGTATGTAAAAAACACTCCTGAAGAACATGCTATAGCACTTAAAGAGGGTTGGTACGAAAAAATGGAAAAGAACATTCAGAAAGCTCTGATTCAGAGAGAGGAATTGGTCAAAGCTTCTGAAGATAACAACAACAAATAAAACCAATTGACATGAAACACATACATTTTTTCATTGGATTACTGGCTCTTGGTATATCTTCTTTCGCTAACGCTCAGGGGAACAATTGTATCAATGCAGCCCCTCTGTGTACTGATTCACCCATTACTTTTCCTGCCGGGACCAACTCCGGAACAGGAGAAACAGGTCCTGATTACGGGTGTCTGGGATCGGAGCCTAACCCGGCATGGTATTTTCTTCAAATTGCTGACCCCGGGTCTATCACTTTTACTTTAACAACAAGTCCTTCAGAAGATATAGATTTTATTCTTTGGGGACCTTTTGCTAGTCAGTCAGCACCTTGTACGGATGATTTGACAGATGAGAATGAGGTAGATTGCTCATATTCATCTGCTTCTACAGAAACAGCCGTGATTCCAAATGCTCAAACAGGAGAGTTGTATATTCTACTAATCACAAACTACTCTAACGATCCTACAAATATATCAGTGTCTCAAACAGGAGGAACCGGTACAACGGATTGTGGAGCTGTTATTCCCTGTGATCTGGTTGTAGATGCAGGTCCTGACATTAATATCTGTGTAGGCGAACCTCAACTTCTTAACGGATCTTTTACTGATGATGCAGGTAATACATCTTACACCTGGACGTCTGTTCCGGCAGAAGCTGTAAATGATCTGGATGATCCGACATTGCTAACACCTACATTTACTCCGACAATAAATTATGACTCAGTAGTGTTTACTCTTACAGTCGCTGATGACGGAGCTTCTTTAGGTACTTGTACACGAACTGATGAGGTTACAGTTTACTTCAGACCTCTCCCCTCATTATCTTACAATCCGAATGTTTGTCCTAATGATGATGCCTCCTTTGTTTTTTCGGGAACAGAAGGTGATACTATCAATTACACATTAAACGGTGTAGCAGGTATAGCTGCAATTGATCAATCGGGTGAGGTTGTCATTACAACAGAAAATGTCACAGAAAGTCAGGAACTAATCCTTACCAGCGGATCTATCGGAACATGTCCACTTTCTGCGGACGATTTAGATAGTATCGGAAATGGATTTATTACAATGTATCCGATATCAATAGATACACTCATTCAATATCCTGCCGATTGTGGTGTTAACAATGGAGCTGTACAGGCTGTAGCTTCCAACTTCCAGGGAACACCTAGTTACCTGTGGAGCGGACCAGGTCCAGACAGCCCGAATACTTTTCAGGCTACAGTTTGGCAAAATCTTTCATCGGGATGGTATTACTTCTCGGTCTCTGATAATGTTTGTACAATAAATGATAGTGTATTTGTAGAACAAAACAATCAACCTGTTGCACAATTTGAGGCTGATCCAACCTCAGGAAATGCACCATTAGATGTTGTATTTACAAACAACTCAGAAAATGCAAGCTCCTTTGAATGGGACTTTGGGAATGGTGAAACTGCCAGCGTAAATGATATGAGTTCTCAAAACACAACGTATGGTCAGGAAGGTGTTTATATCGTAACACTTACAGCCATTGAAGGAGAATGTACAGATGTGGCAACTCAGGAAATTGTGGTAAATCTTATTTTACCTCTTTCTTACGACCTTCCGAATGTATTCACTCCTAACGGAGACGGAAGCAATGATGTATTTACTGTGAATCCGCAAAATGCTACCAGTATGAGTCTTTCAATTACCAATCGCTGGGGTAATGTTGTCTTCCAGTCGGATGACATTAACGCAACATGGAATGGTCGGATAATGAATACAGGAGAAATGTGTGCCGAAGGGGTATACTTCTACAACTTAAAGATTGCAGGAGCCGATTTAGAGCAAATTTCAGAACACAACTTTGTGCACTTGGTACTGGAATAAAATTTTAAATTTCTTTTTAGTTAACGATAAAAAGATCCGGGAAGAAATCCCGGATCTTTTTTATTTACAACGGTCTAGAATAGACATACTGTTTGGAAATAATCACAAATATCTTTGAATAAACTACTCCCCCGAAACAAATGATTAAACCATCAGAGTATCTTATAAACTATTCTCCTCTTCCTATTATTCATAAGACAAAGAGCGGTAATCCACTCTAAATACCTGACTAGTTAATGAAGAAAATGAAATCTTGGGCTTTTTAAGCTTTTCCCTAGTTTCCAAATCTTTAAACAGGAATACTCATCACTATTAAACACAATATTCTAAGACACCAAATTCATTATAGCATTCAGTCACTTAACCTCCCTTGGACTTCCTGATAAGTTGACTGATGATCTTCAACTAAGACAGTAACTCATAGCCTCAAACTAATACGTAATTATCTGATTACATCGAACTCTCGCTGGGCAGAATCTTTCTTCTATAAAAACAATGTCAACTTATATTTGAGAGACAAAGCATCAAAACAAAAAAAGAGGACTCAATTAATGAATCCTCTTTTACTTTCATAGTTGTTTTTTAGCTTACAGCTTCTTATTAATTTGCACGTAGCACCTCAAGCTCTTCTACAGGATGGCTTTCTCCATCGATTACAATAGTGGTAATACCCATATTTTTCAATGCAGAAATCGCATAATTTACATCCTTTTCAGGTTTAAACATTAGAACTACACGATACACATTACCTTCTCCTTTTTCGTACGTAAACTTCAGGTGCTCATACAATGGATTCGTGTAATTTATCATATTGGTAAATTCCTCCTGAGTTGCTGTAACCTCAAACCTTGTAGATTTGAATCGTGCCTCTGTCTTAAACAAATTCTCTTTCACTGAATAATGAGCAGTTAATTCCTGTGCATATCCAAAATACCCCAGGCTTAATACAGCCAAAATAGCAACAAACTTTTTCATAATTTACTCTCGTATTAATTGAACGAAACCATGCTTCTCAAGAATTTCTCCGTTCCATGTTTCTGTTTTCACGTTATAAAAATAAACTCCTTCTCCTAACTCTTCTCCTGCCTCATTCGTACCATCCCACTTAAAGTCAGGACTTGTATATACCCGAATCACATTCCCCCATCGATTAAGAATAGCAATTTCAAAATTCTCAAGTCCGTCATACTCTTTCAACTGGAAGAAATCATTTAAATCATCCCCATTAGGAGTAAAGACATTAGGCACCTCAAGATCACAAAGAATAAAGTCCACAAGAATTGTATGACTATATGATCCACATGAATTTGAAACAGTCACCGTATACTCACCTGGTTCATCAATATTTGTTGCTTGTGCCTCATATCCATTATCCCAGGAATAAGTCTCATTTTGTTCCAAATGAAGCGCCTCTACATAATAGACACTTCCTCTACATAAAACCGAATCTCTCGCCTCTGTCCAGGGATACCTGTTGAAATCAACATAAGTCGTGTCCGAATCATTACAAACATCTTCCGAATAAACGAAACCTACAGTTCCCATGCCTTCATAAACAGCATTGGTATTCAGGTCGTTTTCATCAATAAAAGTAACATCCAAATCATCCAAAACAGACCACACACCTGTGGTTACACCCTGATTACCAAACATAAACAATGTGTCATCACAAACTAAACTAAAATCATTCAGAATGATTTTGTCCTGTGTATCAATGATAAACAATGTGTCATTTGTACAACCGCTACTATCTACAAGCGAAGCCTGGTACTCTCCGGCAGGAAGATAATTAGAGAAATTCGTCCCTATTACCGATCCTCCTGAGATCCATTCGAATGACTCAAGCGCAAGTGAATCTGCAGCAAACAGAAACTCCTCATCTCCGGGACAAACAAAGAAATCAGAGTCAAATCCAAAGTTCTCCGGAATAGCTACTGTAACTGTCATTTGATCATCGGAATAACATTGTGGAGCTCCTTGCGGATACACTGTAATCGTAAAAGTTTCTTCTCCCGTAACAGTAGCATTCGGATTAATAATATTCGGATTATCCAAATTATCAGGACTTGTCCATTCGTATACCAGATTTGAGAAACCATTAGCTGTAACTGTTGCTCCCAACTGAACAACATCAGTACCAGTTGTATTACAAACAAGAATATCATCTAATGCCTGCACAACAGGTGGTTCTTCAACATTTACGACTAAAGAAGTATCATTAATACACCCAAAGTTATCAATCACCTCATAATTCAGTGTATACTGTCCAACCTGATCTGGAGTTCCCTGAAATAAATTATTGTTATCTGAAATACTCCCCCAAGGATAAGAACTTGTCCAATACGAACTATCCTGATGTTCCGGAACGACAACATCAATTGTAATATTCTCCGCTAATAAGGCCGGGTTTACATTGATCGAGAAACCAAAAATCACTCCATCATCTGCCGCCCAATTATCCGTAAATATAATAGTCCACACATCATTCAGCGGACATCCGATCAAATCATTTAAATTACCTACCGGAGCATAATCCCCTGCAGGAATAGATGCACCACCTACAGCAACATCTACCCAGGTCTGTGTTGCAGTTGGCGTAAAACAATAGTTATATCCGACTCCAATTGTAGAAGGGTCATCACAATCCACATTATCTGCCTGAACAGGCTCTCCAAGGTTAGCACTCCCCCCTCCTTGCTGGTGAAGCGTTACCGTTTGTCCTGTAGCACATTGAACCTGTAAAACAAAATCCCCGATAAATGAATGCTCTATCTCTATACATACACTTTGTAAGTCACTTATATCCGTAAGTGTTGCTCCGGGAATATATCCTCCCAATTCCAACGTATGCACCTGCGCAATTCCGTACTGCTCATCATCCACACATCCGTCGGCAATCGTAGATGAATTAGGAAAACCATTCCATGTATTTCCATATGTTTCAGGTGTGGCTTCAATAGAAATAGATTGTCCCAAACAGATGGTCGTATCTGTTGGAAAGCCTTCAAAAGATGGTCGTGGCGCAACATAAACACGCAAACCTGTAGAGTTCATACTTTCACATCCGTTCTCATCTACGACTACTAATCGAGGCGTATAATATCCAGGCTCAGTGAATGTATGCGTTGCATTTTCCTGAGCAACCGGTGCCGAACCATCCTGAAAATCCCACTCATAGCTCACAATATTAAACCCTGAAGGTGAGTACGATCCGTTATTCAAAAAATCTAATGGAACGTCCAAACATGCCGGAATACTATCTCCCGCAATTCCGGAAACAATAGCATCTACAATAGGAGGTGTACAAGGAGCAACACACGTTACTGCCGCTGTAAATCTTCCTCCCCCTGAGGCATCTGAAACAAACCGTATTGTTATACACCCAGTAGGATTTGTAGCTGATGCAGCCAATACAATCCCCTCTAATTCATTATCAACATATGATCCGATTAACGGTGCTCCCGTATTATCCCCATCATAAACGAACATAGAATCTGCAGAACCACCAACAGCGTCCAGATTAAACAGGTTAAACTGAATGAAAATTTCATCATTCGCCGGATCAGGCGGGCAAAATGTAATCGTTATATCTTCGTTATCCGAATACCCTGGTCCTCCCTGTCCTCCTGAATCAATAATAAAACCTGCACATGTACTAAATGTAGCTCCATCATTTGCCGAAGTATAATCAATTTGATCCTGTTGTGCCTTCAAAAGAAAAGGAAACGCAAGACCAAATAGTAATAAAACTTTCTTCATTTTCTACCGTTAATAAACTGTTTATACATTATTCTGTTTAAAACGAAATAGTACGCCAAAAACACTAACTTTGCACAAATATTATGAAATAATCCTTATGCAGACATCAGAACTTCAACGAATCGCTTCACAGGTAAGACGTGATATTGTCAGAATGGTTGCAGCAGTTAATTCCGGACACCCGGGTGGGTCATTAGGTTGCGCTGACTTCCTGACTACGTTATACTTTGATACTATGAGAATTACCCCTGAAAATTTTTCTATGGATGGGGTAAGTGAAGATTTGTTTTTTCTTTCAAACGGACACATCTCGCCCGTTATTTATAGTGTTCTTGCTAGAAGAGGTTATTTCGACGTAAAAGAGCTTGCCACATTTCGTAAGCTTAGTTCCCGCCTTCAGGGACACCCCAGTGTCGATAAAGGGCTACCCGGAATACGAATGGCATCAGGTTCTCTTGGACAAGGTCTTTCGTGTGCGCTTGGTGCAGCTTTGACGAAAAAACTAAATAACGACGACACCGTTGTCTACTCACTTCACGGAGACGGAGAATTACAAGAGGGGCAAATTTGGGAAGCTGCAATGTACGCAGCAGCCAATAAGGTAGACAATATTATTGCCACAGTTGATTACAACGGCAGACAAATAGACGGAGACGTAGAAGATGTTCTGTCACTTGGAAATCTGGCACAAAAATGGATGGCTTTCGGTTGGGAAGTACTTGAAATGGACGGACATAATATTGATGAGATTAAAGACACATTGTCAAAAGCTAAGTCTAAACTTGGAAACGGAAAACCTGTAGTTATCCTGATGAGAACAGAAATGGGTCAGGGAGTTGATTACATGATGGGATCTCACAAATGGCACGGGGTCGCTCCAAATGCCGAGCAACTTGAAAACGCGCTTGGACAACTGGAAGAAACTCTGGGAGATTATTAATTTTAGATGCGGAAAACCTTTTTTGTCATACTGTTTAGTTGCATCTCGTTGGGAAGTTATGCTCAACCAGATGAGTTGACTCGAATTCTTTTCGTTTTTGACGCCTCCAACAGTATGAATGCAAAATGGGACGGATCAACACGTATTGCAATTGCCAAAGAACTATTGATTAAAGCGGTTGACAGTTTGCGTGGTGTTCCGAATCTTGAGCTCGGTTTACGCATATATGGTCATCAGTCACCAATTACTCCTACCTATCAGGATTGCGAAGACACCAAGCTTGAAGTTCCTTTCACAAAAGGCAATCACAATCTGATAAAAGGAAAAATCAGAGGAGTCATTCCTAAGGGAACAACTCCGATTGCCCGTAGTCTTGAAGCCGCTGCAGATGACTTTCCTGATAAAAATGCCCGAAATGTTATCGTTCTTATTACCGACGGAATTGAAGCATGTGATCATGATCCTTGTGTAATAGCGGATAAACTTCGCGCAAAGGGGATTTCCATTCGCCCTTTTGTTATCGGAATCGGGATTGATATGGAATACCTGAATCATTTCGATTGTATAGGAACCTATCTGGACGCGAATAACAGAACTTCGTTTGCCAATGTTTTAACCACTGTTATAAACAGTGCTTTAATAGCAACTACGGTTCAGGTTAATCTGAACGATATATATGGCACTCCTTCTGAAACAGACGTGACATTTAACCTGTATGAATCCGGTAAAAAAATTCCTTTGTATTCGTATACACATACGTTGAATAAATTCCGTCTTCCTGATACATTAGTGATCAATGATCGGGTAACATACGATCTAGAAGTATTTACTACTCCTGTCGTATCTAAAAGCGGTATTACGATCAAGCGAAATCAACATAACATTATTGAGATTGATGCTCCAAGAGGGACACTTCACGTTCGCTTTTCCAATGCTCTTCGGGAATACCCTGTTCAGACGCGTGTCATACAACACGGAAAAAGTAAAACACTGAACGTCCAGGAGATGAATCAGGAAGATGCTTATATAGTGGGGAAGTACGATCTGGAAATAATGACACTCCCGAGGATTTACCAAACGGTAGAAATCAATCAAAGTAGTAAAAAGACGATCAATATTCCTGCACCGGGAATTCTGTTGTATACGACAAGTAAAAAGATATCCGGGCAGTTATTCCTGATTACTAGCACCAATGAAATGGAGTGGGTAGCCAATCTTGATGAACAGGCACAATCCGGCACGTGGAATTTACAACCGGGTAATTACCGGATCGTATACCGTCCTCTGAATGCAATGAATACATTGCACACTGATAAAAAAGACTTTAGAATATTATCCAATAAAACAACTTCGTTAAATTTTTAGTAGCATGCAAGAATTTGAAATTTTTGGGAACAAGGATACCCGTTCAGGTTTTGGAGAAGGACTTCTTGAAATCGGAAAGAAAAACCCGAATGTTGTTGCACTTTGTGCTGACCTGACCGGCTCATTAAAAATGAATGCCTTTCAGAACGAGTTCCCGGAAAGATTTTTTCAGGTAGGAATTGCTGAAGCCAACATGATGGGACTCGCTGCCGGAATGACAATAGGAGGAAAAATTCCTTACACGGGAACTTTTGCAAACTTCTCTACCGGACGTGTATATGACCAGATTCGTCAATCCATCGCTTATTCTCAGAAGAATGTCAAAATCTGTGCTTCTCATGCCGGACTAACTTTAGGTGAAGATGGTGCCACACACCAGATTCTTGAAGACATCGGTATGATGAAAATGCTACCAAACATGACCGTTATTGTTCCTGCTGATTTTAATCAGACGAAACAGGCTACAATTGCAATCGCAGATCATGTAGGTCCTGTTTATTTACGATTTGGTCGTCCTTCAGTTCCTATTTTTGTTAAACCGGATGCGAAGTTTGAAATTGGAAAAGCAGATGTTCTTATCGAAGGAACAGATGTAACAATCATAGCATGCGGACATCTTGTGTGGAAATCAATCGAAGCTGCTCAGGCACTTCATGAAAAAGGAATTTCTGCTGAAGTTATCAATATGCATACGATAAAACCACTAGATGAAGAAGCTATTCTGAAATCTGTTGCAAAAACAAAATGCGTAGTAACAGCAGAAGAACACATGAGAAATGGTGGTTTGGGTGATTCCGTAGCACAGGTACTGGCAATGAACACTCCTGCTCCTCAGGAATATGTCGCGGTCAATGATACTTTCGGAGAAAGTGGAACCCCGAACGAACTAATGACCAAATACCATATTGACACAGTTGATGTTATTGCAGCAGCTGAAAAGGTACTGGCTCGCAAAGACTAGTTTCTCCTCCTTATGACCAGAAAGGATACTTTTCTTAAGCGTTTAGGACAAACATCGCCCTTCCCTTTTTTAATCGATGTGGATTATGCTGAAGGCATATACATCTATGATAAAGCAGGAAAGGCATATATGGATATGATTTCCGGTGTGTCTGTTACTAACATCGGACATCGTCATCCCAAAGTAATTGCTGCACTGAAAAAGCAACTGGATAAGCATCTGCATGTGATGGTTTACGGAGAATTCATTCAGGATAGTGAGAATGAATTTGCGGAAAAGTTAACAGCAATACTGCCGGAAAGTTTGAATTGTGTATATGCTGTAAACTCTGGAACAGAAGCAAATGAAGCTGCACTGAAATTAGCAAAACGAATTACAGGCAGAACCGAATTAATTTCTTTTCGAGGTTCCTATCATGGATCGACTCATGGATCTATGAGTGTTTCCGGAAATGAGGTTAAAAAACAGGCTTTCCGTCCCTTATTACCTGATGTACAATTCCTTCAACACAACTCGATCAATGACCTGGATCGAATTACAGAAAAAACAGCGGGGGTTATTATAGAAACTATTCAAGGTGATGCGGGAGTCCGCGTTCCTTCTTTTGAATTTCTGCAAGCACTTCGTAAACGATGCAATGAGACAGGTGCTCAACTTATTTTTGATGAAGTTCAGGTAGGTTTTGGAAGGACGGGGAGAAATTTTGCATTTGAACACTACACAATAGTACCCGATATTTTAACATTGGGAAAGGCTTTGGGAGGAGGAATGTCTTTTGGAGCATTTGTTTCTTCTTACGACAAGATGAAGTTATTGTCTTTTGATCCTATACTTGGACATATCACGACTTTCGGCGGACATCCGATGAACTGTGCAGCAGCAGCAGCAGCGTTAGATGTGCTTGTCACAGAAGTGGACATGAATGAAGTAGAACGATTGGGGTATTTGTTGGAAACAATTATCAGTAAATCTGACGAAATAAAAGAAGTTAGACGAAAAGGTATGTTGTTTGCATTTGACATGGTCTCAGCTGACAGGGTAGCAAAAGTTGTAGACAGATGCCTTGAAAAAGGACTTATTAGTTTTTGGTTCCTTTCACATCCTTACAGTTTCCGTTTATCTCCTCCACTGACTATCACAGAAAGTGAAATTCGAAAAGCAGGGCAAATAATATTGGAGGCAATCAAAGAGACAGAGTAATTCTCAGAACCTGTTTCTTTTGTTAAAAATTTCTAATAATACGCTGCCGGCTGAAATAATCCCTACCTTTACTCTAAGATTTAAGAATTTCAAATGGAATCTTTCAGGTGTAATACACGCATTTTGTGTATTTTTTTGTAAAGTAACGGAAAAGCAATTATGATACTGTTACTTGTATATCTTTTTATAGCAATTTTCACTTCTTTTCTTTGTTCTATAATGGAGTCCGTATTGCTATCTCTACCGATTTCCTATCTAAAATCAAGGGCTGAAAAAGGAGACCGGAATGCTGACTCTATGATTAAGCTTAAAGAAGACATTGACAAACCATTGTCTGCAATCCTTTCCTTAAACACTGTAGCCCATACAGTCGGAGCTGCCGGAGTTGGGGCACAGGCTTCTATTGTTTTCGGTGAAGCCTATTTTGGACTGGTTTCTGCTATCCTTACTGTTTTGATATTGGTTCTTACAGAAATTATTCCAAAAACATTGGGAGCCAGTTATGCGAAAGATCTGGTAGGACCTACTGCTAAGATTATTAAAGGGATGATTATTCTTACCTATCCTTTAGTTGTCGTTTCTGCATTTATAACCAAATTGATTTCGAGAAACAAGGAAGGTGATTTCACTATTTCGAGAGACGAAATTTCTGCATTAGCCAGCATTGGTACACGCGAAGGAATTTTTATTGAAAAAGAAAATAAGATCATTCAAAACCTGATAAAACTAAAAGGTATCCGCGTATCGGAAATCATGACCCCACGTGTGGTAGTTGTAATTGCCAATGAAGAAATGACCTTACAGGATTTCCTGAAAAATAAGGATTTTCTTCACTTTTCCCGTATCCCGGTTTACAGAGAGAACAGTGATAATATTACAGGATATGTATTCCGCTCTATGGTATTTGAGAAACTGGCTGAAGATCAGTTTGACCTTAAACTAAAAGACATTAAACGGGATATTCTGATTTTCCCAAAATCCACAACCCTTTTCAATGCGTGGGATGAAATGCTTTCAAAAAAAGAACATATTTCTCTTGTCGTAGACGAATACGGGGGAATGGATGGGATTACAACTCTGGAGGATATTATCGAATCTTTGCTTGGTTTTGAAATTGTTGATGAAAAAGACAAAGTTGAAAACATGCAACAGTACGCAACAGAACGTTGGAAGACAAAACAGAAAAAGTACATTCTGCTGAAAGAAAGTCAAAAAAACAAAGAGGAAAATAACGAATAATCTCAGTTCTTATTCACTGATAACTTTCTGAAAGTATGGCAGGGCTTTTACCAAACGACTTCCGTACCACGAAAAAAACTCACCATCCAATAAACGAACTTCTGCACCGGGACACAATTTTTGATACCGTTGAACATGTTCCTCTTTGTACGGATATGGTTCTGAACTCAATATAATTAAATCGGGTTGCAAGCGAACAATCTCTTCATCCGACAATTCCGGGTACCGTATCTGTTCTTCCAAAACATTCTCCCACCCGATCCTTGTTAGCATATCATGAATAAAAGTAGTATTGCCTGCTGCCATAACTGGTCTTTCCCAAATTAAATACAGCACTCTTTTTCTTTTTTCAGCTTGTTGAATAGCTTCAAAACCTTCTCGAATTGTAGTAATCATCGAACGGGACTTCTCTCGTCTATTGGTCAAAACACCAATCTGCTTGATCATATCCAGGGCTTCTTCCAGTGTATGAATATCTGAAATCCAAACAGGTGCAACACGTACTAACTTTTCAATATCCTCTTTGGTATTCTCTTCCTTATTAGCAATAATAAGATCCGGTTCCAACGTTTGCACCTTATCGATGTCTACCGTTTTTGTTCCCCCTACTCTTGTTTTTGATCGAAACCAGGTATCGGGATGAATACAAAACTTTGTGATTCCGACAACCTCATCTTCCAACCCCAGGTCAAAAAGAAGCTCGGTCTGACTGGGCACTAAAGAAACGATTCGCCTTGGAAAATTTTCCAGGCGAATCGTTCGGTTCATTTGATCTTTATATTCCATTCGGCACAGGTTTTACGCCATTGCCGCTATAATGTCATGACGCGTAATAATATGGTATCCGTTCTCTGTGTTAACCAAAACCGCAGGAACATCTTTGGTGATTAACGCTGATATCTTTTCAATCGTAGCTGTGCTATCCACTACTGGTAAAGGCGGATGCATAATCTGAGAAACAGGTTTATTCAATAAATCCGGCTGCTCACACAACAACTGAAAAACGTGAAGGTCATCCACAAATCCAACAAACTCTCCTTCTTTCATCACAGGAATCTGAGAAATCGAATGTTTCTTCATTTTCGCAACCGCATGTGACAACAACTCTTCCGAATACAATGTCACCAAAGGCTGATCTCCATGACGACCGACAAGATCTCCTGCATTCTTTGTTTCTTCCTCAAGGAAGCCACGCTCACGCATCCAGTCATCATTGAAAATTTTCCCTACATACCGGCTTCCATGGTCATGGAAAAGTACAACTACAACATCACCTTCCTTCAACTCGTCTTTTAACTGTAAGATACCTTTTATTGCAGCCCCGGCTGAGTTTCCTACGAAGATTCCTTCTTCTCGTGCCAGCCTACGTGTATAAACGGCAGCATCCTTATCCGTAACTTTTTCGAATTTATCAATCACATCAAAATCCACATTGGCAGGAAGGATATCCTCTCCTATCCCCTCCGTGATATACGGATAAATTTCTGCTTCATCAAAAATACCTGTCTCATGGTATTTTTTGAAAACAGAACCGTAGGTATCAATTCCCCAGATCTTGATATCCGGATTTTTCTCCTTTAGGTATTTACCTACTCCTGAAATAGTACCTCCGGTTCCAACACCCACTACAAAGTGTGTTATTTTACCATCTGTTTGCTCCCAGATCTCAGGTCCGGTCGATTCATAATGCGCTTCACGGTTCGACAAGTTGTCATATTGATTGACGTACCATGAATTAGGGATTTCATTCGCAAGACGCTTTGAAACCGAATAATACGATCTTGGATCACTCGGATCAACCGCTGTAGGGCAAACAACTACTTCAGCACCCACCGCTCTAAGGATATCCATTTTTTCCTTCGATTGCTTATCATTCAGAACACAAATCAATTTGTATCCTTTTACGATAGCCCCCAAAGCCAATCCCATACCGGTATTTCCTGAAGTACCTTCAATAATGGTACCACCCGGTTTTATCAAACCTGCTTTTTCAGCGTCTTCAATCATTTTAACCGCCATACGGTCTTTCACTGAATTTCCCGGGTTAGTAGTTTCTACTTTCGCAAGAATCGTAGCCTTTACGTCCTTTGTCAGTTTATTTAAACGTACAAGCGGAGTATTCCCGATTGTCTCAAGTATGTTGTTATACACCTTCATAAATTCTCTTTTCTTCTACAAAGATAATAGTATAAAACGGAATAGCCGGGGTATCAACTCCTGTTTTCCGGCAATTCCCCTGCCGGAGTCCTCCAATAGTTTTCAAATGACACACAAGCTATTATCAGGAACCTGATTCTAACGCCCCACGGTCTCTATTTATTCACTAATTTTGCAAAATGAAATGGAAATTTCCGTCCCCTGATCCTTTTATCATCGGAATTATCCTGATGATTGTGGTCGCTTCTCTTTTCCCATTCCGGGAATCATACAGTATTTATTTCCCTCTCAAAGACACTATTTACTGGGGAATTACAGGGATTTTCTTTCTTTACGGGTTAAAACTAAACCCAAAACAAATCCGTCAGGACATGAGTAACTGGCGACTTCACATCCTGATTCAGTCAGCAACTTTTTTATTTTTCCCTCTAATTATTTTACCTTTTTACCCTTTGTTTGCAGGAGGACCTTACGAAAATATCTGGCTGGCAGCTTTCTTTCTCGCTGCTCTGCCCTCAACAGTTTCCTCTTCCGTAGTGATGGTATCAATAGCAAAGGGTAATATTCCATCCGCCATATTTAATGCCAGTATCTCAGGATTAATCGGATTAATTGCTACTCCTCTCTGGATGAGTCTCTTTTTATCTGCAAACGGGGAAGGCCCCGAACTTTCCGAAACAATCCAACAATTGGTTCAACAGATATTACTCCCTGTTGCTTTAGGGTTATCATTGAATAAATACCTGGGAACAGCTGCTCAAAAACACAAATCCCTGATCGGATGGTTTGACAAAATCATTATTTTTCTGATTATTTATAAAAGCTTCTCCACCGCCTTCCTGTCCGGAGTATTTACTCAACTCCCACCGATTTCGTTACTGTTACTTGCTGTTTGTATTATTGCGCTCTTTTTCCTTGTATTTTATAGCATCCGTTTCTTATCACAAAAATTCCATTTTTCAAGAGAAGATACAATAACAGCTTTATTTTGCGGTTCAAAAAAATCACTGGTTCACGCATCAGTATTTGTTATTATTCTGGTTACAGATAGTGCGGCTCAAAGTTTATTTCTGCTTCCTGTTATGGTGTATCATGCTTTTCAGCTTTTTTACACCAGCTACCTCGCCCGTAAATGGGGGAAAGAACAATAAAGTTGTATTAATCAGTCAAACGAAGCAGTAGATTCGGGTTAGGACAATTCGCACTTAGATCTGGCAATTCTTCTTCCGAGCTTACCCCCGGATAATCACCCTCTTTCCCCTGCATATCCAGAATAATCTGAAAGTGAAGATGCGGAGGGTAATCTCCATTTACCGTCCGGTCTCCTAACTCTCCAATCTTTTCACCAGCTTTAACTTGTTTTCCTTTCCAAAGTCCCTGTAAACTATTCACTGACAAATGACCATATAAAGTATGGAAGACCTGTCCGGCAAACTGATGTTTCAAAATAATTGTAGGTCCATAATCTCCCATCGAATCATTGTTCTGAAAACTATGTACTTCTCCTTCCAAAGCTGCGAGAACGGGTGTACCAGAATCACACCAAAGGTCAATTCCCAGATGAATAGTACGCTCCGGAGTTTGAGAATCTCTAAAAACAGGACTTCTTTTATAAATGGCTCTTCGTTCCAGATAACCTCCCCATAAATAGTCCACATCAAGATCAGCTATGATTCCATCCACATACTTACTAAAGGCTTCACTATTGCTTACCTCCACACTATTCTTTTCCGTAAAAACCTCTGACAAATCAAGCCGGGCGTACTTGCTCCCGGTTTCTAAAACCCGGGCTTCTGGTAAAGCGCTAAAAAAAGCAGTATTAAATACAGACATACTTCAAAGTTACTAATGGGATTTTGGAAACCCAAATCAACGATTCACGATTACTTGAAAATAACCAGTAAACGAAAATTAATGTACCTTTAAAACCAATTCGTTTTTAAGAAAAACTTCATGTCTGAACAACCATTAAAAATACTAAAAGCTTCTGCTGGATCAGGTAAAACGTATGCACTGGTTCAGGCATTTTTAAAGATTGTACTTACCAACGACAATCCTGATCACTTTGCAAGGGTTATGGCCATGACTTTTACCAATAAAGCAGCTTTGGAAATGAAAGAGCGGGTAATTAAAGCACTGGTACAACTCAGCTTTCAGGATGCAGAAGACCTAAAGTTTGTAAATGATACCTGTGCAGCAATTGGTATTCCACCGCACGAAATTCAAACAAAGGCCAAAAGAGTTCTTAAACGTATTCTTCACAACTTTAATGATCTCTCTGTTCAGACAATTGACAAATTTAATATCCGGCTTGTCCGGTCATTTACACGGGATCTTGATCTCCCGGGCGATTTTGAAATTCTTCTGGATACGGAAGAGCTTCTTTCCCGTACGATTGATAAGTTAGTAGATGAAATAGGTGAAAAAGGGAAAGAAAAAATATCCAATCTTCTTATTTCTTTTGCCCGACACAATATTGACGAAGAAAAACACTGGGATTTTAGAAAATCACTACTCGACTTCCTGAAAATGACCGAAAAGGAGGAGTTTAAGGAGGTCATTAACATCATATCAAGAACAGAATTTACAAAAGAGAAAAAAGAAGCTATTTCCATGGTCTGTCAACACCTGGAAGAACAGTTTAATCAGAAAAAAGATCCAGTTGTTCGCACGATTGTAAGTAATAACTGGACAAAAGAGGATTTTAAAATCGGGCGTGCTAATCCTTATGACAGAATTTGTCGGATCCCTGAACTTTCACTAGCAGATATGACAATCCGGTCAAGTGCAGAAATAAGTGCTGTATCTCCTACCGAGGCGATGCTTAAAGCCATTCTTTCAGAAGCGGAAGGTGGTGCTAAAACAAGTGTTCCTTCTGAGTTTTTTCAGCAATTACTGGATTTCTACAACTATACAGAGAGCATCAAAGACGAGTATATGGTACACAAGTACGCTATTGATAGCTTTCATCAATTGGCGCTGCTTAAATATACTTCCGAACTCATCAAAGAAACGCGCAACAGGGAGAATATATTACAAATCAGTGAGGTAAACGGTTTAATATCAGAACTCATACAGTCAGAATCCGCACCTTTCATTTACGAACGAATCGGTACACGCTATGACAATTACTTGTTGGACGAATTTCAGGATACATCACGGTTACAGTGGCTCAACCTGATTCCCTTGCTACATGATTCTATGGGAGAGAATAATAGTAACCTGATTGTTGGAGATGCCAAACAGGCTATTTACCGGTTCAGAAACGGACTTGTAGAACAGTTTGCTGCTTTGCCTGCTATCTACAATCCGGAAGACAACCCCGAAATAGCGATAAAGTCGGTTTATTTTCAGCAAATGAGTTTACCGGATACACTTCAGTATAACTTCAGGTCCAAAAAAGAAGTGGTCGAATTCAATAATTCTCTTTTTGCCGGAATCCGTGAACAACTTCACCCCGATTACGCCCCCTATTATAATGACAAGGATTTAGTTCAGATAGCCAGGGGAGCTTCCGGCGGATATGTGAAATTTGAACTTTCCTCTCCTGATAACATTAGTGAAACGTCAGAGGAAGAGGATGAATCCACACCACAGGAATTATCATTCATAGACAAGACAATTGAAGAAGCTGTTGCAGACGGATACAGTACAGGAGACATTTGTATTCTGGCAAGAAAACGGGGACATTGCGAAGAATGGGCAAACTACCTGATCAAAAAAGGATATTCCGTTATTTCGGACGAAGGAATGAAAGTAAGTCAATCGCCCTGGGTGACAACACTTGTTGCCTGCCTTGAATACAGAAACACTCCTTTATCGGAAACTCATCAACTACTTTTATCGGAGAGTTTTTTGCTCGCAAAGCAAATAGAACCTTTTAAGACACTTGTTCCTTATATAGAAGAAAGAAAGTTCGACTTTCGAAAGTTCTGTAACGATTTTTTTCAATCCGAATCGGCATTGGACTTTACCTATGAAAACTTGTACGATTTTTCGCAACACCTGTTAAAAGTCTTCCAAATACGGGAAACAGATGAACCGTATATTCATTATTTCTGCAATATGCTACTCAATTTTGACCTTACCTCAGGTCCCGATCTATCGCGTTTTCTGGAGTATTATCGCACAAAAGGGCATAAAGAAAGTATTCCCCTCCCGGAGCAAAGTGATGCCATTACCATCATGACTGTACACAAATCAAAAGGACTTGAGTTCCCGATCGTTCTGCTTCCCAATATGAAATGGAGATACTCCCTCCTTCCCGGAGAACAATATATTTTCCATGACAAACAATATGATCAGGTATTTTATCAGGCCATTAGCTCCAACCGGACGAAAATTCAGGCAGAAGTCTACGAACGAAAACTCGCGACCAACCTTCTGGATGAAGTAAACCTGTTTTATGTGGCTTGTACACGTGCTGTTGATCGCCTATATGGGTTCATAGACACAGCCAAATCCAGAGGAGGAAAGTATCTTACCGATATTATTCGTGAAACCATACAAAACCTTTCAATTCTGGAAACGGAAGAGGAGCGCTTCAGCACCTATGGAAGCAGAACATATACGCCTCATCCAAAAACTCCGGTCGATAAATTTAAACTGAAACCGGAAGGAGAAAAACTTTGGTTCCCGGATATTTCTTTGATCGATAAAGAAAACATTGATGATCTGGATATCAGTTCCGAACGGATTTATGGCCGCAACCTCCATCGGGTCATGCAGGAAATTACTCAGTCGGAAGAGCTACAAAGTGTGATTCAGCAATTAACTCTTGAAAAAGTAATTGAAACTGAATTTGCTCCACTTATAGAAGACAATATCCGGAAACTACTGGATAATCCTGAAATAGAAGAAATCATCCTTCCTCAGAAGGGAGAGAAAGTACTGGATGAGCGGGAAATTATTCTTTCAAAAAACGAGAAAATACGCCCCGACCGGGTAATTGTCAAGGGAACAGCCGCCCGGATTATAGACTATAAAACTGGTATTCCGCGAGAGAAGGATAAAAAACAGATTTTATCTTACGCGCTTGCACTACAACAAATGGGCTTTGAAGCTTGTAGTGCTTACGTTTTATACACGGATTCAGAACAATTGATTCAATTACGCTAATACGATGATCAGAAAATTTCTATTTACCATTTATCTATTTCTGGCACTCCCTTCCCTGTCACAATCAGGACCTATGGTTGAAAAAATCATTGATTTTGAAACAAATGAAGCGGTTTTTATCGTTACGCAGGAGTTTATGTTACACATGAAAAGCGGAGACACGGTATTCGTTGAGTGGAATATTCACCCGGAAAGGACCGGATTCATTATTGACGACTTTGTGCTCATCTTTCCGGAAGGATTTGAAGGAAATTTACGCAAATCCATCCTTACTTTTTATTTAGAAAATGGTCAGCAAATTCCCCTTCCTGCTTCCTATTTTATGGAGGAATTACCCGCTCTTTTTTTCACACTATCTCCTATACAAAAAAGAACGATTAGCCGCTCTCCCCTTAAAACCATTACACTTTCTTCTTCAAAACAAACCTATCATTTCTTTGATCTTTCCGGACGCAACAAACATTTTATGCAACAACTTTTTGAAGAAGAACAAAACACCATCTATTCTCCCGTAAACTGGTTGAATCCTTATTATTACGATGAGTAGAAAGTAACCGTAACAGATATTTTTTCTTCGCGGGTTGAATACCACTCCGAATATTATTACTTTTACCGAAAATTCACAAGACTATGGACGACAATAACAATTATTTTGACGATTCGACAGCTGGCGTAGGTGCTATCTATACAGTAGTTTGTTTGGCAATCGTTATTGGAATTTTAATCTTCGGATAAAAAAAGGAGAATATTTTATTCTCCTTTTTCATTTCCTATCTCGTTTTCAAACGGGAATTGAGGTATCTTCACTTCTACTTTTGCATTCGGGTTTTTATACCTGATAAATTCAACGATCTTATCCGTAAAATCATCCAAACCGGGACGTAACTGCTCGAAGGAAATCTCCAGTACTTTATACCCCCTATCGTATTCGTATTCAATATATCCGAATTTAGCTACTTTCTCCGAATTATAATAAATGTACTCTTTATCGTAAGAGAATTTACTAAGCTCATCTTCGGTTAATGTCATCTTGTATCTAATACCACTGCAAGAAACCAAAACAGCAGCTACAAACCCTAAAATCAAAATTCGTTTCATTCTTCTTTTTTCAGCAAAGCTAGGACGGTTTATCTGCTTATGAGTTAACACAAGGTTAATAATAGTTAACAGTAACATTATCCTTTCAGGTCTTTATTTAAAGTCTCCCCCTTTCACTATTTACAGCAAAAGAGAGAGACTTCAGGCAGTAGGTTAGGTTGAAACGCAACTGAATTGATTTGCCTGTAATCAACACGTCAAAGTTCCATAAGAAAAGTGCATGATCTGTTTATTAATCAATTGTATTCGTAAGTTATTCGTTTACAAACTTTTTTACAACTAAAAACCAACCATTTAACCCCAAAACATAAGCACCCGAAGTGTTCTGCTTTCTTTTGTTTGTTTTCATTATTTTCTTCGCGGGAAAACGGAAAAACAACAGCAAAGCATTCGCATTTTTTTATTAAATTCGCATCGCTTGTAAAAGTCAATTCAAAGACTGAATTCAAGTAGGTTATTTGAAATTTTATCCAATAAATAATACATGTAAAATGGCATCAAAAATCATTTACACAAAAACGGACGAAGCTCCTTTTTTAGCAACTTATTCATTATTACCAATCATTAAAGCTTTTGCTGGTTCAGCAGGAGTAGAAATGGAAACCAGAGATATCTCCCTTGCAGGACGTATTCTGGCAAACTTCCCTGAGTATCTTTCTCCTGAACAGCAAATCAATGATGATCTTGCTGAATTAGGCCAGTTGGTTACTCAACCTGATGCCAATATTATCAAACTACCTAATATCAGTGCTTCTGTACCACAGATAAAAGCAGCTGTAAAAGAACTTCAATCGCAAGGATACAAACTTCCTGATTATCCGGAAGAACCTAAGAACGAAGATGAAAAGGCCATTAAAGCCAAATACGACAGAGTAAAAGGAAGTGCTGTGAATCCGGTACTTCGCGAAGGGAACTCGGATCGACGTGCTCCAAAAGCAGTAAAGAATTATGCCAAGAAAAACCCGCATAGTATGGGGGCATGGGCTTCCGACTCCAAGTCCCATGTATCTACAATGACTTCCGGAGATTTTGCGCATAATGAAAAATCGGTAACGCTTCAAAAAGCAGGAAGTGTACGCATTGAAATGACAGACACCACCGGACAAACAACGATTTTGAAAGAAAGTGTAAAAGTACAGGAAGGTGAAATCATTGATGCGACTGTTTTAAGCAAGCAAGCTTTACTACAATTCATCAGTCAACAGATTGAAGAAGCTAAAGCGCAGGGTGTACTTTTCTCGCTTCACATGAAAGCAACCATGATGAAAGTTTCTGACCCTATTATTTTCGGTCATGCTGTTGAAGTATTCTTTAAAGATGTCTTTGAAAAGCATGGTGCAACGTTCAAAGAGCTTGGTGTAGACGTAAGAAACGGGTTCGGTGATCTTATTGCAAAAATCGAAACACTGGAGGAAGGAAAAAAACTGGAAATACTCGCTGATATTAATAGTGTATATGCATCACGTCCTGAACTTGCTATGGTGAACTCCGATAAGGGCATTACCAACCTTCACGTTCCAAGTGACGTAATTATCGATGCTTCTATGCCGGCTATGATCCGTAATTCGGGACGTATGTGGAACAAAGAAGGGAAAGCGCAAGATACAAAAGCCGTTATTCCTGACAGCAGCTATGCTGGCGTATACAGTGCTACTATTGATTTCTGCAAGAAAAATGGTGCTTTTGATCCTACCACGATGGGAACAGTTCCGAATGTCGGGTTAATGGCACAAAAAGCAGAAGAGTACGGTTCTCATGATAAAACATTTGAAATCAAAGGAAATGGTGTTGTTAAAGTAGTTGATCAGGACGGAAACGTATTGATGCAACACGATGTTAACGATGGTGATATCTGGAGAATGTGTCAGGTGAAAGATGCACCTGTTCAGGACTGGGTTAAGCTTGCTGTAAACCGTGCCCGTGCAACAGCAACACCTGCTGTATTCTGGTTAGACAGTAACCGTGCTCATGATGCCGAGTTAATTAAAAAGGTAAATCTATACCTGAAAGATCATGATACAGAAGGTTTGGAAATTCTCATCAAATCTCCGGTAGAAGCGACTCTTTATACGTTGGATCGATTGAAAAAAGGAGAAGATACTATTTCCGTAACCGGAAACGTTCTTCGTGACTACCTTACCGATTTATTCCCTATTCTGGAGCTGGGAACCAGTGCAAAAATGCTTTCTATCGTTCCGTTAATGAATGGCGGAGGTCTTTTTGAAACCGGTGCAGGAGGTTCTGCTCCTAAGCATGTTGAGCAATTCCTTGAAGAAAACCACTTGCGTTGGGATTCTTTAGGTGAATTCCTTGCTATTGCTGTATCGTTTGAACATTTAGCACAAACAACTGACAACGAGAAAGCACAGATATTGGCAGACACATTGGATGAAGCAACTGGAAAATTCCTTGAAAACGACAAATCTCCATCCCGTAAAGCAGGAGAATTGGATAACAGAGGAAGCCACTTCTACCTTGCTACCTATTGGGCTGAAGCTCTTGCTTATCAAGCAAAAGATACTGAGTTAAAAGCTCTTTTTGCACCAATAGCCGAAGAGATGAAAGCTAATGAAGGTAAGATTGTTGATGAACTAAACAGCGTTCAGGGACAACCTGTAGATATCAAAGGATACTATCACCCGAATGAGATGTTAACTTCATCTGCAATGCGTCCAAGTGTAACTTTAAATACAATTTTGGATAAATTAGCTGTTGAAGCCTAAAAACATAGCTAACAATAAGCATATCAAAATGGCGGGTTTTATATCCGCCATTTTTAATAAACACCACTTTTCATCAATATGGAAGCCAATACATTCAAACGCGAAGTAAGGATTACCGAAGATGGTTCGAAAACGATTTATATTCCGGAAATGGATGAAAATTATCATTCGTTTCACGGTGCACTCCAGGAAGCCCGACATGTATTTATCAAGCATGGCTTGTTACATACAGATCAAAAAGAACTCTCTGTTCTGGAAGTTGGTTTTGGTACAGGTCTAAACGCACTACTAACTGCTTTAGAAGCTGAGAAAGAGAACATAAAAGTTTCGTACTTCGGACTGGAAGCCTATCCGGTAGAACGTGAAATTCTGGCTCAAATGGATTATTGTTCGGTCATTTCTGAGAGCAATTGTCAGTTACTTTATGACGCAATACACGCGTCTGAGTTTGGGAAAAAAAGTGATGTTTCGACATTTTTTAGTCTCGAAAAAATCCAGGAAAAACTGGAAGATTATATCCCCGGGGAGAGCAAATTTGACTTGATTTACTTTGATGCGTTCGGCCCCCGTGCTCAGGCGGATATGTGGAACAAAAAACATTTTGAAAAGCTATATCACGCAGTAAAGCCGGGAGGAGTATTTGTTACCTATTGTGCCAAGGGACAGGTGAAAAGAGATTTGAAAGCTGTAGGATTTAGCCTTGAAGCACTTCCGGGACCTCCGGGAAAAAGAGAAATGACACGGGGAAGGAAATAAACGGATGAAAATCCTCCCCCAAATGTCATTTTATTTCCATCCACCACCTAAAGCCCGGTATAGATGAATCATTGCTTTATACTTACTTAATTCATCTGAGATTTCTTCAATCTGCGCTCCAAGTAATGCCTGTTCAGATGTAAGAACATCTGTATAGTTTGTAGAACTCGTAAATTCCAATAATTTCATTCGGAAAGTAACCGCATTTTGCAAAGCTTCAATTTGCTTTTCTCTGATCGCTTCTTTTTCCTCTATTGTTTTATAAGCAAAAAGAGCGTCTGTCACTTCCTGCCCGGCAACCAGCATACTTTTCTCGAAGTTATTGAACGCTTGTTGTTGCGCCAGTAAGGCATTTCTGTGATTTGCCTTCAATTTTCCTCTCTGAAAGAGCGGTTGCGTCAATCCTCCTACGATATTCGCAAAAATACTTTTCGGATCAAGTAAGGTACGCGTTGTTAAAGCTGAAATTCCAAAAGTTCCCGAAGTAAGTGTAATAGAAGGATAGAAAGATGCTTTCGCTACATTAGTTTGTTCAAAAGCTTCTCTGAAAGCCCATTCCGCCTCCATCACATCCGGACGATTTTGTAACAGCCGTGCCGGTACTCCCACCATCAATTCACGGGAAAGGTCTACTTCATCCAACTTCGACCGGTCAATGGTTTGAAATGGTTTTCCCAATAAAACACACAACGCATTTTCCAGTTCCCGAATCGATCGTCTTAATTCAGGAACCTGAATTTCCGCAGCATACAGATTAGATTCTGCCTGTACCAGATCTGCACGGGTAATCGTACCTGCCTCCAATAATGAGGACAGAGTATTCACGGTCTCTTTACGCAAATCAATTGTCCGCAGCGTAATTTCCAACTGCTTATCCAGTGCCATCAACGTGAAATACGACTCGGCAACAGAACTGATCAACGATGTCTGATACGCTCGTTTACCGGATTCTGCTTTCATAAATGAGGCATACGCTTTATTCTTGGCCGCTGTCATTTTTCCCCATATTTCCAATTCCCATGAACTGGTAACACCAATCGACACATTTGTCGTTTTGAGATTAATGTTAACGGATGGAGGTAAATTCAATGAATTCTGCGACGTATTATTGTACGTAACAGAAGGAGAGAAGTCTAAACTCGGCAAGAAAGCCAATTTACTTTGCTTCAATGAATTCTCTGCAGCCTGAATAGATAGTACAGCATTTTGAAAATCATAATTATTTGCCAGAGCCTCGTCTATCAGAACCAACAATTTAGGGTCCTTAAAAAACTCTTCCCATGAAATATCCCCGATACTTAACGTATCTGTAACCGTAGTATCTCGATATAATGAATCAACAAGTCCTTCTGAAAAATCAGGACGTTCATATTTTTTGGTGACTACACCGCAGGCATTCAGAACAAGTAGTCCGAATAGTATCCCTGCTATAATTTTAACTGAAAAACGTTTCATATTATTCTTCATGAATTTCACTATTCTCTCTCTTTTTTCCGGAAACCTTTTCCTGTAAATACTGGAATACGACGAACAAAGCCGGGATAACCAGTATTCCCAACAAGGTTCCTGTTAACATTCCTCCAATAGCTCCTGTTCCAATAGAGTTGTTCCCGATAGCTCCGGCTCCTTTCGACAACATCAGCGGCAAAAGCCCTAAGATAAATGCAAAAGATGTCATCAAAATCGGACGGAAACGCGCTACAGCACCCTGTACAGCAGCTTCAACAAGCCCCATTCCCCGCTTTCTCCTGTCTACCGAGTACTCTACAATCAGAATGGCATTCTTAGCCAACAATCCTATCAACATGATCAGGGTGATCTGCAAATAGATATTGTTACTGATAGCAAAAAGATTGGCGAAAAGGAATGTTCCCGCTAACCCAACCGGCACTGACAACAAAACAGAAAATGGCAGAAGATAACTCTCATATTGAGCTGCCAACAGGAAGTAAACGAAAACAACTGACAGCAGGAAAATGTATATCGTCTGACCACCTGCATTCAACTCTTCACGCGTCATTCCCGAAAACTCGTATCCGTAACCAACCGGCAGTGTTTCTTCGGCAACTTCTTCGATCGCATCAATCGCATCTCCTGATGAATATCCCTGATCAGGAGCACCGGTAATCGTAATACTGGTAAACAGGTTAAAGCGATTAATAATCTGTGGTCCAAGTACCCGTTCTATCGTAATAAACTCGGTAATCGGAGCCATATCTCCATTCGCATTTCTTACCATTATTTTTCGCAACGACTCCTTATCTGCCCGGAATTCGGGTGCTGCCTGGTACATAACACGATACTGCTTTCCGAAAGCGTTAAAGTTGGAAGCATAAACTCCTCCATAATACCCTTGCAACGTACTTAGTATGTGATTAACAGGGATACCTGCTTTCTTCGCTTCTGCCGCCTTCACATCTATCAGGTACTGCGGGAAATTCGGAGAAAAAGAAGTCGAAGCATATTGAATTTCGGGACGACTGTTCAGTTTTGCCAAAAATTCGTTTTTAACCCCGTCAAAATCGGTTATTGAACCACCTTTTTGATCCTGAAGCTGTAATTCAAAACCGGAAGAGAATCCAAAACCACGGATGGTAGGCGGGGCAAAGAAAATAATACGGGCATCATTTATTTTCCCGGTTTGCATAAAGAGCTTCTTAACGATACTCTGCACATCCTGACCTTGCCCTGTGCGTTCTGCCCATCGTTTCAACTTAACGATAATCATTCCGTAATTGGAACCGGAACCGGAAATCAATGACCGACCTGAAATTCTCAAAATGTTATTGACTTCAGGGATTTCCTTCACCACTTTTTCTATCTCCAGTAATACGGTCTCCGTTCTTTCTATCGAGGTTCCCGGAGGAAGAGAGATATCAGACATGATAGACCCCGTATCCTCATTAGGAACAAAGGCCTTTGGTGTTGTTTGCATAAGGAATACAAAAAGTCCTATAAATGCTGCAATAAAACCAAAAGTCAGCCATTTTCGGGCGATAAAGAAGTTTACTATCTTTCCATATTTATTGGTTGTTGCTGTAAACCCAGTATTAAATGCCACATAAAATCGTTGTAAGAAATTCTTGTTCTTATGCTCTTCATGTGGTTTCAAAAGGATAGCACAAAGTGCGGGAGACAATGTTAACGCGTTAACTGCTGAAAGTAGAATTGCAATCGCAAGAGTTAGCCCGAATTGCTTATAAAATACACCTGCCGAACCGGAAATAAAACTCACCGGAATAAATACGGCCGCCATGACAAGTGTAATGGAGATAATTGCCCCAGAAATGTCATGCATGGCTGCAAAACTTGCTTTTCGTGCATTCTTTTCACCTTCTTCCATTTTTGCGTGGACCGCCTCGACGACGACAATGGCGTCATCCACTACAATTCCCACCGCAAGCACCAAAGCAAATAAGGTCAACAGGTTGATGGTAAAACCAAATAAACTCAGGAAGAAAAATGTTCCGATAATAGCTACGGGAACAGAGATGGCAGGGATCAATGTAGAACGCCAATCCTGAAGGAAGAGGAATACAACAATAAATACAAGAATAAATGCCTCTACCAATGTTGAAATTACTTTCTTAATCGACGCATCCAGAAAGTCATTTGCATTAACAAGACTGGTGTAATCTACCCCAGAAGGAAATTTCACCTTTTCCTCTTCCAGTACTTTCAAACAGTCTTCAATTACCTGCTGAGCATTGGAACCAGCTGTCTGACTGATTGCTACACCAACCGATTCATTTCCATTTGTAAACGAATTACTGGCGTAACTTTGTGCACCCAACTCAATACGAGCGATATCTTTCAGATAAAGTACCTGACCACTCTCATCCGACCGAATCACAATATCCCCGAATTCAGTCTCATTTTGAAGACGTCCTTTGTATTTCAGCATATACTGAAAGGACTGGTCTCCGTTTTCCCCGAACTGACCGGGAGCTGCTTCAATATTTTGTTCTGCCAATACCGCCTGAATGTCATCCGGAACTAATCCATAACTAGCCATCACATCCGGCTTCAGCCAGATCCGCATGGAGTAATCCTTCTGCCCGAATACCATGGCTTCTCCTACCCCGGTAACACGTTTGATTTTCGGAAGAATGTTAATATTGGCGTAGTTCTGCAAGAACGTCTGGTCATACGCCGTATTCTCTGAATACAACGAGAAGATCAAAATATTATCCGACTGTCTCTTGGCTGTATTTACCCCGGACCGGGTTACTTCCTGGGGTAAAAGAGGGGTTGCACGCGCTACTCTGTTCTGAACGTTTACAGCCGCCAGATCCGGGTTAGTACCCAGCTTGAAATAGATATTAATATTTGCAGTTCCATCATTAGAAGAGGTGGAAGTCATATATAACATGTCTTCCACTCCGTTAATTTGTTCTTCCAGCGGAATTACAACAGAATTCATTACCACATCTGCATTAGCTCCCTGATAATTTGCAGATACTGTCACCGTCGGAGGTGCAATCTCCGGATACTGCGATACAGGAAGCGTAATCAGACCAATTACTCCCAGAATGACAATGAGAATAGAAATAACTGTTGAAAGAACTGGTCTTTCAATAAACTTATTAAACATAAAAATCTTATTTACTTAAATTATCCGCCAGCTGAATGACTTCTTTTGTGTCAACCTTAACCGGTTCAATAACTGTACCTTCTGTCAACAAGCCTATTCCCTCTACAACAACGCGATCATTAACCGCCAGTCCTTCATCCACAACGAAATACTTTCCTCCGGGTACAGGACGTACTTTTACAGGAACACCTTTTACAGCATTTCCTTCACCTACGATAAATGCCATTCGCTTGTCCTGTAACTCAACAGTTGCTCCTTGTGGAATAACAATACGGTTCTCAACTTTAGTCGGGATTTGTATACGCGCACTTCCTCCGGAAAGAAGAACTCTTTCTTTATTCGGAAATGCTGCTTTTACACGAACAGAACCTGTCAATGTATTAACAATACCTGAAAAACTCTCTATATGTCCCTCTTCTTCGTATTCTTCTCCTGTTGATAGAATCAACGACACGGCATCCATATTTTTAATTTTCTCGGCCATATCTTTCCCTTCCAGGTTTCTCATCATCTCCAATTGCTCTTTTTCATTCAGAGCAAAAGAGGCATAGACTTCACTGATATCCGAAACGGTTGTTAACGGTTCTTGTGTAGCATTACTGATATAACTTCCTACTTTAAAAGGAATAACTCCCACTACCCCAGTAACCGGGCTTTGAATTTTAGTATACCCCACATTGGTTCGGGCATTGGATAACTGAGCCTTAATCTGTGCCAAGTTAGCCTCCGCTGATTTCAATTTCAATTCCGCTGCCTGCAGATCAAATGCAGAAACAATTTTCTCATCTACCAACGGACGTGTTTTTTCCACCTGAAGACGAGCTGTGGCAATTTCTGATTCGGCAGCTGCTTTCGACGCTTCCAACCGCATTACATCCTGATTGTATTGCGGATTTGATATCGTAAACAATAGCTGACCCTTTTTCACTTCCTGTCCTTCAATAACGTGGATCTGTTCAATATACCCGTCTATTTTTGAACGGATACTAACATCCTGCTTACCTTCCAGTGTCGCAGGATATGAAGTCAACAAGGTTACATTTTCACCTGTTGCTTCGATGAACTTATATGGCTTAGCCTGCTGTACCTGCTTACCATTCTGTTCACTCTGACCACAAGCTGTCAATACCAACAACCCCGCAATCCCTGCAATAAATTTAAAACTCCTCATTCCTACTTTTACTGTTTTAATTAAATACCATACGTAAAGCAACTTCTTTACGTTCTGCCAACATTTGTTCGTAATCGTGTTCCGAAATATTGAATGCACTCTGGTAAATTGGCTTCATTACTTTCGGATATGAAATCAATGCGATAATCGTAATGATAAAATCAATCGGCTGTTTGAATTTTAGCCTCCCGGTTTTTATCTCCTCATCAATCTCACAAAGAAAAACCGACAACTCTTCAATGTATTTAGGTTGTACAATTGATGCTTCTCTGTTAGAAATTTTCGCCGTCTCGTGAATATTGAACACCTCCAAAAACGGGTATTTATCCCTGAACTCAAGAACAAAATCAATAAACAACTCTACTTTCTCTCTGAAAGGAATTTTTTCCAGATATACCCTTGCTAGTTCTTCCTTCATTTCTTTCATTACCTCGGCATGTGCTTTCGCAAAGAGGTTCTGTTTAGAGCGGAAATAATAATTTACAAGGGTTCTGTTCACACCCGCAAAGTCAGCTATTTCCTGAGTGCTTGCATGTAACAATCCACGCGAAAAGAAAAGCTCTTTTGCTTTCACCAACAATTGCTCTTCTGTTGATTCACAAGGATTTGACGATTCGTTTAACATACTGTTTGACAAAAGTGTCAACAAAAGTAGTCAATAAACCCGATCAGGGCATAGTTACCCTGGTAATTTAACATTTTTTTAATTCGTAAAAATCGGATTCCTATCAGGAAATTCGGAATTAGTTTGCACAAAAAAACGGCCCCCTAAGAAGCCGTTTCACTATTCATATTTTGTCCAGTATTACATCAACATACCACCACAAACATGCAATGTCTGTCCTGTAACATACGCTGACATTTCAGAAGCCAGGAATACGGTAGCATTCGCAACATCTTCCGGTGTACCTCCTCTTTTTAGAGGAATTGAAGCTCTCCATTCCTCAACAACTTTCGGATCAAGCACTTCTGTCATTTCTGTTTCAATAAATCCGGGAGCAATGGCATTACAACGAATGTTTCGGGATCCCAATTCCTGTGCCACGGATTTCGAAAAACCAATCATACCCGCTTTTGAAGCTGCATAATTAGCCTGTCCGGCATTTCCTGAAACACCTACAACCGAAGACATATTTATAATTGATCCCGCTTTTGCTTTCAACATAGGACGAATAACCGCCTTTGTCAGGTTAAAAGCAGACTTCAGATTCGTATTAATAACTTCATCCCACTGCTCTTCTGTCATTCGCATTAAAAGTGTATCACGTGTAATTCCGGCATTGTTAACCAGTACATCCACTTTACCATAGGTAGCTACAACATCATCTACCAATTGCTGTGCTGCTTCAAAATCACCGGCATTTGATTTGAATCCTTTCGCCACACCACCATTTGCTGTTAACTCCTGCTCTAATGCTTTTGCTTTTTCGTCTGAAGAAACATACGTAAACGCAACCGTCGCCCCTTGTTCTACAAACTTTTGAGCGATCGCTTTACCTATTCCTCTTGACGCTCCTGTTATAATTGCTACTTTTCCTTCCAGTAATCTCATAATGTATTGTTTAAGCACATCCCGAATCAATTCAGGCGGTCAAATATAGGTAGTCTGTCTCAGAAAAAGAAACCCGTCATAAATTATTGATTGTTTACAGGGATCAGATCAATGAACCAGTAAGCTGTCTCTTCATATTCTTCTGAAGGAGCAGGATATGTCTTTTTAACGATTTCCCCTTTAGAAAACTGAACCGGTTTAGCAAACAATGGACCGTCAAATACAAAAGTATGAAACTCTCCGTTTTCACCACAGGGATCAACTCCCTCAGGCAATTCTTCCAGAAGTTTCTTATCTATAACTCGCCCGACAAAACTCTGATCCAAAACACATGCATCGACACAGGTTATTATCGTTTTAAACCCCAAATCTATAAATTCACGTATCAATTCTCCCGTATCTCTTCCCCATAGCGGAAAAACAGCAGTAATACCTGCTTTTTTAAGGTTATTCTCCCGATAGACACGTAAATCTTCCAGAAAAATATCACCAAATGCAGCATACGAAACACCTCTCTGGGTATATACTTTCAATTGTTTCTGCATACGTACTTCATACACTTCCATATTCGTGTTTTCAGGAATATACATCAGATCACAAGGAAGTCCGATGGCTTTTACCTGTTCTTTCAAAAGCTCTGTACGCACACCATGCATAGAAATACGATCCGCACCGGAAGTAACGGTTGTCAAAAGCGAAACAACTTCACTATCTTTTGTTTGCCGTAAGGTATAAAGCGCCATACAAGAGTCTTTTCCCCCACTCCAATTCAGAAAAACTTTTCGTTGTTGTTTCATTTACAAACACTCTTCATTAATCCAGAAATCGCTTCATTCCGGGAGTAAAGAATTTTTCCATTCGCCCCTTTTTATTTGTAAAAATAAGCAGCACTTCCAGATGTAAATCGGAATTCGTTTCCAGAAACTCCATTGCTTTTTCCGTTCCCATCACCATAAAAGCAGTTGCATACGCATCCGATGTCGAAGCCTGCGCTGACCAGACCGTTGCACTCAATAACGTATGCTGTACAGGGTAACCCGTAACAGGGTTGATTGTATGACTATATTTTATTCCGTCTTTTTCGTAATACTTACGATAATTTCCGGAAGTAGCCACTGCCCCGCCACGCAAGTTTACAACATTCGTAATATCACGTATTTCATCTCGTCCGTCATTGGATTCCTTGGGGGCATCAACACCTATTCTCCAGAAATGCCCTTCCCGGTTCCGTCCTTTTACCCGAACTTCTCCACCAATCTCTACAAAGTAATTTTCATGTCCTTTTTCCTCCAGATACTTTGCCACAACGTCAACAGAAAGTCCCTGCGCAATAGCATTAAAATCCATCCTCAGTCCCTGTTTCTTTTTGGTCAATGAAAAACGTCCGTCACCTAAATTCTTATAATCAAAATCAATCCCACTCCGGAACCCAGTCATGGCCAACAAAGAATCTACTATATGCTGATCCATTTCCATTCCAGGATCTTTCAAAAACCCCCATCCTGCAACCAGTGGATATACCGTAGGGTCAAATGCTCCCTTTGTCCGATCATAAACACGCATTGACTCCTCGATACACTGTTGAAAATACTGCTGTTGATCATCGAAATAATAAACTCCCGGAGAAGCTACATTGAATCTGGAAACAATTGACTCTGGAATATACGACGACAGAGATGTATCGAAATCCTTTAGTAAATTATCAATCTCCTGTTGAGATACCAGAAGAGAATCATCTCCTGTAATAATCGTATAGGAAGTTCCCTGCGCATAACCAGAGATTAATTGATCTATACGTACCTCATCGTTGTCTGTTTCAAATTTTTCTTCAGAAACCGGAGCATCACAAGCTGTAAGGAATAAGGCTCCCGTTAGTATAAACTTACTTATGACGCACCAGTTTCGCGTCTTGTGTATCTCTTTGCCAAACATATTCTGCAATCGGTTCTCCATTTTTCGTATAAGTCGTTCCGTATTTATTCGAGCTACGTACATATACATCTCCACGTCCATCCTTCACAACAATTCGACGGGTTTTCATTTCAACCAACAATCCGTCCTCATCCTCTATTGTAAAGTTTTGTTCTGTTACTCCTTCCGGAAATTCTTCTCCCAGGGTATTGGCTACAGATTCAGAAAATCGAATTCCTTTTGTCTCAAGACTCTCCAACATACGACGCATCTCAAGCGTTCGTTTTTTCTTGTCCTCAGAATCCTTACCTGCCTGATCTTCCAAATCTTGCTTTGTAGAAGTGATAATCTCGTTATTGTCCGTTTGTTTTTCTGACTCTTTTTCCTTTTCCTTGCGGACTCCTTCTTCAATATTGGAAACCGTCTTTTTCGTCAGGTAAATATCTTTTGTTTTATCATCTGATTGCTTAGAAAAATGATCTCCCTGTTCTTTATTCAACCCCTCGACAGCATCCACAATCTCCTCTCTTTCTTCTGCTCTGTCACTAACAGCTACTTCGTATTTCTCTTCTACTTTACCGACTTCTTTTCTTGTATCCAGAATTTCGGTTTTCTTCTCATCTGTTCTTTCAGCAGCCACATCATCCTGATGCTTGAATAAGCCTTTCACAGTCTCGACATTTTCCTGCCTGTCCAAATCCCGTCCTTCATTATCCGCACTAACCTCTTCATTAACCGCAATAATTTTCCCTTCAATTGTTTTGATTACCTCATAATCCGAAAGCGCTTTTTCTCTGACATTATCTGATATTTCTTTATTAACTCGTGAAATTTTATCATCAATATCTTTACCGATCAAAAGCAAGTCCTCTTCAGCAGAGTTCTTGTTTTTGGAAATTTCTTCCATTTCCTGAATCATTCTTTGAACCCGGTCGTATTCTGTCAATAACTCTTCATCGGTCTTGGTATCGAGATCAAATTTCAATCCTTTTAATGCCATCTCATTGGCATCAACAATCATCTTACCTTCTTCCTGAAACCCGGAATGTTTCTCTTCAACATCCACAACCAACGATCGGGTCTCCTGATGAACAACCTGTTCATCCATAGCGTCATTTCTTAATTTCTGCTCAATTTCATACGTTTTCCCTTTTATGATTTCCTCATTCTCATTTGGGATTACGATTTTACCTTCTTCATGTTGCGCTTTTTCAATCACCACCTGACGAGCATATGCTTCTCTTCTTAATCGTTCTGCATAAGCAAACAGATTGTCTTCCGCTTCTTTTGCTTTCAGGGAAGTATTCAACTGATCCACCTCTTCCGCTATCACCTGTTGTTCTTCGCTCCTGTCTGCTTCAAACGCTGACTTTTCTTTTTCTATCTCCGCTACGACTTCTCTTGCTTTTAAACGCTCCTCTTCTTCTGATTCAGAAACTACGACTGACTTATCCTGAATCTCTTCCTCCGTTTTCTTGACTTTCAGGTTGCGTTTGTATCTTCGGTTCTCTTCCGCCTTCACAAAAAGAGCTTCTCCTTCCAAAATAGAGATATTCTCTTTTTTACCAAGGTTCTCCAGTTTGACAGGCATTTTACCTCCGTTTGCTAAAATGGCCTCTATCTCAACCAGCTTATCTTTCGGATACTGATCATTAGCACGGAAAGTAAGTGCTCTTTCATACATTCCTTTTGCCTTCTCCCAATTCTCACTATCAAAAAAGTCGTCGGCTTTTGCCAGAATTTTCAGATATTGCTTCTCAGCTTCTTTCTCGGATTCTTCTTTTTGTTTCTCAATTACTAAATTCAACTGACTTTTCGCATACTTATCCAAAGGACGAATTGTCAACGCCTCCTGATAGAATTCCTGTGCTGATTTCCAATCCTCCTTCACAAAACGGGTATCAGCTTTACTGATCACTTTTCGGTATGCCTGTTCCGTTTCTGCTTCTTTCAGTTTCTGTTCTGCGATACTCTCCAGAATTTTATTGATTTCTTCAATCTTATCCAAAGCAGCTTTATCGTTTGGCTTTACTTTCAATGCTTCATTGTAAGCATTTTTTGCCACATCATAATTTTCCTCAGAAAACGCTCTGTTCCCCTGTCCGATCCATTCTGCATATTTTTGATTATCCGCCTGATTCTTTTCTGATTCGATCAGTGCCTTCACTTCCTGAATTCGTTTTTGGGCATCCGGATCACCTGCCTTAACCGCAAGTGCTTTCTCAAACGTCTTTATTGCCTCCTGGTAATTCCTTGCATCAGCCAGTTTATTTCCTTCGGACATATATTTCTTATATTCTTGCTGTGCTTTCTCGGCATTCATCTTCGATGCCATCAGATTATTCACCTGTTCAATTTTCTGCCCCGGTAACGACTCATTAGGTTTCAGGTTTTTTGCTTTCACAAACTGTTCAAGTGCTCCGGACAAATCTCCGGCAGCCAGTTTAGCATCTCCACTTTTCATAGCTGCATCGTACTCCGCAGTAACTTCTGCATTTTCTGCTTCCTGCTTTTTACGTTGCTCTATTATCTCCCTTATTTCTGCAATTTTTTGTGTTGGGTACGCGTCGGCAGGTTTGATTGTCAGGGCACGCTCATAATAACCAATTGCGTTTTCAAAATCTTCTGCATTTTTCAGCTGATCGGCTTTATCAATAATCTTTTGATAGTTTCTTTCCTCCTGCTCCTGTGTTTCCGCTTTCATTCGTGCTTCCACATCTTCCAGTTTACGACGAATAGCATCATCTTCTCGCAGAGAAAGCGCCTCATGATATTTTTCTTTTGCTCCATCATAATTCCCTGCCCCTAACTTCGTATCTCCTTCACTAACGAGTTGTGCGATTTGATTATTCAGTTTCTGATCGGCCGACTGTTTTGCTAATCGGTCTTTTAGTTCACTGATCTTTTGACGGGGAAGTTCTTCTTCCGGTTTGATCTGTGTCGCCTTTTCATATTCTGCAATTGCTCCGGATAAATTTCCCGACGCTTCCTGCCCCTGAGCACGGGCGATGGTCTCACTATAATTTTGTTCTTTAGACAATTCAGCTTCTTTTTCCGCTAATTCTTCCGAAATAGCAGTAATGCGTTGGCGAACGTCAGCGTCTTCTTTATACGATAATGCCTCTTCAAATTTTGCAATGGCTCCCTTCAAATCTCCCGAACCATACAAAGAATTAGCCGCAGCAACCAGTTCTGTAAACTGCTGTTCTTTTTCAACTTCCGATTGTTTCGCTGCCAGCTTATCATTTAATTTTTTGATTTGCTCTTTGGGGTATTCATTTAAAGCATCAATCTCCTGAGCTTCCTGATAAACCGCTATTGCTTCCGCATACTTCTCAGCGTCACGTAGCTGATCTGCCTGAGCTATTTTCTGCTGGTACAACTGCTCCTGTTGCTCTTTTTTAAGACGTTCTGCCAGTTGCTCATCAATTTGAGTAATTTGTCCTTTTGGATAGGCCTCATCTTTAACGCCTAATGCATCCTGATACTTCGCCTTGGCTTCTTCGAGTTTTCCTGCATTCAACAGTCCGTCCGCCTCTGCAATCAACTGATTATACTGAGCTTCCTGTTCCGCATTAGCCGCCTGTTGTTCTAATAATTGATTAATTTCAGCTATCTTGTCTTTTGGCTCCTGTTCATTCGGTTTTAATCCGGAAGCTTCCTCGTACTTTGCTTTTGCAGTAACTAAATCTCCCGTAGAAAAAGTATTCTTCGCCGCCTCCATTGCTGAAGTATAGTTGCTTTCTAATTCTTCAGCAGCCGCTAACTCACCAAGAAGGGCGTTTATTTCCTCAATTTTTTCACCCGGTAGACTTTCTGCCGGTTTTATCGTCTGCGCCTCCTGATACTTTGATTTCGCCTCCTGATATTTCTGTTGCTGGAATAATTGTCCTGCTGCCGCAATTAATTCATCATACTGTTTTTGTTGTTCAGCTGCCGCATTCTGTTCTGCCAGTTTACTGTCAATCAACTCCACCTGACTTTTCGGGTACCCTTCCTCCGGTTTAATAGTTGATGCTGATAAATAGACCGGTTTGGCTTCGGTCAATTTACCTTCGACAAAAAGTTGATCTGCTTCGGCAATTTTTTCAGCAAATTCCTTCTCCAGTTGTTCCTGATTCTTTAATTTCTCTATCTCAGCCTGCGCTAGAACTATTTTATCTTTTGGGGTCTGTTCGTCAGGTTTAATTCCTAAAGCTTTGTTGTAAGCATCAATTGATTTCTGCCACTCTTTCGCATCAAAGAAGGTATTTGCTTCCGCTAAAGCCTCCTCATACGCTTTGTCTTTAGCCATCTGATCTGCCAGATTTTGTAAAATTCCTTCGATCTCAGTTATTTTATCTTTTGGCTCCTGTTCATCCGGTTTCAATCCGGAAGCCTCAACATACTTGCTTTTGGCTTCTTCGTAGTTTTTCTGATCAAACAGAGCTTTTGCCGCAGTCATAGCAGCTGTATATTCCTTCTCCAATTTTTCAGCAGCATCTGCATCAGCCATTATTTTCTCTATGTTCTGAATCTGATCCTTTGGATACTGCTCTTCTTTTTTCTCCAGCGCCTGCTGATAGGTCTGAATGGCTTTTTCATAGTTTTTCTGATCACGCAGATTATCTGCTGCCTGAATCAAATTATAATACTCTTCATTCTTTTGTTTCTCTTCCAGCTCTTTTCGCTTCTGTTCAGAAAGAATTTCATCAATTGCCACAACTCTCTCCGTCGCATGCTTATCATTTGGTTTGTACCCCAAAGCTTCTTCGTATCCAGAGAGTGCTTTATTCCAATCTTTTTCAATAAATGCCTTGTCCGCAGCAGCTATCGCTTCATTGTATTTAGCTTCTTGTTCCGCTAGTTTTTTTGCTTCTTCTTCCTCTTTTATTTTCGCTTTTGCTTCCTCAATTTTCGTCTTTGGTAAAGCTTCTGTTGGTTTTAATTTTTCCGCATTCTGGTAATGACTCAATGCCTCTTTGTATTCCTTCAAAGCCATCGATTTATCACCTGCAGCCATCGATTCGTCGTATTGCTTATTAATCGCTTCCGTCTGATCGCCCAGTTCCTCCTTCTTTTCCAACATGTCATCGATCTTAGACTTCATGGAAGAAATCTGTTTCCCATCCATATCGACCATCATCTTTTTCATGTTGACCGAAAAAGTGGTTGTGGGTTCCTGCGCAAAAAAGGACATATCTACTCCGGGAACTTCAGCATAAAGTGTCATCTCCATTTCCTGCATCAAGTCTCCTGCCGGCAAATCCTCTTCATTAACCCCTACTAAATCAACATAAAGGTGACGGGCAGCAAGACCACCTTTATTAAATTCTATTTTATACCTTTTTCCGTAATCGAGTGCAACCTTAAATTTACCGGAATTGGAAGTAACTGTAGTAGTAACCGGAGATCCATTTGCTGTAACCGTAACGGTCACATCACCTTCACGGCGATTCATATCATCATTAGTTACCGCTCCGAAAAGCAAAAACTTACTTTGCCCTATCGAATAGGAAGCAGTTAAAAGGAAAAGAAATAATATTATGTTTTTCATTTCGGTTACTTCAACGCAATTCGGTACACTTTGTTACCAAAAAAGTTCATTCTTTAACTTACAAATATCGTGAAAAATTAGCATACTTGTTAAAAACGAACACAATGCTTTCATTTAGCGACTTAAGTTACTGGGAAAAAAGATCTTTCACGGAAAACATTGATTATGTCATTATTGGCTCCGGGATTGTTGGCCTCAGTACCGCTATCGAGTTAAAGCAATTACATCCGGAAAGTAAAATTGTTATTCTCGAAAGGGGTTATTTACCCACTGGAGCAAGCACAAAAAATGCAGGTTTCGCCTGTTTCGGAAGTCCGTCAGAGCTTCTCGACGACCTTAAAACTACTACTCCGGGTAATGTCAAAGAGATAATTCAGTTGCGCGTACAAGGATTGAGACGTTTACTAAACCGACTTGGTACAGCAGATATAGATTATCAGAACTGTGGATCGTATGATCTTTTTACAGAACAGGAAGCTGATGCATTCACCTACTGTTCTTCACAAATTCCCTTCCTCAACAATCTCATAGAAGAAACCACGGGGTTACGCGATTGTTATTCCGTTTGCAAGAAGGGAACGATCCCGGGATTACCCAATATTCACGGAGCAATCTACAATCGTCATGAAGGCAGCATTGACACCGGAAAAATGATGAGTTCACTAGTAAGGGAAGCCGTAAAATCAGGTATCCTACTACTTAACCGGATACAGGTTATTGACATTCTTTCACAAGAAAACAATGTTATGATAGCAACTGAATTCGGGCCACTTTTCGCTAAAAAGGTAGCTTTATGTACCAACGGACTTACGCAATCTTTATATCCGGATATAGAACTGGAACCTGCCCGGGCACAAGTACTTGTTACCTCACCTATTCACAATCTTCAACTCAACAGCACATATCACTATGATAAAGGATATTTTTATTTCAGGACAGTGGACACAAACCGAATATTGATCGGTGGTGCACGTAATTATGACTTTGCAGGGGAACGAACCGAAAAAATAGAAAATACAAACCTTATTCTCGACAAAATTCAGGAATTACTTCGTCAGGTAATTATCCCTGATCAATCATTCGCGATCGATTATCAATGGGCCGGAATTATGGGGATAGGAAAAAACAAAGCTCCTATCCTGAAAGAACTGGAGCCAAACATCTATTGTGCTGTCCGTTTAGGCGGCATGGGAGTTGCAATGGGTTCTGAATTAGGCTCTCGTCTTGCCAACTTACTTTCTTTCAGATAAACAGAAAGGCATGCACAGTTAACACCAAAAGTATTGATCTGTGAAAAATCACTTTTTTAAACCAATCAATTTGTTATTTTTGCAGCCATTAACGGCATGTTCTCCATGAAAAAAGTTCTTGTTTTACATTACAGTCAATCCGGTCAGCTGACAGAAATTTTAAAGTCATTGACATCCGGCATGAATGCGAACAACGTAGAGCTGGAATTTGTCGATATACGACCTAAAAACAAATTTCCTTTTCCATGGAAAGGAGATAGTTTTTTTGAACAAATGCCAGAGTCCGTATTGGGAAAACCTTGCGAACTGGATGAAATCACGACTCGTCACGACCAATATGATCTGATTATCCTCGGTTATCAGGTATGGTTTCTCAACCCTTCTGTTCCTTTCAATAGTTTCTTACAGTCTGACAAAGCCAGGACTCTTTTGAACAACACACCTGTTGTCACTGTCGCCGGAGTTCGCAACATGTGGGTTATGGCACAGGAAAAAATAAAGAACGAGTTACTAAAAATCGGAGCCCGTCTTGTGGGAAATATTATCCTTGAAGATAAAAACCCGAATCTTATTTCAGTCGTTACGATTCAACATTGGCTTTTTACAGCAAAAAAAAGCCGTTTCCTTGGTTTTTTCCCACTTCCCGGTGTCAGCCAGGAAGATATTGATGGAGCGAAACGATTTGGCACGACTATTGAGGAAGCATTACTAACAGATGATTGTAACAATCTTCAGGAGAAACTCGTCAAACAAAATGCCGTAAGGATTGTTGATACAATCGTTTTTGTTGAAAAACGGGCTACGACTCTTTTCGGGATATGGGCGAACCTGATCGAAAAGAAAGGAACTACCCCGAAAAAGAAGAAATTATGGCTCAGAGTATTTAATTATTATTTGCTTTTTGCCATATTTATTATTTCTCCTATTGTAATATTACTGTATTCGATAGGTCGATTATTCTTCTTGGGAAAAGTGAAAAAAGAAAAATTGTATTACCAAGGTGTTAAGTTAAAGTAATGATAAAAGAAGCCTATATAACACGCATAAGCAAGTTTTTGCCGCATGATCCTATATCAAATGATGAATTGGAAAGCGTGCTAGGTTATGTTAACGACCAACCCTCTAAAAGTCGTGCTATTGTTCTTCGGAACAATGGAATAAAAACGCGCTATTACGCTGTAAAAGACGGTGTATTTACGCACAACAATGTTCAGTTAACCTGCGAAGCTATTAACAAACTTGTTGATCAGCAGGAAATTCAGAAAGTTGACTTACTGGCTTGCGGAACTTCTTCTCCTGACCAAATGATGCCTTCTCACGCATTAATGGTACATGGAGAGCTTCGTCACGCTCCTTCTTTTGAGGTTGTTTCCCAGGCAGGAAATTGTTGCTCTTCTATTCACGGATTGAAATATGCTTTCAATTCTGTTCGGGTAGGCGATGCAAAAAAAGCGGTTGTTACAGGTTCCGAATCATTTGCCCGAAAAATGCAGGCTTCTAACTTCGTTGAAGAAGTTCAAAAACTGAAAGAATTAGAAGAAAACCCATACATAGCCTTTGAAAAAGATTTTCTTCGTTGGATGCTTTCCGACGGTTCTGCCGCAGTGCTTGTGGAAGACCACCCGAACGAGGAAGGTTTATCTCTTCGCATTGACTCTATCGATATGTGTTCTTATGCCCAAAAATATGACACATGTATGTATATGGGAGGCGATAAAGATGAGAACGGGAATTTTAAAGGCTATCTTGAGTTCTCCAATCAGGAATTAATCGAAAAAAGTATTTTCTCTGTAAAACAGGATGTGAAACTTCTGCGTCCGAATATCGTTGCACAAGGCTTTGAAAAACTAACTGAGATTTGTGAAAGATATGCAATCGGAGCAGATGACATCGACTGGTTCTTACCTCATATGTCTTCCGAGTTTTTCAGAAAACCGATTCAGGAAGCACTGATCAAATATAATTTACCCATTCCACAAGAGAGATGGTTTACCAATTTGACAAAGGTTGGAAATGTCGGAGCAGCCAGTGCTTTTCTCATGCTTGAAGAGTTACTGAATAAAAATATGTTGAAAAAAGGAGAACGCATTTTAGTTGCTGTTCCTGAAAGTTCCCGTTTCACTTATGCATTTGTTCTGCTAACCGTTGTTTAGCTATGAAAAAAGATGAAATCCCTCAGGACTACAGCGCGCTTGTCAATCACTTTCGGGAGCTATGCTACGCAAAGGATAATGACGGAAAATATACCACCGGACTTTCTACTGGTTGGGAAGTAAAAACAGTAGCCCTCGAACAGGCCTGGGAAGAAATCAAATTGAGGATTGAGGAAACGTTGGAAGAAATCCGAAAGGGACATAAAACACCGTTGGCTTATTTTATGGAACTACAACTAATGGATTCCAAGCTCCTTTCTAAGTATGTAGGCATCTGGCATTTCAAAGTAAAACGCCATCTTAATAAACCAGAGGTATTTCGTAAATTAGACAGTAAAACAATCCAAAAATACGCACAGGCGCTCGACATCACCGCAGAGGATTTGACCCAATTTAACAAGGCATGAAGACAAATTTCGAACATCATCAGGCAGCCCATTGTGAAAACGGGGTCACCTCTAATTTATTCCAGTTTTATGGACTGAATCTTTCTGAGCCTATGGTATTCGGAATAGGTGGCGGGATATTCTTTATGCACCTTCCCTTCATTAAGGTTAATAATGCTCCGGGAACCACCTTTCGACCAATGCCCGGAACCATTTTTAAGCGCAACGCGTCTTACTTTGGAATAAAATACAAGCGTCTCACATTCAATTCCCCGGAAAAAGCACAGAAGAAACTGGATGAAATGCTGGAGCAGGGAAAACCGGTAGGTTTACAGGTCGGAGTGTTTCACCTCCCCTACTTTCCGGTTGAATATCGCTTTCATTTTAATGCCCACAATATTGTTGTTTTTGGAAAAGAAGGAAATACCTACCTAATTTCTGACCCTGTAATGGAAACCACAACCACCATTACGGAAGAAGAACTGGCTCGTGTTCGTTTTGCCAAAGGTGCTTTTGCTCCCAAGGGACAAATGTATTACCCGGAATATATTCCGCATATCAGCGATGATAAAATAAGAGGTGGAATAAAAAAGGGGATTAAGCATTCTGCCTTTTTCATGAATGCTCCCGGGCCGATAATCGGGGTCAACGGAATCCGTTACATTTCGAAAAAGGTACGCGGATACAAAGAAAAACTGGGAGACAGGAAAGCCGGGTTATATCTTGGTCAACTCGTACGGATGCAGGAAGAAATAGGTACCGGAGGTGGTGGTTTCCGCTATCTTCACGCAGCATTTCTGGAAGAAGCATACGGGTATATTCCAAATGAAGATTTACTCCGGTTGAGTGAGCAGTTTACTAAAAGCGGAGATCTTTGGAGACAATTTGCTTCTCAGGCAGCTGCCATCTATCGGGGAAGAATAACAACACAGGAAGCATTTGATCAGGCAGCTGATATTTTACTGGAAGTCGCTGAAATAGAAAAACAAGCCTTTCGAAAATCTGCCAAACTGAAATTCTAATTCGGGTATGGAAGCTTTAGTAGCCGAGCACATATCAAAATCATACCCGGGATCAGAGCACCCGGCACTCGACAACGTGAGTTTATCCATTCAACAAGGCGACATCGTCGGGATTTTAGGACCGAACGGTGCCGGAAAAACAACCCTGATATCCATCATCTGCGGACTTATCCGCGCTGACTCGGGAAAAGTCTTCGTTATGGGGGAGCCGAATTCCTCTCCTCAAACCAAATATACACTGGGAGTCGTTCCACAGGAATACGCTCTGTATTTTGATATGACACCACAGGAAAATTTGCGGTATTTCGGAAAAATGTGGGGAATTCCGGGAAAATTGCTTCAGGAACGAATTGATATGCTGCTGCAAGTACTCGGACTTGAAAATGTAAAAAACAAAAAGTTAAAAACGTTTTCAGGAGGTATGAAACGCCGAATCAATCTGGCGGCTTCTATTCTGAATAACCCGAAAGTTCTGATTCTGGACGAACCTACTGTAGGTGTAGACGTGCAATCAAGAGCTGCGATTATCGATTACCTGAAAAAATTAAACAGGGAACAAGGAACAACAATCATATACACTTCACATTTGCTAGCCGAAGCTCAGGAATTGTGTAATCAGGTGCGAATAATTGAACAGGGAAAACTATTGGAAACAGGTAGTCCGGATGAGTTGATTCAAAAATATGAAGCTGCAAATCTGGAAGAAGTGTTCTTAAAATTAACCGGAAAAACAATCCGAAACTGATGAAAAAGTTGTTGACCGGAATATGGAAAGAAATGATCTTACTCAGGAGAGATAAAGCCGGACTGGGTATTTTGTTTATTATGCCGGCGATTCTTGTTGTCATCATCACGCTTGTTCAGGATAGTACTTTCCAGTTGATGCAGGACAATCGTATCCCGGTAGTGATTGTCAACCAGGACCAAAAAGATATTGCCGAAGAATTGATTGGTAATGTTGAGAAACTGGGTGAATTCAATCTTGAGAAAAATGACCAACTCAGTCTCTCTAGACTCGAACAGGAAATCAGGAAAGGAACCTACAAAGTCGGGATTTATATTCCGAAGGGTTTTTCACAATGGATTCACAACAGGAGCTCCGGAAACGGAGAAAAGATAATAGCAGCATTGAACGAGGTCGAGATGGAAAAGATTAATGACACTGATTCCTCTTCGATTCAACTGGTATTTGACCCGGTTATGAAACTCTCTTTCCGTACAGCGGTACGAAGTGGTTTAGAAACCATTCTTGCCCGAATTGAAACCGAACAAATGATGGAATCCCTGTTTGTTGAACTTACAGGTGAATCAATGCCGGATGATGTTGCAGAAATGCTAAATGAACCTCCTGTATATTTTACTGAAAAAGTACAGGATAATTCAGGCAAATCTAAAATTCCGAGTTCTACTCAACATAACGTTCCCGCATGGACACTATTTGCTATGTTTTTTATTGTTATTGCCCTTGGCGGAAACATCGTTTACGAAAAAGATCAGGGTAGTTTTATGCGTCTCCGCACTCTTCCCGTATCGTTCATGAACATTTTAACGGCAAAAGTGTTAACGTATATCATGGTATGTTTTATTCAACTTGGGGTTATTCTTATTATCGGTTACTTTTTGTTTCCTGTAATCGGGCTTCCGCAAATTGAACTACCGGAAAACAATGTTCTTTTCTTTATTATGACTTTTCTGATTGCACTTGCGGCAACTTCCTACGGAATGCTTGTCGGGACGCTATCAAGAACTCATCAGCAAGCAGGTTCTTTCGGGGCAATTTCCGTGATGATACTTGCCGCACTTGGAGGCATCTGGGTTCCAACATTTGCCATGCCTGATATCTTACAAAAAATAAGCATCCTTTCGCCTTTAAATTGGGGACTGGAATCCTATTACGGATTATTCATTCGTAATTCAGGGATAGCAGATTTATACATTTATATCGTTTTATTTGTGATATTCTCGGTATGTTGTTTTTCTGTTACCTTTGCATCACTCAAAAAACAAGGAATATTATAACCCATAATCAAAATAAATGGATCGTTCAGAGTTAATACAAAATCTTAAAGCTCAGATCATCGAGCAATTAAACTTAATGGATATGACACCGGCAGACATTGCGGACGACGCTCAGCTTTTCGGTGAAGAAATAGGCTTGGACTCCATAGACTCTTTCGAACTTATTGTATTAATGGAAAGAGAATACGGTGTAAAAATAACTGATCCTAAAGAAGGTCGGCAAATATTAGCTACTGTTGAAGCAATGGCTGATTACATTCTTGAAAAATCTGACAAATTTAAAGCCTGATCTTTTCCTGTGAGTCACCGCGTATTCATAACGGGAGTCGGTCTCATCTCGGCAATTGGCGATACACCAGAAGAAAACTGGCAATCCTTAGTCGAAGGGAAATCAGGAATCGGCACTGCAAAATATGTTGATTCAAAACTAACAGACCGTTTCGTATTCGGTGAAGTTCCTCATTCTAATGAAGAGCTCAAGCAAATAGCCGGGCTTCCTTCAGACGCTAATTTTGCACGCACCTCACTTTTGGCATTTATTGCTGCCGGTGAAGCACTGCTGCAAGCCGGTCTCACCTCTTCTGAAATTGACGGAATTATAATGGGTTGTACAGTCTCTTCCATGTGCGAAACACAAAAACTGTACGAAAACGCCCAGGGGATTGATAACGGATCTATGTTGTACGACCGATACGACATTGGTTCTGTAGCCATGGAAGTAAGCGAATACCTTGGACATATTCCTTATCACAATACCATCAATACGGCCTGTTCCTCTTCAGCGAATGCCATTATGCAAGGTGTCATGATGATTCGTTCAGGAAGAGCAAAACGAGTATTGGTAGGCGGAGCTGATGCACTTTCCAAGTACACCATCAACGGATTTAATTCTATGATGTTGTTATCCGAACAACGTTGCTCGCCTTTTTCAGGAAATCGCGACGGAATCAACCTTGGCGAAGGAGCTGGCTTTTTAGTCCTCGAAGGAGAAGAATCGATTGCCTCAAAACCTGTTTTGGCTGAAGTAGAAGGTTTTGGAAATGCGAATGACAGTTACCACGCAACGTCTACCTCCCCAGAAGCGACCGGTCCCACCTCTGCAATGCAGAAAGCCCTCAGGACTGCAGGAATATCTTCGGAAGAGGTTCAGTACATTAACGCTCACGGAACCGGAACAGAGAACAACGATGAAACTGAATTTCAGGCCATCCGTAAAGTATTTGACAAACAGATTCCTCTTTATGCTTCAACGAAAGCGTATACCGGGCATACATTAGGTGCTGCCGGTTCAATCGAAACTATTTTCAGTCTGTTGATGCTCCGACATCAAACAGTAATCGGGGGAAATTACACCTTGACTCACGACGATAAAATCAGTATATTGCCTTTAGAAGCGTCCAAAAAGGTGCCTTTACGTCGGGTAATGTCCAATGCTTTTGGTTTCGGAGGAAACTGTACCTCTCTTATTCTAAAAGCCGGAAGAGAATAAATACGGGAACAAATGAAGTATTACCTCAATCATAGCTCGTGTATTTCACCTCAATCTTCTTTTGAGGGTAAATTTCCCTATGAGCCTTTTACAAATCAGACAACGCATCATATTCTTGCCTCGGAACCGGATTACAAACCTTTTTTTCCGATGAACCTTCTCCGGCGAATGGGAAAAATATCGCGAATGGGCTTAACTACCGGACTAAAAGTTATCGAGGATAGTAAAACTGATTTTGATGCAATCATCAGCGGTTCCGCTTACGGCAGTAATGAAGAGTCATTCAAATTCCTGGATCAGATCTATAAATACGATGAAGGTCCGATGACTCCGACGAACTTTACACAATCCACTACCAATGTGGTCAGTTCGCAGCTTGGGCTTATGACTAAAAATTATTGCTACAACTCAACCAATAGTCAAAAAGCACATTCATTCGAAAATTCATTACTCGAAGGAATGATCCTGTTGGATAATCAGCAGGCTTCTCACATACTAGTAGGAGCGGTTGACGAAATTTCAGAATACACATTTAATCTTTTCGGATTGTTAAACTGGGTTCGGAAAGATCAGGTCACACCACAGGAAGCACTTAATAATCCGGGAACAGGATTTGTACCCGGTGAGGGTTCCGCTTTCTTCCACCTTTCAACACAACCCGAATCTGAATGTTCTGTAGAGGTAGCTTACCTGAAAACATTCGCTGGTATTGATCAGGAAAACGTTCTTAAAGAGATCAGACAACTGGAGGAACCGGATCTTATTCTTACACCTCGTAACGGGGATCTTGAGAACGACAAAGCTGTCAACCATCTGATTGCTCCGTTTGAAGATATTCCCCAAATTGATTTTAAACAGTTCTTCGGTGATTCTCCCACGGTTTCTGCTCCCGCAACATGGCTCGCCCAGCAATTGCTGAACCCTGCAATGACAGGATTTCAGGGAATACAATGGGAACGACCACTTACATCGATTCTTGTATTCAATAAATTTGCGACGGGACAATCCAGTTTACTTCTTCTGAAGAAATAGCAAATAACCTTTCTTTCATTCATCACATACGGAGGGAATATCCCTATATTTGCAGAAATACTTTCACCATGATTCAACGTATTCAAACAGTTTATTATGCTATCGCCATTGCCTTACTGGTATGGATCAGTCTAGGGCAGGAAATTGTCAGTTTTGATCTGTCCGCCGAAGGGTATACTGAAAATGTACACCTGACCGTTAATAGTTTCGGAATTGATGCCAACGCTACACTGGATCTTACAACAGAAGAAGTAAAAGCATTTGAAAAACACATTACTGAAACCGGAGCTGTGTTCAGTATGGAAGAACAGCAACTGAACTGGAAAAATACGATTCCGGTCTATATTCTGTTTTCTGTTGTTGCCCTGCTTACACTTATCGCGATACTTTCTTATAAAAACCAAAAACGCCAGCTTCGTTTGGGAAGAATTGCCTTTTTCCTGAATTTGCTTGTAACAGCAGGTTTGTTTGTACTTATCATGATGATTCCTTCCAGTTTACAGGAAACAGCTACACAATTTATGTACGCAGATACCATAGAAGCAAAGCGTTCCTTAGGACTTGGATTCTATCTGCTTTGTGCTTCAATTCCTTTCATTTTCCTGGGTAATTTAGGAGTACGAAAAGATTTGGATTTGTTAAAGTCACTGGACAGATTACGTTAAGTCTATGAATTATCTATCCATTGAAGAAGTAACCAAATCGTACGGAGACCGAATTCTTTTTAAAGATCTCACGTTCGGTATTGAACAAGGCCAAAAAGCAGCTATTGTAGCCCGTAACGGGAACGGAAAAACAACTTTACTGCGCTGTATTCTTGGTGTGGAAAGCACCGACTCTGGACGCGTTGTTTTTCGTAATGATATTCGTGTAGCTTTTCTGGAACAAAGTGACCAGTTAAATCCGAATCATACGATCGAAGAGGAAATTCTCTCACATGATTTACCTGAACTGAAAGCGTGGAAAGCCTATAATGATGCACTAAAAGCACAGGATGACAAAAAAATAACAGAAACTTCCGAAGTACTGAATTCTCTTCATGCCTGGGAAGTTGAAAGTCGTATCCAACAGTTGATCAGTGTCCTTAAATTATCCGGAGTTCATAATCCTATCGGAGAACTTTCGGGAGGACAGAAAAAAAGAGTGGCTTTGGCGAAGGTACTTCTCGCTGATCCTGATTTCCTTATTTTGGATGAGCCTACCAACCATCTCGATCTGGATATGATTGAATGGCTGGAAAATTACCTTTCCCAAAGTAAGGCTACTTTACTTATGGTTACACACGACCGTTATTTTCTGGAAGTCGTTTGTGATACAATCTTCGAACTGGAGGATCAGACGATCTATAAATACAAGGGAAATTTCTCCTATTACCTTGAAAAAAAGGCAGAGCGGGAAGAACAGTTGGCTGCGACAATCGATAAGGCCCAAAACCTTATGCGAAAAGAGCTGGATTGGGTACGTCGCCAGCCTAAAGCAAGAGGGACAAAACAAAAGGCCCGTTTAGATGCTTTTGAAGTAACCAAGTCGGTTGCCTCTCAAAAAGTCAACAAAGACGAACTGGAGCTAAATATCAAAATGGAACGCATCGGTTCCAAGATACTTGAATTACATAAACTCGGAAAGAGTTATGGTGATAAAGTAATGTTGAAAGACTTTTCATACGTCTTCAAAAAAGGCGAACGGGTAGGAATTGTCGGAGCTAATGGAGTCGGAAAGACTACCTTTCTGAATATGCTCACCGGCCTTGAAGAGCCTTCCAAAGGAAAAGTTGTCGTTGGTGACACCGTTGTTTTCGGATATTACCGACAGGAACAAATTAAAATTCCGGACGACAAACGTCTGATAGAAGTTATTAAGGATATTGCTGAGTTTATTCCTCTTGAAAAAGGAAAAGAACTTAGTGCCGCCCAGTTCCTCGAAAAATTTCTTTTCCCACGCAGCGTACACTGGAATTATGTCAGTAAATTAAGCGGAGGAGAAAAAAGACGGTTGAAACTGATGACCGTTCTGATGGCAAATCCTAACTTCCTTATTCTGGATGAGCCTACCAATGATCTGGATATTTTCACACTCAGTGTTCTCGAAGATTATCTGCGTTCCTTCCCTGGGTGTCTTATTGTAGTTTCTCACGACCGTTATTTTATGGACAAGATGGTCGATCACATCTTCTACTTTAAAGGAGACGGAGAAATCAAAGACATACTTGGTAACTATACGATTTACCGTCAAGAGCTACAGGAAGATGAACTGAACAAACGTAAAGAAGAAAAAGCGCAAATTGTTGAGAAAACGGAGAAGTCTAAAGAAGTAAAAGAAAAAAGAAAGTTATCCTACAAAGAGAAAATTGAGTTTGAATCCATGGAGGAAGAACTCGAAAAACTGGAGGATAGAAAAAAGGAACTTACCGACAAGCTTTCTAATCCTGATCTTTCAGGAGATGAATTGAATCAGGTTAGTATCGAGCTTACACAAGTCATGCAGGATATCGAGTATAAAACGGATCGCTGGCTTGAACTTTCCGAATTTGCCTGATTTTTTATTGGGAAATGATTCTCGTTTATTTTTCAGTAGCGGGCTCTTATTTTGGGTGTACCTGAAATAGACTACTTTTGTCTTATTATGCACCAATAGAACGACTATGAAAATGTAGAATACTACTCATTCGCACTTTTCTTCCATTCTTTGGACGGATCAACCGTTCATACCATACCTGATTGAGACATTTGATTTTATTTTATTTTTGTCACATGAGACAACTACTATGTATTGCTATTTGCTTATTTACTTCTATACACTTTCAGGCACAGGAAATTGAAGCCCTCGTACTTGACAGCGAAACCAAAAAGCCCATTCCGTTTGTCAATGTGATTGCCTACAACAACGGAAAAGTAATGGATGGAACAGCAACCAATGTGGAAGGAAATTTCCGCTTGCGACTTTCAGTTCCTACCGACTCGGTCGTACTCTCTTTCGTAGGCTATCAACGTAAGAAGATCACCAATTACTCAGCCCGGCACTACTACCTGAATCCTGTTTCCAATGAATTAATTACAGTTGAAGTACGTCCCGGTCTGAATCCCGCATTACGCATCATACGAAATGCTGTAGAGAATCAAAAGATTAACAACATTCAACGAAACATGAGCTACACTCATGACACCTATAATGTATTTAACGCAGATGTCGACTCTCTTTCTGAAGAGCAGATTGCTTCTCTCGAAGATTCTTCGGACATCAAGACGGCTCTTTTCTTCAAAAAACAACAGGCCTTTCTTATCGAGAATTACAGCCACGTTGAATATAAGCCTCTAAACAACCGAAAAGAAACGATTACAGCAACGCGTACTTCAGGGCTGAAAAACCCATTGATTGCCACACTTGCTGCGCAAATCCAGCCTTTTTCTGCCTACGATAATCCCATCAGTCTGTTTGCCACGGAATACCTGAACCCCATAACTTCTGCCGGGATGAAAGGCTATTATTACGAGCTTCGGGATACGCTATATACGGAAAAAGACTCGGTTTTCATCATTGACTTTGCTCCCAAACCCGGCAGTAATTTCAAAGGAGTAAAAGGAAAGGTCTTTATCCACTCTGAAAACTGGGCTATTACCAATGCTATTTATGAACTTGATCCCTCTCTTTCGCTGAGTGTGGAGCAGGAATCCTCTTCTTCCGAAAACAAGGATGATTCATCAACAGGTACTACCATACTGATTGCCTATGAACAACTTTCTTCGGGACATTGGTTCCCCAAAGAAGTCCGAACAATTATACCGCTGGGGTCACTTGTTGGGAATTCCAATTTCTTCATCTGGAATACCAGTTTCTATAGAAATATTCAGTTGGATGTAGATCGAAAAACCGTAAAAACAGGCGGTGCACCAATTGAGGTAACAGAAGCAGCAATGGAACGTAGTAACGCTTACTGGGATAGCTTAAAAGGAGAAACAACCAATGCACGCGAATTGGAAACATATCGTTTTAATGACAGTATTTCGGAAGAAGCTCAACTGGATCGCAGACTGAACAATCTAACTACCCTGGCAAAAGGGTATGTTAGTATTCGTTGGTTTGATCTGGATTTACTCAGTATTCTTGATTTCAATAATTTTGAAGGTTTCCGACTTGGTATTGGCGGACGAACGAATGACCGTCTGGCAAAATGGATGTCCGTCGGAGGTTATTTTGCATACGGTTTTGGTGATAAACGCTTTAAATACGGAGGTGATCTTACGTTTCGGTTGAAACGATCTCATAATGTGAACCTGAGAGTACTTTACTACGACGATGTGGAAACAACCGGAGAATATGAACTCCCCTCTCCTACTGGTGTTCTTGATCCGGGACAGTTCTATCGCCAACTGTATATTAACCGTATGGACTATACCCAAAATCTGGGGTTTGAAGTGGAAGGATACCTTTTCAAAAGTTTTTTTGTTAAAGCGTTTAACCACAATAAACGGGTTTGGGCAGGTTACGATTACAACTTTGCTGATCCGAACTCCCTATCAGATGGTCAATTTTTCCGTCTTTTTGAAACCGGATTATCGGTGAACTGGAAAATCAAGGATGACTATATTCAAATGGGTTCGGACCGTGTTTATCTGAAACCGGCTAAATTCCCGGTCATCAGCGCTACTATGGTAAAAGGTTGGAACGGAATCTGGATGGGCGAATACGACTATTTACGCTCACAGGTTCGCGTAGATCAGACGTTTAAAATCATGCGATTGGGCTCCATTGGCTTACGCGGAGAATGGAATCAGGTATGGGGTGATGTTCCACTTCCATTACTTTTACAAACACCAGGAATTTTTGACCGCTGGGGAATTACTGCTCCCAATAGCTTTGAAACCGTACGTCCTTCCGAGTTTATTAATGACCAATTAGTCACAGGTCACTTCAATCTGACATTCAACCCATTTCGTTCTAAAAAAGGAAATTTTGCTCCCGTTTTGTCATTGCGCTTTAGTGCAGGATGGGGAACACTTTCTAACCCCGGAAGACATACGCTCGTAACCGTAAAGACCATGGAAAAAGGATATTATGAAACCGGATTTGTTTTGGATGATTTATTGAAAATCAACTTCCTTCGTTTGGGAATCGGGTATTTTTACCGATTAGGGGATTATATGTTTACGGATGAATGGGACAATATGGCCATTAAATTGAGTATGAGAATTAAATTGGGGAGGTAAATCATTACCTGTTTCAGGACATGAATGTCATTATCGAATGGACATGGAATTAGCAAATAGTGTACCTTTGTCTTTTTATCCCATATCATGCAAAGACAAGAATTTACTGCTGTTTTAAAAACCATCCTGCAAGAAAAGGCACAACGTTTACAGAGCGAAATAGAACAACTTCGTCATGATTTGAGTGCGGATACGAAAAGTACAGCCGGTGATAAACACGAGACTTCCAGAGCTATGGCACAACTGGAAATGGAAAAACTCGGGCACCAATTACAGGAATACCACAAACAACTGCACTGGATTCAACAATTTGAAACTTCTGAATCCCAACCAACAGATGCCATAGGGGTCGGATCACTCATCCGGCTGACAAACGGGTGGTACTTCCTCGGGCTGGCATTGGGTAAAGTGACGTATAATGAAACTCCCGTCTTTTGCATTTCTCTTCAATCTCCATTGGGAACACAACTCCTGAATAAACAAATCGGTGATGAAATTACCCTACCCAACCTACAACTCAAAGTAACTGAGATTTGTTAGTTGCATACAACTCGTTTTCTAAAATTACTACCCCTCCATATTAACCATATCCATACCAAGTTTTGCCATCATTAACACGACATGGCGGATCACAAGGAAAGTATACAAGAAAACCAATTTATCCTACATCCGGAAACCTTCAATAGTATGAACTAAAAGTTCTTATTTCGGAACTATTGATGTAAGACTTCCTTTTTGATAAGATGTTCCTTTGTAAAACATTATTATACAAACAATATCATTATGAAAAGAGTTTTATTCGTCGGACTTACCGTTATTGCATTATCGTCATGTGAGAAACTGGATAATTACGACTGTAATTGTGGAGGAATGGACATGGGTGTAATTACAAATGCTTCTAGTCAGGAAGTTGCGCAAGAGAAATGTGATGAAATGATTTCAGGGCTAACAGGAGAATCTGAAACATCATCAAATTGTGCCGTTTTTTTAAAAGCTGATTAAAAGATTCTTTTACAACATAACTATAAGTAACACTTAAAAATCCCGGTAAATTATTTTGCCGGGATTTTTGTATTTAAACTGCTCCATATTCGCAAAAGAGTTATATTCGGCGCTTGCTTTATTTGATCGTCCTTCCCCAATTTATAAGGAAAGGGCGCAGATTTTATGTAAACCATGAATAGCAGACGTTTACTTATTTTTCTCCTGATAATTTTTGTATCTATGACGGTTGTTAATGCCCAAGATCAAGAGATACAAGAAAAAATCAGCCTGTTAAAAAAGGCTCTTTCCAAAACAAAAAGTGAGCAGAAAAAAGTGGACTTACTAAATGAACTGAGTCGCTTTGAAATGCAGGAAGGAGCCTGTAAAATGGCAGTGCTACATGCTCATAAAGCTGAAAAATTAGCACAAAAAAGCCACTACACAAAAGGGTTAACAAGTGCCTACGTTTCACTGGCTGCTGCGTATAGAGATTGCGGAGCAGACAAAAAGCTTTTTTACTACAGTGAAAAAGGTCTCAAAAACCTAAAAATCAACACTAATTATAGTGATGAAGCATTTCTGTATTTTCAACTTGGAGATTATTATTCCGGAAAAGGAGAAAAAGAAAAATCGAAAGAATACCTGCAAAAAGGAATTACCTTAAGCGAAAAAACAGATGATTTAGTATTGCAAGCTAATCTGCATAGCTTTTTAGCAAACCTCTATTCGCAAGAAGCAAAGTACAGTGATGCCACTCAACATTTTACAAAAGCCCTGGCACTCTATAAAAAATCAGATAAAACATCAAAAATAGCCTGGACTGCCGGAAATGCAGGTCTGTTAAACTATTGGCAAGGCAATAGAGTTGTTGCATTGCGTCATTTTAACTTATCGCTTGAAAAATATATTGAAAGTAATAATCAGGAAGGGATCATCTGGATTTGTGGACAGTTAGGAAATCTTTACCGCAGCATAAAGGACTTTGACAAAGCGTTAGCGTATTTTAACCGGGTTTTAGCACTTAATAAAAAGTTAGGTAAAAAATTAGAAGAGGGTGATTCTTATTTATTACTGGCCGGACTCTATTTTGAAAAGAAAGACATCGCAAAATCCAACGAGATTTTAGAAAAAGCCAATCGTATTTTCGAAGAATACAATGATACGATAGGTTTACATGGTGTTTATGGACAACTTGGCGCCAATCATTTCGAGCAAAAGAAATACGATCTGGCACTAGAGGCACTAAACAAGCAAATTGAAATTTCAAAAAAAATAGACACCTATAGAAAACTTATACATGCTCAAAAACTAGTCGGTGCGATCTATATCGAAACTGGTAGAATAAAAGAGGGAGAAGAACTACTGAACAAAACCTTTGATTATTTTGTAGCAAATGATGAAAAACAGAGTTTACCTTTTGTCTACACCTATCTAGTCAAAGCAGACAGCATAAAAGGAGATTATAAGTCTGCTTTTGAACATTACAAGAAACTTGTTGAATATCGAGAATTAACAAAGGAGACAAAAGGGGATACAGAGAAGTTGGCTATTCGTTACGAGTTTGAAAAGAAAGAAGTCGTTGCTAAAGCAGAGTTAAAAACGAAACAGATCCAGCGCAATGTAGCAATGCTTGGATTAGTTGTAACCTTCCTGATACTAATCGTCGTATTTTTCCTGTTTCGATTGAGAAATAAAAAAATAAAAATTGAAAAAGAAAATATAGCGCTGTCTAAAAGAGAGGTAGAACGTATCGTAGAAACCGAACAATTTAAGGTTCGTTTATTGGCTAATATCTCACATGAATTCAGAACTCCTTTAACACTCATTAACGGACATCTGGAAGTCTTAGAAAAAAATGGAAGTGACGAAGATCAAATGCACTTTCAAGAGATGAAAAGTAGTAGTAAACATTTGCTACAGCTCATCAATCAGCTACTGGAGTTATCAAAAATGGAAAGTACTTCCTATACCTTGAATTATAAAACCGGGTTTATTGTAGAAGAGACAAAAGCACTGGTAGAGGCATTTTTCTCACTGGCAGAGCAGAAAAATATCCAGCTCAAATTTCAGCAGGAAACGAAACAACAAGATCCTTTTGTTTTTTCACAAGAGGCACTTTCAATTATTGTTTCTAACCTCTTATCAAACGCTTTTAAGTTCACACCTGATGGAGGAACAATCACTGTAGATGTCGCCACAAAAGAAGAGTTCTTTTTATTGAAAATAACGGATTCAGGTACAGGAATTGCTGCTGAACATATCCCCTATATTTTTGATCGTTTCTTTCAGATTGATAAGCCATCTAACAGAACATACGAAGGTTCCGGGATTGGATTAGCACTGGTTAAAGAATTAGCCCTATTGCACGGAGGGAAGGTGTCTGTTGAGTCCTCAATTGAACAGGGCGGAAGTACATTTTATGTTCAGTTGAAAAATGCACGTATGGAAAAACAAGTCGTTGCACAAGATACGAATACAGTGTTTATACAATCAGTAGAAAACCAAACATATACTTCTTCTCAGAATAAAGAATTACCTCTTGTATTGGTAGTTGAAGATCAAACTGAACTACGACGCTTTATCATTACAAATTTAGGGGACGAATATCGTTTTGCAGAAGCAAAAAATGGAAAAGAAGGAATTCAGTTAGCAGAAGAATTGGTTCCCGACCTGATCATCAGCGATATTATGATGCCCGACACAAGTGGTTTGATTTTATGCAAAACCCTGAAGGAAAACATATTTACATCGCACGTTCCTATCTTGCTATTAACTGCAAAAGCCGATCAAAATGATAAAATAGCCGGACTGGAAACAGGGGCCGATGACTATTTAACCAAACCATTTTCATTAGCAGAACTAAAGTTACGGGTACGAAATATAGTACGGACAAGACAATTACTCCGTCAAAAATTTGAAGGCACCACTATCCCAACACCTGATGAATTACCAGAGTTGTCATCAAGAGATCGGGAACTTCTAGCCCAAATAAATGACAGCATTCAACACCACTTATCAGATCCACAGTTTGGTGTTCCCGAATTGGCAGATCAACTCTACTTTTCTTCGAGTAAACTCAACCGAAAAATGAAAAGCCTTACGGGAACCACTCCCGCAGAATATATCCGAAATATTCGCTTGCAGAAAGCCGTTGAATTATTGAAGGAAGGGTTGAACGTAACTGAAGCCGGATGGGAAGTCGGATTTGAAGATGCGGTGTACTTCAGTAAAGTATTTAAAAAACGATTCGGTCACCCACCTTCACGTGTAAACAGAGTGGATAGTTGTGCTATAAAATAAGACATGTCACATCTGAAAATTGGTTATTCCTCCTATCCAATAGGAAAATGCCTCTCTTTTTGTAAGCCCCTTAAAAACAAACCCTTGTTTTTAACAAATGACTGAAAAACGCCAATATTTCGAATAAAAAGTACCAAGTTGAGAAGCTTTTGAGCAAGTACATTTGCACAGATGAAAACTGCTGACAGAAATACAACGGAAATGCAACCAATAAAGGAACCACATATTAATATCAAGCGACTTCGAGAACTAAAAAACTGGTCCCAGGAATTTATGGCAGACGCCCTTGGAATCTCGACACGTGCCTATTCTAAAATTGAAGCCGGAGAAACACAGTTAAGTATAAAACGACTCAATGAAATAAGTCAAATCCTGCAAGTAAACCCAATAAAGATATTAGTATTCGATTCTCAAAGTATTTTCTCCGATAAACAAAATACACCTGATTCTTCAAAATTAATCGCGCAATACGAAAAAACGATCCGTGTACTCGAAGAGCAAATTCAACTCTTAAAATCCTTATTAAATCTCTCTCAGAATTCCGTTTGACTCTGGCAGTTTACCCCAATAGTATTGTTGTTTCTATCCGTTATATTTAATTAAACAGTCCTGTTCTTCATCAGCTTGCTACCGGAAATTACAATCACTGATTTACAGCATCTGACATTGTCTCTTTCATGTTCTTTTTCGTAAAAATTATCGTTTATCATTAATTTTATACTGTTTTTCGTATATTTGTCAAAAAAATAGTATGAATAAAGCCCCCTTACTTTTTACATTGATCTGCTTCGTCCTGTACCTGACACTCCGTCATTTCACAGGTGAAATATGGATATCGCTGCTAGTATTTATCCCCCCTGTCGGGCTTCTTATTACCAACCTGGCTCTCCGAAAAAACCTACGCTATAAATCATGGTTTATACGTTATCTGGGCTTTCTTCTTGAAAAAAAAGAATTTACGACCAACAGTACTATTTCAACAGATCTGCTATTTGACAAACTTCTGGAGATTATACAAGATTCTGAATTTCAGTTATTAGACGCGGATAAAACAAGTTTCAGTCTACTCTGTGGAACCTCTGTTAATTTCTGGACCTGGGGTGAAAATATTTACATTCAGTTAGAACCCGGTGAAGGCTCTACCACACATTTACAGTTTGTTTCTACCAATCTGTTCGGAGGATCTTCGTGGAACAGGAATACAAATAACTATTCATCTTTTATCAATTCACTTGAAGACTCACTAACCATTTGATATGGCAATAATTGTAAACCTTGATGTAATGCTTGCCAAACGAAAAATGCAAGTAAAAGAGCTTTCTGAAATTGTTGGGGTATCGGTCGTGAACCTTTCTATTCTGAAACAAAGTAAAGCGAAAGCAATACGATTTTCAACACTGGAAGCCATTTGTAAAGCACTGGATTGTCAGCCCGGTGATATTCTTGAGTTTGTTGAAACTCCCAATTCCTGAACCTATGTTGTTTCGAAGAAAAAAGAAAACACTCCAAAAACTAGAGTCCCGGTTTGGTCATCTAAAAACAGAGGGCTTTAATTTTCAGCTAATAACGCGCTATACTGCTCATAAAGATCATTCAAGCACTTTTCAGGAAATTTCAAATCAAACAGGTAATGATCTTGACTTTGATCTCTTCTTTTGTTTCGTGGATCGTACTTCTTCAAAGATTGGACAACAATTTTTATACGATCGATTAAAAACAATAGATGATCGGACAGAAGAATTTGTCGTTCAGGAAAAAATCATCACATATCTTGAAAAAAATCCCAAAGAACAGCTTGAAATACAATATTTACTCAACAAATTAAATAACCATCAGACCTATTACATTCCTGATTTATTCCAAAAAGAAATTGAAAGGAAACCCAAATGGTTTTTCCTGTTTCCTATTCTTTCCTTCACAGCTATTTTATCTATTTTACTGTCTTTTTTCAATCCGAATGTTGCCCTTATTCTCTTCGGGTTATTTCCCATCAACATCTTAATTCACTACGGATTAAAAAGAAAAACCACTTTATTCCTCAATTCGGTTCCTTCATTACTGGCGATGGGAGCTGTAGCCAAAAACCTGTTAAAAGTAAAAGTGATCCGGGACTCTTTCTCTGAAATTTCCCCCTCCATTAAGGTAATTGCTTCCATCCGACGAAATATGTCCTTTTTTAAACTGGAACAAAAAGTAGACAGTGATATGGAAGCAGCCTATTGGTTTTTACTGGAACTAATAAAGATCACCTTCTTACTGGAACCTCTCCTCTTGTTTAGCTCACTTGATAAACTTCAAAACAAGGCAAAAGATATCGAAAATGTCTTTCGCTTTATTGGTCAAGTAGACACATTCGTATCTGTTGCATCACTGCGAAAAGGAGAACCATACTGCACTCCAACGATCAATAAGAACAACCGTACTATTCAGTTCACTGACCTCAGACATCCGTTGGTCCCTCATTGTGTTCCTAATTCTGTTGACACCCAAAAATCGATTCTATTGACAGGTTCTAACATGTCTGGCAAAACAACCTTCATTCGATCCATCGGACTCAACTATATTTCCGGAATAGCCTTAAACACTTGTTTTGCTTCTGCTGCCTCTCTGCCTGTTGCCAGACTCTTTTCGGTTATTCGTATTGAAGATGATGTACTAAATGCCAGTAGTTATTTTTACAGGGAAGTAGATGAAATAAAAGAAATTATTGAACAATCAGGAAAGTCAACCCGGTCAATTATTTTATTGGATGAACTCTTTAAAGGGACCAATACTGCAGAGCGTATAGCAGCAGCAAAAGCTGTTCTCTCTTATCTTGAGCAGCAGAATAGTCAAATCTTTGTTTCGACACACGATATTGAATTGACAACTTTACTAGGCGATAAATTCGACCTTTTCCACTTCACTGAATCTATCGTTGATTCAAGCATTTATTTTGACTACAAAATCAAAAAAGGAATATCACAAAGTGGAAATGCACTCAAAATTATAGCTATTCACCAATACCCCGAAGCAATTGTAAAAGAGGCAGAAGAATTACTTCATACGATGAAACGGAATTACTAACAGTCACTTTTCAATACCCCATCTATTTCGAAAAAAGATACTATAAGGAATGATAAAGTAGTAAATTACCCCACGGGAAACAAGAAAATAGCGGTAAACTCGTTTCTCTACTATCAGAAGGCATTTTATTGTAAATAAGCATGAAAGATATTATTTTATCACATATCGATATCTCCGATCATCAATATGAGCTTTTACTCAGTGTAGCAACGAGACATCATGTTCCGAAAGGTCAGCTACTATTCCGTCCGTCAAAACCGAATCTCAAGTACCTGTTTCTGGAAAAGGGACTCTTGCGTGGTTATAAGGTTATCGACGGAAAAGAATACACGCATCATTTTTATTTTCCGAAATGGTTTGCAACCGATTATAAAAGTTATTTAACCGAAAAAGCAAGTGATCTTTTTATTGAGACCCTAACCGATGTTGACTACTATGCATTCAACAAGAAGGATCTTTTACATCTTTTCAGCACACAACATGCGTTTGAAAAACTGGGAAGGATTATTGCGGAAGAAGCATTCCTGCAAACTGTTGAAAAGTTGTCCGATATGCAAGTTCTCAATTTAGAAGAACGTTATAAGAATTTGCTCAACAAGAATCCCGAACTTTTTCAGAAAGTTCCTCAACGACATATTGCGTCTTATTTAGGCGTAGCAGAACAAAGTTTAAGCCGGATAAAAAACAACCTCATTTCTTAACAAATGTGATTGTCCGGTATTTTCACGGGACCTAACTTCGCAGAGAATCAAAAAATGAAAAACCCATGTACAAAAACATGTTCGTCCTATTATTCTGCTTACTACCCGGAATTTACCAGGCGCAATCTCACTTATCAGAACATGAAACAGGTTGTCAATTTCTACTTCCCTGGACTTGTGAAACCTGTACTTTTACCTGGACAGGAGATTGTTTAAATCGCATACCAGAAGGGAAAGGTGTTCTTACCGTTTTTAACGAGGGAGAAGAAATAATGTGGTACGACGGAGAAATGAAAAATGGAAGATTTGATGGCTTGGGAAAGTACCGGGACGGAATGAATCAATTCGAAGGAAATTTTAAAAATGGAATGTATATTGGCAATAATCCGTATGTAATCAACAAGAATGCACGTATCGACACGACGAAATTCAATCAAACAGCTGACTGGGAAGAAAAAACAGTTGTTACAAAACAAATAGACAACCTCCATTTCACATTTCCTGCTAAAGGATATGCCTATGAAAACAGGGATGCACTTGTTGAAAAATGTTTACTTGCCATTCAGGAAAACTGCCGTTTAATTAACGATACAAGCTTTACGGAATTTACCCGGATTCATTTTGTCACCTCCAAAAAAGAAATGCTTTTACAGGCTGGTTATTATGTCAATGCACTGGCCAACATTGACGCAAGAACTATACACATGAAAGTAACCAACGAGAACAGTGACGAAGAAAGTAGCATTACCAATCCTCCGATCCAACATGAAACGATGCATATTGTTTCAATGACAGCCTGGGGTCGGCCTGCAGAAGGTAATAACTGGTTAAACGAGGGATTAGCTACTTATTCAGAAAACAATTGCTCAGGATATATCGTCGCTGAATTATACCGGTACTTCTTAGAAGAAAACAAGTTGGTTCCGTTGGAATCTCTGGCCTATCAGTTTTATCAAACAGAAGAAATGATTAGTTATCACCAATCGGCTTATGTTGTGGAATATTTGATTTCAAATTATGGGTTGCCTAAGTTTGAAACACTGTGGAAAAGTGGATTTTCAAGTATGCAAAACATCTATGGCTTCTCCCCTGCTCAACTGGAAACAGAAATAAATAAGTCGTTGCTGAAAACTCATCCCAAATCGCCAAAAATTAACTGGGAACTCATACAGAAAGGTTGTAAATAAATGAGAAAGAAGCTCTTTATCCTGTTCATACTGGCAGTGTACATTCAGACGGGGTGTGCACAGGATACTATTCCAAAAAAATATACCGTACATGAAGTCATAGCCAAATCGGAGTACATGGCCGATTTAGAACAACTGGTAAAGGCCGTTAAACGCAATCATCCTCAACCTTATACCTTTATAACCCCGGAAGAGTTTGATCTTTTTGTCAGGCGAAAAAAGGAATCAATTTCGGATGCAACTACAATGAGTGAATTTGTATGGCTCTGCAAATCTGTAGTAGCACTTGTCGGGTGTGGGCATACCTCAACATCTGTTGACAATGTACTGGAATTATCCCCGTCTCTCTTTTTTCCTTTGGAAGTCATGTATGTAGAAGATCAACTCTACATTACTGACCCCCTGAACAATGCTGATGTACTGGATCAGGGAATGGAAGTCATATCAATCAATGGTATTGACGTAAAAACGCTGAAAAGAGAACTAAACGCAGTGATTAACTCTGACGGATACATTTCCAGTCTCCGGGAACTGCAAACGAATATGAACTTCAGATCCCATTGTGCCTTTCAACTTGGTTTTCCGGAAACCTATACCATCGAAATTCGTACCAATACCGGTCTAAAATCAATCGAACTAAAACCCTCGGATCAATCTCCTTTAAAAGGCAATGATCTAAACCCGTGTCCGGATAACCTATGTTTTCAAATGGATGCTGATCATTCACTGGGGAAAATAACTATCAAAAGTTTCAATTATTACAACGACAATCTCCCTCTATTCCAATCCTTCATTGACAGTTGTTTTAAAGAACTTGAACTTTCCCAACCGGACAACCTGGTAATTGATCTGAGAAATAACTACGGAGGGGATCCGTATTGTACCTCCTATTTACTCCAATATCTCATGGAACAACCCTTTCGTTATTTCAGAAAAGGTTCAACAAAATGGTATAAGGATTTGGAACAACTTCTCCCTGTAAAACAGAACCGATTCAAAGGCAATTTATACCTGTTAATCAACGGGGGCTGTTTTTCATCAACAGGGCACTTTCTTTCGTTAGTAAAAGCGCATCTGAATGCTGTATTCGTCGGTCAGGAAACGGGAGCAACCTTTAGTTGCAACGCCAATCCTACTTCATTTTTATTGAACAACACCGGGATTCAGGTCTCTGTGGCTACAGAAATTTATCAAACGGATGTAAGCGGATTTTCAAAAAATGAAGGAATATTCCCCGATTATTTCATTACACCTAAACTAAATGACATCCTAACAAACAAAGACCTGGAAATGGAAAAAGTAGTTCAATTGATCTATGAGAACTAAGACTGGTTTAACATCTTTCACTCGCGTTCAAAAGTGATCCTTATTTTTTCTGCATCCGATATAATCTCAACAATGACTTCCTGACCATTTTCTTCTATTACCCGAACCATATCCATTTTAAAGTTAGGATTCCCGGTATCCAGCATAAAAGAACTTGACGAAATATTCTTTTTCACCAAGAAAGAATCCTCAAAGAGAACAAAAAAATTCCCCGAAAACGCGCTCGTGTATAAATATATCTGGTACGAGTCACCTTTCAAACGTTGCTCGAAGTCAGCATTCATCAATCGAAGAAAAAGAGGACCACCCAAAATACCCAAAAATGGTGCAACAAAAAGAGGAAGAACTAGAGTTGTTACTGTAAAAAATCTCACACTATGCCATTTCCAGTTCTTCACAGCTAAGTACAACGAAACAATAAACCAGACACCCCAAATAGTGCGGGATGTCCATACTCCAGTTATCGTGTAAGTAAAAAAGAGTACATCAGCCACTAACAAGTAATTGACAAGAACAGATATTAGCAGATAGATAAGAATTTTCGATCGTTTCATCAAAGTCTAAACGAAGTACAACCGTACTTATTTCTGTCCGGAATTAAAAGATTCTACATCCCATTGAAATAGGCATGGACAATCTTTGCCTTTGCCTGTCCTATTACAGAAATCAATGAGTCCAGAGAGGCTTCTCTTATTCTTTTAACCGATTTAAAATGTGTCATCAACTCTTCATACGTTTTCGGACCGATGCCTTTTATCTCCGAAAGTTCAGATACCAATGAGTTTTTGCTTCTCTTATTCCGGTGATGTGTAATTCCAAATCGGTGGGCTTCGTTACGCATGTGCTGAATCACTTTCAGACTCTCCGAACGTTTATCCAGATACAAAGGAAGACTATCTCCTGGAAAGAATATTTCCTCCAATCGCTTGGCGATGCCTACAACCGGAATTTTACCCCGCAAATTCAAACGCTCCAGTGCTTTCAAAGCCGATCCCAACTGTCCTTTCCCTCCGTCAATTACTACCAGTTGCGGAAAAGGCTTATCTTCCTCCTTTAAACGTCGGTAACGTCGATAAACTGCTTCTTCCATCGAAGCAAAATCATCCGGACCTTCCACCGTTTGAATGGTAAAATGCCGGTAGTCCTTGGTGCTTGGTTTACCATCCCTGAAAACGACACAGGCAGACACAGCATTTGTTCCCTGAAAGTTGGAATTATCAAAACATTCAATATGAACCGGGAGTTCTTTCAAACGAAAATCTTTCTGGATTTGGGTTAAAATCCGGTTTTTATGCGCCTCAGGATCTTTTATCTTTTGTCTTTTTAACTTATCCATCCGGTAGGCCCTTGTATTCCGTAAGGACAAATCCAGCAGTTCCTTTTTATCTCCCCGTTGCGGAACAAAAAAACGAATCCCTTCAAGTTTTACATCCGGCAATTCTTCGACTAACACTTCTTTGGAAGGACTCTGAAAACGCTCCCGTAGCTCCGGCAAAGCAAAACCGACTACTTCTGCTGCTGTTTCATTTAACTTCTTCTTAATTTCACTGGTGAAAGCGTGAATAATTGCCCCGGATTTTATCACCAGATAGTTGACAAAAAAAGAATCTCCATCATCCAATACTGTAAATACGTCAACTTCCGAAACGGTAGGACTTACAATCGTACTTTTACTCTTATAATTTTCCAGTAATTCGCATTTTTCTTTCAGCAATTGTGCCTCTTCAAACCGATAGGCTTCCGCTTCTTCCTGCATCAGGACTTTTATCTTGCGGATAACCGAAGAAATATTTCCTTTGAGAATATCGTGAATGTCTTCAATGTACTTGTTGTACTCCTGTATGGTTTGTTTAGCCTCGCAGGGTCCTTTGCAATTACCAATATGATATTCCAGACAGACCTTATAATTTCTCTTCTCAATAGCATTTTGCGATAAATCTAACCCGCACGTTCGCAAAGGATATAACCTTCTGATCAGATCCAACAGAGCGTGCATCATTCTCCCCGAAGGATAGGGACCGTAATAGCGGGAGCCATCTTTCACTACTCTTCTGGTAGAAAATATCCGCGGGAAAGCTTCATTTTTAACGCATATCCAGGGATACGTTTTATCGTCCTTCAACTGGATATTATACCGCGGTTGATACTTTTTTATCAGGTTGTTTTCCAACAGTAAGGCATCCATTTCGGTAGCCACCACGATATATTGAATATCCCGTATTTTGCGAACCAACATCCGCGTTTTCCCGTCTAAATCCTGTTTGTTAAAATAAGAGTTAACCCGTTTTTTCAGGTTTTTCGCCTTACCGACATAAATAATTTTCCCACTCTCATCAAAATACTGATACACTCCCGGATTTTCCGGAAGGGTTCGTAAGATTAATTCTATATATTCTGTCTTTTTATTACTCACCTGAATTACAAAAATAGCGGAAATCTAGAGTAATCTACGCAAAAAATGCAACTTGCCTCTCAACAATTTTATCTCATTTTCCGCTATCTTTACCACATGGATAAATTGTCTGCGGTTATTATTACCCTGAACGAAGAACGTAACATCCGTCGTTGCATTGAATCACTGATCGGTGTTGCTGATGAAGTTATTGTTCTGGATTCACTTTCAACCGACACGACAAAGGCAATTTGTTCAGAGTATGATTTTGTCCGGTTTGAGGAACGAAAATGGGAAGGATACAGTTCCTCCAAGAATTTTGCCAACTCACTTTCTTCTTTCTCTTACATTTTCTCTATTGATGCAGATGAAGCAGTCAGTACAGAATTGAAAACAGCCATTCTTCACGAGAAGAATCAAGGCTTTTCGGGAATTTATACCGTCAACAGAAAGACCAATTATTGCGGTACATGGATTCATCATTCGGGTTGGTATCCAGATTATAAAGTCCGTATTTTTCCAAAAGATCAAACCAAATGGGTTGGTGAATACGTGCACGAAGAACTGGAGTTCTCTGCGCCTTTCCAGGAGAAACTTCTTTCAGGAGATTTACATCATTACTCCTATTATGATTATACAGACCATCGGACGCGCGCAGACAAATATTCTCTGCTTACCGCCCGTAAAATGAATGCCCGGGGAAAAAAAGCAGGAATATTCAAGCCATACCTGAGCGCATTGGGTCGGTTTATTTCCATGTACCTGATCAAACGTGGCTTTCTGGATGGTTACGCCGGATGGAAAATAGCTACAATATCGGCTCAGTCTAATATTTTTAAGTATAAAGAACTTCGAAGACTCAATAAAAAAGATGCTTGATCTTTCCTATAGAACAGTCATAATTAGCAGAACAGACAGTATTGGGGATGTGTGCCTTACATTGCCTTTATGTGGTTATCTGAAGAAGCGTTTCAAAGGTGTTCGTATTGTTTTTCTCGGTAATACGTATACGGCTCCCATTCTGAATTGTTGCCACGACATTGATGAAGTACTTAGTTGGAAAGAACTGGAGTCCCTCGAAGAAAGTGAACGAATAAAGGCATTCAGAAGCATACGGGCATTTGCTATTATTCATGTTTTCCCCCGAAAAGAAATTGCCCGGTTGGCAAAAAAAAGCGGCATACAACATCGTATAGGGACAAGCCATCGGTTATTTCATCTGGTTACTTGTAACCACAGAGTTAACTTCACAAGAAAGCAGGCCAATGAACATGAATCACAATTGAATTTTCATTTGCTCCGACCATTTGGGGTCCGTACATTACCTTCGTTAGAAGAAGTTTCAGAATCGGTTCATTTTTCTACCTCATTTCCACTCCCTGAATGGCTACTTAATGAAGTAGATACTCCGCAGCCTAAAGTCATACTCCATCCCAGATCACAAGGGAGTGCTGTCGAATGGGGTGTGAACCATTTTGCCGAATTAGGAAAACAGCTAACTGAGAAGGGATACAAAGTATTCTATACAGGAACTGAAAGTGAAGCAACTTCTTTCCGTCATCTTATACCTGAAGACTGTATAGATACGAGTGGCAAACTATCGCTAGACGAATTAATCGCTCTGATTCAACAGATTGACATACTGATTGCAGCAAGTACAGGTCCTTTACACATTGCCGGATTACTAAATAAAGGAGCCATAGGATTATTTGCATCCAGACGCCCCATCCATCCCGGGCGTTGGAGACCATTAGGCAAACACTCAACCACACTTGTTTTCGATGAAAACTGCTCTACGTGTCAGAAAGGAAGTCCCTGTAACTGTATCGAAAAAATTAGTGTGGATACCGTAGTATATGCCGCTACTGGAATAAAATATTAGCTCCGTTACATCCCTAAGTCTATGAACCACATCTGTGTTTGGAAACAGGAGTTTTATTCCCCAATAAAAAACGGCTACCTCAGATGAGATAGCCGTCAACATATTTTCTACTTAAGATTTTTTATTCTCTTCCGAAAACTCTCAATAGAGAAAGGAACAAGTTAATGAACAGGATGTACAACGACAATCCTCCGATCAATGCCAGTTTCTTTTTCTCCTCTCCTGCGTATTGCGGATCAGCAGCAATGTACTTCAACTTTTGCATTTCCCATGCCGTAAGACCTGTAAAGACAAAGATTCCGATAAAAGAAATCCAATATCCCATTGCTTCACTCTGCATGAAGAAGTTAACTAAACTTGCAATGAAAATCCCAATGAAAAGCATATACATTAAGCTACCAAACTTAGACAAATCGGTCTTTGTTGTATACCCCAGTATAGCCATCCCACCGAACATACCGGCTGAAATAAGGAAGACATTGAAAATTGTACCTAACTTATACTGTAAAAATATAGTTGCTAAACTCAACCCCATTAAGAATGAGAAACCAACAAAAAGTGCCAATAACATGGACATACTCAATTTTGCCATTCTCATCTGCATCAAAAGCACCAATCCTAAGGGCGCAAAAGCAATCACGTAAAAAATCGGAGAAAGCCCTCCTGTTGGAGATTTAATAAATTCAACAAATCCAGTCTGAAAAACCTCTCCTACCATAAAGGCTGTCACTCCGGAAATACCAAGTGCTACAAACATGTACGTGTACACCGAAGCAAAAAATTCCTTCGTCATTGGCTTTACGCCAACTGGTTCAGTTCTGTCTAAAATGTTTTCTAACATTTGTATCTAAATTTTAGTTTACTGTAAAGATAACGAAATTTCTCCAGCTTTAGTGTAGTCTGGCCTGCACTAAATTTATAAACTCTTTTCGGGTGGAATCGTTTTCCAAAAACACTCCTGTAAACGCGCTGGAAGTCGTTACTGAATTTTGCTTTTGTACTCCTCTCATTTGCATACACATATGACTACACTCAAGAACAACCGCTACTCCTTCCGGCTGTAATGCTTCATTAATCGCGTCCCGTATTTCAAGTGTCAACCGTTCCTGAACCTGCAAACGACGAGCAAAAGCATCTACTACTCGCGGAATTTTTGATAACCCAACAATTTTTCCTTTGGGAATGTAGGCTACGTGTGCCTTTCCGAAAAATGGTAACATGTGATGTTCACACAAAGAATATACTTCAATATCCTTTACGATCACCATTTCAGAATAGTCCTCATTAAAAAGAGCCGATTCCAAAATTGCTTTCGGGTTCTGCTCATATCCTTGCGTCAGAAACTGCATAGCTTTCGCTGCGCGCTCCGGAGTTTTCAATAAGCCTTCTCTACCCGCATCCTCTCCTAGATCGGTAATTATCTTTTGATATGCATCCGAAATCCGGAGGGTTGTTTCCTCCTTGTTTTGTTCTTCTTTCACCAAATTATTTTTCTTTTTCAAAAGAACAGATAAACACTAATAAGGTTCCCGTCCTCCGAAATATTCTACAAAATTGTTCTCTGTTTCAATCAACCTGATTTTTGCCAGAGTCCCCCCTAAATTGGCAATCGGTCCTTCGATTTGTTCCCAGATCTTTATCGCCAGATTTTCAGTAGAAGGTAAAATTCCTTTTAAAAAGGGAACATCCAGATTCAGGTTTTTGTGATCCAACGGTTCTACAACGTACTCCTTTATCAGGTCACTCAAATCTTTCAAATCTACAACAAATCCTGTATCCTCATGAGGCATCCCTTTTACCGTAACAATTATCTGGTAATTGTGTCCATGCCAGTTTGCATTGCTGCATTTCCCAAAAACTTCTTCGTTCTTTTCGGGAGACCATTTGTCATTATATAATTTATGGGCAGCATTAAAATGCTCTCTACGCTCTATATAAACCGTTTTCAACTTTCTTAAAATTTTGTGCAAAGATACGAGAAAATGTAATAGGTTTCGTGAAGAAAGAAACGTTCAAACCTACGGGGCACACTTACTGAAAATCAACTTTTCAACCCATATAAACAAAAAAAGCTCCGCCGAAGCGAAGCTTTTTCCACGAGCGGGAGACGAGATTCGAACTCGCGACCCTCAGCTTGGAAGGCTGACGCTCTACCAACTGAGCTACTCCCGCGGACGGTGCAAAAGTAAAACTTTTTTTTATTCCAACTCTATTTATGCTATGATATTTTCAGAAAGATTTCATTTTCATGGAACAGGTAAAATCTTTGAAGTGCTTCCCTTCCTTCTTTTTCTTCATCGCTTATCTTTTCAAGACACTTAAATAATTAATCCATGGTCCTACTTCGTTTTTGTACTGTTTGGCCATCACTCTTGAAATTTGCCCTATGTGCCCCAAGTCATGAACTACCCATGTTGCAATTAACTGCCCGAGTGTCACTTCTCCAAATTCAGGATGAATTCCGGTCAGCTGCAGATCCTCGTCGCTGATATTCAGCGCACGTAATTCCTCCAAATTACTCGTCCTCAAAACATTGAAATCAGTCAATAATTCGGCAATTGGTCTATCCTGATCCTCCTTTAATTGAGCCAACCTGTCAAACGGTTCAAAGAGTTTGTTCCCGGAAGTACGTAATATGGTTTTAACCCGCACCATCCAGTCTGTTTTTTCTCCATACACCAAATGCCCCAATATTTCATAGGGACTCCAGGTATTTTCTCCTTCATTATTCTTTAACCAATCTTTAGACAATCTCCCGAGATAGGCTTCTAAGATCAAAGGTGTCCTTTCCAGAATTTCTACTGATTTTTGTAATTCAAACTGCATTTCTTCTTTTTTAAGTACTGCCAAAGACGATTTGCGCTACAAACCTGCTTTCTGCGCTTTGCACAAGATATCATTTTTGAAGGTTCAGTCACTCAATATCTGTTATTTTATAACGTATTTCACATCTCCTTTTCCTCTTTCATCAATTATTTTGCCGCTTCATTATCCTACTAATTTATTATGCATTCATTATATTTGCAATAGATTTTACAGGCATAGTTATGGAAAGTGTAAGAGATTTGATTATCGAGACCTACAAGAGAACCAATCGGTTCGGAGATGATCTCGGCATGCAATTGAGTATTGTACAACCGGGGGAAATAGAATACAAACTAGCTGTTTCTGACAAACACATGGCTACACCCGTTGCCGCACACGGAGGAGTCATCGCTACCTTAATGGACGGAACTTTAGGTGTAGCTGCTCTTTCTCTCGTTGTCGAGCAGGGAAAAGTAGTCTCAACCATCGAATTGAAGCTTAACTTTCTTTCTCCAGCTCGTTTAGGAGATACACTAATTGCTACAGGGAAGGTAGTTCAGGCCGGAAGCCGGATTATCTATGCTGAAGGAGAAATTCGAAATCAAAAGAATGAGTTAGTTGCAAAGGGAAGTGGAACTTTTAATGCTTACCCGGCAGAAAAGGCCGGGATATTATAATCCTACGTTTTTACGCGATTAATTTATAGCGTTTGAAAAACGCGTTCCAATCCCAGACAAAATTGGTCATCACATCATCCATTCTCTTAAGGAAAAGGGGATTAGGACATTGCATTTTCCGGAAGTAATCATCCTGATAATCATTCAGATTATACTTGTGAAAAACAGCCTTTGACATTGCGTACAACGTATTCTTTGAAGGATGATTAACACGCGCCATGAAATGATCGTATTCTTTAACAATCTGTTTTAATTCGGATGCGGAAATACCAAATACTCCAGCAAACTTGTCAAATATTAATTCTTCTACACGCGCTACCTGATCCGCTTCAAAATGATCTTCAAGAAACTTCAGGTTACCTGCCAGAACGATCATTGTAAATTTTCCGTTATCTGAAACATTGATTTGTGGTTGGTGTACAAATGCCGAATCCTCTTTAATCAGCCCCGCTACTTCCTCAAACCCTTTTTCAGTAACATCAAGGATGGCGTTCACGAAAATATTCGCCACCTTCTCATCTGTCAATCTTTTCTTAATTAGGGTTCCAAACATAAACAACCTGTTTTATACTACAAAAATATAAGTAGTTCCGCTCCGTTTTACTACCAAAACCAATTGACTTTTCAACGAAGTTATTAACAATTTGACTATAAAGAGTTAAAAATGAATTAACTAAAATTCACATTTTGAAACACAAAATTGTTAATTAATGATACCCAACATGTTGAAAACCTCATCATAAATGAACAGGGAAATGAAAATTTTTTATTTCAAAAACTAACCGCTAAATTCGCACATAAACAAAGCAGACAAATGAGTTCAGAAAACGTATATATTGTTGACGGAGTAAGAACCGCTATCGGAAATTTTGGCGGCACGTTGGCTCCTGTCAGAACAGATGACTTGGCAGCGCACGTTATCCGTGAGTTGGTAAAGCGTCACCCACAGCTTGATTTAAAATCAATAGAAGATGTGATTCTCGGTTGCGCCAATCAGGCAGGAGAAGATAATCGAAATGTCGCCCGCATGGCAGGATTACTGGCTGGTCTACCTGTAGAGGTTGCAGGAGAAACGGTTAATCGTTTATGTTCGTCCGGGATGGCTTCTGTAATCAATGCTTCCCGTGCTATAAAGGACGGAGCAGGAGAGTTTTATATCGCCGGAGGAGTAGAAAACATGACGCGTGGGCCATGGGTTCTTTCAAAGGCATCTACTCCTTTCGGACGCGATTCTCAGTTATTTGACACCAGTTTCGGATGGCGCTTTATCAATCCGAAGATGAAAGAATTATATGGAGTTGACGGAATGGGAGAAACAGCAGAAAATCTGGTAGATAAATACGGGATCTCACGTGAGGATCAGGATAAATTTGCAGCCTGGTCTCAGCAAAAAGCTTTTCAGGCACAATCCGAAGGAAGACTTTCGGAAGAAATTGTACCCATTGAAATACCGAGAAGAAAACAAGATCCTCTTGTATTTGACAAGGATGAATTCATAAAAGGAACGACTACACCTGAAACCCTGGCTAAATTACGTCCGGCATTTCGCAAAGAGAACGGAACAGTTACTGCCGGAAATGCTTCCGGGTTAAATGATGGTGCAGCAGCTTTGCTGATCGCTTCTGAGAAGGCAGTAGCAGCAAACAACATGAAACCATTAGCCCGTATCGTTAGCGCAGCTGTTGCAGGAGTTGAGCCACGTATCATGGGAATTGGTCCGGTATATGCCTCTCAAAAAGCATTACAACGCGCTGGTTTAACACTTGACCAGATGGATGTAATTGAGTTGAATGAAGCCTTTGCTGCTCAAGCACTTGCCTGCACCAGAGAAATGGGGCTGGCAGATAATGACCCGAGAATAAATCCAAACGGAGGCGCTATCGCCTTAGGACACCCATTGGGAATGTCCGGATCACGTATTCTTCTTGCTGCTGCCCATGAGTTACAACGCACCGGAAAGCGTTATGCACTTGTTACCATGTGTATCGGTGTGGGACAAGGGTATGCAACAATCATTGAAAGAGCTAATTAATATTTACGATACATCAGGGTGGTGATCTGAATCTTTTCCACCACCCTGATTCATACTATGCAACGTCCTATCCGAAATATCATTAAGGGAGAAAACCCCATTGAAAAAAGCAGGTTAAAACCCTGGCAGCTGAAATTACATGAGATCATCTTTGAAGCAGATACAGTAGCCGGAAAAACTTTTGACCTCGCTCTCCTTGGTGCTATTTTTACCAGTATAGTAGTTGTAATGCTGGAGAGTGTTGACTACCTGAACGCAGAATACGGCACACTTTTCATCACTATAGAATGGACACTTACCATTCTCTTTACTATTGAATATATCTTACGCATACTTAGTATCGGAAAACCCGTCTATTATATCTTCTCTTTTTATGGGATTGTAGACCTGGTTTCAACTCTTCCCTCTTATCTGGGACTATGGGTTTCGGGAGGACATACTTTATCTGTTATTCGCGCTCTTCGCTTCCTACGTATTTTCCGAATTCTCAAGTTAGGTCAATATATCGATTCCGGAAAAATTATTACCAAGGCATTAGTCACAAGCAGACACAAAATCATTGTGTTTATGTTTGCCGTACTCACAATCGTAATGATCATAGGCAGCCTTATGTTTTTAATTGAAGGAGACATCGAAGGTTCGGGTTTTACAAGTATTCCCCGAAGTGTTTACTGGGCCATTGTCACACTGACTACTGTTGGTTATGGTGATATTTCTCCAACAACCGCTCTGGGACAAACATTAGCCTCAATTCTAATGGTCCTGGGTTATGCTATTATAGCTGTCCCTACCGGAATTATGACCAGTGAAATGATCTCTGCCAACAAAGAAGTAAGTAATCATCGTGCGCGCAGTTGTCCGAACTGTAGTTTCGAAGGCCATGACGACGATGCCGATTTTTGTAAGAAGTGCGGACACACTCTTTAGAAGCTATTAATACAGATCTCTTCGATAACCTACCTGAACTGAAAATAACATCAGCGATGTTACTGGCGTCACAGCATTTGAGATGATATATAAATCAAGTCCTGCCATTGTAAACAAAGTTCCCCAGGGTTGGGAATACTTAATTCCCGCTCCAAAACCGGCAAAAAGAGATATCGAAGTATATTTATCCGCCAGATTTGTTTCCAAACGATATTTTGTTTCGTCATAATCACCTACTACAGAAGAAACAGGAGAAACCAAAACCCTGATTTTCGTTTCCAAAACTCCTGCAAGTCCAATATCGTAGTCATTCCCCAAATAATATCGGGTACCTCCTTCCAGTGAAAACGTACTTATTTTCGTCTCCAACTTCGCAGACGACTGGTATGGGTTGGTCATATCATCAATTGCAATCAAAGTTGCTCCTGCCGGATCCTCAACTTTTGTAGGAAGGTAATAACCAATCTTACCATAAGGCACTACAGAAGCCGAACGCGGAAACTCAGCAAAGAAGGACATCCCCGTAAGGTAAGCTCCGGTATTAATGGGATTAAGGACATCAAAGCTACCTCCTAACCCATACGATAATCCTGCTCTGCCCTGTCCCTGTGACCATCCTTGCGAAAGGGAAACAAGCGCAACAACCAGTACAACAATTATTTTTTTCATATCTCTTATCCTTTATAAAGTCTTAACAAAAACCATGCTATTTTTCACACACTCCGGTTCAGCAAGGACTTTTTCACTTTTCTAACATATTACCCGTTACCTTTCGGCAACTTCAATCTTCTTGTTATTGTAAAGATACAACTTTTTCCCGGCAATAAAATTGTATTTCCGGGTGTCCAACAACCAATATTTACAAAATTCAACCTTCATTTTTATTACCTTTACAATAGAGAACGATAACTTCGTGCTAAAAGTTAGAAAAACGAAAAAATATGCCCAATATTTTCGAATTTAACGGATTTAAACCGGTTATTCACGAAAGTGCATTCATCCATCCGAATGCGACTGTCACCGGGAATGTTATTATTGGTAAAGACGTATATATCGGTCCCGGAGCAGCCCTTCGGGGAGACTGGGGACAGATACGCATTGAAAATGGATGTAATGTACAGGAAAACTGTACTATTCACATGTTTCCCGGAACTACGGTTACACTTAAAGAATCAGCACACATCGGGCATGGAGCGATTGTTCACGGAGGAACAATAGGAAGGAACTGTATGATCGGGATGAATTCTGTCATTATGGACGATGTCATTATCGAAGATGAGTGTATCATCGGAGCTCTCTGCTTTGTCCCCGCAAAAATGTACATCCCCAAACGTAGTCTTGTGGTTGGCAATCCTGCTAAAATTATTAAAGAGGTCAGCGACGATATGATCGGGTGGAAAACAATGGGAACTCAATTGTATCAACAACTTCCGGGAGAATGTTATGCCTCCCTCCGTCCTTGCGAGCCGCTTCGCGAAGAAGAAGCTGACAGACCTCAGCAGGAAGCCATGTATTCAACCTGGGAAAAAATTAAAAATCAGAAAGCATAAATTGAAAGAAGCAGAACACACCAGTTTGTTTTATTTCAACTCCAATTCGGGAGACACCTGGCTATGTATCGGGTCAGAAAAAGAGTTAGTCTTTGAAGACCGGGTCAACTGGAAAGAGGTAGATGATTTTACTGAACAATTCAGAAAGGATTATATTGTAGCCCTTATTGGTTTTGATGTAAAGAATAGTATTGAACAATTACACTCTTCCAACGAAGATCATTTTCAGTCACCTGCTTTTGCATTTATAGTACCTCAAACGGTTTACCACATCCGTGAAAATGTGGCAGACCTTGTCAAAGGAAAAAGTCGCACGGACATCTTACTAAAATTCCTGGAAGAACCGCAACCGGACACTCCTTCGTTTCAATTGCATCCCCGACTTTCGAAAAAAGAATATCTAAAAAAAATAGAGCGGATTCAGGAATATATCCAAAAAGGGGATAGCTATGAGGTCAATTTCTGCCAAATCTTCGAAAAAAAGAATGTTTCCCCGTTTAATTATCTGGATACATATAAACGCATTCACAATACAACCAAAGCGCCTTTTTCTGCTTTTATTGACTGGCGCGAGTTTAAAATGATGGGAGCTAGTCCGGAACGATTTATTAAACGTGTAGGACATCTTTTGGTATCTCAACCCATCAAAGGCACACGAAAAAGAGGAAACTCTGCATACGAGGATGAACTGCTGAAAAAAGAACTCATCAACAGTGAGAAAGAGAAAGCTGAGAATGTAATGATTGTCGATCTGGTTCGAAATGATCTTGCGAAGGTTGCTCTACCCGGAAGTGTAAAAGTTGAAGAACTATTCGGTCTTTATACTTTTGAATCTGTTCACCAACTTATTTCTACGGTAATCTGTACACTTCGAGAGGACACAACTTTCTCTCAAATCCTCAAAGCGACATTCCCTATGGGATCCATGACCGGCGCTCCTAAAATTCGCTCTCTGGAGCTTATTGAAGAACTGGAGAATTTTAAAAGAGGTTGGTACTCCGGTTCCGTCGGTCTTATTCAACCAAAAGGAAACTTTGATTTGAACGTTGTAATACGAACCCTGTTGTACAATGAAAAAAACAAGTATCTATGCTGCCCTGTCGGAGGAGCGATAACCGATCTTTCTTCTCCGGAAGAAGAGTATGAAGAATGTCTTGTAAAAATTGAACGTCTAGTAACAAACCAGGATGAATCGTTGGTCTGAAATAGCGAATGAACTGGACTCCCTCAGAAACTATGATACCCTATTTTTGGCTTGTAGTGGCGGAGTTGACTCAATGGTGCTACTTCATCTTTTGAGCCAATCAGGATTTCCTGTTACCGTTTTGCACTGCAATTTCAATTTACGTGGAAAAGATTCTGACGATGATGAAAAATTTATCACGGATCATTGTCGCACATCCGGGATTTCGTTTGCCTGTAAATCTTTTGATACCAAACGTCTTGCTGGAGGAGAAAAGTCAATACAAGCTATAGCTCGAGAACTCCGTTATGAATGGTTTGATCAACTAATACTTGAAAACCCCAACTCTATTGTTTGTACCGCTCATCATCTGGATGATAACCGCGAGGAAGTCCTATTAAAATTAATGAGTTCCGGGAAACTATCCGATCTTGGAGGAATCATGAAACAACGTCCGGGGTATTACCGCCCCTTATTGTCTGTCAGCAAACAGGATATTATCCGGTATGCAACAGAAAATACTCTATCGTGGCGGGAAGATGCCAGCAATAAGGAGAACAAATACACCCGTAATAAAGTCCGAAATCTTCTCCTTCCCCTGATGCAGGAAATTGATCCACGATCATTGTCCTCCCTTGATCGTCTCTCTCAGGATGTTCAACGCATGCTATCAGAATCAGATCGGCAATGGAATCACTTTCCGGGAGAACGCAGTGAATTTTTCTTCGCCGATAAAGATATCCGAAGTCTATTATTTCTTCAACGGGAACGACTTCTCGTACAATGGATGCAATCGACCGTTTTAGCGACTGCTTTGGAACAACTCATTTCCTCCGGAGCTGCGGGCGCAATAGTTGAACATGGGGATTTTTATATCCAACGGCAGAAAAATGGTTTTTGGTTCGGGAAACATTCACTAGATACCGTTCAACTGAAGTTTTCTGATTTAGGTATTCCCGACAACACTCCGGCTATTTCTGTTACATTAACAGAGATGGTTTCCACTAGTTCTGAAGAACTTTTTATTCCTCAGGATTTGCTAAAAGAATTTGGTGTACGCAATCCTTTGTCTGGTGAAACTATTCCTTTCAGAGGCAAAAACGAACGACCTCTGAAAAAAATTCTAAACGACCTGAAACTAAGTTTTACCGCACGAAAAAAAGCTCTTGTACTCACCCGAAATAATCAACCGGTTTTATTTCTTCACCCGGATGAAATCAGTACCTGGAATCAGAAAAAAAGTATGGAATCAGCTTCCAAAATTGTTGTAACTATTTTTAGCTCCTTCTTTGCAGAAGTGAAAAAATAATGCTATCTTGTTCATCCCATTTATAAATTTTTGGCCATGCAAAATGAAGTAGTAACAAGCAGCCCGGTTTTGATCCAAAAGGAACAAATTCCGGCACTTAGCTTTAAAAAAGCTATAGAAATAGAACAGATTCCGGACTTAATGGCTAAACTAGTTGAAGCGACGAAATTAGGTAACTTACACCACGGAAAAGTGGCTATTATCTTTATGGATGATGAAGGGCTCAAACGTGTTGAAACAACAGTTTGGGCTTCCGGAGGCAAGTACATTTGTCTTAAGGGAGGAATTTGGCTTCCTATTTCAAGGATTGCTGATGTCCGGTTCATCTGATAAAACGTACGAAAAAGAATCTCTGAGGCGGTCCGAAAGACCGCTTTTTTTATTAGAAAAACCGGCAGGTAAATATCGCTGTATCATCTGCATACTTAGCCCCACCTTTCCATTCATCCAGCTTAGAGAAGACAAGGTTATTCAGATCATCCGTTTTCAAGGGGTAAAAACTATGAATAACTTTTATTACCCGCTCAATTTCAAATTGTTCCTGTTCTTCGTTCTCCAACTCAACGACTCCGTCCGTATAAAGAACAAGTGTTGTATTCTTGGGCAACGAAATGCTATCCTCTTCCAAAAAGGGAAGCTCCTCAAACATCCCTAAACCAATCGATCCTTTGTCCAGAAACTGATAGTTTCTGCCATCCGTGATAAACGGATGATTATGTCCCGCATTGATGTATTTTAACTGGCGGGTATTCACATTATATTCAGCAATAAAAAAAGTGATAAACTTCTCACCTTTGGCATTACCAAATACAATCTTATTCAGTTCGTGTACTAACTGCCCAAGAGGAAATCGTCGGTATGTAGCCAAAGCCCGTAAAGTAGCCTGAAAATTAGCCATTAGTAATGCCGCAGAAATTCCTTTTCCCGACACATCTCCGATGCAAATAACATATTCCTCATCTGAGATAGGAAAGAAGTCATAGTAATCCCCCCCTATCTCGTGTCGCGCTTTATATTTTGCTGCGACATCCATTTCCTTATTTGTTGGAAGATCAGATGGAAAAAGTAGCTTTTGCGTTTCGGAAGCGACCTCTAACTCCTTCTTTAGCTTTGCCTGCTTTACTCCTTCATTAGCCATTCTTTTATTCTCTATGGCTACGACAATAATATTGGTGAGCGTCTGAAGGAAGTTCATGTCATCCACCGTCTCTTTTAAACGCATGGCATGATCTTTCACTTCTCCCACCAACAGGAATGCCAATTTCTGATTTTTATGGGCTACCGGAATAATAACATCAAATTCATTTAACGAAGCAATATGTGAGGATTCTATTACCGTTATTTCATCAAAGCGTCCCAGATCCGATTCGATAGTCAGATCTTTCAAACGTCCTTTATAACCTACTTTCAGCATGATATCCCAACCGTTATGGTTAACGATCAGAATAAATTTTGACAGTCCTAATTGTTCACGAACAATGAACTCGTAAATCCGCAAAAGTTGATCGACAGATTCATTCGCGTTGATGGCCGTGGTCAGCTCAAGAAGCGAATACAGTTTCAGATCACTGAACTGTACCTTTTCTTCCAAATGCGTAACCAGTGTTTGCGGCATATTATAAGTTTTCCAGTATCTCAGGAATTCGCTTGATGGCAGCTATTTCCCTAAACTTGACTCTTGCTTCCCCGGCCGGAGAACCGAAGTAGGTTTTCCCTCCTTCCAGACTCTTGTTAATTCCGGATTGCGCCAAAACAACAGCCCCTTCACCAATTAGTATATCCGAAGCTACTCCAACCTGACCCCATAAAGTTACGCGATCCTGAATGGTTACACATCCGGCAACTCCAACGTTAGCGGCAAACAAGCATTTCTTCCCCACAACGGTATCATGACCAATATGTACCTGATTGTCCAGTTTGGATCCTGCTCCTATAACCGTATCTCCCGAAACACCCCGGTCAATTGTGCAAAGCGCACCAATTTCGACATCATCCTCAATAATTGTTCTACCGCAAGAATACATCCTGTCAAAACCATCTGTCTTTTTCTTATAGTAGAAAGCATAATGCCCGATCACACTATTAGGCCCGATCACGACATTATCTCCAATGATTGAATCCTGCTCGATAACTGCTCCCGGAAATATGATGGTATTTTTACCAACACTTACATTGGCTCCGATTACAACATTTGCTCCGATTTCCGCTGACGGATCAATCGCAGCTGTTTCAGATACGGATGTGTACGAAAAACGTTCCGGATTATAATACCGGGTCAGTTTATTAAAATCATCAAACGGAGACTCACTAATTAACAGCCCCTTTCCTTCGGGACACTCCACTTCTTTATCTATAAGAATCGTCGTTGCCGCACTCTCTAATGCCTTTTTGTAGTACTTCTCAAAATCTACAAAAACTATATCCCCGGGGACTACCTTATGGATTTCATTTATCCCAGTGATCTCATGATCCGGATTACCTGTAAATCTGCACCCGAGAAATTCAGCTACTTCTTTGAGTGTTGTTGGCTTCGCTAACTTCATACAACCGTTTTAACTATATAAAGTTAAGAAGAACAGTACCCGCATCAGAAAACTTTTTACAATAGTTATTCAAAGCAAAATGTTGATTGCTTTCTTTTTTCTGATAATCTGTATTTAATCAATCGATTATTTCGCGAGAAATTCAGTCTGAAATTCGAAATTAACCACATCCCCGATTCCAGGATCAGGTGTCATTCCAAAGTCGGTTCTATTCAATGACCCACTACCTTTCAACACAATAAAGGACTTCCCGTCACGCTCACCTTTACCTATAAACTGAAAAGTAACATCGATTGTTTTCTTCACTTTTTTCATCGTGAATTCTCCTTTTGCCAGATACTCTTCTTTAGAAAATTCTACCCCTTTTACATTGAAAGTAATTACAGGATGTTTTTCCGCTTCAAAAAAGGCTGCATCGGACAATAATGATTCATCGCGAATTGCATTAAAAGTTGATATCGAACTTACGGGAATTGTTATGTTCATTTCAGCATTCTGCCAATCCTCCGGAACAGAGAAAGTTCCTTCGTAGGATTTAAACTTTCCTTTCGTTTTGGAACCACTTGCTTCCAGTGTAAAATTCAAGTTCGAATTTTCAGGGTTTACTACCCAGTCTCCTTTTGCTTCGCTTAGATCCAGCATGTTTAGTTCTTTTTCCGCTCCATCTTCTCCTACCACAACTAACTTCTGTGTGGTAGTATCTAAGCCTTCTATCTCTGTCGATAATTCTTCCGTTTCGTGTTTCAGATAGGGTACAATAAGAATTGCCGATCCGATCAACATCGTTGCCACCGCAAAACTTCGGTTACGAAAAACCAAATGTAAAATAGGAATTACCAATGCTGAAGCAATCAACATGGCTATTACGGTAGAAGTTCCTCCAAAAGATTCATACATGAAATACAACATCCCTCCCAAAGCAACAAACAAAATGGGTAGGACCATGGCTTTCAATAAAAGGAGTTTTGACTTCCATCCGGATACGTTCTCACTCCAGGACAAGATCGCTGCGTGAAAAACAGTAAGCATAGCCCCCAGGAACAATCCTGCAAACATTTTCCCTTGAAGCACAGACAAATTATCAGCTTCTCCCACTTCACTGATCACCGTCAATGGCAAGAGTAATAGCATCGACAATCCAAACGGAACTGCAGTATCTCGACCTTCTTCGACAACATTTCCTGCAACAATCGAAGACGCCAGAAAAGTAACCATAGCCACAAAAAGTCCGAAAGGTCCTGCTAAAAAGAATCCGGCAATTGACACACCGAAAAGAAAGAAAAACAGAAACCCTGTCTCAATACTCAGTTTTAGGGTTGATTCATTGTCACCTGCCACAAAACCAAAGCGTTTCAAAAGGGAGAAAACAAGTACAAAAGCTATTGGAACAATTGCTCCCAAAACTCCTGTTTTCAACAAATCTGCACCTGTAAATCCTCCTCCTCCAAAAGCATACGTTGTATCACCCAACATCAGATACAACAAAGGAAATGCTATACCTATAAATCCTATTATTTTTTTGTTTTCTCCAACAAAACGGGAAATAATCAATGCTAAAAACAAGATCCCAACACTTAAGTAGAGCGGGTTTTGATTTATCTCCCCTGTTTCAAAAACAGTTAATTCTCCAAATGCATAGTAGGCTGTGAAAACCGTAGCCAATACAATAAACCAATGGTGAATATAACGTGGCTTATGGGCTAACTTCCCTATTATCGCCACAACACCTAAAATCAAAAGTATAATTCCGACAAAAATATCTTCCATGGTAAATAAATTTAGCGTGAAGGTACAAAAAGAACTATAAACAGCAAAAAACATCTCTTTTTTATCTCTCGCTGATGCGCACTATCCAATAGTAAGAATAGTACTCAGAACAAATTACAAAAAAAGCCGTACAAATGCACGGCTTTTCAACAACTATATTTCGTTAACGAATTAGTTTCTGTATAAAGTAGTTTTAATCGCTTTCACCAAACGCTCTACATTAGGCAACGCCTCATCAATTAAAGATGTAGAGAATGCAAACGGAGTATCTGTTTGAGTTACACGTTGTACTGGTGCATCCAGATAATCAAAAGCATACTGCTGTAAATGGTATGCAATCTCAGAAGAAATAGAAGCCAATGGCCATGATTCTTCCAACACTACGCAACGATTTGTCTTTTTTACAGATTCCACAACCGCTGCATAATCAATCGGACGAATTGTACGTAAATCAATGATTTCGCAGGAAACACCTTCTTTTTCCAAAAGTTCTGCAGCCTGATGTGCTACTTTTATGATCTTTCCAAAAGTCACAATCGTAACATCGCTTCCTTTTCTCTTCACATCCGCTACTCCGATAGGAATAACATACTCTCCTTCGGGAATTTCTCCCTTATCTCCGTACATTTTTTCTGACTCCAGAAAAACAACAGGATCATTGTCACGGATAGCAGATTTCAAAAGTCCTTTCGCATCATACGGATTCGAAGGTGTAATTACTTTCAATCCCGGAACATGCGCATAGAAAGCTTCAAAGCTCTGTGAGTGCGTTGCAGCCAACTGTCCTGCCTGTCCGTTTCCTCCGCGGAAAACAATCGGGCAACCATATTGTCCACCGGACATCTGTAACATCTTTGCAGCACTGTTTATGATCTGATCCGCAGCCAAAATCGCAAAGTTCCAGGTCATAAATTCTACGATCGGACGCAATCCATTCATGGAAGCTCCCACTCCAATACCTGCAAACCCAAGTTCCGCAATCGGTGTATCAATAACTCGCTTGGCTCCAAACTCGTCCAGCATACCTTGTGAGACCTTGTAGGCTCCGTTATATTCAGCTACTTCCTCCCCCATAAGGAATACGCTTTCGTCTCTGCGCATCTCTTCAGACATGGCTTCTCTAAGTGCCTCTCTAAATTGTACCTCTTTCATTTCAAGTAAATTACAAATAACCTTGGCGTATGCAAACGCCGTGAGCTGTCAAAAGTACAAAATTTAGTGAATAAAAAGCTTCCCGTTAAATTGAAAAACTTTCCAGTACAAAACCGATTCCTGCTAATTTCTTTACTGAAGAACAACTTTCTTAGTTCTACTCCCAAAACGAATAAAGTAAATTCCCTGTCCGTGACTTTCCAAATCAATCATAATGCTGTTCATTCCTTCTTCTATAGCAACTTGCTCTATGACTTGTCCTATACCTGATAAAATCTGAACCTGATCCCCCTCCATATCGCCCAACGAAACTGTGACAACATTGGTTGCAGGATTTGGGTACACAAGTAAATCTCCACTTTCCGGTACCGGCATCATCCCGGGTAGGTCATGCACACCATTGTCATTTGCAATTTCCGTTGAATAAAATAATTGAACCGAATCAGAGTATTCCAGTAAACCGGCTACATTATCCAAATGATCCCCTCTCCGGTTCATAATAAATGCCAGATCCCAACTTTTCTCTTCCCCTGACAATAGTCCTCCGGTACTAATTGCTATATATCCCCTTCTGTCTCCCATAGGGTTTCCAATGGAAACTTCCGAAAGTCCTTCTCCGGTAACAGGGTTGCCGGTAAAAGTATGAGAAGAAGCATCCCCTCCTCCAATATTTAGGAAATTAAAAGGGAATCCACCAGCCCAAATCCCTCCCATATACTCCCAATAATTGGGAGTATATGGATTCGACATCGAATCACCAGTACTAATTCTACTATATCCTACCGATACATTACAAGTATAGTTTAGCGATTTGACGCCAAACGCAGGAGGATTTTCTCTAAATCCATAGTTTCCATGACACGTTTCATCATAGGCTGTACCATTATAAAAATAGAGCATATCCCCCAGAGAATCAGATCCACAATAGTCATTTTCAGGACAACCAATATCAGCATCCAAAGCAAACGCCATTCTGGAATCAACATAATCCGTAACACTCCTGTTGATAACCCGTACATTCAAAAAGGTTGACGAATCAATATAATCCGATGAACGATACTGGTACAGCATAAGGTGTACCTCTATTCCTAACGGAGTTCCTGGCGTAAATGTATGTGGTTCCGCAACATCATTCAAAATCATATATGCTACAGCATCTCCTTTTATCCTTGGGTAGTCCCCCTCTGCCGGAGTATAGTAGCCATCCTCATTAACATCAATGTAAGGTGCCTGATTATCGGCGATTCCCAATTCTGAATTGCCGTTGGCCGGCCAGTTTAGGATAGAAGAAGGTACTATATAATCTGCTTCCGTATAGTGTTCAATATGATAAATGATTTCTGCGCGTGTTACTTTCCAAATCGCAGGTGAATAATCGGATTGATACTCTACCGAATTGTACGAGTTATTATTCGATACAGGTCCCTTAAAAACATCTTTTTCAACCTGATACCAACCTCCTATTGCAACACGCTCTTCTCCTTCATCGGTAATGGCTCCGAACCAAAGTGCTGAATTAAAAATCAACGGTTGAGAAAGCCCGTTGGTATCAAGAATACCGTAACCATGCCTGATATTCTCATCATCAAAAAAGAGACCGCCGTCATCCATTGCACGACACCAAACGGAATTTGCATATAGGTCGTTAGGAAAAGTTTGCCCCCAGGTAGAATGATATATGCCGCCACATATCAACGCCAGTACTAATCGGATAGTTGTTTTCATCTCGCTCTATTTTTCTATTCAAACGACAAAACGTAACTACCTTATAAAACGTTGGAAATCAAAAATCCCGAACATCAAAAGATACCCGGGATTTTCAAGTGTTTTTCTAATCAAATTTATCTTAACTGTGCATTTAACTCTTTCTCCAGTCCTTCCCGGATACGATTCATAATAGCATCAACCTGTTCATCTTTCAATGTTTTTTCTTTGTCCTGAAAAACAAAACTTACCGCGTATGATTTCTTCCCTTCTTCCATATTTTTCCCCTCATATACATCAAAGAGTCCCACATCCTGAAGTAATTTCTTATCGGATTTTCTGGCGATATCCTGAATTTCAGCAAATGTAACCTGCTTGTCCAGCAATAAAGAAAAATCACGACGAACAGCTTGTGTCTTGGGCAATTCAGTGTATTTCACCTTATTCATAACAGAAGATTGTACGAGTGCGTCCCAGTCCAGGTCTGCAACAAAAACATCCTGTTTGATTCCAAAATACTTTTTCATTTTTTTGGAAATCCGCCCCATCTCTCCGGTTTTTTGTTTGCCGGTAATCAGTTGAACTCCATCTTCCAAAAGCGAGCTTTTTAACGCTTTTTCACTTGTCATATTGGCTAATCCCAACCTGCCAAATAAAGCATTTACCAAACCTTTCATCGTATAATAGGAAACGACTTCCGATGTACTGTTCCAATTTTCCTGCTCTCGTTTTCCGGAAAGTATAATCAATAAACGCTCATTTTCGTGATAACCACTTTCAAACTTATGATATACCTTACCAAATTCAAAAGCTTTGATATCTGAACGTTGACGATTTTGGTTATACGCAACTACTTCCAGCGAAGAAAATAAAAGCGTCTGACGCATAACATCCAGTTCGTTAGATAGTGGATTCAGCATCCTTACATGCCGTTCAGGAAGCAAAACATCCTGCCCGAGTTCCTCTACATAAGCCGCTTTTGTAAGCGAGTTATTCAATAATTCAAATGCTCCAAACCCGACTAACAAATCAGCTACCTGATTTTTCAATCCCTCTTTATCCGGTTTGGGTCTATATGACAAGGAAGTATTCAGTTTTTCAGGAAGCGGTACGTTATTAAACCCGTAGATCCGCAATACCTCTTCGACTACATCTGCTTCTCGCTGTACATCTACCCGATAAGCGGGAACTTCCAGCATCCAATCGGCATCATTTTTTTCAACAACCGAAATATCCAGATTTGTAAGGATTTTCTCCATTTCTGTCTCCGGAATGTTTACTCCGATAAGCTGATTGCAACGCACAGAGTTGAACGATACCTGAAACGGCTTAATAGGCTCAGGATAATTGTCGACAGGAGCCATTGCTACCTCTCCTCCCGCTACTTCCTGTATCAATAATGCGGCACGTTTTAAAGCATACATCGTCAATTCCGGATCAACACCTCTTTCAAAACGGAAAGAAGCATCTGTATTTAATCCGTTTGCCCTCGCTGTTTTACGAACTGAAACAGGGTTAAAAACGGCCGATTCCAAAAAGATCGCCTTTGTCGAATCACTGACGCCTGACTGTATCCCTCCAAAAACTCCGGCAATACACATCGCTTCCGAAGCGTTGGCTATCACTAAATCCGTTTCCGAAAGTTTTCTTTCTTCTTCATCTAACGTAACAATTGTTTCCCCGGCTTTTGCCGTACGTACCCGCACTTTTCCATTTACGACTCCGGCATCAAATGCATGAAGCGGAGTTCCTAATTCATGCATGACGTAATTTGTAACGTCTACAATATTGTTAATCGGACTAAGCCCAATTGTTCTCAATCTTTTCTGTAACCATTCCGGAGATGCTTTAACCTCTACTCCTTCAATTGTTACACCACAATAGCGGGGACATCTTTCTCTGTCCTCCACTTCAATAGCAACGGGATTTATTACTTCTCCGACTTTGAACGCCGAAACATCCGGTCTATTTATTTCCAACTGAGCATTTTCATGTACATTCAGGTAGGCTTTCAGATCACGCGCCACACCTATATGTCCCATAGCATCTGCACGGTTTGGTGTCAATCCTATTTCAATCAGGTAGTCATCTCCCAGGTTGAAGAATTCAGAAGCAGGAGTACCGGGAATTGCATCTGCAGCAAGCACCATGATTCCATCATGAGACTTACCCATCCCCAATTCATCCTCCGCACAGATCATTCCATGCGATTCAACTCCACGAATTTTTGATTTTTTGATTTTAAACGGCTCGTCAGGATTCGGATATAGTGTACAACCAACTGTTGCTACCACTACTTTTTGCCCGGCTGCCACATTGGGAGCACCACAAACAATCTGTACGGGTTCTCCCTCTCCCAGATTTACGGTTGTAATATTTAAACGATCCGCATCCGGATGTCTCTCACACGTCAGCACCTCGCCGATTACCACTCCCTGTAATCCACCTTTGACGGCTTCTATTTTTTCGACACCTTCAACTTCCAGTCCTGTATCTGTTAAAATTCTATCGATACGTTCAGGAGCCAAATCAATTGCAATATAATCCTTCAGCCAGTTGAGTGAAATCTTCATGTATATTCCTTGTTTCTAAATTCAGATCGTAAATTTAAGGAATATGTGTGGAATGAAAACAGGAATTAGAGGTGAAACAAAGGTATCTTGAATAAATTACTTGTTCTTATTTTACTCTTTGTTCAAAAAACTTCCACAACGTATCGTGTTGGGGAACCGGGGCAATTACTTTGATATTCTCTTTGGAAACCGGATGAACAAACGAAAGTTCACGTGCATGAAGGTGAATAGAAGCATCTTCATTAGAGCGTTTAGCACCGTATTTCAGGTCTCCCTTAATGACACATCCCATAGTAGAAAGCTGTACCCGGATCTGATGATGTCTCCCCGTATGTAACTCCACCTCTAGTAATGTGTACCTGTCTGAGCGATCCACAACTTTGTACGATAGTTTACTTAGTTTAGCCCCCTGTTTATCATCCTTCTGAACAAAGGACTTATTCTTCTCCGGATTCTTCTTCAAATAATTCTCAAGCGTAGCAGACTCCTTATCCGGTGTATTCTCTACAATTGCCCAGTATTTTTTTGAGACATCCTTTTCTCTGAATTTTTTGTTCATTCTCTCCAGTGCCTTACTGGTTCGGGCAAACAATACGATTCCTGACACCGGACGATCCAGACGATGAACAACTCCCAAAAAAACGGCTCCCGGTTTGTCGTACTTAAGGCGGATGTATTCTTTCACTTTGTCACTCAGGGGAACATCTCCTGTTTTATCTCCCTGAACAATCTCACCCGCCTCTTTATTCACGATAATAAGGTGATTATCTTCGTACAGAACTTCCATTTTCCTTTTTTAATAGGATTCGTTTTCATTCGGGAAATCAACGGCTTTCACATCTTCGATATACCGTTGAAATGCACCTAACATCTCCTCGTGAAGATTTGCATATTTTCTGAGGAAACGCGGATTGAACTCATTATTGATTCCCAACATATCATGAACAACCAACACTTGTCCGTCAACTCCTCCTCCGGCACCGATACCGATAATCGGAATGGTAACCTCTTTCGCTACTCTCGCAGCCAGATCAGCCGGTATTTTTTCCAAAACGATAGCAAAACAACCAGTTTCTTCCAGCATTTTTGCGTCTTCAATCAAACGTTTTGCTTCATCATCTTCCTTTGCTCGTACCACATAGGTACCGAATTTGTAGATGGACTGCGGAGTAAGTCCAAGGTGTCCCATAACAGGAATACCGGCTGTTAGAATACGTTCAATGGATTCTTTAATTTCTTTTCCTCCTTCCAGTTTCACAGCATGTCCTCCGGATTCTTTCATAATACGAATTGCATTAGAAAGAGCTTCTTTGGAATTTCCCTGGTAACTTCCGAAAGGCATATCTACGACAACAAGTGCGCGCTGAACAGCACGTACAACTGAAGATGCGTGATAAATCATCTGGTCAAGAGTTATCGGTAATGTAGTCTCATGACCTGCCATTACATTCGAAGCTGAATCTCCGACAAGGATAACATCAATCCCTGCCGTATCAATAATACGCGCCATTGAATAATCATAACCTGTCAGCATAGAGATTTTCTCTCCACGATTTTTCATTTCCTGCAAAACGTGTGTCGTAACACGTTTCTCTTGTTTTCTGTGAACAGACATTTCTTCAGTTTTTATACAGCAAAGGTAAAGGTTTAATTGAATAAATACACGGCACTGCTGTTTAAACTAACCAGAAAACCGTTCCGTTCTTTGGTTCAGTCTCCTACTAACAATTCGATACGATTATATGATTCTTTCCATTTACACTCCCCTGTTTATTCTTACTTTTATCCGCATCATGAGTTTTGGAGCTGGACATATACAGGACATGAACAACCGGATTAAGCAAAACCGGGACATGAAATCTTCGCGCAAATCCAGAAACGAAGAAAACGGCTGCAAAACAGCATACTCACAGGAATAGGCCTCGCTGCTTTGGCAGGAATACTCTGGTTAGTATTCGCTCTTAACTAACAGAAATAAGATGAAAGAACGAATTGACTTTTTAATACAGACACTCAACCTCCAACCTCATCCGGAAGGCGGATATTATGGAGAAACTTACAGAGCAGATTTACAAATTGCTACCGGGAATGGAAACAGGAGTTTGATGACAGCCATATACTTTTTACTAACTTCTAAAGATGTTTCGCGTTTTCACAGGATTAAAAGTGATGAGTTATGGTTTCATCATGAAGGAAGTGATCTTACCGTACATATTCTGGATGAAAGAGGACATACAGAACTTAAACTAGGATCGGGGACAACCTTCTCATCTCCTCAGCAACTGGTTCCCGCCGAAAAAATTTTCGGGTCGTCTGTAGACTCAGAAAACAGTTATGCACTGGTAAGTTGTGTTGTAGCTCCGGGGTTTGATTTTACCGATTTTACATTATTTGAAAAAGAAGAACTGATCAGACAGTTCCCTACACATGAAACTATTATTTCCCGACTGACTTAAAATCGCTTCCTGTCGGACTTTCAAATACTTCCAGTTCAAAATAACGTACAGCACTTATGAGGTGATCAAATACATCCCCCATAACCATCTCGTACTGTAACCATTCTTTGGTTTTGGTAAAGCAATAAATTTCCAGAGGTAATCCTTCTGATCCCGGTTCCAATTGACGCACCATAAGAGTCATGTTCTGATTAATATGCGGGTTATTTTTCAGGTAATACTCTACATACCTGCGGAACAAACCTATATTGGTCTGCCTTCTCCCATTTAATGGAGAATCCTGCATTTCGAACCCATGTTCTGCATTATACGCTTCAATCTGAGCCTGTCTTTCTTCTATAAAAGGTTTTAGAATTCTGATTTCTTTAAACCGATCTATCATTTCGGGCGTTGCAAACTTTACGCCTTCCATTTTCAAGCGGATTGCCCGTTTGATTCGACGACCATCCGACTCCTGCATCCCCCGCCAGTTCTTAAACGAATCCGAAATAAATGAATAAGTAGGGATCGTTGTAATGGTCTTGTCAAAATTCTGGACTTTAACCGTTGCCAGGCTGATTTCAATCACATCTCCATCCGCACCGTATTTTTCCATTGTCACCCAATCACCGATACGGATCATGTCATTTGCAGCTAGTTGCACACTTCCGACAAACCCCAGAATTGTATCTTTGAAAACCAGAATCAGAATAGCAGAAACAGCTCCTAAGGAGGTCAGGAAAAAGACGGGAGATTTTCCGGTTACTACAGATAGCATCAGAAAAATAAAAACTCCCGAAGTAACGATTTTGATGACCTGAAAATACGAATGAATCGGTTTATCTTTCATGCGTTCATTTTCCATTACCAGATCACGCATGGTGTTCAAAAGTCGTGAAACAGATACCAATGCAACCAACAGGATCAGAATATCAACAATCCTCAAAAAGAAGTTCTCAAATGCCGGCAATGCATAAAATGTAATATTGAGAAAGACGTGAGCAAAAGATAAGGGGACAATATTAGCAAGAGCAGCAAAAAACCGATTTTTAATTAACAAATCATCCCAATGGGTACGGGTTCTCTCTGCAAAAGAATGAATGATTGCCAGCAAAATAGTACGTGTGAGCCACCACATCAATATACTCAACCCTAATGTTGCTATAAACATAAGTAGGGTAATCAGGTACATCGAATTTCCCGATTCGGGTAATCCAGCTTCAAAAAAACTTCCTAACCAGTTATGTACAAGTTCTTTCATGTTCCAGTCCTTCTTTTAACGTTTTAGCGTACTAAATCAATTACTTTTGTACAAAAGTACAAGAATTTGGACAAGTTCAGGATATATCTTATCGGAGCAGCAACGTTACTGCTTTTCCCTCTTCCTGCTTATTTCATTTTGCATTACGTTGAAGGGTGGAGCTTTTCCGACTTCTTCCAACTGCACCGCTTATCTTTAAAGAACATTATTCTGGGAACAAATCTGGGAATGCTCTATGCTTTTTTTGCCATATTTCTCCTGTCTACTCCATTTCTGAAGTACGAAAAAATAAAACAGGTACAACTACTTCAGCAATTGAATCTCAACAGTACCGACATCATTTTTCTCTCGCTTTGTGCCGGAATCGGAGAAGAATTACTATTTCGGATTGGAATACAGTTCTATTTGGGACCACTCCTTACCTCTCTCCTTTTTGTTGCCTTACATGGTTATTATAGTTTCACCAACTGGCGAATCAACCTATATGGGCTTCTGATTACTCCTTTTATCCTGATACTCGCCTACTCCATAGACACCTTAGGACTATGGTTTTGCATTTCCGCCCATTTCACTTATGATCTGGTTATGTTTGTAGCCTATACCCGAAAAAGAAACTAGACAAATAAAAATTACTCTTCGAATTTCTTGAATAAAACGGCTGCAATATGTCCTCCAAACCCAAAGGTATTGGACAAGGCATAATTAACCTTTCGCTCTTCCTTTTTCCCAAGAGAAATAGAAAACTTACCGGAAAACTCTTCTTCGATTTCTTTTGTATTAATTGTCGGTGGAATAGCATCATACTTACAAGAAAGTGCCGTAATCAAACCTTCTACAGCTCCAGCAGCACCTAATAGGTGTCCGGTCATTGATTTAGTTGCTGAAATTGTCAGACCCGGGTTTTCACCAAATAAACGCTCAATTGCTATTAACTCACTCTGATCTCCTAAAGGCGTTGAAGTAGCATGTGCGTTAATGTGATCTACCTGATCGGGAGTTATTCCCGCTTCTTTCAAAGCTTCTCCCATTCCTATTACAGCTCCTTCTCCCTCAGGATGCGTTCCGGTAAGGTGATAAGCATCTGCTGCCATTCCTCCCCCAACTACTTCGGCAATAATTTCTGCTCCTCGTGCTTTGGCATGTTCATACTCTTCCAAAACAAATGCTGCTGCTCCTTCTCCCATTACAAATCCATCGCGATCTTTATCAAACGGACGGGAAGCTGTCTCTCTGTCCTCATTACGTGTTGACAATGCTTTCAACGCATTAAAACCTCCTATTCCCGCTTCACAAATTGCAGATTCAGAACCTCCGGTAATCATGATCTCACTTTTACCCCATTTGATTTGATTGTAGGCATCAATCAGTGCCGATGTTGCAGAAGCACATGCTGAAACTGTAGCATAATTAGGTCCCTGAAGACCATACTTAATAGAGATTACACCTGCCGCAATATCTACCAAAACTTTTGGGATAAAAAACGGATTGAAACGAGGAGTTCCATCTCCCTCTGCAAACTCCAGTACCTGATCCTGGAAAGTTTCAAAGCCTCCATTCCCAGACCCCCAGATTACCCCCGCTCTCCTTCTATCAGCCACCTCAAAATCCAATCCGGATTCTTTTACTGCCTGATCGACAGCATAAAGTGCATAGAGCGTAAAATTATCATATTTTCGTACATCCTTTCGATCCATGAATGATAGCGGATCAAAGTCCTTTACTTCACAAGCAAACTGTGTTTTGAATTTTGAAGCGTCAAATTTGGTAATCGGTCCTACTCCGTTTACACCATTCAGACAGTTCTCCCAAAATGTTTTCACATCATTTCCTATTGGTGATAAAACACCTGTTCCCGTAATCACAACTCTTCTCATACGCCAAATTTGCCGGCAAAAGTAAAGATATTTTATTTTACTATGAGAGAAAAACGTCCCGTACGTCGTGTGAGCATACAATTCGGAACGCGTATAACCGGATCAACATAAACCAATTCAAGCGATCTGAGGTAGCAAAGAGATTCCGGCAAATCCAATAACGGGCCGCTACTGTTGACGTGTAATTCTGTAAGATTTTCCAACTCTCCAATGCTCTCCGGCAATTCGGTAAGATGATTCAGACCTATATCCAGAATACGCAAATTCTTGAGCTTACCAATGCTATCAGGGAGTTTTCTCAGGTTATTCCTTCCCAAATAAAGATATTTCAGGTTTTCCAGTTCACAGATCTCGTCCGGGAGCGAATCCAACTCATTATTATTTAGCCGAAGGAGTTCGATATTTTTCATCTTCCCGATTTCTGCGGGTAATGATCGGAGGTTATTGTACTGTAAAGACAATTCATTTACATTTGTCAGGTTTCCGATTGATGCAGGAAGTTTTTCCAGGTTATTAGAACTCAGAACCAGGATTTCCAACTTTTTCAGATTACCGATTTCTTCAGGAAGCGTAACAAATCTGTTCCTGAATAAACGCAGCACTCTCAGTTCTGAATAAATTCCAATCTCTTCGGGTAAACTATCCATAAAGGAATAACTCAAATTGATTTTCGTAACATCCGGAGGGTAACTCAACACTTTTTCCAAAGGAGTTTTTGTCTGGCATCCCGCCAAAATCAGAAAAAAAAGACCGATATATCCGTAGATTCTAAGCATTGTTAAAAATAGTTAATTACTAAAATACAGAAAAGTTTGGCACGATATTTTCTTGTATCTTACTGTAAAACAATAAAAATTCAGGATATGAAAAAGTTAATCGTGTTGAGTATAGCAACTTTCGGGTTACTGATTGGTAATGTAAACGCTCAGGAAAAAAAAGAAAAAGTACCTCATGAGGAACGCATGGAGAAAAAGTTCGAAAAAATGGAAGCAGAGTTGAAATTAACTCCTGATCAATCAGCTAAGATCCGTGCCATTCATCAGGAAGCAATGGAAAAGCGCAAGGCACTCCATGAGCAAATGAAACAGGTCAAAGAAGAAGAAAAACAAGCCATAAAGACTGTTCTTACACCTGAACAACAAAAAAAGATGCAGGAAATGCGCGAAAAAAAGCAAACCGAACATAAAAAAGAGCACATGCATCATCCGCAAAAAGTGGAAGCTCATGGAAAAGAAGGAAGAGGAAAACCTACTCCGGAGCGTAAATAATCCAGAATTATTTACTGGATGAATAAAAAAATAGTAACTTGTATCTCGTAAAAGAATAAACTATGAAGACAATAAAATTTTTCGCTCTCGCTGCGATACTAACAAGTGCCGGATTCACTTTCGGACAAGAAAAAGAAAAGGTGAAACAACAAGAGCCGGTTCGCAATGAAACATCTGCTAAAAAGCCGGTTACGAAGACGGAAAGTCAGGGGTTGAAGAAAGAGGTTAAGATGGTACCTGTTCAACGTAGTGAAATGAAAAAGGCTACACCGGCAAAAACGTCGGAAAGTCCGAAATAAAATTCAGATATATTTAGTAAGTTAGAGCCACTTGATTTCGAGTGGTTCTTTTGTTACTGACGAAAGTCAGTTGATCAGATCAGCTCTCTTTTTACATTCGCAGAAGAAATAGAAAATATGAGTCAGAATAATACCTCCAAAAACCGAACCCCCTTTAACCCAACACCGAAGTTTAACTTTATCTGGGTATACGTTATTATTCTGGTCATCTTTTTCGGTTACTCTTACCTGAACACATCGCTTTCACCAAAAGAAACAGACTGGAAAACCTTCCGGTCGGAAATGCTGAACGATGGAGAAGTTCAAAAAATAGTTGTAGTAAACAATGAGTCGGTTGAAGTCTACCTGACAAAAGAAGCGCTTCAAAAAGAAGAACATAAAAAGGTAAAAGAACACGCAAAAGGACCCCAATACGTATTTACCATCGGCTCAGTTGATTTTTTTCAGCAACAACTGGAAGAAGCCCAAAAAGATTTTCCTCCGGAAGAAAAGATCAGTGCGACTTTTGAAAAACGGGAAAACTGGTTTGGCACTATTTTTTCGTGGTTACTACCTGTTGTAATTATTGTTGCAATCTGGCTATTTGTGTTCAGACGAATGTCCGGAAGTGGTGGCGGAGGAGTTAATCCTTTTGTCAATACCGGAAAATCAAAAGCTCAATTGATTGATGGAAAGGATCAAATAAATGTAACTTTTGATGATGTCGCCGGACTGGATGAGGCAAAAGAAGAGGTAATGGAAGTAGTTGACTTTCTGAAAAATCCTGAAAAATATAAAAAACTGGGGGCAAAGATTCCGAAAGGCGTACTCCTGACAGGACCTCCCGGAACCGGAAAAACGCTTATGGCCAAAGCAATGGCAGGAGAGGCCGGGGTTCCTTTCTTTTCCATATCGGGATCTGACTTTGTAGAAATGTTTGTCGGAGTCGGTGCCGCACGTGTACGGGATCTGTTCAAAAACGGAAGAGAAAAAGCTCCCTGTATTATTTTTATAGATGAGATTGAAGCTATTGGGCGTTCACGCAGCATGTCAAAAACACAAACGAATGACGAACGGGAGAACACACTAAATCAGTTACTCGTTGAAATGGATGGGTTTAGCAGTGATAAAACAGTTATTATTCTCGCAGCTACCAATCGTCCTGACTTACTGGATAGTGCATTATTACGACCCGGACGTTTTGACCGACAGATTCTTATTGATAAACCTGACCTGAATGGTCGCGAGGAAATCTTTAAGGTCCATTTAAAAAAGTTAACGCTCGGCACTGATGTTGACGCTAAAAAGTTAGCACTTCAAACTCCCGGATTTGCCGGGGCTGAAATTGCGAATGTCTGTAACGAGGCTGCTCTCCATGCTGCACGAAAGAAGAAAGAACAGGTAGAAATGGAAGATTTCAATTCGGCTATTGACCGGGTGGTAGGTGGACTGGAAAAGAAAAACAAATTGATTTCTCCCAGAGAAAAGAAAATTATTGCTTACCACGAAACCGGACATACCCTATGCGGTTGGTATCTGAAACACGCGCATCCTCTCGTAAAGGTTTCAATTATTCCCCGCGGATTAGCAGCACTTGGATTTGCTCAGTATTTGCCCAAAGAACAAAATCTATATACTTACGAAGAGTTGGTTGACACCATTTGTATGACTTTAGGCGGAAGGGCTGCTGAAGAAATTGTTTTCGGAGACATTTCTACCGGGGCACAAAACGACCTGGAGCGAACTACTCAATTGGCTTACTCTATGATCGCCCTGTACGGAATGAACAAAAAGATCGGCCCTTTTTCATTTAAAGATTTACAAAATGAATACAGCCTGAAACAACCTTATTCAGAAGACACTGCCAAGCTCATTGATGAAGAAGCCAGAGCATTTATACGGGGCTGTTATGAAAAAACAAAAGCACTTTTACAGGAACACCGCGAACAAATAGACCTTGTTGCCGCAGCACTTATTGAGAAGGAAGTCTTATACAAAGAAGATCTTGTGAAATTATTAGGCGAACGAAAAGAAACAGAAAATCAGGAATAAGAAGGTAAAATGAGTACAAATGTTGAGTTTGCAACCCAATTTATCAACACCACCAATGCCAGTGTTTTTCTTACAGGAAAAGCCGGAACGGGGAAAACCACTTTCCTGAAGGAAATCTACAACAGCACTTTCAAACAAACAGTAATTGGGGCTCCTACTGGTATTGCAGCTATCAATGCCGGAGGTTCAACGCTGCATTCGTTGTTTCAACTCCCCTTTGGAGGCTTTGTTCCTGTTGAAGAAAATTTTTCAACTTATTCCATAAACAGTAAAATTCATACACCATCCTCTTTACTCTCCTCTTTAAAAATGAATGAGGTAAGACGCTCGGTACTTCGCAATATGGAGTTACTGATTATTGATGAAGTCAGTATGCTGCGAGCCGATCTTCTGGATGCGATTGATACGATTCTCCGGCACGTCAGACGGGAGAAGATCAAACCTTTCGGAGGTGTACAAGTGTTATTTATCGGCGATTTACTTCAGCTCCCCCCTGTCGTTCAGGACAGTGAGTGGAGTATTCTCAGTAAACATTACCGGACTCCTTTCTTTTTTGACGCACATGTTCTCAGATCCAATCCTCCTGTTTTCATTGAGCTGGAAAAAGTATATCGTCAGGGAGACGATGTATTCATCAACGTATTGAATAATCTCAGAAATAATTCTGTTACCCGTCAGGATATTGATCTACTCAACCGCTATTACCGACCGGATTTCAAACCGGATTCAGAAGATAATTTCATTCAACTTACAACACATAATTTTCAGGCGGATGACCTGAACAAAAAAGAAATGGAGAAGCTGAACACTCCCTCTCACTTTTTTGAAGCGGAAACAGAAGGGATATTTTCAGAAAACTCCTATCCCATTGATCACAAACTGGAATTAAAAACCGGAGCTCAAGTCATGTTTATCAAGAATGATATTACAGGAGCACAACGTTACTTCAATGGAAAAATCGGAAAAATAGAACACATCAAAGGGAATACAATTACCATTGGTTTTAATGACGGATCAAAATCGGTGTCTGTGGACCGGTATCAGTGGGAAAACAAAAGGTATTCAGTCAATGAAATCAGCGGTGAAATTGAAGAGGAAATTATCGGTACATTCAGCCAGTTTCCGATCAAGCCTGCCTGGGCCATAACGATTCACAAAAGCCAGGGATTAACATTTGATAAAGCAGTTATTGATACCAGTAAGGCATTTGCTCCCGGACAGGTGTACGTGGCACTATCCCGCCTGCGCTCTCTGGACGGTCTTGTATTAACTTCCCCGATTAATTACAATAGTCTCTCCATTGATCATCACATACGCGTATTTAACACGACAAAACCAGATCATGACCAATTAACACAACATCTGGAAGTCGCTTCCAAAGCTTTTCTCCATTCGTTTACTGTTGCCTGTTTTGATCTTAGTTTACTTACGTATCAGTTTGATAAACACCGGAATTCCTATGACACTTCCAAGAAAAAATCGGTCAAAATGAAATATGTCACCTGGATTACGGAATTGTTGGATCGTTTCAAAGAACAAAAAGAAATTGCAGATCGTTTTATCGTTCAGCTTGACCGTATCTTTTCACGAAAACAGAATCTTTCGTACCTGCACGAACGCATACAATCGGCTAACGAGCATTTTGAAACAGAACTGCAAGGTATCCGAAAAACAATTACACTTCATACCGAACATCTTGCACAGAATGAAAAGGGAGTAAAAACATACATCCAACAATTGAACGAGTTGGAAGGACAAATTACCTTCAAACTGGAACGTATGCAAAAAGCAGTTCAGGTTGTCAATTCAGGAAACACTGGTAAGTAGCTAAAAAATAGGACAAATGCCGTATTGACGTGTCTTTGAAATTATTTCAACTTTGAAAGAAAAGCGATGAAAAAGACATTCAACCTGATAGGTCTCACACTTGGGGCCGGTCTAGTATTACTAACAGCTTGCAACAAGGATGATTCCAGTTGCGGTGAACCCAGCACTTGTTATACATGTACGAATTGTCAGGGGCAGTATGGTCACCTGATCAATGGCGAAAAATGTGTAGATGGATTTGACAATTGTGAAGATTGGAAAAATGCAAAAACAACCTTTGAAACAGAAGACGGTTGCGACTGTGCATATAATTAGTGTTTCCCTTTTTATCTCTACAAAACAAAAAGGTAGCGGAAATGAATCCCGCTACCTTTTTTGATCAGGCGGTAATAAAAACAAGCTTCGTTTTACATCTTTATTCTACATATTACCACATTAGAAGAAGTACCCCCTCTTCTTTTAACTTAACAAAATCAGCTTATCCTATATCACCCACCCAATTTTAGAAACTGTCTGTACTGGAGTTACTCACTTTTAACTTGTCATCACCTGTAGAGATAACCTTAAACTCAGTTCGTCTGTTTTTTTCATGTTCTTCTTCCGTACAGTCCGATTTTACACTTCCTTCACATTCACAATGGTTCAACAACCGGCTTTCTCCATATCCTTTTCCATAAATGCGTTCAGGATCTGTAATTCTCTTTTTAATATATTCCGCAGAGGCTTTGGCCCGTCTATCCGATAATTTCATATTATACGCTTTTGAAGCACGACAGTCCGTATGCGATCCTAATTCAATGACCATATTCGGATACTTATTCATCACTTCTACGATTTTATCCAGCTCCGTAGCAGCATCCGGACGAATATTATATTTGTTCAAATCAAAATTGATCGGGTTGATCTGAATCATCTCGGACAAATCTTTAACCTCCGGATCCATGCTTAAATCAAGAAGAGCATGAATGTCATACTGACCGGGTTGATCAAATAGTGTATTATAGGTTACTGTCTTAGAGAAATAACCTTCTTTCTGGAGTACCAGATTATAACTTCCCCTGTCATTTAACTTCTTACCAAACAAAGCTTCCCGGAAATCTCCGGTTGCAGGAGAAGTAATATTCTTGGATTTACCCGTCATGTTATCAACAAGATTAATCTGTACCCCTTCTAACGGTTTCCCCGTCTTTTTATCTGTAATTATTGCATACAAAGACAGTCCGGGATCTTTTTCCAACACAACATCTGCAATGACAACCTGCTCGTCGGTGTAGGTACTTGCCCGGTTGTTTCCGTCAAAATAATCTTTCTTTGTACCTTCCAGAATATAGTTTTTTTCATAATCCGCTTCAAAAGAATACGCTCCATTTTCGTCAGCCTTAACTGATCCTATTGTATTCCCTGCATCATCTTTCAGTTCGATGGTTGCAAACGGAACTTTTTCTCCTTTTTTGTCTTTTGCTGTTCCCTTGATCGTTATAGAGAATACAAACGGACGAATTAATTGAACCGCATAGATATCGTCTCCTCCTTTTCCTCCTTCCCGGTTCGAAGAAAGAAATCCTGTTTTGAAATCATCTGACATACTAAAAGCAAAATCATCATATTGACTGTTAACGGGTAATCCCAGATTATGAATCTTCCCTGTTTTGTCTCCGTCAGGAAGTGCTACAAAAACATCAAGTCCTCCCAATCCCGGATGACCATCTGTAGAGAAAAACAATCTTCCTTCGCTATCTATAAACGGAAACATTTCCTGTCCTTCCGTATTGATTTCTTTCCCCAGGTTAACCATCTCCCCGAAAGTGCCATCCTCATGAATCTGTACTTTGTAGATATCTGCACCTCCAAATCCTCCGGGCATATCAGATACCAGATACATTGTCTTCCCGTCACGGGTAATAGCAGGATGCCCGATTGAATAGTTTGTCGAATTATACGGGAATTCTACTTCATCTACCCATTTTCCTTTTTCGTCAACTTTAGCAATATAAATTTTAAGATTCTGAATCCGCTGCCCGTCACGACGCTTCTTTCCTGATGAAATATTGTTTCTTGTATAATACACCTTAGAACCGTCCGGTGAAAAAGTCAATGGTCCTTCATGAAATTTTGTATTTACTTTCGATACACGCTCAGGATCTCCTAATTTCTGGTCCTGGCTTACGGAAGCTTTGTATACATCAAGAAATCGTTTGGCATCCCATGACCATTCTTTTTTGACAAAAGCCGTTTTCTTTCTTGCTGTAAGAAAATAGAGCTGATCCTGAGACGAATTGTAATATCCTCCGAAATCGGCAGAGGACGTATTCAAAGACAAATTTTCCAGAGAAAAGAAAGGTTGATTTTTTTCAATTCTGGACTTATACGTTGTATTCTCTAGAAATAACTGACCTCTTAAATCCGCAGTTACCTGATTACTATACGTATTCATCCATTTATCACTTTCGGTATAATTTCCTGTCTGTTTCAAAACGTATGAGTAGTTGTAATAATCTTCCGGTTTAGCCTCCGAAGAAGTTATCATCTGACTGTAATAATTCACAGATTCTGTATAATTATCCATTTTCAGGTAACTATACGCTAACTTACTTTTTAGTTCAGGGCTATCCACTTCTGAACCAATCAACTCTTCATACAATTCCGCGGCGTATGCGTATGATAATCGTTCAAAATAGTTATCTGCCTTTTTCAATTTCCCGGATTGTCCCAACAAGGACAATGACAGGACACATGCTATAATTACTAGTATTGCTTTCATTTTCTTTGTCTGTTTGTTAGGTTAGAAATAGCGAGGTGAACGAATTCCTTGTTTCTTGAATGTAAAGTCATACGACAACAGGATTTCAAATGATCCGTGGTTATAATTTCTCAATTTCTGGGTTCCAAAATCACTTGCAACACCAATTTTGAGTTGAGGAGAAAGCTGTACCTGTACAAAAGCACCAAAGGCCGCCATTAATCTGTAGTTTGCTCCGAACCATAATTTTTCATTATAAATTGCGGCTAAAGATACATCCAGACTCAACGGTGCTCCTTCCGTAATTTTAATGAGCGAAGTTGGTCTCAGTTTCCACTTATCCGACACGGCAAAAACACCTCCGATAGTTCCAAAATAATGGCGTCTTTCCAAATTCGTAGTATTCAGTTGGTCATAACTTTGCTCCATAATTTTTGGAGTACTTATTCCTACAAAAAACTGAGGTGTATGATAATAAATCCCAAATCCAAAGTTCGGGTTAACATTATTACGAATGTTCTGTAATAACTTCGGATCATTCGGATTATTGGTATTCAGTCCTTCCCTGCCAATGTTGATCAGATTAATTCCTCCTTTTAGCCCAAAAGCAAGCTTCCCTTTATGATTCTTGAATTTTAGTGTGTACGAGAAATCAGCATAAAACATTGTCTGATTCATTGGTCCGATGTTGTCGTTTACGGCTGTCAATCCCAGCCCTACGGACTCATAAGACAAAGGTGAGTGAATACTGAGTGTCGATGAACGGGGGCGCCCGTCGAATCCTACCCATTGTTCACGGTGAATTCCCGTAACATTTAACATACCATTACTTCCGGCGTACGCAGGATTGATAAACAACATATTGTCAAAATACTGCGTATAATGTGGATCCTGTTGTGCGGTGGCACTGGTGCTTCCTAGAAGCACCAGTGTTATAATCCCCACTAAAAACTTAATTCTTTTCATTTCTTTTATTTTCAATTTGAAGAATCTTTATTCTTATCGTTGGATGTAGACATATCCTTTTACTACACCAACTGTATCGTCTTTTGTATCGATCACATAGTAATAGGTTCCTGTCGGAAGTTCTTCGCCTCCTACATTCAACTTACTATTTGATTCCCCGTTCCAGGTATTCAGATACCCGTCTGCTGAGAAGACTACATTCCCCCAACGGTTATACACAACTAACACGTTATCCGGATACTTTTCAATTCCGTCAATCACCCAGACATCATTTATTCCGTCTCCATCCGGAGTAAAGGCATTAGGAATGTCAATACCACAAGGGTTAGGGTCACATGCATCATTCGGATTCGAACCTCCGGACACTTCTTCTCCATTCGATATACCATCGCCATCACAATCAGCAGCATTCCAATCACCTCCCTGAGGCAGTGTTATACTTCCTGTTGCATAATCACACGGATTATTAGGATCTGTACCTCCTATCACTTCATCACCATTTGTTACACCATCCCCATCGCAATCTGCAGCATTCCATACTCCACCTTGCGGAAAAACTATACTCTCAGTCATATAATCACATGGATTATTCGGGTCAGTACCATCTGTAATTTCATCACCATTTGTGACACCATCGCCATCACAGTCAGCACTACTCCATAATCCCCCTTGAGGAAGTGTACTACTTGCAGCTGTATAATCACATGGATCATTTGGATTCGTTCCATCAGTAACTTCATCACCATTCGTGACACCATCGCCATCACAATCGGTAGCGTTCCAATCACCTCCCTGAGGTAGTGTGATACTTCCAGCTGTGTAATCACATGGATTATTCGGATCTGTGCCATCGGTAACTTCATCGCCATTCGTTACGCCATCCCCATCACAGTCTGCGGAACTCCAGAGACCATTTTGTGGCAGAGTAATGCTTGACGCATCATGATCACACGCACTATTCGGGTCCGTACCATTCGTAAGTTCATCACCATTTGTGACACCATCTCCATCACAATCGGCACTATTCCAAGTGGCAGAAGGTACTACTGTTTGGCTTGCCAAATTAAGATCACATGGATCATTTGGATTCGTTCCATCAGTGACTTCATCACCATTAATTACACCATCGCCATCACAATCAGCAGCGTTCCAATCACCTCCCTGGGGTAATGTTATACTTCCCGCTGTGTAATCACATGGATCGTTCACATTAGTTCCGTCGGTGGTTTCGTCACCATTGGTCACTCCATCACCGTCACAATCAGCAGCATTCCACATAGCTCCAACGTTTGCTATTACCTGACTGGAAACGTTATAATCACATGGATCATTCGGATCTGTGCCATCAATAAGCTCATCACCGTTCGTTACACCATCTTCGTCACAATCGGCACTATTCCAAGTGGCAGAAGGCGCTACTGTTTGACTTGCCAAATTAAGATCACATGGGTTATCCGGGTCTGTACCATCAGTGACTTCATCACCATTGATCACACCATCTCCATCGCAATCAGCAATGTTCCAATCACCTCCCTGAGGTAGAGTTATACTAGCAGCTGTGTAATCACAAGGATCGTTCACATTAGTCCCGTCGGTGGTTTCGTCACCATTGGTCACACCATCGCCATCACAATCGGCAGTATTCCACATTGCACCGACGTTTGCTATTACCTGACTGGAAACGTTATAATCACATGGATCATTCGGATCTGTGCCATCAGTAAGCTCATCACCGTTCGTAACACCATCTTCGTCACAATCGGCACTATTCCAAGTGGCAGAAGGCGCTACTGTTTGACTTGCCAAATTAAGATCACATGGGTTATCCGGGTCTGTACCATCAGTGACTTCATCACCATTGGTCACTCCATCACCGTCACAATCAGCAGCATTCCAGTCTCCTCCCTGGGGTAGCGTAATACTTCCTGAAGCATAACCACACGGATCATGTGGATCTGTTCCATCAGCAAGCTCATCACCGTTCGTTACTCCATCTCCATCACAATCGGCAGCATTCCATTCAGTACTTGGTATGACCGTTTGACTAGCCATTACAAAATCACAAGGGTCGTTCGGATTCGTGCCATCAGAAATTTCATCTCCGTTCGTCACACCGTCACCATCACAGTCAGCTGCTAACCAGCTTCCACCCTGGGTCAATGTTATACTAGATGTTGTGTAATCGCAAGGATCATTTGGATTCGTTCCATCAGTAACTTCATCACCATTCGTGACACCATCTCCATCGCAATCGGCGGTATTCCAATCACCTCCCTGAGGTAGAGTTATACTAGCAGCTGTGTAATCACATGGATCGTTCACATTCGTTCCGTCGGTGGTTTCATCACCATTGGTCACACCATCGCCGTCACAATCGGCAGCATTCCACATTGCGCCAACGTTTGCTATTATCTGACTGGAAACGTTATAATCACATGGATCATTCGGATCTGTACCATCTGTAAGCTCATCACCGTTCGTCACACCATCTTCATCACAGTCAGCTGCTAACCAGCTTCCACCCTGAGTCAATGTTATACTAGATGTTGTGTAATCGCAAGGATCAT
>NZ_BAAAFH010000022.1:422132-422500 GCF_039523435.1 Wandonia haliotis
GTCACATGGATCATTCGGATCTGTGCCATCAGTAAGCTCATCACCGTTCGTCACACCGTCACCATCACAGTCAGCTGCTAACCAGCTTCCACCCTGGGTCAATGTTATACTAGATGTTGTGTAATCGCAAGGATCATTTGGATTCGTTCCATCAGTAACTTCATCACCATTCGTGACACCATCTCCATCGCAATCAGCAATGTTCCAATCATCTCCCTGAGGTAGTGTTATACTTCCTGCTGTGTAATCACATGGATCGTTCACATTAGTCCCGTCGGTGGTTTCATCACCATTGGTCACACCATCGCCATCACAATCGGCAGTATTCCACATTGCACCGACGTTTGCTATTACCTGACTGGAAACGT
>NZ_BAAAFH010000022.1:422510-503478 GCF_039523435.1 Wandonia haliotis
AGCGTTCCAATTACCTCCCTGAGGTAATGTTATACTTCCTGCTGTGTAATCACATGGATCATTCACATTTGTTCCGTCGGTGGTTTCATCACCATTGGTCACACCATCGCCGTCACAATCGGCAGCATTCCACATTGCACCAACGTTTGCTATTACCTGACTGGAAACATTATAGTCACATGGATCATTCGGATCTGTGCCATCTGTAAGCTCGTCACCGTTCGTTACTCCATCTTCATCACAGTCAGCTGCTAACCAGCTTCCACCCTGAGTCAATGTTATACTAGATGTTGTGTAATCGCAAGGATCATTTGGATTCGTTCCATCCGTTGTTTCATCTTCATTGGTTACACCATCACCATCGCAATCAGCGGCATTCCAGTCTCCTCCCTGAGGTAGAGTTATACTAGCAGCTGTGTAATCACATGGATCATTCACATTCGTTCCGTCAGTGGTTTCGTCACCATTGGTCACCCCGTCTCCATCACAATCAGCAGCATTCCAATCACCTCCCTGAGGTAGAGTTACACTTGATACTGTATAATCACACGGATCATTCGGGTTCGTACCATCCGTGATTTCATCTTCATTGGTTACACCATCTCCGTCACAATCAGCAGTATTCCACATAGCGCCTACATTTGTGATCACCTGACTTGCAGCACTATAATCACATGGATCATTCGGATTTGTTCCGTCTGTAATCTCGGTTCCGTTTGTCACTCCATCTTCATCACAATCCACATTATTCCAGTCACCACCTTGTGTTAAGGTTATACTTGTTATCGAATAGTCACACGGATCATTTAGATCAGTCCCATCCGTTATTTCATCTTCATTGGTCACACCATCTCCATCGCAGTCACCGGAACTCCATGCCACATCAGGTGTCAGTGTCTGGTTAGCCAAAACCAATTCACATGGGTTTAGAGGATCTGTTCCATTTGTAACCTCAGTCCCATTTGTAACCCCATCTCCATCACAATCGGCATTTTCCCATGTTGCAGCCGGTGGAATACTTTGGCTCGCAACAATGAAATCACATGGATCATTCGGATCCGTACCGTCCGTTACTTCATCGCCATTAATCACCCCATCTCCGTCGCAATCTCCATCCAACCAAATACTAGATTGAGCCAGGGTAATACTGGACGCTACTAAATCACACGGATCAAGAGGATTTGTTCCATCTATAATTTCAGTTCCATTGATTACACCATCCCCATCACAATCACTTGTAGCCCAATTTGTATCAGGAGTAAGAGATTGACTGGTAATGATAAAGCTACATGGATCATTTGGATTGGTTCCGTCCGCTATTTCATCACCGTTCGTTACTCCGTCTCCATCGCAATCACCTGACGGATTTGAAGCAATATCTACATCTATGAAATAATCTTCTACTTCTCCATGAATAAGAGGCGAGAAGCTTCTTTCGTCAATATTCGTTGTTCCCGGATCATCTATCAATTCATTTGTAGAAATCCGGATACGCATGTATTTGTAACCACAAGAAGTTGTAATTCCAGTCCAACTCAGATTTATGTTTTGAGGGTTAACATCCGGTGTAAGACCTGTTGCAATAAAACTTTCATCTTCGCTAAAAACCCCATCATCATTCCAATCAATCCAGGCATAAATATTAGCCGGATCAGAAGAATTATTCATGTAGGTTAATGTAGTTGAGAAGTTCGGATTTGTAGCTGTATGAATTAGTGTTGCCTCAACCAATCCGTCTTCATCAGCACCATTTGCATTATCACCATTGGCCCCCATATTATTAGCTCCTGATGCGACATTATTATTCATTCCGTTATCAGGATCAGGAGGCAATGTCCCTAAATAGATTTCATCTCCACAAACATAATAATGCGTTGCAGGATTTCCATTTTCATAAGAAATAGGAGCATCACCGGCATCATACGTACTTGATCCACAAATAAATCCTTCCGGAGTATTTGCACAATCAAAACTTGTTATTTGGCTTCCGGAGTTAACTCCATCCCCCATCGAACCATTGATTTTATGTCCAACATAACAATAGCGGGTAGCACACTGTTTCATTGTTGCTGTTGTATGTCCTCCTACCTCTACATATGTAGCAATATCTCCGGGATTAAACCCCTGAGGAATTCTTGGTAAAGAATAAAAAGAGGTCCCTGTTGGTCCACCAACCATTCCGTTATTATTACTTCCCCAGGCATACACTTCCCCACTGGTTAGAATACATGCTACTGCTCCCGTTTGCGTAGTCCATGCATCATGATCATTTCCTGCTACAAAGGTTACATTATCAAGGTCTCCTGTATTTGTAGGGTTCTGAACAGGCACCCACCCCGTAGACTCAGCTGTATTATTCTGACCTAATTGTCCGCTGGTATTACCACCCAGTGCATATAATTTTCCATCTGCGGGATCAATTGCAAAATAACTTGCTCGTGTTGAGGAAGGAAGACTTGATGGATTTGTAGTAGAACAATCCCGTGTCATAGCTATCATTACAGGACTTCCCATAAAAGGCTTTGTCATTGGAGTAGCCCGATTACGTTCAGTTACAGCCGAACCGTCTCCCAAATAAGTTGCTGGCCCCCATGTATACCATTGTCCTGTAGTAGTCACTGCAAAAGCACCAGCAGAAGTTATTCGAAACTCTGTCACCCCACTTAGCGGAGGGTTTCCTGTAATACTTCTGGTTACTCTTGACCAGTAATTATCCCCTGCTCCAGGTGTAGTTCCTCCAATTCCATTAAATGATGAGTGAGTAGCACTTACCCATACATCTCCTGAATGAGTAAGTATTACCAACGCACCAAATGCAGCAGACATGTTTTTCACATCCAGGGGAGTAACTCCAACAGGCATATCTATCTGAGAAAACCCGGCCACATTATCCAATCCTGTACCTACAGCAACACTGTTTGCACCCCAAGACCACAAACCGTCTGTAGATAATATAAAACCTTGAAAAGCGGTATTAACCCGAGTGGCAAGTGTTGCAAATAAAGGAATTCCCGTATATGCATAATCTTCAGAAGGCGTTCCCGGATTTGGAGCGATTTGAACAGGAGTTAAATGATTAACTGTATTACTCCCGTTTCCATTCGCATGAGCACCACTACCCCAAATCAGAAATGTACCATCCGGGCGTGTAGCAATTGTGGTGTGAAAACCTGACTGAATCTGATCATACGGTTGAAGGGGATTACACCCCGACTGTTGTGTGTATCCGTTGGTTGTAAACAAAGCCAAACAACCAGTTCCAATAAGCTGAAATAAGTATTTTGCTTTACTGAAAAGTAAATTCTTCTTCATGTTTAGTTTGTTATTGAATAATTAAAAAAAACAGCTTCACCTTTATCATCATAAACACGAAACTGAATGTTTCCCCGCTGAGATATGGATCCTGACAATTCAAAGGGTAGTAGGTTCTGCCCCTCTTTTAGCATGGCTCTTCCATCTTTCAAACGCGAAGAAACACGTCCCACTCCTGTTGTTTGTACCTCACGCGTGGTATAGTCAAATGGTTTACTGTCATATGTTTTCACTTCCACAGGAACTGTCATTATTACTCCCGAGGCATCTCCGGTTGTAAGTGGTCTTGAAAAGCTGATCTTCTGTGTATCAAATATCATTTTCACATTACTCACTTCAACAAGAGCTGTTTCCGTTTTTGCTGGATGGTCTCCATGCGCAGGAATCTGGAATGTGATCTGATATTTTCCCGGTTGAGAAAAAATTAAATCACCTGTTGTTTTTCCCGATCCTGAAGCTTTGTTTACGCCCGAAGCAGGAGAAACGCTCCAGGTAGTACTTATTTCGTGCTCCAGAGCTACACCTGCCTCTATAGTATCGCCATAGCTTATTGAATAATGATGCCGGATAAGACTAATTTCGTCCCCGCATGTATTATGAGTCGGACCTGCATCCGCAAAAAAATAGAAGCACGAGACTCCTAACAATGTAAGTAATCGTTTCATTTTATATTATTGATTAATTTAAGTGTGCCTAATTGTTGGAGTGCAAATATTTAGTATTTACGTCTTATATTAAAGAAGAATACTATCCATATTCAGGAATACAGACAGCCTAAATAAGTTTTAAACCAATTGGTTAAGTGTACATGGAAAAGAAATATCTGAATATTGAGTTGGATTCTAAAGTAGAATGGAAACAACTTCACAAGAACATTTTCATTCTTTTACAATGATCCATAATCTACTTACGGAAAACAAAAAGGAATAACTGTTAAAAAGAGAATACATACTCTTTTGAGATTCCCAAACGGGGTTCGAACCAACTATTCAATTGATGATAAATACTCGTCTATTTTTCGTTTTTACTTTTTTCCAGATAGGAAATAAAAGCAGAGGGAGAAAAACCGGTCACTGATTTAAAAACAGCTGAAAATTTACTGTGCGAAGAAAAACCGCATTCATTGGATAATACACTTAACTTATAATGAAGAAACGTCTCGTCTGTTTCCATTTTTTTAATAATGTAGTTAATCCGAAGTTCATTAATGTAGGTACTAAAATCTTTATTTTTATGCGTATTTAGTACATACGATAAATATTTTGTGTTGGTATTCAGAATACCTGCCAAAACAGGAAGGGAAATTTGTTTGTCAGTAAACTTTATTCCTTTTTCAAACTCCTCCAGGTCATTAAGTAGTTTAGATTCGACAGCTTCCGACATAATCTTTTTCCGGACCTTTTTTTGCTCTTTTTTCTCAACAGATTCCGATTCCGTCGCTGTTTTACTCAGCTGTTCTTGTTGTATTTTTTTCATCACCGCTTTGAAACGTGCAAAATCACGTTTTTTACTTCGTCGGTAAAAAAAGATACTGGAAATCATAACAACCAACAATACGGATAACAACGTAAGCAAAACATTCCGGTTGAAAGACAATATCCGCTCACGAGACTGAACAGAACTGATAAAGTTATCAATGGATTGCTTTTTCTTCTTTTCACTCAATTGAAAAGCATCCATATATTTATCATGATATACTGTATACTCACTGTAATTCCCGACCCATCTGAAATAATCCGATAATGTTTTATACACCTCTACTTTCAACTCCAGATGATTGGAGTTCTCAACAAGTTGTTCCGCCTTTCTTAGATTCTCTATCGCTAAGTCCGTTTCTTTTTTTTCAAGATATACCCTTCCCAGTCCGCTATACACAAAACAGCTAAGTACAGCATCCCGCTGCGTTACATTACTGAGACTTTCCATAGAATTACTATAATGCACCAGTGCCTCGTCCCATTTTTTTAACCCGATACAAATTCTCCCAAACAATTCCTCATTGGTTGCAAAAAAATAGTTTTTGTTCGTCTCGTCAGTGATACGATTAAAGTACTCTTCAGCTGTTAAAGCAGCTTTATAAGCTGCCTCATAATTTCCATGTTCAATTTCGTAATACGCCGTTTCCTCGTAAATCATTCCCAGGTAAACAACTTTTTGCTGCTCTTCTTTAATTTTATCACTAACTTTTTTCCCTTTCTCAAGATAAAATTCTCCCTGTTCAAAAAGTTCCAGATTTCTGTATTGCGTAGATAAAAACCCTGCTATTCTTGCCTCCCAGTCATAGAATTTATTCCGAACTGCAATTTGATCCGCCATTTCAGCATATTGAATCGATTTTTTAATTTCTCCTTTTTGCTGAAAAAGAGTAGAAGACAACATTAAAGCTTTTAACTTATGTCTTTCCGATACTGAATGATTATACAGCGAATCTGAAATATCTATTGCCCGGTTCAGGTCTAAAGCAGCAATAGTAACTGCTGTTTCGAAATAAATACTATCGAAAACTTTATCAGTTACATATCCCTTCTCCGTTTTAGAGAGTTTGCCACACCCTATCATTAGTATAACCAGTATGAATAAAAACGAAACCGTTAATCCTTTCCTCCGTAAAGAGAACAAAGTTACTTCGTGTTTTTGTGTTAACATACTTTGTCTATACCGTTGAAATTATCTTCTGTAGCTTAAGATAATTGTGATTTTTATTAGGTGGATTCTATCCTCATTTCCATTGAATTAAACTTTACTCTATTCCAAAGTAAAACCCACTCAACAAATAAAGGCTTCAAATATAGACAAAAATGTTATTGTTGTTTCTACCAATATTTTAATTCAGATCATTCTGACCAAAAAATAACAACTCAGAAAATACGTGCGTAATTCGTAACAAAAATCGCCAAAATCTTCTCAACTGAACCTGACTACTTATTAGTTTTTACAGTTTCTCAAATCGGAGTAAGAAGTTGGAGGCAGATGAGCGTATCCGCATCGTTAATATCCGTGGAGTAGGATACAAACTGGTAGTGAATTCGTAATCCATAAAAAAAGGAGCCAACTTATGACTCCTCTTCCATTCTCGATATCAAGGTGAATTACATTCCCGGCATTCCGCCCGGCATGTTTTTCATTTGCTTCATCATTTTCATCATTTCCTGTTTGTTCCCCATAACCTTCATCATTTTACGAGTATCATCAAACTGTTTGATCAATTTATTTACTTCCTGAATGCTTGTTCCGGAACCTGTTGCTATTCGTTTCTTTCTACTTCCGTTCAACAATGCCGGATTCGATCTTTCCGCAGGGGTCATCGAATGAATAATCGCCTCAATATGTTTGAACGCATCATCTTCAATATCCACATTTTTCAATGCTTTTCCCATTCCGGGAACCATCCCCAAAAGGTCTTTTACATTCCCCATCTTTTTGATCTGCTGCAACTGCCCCAGGAAGTCATTAAAATCAAACTGATTCTTCTGGATTTTCTTTTGCAGTTTACGAGCCTGTTCTTCATCAAATTGTTCCTGAGCCCGTTCTACCAGAGAGACAACGTCTCCCATCCCGAGAATACGGTCTGCCATACGTTGCGGATAGAAAACATCCAATGCGTCCATTTTCTCCCCGGTACCAACAAACTTAATCGGTTTGTCAACTACTGCTTTGATAGAAAGCGCCGCACCACCACGGGTATCACCATCCAATTTGGTAAGAACAACACCATCAAAATCTATCCGGTCATTAAACGCTTTAGCTGTATTGACAGCATCCTGCCCCGTCATGGAATCGACCACGAATAAGGTCTCTGTCGGATTCAAAGCCTTTTTAATGGCTTCGATTTCATCCATCATTTCTGCATCTACAGCAAGACGACCTGCCGTATCGACAATCACAACATTAAATGAGTTGCTTTTTGCATGCTGAATTGCAGCTTCAGCAATTTTTACAGGATTTTTCTCTTCTTTATTTGAAAAAACCTCGATTCCCAACTGATCACCTAAAACGTGCAGCTGGTCTATTGCAGCCGGACGGTATACGTCACAGGCTACCAAAAGAGGTTTCTTACCTTTCTTATTTTTCAGGAAATTAGCCAGTTTTCCAGAGAAAGTAGTCTTACCCGATCCCTGCAATCCTGACATCAGGATAATTCCGGGACTTCCCTGGAACTGTAGTTCGGCTTCTGCCCCACCCATCAACTCTACCAACTCTTCGTGGCAGATCTTAGTCAAAAGCTGACCGGGAGATATTGAGGTCAATACGTTACGTCCAAGCGCTTTTTCTTTTACAGACTGTGTAAACTCTTTCGCTGTTTTAAAGTTCACGTCCGCGTCAAGCAAGGCTCTTCTCACCTCTTTCAGTGTCTCTGCGACATTTATCTCTGTGATCTGTCCGTGTCCTTTAAGAACCTTAAAGGCTCTCTCTATTTTGTCCGTAAGATTTTCAAACATTTCCCTGAATTCAATTTATGGGGTCAAAGTTAGTGATTTTGGGAGAAATAACGAAGTTTGTTTTTGTCATTGCAGGAAATAATAACCGCACTAATTGCTCCTGTCAGATCTTCACTCTTCTCCCTCGTCTTAGGGTTTCCCAAAAAGAGATAAAACAAAAAACAAGTAAAAAGAGTGTATAGGGCATAATCTCAATAAAAAAGTTACCAATCCGTCTGCTTTCCGACTCACTGATTAATTTCACCTCCAAATCCGGGATCTGAACCGGTAGACTTAAAGAAATGGCATACCCGATCACCAATGCAAGCGGAAGTCCTATAATGGCAAATACAATCAGATATACCCAAAGTCCGGCTCGCTCCGGTTGTCGACAGGAAATCCGCTCTCTTTCCTCAATTTTCTTCAAAACCTTTTCTGTAAAATCAGCATTCGTTTCCTGAACAAAGCTTTCCCGAAAACTTGCTTTCAATTCTTCTTTCATGTTTACTGATTCAGAAGTTCAACATATTTTTTCTCAATAACCTCCGCCAGTTTTTTACGGGCGCGGTGCAGTTTTACCTTGACATTTGCTTTGGAAAATCCTGTTGTCTCTACCATTTCTTCGACCGAATATTCTTCCAGGTAAAACAAAGTCAGGATAACAGCATCCATTTTCTCCAGTTCTCCAAGGGCTTTTTTGATACTTTCTCCCCGTTCTTTTACCGACAACCGATCAAAGCCATCCAACCCGGTTTCGACTTCGATAAAGTTATCTGTAAACTGAACTTTTTCATACGGTTTTTTCTCTCTCAGTTTCGTGTAAGCAGCGTTTATAACAATCCGGTACAACCATGTTGTGAATCTGGATTCTTTACGAAACCCGGAAAGCGCAGTGTATACTTTCAAAAAAGCATCCTGCGCTACCTCTTCCGCCAGATTTTCACTCTTTGTTATTCGAAGTGCCAAAGAAAAAGCCATGTCCTTATGATTGTTTACCAGAATGGTAAATGCATGCCTTTCCCCTTTTAAAACCCGATCAATAAGTTCCGAGTCTGTCAATTATTCAATTTTTTATTATCGTATTTACGTTGAATAAGTAAAGCAACTCCCGCAAAAAGAAAAGCACAGGTCATATAGGCAAGCGTATTATTTATAGGAATGAGTAGTGTCAAAGCATGCCCTACCAACAAGCCTACTCCGGCTCCAATCCACAGGTATGGATTACTTCCCGAACCTGAGTTGGCCTCCGATTTACTTTTAGCTTCATACACGGATTTGATCTCTTCGGGAGAGAATCCTTTCTCCAACATCGCCAGTTTCTCTTTTGTCTTTTGTGTTCTGTTCAAATAGACAATTCCAAAAGCCATTGCCATTGCTGCAAACGGGATTAATAATGCTAAAATTCCTTCAATTTCCATTTTTGTTGTTTTTTATTGTTTCTGCCTCTTTGACAACAGGAAATAAAAAGAGGTTACAAATTTTCTTACTTTTTTTGAAAATTTACTGAAAATCAATCAAAGCAGCAAAACACTTCTCTAGCTGATTGTCCGTTATACAGTAGGGTGGATTAAAAAAGACAACATTCCCCAAAGGACGACACAAAATTCCGTGATCCAGAAAATGCTGATAGATTTTGTCTCGTACGGAAGCGAAATATCCCGTTTGTTCCGGCACAACCAGTTCTACGGCTAAAATGGTTCCCCGCACACGTATATTTGTGAATCCGGAATGCCTGGAAAGCCGATTAGCAAAATCATCCATTTTCCCGGCTACTCTTCGGATATTTTCTTTGGATTCATCGGTTTCAAAAATATCCATACTTGCACAGGCAACCGCACATGCCAATGGATTCCCTGTATATGAATGACCATGCAACAGTGCTTTCAATTTATCTTCCGATAAAAATGCAGTATAAATCTCTTCAGTTGCAATGGTAAGTCCCAAAGGCATCACCCCTCCTGTCAATCCCTTGGATACACATGTTATATCCGGCAATTCTGTGCAGTATTCCATCGCAAACATTTTTCCTGTCCGTCCCCAACCGGTCATGATTTCATCAAAAATAATTTTCGCTCCCTTTTTTCTGAAAATTCTGACTAGCTCATCCAACACCTCTTCGGAATACATCCTCATTCCGGCTGACCCCTGCACCAAAGGTTCGACTATCAAGCCTGCTATTTCTCCCGAATCCGCTAACTCATTCGCTCTTCGAATCACCTCATCCGTATTCGTTCCATCCGGAAAAGGAAGAAAGTCTACATCAAAAAAGAAATGTTCAAACGGTTCGTTAAAGTATCCTCTTTGCCCTATTGACATCGCCCCGAATGTATCACCGTGATAGGCTCCTTCCAATGCTACTATTCTGCGTTTGGGTTGTCCCTGGTTGTGCCAAAACTGGAACACCATCTTCAAAGCTACTTCAATTGCTGTCGAACCATCATCTGAGAAAAATACTTTTGAAAAATTGCCCGGGAGCAACTTACAGATTCGTTCCGAGAGTTCAATTCCCTTGGGATGGGTTGCTCCCGCAAAAATAATGTGATCGATTTCATCAAATTGCTCTTGTAACGCTTTTTTTAACTCGGGACGTCCATGACCATGCACATTCACCCACCAGGATGAATTCACGTCGATATATTCCTTACCGGATTCATCTGTCAATATCGCATCTTTAGCTCTCACCACCACAATAGGGTCGGGTGCTGTTTGCATTTGCGTAAACGGATGCCAAACGTATTTTTTATCTCTTGCCAGTATATCAGTACTCATATTTCTGAATCTTTTATTATCCGGATCAGGACAGGTTTAATTTTTTTGCCTCGGTAGCAATGAAGTCCGGTGTCAGCTCATCCACAACCGGAATCCGTCCCAAAACAGGGACTTGTGCATGTTGTTCTATGATTGATTCCGTATCTGTATTTTCCACCCCTACGAAAATAATACCCGCCACAGGCACCTCCAGCTGTTTCAATTGCGCCACAGTCAGTAACGTGTGGTTGATACTTCCCAGGTAATGTCTGGAAACGACGATAACAGGAATTTTAAGCGTTTTAATCCAATCTGCAAATAAAAAACCCCTGGTTATCGGTACCAGTAGTCCTCCTGCTCCCTCAACAACAAGATTTCCTTTAACATCGGGAAGTAATAACCGGGAAACATCAATTTCGCTGTTTTCCATTTCTGCTGCAAGGTGCGGAGATACCGGAGCTTCATAGATATATTCTTCCGGGAGTGTTTTGACCGCATCAGAACACAACGCTTCTACCGTTTTACGATCTGTCCCTTCTACCGAACCTGATTGTATGGGTTTCCAATACGTTGCTTGCAGCGCTTCGGAAACAATCGCCGAGACAACCGTTTTTCCAACATCTGTACCAATTCCGGTAATAAAATATACTTTCGAATCCATCCTTCAAAGGTATGGACAATTCATTAAAAAGCGAATTGAAGCGGAAAACGAACCGAACCAACCAAATTGAATCCCTGTTCAGTCAAATCCAGAATCCTGTATCGACTTAGATGCCTGTAATAGGGTGTATTCAATATATTTCGGAATCCCAGTGACACGATCACCTTTTGCTTTTTAGTCAGTTGAATAGTTGCTCCGACATCAGCGTTTAGCAAAAAAAATCCGGGAGTCGTTTTCTCGTTTACGTCCACCTTATTTTGCGCAGTCACTCCGGTAACCTGAGGTTTAAAAAAGAGTTTTTCTAATCTCCCTTTCATTTCCATAATAAAATCAAATTCCAACGTGGCTTCAAACGGGGGAATAAAAGGGAGATTCCGGTAAGAATTCAGGTTATACCCATATACATATTGTGTTTTTGCTGCTATATGCCACCATTTCCATGGATGATATTCAACCAACAACTCTCCCCCGGTAAGAAAAGCATCTGCCTGCGTGTATTTATACAACTGTCCGGCATCGGGTAAGGGAGAAAAAGCTCCTGAAGCTCTCAGAAAAATAAAATTCTGGTAATAGTTGAAAAAAGGAGACAACGTCAGTAAAAAGGTATTGGTGTGAAACTCGTAGCTCAAGTCAAACTGATATCCGTTTTCTGTTTGAAGGTTTGCGTCTCCCTGTTCATGGCGAAAAGTTCCGTGATGTACCCCATTGACAGCCAATTCAACGGCTCTGGGAAACCGATAGGTTTTTCCAAAATTGAATTTGATATTGGAATTGTGATTGGGATGATAACTAAACCCTGCCTGTGCACCTCCATTGAAGAAAAAACGGTCTATATCCGGAGAAAGCAGATTTTCTCCCACAACATTCAAATCCTGATCATATACCGGTTTACGGTATTCTTCCGAGACAATTTTTGCTACATCTCCCCGAACTCCGAAGTTGGTCGCCCATTTTTTCGTAAAGTTATGTTCTAACAAAACGAATACACCTCCTTCAGCTGATCGATAATTCGGAATCAGGTATTCGAATCCGTCTATTTTGTTTTCCTGATACAGTAAACTCAGACCATACGTGAGTTTTGTTGCAACATTGAAGGTCGTTTTTACAGAAGTACGCAACTGATAGGTTTCCAACAAAAACCGATGTGCCGTATCTGATGTAATTGCCGGGGAGTATCCGTGAAAATGCGCCATTGATTTCTCCAGTCGATTATTTCTTTGGTACCCCGCATCAACCGAAATCAGGTTTCTACGCACCCGGAACTGCCCGTGACCATCCACTTTTGTGTGAACCACATGTTGAGCTGGTAACTCAATATTCCGGTAATCATCTTCATGTCCCAATCCGTATGCCTGTGGAATTCCGATAGCCCCACTGAACAATCCCTGCTTCAGGCGGTATTGGCTTGCTTTAACAAATACCTTTCCCCAATCTCCTTTGTACCCTACTACCCCGGAAAAATTCAATTCATTTCCCGCTGTATTCTTTAATCGCTCTTCATAAACCGGTAAACGAAACGTATTGTAGTTAAACGAATCCGAACGAATCGCCATGTCACCATAATCTTTATAGCTGGAACGCAAACTAAAAAAGACATTCTTTTTTGTTCCTTTGATCCCTATTGAGCCAAACCCTGTTCCGTTATTTGTTTTCCCACCTCCCAACAAATCAATATGCATCTGCCCTTCAGGGGTCCATACTTCCGGTAATACGTGAATAACTCCTCCCATTGCATCCGGTCCGAAAACAACTGAAGCAGGTCCTTTGATCACTTCCAGACGCTCAATGCCGTACTGATCCATTTCTAGTCCATGGTCATTTCCCCACTGCTGACCTTCCTGACGCAAACCGGCATCCGCAACCTGTATTCGCAAACCGGACAATCCCCGTATAACAGGTTTTGCAATCCCAACTCCAACATTAATCGAAGAAATCCCCGGAATTGACTCCAAATTTTCAGCGAAACTTCCTGCATTCGATAACAACAAGGCATCACGATCCACTCCTGTGATTGTAATAGATGCGTTCCTGTCCGAAGAACTCACCATGTCATGCTGTACAATTGCTTCCTTTAGTTCGATAGAGGTCAGGTGCATATATACAGTATATGCTGTTTGCTTTTCCAGGTCAATATCCATTTCGACTGTCTCGTAACCCAAAGAAGTAATATGCAGGTGATGAGTCGGGTGTTGCACCTCTATTTCCAATGTGCCTTCAGCCAGATAATGTTTCTGGTGGTCTTCAACCAATTCCACTTTTGCTCCCGGAATTAAACCATGATCTTCCTCTGACCTGACTTCAAGTTTCAGAGAATACGTCTGCCCTGCGACAGAGAAAGAAAGTAGCAGTAAAAAGAATACCAGTATCTTCATTATATGCAATCCTGTTGCAAATATAAAGATAATTTTAGAGGTCCCGGGATTACGCTTTGGTTAATTTTCGCTAATTTTGAACATGGATTTGGCAAATCGGCTTAAAGAAAAAGGCTTACGCATCACAGACGGAAGAATTTCGATTCTGGATTTCTTTCAGAAGAACCCTGGTCTGGGTCTTTCTATCCACGATTTACTGGGAGAATTTTCGGGAGATCTGGACAAGGTCACTTTATACCGAACTCTGCATTCATTTGAGGAAAAGGGGCTGATCCACAAGGTTATTGATGAAACCGGACTGGAACGTTATGCGTTGTGCGAAGATCACTGTCACGATGACCATGGACACAACCATGAGCACATTCATTTTAAGTGTGTTAAATGTCAAAAAACAGAATGTCTGGATGACAGTAATCAACCCAAAGTTTCCCTTCCTGCCGGTTATTCGCAGAAGGAAGCCAATTTCCTGATTTTGGGAGAATGTGCCCGCTGTAATGAAAAAGCAGGTAAATAACCTCTTTTCGTTCCAATTCCTTACTTTTGACTTATAGATTATCCAGATGAAAGAAAATACAGATTACATTTTCGGTGTACGTGCCGTTATTGAAGCTATCCGAGCAGGAAAGGAATTGAATAAAATCCTTATTCAAAAAGGAATGAACAAGGAACTTTTCAACGAATTGAAAGCGACACTGAAAGGCAAAGATTACAATCTTCAGTTTGTACCGGTTGAAAAGCTTAATAAAGTAACTGCTAATAATCATCAGGGAGTAGTAGCGTTCATATCTCCGGTTTCGTATTACAAAACGGTGGATATTGTTGAGTCACTACTCGAAGAGAAAAAAACACCTAATTTACTGGTACTTGATCGCATTACGGATGTAAGAAATTTCGGAGCAATCGCTCGCTCGGCTGAATGTCTGGGTGTTCATGCTATCATTATTCCGGCTCGCGGATCGGTACAAATTACGCCGGATGCAATTAAAACTTCTGCCGGGGCATTAAATAGAATTCCTGTATGTCGTGAAGATCACTTGCAGGATGTTCTTCTTATGCTTCAACAATACGATTTTAAGATTGTGGCCTGCACGGAGAAAACAGAAGGTCTTCTCCCCGATACTGACCTCACAGGAGCAACGGCAATTGTAATGGGGTCTGAAGAAAACGGGATTTCTCCCGAAGTCATGAAATACTGCAACAAAAGAGCTAAAATTCCGTTATTCGGAGCGATATCTTCTTTTAACGTGAGTGTAGCAGCAGGTATCGTCCTCTACGAAAAAGCAATGCAGCAAAATCATGCAGAACAAGCTTAAAGATACATTCAGGGAACACTACGGTTTCTTTATTATTTTCTCAGTCGGAATTATTCTCCGGCTGATTTTTCTACTTACCCAGGGAATGTCTCATGACGAACTAAGTGCCTGGAACCGGACAAATGTTCATGACTTTAGTGAACTTATTTCCGTTGGTGTAGGTGGAGATATGCACCCCGCTTTCTTTCAGATCCTGTTAACCTACTGGGTTCACTGGTTTGGAGACTCAGCCTTTGTATTTCGTCTGCCTGCCGTGCTATTTGGTCTTGGCGGAATCGCTTTGTTGTACAAAACCGGAATTCGTTTTTTTTCAAAGCAAGCTGCTTTACTGGCTGTTGCAGGTCTTTCAATATTTGTTTTCCCGATTCTCCATACTTCGCTCAGTCGGCCGTATGCACCCGGATTTTTCTTTATCACGCTACTTGTTTATGGCATTCTTGATTACAGAAATCAAACTGAAAAACCAATTTATTTCAAAGGCTTACTGCTTATTTTCATTGGACTTACGGGGTCAATGTACTCGCATTATTATGCCTTTGTTTGCGCAGCTATCATTTCCTTTATCACCCTGTTTTATCTCAATAAAAGACAACTAACCGGATTTATTATCACTGGAATACTGGCGCTCATTGCTTTCATTCCTCATATTGATCTAACACTGCACCATTTTTCAAAAGGGGGGCTGGGTTGGTTAGGAAAACCGGGCTCTTTTTGGCTTTTTGAATTCTTTAAACTGTACTTCAACGATTCGCAGCTTTTGTTCATACTGATTGCCGGGGGAATTTCTTTTGCTTATTATGCTCATAAACAGGCAATAGATAAGCTAACGGCCTTTCCTTTATTGATTTTTTTTGGCATTTACTTTGCTGGACACGCTGTATCTATTCTTTACACTCCTATTTTGAGAGAACCCGGACAACTCTTTACCATCGGTTTTCTGTTTCTTGGGCTTGGACACATGCTAAGTTCTATTGATTTACAAAAATATACCCGCTTATTGGTACTTGTTTGTGTTTTACTTTCCATACACTCACTGACGTTAGGAAAATTGACCCGTCCGGTTCACTTTGAACCTTTCCGGGAAGTTGCCGGACTTATCTCCGAATATGACCAACAAATTGCCCCAGACAAGATGATACGACTGGTCAATGTAACTAATACAAATTACCTGAATTACTACGGTCGGGCAGAAAACATGTCGCAGGATTTCGAAATGACACTGATCGAAGAAACAGAAGAAATATATCATCTATCCGATTTGATTCAGAATGCGGAACAAGAAGAATATGTCATGCTGGCTCGCTTAAACCGACGTCATCATCCTGTTTTATATGAAATCATTCGCAGAAAATATCCGAAAGTCGTCCGGCACGAGGATTTCTTTAATGCTGATTTTTCTGTCTGGGAAAAATCTCCGGGATTTAGTAGAAAATTTGAACACAATTATAACTCATCCAACTCTCCGGAGCTTTTTACACAATGGAAGAAAGACACCTTATCAGAAGAGTTTTTCGGAGATATTCGCATACCGGTAAAGCAGCTCAGACAACCGGGAACTTATATTCTTGTAGAAGCTAAAGGATGGTATGATAGTGCGACGACTTCACTTCCTTTCGTTGCTGTACTGGAAAATCAGGGTGAAATGCGTATCAAGGATGAACAACCTTTATACTATCAGGCCTGGGATCAGATTCGACTGGAAACAAAACAGTCAGATTCTTTCTTTATCGCATTCGAAATTCCGGAAACGGCAAAAGAAAACGACGAAATTCATCTGTACTTTTGGAACCCCGAAAAGAAACCTCTTTTTGTGCATCCCCCGCATATTTACGTCGTTAACCCGAATTATTAATTATTCCTGCTTTTATAATTGTTATTTTTTTCGCGTAAATTGCTGTAATACTAAAATACATCTGTACTTTCGATATTCTGAAAAACCTTTTATATGTTACAAATTCGCATATTTAGCTCTACTTTGCTCTTTTTATTTCTGTATCCGATTGCATTCGGTCAACAACTTCCTAAAAAAGCGAACAAATTAGTGGGAACATGGAGTTATGTCAATAACAAAGGATTTGAGGTTTGGGAAAAAAGTAAGAACCCTAACGAATTAACAGGAACAGGCTACCTGATTTCCGATAACGGAGATACGACGAAACATGAAAATTTACGTCTTACCTATAATGGAACACGCCTTGTTTACTATGCCACTGTTTATAACCAAAATCAAGGTAAGGAAATTGCTTTTCAGTCCAAAGGGAAAAAGTTCTTTTTTGAGAATCCGTCACATGACTTTCCCCGGGCCATTCGTTATAAATTCAATTGCTTGAATAGGAAAAAGCTGGATGTTTACCTGTTTCATCCTCACAAGAACAAGTTACCTCTGAAAATATCTCTGGTAAAAACGGAGTAAAAACAGCCTCCCGGTTTTCTTTACAGTGCAACCCCCAGAACAAGGGAAGGCAGTTCTCCCAGATGCTTTATTCGTTCCATAGAAGGGTGCGGTTGATAGTGTTCATTCGGGTCAAATAAAACACCTCGAATTCCGACCTGATTTGCTCCTAACACATCAATTTCTGGATGATCACCGATCATCATAGATGCGGCTGCAGCTGCTCCTGATTTTTTCATCGCCACCCGAAAGATTTCCGGGTCCGGTTTATTCACTCCTATCTGATCCGAACAGATAATAACATCAAAGAAATTTTCCAGACCACAATTACTCAGTTTTCGATACTGAACTTCAGAAAATCCATTGGTGATAATATGCAATTTCTTTCCCAGTCCTTTTAGTTCTTCCAGCATATCATGTGTTCCCGGGAAAGTAGCTGTTAACTCAGGACAGAAATCAATATAACGATCACAATATTCTGTTGCCAGTTTCTGGTTATCGACCCCGTGTAGTTTCAATGCGTCATCAAATCGCTTTACCCTTAGGGATTCTTTGGATATTTTTCCCTGGCGGTATAAATCCCACATTTCTTCATTAATCCGAATGTAATCCTTTACAAAATTATCTCTTGATTCAATTGCAGTATCCAACCCCAATTCTTCAAAAACAACGCGTAATGCCGTATCTGAATTTGTATCAAAATCCCAGAGTGTTCTGTCCAGGTCAAAGAAAATATCTGTTACCATAACCAATAAACTATCGAAGTTGTAATCAGTGCATTTTTTGCAAGTCCGAGAAGAATCAAAGGTAGTGTCTTTGGGTTTCTCCCATAAAATTTTGTTGTAATAATCGTTCCTATGGGAACGCTCAGAAAAAAAGGCGCATAAAAAGATATTCCGTAGATCCCGATTGTTCTTTTTACTCTCACCACCATCTTGTTCACAAAAGTAAATTTCCGCTGGTCTACAAATACTTCGTTATTATAAATAGCTTCCAGTCTCTTTTTCGTTCTTTTCTCTGCGGCTCTTCGCATAAAAAAACCGGCAAGGAAATAAAAAAAGACTGCTGTGCCTGCTGCCCCAAGATACGTAACAATATAGGTTTCTAAAAAAGTTAACCCGACTCCCCTACCATAGATAGGAGCAAACATGAATTTAAAAGTAGATAACCCGGCAAGGGTTATGTAATGTATCCACATTATGCCTGCAATTTTTCTCCGAATGCAAGATCTCCTGCATCTCCCAATCCCGGAACAATATAAGATTGTGCCGTGAGTTCCGTATCAATTCCTCCTACCCAGATACATGCAGTATCCGGCAAATGTCTTCTTGTATAATCAATTGCTTCCTGTGTAGCGATAGCCGTTACAACATGAACCGATCTTGGTGTTCCGTTCATTAATAGTGATTTATAGACCATCACCATAGAGCTTCCTGTTGCCAGCATAGGATCGCAAATAATCAGATCCCGCTTATCAATCCCCGGACACGCCATATATTCGACCTTAATATCGTAATCCTCCGAATTTTTGTGTTTTCTGTACGCTGAAATAAAAGCTGAATCTGATCTGTCAAAATAATTTAGAACCCCCTGGTGCATAGGCAATCCCGCGCGTAAAATAGACGCGATAAGCGGTTGTTCACGGATTACTTTCATTTCTTTTTGTCCCAAAGGAGTCGTAACCATTTTATCTTCCATTGGTAGTTTTTTAGACAGCTCATACGCTAAAACTTCTCCGATACGCTCCAGATTCCTTCTGAATCGCATGGGGTCCTGCTGAATGCGCTCATCACGTAATTCAGCTACAAACGTATTAAAAACCCCTCCATGTTGTGACAAATCGTAAACCATAGCATAAAGATAGTGAAAGTCAGTTTAGCCTGTGCGGATTGATTTTATATTTTTTCAAAATAATAGTCTACCCCTTTTGAGGTATTTTCCCTAAAAATAACTTACCGCACTGGCTTCGCATTTCAGAATTACTTATTCTTGTATCTGGTTATGATTTCTTAAAAACAACCTTGTTATGAATAAGTATTTATCCTATGTTATTTTCGCACTAAGTGCGGCTCTCGGACTTTTTTTTATTTACAAAGGAGTAAACAAGCACTTTTTGTCGGAGTGTAAAGTTTACGGACCTGACAGTACACTTCCTTTGGAATACCGAAATGTTATTTCCGCTCTTTGTCAATCCGGATTTACAAAAATCATTGGTTTCCTTGAGGTCTTCTCGGGAATATTACTTCTTGTCCCACGCACTCGTCTGGCAGGAGGAATTCTTTTAATGCCGGTTATCCTGACAATATTTCTTCTACACGCGTTTCTTGACAATCGTCCGCACGAATTGGTTGAAACAGGAATTCCGTTAGCTGTTACACTATTGGTGATTCTGTATCATTACCCGAAATGGAAAAGTATTCTGGGTAAAAATTAAGGACATTCTCCCGGCGTGTACTCTGTTATACCATGACACTGGGCTGAACAGGCGTTTCCGTATGTTTTACCATTACATCCGCAAACGGGATTATATTCCATTGTACAAATACAATCCTCTTTCAGTTTTTCTACACATTCGGCAGAAGTTTCTTTTTCTTTCGAATTGCCACAGGACAAAACCAGTGCCACCGGTAAAAGGAAAAAAATGCTTTTTATCATGTTCAGCTTTGTTTTGAATCTGAATTAAAAATACGCTTTTTATTTCATTTTTTTCTTCTTACAAAAGCACAATAGTTACGATACACATAAAAGGGCAGCCTTTACCGGCCGCCCTTTTGTCCCACAATCAACTTATACTACACTATTTACTAATTACTATAAAGTCAGATCTGCGATTTACAAAATGATCTTCTTCTGAGCACTTTACCCCATTACGGCACTTATTTTTAAGTCGTGTTTCTCCATAACCGGTAGCACTTTCAATACGATTCGGATCGACGCCCTGAGAAATCAGGTAATCCATTGTTGATTTCGCCCTGTTATCAGAGAGTTTGAGGTTATAGCTATCCGATCCTCTTGCATCTGTGTGAGATTCAATCTTAATTTTTACGTTCGGGAATTTCTCCATTGCGAACAAAATTTTATTGAGCTCCGTTTCTGCCTGGGGTGTTATGTCCCATTTATTGTATTCAAAATAGATCGGATCTACTTTGATTTTTTCCATATCTCCGTCTTTTTCCACAAGTGAAGAATAGCTGGTCAATCGTACATCATTATCTTTTGATTCTCCGGATTTCTCAGGTGTGGAAATCGCAACCGTCTCCGTACTATACTCCGGCTTACTAAATACAGCCTTAAACTGACTATTACAGGGCAACGAAACCTCAAAGTTTCCTTCATCGTCCGATTCAAATTCAGTAATCAGATCATTAAAAGCGTCATACACTTTTACTTTTGCTCCCGGAACCGGAACATCACTCCCTTTTGTGAGTACCAATCCACTGTAGTCTATGAATTGTTCAACGATTTTCATGTCGTACCAGTAGATGTCATCATTTCCATTCCCTCCTACGCGGTCAGAGCTAAGATATCCCGTACGGTCATTCAACCGGATAAAAGCAAAGTCATCCCGGTTACTATTGATCGGCTCTCCCAAATTTTCAGGAATTGAAAAATTAGTAGTACCTGCCATTTTAGACCAGAAGATATCCAACCCTCCAAAGCCATAATGAGCATCAGAAGAGAAAAACAAAGTGTCTCCCGATAAGCTGGGAAATAATTCAACACCAGGAGTATTGATCATTTCCCCCAAATTAATTGGTGTTCCTGTACTTCCATCATTGAATAGCTCTGCTACATAGATATCACTCTGTCCGAATCCGCCCGGCATATCCGAAGCAAAGAAAAGTAACTTCCCATCCTGACTTACAAACGGATGCGAGCAATTGTAATTTTTACTATTGAATTCCAAAGGAGCAATCTCTGTCAGTTGATCTCCCATGACTTTTCCTTTCATAATCATTACATTCGACACTTCCCCGTTATCCGCATCCAGTTTTTCTTTCTTTGTCAGAAAATTTCGGGAGAAGAATACGTACCCTGACGGTTCGCTGAATGTCAATGTAGCATCATGATAGTCTGAGTTTACATCCAGCATAAACTCTTTCGGATTACTCAACTGCCCATTATTACTGTTTCTTGTCGCTATGTACAAATTCAAATAAGTCGCACCCTCTCCGGTTGTTTTCCCTTCAGGATTTCTGGCAGATGCAAAAACAGCTTCATTTCTGAAAAGTGCTACACCAAAATCCGCTTTATCACTATTCACACTCAGGTTAACGACATTGTTGTACTCTGTCTTCAATGAATCCAATCGGTTTCGCTGGAAGCCCATCATTTTTATTCGCTTTTGATTGCCCGAATAATAAGATTTCAACTGTTCATCTGCACGCTCATTATCTCCGGCAGCTTTCATACAGCTAATCATTCGAATGAATAACTTCTCTTCCATGCTATTTCCATACATTGAATACAACTGACTGTAGTATTTTCTGGCATTGGAGTAATCTTTGACCATATAATAGCTGTTTGCCAAATTGATCAACACCTTCCCATCAGGACTCCCTTTTTTTAATTTGGAGATATATTTTTCGTACCCGGAAATAGCCTTGTCATAATTCAGCATGGCATATTCTTTATCCGCCTGACCATAATCCTGGGCTTTTATCAGAACAGGTACGAATAGAAAAATCAATATGTAAATTAAACCTTTCATAATGTAATCTTTTTGTATTAGTTCTAAAAAAATCTGGGGGATCGTGCTCCTGCTTCTTTACCAAACAAATTATAGCGCAATATGATATCATGCGAACCTGAATTATACCCTCTCAGTTTTGTCAGATTAATATCATACGAGTATCCCAGAAACAACATTTTCTTAAATGTGTATCCCAATAATAATGCTACGGCATCATGATACCGGTATCCTAATCCAACCGTAAACTGCTCTTTAAACATGGCATTCAAAGATGCATCAATGGTAAGAGGAGCTCCTTTCACCATTTTAGCAAGGATAGCCGGTTTCAATTTGACATTTTCCCCAATACGGAATACATATCCGGCAATTGCATACCAATGCACTCTGCTGTCTATAGAAGCCTCATTCCAGTCTCCGTATTTATCTCTTTGAATAAAAGTAGGGGAAGACACACCAAAATACCAGTTATCAGCATACAGGTATACACCCGCTCCAATTACAGGTCTCACCCGATTCCGGATATTATTTTGCATCATCGCATCATCATTCTGATTTTGCGCCTGCCCTTTCGACCAGTCCACACTAATAAAATCCATACCTCCGTTCAGCCCCACTGAAAGTCTCAATTTTTCATTCAATGGAATACGAGCCGATACTGCTGCAGTAAGAAATGCCTGATTGGACGGACCAATCCTGTCATTAATAAAGTTCAGTCCCAAACCAAGTATGTTACCAACAGCTCCGTTTACCCCAACATTTTGAGTACGTGGGGCTCCATCAAGCCCCACCCACTGCGAACGGTGAATAAACAGTGCATCCAACTTACTTCCTGTTCCGGCATAAGCGGGATTTACCATCATGGTATTATACATATATTGTGTAAACTGAACCTGCTGTTGTGCCTTAATTCCCAAACTCCAAAATAGTGAGAGCATGCAGGCACCTAAAAACTGTCTGTATATTGTCTTTTTCATAACGAATGTCTTTTGTCTGTTTGTACTATCTCAGGATATAAATCCATCCTGAAGTTTCGAACTCTTCATCTTCTACCTTCAACAGATAATAATAGGTTCCGGCTGGTAGTGGTTCTCCTTTGCCAACAACACCTCCGACATTCGCTACTCCTCCCCAATCATTCTCGTACCCTTCAACAGAATACACTTTGTTTCCGTAACGGTTAAAAATGATAATCGAGTTATTCGGGAACTGCTCTATACAATCAACATAGAGTACATCATTCACCCCATCCCCATTCGGAGAAATTTCGTTGTAAACTGTCAGACAGCTAGGCTCTACAATAACTTCGGAACTATTATTATCCGGATCTGTATCATCAATGGTTCCATTTGGAACAATAGATGCAACGTTGCTGTAATCTCCTGTTGCATTAACAGTAACTGTTATCAACAGGACAGCTGTACCACCTGCTTCCAGGTTTTCTATTGTCCAGATACCGCTTACCACATCATAACTTCCGTGGGTAGCTTCATCTTCAACATATGTAAATCCACTCTGAATAACTTCATCCACCTCTATTTCAGAAAATTCATCCTGGCCGGTATTGGTCACTGTGATCGTAAACACAATTTCATCTCCGATAAAAGGATTCAGGTTACTCACTGTTTTTTCTACTTCAAGATCCGAGCAAATGACAGAGGATGCTACAGCAACTTCTTCCATCCTCATTGTACAACCGTTTCCGGTTCCATATCCGACTTCAATTGTTGTTACAGGTGCATTTTCCCAAACCACCCACACAGAATGATCGGATGATGTTCCTCCGGCTACTATTGTCCCACCGACAACACTCCAGTCATAATTATCCATTCCGGCAGGAGCTGAATATTCGATTGTATCGGTAATACAGATACCACTTAATTGCCCTGTCATCTCGGCTCCATACATATCCTCAATTATTATGGTTACTGCCAGGGAATCGTTACTTTGACAATGTGCACTTGAAGTCACTCCGTAATACGTTGCTCCATCCTGTAATTCACTTGTCTCTGTCATATGATTTCCTTCAACATCATACCAATTGACATTGGTTTCGTTAACTTCAATATCTACAGCGACCGGATTAGACGCCGTACAAAAACTCTGTGTTGTTTCTGACGTTGTAGGAGCTGGAAGATCTTCAATAGCTATTGTTACTTCAAGCCGGGAGGTACTTTCACATGAGTTACCTACCTGTGCAGCATAATAAATATCTCCATGTGTTAATGGTGTGGAAGGATCAACAACCGAACCACCTGTAAGAGCATCATACCAGACAATATCCGCTTCATTAACACTGATGTCACCAACAGTTGCCGCAGCAGATCCATTACCCGGAGCACAGAACACCTGATTTTCTTCATCTGCCGTTGGCGCTGCTACTTGCTCAAAAGTCACCAGTATTTCCAACTGATCTGTACTTTCACAATTAGGACTTACCAAAGCAGCATAATAACTGGTGTTGTCTGTAAGCGGCGTACCCGGAGCAATAGGATTTCCTCCTCCGTCATACCAAACCAATGTTGTTTCATTTACAAGGATATCCTCTATTGTCGGGTTATCTGCTATACAAAACTCCTGCTGAGCGGCATCTGTTGTCGGAGCCGGAAGATCGGATACTGAAACTGTAATCATTAGTGTATCCGAACTTTCACAAGCGGCTCCTTGTTCTGTGGCAAAATAAGTTTCTCCATCCGAAAGACTTGTTGAAGGAAGTAATGCATTTCCGTTTACGTCGTACCAGTTAATGGAAGTACCGGTTACAATCAAATCTGCAATTGTAGCATTATCCAACGCACAAAAATGCTGCTGCGGATCAGTTGTAACCGGTGCTGGTTCATCCTGAATCACCACTTCAATTTCCAAACGCTGAGAAGATTCACATACTCCTCCTAACCAGCTTGCATAGTAGTTCGTTCCATTTTGCAGTAAGGTTCCGGATGTAAGTAAATTTCCTCCGACCGGAGCGTCATACCAATTAAGCGGGGATTCATTCACCTGTAAATCCATAATAGTAGCCATTTCTTCAGCACAGAATGACTGTGTTGCCTGAGTTGTTGTGGGAGCCGGTTCATCTATGATCGTAATCGTAACCGAAGCATATTCTCCGGGGGAACTCCAACATCCGGTAACTGTGTCCTGCACAGCAACATATAGTGTAAAAGGAGAATCAGCCGTTGTCAACCCGGAGATAGATATTGAGTCACTATGCGGGATGATAAATGTATGATTTCCTGTCTGCTGACCTGAAAATATGGGTGTAGTTCCATCTGGTGTAAGATACCACTGAAAATTCACTCCTGAGGTACTTGAAGCTCCAAGGTCTACAACATCTGCGGCACAGTATTGCGGATCTACAGGAACAGAAATATTCGAAGGGTCAGGTCCCTGCATTACTTTTACTTCAACCGGAATCCGAAGCGATTCACTCGGACAGCCCGGGACTCCTGATGCTACGTAAAAAGTGGTATCCGAATACAACAATCCTGTTGTAAAAGGCACACCTGATCCTGTAATCGCAATAGGTGTTGTCGCGGTACTGTCATCATACCATCTGATTTCATCTGACGGATTGACTGCATCGGATACCAGATTTGCTACTGTTCCTGTACAAATTATCGTATCTGAACTATTTACATTAAATATCGGAGACTGAGAAATCTTATACACTTCAAAAACATCCAGTGTTTGCGCTACTGCCACATTCAGGACTCCGTTCAGCCTTACCACTACTCTATCTATCGGAGCGTTAGGTGAAATATACAACGTCGCAGGCTGACCACTTTGCATGGCTGCTATATCAGCCGGCGTTGCCAAATCAGTCAACTGATCCGTTGTGACCAGATTTACACCATTTCTTGTACTGATCTCAATTCCCTGCCCCAGTGTAATTGCCAAGACAGCAGGATCTATCCCCAATCTCACCGCAAACATATCTGTCGGTTGTGAGACTCCTTCAAAGTACACTCGTTGCGTAATATTTGAGGCTACTCCCACAACTCCCAACGAAAGTGTTGAATGAGACATTAAGTTTCCATCAATTGCTCTTTCAAGATCATTTACACCTCCTCCGAGGTTTAAAACCTCCAGTGAAATACCTGCTGCGTCATAAGAAGTAAACTGAGGCTGAATACAGCTTGCTCCCTGAACAACATAATACGGGTCCCAGACTTTCATATGCTTTTTCACTCCCAATCCTATCAGACTACCTACATGGTTACTGATTCTGATACTCTGATAGGGTTGACCAGGCGTAATAGCCAGATACGTGTGATTATTTGCATCTAAAACCACCTTCAGTTGTTCTCCTGAAAAGCTTATCGGATTCGTCGAATTTCCGGACAACACAACTGTTGCACCATTCTTCGCCTCAACAGAAAATTCCTGATTTCCGATCAGTGCTACTCCTGCCACTGTTGACAACAGGTCACCAAGTGTCCCTCCTAACAGGCTGGACAGGATATCATCATCCGTTTCGATACGTACAAAAGTTGTTTGATTTGCCGGAACAAGTGTAGGAAACTCCATTTCGATATCTGATGAGTATCCTCCGATTCCGATAATAACTCCTGAGCTTGCTTCGAGTTCGGAATAGGTAGCCGGATTCGCGTCTACACTATGCCCTGAACTTGTTACATAAGATTCAGAAATAATAGTTGTTGCATACTGCTGCTGGGATTTCAGCAAATTGGTTATTCCCAGAAATAATAAGGTAATACATATACCGGGTGTCAATCGTTTTTTTAACCAACCCGATATGTCTGGTTTAAAGTTAGCTTCTTTCATAATTCAGTTGCGTTGTGTCTTGTGAAAAAAATCACTTCTGACTGTTTAATAATCGGTCTATTAGATTTTTTCTCTTTCTGAGTTTAAAAGCTTAGTCAGGGCTACTCAAAAAGATCAGGTGAATAACACAAAACTATGGAGGAATACATGAGGAATATATCCTCAAAGGTATTTGTGTAAAGGTTTCCATACGTAAGGTAGTTTAGCTTGGTAGGCATTAGAACCTAAAAAGCAGTTATTGAGCAATTTAAGATTTTTTTCAATTCAATCAAAATATTTCCCCCTCTTTTTACGTTAGGTCGGGGTTATCTCATTTTGATTTCATCTGATTTTTCAGCGAAAATGTAGTAAAATAAAGTGGTTCCGCTTACCTCTATTAGTGTAAGCCTCCGTTCAGGTTTAGTGTTTGTCCTGTGTAATAGTCTGCCCCGTCAGAAAGTAAAAACTCTACAGCTGTTGTAATAACATCTGTAGTCCCCAGACGCTTTAGGGGTATTTGTTTTTTAATCTCTTCCTGTAATTCTTCCGATACGCCTGTAATCATTCCCGTATCCATATATCCCAGGGCAAGACTGTTAACGGTAATACCGAATGCAGCCAATTCTTTTGCCATCGTTTTTGTCAAACCAAATAAGCCTGATTTTGATGCTGCATAAGCTGATGTACCAATAAATCCAGTCTGCCCGACAACTGATGACACATTAATAATTCTTCCCCATCCGTTAGAACGCATCACCGGAATTGCTTTCTGAGAAAGTAGAAAAGGTGCTGTGAGGTTGATTAGAATTGATTCGCTCCAATCTTCCTCATCTAGTTTCCATGACATTCCGTTTCGTGATATTCCGGCATTATTAATCAGGATATCTATTCTGCCATAAACAGCAAGAACAGCATCCATCATTGCCGATATTTGTTCTGAATCTCTCAGATCCGCCTGAAAGTAGTGTACATCCTCTCCTTCCGGAACACTTTCAATCGCATGTTCGTTGTAATGTAATGCTAACCGGTATCCTTTTTCGGCCAGAAATACAGACAATGCAGCTCCTACTCCACCGGAAGCCCCTGTTAGCACAACTACTTTCTTATCTTTTTCCATGTATTACGAACGTTACGAACAGCTCTGAACCAGAAAGGAGAAGTAGACCACTCTTCCAATCTATATTGTATGTCCTGTGCTCCAAAGTTTGTATTAAAACGACGAACACCTTCTATTCTGGATCCTCCAAAGTCAAATATACACTTCTGATTTACGGCATTTTCAATGGCCTTGTCCATCAACCAATACATAGCCCCGGACTTTTTAGCTCTTTCTCTGGCCGTACCTTTCAGGTACATTTTTCTATTATTTCGTGCCAGAACAATGATTCCTCCAACTAACTCACCACCGGAAACAGCTCCATAGTATTCCAAATCACCTGTATCCGAAAAGTTTTTTACCAAATCCGTAAAGTGACTTTGAGCTGTAGGATTCCAGGCACCTGTTTTTTCAGAAAGTTCTTCCAGAATCAAGCGGAAAAAGTCTTCTTTCTCCAGTTGAGATATAAATTCAAGAGTACTGTTTTCTGCTTTCTTAATCATCCGAACAGCAAGCTTATTATATGAGCTTCTGAAACGCTCATCCGGAAGAATGGTTTGGTAGATCATCTCTGAATCAACTCTTTCGATGTCTTCAAGCGCAAAATATCCTTCACTGAAATCAGCTCTCAAAACAGACCAGAAACGATCTTTTTCAGATTGATTCCACTCACCTAGCCATTCACTTGCCCGATAAAAATCAGGTTGATACACCCATCTGAATCCAAGTTTATAGCGGTAAGGAATAACGATTGCTCCTCTGTAATCATCAAGAATATAGACTCCCCAGTTTTCCGCAACTGCATCCAGGTATCTTCTGTCAGAAAAAAAGTGTTCTCCTTTCTCCCGTACCAGATTATCCCATTTTTCCCTGTCAATTCTATCTGATTCCAAAAATATCATGCGGATTCAAAATTAGAATAAATCCTTTGTATTTCCCAATCCCACCTAATAAGAATGCCTTCTCTGATTTTTTGTGTAACCTTTCTTATTTTTTCCTGTTATGTAATCAACTATCAATCTCATTCCATGAAAAATCTGATCCTTGCCATCTCAGTAGTATTTCCCCTCATTGCACTACCTGCACTCTCTCTGACGGAAGCGATCTCTGCTAAAAAGATCAATGTCGTTGTAACGAGTAACGGACAGGGAGTCAATGACGGTTTACTGGACATCACAATTACCAATAAAACCTCATCTACTCTGGATATTGCAATTCCTCCCGGGCAATTATTTATTTGTTCGGAAGATCCGCGACAAAACCTGATTTTAGTACGAGAAGAATTATTGGCAATACATCCCGGGAAATCAGTAACTCATCAGCTCATAAGTATGTGTATCGAATCAGAAGATTTCAGCCCGGGAAATGCCATAGGTTATACTCCGGGAAAAGTTGCCACAGGCGGTTTACTTAAATGTTCTCAGTATATCAACACGAACAAAATCTTCAACCATTCCGGGCAGACAGCTATCTGGGTATTTTCCAACGATCATGATATTGCCTGGATTCAAACGAATAATGAGAATGAGAAGCAACTCCGGAAATATGTAGCTGAATTGAAAAACAGTACTGACCCCTGGTATCAGACAACTCATATCAATACAGCTAACAATCAACTTACTGACCATTATAACCCAGAACTTCCCAGTACTGAGGTTTATAATTGGTCGAGTGCAGAAATCAACGGAAATTTTGACTGGAAGATGTCATCTCCCGCCAGTATTACATTTGCCATCTATGATGAATCAGGACAAGTACTCCGTACTTTTTTTTCCGACAAGTCCTTTTCCCCCGGAGAACTTTCCTTACGATTTCATTACAAAGCTTCCCGAATCCCACGCGGAACTTATTATGCGCGAATGACCTCCGCAAATGGTGTTATTGCAGAAAAAAGTTTTAATTTTTAAAGTTAATCAACTTACTTTTTGTCCCTTCCAGTTTGCTTTTTCGCTCCTGTAAACGCGCTTTCTCTTCTGTATTTACCTTTTCCGCTGCCCCTTGCTGCTTTCTCAGGTCTTCATTTTCCCGTTCCCGTTCTTTGATGTCATCTTCCAGGTCTCTGATTTTTTCCTTATTCTTTTCTATTGCTTTTTCATTCTTTTCAATAGACTTTGTCGTTGACTGGATGGTTTTCTCCAATTCCCCGATCTCTTTATTGGTCTCTTCTATCAATTCATTATAGTACCCGGGAAGATAACCCCGTAGAAATTCGTGCATCACTTCTTCTATAAAGGTAAATGCTTTCGCTTCATCAACAGTTGTCAGGTACTTTCCTTCCGGATATTTCATAACAACGAATACTTCTGTACCGCCTGTAACTTCTTTGAAAATAAAATAAGCGTTCACCAGAGAGTCTGATAGCCCTTTGACCTTTGTTTCTTCAAACCTTCTTTCTTTCCAACTTCCCTTAAGGCGGATATCATACTTATCCTTCAAAAAGGATTTAAATTCACCGGAAACCTCTTTTACCTCCGGCTCCAACTTAACATGTATTGCATTCCGGAGTCCTTTTCCATGTGTATAACTCCCTTTTTCAACAACAAACTCCTGTTGAGCCAGCCCTGCTGTGCATACAATTATGAATAGAACTAACGAAATGGATCTCATCTTGCTTGTTTTTTGTTTTTAACAAAATACTCATTTTTTCCGGGAAATAAAAGTACTACCAGCCCCCTGGTTATTAATTCATTTCAGGCGACTGGAAATTCATTACCTTTACAGCGTATGAAATTTACAGAATTAGGTTTAAATCCCGAACTGCTTGAAGCAATTCATTATATGGGATTCGAAAATGCCACTCCGATACAGGAAAAATCAATTCCTGCTATTCTGCAGGGAAGGGATCTTATTGGTTGTGCGCAAACCGGAACAGGAAAGACTGCAGCTTTTGTTCTTCCCATCTTACATAAACTAGTTGGAAAAGAAGATTTATCTATCAACACACTGGTAATTGTACCCACAAGGGAACTAGCTGTTCAGATCGAGCAGCAGATTCAGGGATTATCCTATTTTATATCCGTTGGATCAAAAGCAATATACGGAGGAGGAGACGGGAAAAACTGGAACGAACAAAAAGCAGCATTGCAGGAAGGTACGGATATCATTGTCGCTACTCCCGGGAAACTTCTTTCTCACTTAAAAATGGGATATGTTGATTTTTCGAAAGTAGAACATCTGGTAATGGATGAAGCAGATCGTATGCTGGACATGGGGTTTAGTGATGACATTAACCAAATTATCTCTTATCTTCCCAAAAAGCGGCAGAATATTTTGTTTAGTGCTACTATGCCCGACTCAATCCGTAAGCTCGCCAATACGTTATTACATGAACCGGAAGAGATTACTATATCTGTTTCAAAACCGGCAAAGGGTGTAACACAACGTCTTTTCCTCACGTTTGATGAGCAAAAACAGGGATTATTGAATCACCTTTTGAAGGAAAGAGAAAATTATAGTAGTATTATTCTTTTCACATCCAGTAAAAGTAAAGTTTCGGAAATTACCCGCGGACTTCGTAAAAATGGATTCAAGGCACGTGGCATTTCTTCCAATCTTGATCAGGAAGAACGAGAAGAGGTGTTGAGAGGTTTTCGCTCAAAACGCATACGCATCATAGTGGCTACGGATGTTCTAAGTCGTGGGATTGACATCAAAGATATTAATCTGGTTATTAATTATGATGTCCCCTATGATGCGGAAGATTACGTCCACCGGGTAGGAAGGACTGCCAGAGCCAATACCAAAGGTGAAGCGATTACACTTGTCAACCCGAAGGACATGATCCGAATGAATAAGATCGAACGGTTGATCGAAATGGAAATCGAGCGATTCCCAATTCCGGAAGAATTAGGACCTCAACCCGAATGGAAACTCCCTTCCCGTAAAAAGAAACGGGGGAATTTCAACCGATCCAAACCCAAAAACAATTCCGGCAACAGACAAAAGAAAAAAACGGAGGTCGTACTTAAAGATCAATCACAAAAAAAGGAAGATTAAACAATTCCATTAGTGTCCGATAAGTATACAAGTTAATCATTTGGTAGCGTGAAAAAATAGAGTTTGGAATGTGTCATACAAGGTCATTAAAAATATGTGATCTTGTTTGATTCAATTTTAAATAAATCGCCATTGATTTTTGTAATTTTTGAAATCCAATTCATGTTATCGTCATAAATATATTCGTAAGAAATTGTGTCGGCTTTATTAGATTCAGAAAAGAAAACCACCTCATTTATTGGGTCTCCATGCGAATTATTGGTATAGGTTCTTTTTAACACGATTTTTCCATTTGCAGTAGTTTCAATTTTTTCAACTAACTGTCCTGCATCATCATATTTATAAAGGTAAATGTAACTCTCTTCGGTGTAGACGTTTTTCGAAAAATCTTCAACAGAACGACTATCTATTTTGTTGTCTGAGTCTATGTAAAAAGTAGTTCTCGAAGCCCAGTTTGAGTCTAAATACTTCTCTTCAGTTAATAGATTTCTTGTATTGAAGGTCCAAAATTTATATTTCCTACTAGTTGAAGAAAGATCGGCATGATAAATTTTATTGCCAAGTTCATCATATTTAAAATTTTCTGTAAACACTTCACCACTTTCAATACCGCTTTTTAATTCAATTAATTGATTTAACTCGTTGTACTTATATGAAGTAGTATTCACTTTCATTTTGTGGTTTTCATGAAAATAATTTGATTGAATTAACTGTCCATTAGCATCGTAAATGAAGTCCGTTATAGAAAACACTTTGTGATCTTGTCGAAATATCTCACTTGAATATCTTACTCCAGAATTATCAAACTTCCTTTCAATAGATGAATTGAATGATTCCCCTTGAAATTCAAGATAAAGTGATCTGTCTATTTTTACAGTACGATTCTGTTTATTGAAAACATAATGAAGAGTTTCTCTTGTCTCAATTTCATCAGGCGAAAAATATGTTTGTTCTTCGTAAATTATACTCTTAATAGCTCCTTTCAAATGACAGGTGTCAGTCATAAAGTCTTGTGCTGACAAATTATTCAAATAGCCTAGAAAAAATATTAGCGAAATGTATTTCATTAAGGGTTCTGTTTATATATGTATAATGGTCTCGGTTATGAGTAGTTGGGATTTTTACACCCTAACTTTTCAGTTTAGCACCGAACTTTATTTTATTCTTATAGTTTGATTTTAACACCTTTGCCCCAATTGTTTATAGCCATTGTTGGCAGCTGATATTACTTATTTTCGAAGTGATAATAGAGAATTTCATACCAATAGTTCACTCCAAGCATATTCCACTTTTCTTGTTCTACGTTTTTAATCTTCTTCTCTAATTCCTGAATTTTTTCCGAGTTGTCAGAGGAAAATATTTTTGACAAAAATCCTTTTGGTTTAGAAAATTCAAAGATTTCATTTTTAAGAGTTTGAATAGATTTATTCATACTCCTAAAATCGTTCAAATATTCATTTATTTGACTCTCTATATTCATTATATCTTCGTCAAAAAGTTCTTTATTTTGGTCTTCTAGTTCCCCATCACCCATTTCATAAATTTCACCACATTCTAAAATTATATTTTGAAGTTGATGATTATTTAAAAATTCTTTGGTTTCATTTATTTGCTTTTCTAATTCCGTCTTATCAAATAAGTTCTCACTTTGCAGTTTCATTAGAAAATCAAACAGCCTTTGTTTTCCTTTTTCAAAATCTCCTTGAATAGCAATTGGGTGTTCATAGTCCCAGTTTATTGACTTTGAAATTTTTGAATCTTGACTTACTAATATTTTATACGAAAGTGGAATAGAATAACTGTATTCCGATAATCCAAATATTTTCTCTCCTTCTTTTCTTTCCCCTTTTGTTCTGTCAAAGTCGATTGAGTATAAGTAACTTCTATTTGCCATTTTGTTCGTTTTATTTGCTGCTAACGGCCCGGCTATAAGTAGGTCGGCTAGGTTAAGATTAAATTATCGGTAACCGAAGTTAATTAAAGGAAGTGAGAGTTGATAGACGGAGACATCGACCGAGCTTACTTATAGCCATTGTTGTGGTGTCGTTTTCTTTATTTTCTCCAAAACTTCCACCATTCTGTTTTATTGTCTGTTGGATTTTGTTCAGGTTCATTTTCATCTTTTATTGGACTGGTGTCTTCTTCAACCCATTCACCGTTTTTGTCTTTTGTCCATTTTTTCTTTATTCCGTCAAGTGTTATTTCAGTTCCTTGACCATTATCTAATTGTTCAATCAAGTCTTCAGTAAACCAAAACGATTGGTTTAAATCATCAAAATGCACATTTATTGCAAAGTCTTCTTTAAGGGTTCCAATGATTTCAAAATTCATCATTGAAGGTGTAGTCTGTCCGTAGATTTCACCTTCCTTATTCGCAAGTCCTTTCTCTTCTGTTTCTGGCGTTCTTTTTATCCGAACCTTATTTCCAAAAGTGTTAAACATATTTCCCTGATTTATTCGTTTGAAGGGTATTCTGAAAAATAGACATCCATTCCGATCTTTCCCATTATACCCATTGATTCAGAGTTCAAGACGCCACCACCACCTTTTGCGTCTTTCCTTATGTCAAACCCAATGTCCGCCACATATTTACTCGGCTCTAAAGACTTTCCTTTATTTTTTAGCCAAGTTTCAAGAGCGTCTATTTGAATTGGCAAATCCCAATGTTCATCACAAAGCCAATCCAACTTTTCTCCTGATTCTTCTATGTAAATGTTAATTGGCATCTATCGTTTCTTTTAATGCACCACAACGGTCTTGCACTAGGCAATGTGACGCTTCTCTCGAATGTAATCGTGCGCCATTTTTTTTACCGCATGTTATATGCATTTCATTTATTTCAAATTATTGTGAGAATCTCCATTTTGTAAAACCTAATTTACCCCCTTCCAAACAGTTTACACATTCGGAATTCAATTCTCCATTTTCGGACCAACCAGTTGGACTGCCGAGCCATTTGTCTATTTCAATTTTTTCATCAATTCTGTTCAAAACGAAGCGATAAATGTCATTTTGATTGTTCAATTTAGTCGCAGTAATATTGAGAATGGATGAATTGTTTTGATCAATTTCTATTATATTGAAAGTATCTCGACTGAATGCGTCGTCATTGGACGATTTTTTGTTGGATCCCAATATTGAACATTTTACCACGTCTTTTCTCAAATTTATTTATACTCTAGTTGGTCTTATCGAAAAGAAAACTCTTTACATTATCTACCAGAAGAACATCATTGTATTCATAAAGAGTGTCAAGAAAGTACTCTTGGTCACTAATCATATTAGATTGAGGGAGAACAACCCAATAATCCGTTCCATACATTGTTCTTTCTTTAATTTTACTATACTTTTTTGCGTCTGATCGCATATAATTACTGAATATTCTTGTTGCTTCATCATCATTAAAGTTATACGAGAAGTCGGAGTAAATACCTTTATATTTTTCCATCAACAAGATGATATCTTGAATTCTTTGATGCAGATTGTCCCTGGACTTTTCCCATGCCCCTGATCCTCCAAAATGCGCTAGATTAACTTTTAAGTTTTCGTACTTTTCCATTACGACAAACCAATTATCCGGATCATTTAATTCCCGTGCATTTAGTTTCCTTTTTCCAGTTGCAACAGTTACTGGTTTACCGAAAATATTTGTTTCGATTCTCTTCTTGAAAGTTGAGATCATCTCTCCGCCACAATGAACTGTAATTGGAATATTACAGGCCTGACATACTTCATAAATAGGTGCAAGAGTGTCATGGGCTGGATAGTAACCTAAAGCTGGATATAATTTCACTCCAAAATACCCATCTTGATTATCTTTAAAGTATTCCAAAAACAGATCATATAGCTCATTATATTTATATGGATTTCCGTCAACATCTTTTTTTAACTCAACTCTTTTTGGATGGATTGGAAAAAATGGAATAATTGGCTCTTCCTTAGATAATTCCAATAATTCATCTAGCTGCTTTTTATAAGGTTTGATATTACTTCCTTCCCATCCAGATTCAAGATCCATTCCTAAAACTATAGTCAACAAATCTTTATCTTCATGAATTCTAGTTTGTGTAACTGCATCAATTAAAAACTGTTGATAAACATATTTCATCTCTCCTTGATTCAGCATATTACGAACCCTTTTAATTCTCCTAACGACTCCTCTGAAATCAAAGTCCATTATTTCCTTTTCACTTGAATCCATTTGCTTTAGTTCCTGATCTAGCTCAGCAAACAATTCATTCAAGTCGGCGTCCGTAATATCAAATTTTCGATTTTGTTTGTAGATAAGTTCTAGAGCTTCATCCTTGGATAGATCATGATTTCGAAGATTAAATCCTTTTTCATAATCGCCACCTGGCAGGACTTTTCTTACTATCCAACGGATAACTCTTCTCAAAAATCTTTTGTTCTGAGTATCAAGTAATCGGACGAGAAAATAAGTGCCATCAACGCAATGTCCATCAAATATATGGCAATGTGCATCACAGACAAAATTATCGCTCTCGATAACATTTTTTGCTGGTTCAAGAAGTCTTGATTTAGGTTCCTTCGAAATGGAAGCTTTAGCTTCTACAATAAACCGATTTTGTTCTTCAGTGTACATAGGATATGGTTTTAGTTAATATTTCAAATGAATAAAGGTTTAATAATAAACCTTTCTAGGTTTTGCTGACGTTTCGGCTATACTCCTTACACCTCATTGCGTTTAAGCTGTATGGAGTATAGCCGATGTTGTCTTTTATGTTAATTAAAAATAGTAATTATTTACTACTTATCTTTTTATTACGGTTTATTTTATTCTTGAAAATTTCAATTTGCCTTCGATGTCTTAAAACATGAACAATTGCATGCTGCATTAACTGTTCAACATCAAAAGTCTGTCCCCATCTAACTTTAATTTTACGATTCAAATCAAATTCAGTCAATTTTAATTCGGGGTAGTCGTTAAATAGAGCCTCAGTAAAATTGAACATAATAATCAATGCTAAATCATATTCTTGAACACTGCTCAAGGTTTCCTTATCTCTATAATTTATTTGTTCACCTAGTCATTTTCTTATCTCAACAACATACGTATAACCACTTTGAACTATGTGACTCAAGATGGTTTGAACTGATTTACAATCATCATCATTTGTCTCATCGTCAATATACAACTTTAAATCGTCTTGATTTAATCCCTTAATTGTCAAAGTCAGTTCGTTGATAGCCTTCTGGTATTCGTCAAGTAGAGCTCCCATTGCCCCATTGTTTCTATATTCCTTTTTGATTGTCATCGATTTTACTTGCAGCTAACATCTGAATAAAAATCATGACTTTTATTCCTTTTATAGTTATTGTGCAACTAAACTAATAAATCAAAATGGATTTTTAACAATTTTAACCACTGAAAATGTGATCGTTACACCTACCCCTATTCTTTTTACGACTACTGTGCCCTAAAAGAGTTTGAATATAACGCAAGTCAGTTCCGCTTTCCAGGAACAGTGTCGTAGTGTGCATGCAGTCAATAAATCAGAGAAATCAGCGCCCTAAAAGTAGCTCTGTTTAGTTACGTGATTTTGTTCTGCAAAACCAAATTAAACGAAAGCGGGGAGATCCTTCACAGATCCCCCCGCTTCTAAAAAATCTTATCGGACACTAGTGAAATAATTTCCTTTTTTTCTTTTACATCGCTGTTCGTTAAGCAGACTTCTTTTTCTTTAACTCGCCTTCAAGATACAGCTTTGTACCTACCCCTGAAGGACGTGGAGCATCTGCATTGACAATATTCCCTTCATCATCCACGAGAATAAATCGCGGGATTGATTCTATTGCATATTCACGGATGAAGAAAGAATGAAATGCGTTATCCGCAAACAGCTGGATACCTCTTAACTCTTCTTTCTCGACCATCTTTCTCCAGGTTGTTTTGTCTTTTAATTGGTCAACTGAGATACTCACAAAAACAATCTTCTCGTTTTGCATTTCTTCCGCCAGTTTTTTCAGAGCCGGAATTTCGTTCTTACAAGGCTGACACCAGGTAGCCCAGACATCAATATAGACAAACTTCCCTTTCAGGTCATCCAACGCGATGAAATCACCCGAAATTGATTCATAACGAAACTTTGGAGAAACCATTCCCGGAAGAAGTTTTTCCAACTGAGCATATTTTACACTCAAATCCTGCTTAAAAGATGCATCCGTTGTCGCATTTGCTAATTTTTCGTAGACTCCTTTCATGTCCTTGTTAGCGGTACTGAGGAAAAAAGAAGCTTGTTCAACCATCTGGTTTTTCAACTTCTCAATTTTTATTTCATCCAAAAAGGCAAAGTCTGAAGCATCCAGATTCGGGTAATTTTTTTCAATTGATTTATAGAATTTTTCCATCTGAATGGCCGCTACCAAATCTGCATACTCTGTGAATTTTTCAAAATCCTCTACATTGTTTACATCTAACTTTCGATACGCCTCCGGATAAAAACTATCACTCAGCTTAAAGTCGGGATTCTGGGTAAAATACGGATGATAAGAAACATAGCTTCTCAGGAGGTTATAGTACTGATAATCCAATACTGTTGATTCTGACTTGCTAAAATCCGATGAAAATTTGTATTTCTCAAATTCTTTGTGAACGCCATCAAACATTCCTTCAAGCGTAGATTTGAATTCGTTTTCTTCTTTGCTGAAGAGTGCTTTGAAATCTACCTCATCGTCCGAAAAAGATTTTGATCTGAAGAGTAAATAATTCAACCGCTCGTTTCCTGTTCCCGAATACGAAATCGTATTTATCCCACTTCCCGAAAGTGTCAGTGTAAGATCATCCCCTTTTTCAAAATAAACGGGAACTTCAACTTCTCCGATTCGTAAATGATAATATTTTTCAAGACTTCGCAGCGTATCAGAAAAAGATCCGTTAACAACAGGTATTTCAATCGTATCGGAAAGAGAAATAAGTGTTACCACTTCCTCGTTGAGTCCCTGAGTTTCTCCTTTAAAAACAGCATATTCTTTTTTATCTGAACATCCGACTATCAGCACTGTACATAACACGCCAAGCAGGCAAAATGTATGTTTTCTTTTACGTAGCATTGTGTATTTTTTAATGAGCGAAGATAGATAAAAACAACCTTCAAAACAAAAATGACATGCTGCTATTCATGCGAAAGTTCTTCTGAAACCTCCCTTCTTCTGCCGACGCAAATGTGAAAGGGCCGCCTCAAAATGAGACGACCCTTTCCGGACTGTAAACACGTTATGAAAACGCATTCTATCGGGTGGTACAGGTGAATACCTTGTTCAACTTAGAAATAGTCTTCTTCATTCAGATCCATCGCTTCCAGTCTTTCGTCTGACATGAATTCAGAAATACTGAATATCACATAACAACTGAGCAGAACTCCCAAAGCAACCAAAGCTAAAATCAGATATACCATTTCTTCTCTTTTTTTGTTTTAACTGTCACCCCGGAGTTCCGGAGTGACAGTTTTAGTTTTCCGGACTAAGGTCATTTTAACCCTTGCTAATTTTTAATCATGATAACGCTTTCAGCCGACCCGTCCGGAAAAACAACCCATACTCGATATGCTCCGGAAGCAAAATCCTCGCAACTAACACTCTTCACGTAAACTGTTTGATCAAACTGTACTTCCCAGTTCATCACTGCTCTACCGGATATATCGACCAGGGATATACGTCCTTCTCCCCGGATTGGATTTTCAATTTTTATCAGTGTATTCTCATTGGCAGGGTTCGGATATAAACTAATGCTCATATCATTGTTTACTACTTTACAATCTGCTGAAACCGGTCCGTATTCTGTCGCCTCGCCATCGAGATCCACTTGTATCAATTTGTAATAAACGATTCCTTCCATTGTTGCAAAATCTGTAGTTCTGTAATTCAGTTCTTCATTTGAAGTTCCTGCCGCATCAATTCTGTCCAGTTCTCTCCACTCTATTCCGTCATTACTACGCAATACAGAGAAGTAATCGGAATTGTTTTCAGAAACTGTCTGCCATAAAATTTCTGCTTCTCCTGAAGAACAGTCTACATCAAAATAAGTCAATGATACAGGCAACGGTGATAGTGTTGAGTTTCCATGTAACCAGAACTCCGAGAAAGAAGGTATATCGTACTCAACATAGTATCCATTTGCATCAAAACCGATGAAGTAATTGTTTGCCTGATCCCATGCCAGTTGTGCATGCGCTGTCGTTTGACCGGAAGTACAATTATCCAAAGGAGAATTATTTTCCAGAGCCGGAACAACTTCATTATGGTATTTAGACAGTTGTAAATCCGCAATAGACAATACATCGTCTTGCTCGGACAGGTTTATATTGGCCTGTGACTCCAGTTCATTGTATTCATCTATATCAAGGTACAGACGTACAGTCACATCGGATGCCGGTTGAAAATCCGGTGAAATCAACCAACTTCTTCCCAATACCATTGTATTAAATTGTGGTGAGAGTGGATTCTGACAAGCCGGAACATCTATCGGGTTACCATGCACGTAGGAAACAGAAGTTACATTTCCCAGATTCTGTCCATGTGAGTTTACAGAAGCGATGAGTCTACCGTCTTTTGAAAAGTGTACAAATCCATTCTGATTTACCACACAGGTTCGTGAATCTCCATCCAGTCCTAATGTCTCCGGCACATCTGCAACTACTGTAAACATAGCATCACCAGAAACATTACAGTACCCTTCTCTTCTTGCGTAGAATGTTTGTGTACCGTTTGCTATTAAAGTCAATGAAGACCCGATTTCTAAAATATTACCTCCTCCATTGGGTTGAGCATACCAGTATATGTCTGCGCCTGTACCCGAAACCCCACCGGAAGCGGTCAAAGTAACTTCTGTCCCCGGACAAACAGGTGAATCGCCTGAAATAACCGGAGCTTCAGAGTCAGTTCCTCCATCTGTGATCGTTAATACATAATCTCCTGATTGTGCATTATTTCCTGTCACATAAATGTAGTACAACACTCCGGATACCGATGTAAAGTTTAATTCTGATTGCACTCCACATGCATTATCATTCCCTGTCACACAGTTTAAATTTCCACATTCTCCACTGTATACAAATAGTTTAGTATCAAATGAAGATCCACATAAACTAACATTCAATGGTGTACCGCGTCCTAATAATCGATACCATACACCGGGAGCAGTTGATGCGGTTGTTGTACATCCGGGACCTGCACCTGAATTGGAAGCAGAATATGTGCTACCCATATCGGTATAAACTTCTCCACATCCCAGATTTATACTTCTGGCGTTTTCACACAAATCATTTACCGGAGGACATCCAAGCTGAACCGTAAACGGCACTTCATCTGAGCTTTCCGCATCCAACATAAAGTAATATTCTACTCCTCCTGTAAGCGCCACTGAAAAACTATTCTGTGTGTAGATTCGTCCCAAATAAGCCCACCCTGCAGCGTTACAACCTAGAGATGCTTCTTTATAGAAAAGGTCAATCCAGTCATCAGCAGAAGTAATATCAAGCACATACGTTGCTGATACGGAAGGCGTATATCGGAAAATCTCCTCTTTTCCGGGGGTAACCACAGGACCACCATAATTACTCCATGCTCCGGAACCGGAATTAATCGTAAAATCTTCCTGTAAACCGCAAGACAAGTCGTTAATTACCAAACAAGGATTATATTGTGGTCCGCATGAGATACACTTAATCGTTGTCGTTCCGCATGTAGTTGCTGTTCCGCAAAACTCATCCGTGTTATAGTGAATGTAATAGGTTCCTGAAACAGTTGCAGTAAAAGATAATGGTGCCGGACCATGTGCAACCACAGTTCCGTTATACGCTGAATGACGCACTGTAATATACCCTCCGTTACTATTGTTTACCTGATAATCGCTCCCCTGTACTAAATTAGAAACCGTACTATACTCATTCTGATAGTTACAAGAGCTAATTGTAACTGTACTTTGATTGGACGGCGCTGAAGCAGAACCGTATGCATAATTATTTGTACACGGAGCACCCGCAGGACCTGAACATTTTACGCTTCGTGTCATACAGGAAGTAGAAGTACCACAAGAAGAATTCACGTGGCTAAAGAATCGCACTGTTCCTGTAAAAGTAGCCGTCCAAACTACCGATTGTGTACCCCATACCAAAGGCGCATTACTGGTAGTTGCGATTGTAACATAATCTGTACTGATACTACTTTGAAACTCGTACTGATATCCGGCTATAACAGACACATTCGAATACTCACCACGGTATCCGCAGGTTGTTATTGTTTCGAAATTACCTGTACACGCAGGAGTAATGCTTCCATATAAACCATAAGGTGCTGAAGTACATTGCGCATTCACGTTAAAAGATACTCCACTCACCAGTACACCCAAACAGATCAGGAACCCCGTCCCATAATCTTTTACTTTTTGTATAAATGCTTTCATAACTTACTTTTTTACGTTTTTATTTACTAAGTCCGAACCTGTATCCGACTAATCAGTTATGAAAATTGTGCCAAAGCACCTAAACAAGAGTTAACTCATTGAAAAACAATGAGTTATACATATTGTCGTTTTCGATAATTTTCCATATTTGGGAATGATTTCTATTTTCAGGAATTGAAACCTGTTACCAATACTCTGGTAATTTCACTTTATTATCAAACAAAAGGCTAGGCCTATTTAAGGCAAAAAAGATTCTATTGTAACAAGAATAGTATGGTATAATTATTCCTTATTCTAAATAAAAACCTAAAATTATTTTCTTAAATAATAGTTGGTATTTGGTCTGTAATAGTTCTGATTGAGCTGTGAATAATTTGTTTTTAGCTTCTTCCAGTTCAGTGGCTGTCAGATTGCCTGTTTCGAAAAGTAACTCACTGTGTTCAAAATTTAAGCGAGCTGATCGACTTACTGTTTCTAAAGACAAAAGTTGTGTTTCTGCACTTGAAATTTCCATTTTCAATTGTGCCAGTTTTTGCGCCTGTTCATTGTACTCCCTTTGCTTATTTAGATGTAGTTCTTTGAGTTCTAATTCCTGTATTCTCACCTGATTCCGTGTCCCGTTTTTATTGAAAATAGGAATACTTAGCGTTGCAAATACAGATTGGTAAAAGTTGTCATTTACCTGTTGGTTAAATGGGCGTGTAACATACTCTCCCGATGGAGATAGAGCTTTATTATTACCAGAATAACCACTTCCTAAAGAACCACTAAGTATCAGAGTAGGATAATACCTTCCTTTAACCGATTTAATCAGGTAAACTTGTCTTTGAATATCCGTTTCAATTTTAAAAATTTCAGGAAAAGTTACTGAATCAGCAGAAGCCGTATTCATAGTAAATTCACCAAATGAAGGTGAAATAGCAAAACTGTCTCTTATAGTAACATTTAGCACTTGTTGTAAGAGTAGCAGGGAATAGGCTAAATCATTACGGGCTTTTGTTAGGGTATATCGGTCTCTTTCCAATTGAGCATTCAATTCCAAAAGATTAGCATTTGTAGCCTGATTCTCTGAAAAGAACTCTTGAACACGTTGATATTGTAAGTTGGTTTTATAAGTTGTCTTTTCACACAATTCAACCACGTCTTTATTTAATAACACTTGTAAAAAAGCTGCTGCAACATCAATCTTTACATTCCTTTCCGTAATCTGCTGTTCCAGTATTTTTGTTTGTGTGTTTAACCTACTGATTTGAATCCCGTAATACTTTTGCAGACCTGAAAATAAGGTAATACTACTATTGAGATAAAAATTATCATACATAACACGGCTTGTTGCAAACTGATTGGTAAATAAATCTATGGTTTGTCCCCAATTATAACCGTGTGTTATTCCTCCATTAAGTGAGGGAAGTAAGTCTTGTCTGGCATTTCTAAGCTCAATTTCTGCTTTTTGGTATTGAAACAGTCCTGATTGTAATGACAAGTTATTTTGTAAAGCGGTATCAATACATTTATCTAATGTCCAGAATTGAGAAAAAGAAAAAGCAGGAACAAAAAACAATACAAAAATTACTCTTTTTGCTTGTCTTTGAATACAAGTGAGGTCTATTTTTCTTTTTTGACAGATCATTGAAATAAATCTCTGAGTTGATTAAAAATACGATCCGTTATTCGAAGGTCTTCTGTTATAATTTCAGCAGTACCACTCATTTCAGGTGTGTAACTAATTGTTTTATGATAACTTGTCTGTAAACCTCCTTTCAATACGACTTTAACCAGATAATTATCTTCATTTGCTATCAGTGAAACCGTTTGTACTTCCCCCTCTAGTTGCCCATATTCATGATGAGGGAAATTATCAAGTTTCAATATTACTTTTTGCCCCGATTTTACCTTTCCGAACCCTGCTTTCGGGATTTTTAAACAGGCAATATAATTTTGATTGTCAGGTATAACCGCAAAAATTTCCTTCCCCTGTTCAACAAATTGATTCTCTGAAAGGCTCTCTAAGTACGTCAACCGTCCTTTAACCGGACTGGTTATCTGGTAGTTTCTTTGCCAAGTAGCTAACAGACTTTCGAGGATAGAAATTTGACTTTTAATCTCAAAGAGTAAATTCCGTTTTTCCTTTCCGAAATTGAAGGTAAGCTCATTTAATTGTTTTTCTAATTCTGTAAGGGTAATTGCAATCTGAATTTTACTCTTTTCAAGCTCCTGAACAGCATTTATCGTACTTTCGTAACTCTTTTCCCGATCAAAAAAGTCTATTTGTGAAATAACACCTTTTTCGTACAACGTTTTATCTGATGTGAATTTCTCCTGCGCATTCGCCAAAAGTCTTTTTTGTCGAACTGCCTGTTTAGTCACTAAATCCAATAGAGCACTTTGATTTTCTATCTGTTTTTTGGTGTTTTCAATAGTAAAAAGAACATTGTTTTCTTTCAAAAGTGAATAGTATTGTTGCAAAGCTGTTCTTAGTGCAGAGTAGTTTGCCTGCAATTCACCAAAAACATATTCTTGTTCTGTTAAATCCAGTTCCTCCAGCTTATTTAGCTCATACGCTTCTTTGATCTCTGTTATTCTCTCTGATAAAAAAAGATGGGCTTTATCTGATAAGGTACTTTGTATGGAAGCAATCGTTTGTTCCCTATCTATTACCTGATTATCCGTAATAAAAATTTTTTCGAGTTCCCCTGAAGACTTGACTACTAGCTTAACAGGAGGTGTAGAAGTCGTTAAAGTTGCCGTTCCTGTGATAACATCAGGGTACTTAATCAGCCAGGCAAGGAATAGAAATAATACTATAACCCCCAAAATAAGTGAGATCCCCCAACGAATCATCCAATTGGGAACGTGTGACATTATCTCCTGAACTTCATCCGAGCGTATTTCTACCTCCTGTTTATGGTGATTTTCTTGCGGCATATTCCTATTTTCCTAGTTCCAATTGATTTTTAACCAAATCAAAATACCTTCCTTTCAACTTCACCAATTCTTCATGCGTTCCTTTTTCATGAATCTTTCCGTGTTCCAATACAACAATTTGATCGGCATTCTTTACCGTACTAAGTCGGTGAGCAATAACAACAGCAGTACGCCCTTTAAAAAAAGTATTCAGGTTTTCCATGATAACCCGTTCATTATTTGCGTCTAAAGCACTGGTAGCTTCATCAAAAAAAATAAACTCCGGATTCTTATAGACAGCACGAGCAATTAAAAGACGTTGTTTTTGTCCCGTACTCATTCCCACCCCTTCCATACCTATTTTTGTATTGAAGCCTAATGGCAATTGATCTATATAATCCTGAATATTAGCGATTTTAACAGCGTGTTGTAACAACCTTTTATCAATAGTATCTTCACCCACGGCAATATTATTGGCTATGGTATCATTAAAAATATAGCCTTCCTGCATTACTACACCACTTTTGGAGCGCCAAGCATACTGACTGATAGAGCTAAGATTTGTGCTCCCGATTTTTATTTCTCCCAGTTGCGGTTCATAGAATTTTAAAAGCATTTTCATTAATGTTGTCTTTCCGCTACCGCTAGAACCAACAATAGCGGTAAGTTTTTGGGCAGGAATAACCAAATCCAATTCCCTTAATACTTCTTCTGTACTTCCGATATATCTGAAATGGACATTATGTAACTCAAAATCCTTACCTATTGGAATATCATGTACTTTATTCTCTTTATCCATTTCTTCATCTTCTCGGTTATGGATTTCTGATAAACGTTCTAAAGCAATTTTTGCGTCCTGAAAAGAATACACAAATACAATTAATTGTTGAATAGGGCTATTTAATTGACCTATGATATAGGAAATTGCCATCATCATTCCAAGCGTTATTTCGCCGTCAATAACCAATTTAGCAGAAAACACACTAATTAGAATGTTTTTCAGCTCATTTATAAAACTTGACCCAATAGATTGGGTTTGTTCCAAGGCAAGACTCTTAATAGAAATTTTAAACAACCGAGCCTGTAAAAATTCCCAACTCCATCGCTTTTGTTTTTCAGCATTATGCAGTTTAATTTCCTGCATTCCGTTAATGAGTTCTATAACTTTACTTTGTTCATTACTCATTTGAGAAAAACGTTTGTAGTCTAAATCCTTACGTCTTTTGAGAAAAAGGAGTACCCACACAAAATACATAGTACTACCAATAAAAAAAATAGCAAATATTTTTAAATCGTACCACGCTAGTACACCTCCAAAGATCACCAGATTAAAGAACGAAAATAAGGTATTTAAGGAGGTTGAGGTAAGTAGATGTTCAATACGTTGATGATCTGCGATTCGCTGCATTATGTCACCTGTCATTTTGGAATCAAAATAGGCAATCGGAAGATTCATCAGTTTGATAAAGAAATCGGAAATCAGCGAAATATTAATTCGGGTACTCAGGTGTAATAATATCCAACCTCTAATGATTTCAATTCCGGTACGTCCTAGAAACAAAAAGATCTGTGCAATTAATATCAGGTAGATAAAATTTATATCCTGATTTTGAATCCCAACATCAACAATACTTTGTGTTAAAAACGGAAAAATTAGTTGAAGTAAAGACCCTGCTAGTAGCCCTAAAATAAGCTGAACAAGGAATCGCTTATAACGGAAAATATATTGATACAAAAAAGAAAATCCTTTTTTGTGCTCTATGTCATCTTCTTCTTTCTGGTTTAAACGAGGGGTCGGTTCAAGTAACAAGGTAATTCCTTGTTCCGTTTCAGCATTAGCATTGTCTCCTATCCAGTTTTTAATAAAATCTTTATGCGTGTATTGAATAAGACCATGAGCGGGGTCGGCTACATAAACTTTCGATTTTGCAATTTTATAGACAATAACGAAATGCTCTTGCTTCCAGTGAACAATGCATGGCAGAGGAGCATCTTCTTGAAGTTTTTGAAAACTCACTTTAACACCTAAAGTTCTAAAACCTATCTTTTCTGCGGCATCAGCAATATTTTTTAAGCTAGCTCCTTCTCTAGTGGTTTCAGAAATACTACGCAATTTTTGTAAAGCAACCGACCTTCCGAAATGTTTAGCAATCATGCGAAGACAAGTGGGACCACAGTCCATTGAATCATATTGTTTGTAAAATGGGAATGACATTTTTAGAAAGGTTTTATCTTACAACAGAATTATTTCTACTCGTCTGTTTTTTATGTGGTTGCTATTGATTTTTTTTCAAAACGTTAGATATTACTAAGTGTTTGATTTATGTAAGCAATACGGCTATGGTCAATAGTTATATTCTCACCGTCTGAAATTATACCACACTCTTCTAAAGAATAATATTCCTTTTCTCCTTTCCACTTTTTGATATGTAAGGATTATATCCGCATTTTAGAGGTCTTGAATATATATTTTCTGGAGAGTCTGTAATTACTCTGCAATCTGTACATATATATCTAAATTCACAGTCTTTACAAATATTAACTTGATCTTTCGTAATGCTCCAAAATGAGGTTTTCAATTGCTTTATATTATAGTCACTTGCATCATCAATATGACAAAAACTATTCTGCATTGTAGGACAATTTTTAAGGAAACCTTTTTCATCAATTCCAATTTTCTTGTGTAGACATGAATTAAAATTCAAACTCTTAAAAAATAACTTAGGGTTGTTAGAGAATAAATTAGGATGGATATTCCCACAATTATCAGAGGAATTTATTATTTCGCTTGTAAATGCAATGTTGGCATAATCATCTACAATATTATCAGAACAACTCGAAAAAATTATATTTGAAAGTTTAGGGTTTCTACTAAACAAATTATTGGACTTAATGTATTCAAGAAGATCTTTTTTATAAGGACAAACTAATTGAATACTTTCTATCGTAGATTCAAATAAATAATTCAATAATAATTCTAATTCCTCAATGTCAATATCAGAATAGTATCTAACCTGTAAGAACTTTACTGATAGTGAATCTAATAAATGAACTACTTTTTCTATTGAGTATTCTGAGGTTTCAGATCTATCAATAATTGCCGATTCTATTAAATACGGAGAATCGTATTCTAAACTTATCGGAGGCAATAAGGACTCCAAGCTTTTTGGTACTTTCAAAAGGATTCCTTCACTTACCATGTACTCAATTGAATCAGTATCTATTTTAGTTAAATCAACTGGCGATAAGCTAAAGGTTATGTGATACCAACATCTCTTTTGAATATCAAAAAGAAGATTGTTTTTATAACCTTTAACGAAAATACAATTACTGGCAACTATGTACTTTTCTTCTTCCATTGTTCACTTTATTATAAGTTCAGGATTATAACAGGTACTAATCGGACCAGAAGGCATTATCTTTTTGTTTCCACTATACCTAATTGCCTTAACTTCAATGTTATTTACCTGTTTTTTACTTCCTATATCTTCTTTATCTATTTGCTGTAACCTTTTTTTCGTAAACAGAATATCAAGAGGGATAATCTCAGGACTAATATTATTTTGATCTAGTTGATGTAAAACCTCATTCATATTGCCATTCTTATGTTATAGTTTATTTCTCTTGCTATTTCTCTGTCTAAATAAAAATTACAGTAATCAGAATTCGCCATAAATTGACCATTTGGATTTACTTCTAAGAAAACGTATTCTTGATTTGGTGTTAGTATCATGTCTATCGAACCGGATTCAAGCCCTAAATTCTTCATCAACTTAGTAAGTTTGTTCATGATCTCTTGCGGTAAGTTAAAAGGAATGACCCTATTCATGTTTTCATGGTTATAGTTTCTGTAATCACTTTCTGTTAAATGAGAATTTTGTGAAAAAATTGCCGCTGTGAAAATCTTCTGATTAATAAAGAAAATTCTTAGCTCAATTATTTTTTTTATTTCTTTCTGAAATAGAGTTAAAGGAAATGTCACAGGAAATGAGTTAATATCCTTTAATGTTACCTTTGATGTAAGTTGATGGTATAAATACCCTTCAGTTGTCTCGGCAAAACTAAAGTTAATATCAAGACTCTTAGTAATGATCGAAATATGAGTATTCAAAAACTCCCTAACCTTTTCCTTCTTTGTTGTCAAAATAGTATCAGGGATTTGTAATCCTGCTTTAATAGCGGCTTCTAAGACATTTATTTTATTAATTCTACCCGGATTATTCTTACCTATTTTCACCTTAGATTCAAATTGATTAAGACAAATCTCTTTCATAGCAAGTTCGTAGGTAGTGAAAAAATATGCCAATCGTCCTTTGAAATTGAATAGGCTACATGAATTAAAGTTAGAGTTTGTTATGTTACTCAAAGACACTATTCCGCTCTTAAAATACACGAAAGGAATATTTTCCATATTAAAAGTGGAGTTGCCTAAATCGAATTCATAATTTTTATTATCCGTAGACAGAGTAATATGAGAAATCATAGTCTTTTCGACATCAGAAATATACCGATGTACATCAACACCATAGTTTACCAACCATTCATGAATAGATTTAGCTGTAAAATCATTTGCCTTTGCGATTAGAATACAATCCATTACTACTTTAAATAATTAAACTGTGTTTTATGTTTTTTGTAAAAATCAAACATTGCTGTTCTTTTTGGGGATTGCCCCTTTGGATATAGGTTCCAAGTGTCAATATAATAGGGTGATAATCCTATTGAAAGTCGATTAACGTAAAGTAGCCATGGATCGGTATAGTCCTTGTCGTGAAAATAGGCATTGTAAATTGTAAATCGTTCACAAGGGTTTTGTTTAAATGCTCTGTCCATTCCTTTTGCAAAAAAATACGGATCTAAATTTCCCTTATTAATTTCCTTAAATAATGTCCTGTAATTAGATACAAACCATTCTTTTGACATATGAACGAATATTATAGATAATTTATGAAACTGCCCGTGCACACCTCCCGGCATTCCATTCGACTTTACATAATTAATCAGTTCTAAGCCGTTGATTGAATCAGTTTCTCTAAGTTTCTCTAAATATTCTCCCATTATAATACTATCCTTTTCATAATATGGACGAATAGAGTCTCTTATTAGAATTCTTAGCCTTTGATCTTTCTTGAAAAGTGACTGAACAAATTCATTATGTTTCTTGTTGTATGGCAATTCGTTTTTTATTAGTTTTTTTACTAACCTACTTTTTTGAGATACAGTCATTCCCTCAAAATAAGTTGTATCATCAATAAATATGTCTTGTAACCCTTCAATATGTTTGGATTGTGAAAGTAATTTTAAGGCATCTTTTTTGCGGTTTACTTCCCAATAAGATCGAGCTAAATTATAGCGATCAATTCCAGATGATACGTTGACGGATTGAATAGCTTTTTCATAAAAAAGAATCGCTGAATCGTATTGTTGTTCATAAAACCAAAAAGAAGCCTCATTGACTAAATTGTAATAATCAATGTAGTTTTCATTTTTTTTGGTTTGAGAAAAGGATTTAATAGTTACTACTGCTACAAAAAGCAGGGTAAGAGATAAGTATTTCGCCATATTATTTTAATAAGATTAGCATACCCAGTCTTCGCAGACTGAGTATGCTGAAACAACACAAACACAACTACCACAAAAGCTCTCCTTTATCGCAATCGTACTCAGAGTCAATAGTGTCGTACTTTTTACCTTCTGTTATTAACTCTTCATCGTTTGATCCGTCAGAGCCTTGTGTTGGACTCCAGTAACCACCTTTAACCTGATCCAAAACAATCTCATTTTGTTCAAACCCATTAATTGAATTCTTTTTCATTTTTGATAAATTTTAATGTTAGAAAAAAAACAAATCACTCAATTGCCTAAGAGTTTGTTTATGCGCATCTCAACAGTAAATTAGGATTCAAATAAGTAATTTGATGAAGTAATTATAAGGCATATAATCTATTAAACCAATCGAATGAACTTATAATTTATTACTTTTAACCGATAAATTATCAAGGTGATGGATCATACAATTGGTTTAAAAATAAGAAAAGTAAGAGAACTTAAAAATTTCAGTCAACAGTATGTGGCTGATAAATTATCGGTAAGCCAGGGATATTATTCAGACATAGAAAACTGTAAAACAAATATTTCCGAAGAAAGATTAAATGAAATTTCTAATATCCTAGATGTTAATCCTGATGCAATAAAATCATTTAACGATCAGGTAGTGTTTAATTCTTGTTCACAATCTGGATATTTGAATACTTACAATATCCCTTTTGATAAAATTGATAAACTGTACGAAGAAATAATTCGAAGCCATGAACAACGAATTGAAGATTTACAAAAAGTGATCGAAGCCAAAAACCAAATAATTGAATTACTAGAAAAAAGAAAGTGATTTACCAACAACTCCTACCCCACTTATTATCAAAACAAAAAGATTATTTTATTAGCAGGTTTGCGCTATTTTTCCTAAATTGGGAAAAAGCCGACCGATGAATTATACCTTATTCTGCGTAGAAGACGACCCCGTATACGGAAAACTAGTGCAACATTCCCTGTCCATGGATCCGGAATATACAGTACAGTTATTCAAGTCAGGACATGAATTGCTCAAGCAATTACACCAACATCCTGATGTCATAACACTTGACATCAATCTTCCCGATTTCTCCGGACATGAACTTCTTTTGGAGATTAAAAAGAAAAGTCCTGATTCCGTAATCATCGTTCTCTCAGGGCAGGAGGATATTTCAACTGCTGTCCAGCTTTTTCGACTGGGGGTATTCGACTACATTATTAAAGATGATAATGCTCTTGACCGTCTGTGGCATGTTGCGCATAACGCCACTAAACAAAGTGAAATGAAAAGGGAGCTGAATGTATTACGCAGTGAAATTCATGATAAGTATAGTATTTCATCTGAAATCCGGGGAGCCAGTCCGGAAATGGAAAAGATATTCAACCTGATAGAAAAAACAGTAAAATCGGATATCAATGTCATGTTGTACGGTGAAACAGGAACGGGAAAAGAACTGGTAGCACGTTCTGTCCATTTCAATTCCAACCGGAAGAGCAAGCCTTTTGTCCCGATCAATGTTACAGCTATTCCGAAAGAATTGATTGAAAGCGAATTATTCGGACATGAGAAGGGAGCATTCACAGGAGCTCATGCTGCAAGAACCGGACTGCTGGAATCCGCTAAGGGCGGCACCGTTTTTCTTGATGAAATCGGAGAAATGGAACTTTCGATGCAGGTAAAACTGCTCCGGGTTTTACAGGAAATGGAGATGACCCGTGTCGGGGGAAATCAAAAGATAAAACTAGACTTTCGACTGATTACAGCCACACACAAAAATCTACTGAACGAAGTCCGGGAAGGAAATTTCAGAGAAGATTTGTATTACCGTCTTATGGGAATCACGATCGAGTTACCGCCTCTACGGGAAAGAGGAAAAGACATTATTATTCTGGCCAATTATTTCCTCAAACAATTCTGTAAGAAGAATAAACTCCCTGAAAAAATGCTGGCCAATTCAGCAATGAAGGCGCTGCTAAAATATAATTTCCCTGGTAATGTACGGGAATTAAAAGCAATCATTGAATCGGCTATTGTTCTTAGTGATTCAGATGTAATCGAAGCGTATGATTTCGCATTTACCAGCGACAGTTCTCCGGATGTCCTTTTCAATGATGAATTCACACTGGAAGAGTATACTACAAAAATCATTCAGCTTTCATTGAATAAAAATGATAATAACGTTGTCCGAACCGCCTCTAAACTGGGAATAGGAAAATCAACTATTTACCGGTTGATCCAGGAAGGTAAACTATCTAATTAATCCGACCCGCTATGAAAAAAGAAGTATTCTTCGAAGCACTTGTCAATAACCATTCGGATGCGATTCAGGTGATGGATCTGGATGGTAATCTTGTCTTTTTAAATCATGCTGCCAAAGAGCGAATGGGGGTTAATATGAGAAAAGATCTACTGCTAAATATTTCTGAGTTTGAACCTTTGTTTAAAAGTGAACAGATCTGGAAAGAACATGTTACCGAAATACTTAAAGTAGAAAAGCGGGTTATTATCCGAAATTGCACCAATAGAACTACCGGCGAAACCATTCCTGTGGAAGTAACGGAAAGCATCGTCCAGATTAACGGAGAAAAGCATATTTTTTCACTCTCCAGGGATATACGGGACAGGGAGGAAATTCAAAAAAGGCTTAATCTCAGAGAGCGGATACTGGTTGCCATTTCCGATTCAACGACCGAACTTCTTTTCAACCCCAACACGCAGGAAGCTATAGCCCGGGTACTTCGCATTATAGGGGAAGCCGTAGATGTTGACCGCACCTACCTGTTTGATTATTACAACACTCCAGAAACGGGAGAGGTAATTTCACAGAGATACGAATGGAATTCCGGGGGAGCTGAACCTCAAATTGATAATCCTGAACTTCAAAATGTGCCTGTAGAGCTTTTTGAAGATTTTATGAGTACACTTAAACAAAACAGACCGTATCAGGCCATCGTAAGTGAACTCCCGGACGAAATGCAACTGAAAGCAATCTTAGAACCTCAGGAGATTATCTCATTTCTCGTTATCCCCATTTTTCTGGGAGGTCGCTTTTTCGGGTTTGTCGGATATGATGACTGTCACCAGAAACGGATATGGAGCGATTCTGAATTATCCATTCTACAAACACTTGCAAATAATATCTCTATTGCACTGGAAAGAGAAAAACAACAACAGGAAATTGAAAACCTTGCTTTGTTTCCCTTACAAAACCCGGCTCCTATTCTACGTTTATCCACAACCGGAGACATACTTTTGAAAAATGCCGCAGCCAAAGAGTTATTCCACGCCCCCGTATGGATCAAAGGAAAAGAATTTACATTTGCTGATTTCAAGGAATTTATCCTCAAAGCTGTTTCTCCTACTGAAACAACACAATCAATTTCTATAAAAACTTCAACAGATACGTACTTCTCCGTAACCATTAAACTCATTCATGAAAAATCGTATATCAATCTCTATTTTAATGATATTACTCTTTTGAAAGAAACTCAGGAAACACTCAGAAATACCCGCAAAACGACAGAAGAGATTATTCAGCAAATGGAAGATGTGATCTGGTCAATTAATTTCCCGGATTATACATCACTTTTTATTTCGCCTTCCATCGAAAAACTAAGCGGAATTCCGATAAGTGAGTTTATGCGAGATTACAAGGTATGGGAAAGTATCATCGTTCCTGAAGACCGATATGTTATTACAAAAATAAACGAGGAGCTTACAAAAAAAGGCGAGTCCGAAGCAGAATATCGTGTTCAGACAGATTCCGGCATCAAATGGGTGAATAATCGTGCAAGGGTTATTTACAATTCGGAAAACAGTCCTGTACGAATAGATGGATATATACGAGACATTACCCAACGGAAACAATTTGATGAATCTCTCCGGTTTCAGGAAGAAAAATACCGCCGCATCATTGCTAATATGAACCTCGGACTTCTGGAAGTCGATCTGAATGATATCATATTATTTGCCAACGATAGTTTTTGTGAAATGTCCGGTTATCGGGTTGAGCAATTAGTCGGACAGAATGCAGCAGACTTGTTTCTGGGGGAGAAAGAGCTTGCAATGATTCAGAAAAAAAAGCAAGAAAGAATTCAGGGGAAGTCCGACAGCTATGAAATTGAAGTAGTCGACAAAGGAGAAAAGAAATGGTGGTTAATCAGCGGTGCTCCCAACTATGATAAAGATGGTAAACTCATCGGTACAATTGGAATTCACCTGGATATTACTGACCAGAAAAAAATTCAGGATGAACTTGAGAAAGCAAAAATACGAGCCGAGTCATCCGATAAGGCAAAGGAAGAGTTTATTATGAATATGAGTCATGAAATACGAACTCCACTCAATGCTATTGTAGGGCTTTCCAACTTTCTGAAAAATGAAGATCTGCCCCGTGAAAAAATAAACATGATTGAAAAAATTGCCGTTTCGGGGAAACACCTGCAAGCACTTATTGACAATATCCTTGATTTCTCAAAAATATCCTCCGGACACTTGTCTATTCATCCGGCACCTTTTGATATTTATCATCTCCTTGAAAATGTAAAAAAAATCATAGAACCTTTATCTGAAGAAAAGAAACTTGATTTTAATATCTATATAGACACTAGTCTATCGCCTGTTTTGGTCGGCGATGAGATTCGATTACGACAAATTCTGGTCAATTTTCTTTCCAATGCAGTTAAGTTCACGGATAAGGGTTATGTCCGTTTATCTGTCTCTCAAGAACATAAAGAACAGGCTCCGAATATGATTCACTTTATCATTGAAGATACAGGGATAGGTATGAGCCCTGACTTTCAGAAAAGAATATTCGATAAATTCACTCAGGAAATTAGTTCTCCAACAGAAAAGACAAGCGGAACCGGACTTGGAATGGCTATTTCAAAAGAATTCATCTCCCTTATGGGAGGAGAAATTCTGGTTCAATCCGAGAAAGATAAAGGGACACAATTTACGCTTACAATACCTCTGGAACCGGGTAGTCTAACAACCAATGAGCTCCACAGAACGGAAAATCACGAGGAAGAACTCAAAAATAAAACGATCCTGATTGTTGAAGATAATGATATTAACCGCCTGGTTGTTTCGTCCATTCTCAATAGAAAAGGAGCCCGTTTACTGGAAGCGGTCAATGGATTAGAGGCTCTTGAGTTACTAAAAACAGAGTCAGTGGACTGTATTCTTATGGATGTACAAATGCCTAAAATGAATGGCTATGAATGTACGATTGCAATTCGTAAAGAACTGAAATTAAGTACTCCCATCATCGGCCTGAGTGCCAATGCTATTAACACGGAGATCAACAAATGTATTGAGGTAGGCATGAATGATTACATTGTAAAACCTTTTGCCGAAAAAAAACTAATCAGTTCCATTCACAAACTTCTGTATTCGTCTCCGTCATCCCATGAACAGGAACCTGAAAACCGCCCAGAACAAGAAGTTCCTGAGCAGTTATTTAATCTGGAATATATTAATCAGTTGAGCCATGGAAATGTCTCTTTCAGAAACGAAGTTCTTGCGTTATTCTGTAAAACCTTACCTGAGGAACTTACACTGATCAAAAACGCAATTGCCAGTAAAAACATGGATACCATAGAAAAGGTGGCTCACAAAATAAAACCCAATCTGAATAATTTCGGAGTCCACTCTATTCGGGAAGACATACTTTTTCTGAATCATCTCCACTCCCAAAAGAAACTGGACTGGCAGGAAATAGAAGATCGATTTGAAAAAGTTGAAACAACTACATTACATGTCTTATCCGAATTCAGGAAACTACTCAGCGAATAAACTTCTTCGTACTGACAGGCAATTTTATCTCAAGAAAGTTCCCTTTTTCCGGCTGACCAGACAATTCTAGCTCTGCTGAAACCAATTCTGACATTTTCTCCATGCGTATTTTTATACTTTCATATTCATCTTCCCTCAGGTTAATATATTTGCCGTTATCTGAAACACTAAGAATAATACTATCTCCAATCCGGTAGATTTCTATCATAACCGAAGTACATCCTGAATGTTCCACCGAGTTTTCAATAAATTCGCGGAGAATTGCCAACAGGTAATATTTATTTTCTTCTTCAAAATAGTCTTCTTTTATATCTGAATAGTTTACGCTTGCAACAGACAAACCGGGCAGCTCCATTCGTTCAGACAAAGAAGTTATTCCTTCGAGAAATCCAACTTCCAACCCGGGAGGCTCCAGATAATAGCACAGAGATCTTGTTTTCTTTAAACTCTCGTCCAAAAAATGCCGGATCTGACTCAGTCCTTCCAGATTATTTCCTTCTACAGCGGTTAACTGGTTCAGATAAAAATTCAATAGCACAAGATTCTGGGCTACCTCATCCTGCAATCTGCCCACAACTTTTCCCCGTTCATTTTTTGTCACCTGCGCTGCCAATTGAGTTTTCATTTGTCGCTCATCAACCTCCCGTACATACCCAATCCATTCTATACTACGTCCACCTCTACTCAACACAGAAGCGGTTAATTCCAGGTAAACGTTTTTCTTATTTCTTCCCATAAAGGAAAAGCATATTCTGAATTTTCCGGTTTCCTCAAACGCTTCCTTCGATTTTTGAACAAACTCTACTACATAATCAGGAGAGATCATATCTGACAACGGAAACCAATCAATACTCACTCTCGCCCGACATACATTGAAAAAATCTTTTATTCCTGTCTCTTGTACATCAATCAGCTCTCTGCAAGAATGAACAGATAATTGCCCTACACAAACACTATTTTGACTATACAAGATTTCAAGTAAACCCAATTTTTCTGCTCCCGAAACTGCCGGACATTTTTCAAATTCCACCACATTTTTTACAGCCATCTCCCTACATTTTTTGTTATTTTCTATTTCACGAAAACCGTGCCACGGCCTTATAAACCCCATAAATCAAGGGATTTACCCCTCCTGCTTTTCCCATATTGGGAATCATGTCTTAACATTTTTTCACACAAATATCTACCATGGTATTTATTTTCTTGGTATATTTGTATCGTAAAACAATTGGTGATGAATCGAAAGAACTTTTTAAAGCGAGGAGCATTATTAGTCGGATCGGGTTTAGCTCTCCCAAATATCATCCGATCCTCCTCAGAAAGTTTGACACAAACTGATGTTCAGGAAAATGTCGGATTCAATCACCTCCCAAACAGAGAGGAGAAAAAAATGAAAACGGTAATACACAGAGCTAGTACAAGAGGTTTTGCTGATCACGGATGGCTGAAAGCTAATCATACATTCAGTTTTGCCAACTATCGAAATCCCGAACGGATGCATTTCGGGGTTCTACGGGTGTTAAATGATGACTATATTGAAGGTGGTGGCGGTTTTGGGACACATCCGCATGATAATATGGAGATTATTACGATTCCCCTGAGCGGAACTCTGGAGCATAAAGACAGCATGGGAAATACCGGAATCATCAAAAAGAATGAAATTCAGGTAATGTCGGCCGGAACAGGCATCTTTCATTCAGAATATAATGCTACCCGCGACAAAGCTCTTCAACTTCTGCAGATCTGGTTGTTCCCCAATAAACGACAGGTTACTCCGCGATATGATCAATTACAGTTAAACCCAGCTGACCGAAAGAATACATTTCAGCAGGTATTGTCGCCCTCTTCAGAAGATGAAGGAGTATGGATTTACCAAAATGCATGGTTTCACCTGATTGATCTTGACTCCGGAAAAGAAGGAAAGTACACACTTAAAGACAACGAAAATGGTGTTTATGTCTTTGTGATTTCCGGAGAAATTGAAGTGAACGGAGAAAAACTGTCGACACGAGACGGAATGGGAGTTTGGGAAACCGACGAATTAATTGTTCAGGCAAATAAAAATGCAGAAGTACTACTTATGGAAGTACCCATGCAACTTAATTAATAAAGAAAAAACAATATGGAAACAGCAGTAAAAACAGTTTGGGCAATTGACCCGACACATTCAGAAGTTCAGTTTAAGGTAAAACACCTTGTTATCTCAACAGTTACGGGATTATTCCACAAGTTTGATGGAAAAATTGAAACAGAAGGAGATGATTTTGACGGAGCCAAAGCTTCTTTCGAAGCCGAAATTGATAGTATTTCGACCAATAACAAGGATCGTGATGCACATTTAAAGTCAGGAGATTTCTTTGATGCAGCGAATCATCCGAAATTGACATTCGAATCAACTTCTTTTACTAAGAAAAGTGAAGATGAGTATGAATTAAAAGGGATCATGACGATTCGCGGAAATGCAAAAGAAATCACATTGAAAGCAGAATATGGTGGAACAGTTGTGGATCCTTACGGAAACACAAAAGCAGGTTTTGAGATTTCAGGAAAAATTAACCGAAAAGAGTTTGGTTTGACCTGGAGTGCCACAACAGAAGCAGGAGGACTTGTAGTAAGTGACGACGTTCGTCTTGCATTAAATGTACAATTTGCAAAACAAGGCTAATTAATTTTTTTCATAGTTTGTTATTTAGGTTAGGGTAAAGAAAGGGGGCAGATAAATCTGCCCCCTTTCTGATTAGTCAAAGTAACTAAATGATTGTCCGTTTTTCAGGTGAATCACTGCCTCATATATAAGACGAATCGTATTTTCAACATCATCCTTATGACACATTTCCACTGTAGTATGCATGTACCTCAACGGCAATGAGATCAAAGCCGAAGGAACTCCGTCATTTGAATAAGCGAAAGCATCCGTATCCGTTCCTGTTGCGCGGGAAGCAGCTGCCCGTTGGAAAGGAATACCGGCATTCTCTGCACGTTCTATAACATAATTCAATAAATTATTCTGAACAGCAGGACCGTATGTCAATACAGGTCCCTCACCTCCTTTGAGGTCTCCCTGCTGAATTTTATCCATCATCGGAGTTCCTGTATCATGGCAAACGTCTGTAATGATTGCACAATGCGGTTGAATTCGTTCTGCAATCATCTCTGCTCCCCTCAACCCTACTTCTTCCTGAACTGCATTAACAATATGAAGAGAAAAAGGAAGTTTTACTTTATTCTCATGTAGTAGACGTGCTACTTCAGCAATCATAAATCCTCCTATCCGGTTATCCAATGCTCTACCTACCAGCTTCTTTTCATTCATAATCATGAATTCATCTTCGTAAGTAACAACACATCCCACATGGATCCCCATTTTTTCTACATCCTCTTTTGAGTCAGCTCCACAATCCAAAAAGATATTTTTCAGGCTCGGGTTTTCTTCTTTCTCATGGCGGGTATGAATAGCCGGCCAACCAAATACCGCTTTTACAATCCCGTTCTTTGTATGAATATTTACCCGTTTAGAAGGGGCGATCTGATGATCAGACCCTCCGTTTCTGCGCAGATAAATAAATCCCTCTTTAGTAATATAATGTACGAACCATGAAATCTCGTCCGCATGCGCTTCAATCACTACTCTGTAATCACTTTCCGGGTTTATAACTCCTACAGCCGTACCATAATTATCCGTATAGAACTCATCTACATACGGTTTCAGGTAATTCATCCACAATTTCTGACCCTTTGATTCAAATCCTGTAGGAGAAGGATTATTCAGATAGTTTTCAAGAAACTGGATCGACGTTTTGTTTATAATTGATTTCTCTTTTGCCATTTCTTTCACTTTTGCCTTAAAATTAACTAAAAACAGGTTCTTGGCTTTCCGAATCTCCCTAAAATTGCTTGCATGTTAATAACAACAGAACGTGAAAACAAATTCCCTGTTTGGGAAATCTGTCCAAAAAATAGATCTACCTTTGTTTTTCGGCATTGTATTTGCACATATTCTTTTTAAACATAAACGTATGAAAGCTGTCTTGTTTATTCTTATTTCTATGCTTCTTCTTCCGGTATACGGACAAAAGCAGTACACGCTTCAGGATTTTTTCTCACGAGATTATGACCTGGCCAGAAAAACAGACTCTTTGTTACAACAAATGGACGATACAGCAATCATTGCTCAGTTGATCATGCCCGCAGCAGGAAGATTAGGACAACCGGATTCGGTAATTACGCATCTTCTGGAGAATCGTCTTATCGGTGGAGTGTTACTATTAAACGGGAGTATGGATGGTTTTCGAAAAAAAGTAGAATCATTTAACGCTGTAAATACTGAAAAAGCAGGTCTTCCTCTTCTTTATAGTGCTGATGCAGAACCGAGTCTTATTAATCGGAAAATAACGGGTTCAACCGTTTATAAAAAAGCATCTGAAATTAAGAACATTGAAGAGGTAAAGAAAAGTGCACGCACGATTTCTGCCGATTTGAAGAAAGTAGGGATTAACTATAATTTTGCGCCTGTTGTAGATATGTCTCCCAATAAAACGGTTGGATGGAGAAGTTTCGGTCAAACACAGGACAGCATTGTTCGCTGGTCAATGGAATTTATTAAAGAGACACAGGATCAACAAATTATCGCGACAGCAAAGCATTTTCCCGGACACGGTTATGTAAGTGGTGATACTCACAAACAGCTTGTTACCATCGATGGAGAAATGAAAGAAGTTGAAAATTACCCGTATCTTATTGAGAATGGAGTACTCTCTATTATGATCGCACATATTGCCGTACAAAATAATGACGAGTTTACAACCGAAGGATTGCCTTCATCTACTTCACGGAAAATTGTCACGGAATTATTGCGTGACAGTCTGAATTTCAGAGGAATCATTGTTACAGATGCAATGAACATGGGCGGTGTGGCAAAAGTAGAAAACGCTAATGTTAAAGCAATTGATGCGGGATGTGACATCCTGCTTATGCCCTTAGATGCAGAGAAAGCCCATGCAGAGATCACACAGGAATATCTAAGTAATGAAGCATTCAGAGAACAGGTTCGACGATCCGCTCAACGCATCATACGGATGAAAATATGTCTGGGACTGATTTAGTCTTCAGGATGAAGAGCCGCTCGTAAAGCAGTACTTTCTTTCTCACCAAAATCCAGTGTTCTGATCGGAAACGGAATGGTTATACCGGTTTTATCATACGCCTTCTTTATAGCGATGATGGCTTCGCTTCTGCTCTTTAAAAAGTCAAGTTGGCTTTTGAATTCTACCCAGATCATTACCGTAAAGTTTATGGAACTTGCTCCGAATTCTCCATACGCCAGGCTAATCTCCCGTTCTTTATAAATATTGGGAATATCTTTGACTGCCTCCAGAGTGATCTCCCGAACTCGCTCCAAATCTTCACTATAGGAGACACCTACTTCCAGGTCAATCCGCTTATAGATATTCTCAGAGTCATTTGTTAAGGGGTTTTGAAACAGAATTTTATTCGGAACCAGAATTTCCTGCCCCTGAAATGATGTTATCTGTGTTGTTCTCACCCCGATGTATTTAATCACTCCGCTGATTCCATTGCAATGCACAACCTGACCTACTTTAAAAGGACGTTTCACCGCCATTAAGAATCCGGCAATAAAATTCATTGCAATATCCTGAAACGCAAAACCCAGCGCCAAACCGACAATCCCTGCACCGGCTAAAAGCGACGTAACGGTTTTTTCAAGATCAAGAATATTCAGGGCTACAAAACCACCGATAGAAACAATAATGATGTACAAAATCCGGGACAAGAGGTTGCTCAATACCGGATTATTGAGAGCTTTTACCAGTACTTTGCTAAACATTCGTCTTGCCAGTTTTCCTAAAATAGCAAAGAGAATCACTGCAAGTACCGCAAGAACAAAGTTCGGCAACATAGCCACAAAAGAGTCAAACCACCCGATTACTTCCTCTACCACAATATCATAATACTTCGACATTTCCATAGTTTTCATTACTGGTTGTGTACTTAAAGATAAAACTTTCAATGCATTTCACATGTCTTTACCAGCACCAAAAGAAAAAACGCTACCGGAAATCCCGATAGCGTTTTTCTGTATTTTTTAAAACTCTATTGCGTAATTGCTTTTCCTAACGCTTTGATATCTTTTTTTGTCATAAACATTCCTCCTACGGAATAGCCATTGTACAAAACAGATCCTGATTCACAATCAACAACGAATAAAAACTTGTTACGTGAATACACTGGCAAGAAATAGCAATACTCCGGATTACCGGAATTAATTGCTTCCTCAACTTCTTCTGTACTTACAAATTCTACTTTCCCTCCGTACAGTGCCTTAAAGTCTGCTTCACTAAATGTTTGCTTACGACCAATTGCATATTCTCCCTGAGTCAATTGATTTTTATCGACAAGTAATGTCTTCTTACGGATTTCACCACTTCTTTTATTGTAAACGGCTCCTGCTGTATAACGCACTCTTGTTATAGCAGAACCAGAAATAGGCTCACCATCCAATCTCAATTGGATAAAATCCTGCATCATTTTAGCCATACCTCCTGCACGATACGCACTTTCTATTAGTTTCCCTTCTCTCCCGAAACCATCAAGAACAATATCTGCAGCTAACAGGAAATCTGTAGATTCAGAACCTCCCATGAATACTCCATATCGAACATAAGTTTGCTCAGTATATGAATCTCTGACAGTAATCGTAAATGGTTTCACATACGATATACTTTTATCTTTTTCATCAATTTTAAAATCAGGTTCCACCATTTTGTATTCGGTAATTGTCCAGTGTTTTTTGAACCCTGCTTCTAGATTTTGATCAAAATGATCATCCCCGGTTTTTACAACAAGTGTCTTGGTTTTCAAGAATCTTGTCTCCAGATCTTTCTTTGTTGAAGTACCTCCGAATTGTGCATGTAGCATTACTACCTGCATAACAAAGCAGGCTAAAATGATGTTTTTCATGTGTAATAGATTATAATTTTCCGCAGAGATACAAATAACCTAACGATTATCAGAGTTAATTTCTGATTTTTTATCCCACAACGAACTCAAGTCGCATCGACTCCAGTTTTTTCAGTAAATCTCCGCTAACGTCTACTTTCATTGTTTTGGACGGCATATTTACTTCTATTCCTGTAGTCGGATCCTGAATGGAAAACTTCAACTGACATTTTCCTGAATGACCGGAAATCAATTCATGCATTTCCTGTACAAACAAAGGTGTCACATCGGAACTTGATAGTTTTATACTAAGTGAGCGCACCAGTTTATCCCGTAGCTCACCCAGTAATTCAATCGCGTTGATTTTAAATTCAAATTCATCATTACGGTACATTTTATTCACTACCTTCCCTGTTAAATAAAGAAATGTTCCCTGTACCATAAAATGTTTGAAGCGAAGATAATCTTCTCCGAACAGGAATAATTTTGTACCTCCGGAGTAATCTTCAATACTGATCGTCCCAAAAGGATTTCCTTTTTTAGAGAATCGGTGTTCTACTTCTGTAACAATTCCGGCTAGTTTTAATTCCTTACCGACATATTCATTCACGTTTTCCAGATCCGTGATCTGCGCATTGCAAAAAGCTTCTAATTCAACTTTAAAATCGTCCAGAGGATGTCCTGAGATAAAAATCCCGACCACTTCTTTTTCTTTCGAAAGCTTGACAAGACTACTCCATTCCTCGACATTTGGAGCAATTGGTTCCGGCATATCCTCTGTTTCCGAATCCCCGAACATTGAAACCTGCGCCGACTCTTCACTTTGTTGAATATTTGCACCATATTTCATCACATCTTCCAGAAATAACCTTCCTGTTCCAGACATTGTAAAATACTGAGCCCTGTGAATGTCTTCAAACGAGTCAAATCCCCCTGCCAGAGCCAATCCTTCAAAAGCCTTTTTATTACAAACCTTCAGGTCAACACGAGACGCAAAATCGAAGATTGTTCTGTAAGGTCCGTTTTCCTCCCTGTTTTGTACAATAGACATAATCGGAGCACTTCCCACACCTTTGATTGCACCCATACCAAAACGAATCGCCCCTTCCTGGTTCACAACGAATTTGTACTGGGATTCATTCACATCCGGTCCCAAAACCGGAATTCCCGAACGACGACATTCTTCCATAAAGAAAGTAACTTTCGAAATATCATTCATATTATTCGAAAGAACGGAAGCCATATACTCTGCCGGGTAATTTGCTTTCAGATAAGCCGTTTGATAGGCGATCCATGCGTAACAGGTCGAGTGAGATTTGTTAAATGCGTAAGAAGCAAAAGCTTCCCAGTCTCTCCAGATCTTTTCCAGTTTATCTTCCGGGTGTCCGTTGCCTTTTGCCTGCTCAACGAATTTAGGTTTCATTTTTGCCAGAACGTCCGCCTGTTTTTTCCCCATTGCCTTACGCAGTACATCGGCCTCACCTTTCGTAAAGTTTGCCAGTTTCTGCGAAAGCAACATCACCTGCTCCTGATAGACTGTAATCCCATAGGTTTCTTCCAGATACTCTTTGCAGGCATCAAGATCGTACTCAATTTCTTCGTCTCCGTTCTTACGACGAATAAATGAGGGAATGTATTCAAGCGGCCCCGGTCTGTACAGGGCGTTCATAGCAATAAGGTCAGCAAAAACAGTAGGCTTCAGCTCTTTCATGTACTTCTGCATCCCGGGGGATTCGTACTGGAAAATCCCTACTGTTTCTCCTCTCTGGAAAAGCTCATACGTCTTCTCGTCGTCTATCGGAAAATGATCCGGATCCAACTCAATACCGTGTCGTAATTTGACGTTACGAACCGCATCTTTAATTAGTGTAAGTGTTTTTAGCCCGAGGAAGTCCATTTTTAGCAGCCCCGCCTCTTCAGCTACTGAGTTATCGAACTGTGTACACCACATGTCCGAATCCTTAGCCGTAGCTACCGGGACGAAATTCGTAATATCATCCGGGGTTATAATCACTCCACAAGCGTGAATTCCGGTATTTCTGACTGATCCTTCCAGATTACGAGCCTGATTTACCACCTGGGCCATCAGGTCTTTTCCTTCCGCTATCTTTTTCAATTCATTGACTTTCTGAATGTCATCTGAATTGTTTTTCAGTTTATCAGCAAGAGCAGCATCGTCCAGTCCAAACAGTTTTGCCAGAGAAATATCAGGAACAAGCTTTGCCAATCTGTCTGCATCCGGCAAAGGCAAATCAAGTACACGCGCTGTATCACGAATGGATGACTTCGCTGCCATCGTACCGTACGTGATAATCTGCGCTACCTGGTTTGCCCCGTACTTATCAATTACCCAGTCAATTACTCTTCCCCGGCCTTCATCATCAAAATCAATATCAATATCGGGCATCGATACACGTTCAGGATTTAGAAAACGCTCAAAAAGGAGATCGTACTGAATTGGATCAACATTTGTAATTCCAATACAATAAGCGACTGCAGAACCAGCCGCAGAACCACGTCCCGGTCCGACCGAGACCCCCATATCCCTCGCCGCCTGACAGAAATCCTGCACGATCAGGAAGTATCCAGGGTATCCCGTGTTTGCAATTGTATCCAACTCAAAGTCCAGTCGTTCCCGAATAGCATCGGTAACCTCTCCATACCGTTTCCTGGCTCCCTCGTAGGTCAGATAACGTAAATAGTTATTTTCCCCTCGTTTTCCTCCGTCTTTTTCATCCTCCGGGTCTTTAAATTCCTCAGGAAAATCAAAAGCCGGAAGTAATATTTCTCTGGCAAGTGCATAAGGTTCGCACTTCGCCAAAATTTCATTCGTATTTTCAATTGCCTCGGGAAGATCGATAAACAATTTCTTCATCTCCTCCGTTGACTTGAAATAATATTCTTCGTTATCCAGGCCGTAACGGAAGCCACGTCCGCGCCCTTTCGGCGTAGAGACCAATTCACCGTCCTTTACGCACAAAAGAATATCATGGGATTTCGCATCCTCTTTATTCAGATAGTACGTGTTATTGGTAGCAACAATTTTAACAGCATGCGTTTGAGAGAACTTCAACAACGTGGTATTAACACGGTCTTCATCTTCCTGCCCGTGGCGCATCAACTCAATATATAAATCTTCTCCGAAACGTTCTTTCCACCACACCAGTGCTTCCTCCGCCTGTTGCTCCCCCACGTTTAGAATAAGATTCGGTACTTCACCGGATAGATTTCCGGTAAGTACGATCAGGTCCTCTTTATACTTCTCAACGATTTCCCGGTCGATTCGAGGCACATAATAGAAACCTTCGGTATAGGCAATGGAAGCCATTTTTGCCAGGTTATGGTATCCATTTTTATTCTTTGCCAAAAAGACTACCGCATACCCGTTGTCCTTGTTTCTTTTATCATTTCGGTCCTTACAAATATTTAATTCTGCACCGATGACAGGAATCAATTCTTTTTTATTGTAGGGTTCTCCCTTCTCTTCTGCCGCCTGACGCTCAGCCTTTATTTTCTTATTGTACCCTGAAACGTATTTTTCAAAGTGAAAAACAGCCATCATATTCCCCGAGTCCGTAAGAGCTACTCCGGGCATATTCAACTCAACTGCTTTATTTACAAGCGCCTTTACATCAATCGTCGATTGCAGGATAGAAAACTGTGAATGATTGTGCAGATGGACAAAATCCACGTCTGAAAGACGTTGTTTATTCTCATCTTTTTCCGCCGTAGATAATGAATCATCCTGTTGTGTCGCTTTTCGGATCTTATCACTTTCCGCTTTCAGGTTTAAGTGCTTAAGACCAACCCTTCCTATCGGTTGCGGATTAAACTCCTTGAAGTTCTCAATATACCTTTCCTCAACGTCAAGCTGCTCGATCGAGAATTCACCTCTTCTCACCAGCTCAAGGAAACAACGTGTCGTTGCCTCAACGTCGGCAGTTGCGTTGTGAGCTTCTGCAAAAGGTTCTCCAAACAAATAGCTGTGCAACTCCGTAAGTGTCGGCAACTTATATTTCCCCCCACGACCTCCGGGAATTTGACATAAATTCGCTGTATCTTCCGTACAGGTATCCAGCACCTTCATTTCCAACATGGGAGAATCTACTCCATAGCGGTAAAACTCCGCACCCATGATATTCAGGTCAAACCCAATATTCTGCCCAACAACAAACTTCGCCTGTCCAAGTGCCCGATTAAAATCTTCCAGTACTTCCTGAATCGGAATCCCTTGCTGCTCGGCAAGTTCAGTTGAAATCCCATGTATTCGTTCTGCATCGAAGGGGATATCAAAGCCATCCGGTTTCACCAGATAATCCTTCGCCTCAACGAGGCGTCCCATATCATCATGAATCTGCCAGGCAATCTGCACACAACGGGGCCAGTTATCTGTATCAGTTACAGGTGCGTTCCAATCACGCGGCAAACCAGTTGTTTCAGTATCGAATATGATATACATGGGCAGAAAAAATTTACCTTCAAATTTACAAAAAACGCCCGCTAAAAATCAGGTAACTTATCAATTGTTTTTCACAATTGGTAAAACAGAAGAAGAGCTAAATCGTACTACTCTTTCACAAAACTCTTTATCACAATATGATCTCCTGTTGTAATTTTCACATAGTATACTCCGGACTCCCAGTCACTAAGATTTACCCCCTGTGTCGTATACGATTCTTCCAACAACACCTGCCCTGAAGCCGTATATATGGTTAAATGAGATTCACTATCAGCACCTTTAACAAATAGCTTATCGGCAACAGGGTTCGGATAGATTTGTAACGCCTCTACTTTTCCTTCTTCAACAGAAGCTACGAGGTCAGCTCTGTAATTATCTCTGTAACGTACTTCAGTTACCTGCTCCTGCCCGGCAATTTCATTGGTTATAACTTCCAAAACTGCTCCTTTTTGACCATTCGTCCACCACTGATATTCATTTCTAACCGGCACAGGCAATGCAAACCATTGTCCGAATCCGCTTACCTCAAAGTAAACAGAATCCAATTCATGAATACGATTATGTACACGCAGAACATCAAAAGTTCCATACGGTGTCATCAGCTCTCCGTAACCATCCACTTCACTTTCTCTCTGGCGATATTGTTTAATCTGCGCGGGGACTGCTATGGACATATCTATTGCTGTATATCCTCTTGAGTTAAATTGCTGTCCAAACTGCATCGGAAACTGATAAGCTGTTTCGATTGTATCCGAACGACTCCCCAAACCATACCCTCCTGAAGATAGACTTAACCCAATTACATTGAGTTCTGAACTGGTTTTTCTATAAAACCGATAAAAATTTTCAATCGGAATTGATACAAATTGCCCCAGATCCTCAAAAGGGATTGCTGTTGCAGGTAAATAGTACGTCGCCCTGTAGGCAGGCATTACAAACGGTCCAAAATAAGCCTGTGTCAAATTGTCTGCATCATCAACAGAAAGATGATTTATCAACGTCTGAGAATCGGGATTAAGATCACTAAAATTCCAGAAATAATCCTCCCCGGTGGCTGAATAATCAATCGTAAAATCAAGAGCATTCGAGTACCTGACTGTATCTCTTTCTCCGGGGAAATCGGATGCATTTATTTCAATCTGAGCCTGAGAAGAAACTGCCGTTACATAAAAAGCAGCGAGAAGTAAATACCTGAACATAATCTGTTTATTTATAGACAAATGTAACATTTTTTCTATTCCACAACCGGCATCGCAATAATCGATTCGATCACGGACTCTGTAATTCCTCCGTCACTTTCCCTTCTCAAATTTAAAGTCATTGTCATTTTTAGCTTCAGAACCTGCTCTCCTGTTACCATATCTTTAAATAGTTCGTTTTCCAATACAGCTACCGCAGCTTCATTTTGTTCAACATCTATTGTTGTGTACTTTTCTTCCCCCAAACGTATTTTCACATCTACTTTATAATCAAAGTATCGCACCAACTGACTTTCAATAAAGTATACATAATCCTCAATTGAGACTGCGTTTCCCTGCCCCACAAGTATTCTCCTTTCCCGAACAGCTCCGTCACTGAATGTAACTTTGGCTATAACCTCAACACTCCCATTCAGTACCTGGAATTGCTGGACGGCACCGGTAGTAAGAGCACTCTGCATTCCATAACTCCACTCCACCTGACTGATTTCCGTTGAATTTTCGGTTATCTGCAATGTAACAATTTGGTTCTGGATCTCAGCCCCAAGTCTGAACCGGTAAGGTAATTCGTATCCGACTATCACCTCGTTTTTCAACTCATACGTAATACTTCCAGGAATACTCAGTGAAAGATTGTATCTCCCGGGTTCATAAAACGCTACTTCCTGTCCCTCCGTGGTATCGTTTAACACCCAAACCCCGGTTCCTATTCCAGACGACTGAATAAGATTATCAACAGCAACACCTGCCAAAACTTCTCCTGAACTAAGATATGCACACCCAAATGCACCGCCTTGTGTCAATTCGTTATACGTGGCCTGTCTCAACAAATTACCTTCGAACAAGTCAACAATAAAACTGTTTTCCGAATTATGTAATTCTCCCCGGTACACTGGTACATTGTTCCAGTTCCACAGCAATGAACTCATAATAAAGTTATCATCTCCTGCTCTGAATTCTATTTCCTTTCCGTCGATCATTCCTTTAGCATAAAACACAGGAGTCACCTGACTTTCCGGTAATTTCGGAAACTCTTTCTGACAGGTTGCCAGAAGCAATGTCATCAGAATAAGGATATAACTATACGCTTTCATTAATTCAACAAATAACTAAATTTAATCGCTCCAGTCCACATTTGCAGCTTTGTCCCTCCCTGTATTTCAGGAAGCTGACCTCTCTTTGTCAGGTCTACAGTACACTTCACGCCTATCTTCCACCTTGTAGCAATTCTATAACCATATTCTACAGAACCTACCATCCAACTATCTCTAAGGCTATTTGAATACCCCCACTCATTTGTCCCGTTAACGGACTTATCCCAGGCTGTTACTCTTCCGTTTGCATTCAGTAAAAAGTTAATTCCAACACCTGCATGAAAGCTATGTTTTCTTCCTGAATATCCTATCATAAGAGGTAATTCAGCGGTAAGCAAACTGTTATATTTTACTTCATTTATGGCTATAACAGACTCCAGCCCGTAAATAATTCGTTCCTCTCTGTAATCATACCCTTTGATTGACGAAAGCCCAAATGACAATCCTGTTTTGAAAGAGAATTTTCTGTACTCCATTGTAAAATCCAGACCAAGCGAACCATTCATTCCTCTCCCCTGTCCGGATCCTCCCTGAAAGTTAGTTCCGTATCCCAAAGTTCCTGTTAGCGCAACTCCTGTTATCCACTGGTGTTTGACAGGTGTTGAAGCAACACTAACCGGATCAGAGGCTTCTTTGCTGTCTCCTCCTATTTTTCGAACAGGTAATACATCAACACTATAATTACTCATCTCATCCGGGGTAACATGACCTTCTGTTTCCTTCCTTCCCTGCACTCCATACACATCTGAATCCGTCTCTCTGACACTTTGGGATTGTTTAACTTCAGCTTCCTGTTGTTGATCATCTATCCAATCACTCTTGTTTGCGTATCTCCCGCTTTGTTCCTTATCCGGACTATCTTTATGATCTGCCCCATCTGAACTAACTCCTTCAGAAATCACTATTTCTGTACTTACCTCTTTCTTCTCCGCTTGTACCTGAAGTTGTTTTTCTTTTACTCTTTCATTTTCGACAACTGCAGTATTTTCCTGATTTGTAATTTGATGATTCTCTTCAGTAAGCGTAATCTGATTGTTTTTAACTTTACTAAATGGCGAGTACCAGATTACAGCCCCTGCTACAGTCAATACTGCTGCGGCACCCGCAAACCACCACCAGATAAATCTCTTTTTCTTTGGCTCTCCATCCAGCATCGCTTCCATCTCATCCCAATAGGACTCCTTGAAATCGAACTGCATCGCATTTATTTCATTGCGAGCCAACTCATCAATATGGTCATCATTATCTTTCATTAAATCACCATTTTATTCAATTTCTCTTCTATTCCTTCTATTTTCTCTAACATCTCCCGCAACATTTTTCTACCAACAGATAAATGCCATTTTGATGTCCCGTCACTCATCCCCATCTGTTCGGCAATTTCCTTGTGACTATACCCTTCAATTACATAAAGGACAAACACTTGCCTGGTTTGATCAGGTAAACGAGCTACCATTTTTTTGATATCCATTTCTTCCAGAGATTCTAAGCCCGCATTGGAAGAGGACGTTTCTCTCGATTCCAAATCCCTGTCGTTTTCGTATTTATCTACTTTCTCATTATAATTCCTGTTCTTTCTATATTCGTCAATTATAGTATTCACTACAATTCTTCTCGACCAGGAGAAAAATACTTTTGGATTTCCATCTATCGATTTTATATTCTTGTTTATTTTAAGAAAAGCCAGGTTAAGAACGGAACGAGCATCTTCTTCATTTCCATAATAACTGTAACACACAGACATATGCATACGAAAACAAATCTCGTAAAGTGACTTTTGCGCCCTTCTGTCTGATTTCTCGCAACCTTCTAATATTTCAGGTGTTACCTGCATGTATATTCCGGAAACAATCCGCATTCTATTTATTGCAATTTAACCATTTTTTCAAACCTTTTCTCCTACTCTCTTCTTAGAGGAACGAAAATGCACGAAAAACGGTTGGTATAATTCCTGTTTTTTTGATTTTTTAAAGAAATTTCGTAACTTGTGAGTACCACAAACACAAAACACTATGTTAACACTTCAAATTCTCCGACATGCCAATGCGGAACGAAATTCGGCATCCGGAAGGGACTTCGACAGGGATTTAAGTCCCGAAGGCTTTTTTCAAAGACATGCTATCAACACACATTTCAAGGAGTTAACTCATTTTCCCGAACAAATTTTTGTATCATCAGCAAAACGAACCGTTGCCACTTATGAGGGTATCCGGGAATTCATGAAGACAACAGCCGTCTATTCAGACGACTTGTATCTTGCTTCTTTAGACAATCTTATTGATTTCATGGAGGATAAAGCTTCTGAAAAATCGGTTCTTCTTGTCGGACATAATGACGGAATATCCGAACTCGTATCTTATCTCACCGGAGATTATCTTTCTTTGTCAACTGGAGGTTATATTGAAATGGAACTGCACATTGACCAGTGGAACATGCTTACATCCGGATGCGCTTCTGTCGTTCATCATTTTGAACCATCGGTTGCATCTTCCTTCTGATCTTTCTTTTTATGTACGAATTCATAATTCACCTGTATAGCAGGTGCTTTTTGTTCATGCCTGGGAAGATGCTCCGCGTTTAACTCCCGCCACTTCGCTTCCAGATCCTCGGGTTCAATCCCCATTTCCTGTTCCACCTCGTACTGGTATTTTGGAGACTGTGGTCCCTGTTTACGAAACAGAAAAGAAAGTATAATTCCTGTCCCCAATCCAAATAAATGCCCTTCCCAGGACACATGTGCCTGCATAGGAAAAATCCCCCAGATCAAACTACCATATAAGAAGACAACAAACAAAGACACTCCCATTAAAGGACGGTAGTTACGTAAAGCTCCTGACATAAATAAAAAACCAACCAGTCCGTAGATTACTCCGCTCATCCCGATATGATAACTATCTCTAGCCACCAGCCATGTAAACAATCCTGTAAATATCCAAACCAAAGCAAACACTTTAAAGGCTATTTTCCTGTAGAAATAAACCAAGCTTGCCAATAACACAAAAACAGGAGCCGAATTATTCAGGATATGATTAAAATCATTCTGACTATGAATAAGCGGCATAAACAGAACTCCACGCAACCCATTCCAATCACGTGGTTTTACCCCCCATTCATACAAATCCAATCCTAACTCATAGTCCGCCAGATAACTTGTCCACATGAGTAACAATAACATGATCGGATAACCGAAAACTTCATATTTATTAGGATTGAACTGATTCATCATTCCTTTCTCGTCAAATAACATTCCCTTTTTTATCCCGTGCCATAATGGCAGGATCATTAATAGTACAGCCAGTATCCCCTTGTTCCTCTCGAACTGAACCCTATAGCCGGGAAAGGAATTTTCAGAACATTAAAGTTTGACAACAAAGCTTTTAGCCAGGGCTTCTTTACAGGTATTTTAGACAGGTTAATATCCAATGAAAGAAAAACTTCTCGATAAGCGGAAAAGGACTTTATTTCTGTTCCTTGCTGAACAGCATAATATTCAACATCACTTTTTAACTTTTCCCGTACGCTATAGCCCACACTTAAACAAAGCCAATCCGGCACTTTCCAGTTCTTCGGTGTAATATCTCCGAGACTTACAGAGAGCCAATAAGTCTGGGCATTATAATCTTTCAACAACTGTTCAATCCCACTTCCCAGCACTTCCGGTCTGTACTTTGCATAAGGTGAAGGATAAAATGAAAATTTGGGTACAAGGATTTGCTTTTTAAACAATAGCTCCTGACCTGTAAACAACAGAATCCCTCCCGTATTTGCCAATACATCTCCGTATGAAAACCCATATCCTTCCGAGAACCCATCCATTAATTCGAAAGTACCCTGAAATGCAAAACTGTACAACCCCGAAATAAGAAGACTGTTCTCCCGGCTCACCCCTGACCAGCGATAGAGTGCATGAACTCTATTCTGTATCCAGTATGCCGTATAGGTATGTCCCAACTTATCCATTTGCAACCAATGATGGTTGTCATTAAAAAAAGTGAAATTCGTTTTTGCCTGATCCTTATACCAGACCTGAGAAAGTCCTATCATTGAACCGGCATAAACAGCGCCAATACCTGTAGACACTCCAATAACTCTTGCTTTATTAAGCGAATCTGAAGAAGTAAAGAATGATGTTTTTTCCTGTGACCAAATCAAAGTAGGAATCAGTAGCAAGATCAATAAAATTACTCTTATTTTCTGATAACTTTTCATGGTGTCCTTTACCTGATACAGGGATCAGTCATTAACGTTTGGTTACATTCCAAAAGGGAAAGGTAAAATACCTAAAGTATCCTCCATAACGATTGTTTTTCCATTACTCCCGCACAAGTACAACTGAAAAGATTCTTTTTGTCGCTTGATGACCTCTGCGATTACCTGGCGACAACTCCCGCAGGGAGATATAGGCTCAGTGTCATTCACCAAATCACCTTTTGCATAAATCGCCAGCTTTTTCACCTTTCGCTCAGGATAATTTGCTCCTACGTAGAATAAAACAGTTCGCTCAGCACATAATCCGGAAGGAAAAGCTATATTCTCCTGATTGTTCCCCAGAAAAATGGTCTCATCATCCAGCAAAACAGCAGCTCCCACCTTAAATGAAGAATAAACAGAGTAGGCTTTCTCAGACGCTTCCATTGCCGCTTCGATTACCTTTACCGCTCCTTCATCCAATTCTTTGTAACTCTCATGTATAGTATATGTAAACTCAAACTTTTTGTATTCTCCCATAGGTCTTCATTTCTTAATCAGCAGACAACAAGCATACGCTTTTATAGCTCTTTTCTCACCAAAAGAGTCTACCGTTTCATGTGTTGTTGCTTTAACAGAAACACAATCTTCACTTACTTCCAGTAGTGTACTAATCACTTTCTGCATTTCCGGAATATACGAACTTAATTTGGGTTTTTCGAGGACAACAGTTGTATCTATATTGTTTACAGCGTATCCTTTTTCTTTAATCATACTGAAAACACGCTCCAGCAAAATTTTACTGTCTATCCCTTTGAACGCAGGATCTGTATCTGAGAAATGGTATCCTATATCTCTTAGAGAAAGAGCACCTAAAAGAGCATCACAAACAGCATGTAGCAACACATCTGCATCAGAGTGTCCTACAGCACCAAACTCCGAAGGCACTTTTACCCCCCCAATAAACAAAGAATGTCCATCGGCTAGCCGATGGACATCAAAACCGTATCCGATTCTTAATTTCATCTATTACTCTTCATCAGCTGATTTTGCAACCGAAGATTTCTTATCAAACACAAAACGAAGGGTAAAACGCAATGTATTTGCCAGTGGATTCAGTCTTGAAAATGCCGCCAGATAGGAAATATCCAATCCGAAAACATTGTACTGAAGTCCGATCCCAAACGTCAGGTACTGTCGATTTCCTTTGGATCGGTCTTCATGAAAGTATCCTGTACGAACAGCAAATACTTCATTATACCAGTATTCCAATCCTACACCAAAATTGATCTCGCGAATTTCTTCCCCGAAACGGCTATTCTTTTTAATCTGCACTTCTCCGTTCTCAACAATAGCTTCTCCGTTTTCATCTAACAATGCTCTTCCCGGAGCGTCACCAAAAGATTGAAAAATACCAGTAATAACTCCTACATTGTTATCCTTTCCAATCCAGTAATTATTTCCATCATTTCCGTTCACCATAACCTGAGGAGTAGGAACCAATAACTTGTTAACGTCTACACCGAAAGTAATTGCATTGTATTCGTCAATATGCGTTTTTACGGCTGTTCCTAAACGCAGGTTCGTAGGCAAGAAATCCGTTGCTCCATTCTGAGAATACGTAATCTTATTTCCTATGTTGGAAATCGTCAGTCCCACTCCCACTTCGGCTTTTTTACCAAACCATTTCTTCTCCTTATCATAATAAGAGAATGATAAGTCCGCCGCTCCAGCCTGACCAGCCTTTGTATTCGCTCCCTGAACGGTTGTTCCTCCTGTCAGGTTAGAAAAAATATACTTTCCGTTCAAACCGATTGAGAAAACACGGCTTAACTGGAATGCATACCCTACCGTCAACTCAAGTTCAGAAGGAGTAAAGTCTCTCACTTTCTTTCCCTGCACATCCGTAAATGTGATATTTCCTAAAGAAAAGTAACGCAGTGATCCTCCAACAGCATGACGCTCTCCAATCTTCTTATATCCGGACAGATAAGACAAGTGAATATCTTTTGCCAAACGCTGCAACCAGGGAGAATACGATACCGCTATCTCAAAGTCTTTTTCAGCGAACGCCAATTTCGATGTATTCCAGTAAAGAGAATTCGCATCAGGAGAAATCCCCGCACCAATATCCCCCATTGCCCCGGAACGGGAATCAGGTGTTATTCCAATAAACGGAACAGCTGTTGTGATTGTGTTTAGCTGAACCTGCTCAGCTTTGTCAAATTGACTTGGATTCGTTCCCTGCCCCAACACAAAAGAGAAAGAGGCAAGTCCTATAGCAACGGTTACAAATTGTTTAATCATCTAATTCTAAATATAGTGCCACAAATATACGTTTTTTCACTGTTTTTATTGTGTGGGATTATTTTAACAATACCAATTTCTCAGTTTTATCTGCTTTTGTGCCGTCCGGAGCTTTCACTGACAGACGATACACATACACTCCTTTCGCCAACTGATCTCCAAAATCATCTCTTCCATCCCAGGCAATTCCATTGGAACGGAAACCACAAGTTGTTACCGGCTCATTAATTGTTTTCACCAGCTTTCCACTTATTGTAAAAATCTGAACCTGTACCTCCAGTGAAGCATCTACCTGATTGTGTTCAAAGAAAAATTCCGTATGTGTTGTAAACGGATTTGGATAATTCAAAACGTGATCAATCGTTATTTCTTTATTTTCTACAACGACAAAATCCATTGTCACTTCCGAACTGTTATTATTAACGTCCCAGGCTTTAAATGTCAGTGTGTGTCTTCCCGGGTCAAGATTTTCAAACTGATAACGAATGGCACCTTCCTGATAACTGTCCAACTCCGCCTCATAGTAATCATTCAGAACAATAGGCGAGCTTGTTTTCCCATCAAGAATCGCTGTTATGTCGTGTCCGATTCCATTCCCTACGGCATTAATTCCATTTTCATCAAATAGCTTTGCTATCAGGACCGGGTTTTCATTTGTCATTCCTCCGCTCACAAATTTATCATCATTCATAAACAGATTGACATCAGGCCCCTGGCTATCATCTAACCCGTCAGGATTTACACCTCCAACAATCACTCTAAAATCTGACCCGGCACCATCTATATTATCCGAATTTGCATACAAACTTATTTTTCCGTTACCAAAAGAATAGTTTATATCCTTTGGAACGACGAAAGTAAATTCAAATGCTCCATTTGTAACGGTTGACTTTCCTCTGTACAAGATATTTTTCTGCGTCTGAAATGTCAACTGTGGAGACCCCGGATCCTGAGCAAGCGTCTGATTATCCAAAGGTTTATCAAAGACACTTGGTACAGCAACTCCGTTAAGGCCTGTCAGGGGATTTCCGTTTTCATCCTCAACATGTGCCTTTATTGTCACCTTGCTCAACGATCGTAGCGTATCCATTTCTACAGAAGGAGCTTTACCATTTACCGAATCAACAACAACGTTTACTTTCGGTAACGACAAGCGAAGTGCCGGATCCCCCAAAAGCATAAAACTTCTTCGATTGGCATCCGAAGTCGAATTATTCTTTGTCATCATCAGGGTTTCCCCCATTGGAATCGGGAGAAAGTTGGCATCTCTGTTGAATACATAATCATACAAAGCCCCCCCAACAATTGAATTCACATTAATATATACCGGACGGGTTGTTGTCATAAGGGATATTGCACCACCTTTATCCGAAAGATACATATACTCTCCTGCCGACAATCTGGAAGGATCATCAAAACGGGTAAACTCACAAGTAGCCGAAACAAAAAGAGGGAGCTTATCAATATTTCTCCATGACTGAATCTGCGGAATGGTTATAATACGTTCCAGTGCAAGACCGGTTTCTCCTCCGTGTCCTACATAATTCATCAGAACAGTCCCTCTTTCTATTCTTGAATTGATCAAAGGTGGAACATCCGGGTAACGCTGCCCTCCAGAAGTTGTTATTTGCGTAAAAGCATCTAAGTAGATCTTATCATAATTCAACTCCGGGAAAATTGCCGAATAATTGGCAACATATCCTTCATGATCAAGAACGAACTGCCCTCCATCTTCGTCATCTGCAATATGAGTAACCCACAGACGCCAGTCTCCGTATGTTCCGTCGTTTTCCGTTCCACATGTACCGGATTGCGTCGATGCAAATAAATCTGAGCCATTATTTTTATAATGTACAATTTTATCTACCAACATTTTTGCCTGACCGGTAGTAGAAGCAATGATCCGTCCTACGCCAAGATCAAGTCCGTCAGCGCCGGAAAAAGACTCCGAATCATCCAGTAATCCAAAGAAATCATCTGAGGTTAACGAAGTCACCACATTCTCAGAGTTATCACTCTGATATGTGACAATTCTGTTATTATTGTTAGCTACCCGATCTTTAGGGTCGTATGTTCCATCCCCGAACAAACACAAATATTTCGGCATATCAGCAGGAATACCAGACGCTCTGTCGTAAAACATTTTTGCAAAAAAACGAATGGCTACGGGATCGGCTTTTCCGGCAGAAAACTCGTTGTACACCTGACTTGTAGTAACCACATGCACTGCCATCCCATCTGCCCTGTGAAGGTCAGCTAAACGATTTGCCTGTGCAAGATAATCAGGATGGGAAACAATCAGATATTCAGCTTTACTCAATGCATGTAAATTTTGATTTTCAACCCTTCCTACTGCCTCAGGAACAAGAAGTGAAGAATGCGTAAATGCTACAAACTGACGTAACGAGTCTGCTGCAAAACGAAAACTGAAAGTACTTCCCGAAACAGTTCCGTTTACTACTCCCGGGATATGCGGATCGGTTATTTCCCACACATTCATATTCCCTATACTTCCTGACAATGTATACTGCGCAATATTTCCAATACCCACTGTTCTTAAATCTCTATAGGTAACCTGTCCTCCACCGTACGAAAGACTCCTGCGGTAATTCAGTTCTATCTTATCCAACCAGGCAATCGTTGAAGGGTTTGTCCTTTCCAATACCATTTTCACGGATGCAGATGAGCCTGTCACGTTATGGTTAGTAGTCTGAAAACTACGATTCGCAAAATTATTACCTCCCACAACCGTGAAGGGATAACTTTGTACCTGACTGTTATTCAGATAAACCCGCATCAGATTCGACCCTCCCGAATTCGCATAAGCCAACGAAGTAAATAATTTTATTTGCTCTTCTGTCTGAATTCCCGGAAGCGAAAAATTGAATGTATACTCTAATTGAAAATCAAACTCTTCTCCATACCATCGCTTCCCGCTTTTTATCAGATTCCGATCATCTTTTTCATGTGTCACAACCTGATCACTTCCTGCAATAATGTGTGTAGAAGGAAGATTTGTAAGATCGGCACCGGAAATACGAAGGGGTGGCGTAGAAGAATTCACTGAAATATAGTAGTAACTGTAAGCATCATACAGGTGCTTTTTCTTTGCCAGAATCCCACCTGTCTCTACAACTATTTCATCCGGTCCCACTCCATAAAAAAGAATGTAGTCATTCGCATCAAAACTACCATCTCCTCCTCCTACTACTTCTATTGCATTTTTCACAAGATCATCAGGTCGATCAATCGAATTATCTTCCGGCAACATTCCTGTGGCATTTCCATAAACATGAATATGATCCGGGTTTAGCCCTGAAGTATTTATTCCCAAGCCCTCCAAAAAAGACCTATCCAACCGATACATTCCCGTTGTTGAAATCCGTACTTTATACCATTGTCCATTTCCCAGAACAGATGATGTTACAAATCCGGCTTTTGTTTGAAAAGGCAGTGGAGTAAGGGTCGAAGAAAAATAAATCTTTTTCACCCTTTTCAACTCATTATTTTGCTTTACATAAGGAAAGATTTCACCTCCTATAAAGTAATCTCCCCGATCTGATGCCCGCTTAAAACTATACTCAGGATTCACAGGAATATCCAACCCGTTATCCAAAATAAACTGACGATCAAAAGAACTTGCCGGTTCCGTTTCAAAGTTTACAATTGAAACACTTACAGCATTAGATCGAAGCAACTTATCTCTTTTTCGGAATATTGATACCGGTCTCCCTTTTTTATCATATTCAAGATCCACCGCCGGAAATTTAAGCTCTTCCTCAAATCGGGTAACGGTCCTGAACTCTCCCTCCCAATTGAGTTCTACCTCAAATGTATTCTGAGAATAAAGAGAATAAAAAGAAAAAAATGTAACAATTCCAACTAAGCAACGTATCATCCGATTGTATATTTGCGACAATATTACGAAACACTACAAAATCATTCCCGTTCAAAAGGGGACGATTTGTAAAAAAACGGAAAATTCAAAAAATTATTGTCAATTCGTTGACAACTTTTGAGACTAATTCTTTTTTTTTTCGTAACATTGGCGGTTGATTGTGTTATAGTAATTGCAATAAACATGCAGAAATTGAGCAACTGGAAAAACTACATACTTGCTATCTTGGCATTTTCCTGGGCATTTCAGGAAGTAAAGGCGCAAGACCCCATATTCACACAATTCTATGCAAATCCTTTGTATCTGAATCCTGCTCTAGCGGGAACACACGGATGCCCACGTTTTGCACTTAATTATCGCAATCAATGGCCGGCTATCTCGGGTAACTTTGTCACCTACAGTGCTTCATACG
>NZ_BAAAFH010000022.1:503493-765070 GCF_039523435.1 Wandonia haliotis
CCTGAGTCTTATTTATTCGTATCACCTTAAGGTTAACCGTAAATTCTCTCTTCTCTTTGGGGCAGAGGCTACGTATGGTCAAAAATTTCTGGATTGGAATAAACTGACTTTTGGTGACCAGATTGATCCGCGTCGTGGATTTATTTACCAGACAGGAGATGAAAGACGTGGAGGTTCCAGAGGTTATTTTGATGTTTCTGCCGGAATTGTGGGATACACAAAAAATTTCTACTTCGGTTTTGCGGCGCATCACCTGAACAGACCAGACGAATCAATGATTATTGGAAACAGCCCGATGCCTATGCGTTTCACAGGACACGTAGGTGCTGATATTCCATTGGGAAAACAATCAAAGTATAACAATCAGACTTCTATTTCTCCAAACATACTTTTCCGTTATCAACAGGGATTTATGGAGCTAAATATTGGTACGTATGTGAAGTATGGAATCTTTACTGCGGGAGCGTGGTTTAGAAATCGTGACGCATTTATCCTTGTTTTCGGAATTAACACCGGAGCATTCAAAGTAGGATACAGCTATGATGTAACCGTATCGCGGCTGACAAATCAGTCGGGTGGTTCTCACGAAGTATCCATGGGAATAAACTTAAATTGTAAAAAGAAACCGGTAACGTTTAAGACACTATCATGTCCTTCTTTCTAAAAATTTGTGTAACCAAATTTAGAAAGCTGCGTTATTAACATATATTTGTGGTAAGGATTATGAAAAACAAAGGCAAGAATATGAAAAACCTTAAGTTTTTTGGATGGGGTGCAATAGCTGCCATTCTTCTGGCAACTTCTTGTGCCAAAGATCGTTCGGAGATCACGGGGTGGGATTATAACAATCCCAAAAACGGTGGTTTCCAAAAGGTACCATTCTTAGATCAGGAAACAGGACCGGGTCTTGTTTTGGTTGAAGGTGGAACCTTTACAATGGGAAGAAATGAACAGGATGTGATGTTCGACTGGAATAATGTTCCCCGTCGTGTAACTGTTTCTTCATTTTATATGGATCAGTTTGAGATCACAAACTTTAACTGGTTGGAGTATTTATACTGGGTAAAAAGAACCTATCCTTCTTATCCTTTGATTTACAAGAATGCTCTTCCAGATACAAATTCATGGAGATCACCTCTTGCATTCAACGAAAAGTTTGTAGAGTACTATCTTCGTCATCCGGCATACCGTGATTACCCGGTTGTAGGAGTTTCCTGGCTACAGGCAAACGACTTCTGTAACTGGCGTACGGATCGTGTGAATGAGTATATTCTTATCCGTGAAGGGATTCTATATATGAACCCTGATCAGCAGGATGACCCTTTCACAACGGAATCCTATATGGTCGGACAATATGAGAATGGAGTAAAAGATCCAATGATTGATCTTGATCCTGCTAATGCAAACGGAAGCGGAAGAGGTCGTAAAAAATTCGGAACACGCGTAGTTCGTATGGAAGATGGAATATTACTTCCGCGTTACCGTCTCCCAACTGAAGCAGAATGGGAATTTGCTTACTACGGTCTCATCGGGAACCTTCCTGGACCTGAGTCGGAAAACATTACAGACAGAAGAACTTACCCATGGAACGGACACTGGGTTCGTCAGGATGGAGAGGAATTCCACGGAGATATTAGAGCTAACTTTGTTCGTGGACGTGGTGACTACATGGGTATTGCAGGACACCTTAACGATAATGCAGATGTTACTGCTCCTGTGAACGCATACTGGCCTAACGATTACGGTTTATACAACATGGCCGGAAACGTTTCAGAATGGGTATTGGATGTTTATCGTCCGCTATCTTCTGAGGACTTTAATGAATTCCGCCCTTTCCGAGGAAATGTATTCAAAACAAAAGTTCTTAATAATGCTGGAGCTATTGAGCAGAAAAATACACAAACGGTATTTGATGTTCATGGAATTAAGGAATATCTAAACGAGTTTGAGCGTGTACGTTACCAGCGTATTTCAGCTATGAAGCACGATCCTGCTGATACAGTAGTACCTGCTTACATTTCATCTCAGACAATGTCCCGCAACAAAGTTCCTGACGGATATGCTCCGGATCCATTGTTTATCTCTCACAGCCGTGTTAAGGATTCTGTAGAGTTGGCTCTTCTTCGTAAAATCAATGAAGTTGTAGACCGTGCAATTGATCTTAAGAATGAGAAATATGATATTGAAGCTTCTGCTTTAATTCAGGATGAAATTATCGATGGAATCTTCGAAGATGATTTCCGCGAAGGACCAGACGAAGAATACGCTTTTGAAGTTATCGTTATGCTTCGTGAAGGAATTTCTGATTTCATCATCAACACTCCGGGACGTCTGAAGTGGAGAAATGAAACTGAAGAAGAGAATATCGGACGTTTGAATTATCGTCGTGCTGATTACATTGATTACAATGATGGTGATATAGAAAGTTCTATCTACTTCGATAACGAAGACAGAAAGAATGCGATCAACCAATTCACACGCGATGCGGATCTTGTGATGTACCAAAACAAATATGAAGAATTTGGTTTGGATGGTGCACAGGTTAAACCTGGAGACAGAACGTCATGGCCAACAACCTTGATCTCTGACAAATCAAGAGTCTACAAAGGTGGTTCATGGCAGGATCGTGCCTACTGGATTGTAGGTAGTGCACGAAGATTCCTTGACGAAGACAAAGCTCTTTGTACACTTGGATTCCGTTGTGCGATGGATCGTGTAGGAAGTCCTACAGGTCTTGGAAACGACAAGAAGAAAAAGAAAAAATAATTAGAACAATTATCATAAATTTACCCGAAGTTAACGCTTCGGGTATTTTTTTATATGGAAAGATTACACAACCTGTTCCTGGAAACAACCGGGATTTCAACGGATACTAGAAAGATTTCAGAGCAATGTATGTTCATCGCTCTCAAAGGGGAGAATTTCGACGGAAACCAATTCGTAAAGCAAGCAATTCAAAGTGGTGCCAAGTATGCCATCACCAGCGAAAAAGAACTCGAAAACAATACGGATATCTTCTATGTGGAAGACACCCTCTCCTTTCTTCAAAATCTTGCAAATTATCATAGAAAAAAGTTCTCCATTCCTGTAATCGGTATAACTGGTTCGAATGGAAAAACAACTTCCAAAGAACTAATTGCATCCGTATTACAGCAACAATACAAGGTGCTTTTTACAGAAGGAAATCTTAATAATCATATTGGTGTTCCTCTTACTCTTCTCAAATTGCGTTCCGAACACGAAATCGCTATTATTGAAATGGGGGCCAGCAAACCAGGAGACATCAAGGAATTGGTAGAATTAGCCGAACCGACCCATGGAATTATCACCAATATCGGACGTGCTCATTTGGAAGGTTTCGGTTCGTTAGAAGGAGTGATCCGGACAAAGAGTGAATTGTATGACTTCATCCGGAAAAATTCCGGAAAAATCATTATCAATCAGGACGATCCGATTCTGACTACTCAACTTGGAAAATATGATTCAGTCAGAACGTACTCCGGGAAAAAGAATGGTGAAGTTACGGGAGAATTGATCCGACTTACACCTTTTGCAGAATTTGAATGGCAATACGGCTCGTACGTCTCGCCCACTCTCATTACACATCTTATCGGTGAATACAATTTTTATAATTTTCTGGCAGCAATTACCTTTGGAATTGAATTCGATGTTCCGGTTGAAAAAATCAATCGTGGGATTACTGAATATATCCCTTCAAATAATCGTTCTCAAGTACAAAAAACAGAACATAACACGCTTATTCTCGATGCGTACAACGCCAACCCCACTTCTATGCTATCCGCGTTGGAATCATTTGACAAAATAAATCACCTATCAAAAATGGTTGTATTAGGAGACATGCTTGAGCTCGGAAAAGAATCAGATACCGAGCATCAAAAAATTGTCGATTATCTCACATCTAAAGACTGGAAGGTTTTGGTTGTCGGTAAAGAATTTCAAAAAACAAAGTTCCCGGATTCTATTCTACACTTTGAGAATAATACTGCAGTAAGAGATTACCTTTTAGAAGCACAGCCCAGAGATAAACTAATTCTTATAAAAGGATCACGAGGGATCAAACTTGAAACCTGTGTAGACGCACTATAAAAAAGAGCTGCATATAACTATGCAGCTCTTTTTACAATTCTATTTCCTTCTATTTGTCAGAAGTAATACTTCGTGAAATAACAATCTTTTGTACTTCAGAAGTTCCTTCGTATATCTGTGTAATTTTCGCATCACGCATCAATCGCTCAACATGATATTCCTTCACATATCCATAACCACCGTGGATTTGTACTGCCTCCACTGTATGTGTCATAGCCACCTGAGAAGCATATAGCTTCGCCATAGCACCTGATGTATCATAGTTACGCTTATTATCCTTATCCCATGCTGCTTTCATTACCATCATTCTGGCCGCTTCGATATCTGTAGCCATATCAGCTAATTTAAAAGCAACTGCCTGGTGCTTGTAAATTTCTTTTCCGAATGCCTGTCTTTCTTTAGAATACGCCAAAGCTAACTCGTATGCTCCTGAAGCAATCCCTAAAGCCTGAGCTGCAATTCCGATACGTCCTCCTGAAAGTGTTTTCATAGCAAACGTGAATCCAAATCCATCTTCTCCGATACGATTTGCCTTTGGAACTTTTACATCATTAAACAATAACGTATGCGTATCACTTCCTCGGATTCCCATTTTGTCTTCTTTCTCACCTACGACAAAACCTTCCATTCCGCGCTCAACAATAAGTGCATTAATCCCTTTGTGTCCTTTTTCAACATCTGTTTGAGCAATTACGATATACGTTGACGCTGAGCTACCGTTCGTGATCCAGTTCTTTGTCCCGTTCAACAAATAGTAGTCTCCCATATCAATGGCAGTTGTACGCTGTGAAGTAGCGTCTGATCCTGCTTCCGGCTCAGAAAGACAAAAAGCACCAATTTTCTCTCCTTTCGCTAGTGGAACGAGATATTTCTCTTTCTGCTCTTCCGTACCGTACGTTTCAAGCCCCCAGCAAACCAATGAATTATTTACAGACATACAAACAGATGTCGAAGCATCTACCTTAGAGATTTCTTCCATTGCCAAAACATAGGATACTGTATCCATTCCTGAACCTCCGTACTTTTCGGAAACCATCATCCCAAGGAATCCAAGCTCTCCCAACTGACGAACTTCTTCAACCGGAAAACGCTGTTCACGGTCACGGTCAATCACCCCTGGCTTCAATACATTTTGTGCAAAATCTCTTGCTGCGTCTCTTACCGCAATTTGTTCTTCTGTTAAATCAAAATTCATGGTTCTTATTTTATTCTTTACAACAATGACTTACAAATTTAGTTTTAAATTTGAAAAAAACTGCAAAAAAATAGCAATGACATCCTATTCCCTTATCGGTGTTATGTCCGGAACTTCAACAGACGGGTTGGATTTAGCTTACACGACATTTTCTCCCGTTTCCAAATCATCAGAAAAATGGAGTTTTGAATTACACCATGCAAAAACGTACCCCTACCCGGAAGAGTTGATTCGTTCTATACGTCAGGCAAAAGAACTGAACGGGTATGCTCTGAAAGAACTGGACATTATTCTCGGAAAGTTTATTGGAGAAACGGTAAATCGTTTCGTGGATGAATTCTCTATTGACCGTACAGCTGTTCATGCCATAGCTTCACACGGACATACAATCTTTCATCAACCATCTGAGAGAATCACTGTGCAAATAGGAAATGGTCAGGTTATTGCATCACTCACAGGAATTAAAACGATTAATAATTTCCGGGAAAAGGATGTTCTTTCCGGTGGGCAGGGAGCTCCATTAGTACCAATCGGAGACTTATTATTATTCAGTGATCTGGCAGATAGTTTTTTGAATTTGGGTGGTTTTGCAAACATTACCTCGATACGAGATAATACCCCCATTGCATTTGATATCTGTCCCTGTAACCTCCCATTAAATATGTACGCTTCATTGATCGGATATCCTTACGATCACAATGGAGAATTGGGACGTTCAGTTCCTAATCATAATACGGGACTTGTCTCTACACTGAATCACCTCCCCTATTATTCGAAAAAATGGCCTAAATCACTTGGTGTTGAATGGTTAGAAGAAGAGTTTGCTCCACTTCTTGAAATTGATGAACTAACCGCCCAGGAAAAGTTGAGAATTTGCTACGATCATATCAGTGAACAAATTGCAGGCAGTATTCGCAAACTTCAAGCCCAAAAAGTTTTGGTTACCGGAGGCGGTGCGAAAAACAAATTCCTAGTTGAATTAATCCGGCAGAAAAGTAATTCGGAGATTCTGATTCCCGACAGTCAGCTTATTGATTTTAAAGAGGCGATTGTATTTGCCTTCCTTGGTGTTTTATTTCTAATCGGACAACCCAATTGTTTAAAAAGTGTAACCGGAGCCGACAGAGACGTGTGTGGCGGGAACGAATTTTTACCCTGAGTTCATTTTTCTTAAAAAGTTTCGCTTGAAAAAAATGACGGTTCAATATGTTTTTTACTTTTGTCAGGTTAATCCACGTACAGATGAAAGATTTATTAGAGAAATTCGAGAATAAACGCCCGGAGATCGTTTTTGAATGGCAGGATAGTGAAACAGAAGCAGAGGGTTGGGTAGTGATTAATTCCCTAAGGGGAGGAGCAGCAGGAGGGGGAACCCGTATGCGTCAGGGGCTTGACAAAAGAGAAGTTGAGTCATTAGCTAAAACAATGGAAGTTAAGTTTACGGTTGCAGGACCTCCTATTGGTGGTGCTAAATCCGGTATTAACTTTGATCCGAAAGACCCTAGAAAAGAAGGGGTTCTTCGTCGTTGGTTTGCCGCTGTTACTCCCTTGTTAAAATACTACTATGGTACAGGTGGAGATTTGAACGTTGACGAAATTCACGAAGTAATTCCAATTACAGAAGATTGCGGAATCTGGCATCCTCAGGAAGGTGTTTTCACTGGACACTTCCAACCCAGAGAAGCTCAGAAAATCAACCGCATAGGGCAATTACGCCAGGGAGTTCTAAAAGCAATTGAAACAGCTGATTACTCTCCTGATATTGCAAAAAAATATGTAATCGCTGATATGATCACCGGTTATGGGGTTGCCGAGTCTGTTAAACACTATTACTCAATTTGGGGTGGCGGTGTTACCGATAAAAAAATAATTGTTCAGGGTTGGGGAAATGTTGGTTCCGCAGCTGCTTACTATCTGGCTCAGCAAGGAGCTAAGATTGTAGGAATTATAGACCGTGTAGGAGGACTTATAAAAGAAGATGGTTTCTCTTTTGAAGAAATCCGTGAGCTTTATCTTACTAAAAACGGTAATGAACTGAACGCAGAGGGAATGCTCTCCTTTGATGAAGTAAACGCAAAAATATGGGATATTGAAGCAGATGTTTTCCTTCCCTGTGCGGCATCACGACTGCTGACAAGAGACCAGGTAGATCGTATGATCAAATCAGGTCTTCAGGTGATTTCAGCAGGAGCTAATGTTCCGTTTGCTGATCCTGAAATATTCTTTGGACCTATTGCTGATTACGCCGATAATCATATTAGTGTTATTCCTGATTTTATCTCAAATTGTGGAATGGCGCGTGTCTTTGCTTACCTGATGAGTAATGATCTTGATACACTCACAGATGAAGGCATTTTTGAAGACACGTCGGAAACAATCCGAATAGCTTTGCAAAACACAAACACCAAAAATAAAGCGAAGACAGGCATCGCCAAGGCGGCATTTGAAATCGCATTAAACCAATTAATTTAAAACTATGGAAATTTTTATGATCGTAGTTTTTGTGCTCGGGTATCTTGCCATCGCCTTTGAGCACAATCTACATGTTGACAAAGCCGCTCCTGCCCTTTTAATCGGTATGATCAGCTGGGGACTTTATGCCCTCTACCCTGCCCAGGCGCTTCACGTCGACACTTCTCAACCACTTACAGAAGTCGTAAAAGAAGATGGACTGGATCACCGTCTTCCCCGTTTTGAAGAGTACGCGCAAACAGAAATTGTAAAGCACGAAAAGGACCTCCATGGGAAATCAAAAGAAGATCCAAAAAACGCAGAAGATACTTCCAGCTTTCTTCATCACTTTGTCGGACATGGACTCGAACATCATCTTTTTGATATTGCTGCCATTCTTTTCTTTTTGATGGGAGCAATGACAATTGTTGAAATCATTGACACCCATGAAGGATTTCAGGTGATCACTGATAAAATTAAGACGACTAATAAAGTAAAACTCCTTTGGATTCTTTGTTTTCTGACTTTTTTCATGTCAGCAGCACTGGATAACCTGACGACTTCTATCGTTATGATATCGGTCATCAGAAAACTCATAAAGGATCAAAAGACCCGTTGGTTTTTTGCCGGGATGATCGTAATCTCTGCAAATGCAGGTGGTGCGTGGTCTCCTATTGGTGACGTCACAACTACCATGTTATGGAACAGTGGTCAGTTGCCTACTTCCGCAAAAATTGTAGTAGACCTGATACTTCCTTCTTTGGTGACCATGATATTACCTCTGGCTATCTCTTCTTTCATTTTAAAAGGAGACGTAGAACGTCCTGTAAAAGTTCATGATGCAGACCACTATCTGAATCCTACAACGGAATTTGAGAGAACCTTTGTTTTCTTTCTTGGTCTTGCAGGATTACTATTTGTACCGGTTTTCAAAACCCTGACACACCTTCCTCCTTTCACAGGAATGATGTTATCACTAGGAATTTTGTGGGCCGTTACTGAATTAATGCACAAAAGCAAATCTGCCGAACACCGCAAAACACTTTCACCATTAACAATCCTGAGAAAGATTGACTCGGCAAGTGTTCTGTTCTTTTTAGGTATTCTTATGGCCGTTGCTGCTCTTCAGGAAGTAGGTATTCTTGTACAGGCTGCCGGAGTTCTGGACAGCACATTTAACGGAAATGTATACTCTATCAACCTTACAATCGGTCTACTATCTGCCATTGTAGATAACGTTCCGCTTGTTGCTGCGGCGCAGGGAATGTACCAAATCAGCCCTGAAGCCGGAACTGCTTTCGCACCGGATGGAGCTTTCTGGCAATTCCTTGCATATTGTGCAGGAACAGGAGGTTCAGCTCTTATTATCGGGTCTGCTGCCGGAGTCGCTGTTATGGGATTGGAGAAAATTTCTTTCGGTTGGTATATTAAAAAGATTTCTCTTCTCGCAATTTTAGGCTATTTTGCAGGAGCACTAGTATTCATTTTAATGCATACATAATACTATTTCAAAAATTAATTCGTTATAAAACTATGAATCCATTACTCTTACAAATCGATACACCTGAAAACATTCAGGTTGCAACAACGGAAGTCTCTCTATGGGAACTTGTTGCCGGGGAAAACGGTCAAAGTCTTTTCATAATGATTCCTTTGATGATTATGTCCGTTATTGCCGTTTACATATTCGTGGAACGTTTTCTGGCTGTTAACCGGGCATCGAAAGAGGAAAAAGATTTCATGAGTAAAATCAAGGATTACCTGAAAGATGGTAAAATTGATTCGGCAAAGGATCTTTGTGCCCGCTCAGAGAATCCGGCTGCGCGTATGATTGAAAAAGGAATCAGCCGATTAGGGAAATCTCAGAAAGATATTGCCGCTTCTATTGAAAATACAGGTAAACTGGAAGTAATGCGTCTTGAACAACGCCTTAACTTTCTGGCGACTTCAGCAGGAGCAGCGCCTATGATCGGATTTCTTGGAACGACAATTGGTATGGTAAACGTATTTATTGAAATGAAAAGCATGCAATCTCTGGAGCTTTCTACGATTTCTCCAGGAATTATGCAAGCAATGATAACAACCGTAGGAGGTCTGATTGTTGGTATTATTTCATACGTTGGGTATAATTACCTTGTAGGACGTATTGAAAAAGTGGTCTACAAAATGGAGAATACCGCAATCGACTTTATGGATTTATTGAACGAACCGGGAAAATAACAGCAGTATGAATCTGAGATCGACCAATAAAATAAAAACAGAAGCAGGAATGGCCTCAATGACCGACCTTGTCTTCCTGCTATTGGTGTTCTTTATCATTATGAGTACACTCAGCGAGCCACAAACTCCGCTGGATCTTCCTCAGGCTGAAAAAGGAGCTCCGAGTTCAAAGCAACCCAAGCCTCCGACATCGGTAGGTATCACTGCAGACAATACGTATTTCATAGACAATAACCTTTCTCAGGAATTATCGTATGAAGAAGCAAGGGATCAGTTAATTGCTCTGATGAACGAATCAGAAGAAAAGAAAATTAAGATTGCAGGAGATAAAAATGCTTCGTATGAATCTGTTTTCAAACTGATTTCTCTGGCTCAGGTACAAGGGTGGAAACCTCTTCTGGCCTTTGACAAGAACTCAGAACGATAAAATGAAATGGTATGGCAGAAGTAAAAGTAGTTGAAGAAAAGGACCGAAACACAGGTATTGTTGCAGCAGTAGTTTTTACAGCTGTGCTTTCTATTCTATTGCTTTTCCTTTCTGTTACAGAGCCCGATCCTCCACTGCAGGACATTCCTGTACCTATTGAATTGGACGAGGAAATGATTATAGAAGACTTTGAGGCGAATGCTGGTGGAGGGACTCCCGCCAATACAAAAGATCCGAAACCAACTCCTCCGGATCAGGGGGATGCGGTACTCAGTTCTGAAGAACCCACTTTCACGCACAATACAGGTCAGGAAGGTAAAAAGCCGGTAGAAAATCCAAAGCCCAGCGACCCTGAACCCGATCCTACATTTACATTTTCCGGATCAGGTGGTTCGGAAGGTGGTGGAGGTAGTGGAAACCTCTTTGGAAGCGGAACAGATAATAACCCGGGAACGGGTTCCGGAGGAGCCGGTTCGGGAACGAGAAAAGTAGTCACCCCCCCCTGTCCTCCTTCAGCAGGAACAGAAGAAGGGGATATTTATCTAACAGTTTGGATTGACGAAACCGGTAAGGTTATAAAGGCTGAAAATATCCCTACCAAAACAACTACAAGTTCAGCAACCGTTATCAATGCCGCTATACAGGGCGTAAAGAACTGTATGCGTTTTGAAAAACGAGAAGGTGCTGGTGTTACCAAAAGAGAACTGTCGGGTCCTATCCGAATCAGAAGAAATTAATGAAAACATACGAAGAAACCACGGAATGGCTTTTCGAGCAATTTCCGTCGTATCAGAATCAAGGAGCCGGAGCCTATAAACCGGATTTACACACAATTTCCAAACTACTTAAAGCACTTGGTAACCCACATTCGGGATTACAATGTATACACGTGGCAGGCACAAACGGAAAGGGAAGCACATCGCATATGATCGCTTCCATCCTGATGGAGTTAGGATATAAGGTAGGTGTGTTTTCCTCTCCTCATCTAAAGGATTTCCGGGAACGGATCAGGATTAACGGAAGTATGATACCTCAGACAGCTGTAGTAAATTGGGTTAATCACAAGCTACCTACTCTGAATCTGGATTATTCGCCCTCCTTTTTTGAGCTGTCTTTTGCTATCGCAGTCGATTATTTCAATGAGCAAAACTGCGACTTCTGTATACTGGAAGCCGGTATGGGAGGAAGACTTGACGCAACGAACATTATTAGCCCGCTTGTAAGCGTCATTACCAATATAGGTCTTGATCACAAACAGTTTCTCGGAAATACGCGTAAGGAAATTGCCCGGGAAAAAGCCGGAATCATAAAACCGGGAGTTCCGGTTGTTATTTATGAAAAGGACGAAGAAACACAAGAAGTTTTCGAATCCGTTGCAAAAGAAAAGAACAGTACTATCTATTGGGTACAACAGGGAGTATCCTATAAAACGGATCTTCCCGGAATTTTTCAGCAGGCAAATGCCGCAACCGCTGTTGCTACAATTCTTGAATTAGAAAAAGTAAATTCTATTACTTCTGCTCAAAAAGCAATTCAACAGGGACTACAGAAAGTTAAGATAAATACTTCTTTTCAGGGCCGAATGGAAAAACTATCTGATGCGCCTCAAACATTTCTGGACGGGGCACATAATATAGAAGGGATAAAAGCATTACTCGAAAACTTTCAGGATTTAAAAGACACCTCACTCCATATCATATATGGAGCCTCGAATGATAAAGAACTGGAAAACATCTTCACTTTATTCCCTGAAAATTCATATCTGTATTTCACCTCCTTTGCTAATCCACGTTCCTTTCTTGTTGAAGAATTACAAGAAAGATCAGAGCATTTGTTACAAAAACGAACTTTTTTTTCAAATCCACTTGAGGCATTGAAATCTGCACAAACAACTGCAAAAGAAAAAGATACGATCCTTATATTTGGAAGTCTCTTTCTGGTATCAGATTTTTTTTAATTTTTTTTAGTTTTTTTCATTGCCAATTCAAATTTGTCACTTATATTTGCACCCGCAATGACGGTCAAACGAGGCCATCAAAAAAGCAAAAAAAGGGCTCTTAGCTCAGTTGGTTCAGAGCACCTGCCTTACAAGCAGGGGGTCACTGGTTCGAATCCAGTAGGGCCCACAAAAAGCTTCGCAGTAATGCGGAGCTTTTGTGTTTTTATACCTTTCCTTTTATCGGATGTACTACCTCTAAAATAGCTTATTCGACACCTAAACGATAAACTAGAAGTGATCCCTCTACAGAAATAAATCCGTCCGGAAACAGACTTTACCAGAAAAATAGGCGTATATTTCCTACTCGTTCGGATAGGATCAATATCTTCTATAGGAATACACAAATACAGAGTAAAACTCAGACCATGAAAAAAATCTTATTTCTACTCTCTCTTCTATTTTTCTGTTTACATGGAACTACGCAAGGTTTAATCACAATTAATCAGGACTTTAACAAAGCTCTTTCCTTAGCAGCTCAAGAAGACAAAATGGTTTTCATCGATTTTTACACAACCTGGTGTGCTCCCTGCAAAAAACTGGAAAATCTGGTGTTCCAAAATGATTCCATTAAAAATATTCTGAAAAAGGATTTTATACTCCTGAAATATAATGCTGAAGATGATTCCGTTTATAATTTGTCAAAGAAACATCACATCAGCAGCTACCCAACGGGGCTTATTCTTAATAAAAGCGGCTATGTTGTAAATAGATCGTATGGTTTTTCCGGAGAGAATTTTCAGTCACTCAGTACAAGTGTAATAGAGTTTACAAAGGAAAGTTCTGCGTTAAACGCAAAAAATAAAATAATCAAAGGATACTCCAACACTATAGATATTACCAAATATCCACAGTTTTATATAGACTATATCAACAGAACCAATACTAAAATTCAGGCATCTGTAGTAAACGAATACTGGAGAAGTCAAAAAGATGTCCTTTCTGAAGAATACTTTTCGACCCTACTCTATTTTGCAAATGAAGCAGCAGACCCAATTGCTGAAGATGCCTTGGCAAACAAAGCCAACTATATCGAACTGTATGGAACAACCGATGTAGAAACATTAATGTATTTTCTTACATCGGGTAAATTTAAACGGGCCATCTCAGAAAAAGATCAACTAAAATATGATGAAGCAGTTCACTTTGCAAGAAAGGCTTTGTCTAAAGAATGGATAGATGATGTCGTATCTTCTTTTGAACGAAAATTTCTCATAGTACAAGACAAATGGGAGCAAGTTTTTACGTTGTACGAAAATCAAAAAAATGAGGGAAAACTCAGTAATGGTGCCATTAATCATTTTTGCTGGGATATTTATAAAAAATGTAACGATCCACAGGTTATTGATAAATGCCTGATCTGGATGAAACAGGTTACTGAAGAAGAACCCTCTTATGCCTATTTAGACACGTATGCTTTCCTGCTGTATAAATCTGGGGATAAAACGGAGACCAAAAGAATAGCACAATTAGCAATAGAAGCCGCCAAAAAAGAAAATGAAAGCACAAAAAATCTGGAGGCACTACTAAAAAAACTCTGAAAGGAACCGGTACATGTAAACGAGCTGCTTTACATCGGTATGTTTTATACATTTACATACATGAACAAAGATCAATTAGCTAAAGAACATCTGAAACAGTTTCTCTCCGGATTTCCCAATCTGGATAATTCAATGATTTCCCAACTCGCTGAGATTATTCAGGTAATAGCTCCTACTAAAGGAACGATACTTATGCAGGAAGGAACGGTGCCCGATGCCTGTTACTTTGTTCTGAAAGGTCTTGTACGGCAATATCAAATCATAGATGGAACTGAACGGACGACAGAGTTTTATACAGAATCCCATGGAACCGTCTCTTCCATGCATTATACGGAAAGAACTCCTTCCTCATTCTATCTGGAGTGCATGGAAGATTGTTTATTGATCATAGGAGACCGGGAAACCGATCCGGTTCATTTTGAAAAATTTCCGGCTCTGGTAGAAATTACCAAACAAATGCTCGAAAACGATCTGAATAAAATCAAAGAAAATTATTCCCAATTTATTCTCTCCTCCCCTCTAGAGCGATATGAACACTTTTTGAAAACGCGACCTGATGTACACATTCGCGTTCCCTTACATCAAATAGCCAGTTATTTAGGTATGACTCCCGAATCACTCAGTAGAATTCGAAAACGCAGGGTTTCTCCCGGGAAGTAATTTTTTTCCGCCTTTCGCAATCAACCAGATTGCCAGTCCAAACTCTCCGAACACCATTGGCAAAAGAAAAACAACTTCTACACGTTCCCGTAGTTGTTCGTAATCTGTAATAAAAAGATCTGCCGTATTACTTATCACATAACCTATCCCGGCTGCAAACAGGAGTATACCAATCCCTTTTTGCAGGGTATTTTTCTCACAAACCAACCCTGCCAAATACAAAAGATGAAATCCAAAAATGATCAAACCCAATTGCCAAATCGACTGAAAGCTTTGCAAAAGCGTATATACTTCCTTCCCGTCAAAGATAAACTGCGCCCTGATCAACTCTATAATTGCAATCCCTAAAATCAACGAATAAATAAATCGAAGCCCTCCCATGACCATCGCTCTCCGATTATTCTTTGGCTCATAAAACCGATAAAGTCCCCAGCTGACAAGTAGATCGCAAAGTAATATAACACCCCACCCGATACTTCCCCACAAAAATTCTGCGCGCATTTCAGGTAACACTTCTATAAGCTGTTCACTATTCATTTTAAAAACAGGAGCATACACTCCCCCCATAACCATACCTGCAACAATCGTCATTATCACCAGTGAAATCCCTGAAACCATTCCGAACTGTCTTTGTGTTATTTTATTCTTCATAACAAGTCATTATTTCTTGTTACAAATCTATAATGGCCTTGCTAAAAAGAACCTTGACGAAAGTCAATAAATGCTCCCTATTCAATCAATCATGCAACCCTAATTGAAAATATAAGGTATAAGGATACAAATGAATCCTATCAAAGAATTATACGATCGATTGGAAAGTCAGAATGCGTGGAACAAAACAATCCTGCTAAAAAGAAATGAACTTTTGAAAATTGCAGGGACAGTTGACACCAATTTGTATTACATTCTATCCGGAAGTCTTAAAATTTACTTCATCAGTGACAGTGAAGAGCATATCGTACGATTCGGATACCAGAACAATTTTATTACATCTTTAGATAGTTTTATAACTGAATCCCCTTCCGAATTTTATATTCAGGCAATAAAGCAAACTCAACTAAAAAGTATCTCCAAACCCGATTACCTGAACTTCATAAATCAGAATGCAGACAACAAACGTCTTTGGGACACTATACTGGAACAGTTGGTCTTACAACAACTTGAACGCGAAAAAGACATTTTAATAACCTCTCCCCAAAAACGGTTTAAAAGAGTGTTCGAAAGAAGTCCTCAACTGTTTCAGGAAATTCCCAATAAACATATCGCATCCTATCTGAGAATGTCCCCCGAAACACTTTCCCGCCTCAAAAGTCTTGATTTCAATCAATAAATAGTTTTTTGTAAATCCGGATTTTTGTAAAAAGGAAAAATTATGAATGCAATAACTCTTTTGGATGAACTAAGCACGATCACCAAAGATAACCTAAGACAGGTTCAGTCTTTGAAAAAACTAAGTTTAGACGAATTGAATTTCAAGCCGGATACTGAAAGCTGGAGTGTTCTTGAATGCATAGAACACCTTAATCGTTATGGTAACTTTTATATTCCCGAAATCAGGAAAAGGATAGCTCAATCTAATTATAAAACTTCCCCCGTATTCAAACACGGTTGGTTAGGAAACTATTTTGTTCAGAGTATGCTTCCCAAGGAAAAATTGAACAAAATGAAAACATTTAAATCCATGAATCCTAACAATAGTAAGCTTGATAGCGCAATTCTGGATACATTCATCCTCCAACAGGAAGCACTATTAGATCTTTTGAATCAGGCTAGAAATACTGATTTGACCCGGGTTAAAACAGCAATTTCAATAACCCGATGGATAAAGTTAAAATTAGGAGATACCTTCCGTGTGGTTATTTATCATAACCTTCGTCATATCATACAGGCTAGAAATGTGTTAGAACGCATCCCTCAAAATCAGTCAGTAGTAAATAGTGCGAATTGCTCATAAATACATTTAGTAATCGTATTTTTGGAAAACGAGCCATAGTGAATTGATTCAAAAAATAGAAGGGAAAATGGAAAATACAGTTTTCGAATACGACATTGTCATTAAGGAATTTCATTTAGACACGTTTGGACACGTAAATAACGCAACCTATCTTCAAATCTATGAGGAAGCCCGTTGGCAATTTATCACCGAAAGAGGATATGGACTCAAAAAAATAAAAAAAACGGGATTGGGTCCTGTTATTCTTGAAATAAAGATTCGATTTATAAAAGAATTACGGCTTCGCGAAAAAATAACCATTCACTCACAAACGGGAGATTACGGTTCGAAAGTTGGATCCATTAAACAGTGGATTACAGATAGTGAGGGGAATATCTGTTCAGATGTTGAAATGAAAGTAGGGTTGTTTGATACACGGGAAAGAAAGCTGGTTGAACCTACGGAAGACTGGTTGAATGCTATACGGTAGTTCTTATACAGAAACAATCCCCAAACCCAACGTAGTGTTGAGTTGCTCGACATGAGCAGAAAAATAGTTGTAGATCCGAAATATGGCATGTACCTTTGTAAGATAGAGGTATCGTAAAGCAATACCTCCCTTGGACAACATTTTCCTGATAGCTAAACTGAAAGTAACAGATCAGGAAAAATATCGTTCGAAGACAACTATTTTTTAATCTAATCTTTTGAGTATGTATCATCCCAGATTATATGGTGAATTTTACGAGATGGGGCTAAGATATGGGAAACTCCTGTTCGAGAAGGCCGGCTTCACTATCCCTGAAATATCGGAACAAAAAAAGAAATTCGGTTTAGAATCTTTCAATGAGTTGAAAACCTATTATCCCGAAGCGGTAGAAGAGATAGAAGGATTTTCGCATGGAATTAAGGATACTCCAGAAAATCTCGGTGCCTTTCTGTTAAGCCTTGGCATTTTTGAAACAACCGGACAGTGTAGTGTATTTGGCTATACAAATAAAGATTCAGTAATCATCGGGCGCAATTATGATATGCTGTTTGCGTTTAAGAAGTTTACGGAAAGTAGTCTCATTGCCCCCAAAGATAAATTTGCTTACATCAGCCAGTCTGATGTGTTTATTGGTCGGTCAGACGGAATTAATGAAAAAGGGCTTTCCATTGCTATGTCATTTGTGAATGGGACTGAAATACAACCCGGAATTAGCTTTCACTTTATTATTAAAAAAGTTCTGGAAAATTGTAGCTCTGTTGAACAAGCTGTGAAAATGATCCTGGAAACCAATGTATCGTCAGCCAATAACTTCCTTATTGCTGATAAGACAGGGAAACTTGTTGTTGTTGAGTCTGCTCCACAAAAGAGTGTTGTCAGGTATCCTGATATACATCATCCTTTTCTATTTATCACAAACCAGTTTCATACAGAAGAAATGAGTCTTTTTGACAAAGGAGGTGTAGCATGGAGTAAGAGTAGTGAACGATACCAAAGTATACAACAACAACTGAAGTCTACCCCCAAAATGGATTTACACCGGGCTAAAGAGATTCTCTCGGATCCCTGTGTTTGTCTGAATTTGAAGAAAGAAAAATTTGGTACAATCTGGTCTGTTGTTGCGAATCTGAATACCTTAGAAATAGAGCGAGCGGAAACACATCCAAAGACCAGCAACTACAAACCGGAAACAAGATTAGACTGGTGGTTAAATAAAAAGACGAAATAGAATATCGGAAATGGACGCGATAATAAGACCGGTAAAAACGGAAGATGAATCTGAAATTTTCAGATTGTATAAAAAAGTGGCAAAAACTCCGGGAGGAATTGCACGATTCGAACATGAAATCACAGAAGAGTACATCAAAAACAATCTTGAAAAATCATTGAATAATGGCGTTTCATTTGTAGTCGAAGATCCTTCTAAGCACTTTTTAATTGCTGAAATACACGCTTCCCGGCCTTTCCCTGAAGTATTTCACCATATACTTTCCGACCTGACAATTGTCGTTGATCCTGACTTTCAAGGAGAGGGAATCGGAAAGAAACTCTTTACGTCTTTTCTGGAGCACATTGAAAATCAAAAACAGGATATACTGCGTGTTGAGCTAATAGCACGAGAAAGTAATACGAAAGCAATTCATTTCTACGAAAAGTTGGGGTTTAATATAGAAGGACGTTTCGAAAACCGGATTTATACGGGTGAAGATAATTTTGAAGCCGACATACCAATGGCCTGGTTTAACACAAACTATCGGTTATCTTAGGAGAGTTGACTATATCTTATCTTTTAACGGTAAAATCGTTTTCACAGTGAAATTTAAAAGTAAAAAAGATTCTTTATTCAGTAGTAGTATTCTGGGGATATGTACTTTCATTATAGGACTGGCAACAGCAAGTCTCATATCCGGAGAAAAAGATAAAACAGACATAGGCGTGTTTATTTTCATACTGGTCATTGCAGGATTATTACTCTGGCTCAATTATGGTACGTATTACGAAGTATCTAAAACTGCCTTGCGCTATGTTTGTGGACCTATCAGGGGAAGCATAGAACTGGATCGTATTCGGGAAATTCATAAAGGAACGACAGTATAGGTCGGTTTTCGGCCTGCGACAGCCAGAAAGGGTTTACTTATTAAGTATGATGCATACGAAGAAATTTATATCAGCCCAGAAGACAATGATGCGTTTATCAAGTATGTTACTTTCTTGAAAGAAGACATTCTTGTAACAAAATAATCTAATTTTGGAGCAATTCATTCAGTCATGGTTAAACAAATTACTTTCATTCTACTTTTATTATCCTCTTACTATAGCTTTTCACAACTTTCGGATAAGGATGAAACTTTACTTAGAAGAGAATTATCCTTGCTTATTAATACATTACGTACAGACTTGGGTAAAGTCCCCCTTCAACTCAATGACACCTTACAAAAAGCAGCTGAAAACCATAGTGACTATATGGTTAAAAACAATATTCTCAGTCATACCCAAAGACGATCAAAATATGCTACTCCAAAAGATCGTGTAAGTGCATTCAGTGGAGATAATTTTGAAGTGGTAGGTGAAAATATTCTCTACTCCAGTCCTCAAACATTTCCTCTTAACAAAAATAAAATTAAAGCACTGGCTAACGAAATGTTCAAAAGCTGGAAGAACTCTCCGGGACACTATGCTAATATGATAAACACCGAATACACCCATGGAGATTTTGGTTTCACAGTCGATGTAAAAAAACAAATCGTATATGCTACACATGTATTAGGTAAGAAAGGATATACTGTCCCCGATCAACTATCTGCCAATGCCTTTGGAATTAAAAAAGCGCCTGAGGATTGTGATAAAGAATTTGAGTCGTACTCTAACCTCATCATGAACCTGGGAAATTGTCTTTCTATTGAGGGGGATGAGGTTATCCTGTATTATCACAACAAAGAGCAATTCAAAAAAATATTTCCTAATGAAAACGACGGAATTGCAATTGATCTTATTTCCCAAAATCAGGTTGCATGTGGAAGTCCTAATACTCTTGATGCGAACCCCATTTATGACGGAATACTTCTTCGCCCCTATTATTCTGACCAACTGCTAAGCAACAACAGAGCTAAAGGAGACCATCGCCTTATCACAAAAGTCGGCGATATCCCTGCCGGTCTTCAAACATACGAACTTAGTCCCTCATTAGTACTCATAAAGGATGGAAAAGCCTGTAAATATGCAGTTCCGGTAAAAATCAATAGAGATAGTTACCCCTTGCAATGGATTGAACCTTTTAGTAATGATGTACCTTCCACTCAATTATTACAAGAAGGTATTGTTCGTTCAGAAGTTGTACCTTATCATTTTACAACCAATAAAACTTATTCCTCGAACCATCCTGATCTTCCGGAACATACTGAAAGCATTCATTCGATAAAAATCAATACATACAGTTCAGTTGAAGGAGACACTCCTCATAATGAAAAGCTACATACCTCAAGAGCTGATTATATTCAAAAACACCTGAATACGCATCTTAAAATCCCTTCTGATGCCCTCACTATTGAAACACGAGAAAACTGGGAGGAAATGAATTTCCAACTCAACTATTTTGAAAGGGATGATTTGGCTCTACTCACCAAAGACTCTCTGAAATCCTTCCTGAAAACCCGTGATAATACCCTCCCCTGGGATTCTCTTTTCTTCAGTCAGCGGAAATCGGTAGCTGTGATTAATTATCTGGGAAGTTTCTCTGACTACACTGCACTGGGTACGATCGGAGAACTGAATCTCAGAACTGCAGTAGCGTCAGAAAATGTATTACTTGCAAACAAGGCGTTGTACCACATGTACAATTCGATGGAATACAATCCCGCAATTCTCTTTGAAGATCCGATTCAGGAATTTATCATCAGGCATCCCGCAACGGTAACGAATTACGCAGCCCTGTTATCTTACAATTACGATTTTGACCCTCCGGCTGTAACACGATTTATACATCGTTGGATAGGACGAAGTGAAGAATTGGATGATCAGGCCCGTTCCAATCTCCTTCACTTACACTCCCTCATTAGTATGCACTTAATTGATAATTGGGACATCTCTGCAAAACGTCTCGCTAATGTTATTCACCCTAAAAAAATTGAAGCATTTATCCCGGATAAAATACAAGATGATCTTATTTTAAATCTACACCTGGCTTTTATTCAATATTTTAGTCAAATTAATGATCAGGTCAATATTTCCAAATCATTTTATTTCATCTCCGATTATTTTAAACTTCGTTCCATATCTCCCGAAGACGATGTACGTTTGGCTTTGTTTTTTAACAACTGGAGTATGTACAAGATGGCTATTGACCACTTAACTCCTCGTTTCAAAAACAACACACTTTCTACCGATGGCTTATTCATTTTGGCTGAGAATCTTTTTCTTTCAAATGCTACTGCTATCGAAAATGAACTGCTTGTCGATGTGAATAGTAAAGCTCTTTCCGCAGATAAAGAAAGATGGTGTGAGTGGCTTTTCAATGATTTTCAGATACAACGCAACTCTAAAATAAAACAGTTATATTGCGAATCCTGTGAATGATTTAAAATTAACCCCATGAAAAATACTCTACTTTCACTTCTTCTAGTTACTCTTTTCTTCACATCCTGTAATCAGTCTTCAAACACTGAGCTTATTACTGTTTTAAAAAACAACAGGAAAGAATATACCACTGCTAATCATACCTTTTCAGGTGGGCATCATTATTTTCGTCTGAAAAATTTTGATTGGCACGCCGTGACAGATACTATCAGTCGTTTTCATAGTCTTGTTCTTCAAGACGAAAAAATTATTGATGAACTTAATACAGATATTTCGACCTGGCTACAGGACTCTGTTTTCATTGGTTTTTCCAAGTCGATAAAAGGTACTTTTCTCCTTGACACAACTAATTTACTTTTACAGGATGATTCGCTTGAATTTCTGGTTCAGCCACCTGCTATTCATGGACGAGCAATTGAAAATAAAATAATCTGGTTGCCTCACGCCAATCACATTGCAGAAATTGACAATCAGAAGATCTACTATACAATTGTTCCTGTTAATGGGACAAAAATCTCATCTGAAGGTAAATACAGAATAGTAACAACAGGCGATTACAAACCGGATTACTTACAAAACCACAATAACACTATAGCTTCGGAACTTCAGTATTTCTGCGATACCTATCTTACTGATTGGTATATTTTGATCAGCTCCGATGATTTTTTTGATGATAACCTCGCTTTGAAAATCACAGATACAACCTACTTTTACTACAAGGAATTATCTACTCATAAATAATTCGGATTATTGGTGGAAGTATGCATTCAATGCTTCAGAAAACTCTTTTTCTTTATTTGTATTTATAAAATAAACATACGAGAATTTTTGTTTTGGGTCTATTTCAAATCGCGCGGTAAATCCGTCTCCGTTATTACCGGTATGATAAAAAACAGGATCTAATTCGGAATCCTTTCTGAAAATCCCCTGACAAACAGACAATCCGGGTTTTACTTCTTTCTGAACAACTTTCAATTCATTGAATAATTCACTTTGGGATATAAACAAAATAAATTTTATGTAATCTCTTGCGTTTGTTCGTAAACCATAAGCAGGATGTGCTTCGTCAGCAACAATTCTATCTTGTGGTTCACCTTGTATATAGCCCGTGGCAATATGTTTTTCCAGATACTCATTCTCAGCAAAAAACGAAGTCTTCATTCCCAATGGTTTTAACAATCGCTGATAGAAGACTTCCGCTAACTCCATATTCATCACCTTTTCCACTACCTGTCCCAAATACTCGTATCCTTCTCCCGAATAGATATACGCTTCTCCGGGATTAGCCTGTAATGACAAACTGTCTTTGCGCCAATTCGGTAGACCCGAAGTATGAGAAAGAATCATTCGGGCGGTTATTTTTTTATACCTCGGGTCATTTTCCAAATCCTTATTCGGAAGATAGGTATACAAAGGCTGATCCAGATCAATGAACGATTCTTCTGCCAATTGATGCACCAATACGGCAAAAAACGGTTTTGTCAGCGATGCTGCTTCAAACAATGTCTCTTCCTTACACCTCCCGTCTTCCGCATCATTTTTCTTCCCCATAGCACGTAAATAGACCAACTCACCCCTACTTGCTACTGCAATGGAAAGAGCCGGTACATCTAACGAATCCATCACTCCCTGCAAGAAAGAAGTAAACTCTTCAGCAGACACCGAATCCTTTTGAACGTCTGCAAATTTCGGAATCATACGTTCCTGACTAACACCAAAAAAGGAATAGAGAATAAATAAACCTATGAAAACATACCTCATACTACATGTATTATCCCCACAAAATAGTCTGTTTTTTTGGTTTTGACCTTCAAAATCAAAATCTATCCAGTTAAAACCCTCCCTACGAATCATTCTGACAACGAATTAAACCGTATTTTCGTAGCCTTCAAATCCATTCCTATGAACAACGATACAAATCCTTTCATTGAAATATACCGTAAACTAAGTGATTTTGAAGTAATCAGAGTCCTCGAATTCCCTTCTGATTATGATCCGCTTGCCGTGGAAGCTGCACAGACCGAGTTCGAATCCAGAAATATAGGCGAAAATGAGGTGCTATCCCTAAAAAAACAAATTAACGAAGAGCAAATCAAACTGCTAAAATCAAGAACTCCTGATTCTGATTTTACCATGGAAGAAATAGCTTCTTGCGCCAGAAGTCTAATCAATATTACTGACCCAACCCCACTGAGAATTATCAACTTCCTTACCCTTTACGCATTCTATTACTATTTTGACTACTTAATCGCTGTAACAGGAACTTTCGACCAATCTATAGCTTTCTTTCCCTGGGACTATACCCTTTTCCTAAGTGCCAGTCTGTTACTACCTCCTATTATTCTTTATCTCGTTATGCAACGCAAAAAATGGGGTTGGATAGGATGGAGTTTTGGCTTGTGGCTTACTTTTTTCACTTACGTTCTCAACCTAATACATTTACTTCAATTCTGGTATAACAATCCTGAACTTTTTCAAACAACGGACGACTTAGGTTTGAATGGACTTTTAAGTCTGTCTATTAACGATCTTAAAGAGAATCTACGAACTGATTTTATAGAGCTAATAATTACACTCTTACTCCTCATCATTTTTTCTTCTCAAAAAATTTTACACTATTTTTCTATAAGCAAGCGAGCTGTATACTATACCTGTTTTAGTGCTGTAATCGCTTTAGCTATTTTCATGTTATCCGTCTTTTTTATCTGATTTTTTCGTGTAAACCAGAATATGTATCTTGTGACTGATGCATCAACTGATACAACATATCGAGCAATATATAAAGCTGGAAGAATTCGAAAAAAACAGTATTTATAATCTGGTCAACAAGTCCAGTTTTAAGCGAAATGAAACTTTTTTTACAGAAGGAAAAATATCTCGTGAGATCTACTTTGTAGCCAAAGGGTGTGTCAGGCTTTATTATCTCAATGAAGGGAATGATAAAACAGCTTTTTTCTATACGGAAGGTCAGTTTATCTGTGCAGGAGAGAGTTTCACTTACTCAGTTCCTGCCAAGGAAAATTACCAGGCAATTGAAGATTCTGAATTATATATCCTGATTAAAGACCATATCGATCGATTAATGGAAATTTCTCCCCGGCTTGAAGTTCTTGCACGAATCGCTACTGAAAATGAACTCATTGTATGTCAGAATATCATTGCTTCTTTCGTGACAAAATCAGCAGAAGAACGGTATCTTGAGCTCTTAGAGAAAAATGGAGAACTCTTTCATCGTGTCCCGCAACAATACATCGCCTCTTTTCTGGGGATATCTCCGGAAACTCTGAGCAGAATAAAAAGAAGAGTTCTCAAAAAAAGAGGTTCTTGACGATCGTCAAGAGAGATGCTTGTCAACCTCTTTACCTTTGAAAGAAAAAGTGATGAAAAAACCAAATGTCTTACTAGCCGGAGCAACCGGGTATCTGGGAAGTTATATTCTCAAAGAACTTTTGACAAATGAATATCCTACCAGAATCATTGTTCGGCACAAAAACAAAATACCCGAATTGACTCCTGCTCCTGAAATCATTGAAGCAGAAGTTACCCATCCTGATACCCTCTCCAATGCATTTTCCGGAATCGATGTTGTTATTAGTACCATCGGAATTACACGGCAAAAAGATGGGCTTACCTATATGGATGTTGATTACAAGGCCAATGTTAACCTTGTAAATAAAGCATTGGAACATGGCGTTAAAAAATTCATTTATGTCTCCGTCCTGAATGGGACTAAAATACGGGATTTGAAAATAGGAGAGGCAAAAGAAAAATTTGTTGATTACCTCACTGCGTCAGGGCTGGACTTTTGTATCATCCGTCCGAATGGCTTTTTTTCGGATATGCGGGACTTCCTGAAAATGGCGAAACGTGGAAAAGTGTACCTTTTTGGAGATGGAAAACTAAAGTTAAATCCTATTCATGGAGAAGATCTTGCGAAAGTATGTGTCTCATCCATACATTTACCTGATCGAGAAATCAACATCGGGGGACCGGATCTTCTTTCGCAAAATGAAATCGCAGAATTAGCTTTAGCTGCCTATTCGAAACCAGTAAAAATAATTCACCTCCCGGATTGGATCCGAAAATTGACACTTTGGACAGCCAGAACTTTTACAGGTTCCTCAACCTATGGTCCGATTGAATTTTTTCTAACAACGATGGTAATGGACATGGAAGCTCCTTGCTTCGGGACTCATAAACTGGAAGACTTCTTCAGGGAAGAAGCCCGAAAGCAATCCTGATAGCTCCCCGTAAAACCCTGTGATTCTGAAAAACAGGTATTTTTCCCCTTTACCCACCGGTCTTCTTTTCATAACTTGCTGAAAATCTTAACACTCATATACTATGAAAAAGAAAACCTTCCTCCTGATTTTTGCAGGGTTTACAACTTCACTTTTCCTTACCAGCTGTACTACTGAAGAAACACAGGAAACAGAGATTATTGTCGAAAACAACTACCTCAGTACAACAAGTAGCCCGGATTCATTATGTCTGACTGATCCTTCATGGTTTCCTCACTCTCAAACCCCGGAACCCAATGAAGGAAATACAAGTCCTTTTGCTAATTCCAGTACTACCAACGCTATTTTTCACCAATGGTCCTGGCAAAAGTTTTTATGGCTCACAAAACCTGACACTAACGGGACACCTTTATTCCTGAATCCATCCAAAGTGCACCAGATTTCTTCTAAAATGGATCTTATAACTGTTCCGCAAGGAGCCACTGTTGTCTTACAGGACACACAACAAGCCGGGTCTAAACAAGCTGTATTAACCACTAATCCGGATTATAATAAATCTCAAAAAAGTGAGACTGTTTATTACTCCATCCACATGAATCCAATCATGTACAAACATGCTATTAAGTTTGCGAAAGAAATTATCAATAAAATTATTCCGGATTCTAATTCAGTTATGTTCCCGGTGGGATCTTTTGAGTTAAAAGTTTCCTGGGTACCCGTTGATGCCATTCCTGAAGACAAACAAGCGGATTATTTCACTACAACAGCTCACCTTTCTACCGATAATGGTAAAACTTTCCAAAATACAACCGTCGCTCTAATAGGAATGCACGTTGTCGGGGTCGTAGAAAATCACCCTGAATTTATCTGGGCAACTTTTGAGCATGATGATCTTGCACCAAACTATGACTGGAAAGCAAACTCTGCAAGTTCCGCTTCCAATCAGCTATTATTCAAAAAAGGAAGTGTTCAGGGAATCGGAGGGATTCTTTATGATACAGCGACTAAACATGGAACACCGCCTTACCAGGTTTTCGACTTATTTGAATATGGTGTCCCCAGAGATCCTTCAGGTAGTTTTATGGTCACATCTCAGGATGAGCCTGAAAATTTTACAAATATTCAAGGAATTAACTCTTGTGTAAAACAAAATCTGAACGATGTTTGGTCTCATTATTTTTACAACGGATCAATCTGGTTAAACATGGACGGTACTACTCCTGAAAGACAAGCCTATATTATTGATAGTTTGGGTTATAACATCAGTAATGCAGGAAAAGGAAGTTATGCCAGAGGAAGTTTAAATTGCGCTAATGTGACGATGGAAACTTTCACTCAAACCTTTAAAAAATCAATTGGTGATATCAACGCAAGTAATCTTGCCAACTGTTTTTCCTGTCACAGCTCTCCTACATTTCAGTCAGGAAGTAATGCAACATCACCGCTGTACCTAAGTCATGTATTTCAGGACTATTTATCTTCTCAACGTGGACGTAAACTTGAAGAAATCGAACGTATCAAGTTGAAAAATGAGCAAAGAGTTACTGAATATCTACAAAGCAAGTAAAATCTAATATCAGGAATAGTAATCCCTTACCTATACGACCACACCCACGAAGAGGAATGTTAGCGAATTAACATTCCTCTTCTCTTTTTTATAAAAGCCAATTTTCCTGTTACTAATCGCTTTATTTTTGTACATTGATCAGCTGTTAAAATTAGTCGCTTAAATAATACATCCATGGAGAAACTGATCAATCTGCTGATTTTTATACATGCATTTTTAGGTGGCGTCTCTTTACTTTCAGGGCTTATAGCTCTTTCCTCCCGAAAAGGGAAAAAACTACATAAAGTAGCCGGACTCTTTTTTTTCTATTCGATGCTTGGCTCAGGGATTCTTGCTATTATCGTTGCCAGCCTTCCTAGCCACGAAAGTCCTTTTTTAATTGCGATTGGAGTTTTCAGTCTTTATTTTGTCATTACCGGATTCCGAGCTTCCCGATTCAAAAGGAAAAATGTATCACTCCTGTTTGACAAACTGATCTCATTCGTCATGCTGGTAACTGCAGTTTTAATGATTGCTATTCCTTTGATTTTTTTTCGGCAGATTAATATCGTCCTGACTACTTTTGCAGGAGTAGGGTTCTTTTTTGCTTTACGAGACTTGAAGTTATACCGAAATCCAGAACAACTTCGGGAAAAGTGGATCAAATTACATCTTGGAAAAATGATTGGCGGTTATATTTCTGCCGCAACAGCATTTGTAGTAGTAAACAGCTTTTTCTCCGGATTTATAGGGTGGTTTATCCCCGGGATAATTGGCACATTTGTAATTATATATTGGTTACACAAAGTAGAGAAAGAACCGGTGTATACGCCTGAAACGATTTCAAAAGATTAGTTAGCTCAACTTGTCAGAAAGAATTCGCATTTCAATTACGGGAGAAATTTTCTGATAAATAATATTGTAAACAGCTTCCACAATCGGCATTTCCACCTGGAATTTTTTATTGATCTCTATAATCGATTTTGTAGCATAATAGCCTTCTGCGATCATATCCATCTCCATTTGGGCAGTCTTTACAGAATATCCTTTACCGATCATAAATCCGAAACTTCTGTTTCGGGAGAATTTCGAATAGGCCGTAACTAATAAATCCCCCAGATAAGCTGATGATTTTACATCCCTGTGGATCGGACTGACCTCATCTATAAAGTTTTCGATTTCCTGAATTGCATTTGCTATTAGAACAGCCTGAAAGTTGTCTCCATACCCCAAACCGGAACAAATTCCCGAAGCAATTGAATATACATTTTTCAATACCGCCGAAAGTTCAGTACCAAATAAATCGTCAGAAGTTGTTGTCTTGATATAACGACACGCCATGATCTCAGCCAGTTCTTCTGCAATCGAATCGGACTGACAGGCAATAGTCAGGTAGGAAAGACGTTCCAGAGCAACCTCCTCCGCGTGACATGGCCCACTAATTATTCCGATCTTCTCATAAGGCGTACCAAATGTCTTATGTATAAAACGGGCGGGGATAGCATTGTATTCAGGAATAATTCCTTTCACTGCTGAAAAGACAATCTTGTCATCAAACAGATGTTCTGGAATATCTTTAAACAACTCAACAAGAAAAGCAGAAGGTGTAGCAATAATAACAATCTCCGCCTGTTCAATAATTTGAATCAAATCTGTTGAAATTTCAACTTTTTCAAGATCAAACTCAACGGATTGCAAATAGTTCAGATTGTGTCTGTATTTTAACAAGTGACCTACGGCGGCTTCATTTCTCATATACCAAAATACCTTTGGTAGATTGTTACAAAGAATCTTTACCAAAGCAGTAGCCCAGCTACCTCCACCTATTACTGCTATTTTTCTATCCACGACTTATTAATATACCCGACAAAATTAGCATTATTTATGAATGAGTAAAGCGTTCAAAGAGATTATCCTTTACTGATAATCCATAAGTTCCATTTCACATTTTCCCATTTCCAAATCAAACTCATCAGGAGTCATTTCATTCAGGTAAGCGCATTTTCCCTCATACTCTAGCTGATCAGCAGTTGTTTTCTTGACACATTCACAAAAAGATGGTTTTGAGCAGGACACCAATACAGGTATTCCAAAAGTAAGTATGATCAGTTTTTTCATAGGGTGTAGTTTATCAGATCAAGATCCAATACTTTATGAAAGTACGATTTTTCAAGATTATTTTCAAGCAAATTCAAATGTTCTATACGATGACAATCAGAGCCGACAAAATCAATCAGTTTCTGATTAACAAGATGTTCTGCCTGTTTTCGAACCTTTGGACCGTAATGCCCAGTAAGTGAATTCAGGTTCATTTGTATTTTCACACCTCGCTCACGTAATTCCTCAGCTTTCCTCACAGTGTCATAGTACCCATACCTTTCATAATGCGCCAAAACAGGATGATAACCGTGCTTTTGAAAAGTAAATAACAGAGCTTCTATATTCTGAGGTTCCTGATTAAAAGAAAACTCAAACAACACATACTTATCTCCAAAAACGAGGATCTCCCCTTTTTCTATTTTTGGAATCAATTGTTCATCAAAATAATATTCAGCTGCGGCTTCTAATTCGATCGGAATTTCATATTTCATTATCTCCGACTTCACTTTTTCCATCCCGGAAGTAATAATCTCCGGAGTATTCTTATAGAAGTCCGTCATAACATGAGGTGTTGTAATCAACTTTCGATACCCCAGTGAATGGAATTTTTGAATCATGCCCAAACTTTCATCCATTGTCCTGGATCCGTCATCTATTCCGGGGATCAAATGACTGTGAACATCAACTCCAAGCTTTCCCAGATCAGCTACTCTTCTACTCTTTCCCTTTAACCAATCAAAGAGAGCCATATTAACGATTTTGGTATTGCTCCCTGTAATAATCCTGATAATCTCCGGAGGTAATGTGTTCTACCCAATCCTGATTTTCAAGGTACCAATCTACTGTCTTTTCCAATCCTTCTTCAAATGTAATAGAAGGTTTCCATCCCAGTTCCATTTCCAGCTTATCAGCATCTATTGCATACCTTTTATCATGTCCTGAACGGTCTTTCACAAAAGTGATCAGTTTTTCAGATTCACCTGCTTCCCGCCCAAGTTTTTCGTCCATCAATTTACAAAGGAAACGGACCAGATCAATATTCTTCCATTCGTTCAATCCGCCTATGTTATACTTTTCTCCGGACTTCCCTTTGTGAAAAATTACATCTATAGCTTTTGCATGATCCTCTACCCACAACCAATCCCGAATATTGTCACCGGTTCCATACACCGGCAATGGCTTTCTGTTTTGAATATTATGGATCATTAGCGGAATCAACTTTTCCGGGAAGTGATGAGAGCCATAATTATTAGAACAATTTGATAGCACAACCGGTAGGCCATACGTATGAAAATAGGCGTTGACAAAATGATCTGAAGATGCCTTAGATGCCGAGTAAGGACTCCGCGGATCATAGGGTGTTTTTTCAGAAAAGAGTCCATCTTCGTCAAGGGAGCCGTATACCTCATCAGTAGAAACATGGTGGAAGCGATGCCCCTCCTCTTCTCCCCAAAATTTTCTTGCCACATTCAGAAGATTCACCGTCCCGACGACATTTGTTAGTACAAATTCCATCGGTCCACTGATCGATCGGTCTACGTGAGACTCCGCTGCCAGGTGAATAACATCCGTTATTCCATAGGTTTCAAATACACGGTCAAGATCTTCTGTATTCCTGATGTCTCCCTTAAAAAAAGAATAATTAGGAGCTTGTTCTACATCCTTCAGGTTTTCAAGATTTCCGGCATACGTCAGTTTATCAAAATTTACAATCTGATATTCCGGATATGTCGTAACAAACAACCTGACAACGTGCGAGCCAATAAATCCGGCTCCTCCTGTTACAAGAATTCTTTTCTTTTGCATTATAAACCTTCTCCTTATAAACTCCAGTATATTAAATCGTTGATTTTACCCTTATAGATACCCTTTACATCAACAAAAACACCTTTTTGTTCTTTTAGTAACGCTTTGAAATCATCTTCCGTATAGGTCTGGTATTCTTTATGATTCACCGCAAGAATAACAGCATCGTAATCTTTCCCCGGTTCTTTCATAATTGACACACCATACTCCTCTAACATTTCTTCAGATGACGCATGAGGGTCCACCACATCTACTTTACATGAAAAAGATTCTAGCTCTCTAATTACATCAATCACCTTGGAATTACGAATATCACTCACATCCTCCTTAAACGTCGCTCCCATCACAAGTATACGTGCATCCATGATGTTACGTCCCATAGCGATAATCTTCTTCACAGTTTGTTTTCCGATGTAGAATCCCATCGAATCATTCACATATCTACCCGAATTAATCACCTTCGCATGATAGCCTGCTTGTTTCGCCTTATGTGTAAGGTAGTAAGGATCGACTCCTATGCAGTGTCCTCCGACAAGTCCCGGTTGGAATTTTAAGAAATTCCATTTTGTACCCGCAGCATTAAGAACATCATACGTATTAATTCCCAATCGGTTAAATATGATAGAAAGCTCATTAATCAGAGCAATATTCACATCTCGTTGCGTGTTTTCTATAATCTTAGCGGCCTCGGCTACTTTAATCGAAGCTGCTCTGTGAACTCCGGCATCCACAACTAATTCGTATGTTTTTGCGATCTCCTCTAATGACTCCTGAGAACATCCTGAGACAACTTTTACCACTGATTGGAGAGTGTGTACTTTATCTCCCGGATTTATTCTTTCTGGAGAATAACCTACCTTAAAATCACTTTCAAACTTCAAACCGGAAACTTCTTCCAGTACCGGAATACAATCCTCTTCCGTACACCCCGGATAAACCGTAGATTCAAAGACAACATAATCCCCTTTCTTAAGCACCTTTCCTACTGTCGTACTGGCAGAGATCAGAGGACTTAAATTAGGAAGGTTTGACTCATCAATTGGAGTCGGTACAGCCACTACGAAAAAGTTCGCTTCACGAAGTTCATCCAGGTCTGCCGTAAAATGAATATCGGCTCCTTCAAAAGCTGAAGCTTCCAATTCATTACTCGGGTCAATATTATTTCGCATCATTTCAACGCGCTTCGCATTAATGTCAAACCCTATAACCTTAATTTTTTTTGCAAACTCAAGTGCAATTGGCAGACCAACATATCCTAGTCCGATAACAGCCAGTTTAGCTTCTCCGTTCAGTAGTTTATTATAAATCATGTTGTCTATCTCTTAAATTATAAATTCGTTCTATTATTTCAACTACTTTCAATCCCTCCAGGGCATTTGTCGTAGCAGATGTTCTTCCTTTTAGTGTGTCCACAACATTTTCAATCACATAATGGTGATTGGCAGCCGAACCTTTATAAGGTCCATAATCATTAGGAGGGTTGGAAGCTGCCAACTCCGGCATATCATATCCGGCAATATTACAAACTTCAACCTCATTCATATATTGTCCTCCTATCTTAACACTTCCTTTCGAACCGATAATGGTAATTGAGCTTTCCAGATTTTGATTTGCAACAGCTGTCGAATAATTTAAACTCCCTATACCTCCATTTATAAATTCAAAACTTACGAATCCCGAATCTTCAAAATCCGTAAGTTCTTTATGGGTAAAGTCTTTAAATTTTCCCTGGATATTTTTTATGTCTCCAAACAACCAGTACATAATATCTATAAAATGTGAAAATTGGGTAAACAAGGTCCCGCCATCCAAATCCTGACGTCCTTTCCAACCCTCTTTTTTATAATAACGCTCATCACGATTCCAATAGCAATTCAACTGCACCATAAAAATCTCTCCAAGTTTACCACTTGAAATTATGTCTTTAATCCAAACAGAAGGAGGAGAGTATCGATTCTGCATAACGCAAAAAACATGGCGAGAAACCTGAAGGGCTTTGAAAATAACCTGCTCACAACTATCCTTTGATAACCCCATTGGTTTTTCACAAACAACATGATACCGATTATTCAATGCCTGAATACTTTGAGATGCATGCACTCCATTTGGGGTGCAAATATTCACAACATCAATATCCAAATCTGCAGCAATCATTTCTTCAATACTCTGAAAGAAAGGCGCCTGATACGATTCTATTCCTAAAGATTCTTTTGGCAACACATCCACTAACGCAACCAATTCAGCCTCAGCATTTCGGCTAATCATTTCCGCATGTCGTTTTCCTATGTGTCCGCACCCTACAACTGCAAATCTAATTTTTCTATTTTCCAACATCTCTTATGCTATTCTTTTCACCATTCCATCTTCGATACTGTATAACTGTCCTGATTCCGGACAAGTCGCAGTATCATCCTCTCTAAATTCCAATTTATGACCATATTCACTGACCCAACCGTTTTGCCTTGCCGGGTTACCGATGACAAGAGCAAATGCAGGAACATCTTTTGTAACAACTGCCCCTGCACCAATAAGAGCATACTCACCAATTGTACATCCACAAACAAGGGTTGCATTTGCTCCAATAGATGCACCTTTTTTCACTAACGTCTCCCTATATTCTTCTTTTCGGACGATAGCACTTCTGGGGTTAATGACATTTGTAAAAACCATAGAAGGACCTAAGAAAACGTCATCTTCACATATTACACCGGTGTAGATTGAAACGTTATTTTGAACTTTCACGTTACTACCTAATTTTACTCCAGGAGAGACAACAACATTCTGACCAATATTACACTGTTCGCCTATAAAACAGTTTGGCATAACATGGGAAAAATGCCATATTTTTGTTCCTTCACCAATGATACACCCCTCATCAATAATGGCTGTTTCGTGCGCAAAATAATTCATTACCTTACAATAAAGTTTTCAAAATCCTTATGTTCTGTTTCATAAAGTTCTTCTCTTGACAAAGACTTGAAATACGCATACGTTCTTTTCAAACCTTCGGATCGGGGAACTTTGGGTTCCCACCCTAATAATTCTTTTGCTTTTGTTATATCCGGTTGTCTTTGTTTTGGATCATTAACCGGAAGTTCTTTCATTATTAGTTTTTGATCCGAGTCTGTTAACTTAATGATTTCACGTGCAAAATCCAGAATAGTAATTTCATCCGGATTACCGATATTTACAGGTAGGTGATAATCACTCAGTAATAGCCTGTATATTCCTTCAATTAGATCATCTACATAACAAAAAGAACGGGTCTGTGATCCATCTCCAAAAATTGTAAGATCTTCTCCCCGTAAAGCTTGTCCAATAAAGGCCGGCAATACACGCCCGTCATTCAAACGCATCCGAGGTCCGTATGTATTAAAAATACGTACGATTCTTGTTTCCAGCCCATGAAATGTATGATACGCCATTGTCATGGCTTCCTGAAAACGCTTCGCTTCATCATAAACACCTCTGGGTCCTATCGGGTTAACATTCCCCCAATAATCTTCCGTCTGAGGATGAACAGCCGGATCTCCATATACTTCTGAAGTAGAAGCTACAAGGATTCTTGCTCCTTTCGCTTTAGCCAGTCCCAAACAATTGTGTGTTCCTAACGACCCTACCTTCAATGTCTGAATAGGTATTTTCAAGTAATCTATCGGACTGGCCGGAGAAGCAAAATGGAGGATATAATCCAGTCTGCCGGGTACATGAATAAACTTGGAAACATCATGATGATAAAACTCAAAGTTTTCCAACCTGAACAAATGCTCAATATTTTTTAAGCGACCTGTTATCAAGTTATCCATTGCGATTACATGATAATCTTCTCTGATAAAACGATCACAAAGATGTGACCCCAAAAATCCGGCAGCACCGGTTATAAGTACGCGCTTGCGATCTTTCATGATTATTTCTCTATCGTTTTTCGTCCAATGGAATTATAGTAGAAACCTTTAGAGGTCATTTCTTCAATATCAAATAAATTTCTTCCGTCAAAAATAACGGCGTCCTTCATATTTTCTTTCATTTTTCCAAAATCAGGGTTTCTGAATATTCCCCATTCTGTACAAATAATTAAAGCGTCCACCTCTTTCAACGCATCATATTCATTCGCCTCATAGCTAATAACGTCTCCAATCTGACTTTTTACATTTTCCATAGCCTCAGGGTCATACGCTTTGATTTGCGCACCCTCTTTTAACAAGGCTTCTATCATGTAAAGTGCCGGAGCTTCTCGAATATCATCTGTATCCGGTTTAAAGGCCAGTCCCCACATCCCTATTCTTTTTCCTTTTAGGTTTCCTCTGAAAAAGTTCTTTATTTTCGGGAGAAGAACGGTTTTTTGTTGTTCATTAATCGCCATTACCGCATTGAGAATTTCGAACTCAAAGTTCTCCTCTCGTCCTGACTTTACTAATGCCTGAACATCTTTTGGAAAGCAAGACCCTCCATACCCTATTCCAGGAAACAGAAAACGCTTACCGATTCTTGTATCAGAACCGATTCCTATACGAACCTTGTCTACATCAGCGCCTACCTTCTCACAGAAATTAGCAATTTCATTCATAAAGGTAATCTTTGTTGCAAGAAAAGAATTAGCCGCATACTTTGTAAGTTCAGCAGATTTCTCGTCCATAAAAATGATTGGGTTTCCCTGTCGCACAAATGGCTTATAAAGCTGTTCCATCACTTTCTCTGCTCTCTCCGAAGAAGTTCCTATCACCACACGATCAGGCTTCAGGAAATCATCAACAGCAAATCCCTCACGTAAAAACTCAGGGTTAGACACAATATCGAAATCAACCTTAGCATTCGCCTGAACAGCAGCATGAACTTTCTCAGCTGTCCCAACAGGAACAGTACTCTTATCTACAATTACTTTATACTCTTTGATAAGTTTCCCTAATTCATCTGCAACACCCAAGATATAGGATAAATCCGCCGATCCATCCTCTCCCGGAGGCGTAGGCAAAGCAAGGAAAATGATTTCAGCATCTTCAATACCTTCCTCTAGACTTGTCGTAAAACTTAAACGATTTGCTTTAATATTTCGTTCAAAAAGTACATCCAGGTGAGGTTCGTAAATGGGAACGAAACCATTCCTCATTTTCTCGACTTTTTGTTCGTCAATATCAACACAAACAACCTGATTACCTGTCTCTGCAAAACAGGTACCAGTAACCAGACCAACATACCCTGTTCCTACTACTGCTATTTTTTTCATTTTCCTACAAACTCTTTTATCGCCTCACAGATAAAGACCAATTGTTCTTGTTCCATCTCTGTATGAATAGGTAAAGAAAGTACTTTCTCAGTGAGTGTGTCTGTAACAGGCAAATCAGAATCTGATAAACCGAATGAAGCAAACATCTTCTGTTTATGCCCGGGAACCGGGTAATAAATCATACTCGGTACATCTTTCTCTGCCAAAAATTTATGTAATCCATCCCGATCAACACCTTCCAACTGGAGTGTATACTGATGGAAGACATGATTCGACTGAGGAGTTCTTTCCGGAACCCTTATACCAGGAATCTTCGATAATTCGTTATCATAGTATTCCGCCACTTTATTCCGTGCAGCAATGTATTCATCAAGTTTTTTCAACTTTATAACCAAAACAGCTGCCTGAATAGAATCCAACCGGGAATTACACCCAACAACATCATGATAATACCTCTCACTCTGACCATGATTGGCAATCATTCTCATCTTGGCAGCTAACTCATCATCATTGGTAAAAATAGCTCCTCCATCTCCATAACAGCCCAAGTTCTTTGAGGGGAAAAATGAAGTCGCTCCAATATGTCCGATCGTACCTGTCTTTCTTATCGTACCATCCGAGAATTTGTAATCGCATCCAATAGCCTGTGCATTGTCCTCTATCACTTTTATCCCCTTCTCGTCAGCTATCTTCATAATCTCCTCCATATTTGCCGCCTGCCCATACAAATGAACCGGGACAATTGCTTTTGTTTTGGAAGTGATCACCTTTTTTAGGTGTTCAACATCCATGCAGAAATCATCTTCATTCACATCTACAAAAACAGGCTTCAAGCGCAACAAAGCAATCACCTCTGTAGTAGCTATATAGGTAAATGAAGGTGTAATAACTTCATCCCCCGGCTGAAGGTCCAAAGACATGAGAGCTATTTGAAGCGCATCTGTTCCATTAGCACATGGAATCACATGCTTTACCCCAAGATACTCTTCCATATCCGACTGGAATTGCTTCACATAAGGCCCATTAATAAATTGTGCTTTTGATAAAATCTCCTGAATAGCAGTATCAACATCCGACTTAATATTCTCGTACTGAGTAATCAAGTCTACCATTTGAATTTTTTTCATACTTATAACGATTGAAATCGTGCTCTTTTTTTCAAGTTGTAAATATAAGTAAAAACAATCAACCCGACTCCTGACAGACAATCCAATAGTTAAAATCAGAGCTTCTTAAGGTAAACAAAACCTCCGGATACTTTTTCTTGAGTTCCACATTATAATTTACGACCTCAAGAAATAAGGCATTCTGGACAAATTCAGTAAATGGGAGATTGATACCAACAAAAAGGAGTTGATCTTATACCGTTGATAACCCGATATCATTTCATGAACTCCTAACATAAAACGCTATATTTTATTTGCTTTTTCCTGTATATTTGCAGTTAAAAATTAAGTATATTATGATAAAAGTAACTCTGCCTGACGGCTCGGTTCGAGAATACGAATCAGGAGTCTCAGCGTTAGATGTAGCCAAAAGCATCAGCGAAGGTCTTGCCAGAAATGTACTGGCAGCGAAAGTAAACAATGAAGTAATTGACGCAACACGTCCTTTGACGACGGATGTCACACTTCAATTGTTGACCTGGAATGATACGGAAGGTAAGTCTACGATGTGGCACTCATCCGCTCACCTGATGGCAGAAGCTCTTGAATTCTTTTATCCGGGAATAAAATTAGCAATCGGACCACCCATTGCGAATGGTTTTTACTACGACATTGATTTTGAAAACCATCACATTGTAGAAGCAGATCTCGAAAAGATCGAGAAAAAGATGATAGAACTGGCAAAACAAAAGAGTCCTTATATTCGTCAGGAAATATCAAAGAATGATGCGATTGCCTTTTACAAGGAAAAGCAAGACCCTTACAAACTGGAACTTCTTGAAGATCTTGAGGACGGTAACATAACCTTCTATACACAGGGGAACTTTACCGACCTGTGCCGTGGACCTCATATTCCCAACACAGGGTTTATCAAAGCTGTAAAACTTACTTCCATAGCCGGAGCATACTGGCGGGGAGATGAGAATAACAAACAGTTAACTCGTATTTATGGAATTACATTCCCTAAAAACGCTGAATTAACTGAGTACCTTGAAAAACTAGAAGAAGCAAAAAAACGAGACCACAGGAAACTAGGAAAGGAATTAGGTTTATTTACCTTTTCTCAACGTGTAGGTCAGGGTCTTCCGTTATGGTTACCAAAAGGAGCTGCCTTACGCGAAAGACTGGAACAGTTCCTTCGTGTAGCTCAAAGAAAGGCGGGATATGACCCTGTCGTAACTCCACATATTGGAAACAAGGAGTTATATGTAACATCAGGACATTATGCGAAATATGGAGAAGACTCGTTCCGTCCAATTCATACACCTGATGTTAATGAGGAATTCCTGTTAAAACCAATGAACTGTCCTCACCACTGTGAGATATTCAAAGCATTGCCGCGTTCTTACAAAGATCTTCCTATTCGATTTGCAGAGTTCGGAACTGTTTACAGATATGAACAAAGTGGAGAACTTCACGGACTTACACGTGTCCGTGGATTTACTCAGGATGACGCGCACATTTTCTGCACACAGGAACAGGTTAAAGACGAATTCAAAAAGGTTATTGATCTTGTTCTTTACATCTTCAAGACGTTAGACTTCCAAAATTTCAAGGCACAAATCTCCCTGCGTGATCCGGAGAAACCGGAAAAGTATATCGGAGAAGAGTCAAACTGGGAAAAAGCAGAACAAGCTATTATTGAGGCCGCTGCAGAGAAAAACCTTAACACGATTGTTGAGTATGGAGAAGCTGCATTCTACGGTCCGAAACTTGATTTTATGGTTCAGGATGCACTTGGACGCGAGTGGCAGCTGGGAACAATTCAGGTCGACTACAACCTTCCTGAACGCTTTGAACTTGAATACACAGGAAGTGATAACGAGAAGCACCGTCCTGTTATGATTCACCGGGCACCTTTCGGTTCTATGGAACGCTTTATTGCTGTGCTACTGGAACATTGCGCAGGAGATTTCCCTTTATGGCTTACAACAGAACAATTTGCTATACTTCCTATTAGTGAAAAATTCAATGAATATGCGGAAAAAGTTTCGGATGTCCTTAAAAATTCCGATATTCGCGGTTTCGTTGACAGCCGTAACGAGAAGATAGGCAAGAAAATACGTGAAGCGGAATTAAACAAAATCCCTTTCATGCTGATTGTAGGAGAACAGGAAATGCTGGGAGGCAAAGTTTCTGTACGACGACGAGGCGAAGGAGATTTGGGTTCTATGACCGTAGAGGAATTTACTGCTCTTCTTAATGAAGCTGTAAAGAAAGAATTAGAGAAAAATTAAATTAAACGTTAGAGACTTTTAATGAGAAAAGGATCAAAGAAACGCTTCCAACCCAGACAACAGGAAGAACAACATCGTATTAATGAACGCATCTCAGCCAGAGAAGTACGTTTAGTGGGTGACGGAATGGAACCAGCTGTAATGTCTACTTCACAAGCGCTGAAACTGGCTCAGGAGCAGGAATTGGATTTGGTAGAAATTTCTCCGAATGCCAATCCTCCGGTATGTAAAATTCTGGATTATAAGAAATTTCTCTATGATCAGAAAAAGAAACAAAAGGAACTAAAAGCCAAGCAATCTAAAGTTACGGTGAAGGAAGTCCGGTTCGGACCTAACACTGACGATCATGACTTTAACTTTAAGTTGAATCATGCCCGTAAGTTTTTAGAGGAAGGTCACAAAGTTAAGGCTTTCGTTTTTTTCCGGGGAAGAACTATTGTCTTCAAAGAGCGTGGAGAAATCCTTCTGCTTAAATTTGCCCAGGAGCTTGAAGATGTTGGTTTGTTGGAACAAATGCCTAAGTTGGAAGGAAAACGAATGACCATTATGATCAATTCCAAGAAGAAATAAGAGAGTCTGATATAGAGGTAACTTCAAAACAAAGAGAAAATGCCAAAAATGAAAACTAAATCCAGTGCGAAGAAGAGATTCACCGTTACTGGTAGTGGAAAAATCAAAAGAAAACACGCTTTCAAAAGCCACATTCTTACAAAAAAATCCACTAAGCAGAAAAGAAGATTGACACACGCAGGACTTGTTCACAAGTCAGACGAGTCGAACATCAAAGTTCAGTTGTTAATGTAATTATCCTCTCTGGAGGAGGTTAAATGTTAAACCCGGGGGTGAGTAGCTAAGTTTGTTGAAATAACACAACACTTCCTTCCAAAAAACAAAAGATTATGCCAAGATCAGTAAATCATGTAGCTTCAAGAGCTCGCCGCAAAAAGGTGATGAAGCTTTCCAAAGGATACTTTGGACGTAGAAAAAATGTTTGGACTGTAGCGAAAAATGCTGTTGAAAAAGGTCTTCAGTACGCTTACGTAGGTCGTAAACAAAAGAAAAGAAATTTCCGTTCTCTTTGGATTATGCGTATTAACGCTGCTGCCAGAATGCACGGAATGTCTTACTCAGAATTTATGGGTAAAGTAAAAGCTAATAATATCGACTTGAACCGTAAGGCGCTTGCTGATTTAGCGATGAACCACCCTGATGCATTCGCGGCAGTTGTAAACGCTGTTAAGAAGTAATACAAACAAAATTTTCTCTCTATATCAGAAAAATCCCGGCAATAAATTGCCGGGATTTTTTTGTTTAGTTAAAACCAATCCCCTAACCTAAGTTCTCCAGTCCGGGATACAACCAAATTAAACTAAACCAGGCATCCTCCTATTCGTTAATTCTGTCCGGGTATTTCTGTACACCCAATTCGTTTCAGTAACAACACCTCTACCAATCTGACCAAACGATTGATCATATTTTCATCCTTAGGTACGAAACCTTTCACTCTGTTACCGAAAAACACAGAAACACGCTCAATATTTACCTCTCCCGAAACAACGATAATATCACATTGTCTCTTTCTCGCCTCTATCTCTCGCAAAATATCAAGTCCCTGAATATTTTTCCCCTTGCCTGACGGGGGTAAAACCAGATCAATCACCAAAATATCCACAGAAACTGCCACCTCTTCCAACGCCTCATGTCCGGTAGAAAAGCTCTTTATTTCAAATGTGTACCCTTCAAAAACCGGACTATCAATCAGTTTCCGGATACTTTGGTTCATGATTCTGAGAAAGTACGGATCATCTTCTACAGTTATTATTTTTATGGTCCTCATTCGTTTTTCACCAGTTTCTTTATAACTGGCAAGTTATATACCATAAAACACAAAACACTGAAAAACAATAAATTGAAGTAAGACGAAAAATCCAAACTGTTTCATTATGAAACAGTTTGTTTCTATTTTGAATCACTCACTTTCCTTCAACATTCTGTAAATAGTAGTTCTTCCAACATCTAAAAGTCGGGAGACTTTACTGATGTCATTGTCATGTTTCTCAAGAAAATGTTTCACTATTTCTATTGAATACTCACGCAATGTTTTATTTGTTCCCAACAGGTCTTTTGTATCAATAGAGGAACGTAGACTTAAATGTTCCGGTTCAATTGTATCACTATCTGTTAAAATACAGGCAAGATCTATAACGGACTTTAGCTCTCTGATGTTTCCTGGCCATGAATAATCTAACAACTTTTCCCTTGAGGAAGCACTTAAACGTTTTGTCTCTAACCCGTTCTCCTCTGCAAATGTTTTGCTAAAATATTCAGCCAGTAGTATTACATCCTGATCACGTTCCCGAAGCGGAGGCAAAATAACATTTAAACCAAAAAGCCTGTAATACAAATCTTCCCTGAAATTTCCCTTTTTGACCTCTTCAAACAAATCCCGATGTGTAGCCGCAATAATCCTGCAATCTATCTTTATCTCCACATTACTCCCGAGGCGTGCAACTTCTTTTTCCTGTAGAACTCTCAATAGTTTTGCCTGTACTCCCAGAGGCATTTCACCTATCTCATCCAAAAACAAAGTACCTCCGTCTGCCTCTTCAAATTTTCCGATTCTCTTATTGGTAGCATGTGTAAAAGCACCTTTCTCAAAACCAAAAAGCTCACTTTCTATCAATTCAGATGGAATTGCTGCCACGTTTACAGCTACAAAACGTCCCTCTTTCCGAGAAGAACCATAATGAATTGCTTTTGCTAGAACTTCCTTCCCGGTTCCTGTCTCTCCATTGATGACAACCGAAATATTTGACGACAAAGCCTTTTCAACCAGCTTTAGTGATCTTTGTAAGGCAGATGAATTTCCAATAATAGAACGAGAGAAATCGTGTCTCTTAACAACCTCCGAACGTAAGCCTCTGATTTCAGATTTAAGCTGACGATTTTCAGAAATATGCCGGAGTGAATTCAACAAATTAACTTTCATCTCCCTTGTCTTCACCAGATATTCGGAAGCTCCACTTTTCATCAATTCAATAGCCGTCTGCACATCTTCCTGTTCTGACACAATAAGAATATCCATAGAGGGATCTAGCGATTTTACTTTTTTCATCAACTCTTTTCCCGTCATATCCGGAAGACGATAATCCAGAGATACAATATCCGGTTTGAAATTATCCAAATCCTTTAAAAAGTCATTTCCCGAAAAATAACTTCGTACTTCATATTCCTGAATCAAGCTGACTATGTGACACAAAAACTTATTAAACCATTCATTATCCTCAACAATTGCAACTTTTAAACTCGGATTCATATTTTCCTTTTCAATTCTGTTAATTTCTTCTCAACCATATATCGCACTGCTTTGTACTCTTCATCGACTTCAATCATCACTGCGCGAAGATCCTTCCAGCTTTCTCCCGAAAAAGCCATCCGTTCTAACTCTTTCAAATGATTGTACAAGGTCATCGCTCCGATGTGTTTATTAGGAGAAGCAATCTTATGAGCCGCCTCACGGATAGCCTGTATATCCTGATTTTTAAACGCCTGATCCAGATTTTCAACCCCTTCTTCTGTTGATGATATATAGATTTCTAATAATTCGATCAGAAAACCATTTCCTCCTTCATCCAACGATTCCAACTCCGTAAAATCCAATCGCTCCCCAACCGGAACTCTGTACTTTGACGGAACAAATTTCTGTAACACATGTATTAATCGTGTTTCTGTAAAAGGTTTTGTAACCATCGCTACCATTCCCGAATCCAGCGCTTCTTTCTTTTCCTCTGGTGAAACAGTCGCAGAGACTCCTATCACAGGGATTGCTGCAATACGTTCATCCTGACCAGCTTTTAGCTCTCTTGTTGTCTGACTTCCGTCTTTTCCAGGCATACGTAAATCCATCAAAATAATATCGATCGGATTACTCTCCAGATAGCTCATCACTTCCGTGCCATCAGAAAGTTCGTGGGTTTCGGTTCCATTTCGTTTCAACAAGGTTCGGAGTAGTTTCCGGTTAAACTCATTATCATCAACAATTAACACTTTCAAACCATTCAGATTTAATTTCTCCTCTACCTCTTCTTTCAGATTCTCTGTTGCTGAAATCTCCTCTACTAAATCAACAGGGATTGTAACCGTAAAAACGGTTCCTTTATCCAACTCGCTTTCGAGGTGAATTGTCCCTCCAAATAAATCAACCAAACGTTTTGTAATAGACAGACCTAAACCGGAGCCTCCATACTTCCGGAATGTATCTGAACTGGCCTGCGTGAATGTATCAAAAATTCCCTCCAGTTTTTCTTCCGGAATACCGATACCTGTATCAGCGATCGTAAATACCAACTCACAGTAAGCAGACTGTTTCTCCTGAACATTCACTTCAATTGTTATCTGTCCGTTTTCTGTAAATTTTGTCGCATTTCCAACAAGATTCAACAGGATTTGTCGAAGGCGGGAAGGATCTCCCACCACCCATTCGGGAACATCTTCAGAAAACTCCACTTCGATTTTATTCCCTTTCTCTAAACTCCCGGATTTCACAATCGTTAATACATCTTCTACGATTAATGCCGGATCAAACTTTACTGCCTCCAGTTTCATTGATCCTTTTTCAAGTGTAGAAAAATCAAGTATTTCATTAATGATTTGTAACAGATGATCCGAACTCTTCTTTATAACCAGTAACGATTCGAAAGTATCCGGCTGTAATTCGGACTTCAGTAATTCATCTGTAAATCCGGCAATAGCATTCATAGGGGTTCGGATCTCATGGCTCATGTTAGCAAGAAAATCCTCCCGGGTTTTCGCCAGTTCTTCCGCTTTTTTCTTTGCTCTTTCCGCTTGTTCCCTCGACTCTCTTACACTCCTCTGATAACGAATAATAAACCAGATGAGAACCAGCATCAATATGGCAATGACTAACGAGAAAACAAGAATTATAATTTTTGTTTGTTCTGCTTTCTTTTCGGCAATACTTCCTTTACTCATCGTGATACCGGTCTTCTTCTCGGTGATCATCCTGCTGACTTTTGCTATCCGATTCGTCACATTAATCAGTTCAGCATGAATCCAGGCATAATCCTGCTCTCTAATACGAATCGCTTTCTTAAGCTCATTCCTCAAATTCGCAAAAACATTACCTGCCTGAGCCTCGTAACGCTCCCGCATTTTCTTTTGTGCAAGTAATAATCTTTTTTCATTCTGTACTACCGGAATATTAATCAGATCACTCTCCAAACCATCCAGCACCCCTTGAAAATCGGGAAGAAAATCATACCTGAATAACGAATCAAGAACCACCTCTTTCTCTTCCGAAAGCTCAGCCAGTTGCTTCATCAGGCCTGCTATTTCACGATTACTTTCTCCTTTTCGCAATTCATTTCTCAAAGAGTCCTGCGCTTCAAGCGCCCTTCTGTAACCAAAATAATAAACAGAGTCATTATACATTTTAAAGGATAGCAGTGCGAGTTCTGCTTCGGCAAACCGCTTTTGCACTTCGCCAACTAACCGCACCTCCCGATCCGATTTTGCTTCGTGCAAAACCTCTCTCAAAAGCCCAGACAAATAACGATTCGAGACAACTGCCGTTACCAAAACGCAAATTACCCCTACTATAACCAGTAAAATTATACGTTTAGTTGTATTCTTTTCTGATAATTCCATAATCCCATTTTTATCACTTCATGTTTCAATTTGAATACCAAAAGATGATTATATCTTTTCCAACCAAGAGTAAATACAGCATAAAACACTACTAAACAACTTCTTATCTAAAAAATAAAAGCAGTTGTTCTTCACAACCAAAGATAACACTAATCGCTTCTTGTTCCAAATCCGGAAACCTGTTTCATTTTGAAACAAAAAGACATTACCCTGTAACAACTTAACCCGCTGCAAATCTTCAACTTACAAAAAACAAAATGAATTGGAACGGTAGTTGAAACTACTCTAGCAAACAAAAACGCATCGTTATGAAAAATTCAAAATCACTCAAAAGAATAATCTTAGCTGCGTCATTACTTTTTACAGTATACGCAGAAGCACAAATCGGACGATTTCAGGTAGGACCGCGTTTTGGAATGGGAGCATCAGACATAAGCGTAAGTGATGTCGATGGAGAACGTTTAGGTTTTCATACAACAGCAGGGATTTCATCCCGTTTTAATTTCACTAATTTTTTCGCACTTAGTGCTGACTTCTTACTCGATTACAGATCTATGTACCGCGACAGAACCGGTGTTATTGTGGATTGGAATGAATTCGGACCTGCCGATTATGTAACACGAACCAATCTCTTGTATGCATCTGTTCCCTTACTGGCACATCTTAGTGTTGGTGGAGACAAATTCCGCGTAGGTATTATGGCAGGACCCAGTCTTAATTTCTTCTTATACGGTGACCAACATAATGTATACAGAGAAGAGAATCTAAGAGATTATGACGAACGAACCCGTCTCGAGGACTTGAACACCTTTAATCCGGGTTTTTTGTACGGAATTGGGTTCTACTCAACGACCAAATCAAATCAGACAGTTTACCTCGACATACGCCACAGTTTTGGATTAGAACGTATTGGTAAGGTAAATGGAAACAATATGTATAACCAGAATTTATCTCTGAGTTTAGGACTTTTATTTTGATCAACTAGTTTAGTGTGTGTAGTAGTAGTTCACAATCGTGCCTGTCAGGTCTTCTGGCGGGCATGATTATTTTTAGGCAAAATGAACCTATTCTATTTTCAGGTGTACCGCATTGAAAATAGAACATCATGAAATATTGTTTCGCATTTATTCTCACAGCATTTCTGGTTTCCAATACAGTTAGGGCAACTCAGGAAAAACCATTACAATCAACTCTGACAGACGTAAGAGTCTATACACGTGGAGCTATGTTGTACCATAAAACCAACTACTCGGTTTCATCCGGAGTAAACAAGGTTATTATTGAAGGAATATCTACTAATATCTCTCCACAAACATTACAATTAACCGTTTCTGGTGATGTTGTTATTCTGGATTCCAAATATGAATTATATTATCCCGAACCCGCACCAATAGATAAAAGTGGATTTCCGGCTCATATCACTAAAAGTATCACGCTGCTTTCTGATTCTATATCGAATATCACTTATACCATCACGGATATTAACAATCAGATTTCCGTAATAAAGTCCTCCAAACTCATACTTACAAATAACGGTGCCATTAAAGGACAGGGAAAAGTAAATGATTCTATTCCTATGCTGAAAGAAGCGTTAGAGTATTATTTCAAAAAGATGAATGAGTTAAATACTATTCAGATGAAACTGGAACGACAGGAAGCTGAAACCACAAAGAAATTAAACCGTATGCAGGAACGGCTAGAAGCCTTAAAAAATTATGGCAATAGCAATGGGCTTTCTTCTCCCGTAACGAATCAACCTGTCCCTCGAATTATCGTAACACTGCAAGCTAGTCAGTATGTGTCCGGGAAAATAAATCTTTCCTACCTTATCAACAACGCAGGTTGGTCTCCTCAATATGACCTGAGAAGCTCAGGTACTCAAAATACAATTGATCTGACCTATAAAGCAAATATTTACCAAAACTCAGGAATTAAATGGGAAAATGTCAAACTAAGTCTTTCCACAAATGACCCACATCAAAACAGAAATAAACCGGAATTACATCCGTGGTATATTGATTATCAAATGTACAACCAACAACCTCAAAGTGGCGCCATCCAACAGGATGCATACAAACGACTTAGCAAACAAGAAGAAATGGCGGAATATGAAACCACCAAAGATAAAATTGCATCCGAGAGTAAGAGCAGCGCTGACTTTACAACAATAGTTCAACATATGATTTCCGCAGAGTTTGTTATTGACCTTAGTTATACGATTCCTTCTGACAATAAATCGCACATGATACTGGTTAATAACGAAAAACTACCGTCAACCTTCAAACATTATGCAGCCCCTAAGCTCAATGAATCTGTATACCTGGTGGCCGAACTAACAAACCTGGAAGATCTCCAGCTTCTCCCCGCACGTGCTAACGTATTTTTTGATGGCGCTTATATGGGCGAAACTTACCTTGACCCCGGATCTATGAATGACACTTTACGTCTGGGGCTTGGTATTGATCAGAATGTGTTAATTAAAAGGCGAATGGATAAAAAATCTTTTAAAGAAAAATTACTGGGATCGCAAAAGATGTCTACTTACTACTATGAAATTGAAATTAAAAATCAGAAGTCGTCAACCATTCATCTGGTAATCGAAGATCAGGTTCCTGTCACAAATAATGAAGAAATTGAGATTGAGATTCTCGACAAAGGAAAAGCCCGGTTAAACGAAACAACCGGAATACTGGAATGGAATATGACACTAAAAGGTAAAGAGAATAAAACTCTTCGTTTTGGTTATTCTGTAAAGTCAGACAAACACAAACAACTTTTTCTCTAATCCAATCATCACAAAAAAGCAGGTTAATTGATAACCTGCTTTTTTATTACTTTATTCTCTTATCTATTAAACGTGCAAAGGACGACCTTCTGACGCATCCAAAGCAGCTTCCTTAATCGCTTCCGAGAAAGTTGGGTGTGGATGACAGATACGGGCAATATCTTCAGCCGAAGCCCGGTATTCCATTGCAGTTACAGCTTCCATAATAAGGTCTGCTGCACGTGGCGCTATCATGTGTACACCAAGAATTTCATCGGTCTCTTTGTCAGCAAGCACCTTGATCAGTCCCATGATATCCATACTTGCACGAGCTCGCCCAAGTGCTTTCATCGGGAAAGACCCTACTTTATATTCAATTCCTGCTGCCTTCAATTCCTCTTCAGTCTTACCAACTGCCGCAACTTCCGGCCAGGTATATACGACTCCCGGAATCAGGTTATAATTAAGGTGTGGCTTTTGTCCCGCTAACAATTCAGCAACAAAAACACCTTCTTCCTCTGCTTTATGCGCAAGCATTGCACCTCTTACAACATCTCCGATTGCATAAATTCCCGGTACATTTGTCTGAAGATGTTCATTTACTTCAACCTGACCGCGATCATTTAGTTTTACCCCTGCATTCTCAAGACCAAGACCTTGCGTATACGGTTTTCTTCCCACAGCAACAAGACAGTAATCTCCTTCAAATGTTACTTCGTTATCTTTTTTGTCCAAAGCAACAACCTTAACTCCTTTTCCGGTATTTTCTACTTTTTGTACGCGGTGTTGAAGATTAAACTTAAAACCTTCTTTCTTCAAGACCTTCGTCAACTCTTTTCCTAACGTACGATCCATAGTAGGAATAATGGAGTCTGCAAACTCAACCACTTCAATCTCCGCTCCCAAACGCGCATAAACAGACCCAAGTTCCAAACCAATAACACCTCCTCCAATGACAATCATTTTCTTAGGTATCTCATCTAATTTCAATGCTTCCGTTGAAGTAATGATCCGCTTTTTATCCGGCTCCATTCCCGGGAAGAAATTTGGCTTCGAACCGGTTGCAATGATCGCATATTTCGTTTCAACAGTAGTTTCTTTTCCTTCAGAATCTGTTACTTTTACATGATTCTTATCTACAAAAGATCCTACTCCCTGAAGAACATCAACTTTATTTTTGTCCATCAAAAACTTGATTCCGCCACTTGTCTGATCAACCACTTCTGATTTACGCTTGATCATTTGTGTCAGGTCAGCTTTAGGTTCTTCAATCACAATCCCGTGTTTTGCAAAATTGTGCTTTGCATTATGAAAATGCTCCGAAGAATCTAATAATGCTTTGGATGGAATACATCCTACATTCAGACATGTACCTCCCAGATTAGCATATTTTTCAATTATCGCCGTTTTCATTCCCAGCTGTGCACAACGGATAGCTGCGACATATCCTCCGGGTCCTGAACCTATTATGGTCACATCATATTTACTCATGTCTCAGTTTATTTGAATACTTACAAAGTTAATTTTTCTTTCGTATCTCAAAGAGATAACTATCACAAGTTAGCACTTTCCAGTAGTTTGTCATCAACCAGTTCGGGAAGCGTTACTTTTAGTCGTGGTTCAACTTCCATTGCTCGTTTAATAGCAAACATTGCATTTTCGTTACGCGCCCAGTTACGACGGGCAATTCCGTTATTCACATCCCAGTGGAGCATCATTTTAAGTCTTCTATCCGCTTCTTTTGAACCATCCAAAAGCATTCCGAAACCTCCGTTAATTACTTCTCCCCAACCTACTCCTCCACCGTTGTGGATAGAAACCCAGGTTGCACCACGGAAAGAGTCTCCGATAACATTCTGAATTGCCATATCTGCAGTAAATCGTGAGCCATCATAAATATTTGATGTTTCACGATAAGGAGAATCTGTCCCGGAAACATCGTGGTGATCTCTTCCGAGAACAACCGGTCCGATTTCTCCTGCAGCAATCGCATTATTAAACGCTTCTGCAATTTTCATTCTTCCTTCCGCATCAGCATATAAAATACGAGCCTGACTTCCTACAACCAGTTTATTCTCCTGCGCACCAACGATCCATTGGATATTATCCGACATTTGCTGCTGAATTTCTTTCGGTGACGCTGCTTTAATTTCTTCCATTACACGCAGTGCAATCTCATCGGTCTTTGCAAGGTCTTCCGGTTTCCCTGAAGCACATACCCAACGGAAAGGTCCAAACCCGAAATCAAAACACATGGGGCCTAATATATCCTGTACATAAGAAGGGTATTTGAAATCTATTCCATTCTCCGCCATCACATCGCCTCCTGCACGAGAAGCTTCCAAAAGAAATGCATTTCCATAGTCAAAGAAATACGTTCCTTTTGCCGCATGTGCATTTACAGCATCAGCATGTCTTCTTAAAGACTCCTGTACTTTTTCTTTGAATTTTTCAGGCTCAGCTGCCATCATTTCATTTGACTGCTCATAAGTCATTCCTGCAGGATAATACCCTCCTGCCCATGGATTATGTAACGAGGTCTGATCCGAACCTAAATCCACATATATGTTTTCTTTCAGGAACTTTTCCCAAACATCAACGACATTTCCTTTAAAAGCAATAGAAACAATTTCCTTGTTCTCTTTCGCTTTTCTCACCCGATCACATAATTCATCCAAATCACCTATTACTTCATCCACCCAACCTTGTGAATGTCGCGTAATAGTTGCTTTATCATTGACTTCTGCTGTAACCGAAATACAACCTGCTATATTTCCTGCTTTCGGTTGTGCCCCGGACATCCCACCCAGACCTGCAGTAAGAAACAGCTTTCCGGCAAGTCCTTCTCCGTTTTTCGCAATTTTTCTTCCGGCATTTAATACAGTAATCGTCGTTCCATGAACAATCCCCTGAGGTCCGATATACATGTACGACCCTGCTGTCATTTGTCCATACTGGGTTACTCCCAATGCATTAAAACGTTCCCAGTCATCCGGTTTTGAATAATTTGGAATCATCATTCCATTCGTCACCACAACACGGGGAGCATCTTTATGGGACGGAAACAATCCCATCGGGTGTCCTGAATACATTACCAAAGTCTGCTCGTCCGTCATCTCGGACAAGTATTTCATAGTTAATCTGTACTGCGCCCAATTCTGAAAAACAGCTCCGTTACCTCCATAAGTGATCAGTTCATCGGGGTGTTGCGCGACTGCGTGATCCAGGTTGTTTTGAATCATTAACATGATTGCTTTTGCCTGTTCAGAGTTACCGGGATACTCACTAATGTCTCTCGCATACATTTTGTATTGAGGCCGGTAGCGATACATATAGATACGACCATATGTATTTAATTCATCAAGAAAATCGTTAATCAACTCTGCATGCTGGTCTTTCGGAAAATAGCGCAATGCATTACGAACTGCCAGTTTTTTTTCTTCCGGAGTAAGTATTTCTTTTCGTTTGGGAGCGTGGTTAACCGTAGGGTCTACGGGTTGTTTTCCCGGTATTATTGTAGGTATTCCCTGTCGTATGTCCTGATGAAATTCTTCTAATGTCATTCTATTCGATTTTGTATCGGTTACAAAGTTAATAATCAAAAAAAGGTTCCCCTAACAGGAACCTTTTTTATTTTTATCTATCCAGACGATTTTAGCGAAGAACATTCAAGTGCCCGCTATATTCATACTTCTTATCCGTAGTGCGATCCACGGCTTTAATTTTCCAGATATAATTTCCTTCCGGAACCGGTTTACCACCATAGGTCCCATCCCATTCCGCCTCAGGATGATGTGATTCCCACATAATTTCTCCCCACCGGTTAAATACAACCAGTTCAAATCCCTGATCATCAATACCGTCGATATGAATTCTCCACTTCTCATTAAACTTATCGCCATCCGGTGTAAATGTATTGGGCACATACAGTAATATATCCGGAACAATCGCAATCAAATTGGCTGTCGAATCCGTACAACCATCCTCAGAGGTGATTTTCAAAGTCACAAGGTATTCTCCCGGTTTCTCCTCCGGAAATCTCACTTCCGGATTTTCTTCCATTGAAACAGCAGGCTCCCCTTCTTCAAATGTCCACTCATATTCATTGCTTAAATAAGACTGATTCGTAAAAACAGCTTCAGGGAATGTTACCTTGGGATTGAATGGAGACCATGCAAATTTTGCTATCGGATCTTCAAAAACAGTGAAGAATTTTTCTTTTTTCAATGTATCGCGACATCCTTCAGGTGAAACGACAATCAATCTTACATTATAGGATCCCGGTCTGTCTTCTTCCATGTGGATTACCGACTCATTCTCATAATAAGGTCCGTTTCCAAATTGCCAGAATAATTGATCCGAAAGACTTGGATCCGTTTCATTTTTAAACACAAAAGTTGCCGGAGGACACTGCTCTGCAATATCGACAGAAAAATCAACACCCGGAACCTCAGCCGCTGCAATACGTCCTGTTAATTCAATCTCAGGTGTTGTACAACCATCTGAAATGGTTACTGTGTAGTCCGAAGTTTCTCTAATCTCAATTGATAATACTTGTGATGCCCCAACCACCATTCCGTCAGAATCTTTCCATTCATACGAATACGGACCACCGTTTCCACCGGAAACATTCAGTACCCTTAATGTCCCTATCTGTGTAGGACAAACCGTATCATTAGGTGAAATTGTGGCAGAAAGCGGAGGATAAAGATCGATAAATACAGTATCCCTTTCCGAAACACAATTAAACTCATTTTCTGCATAAACAGTATATTCCCCCGGTGTTGTCGGTGAAATAGATTGACTACCTCCTAAATCAGAAGTATGCCCCCAGTGAAATTCAAAAACCGATCCTCCGGTTGCTGATGCAGAAATAGTGGTTGTTCCATCAATACATATAATTTCGTCCTGACTTAACGAAATAACAGGAGTCGGAGATATATTAACTGTAACCGTCTCTGTAACCGAGCATCCGTCACTATTCGTTGCTGTAACGGTATAAACAGTTGTGGATGTAGGAGATACGGTATGTGAACTTCCAGCTCCCAGGCCATTATCCCAAACATACGTTGCCCCTCCGGAAGAAGTAATAACTGAAGCTGAGATAACTGCAGTTTCCCCCTGACAAATTGTTGTTTCACTTCCCTGACCATCTACATCAACCGTAACAGTAGCTTCCGGGAGCACTGTTATTGTTGTCTGATCAGAATCCGTACAAGGAGCTACACCAATCGTATAATTTATTGTATGCGTCCCTGATCCGGCTGCTGCAGGATTAAACATACCATCCGAAGAAACTCCCGGACCACTCCAGTTCCCTCCCATGTTACTAGCGACAAGCTGAAAAGGAGAATCACTTGTACATATAGGTCCTGAAACCGGACTTATTGTTGCATCAGGCGTTCCCGACTGAGCTCCTGGTAAAGGTCCTAACTCCAGCGTAAAAGAGTTACTTCCCGGAGTTGAAAAATTTTGTACGATAATCATAATCTCCTGTCCTGCAGTAACATTTGGGGCGGGAACACTTGATCCACAAGGGAATGCCGTACCGAACTGTACACACCCACCTGAGTTAGAGGCATAATTACAACCAATGGCATTCGAAGGATTAAGAATTGCATCACATGGTGACACTCCTGGCGGAATATTAAAAATGGCAACATCCACAAAACCGGAATTAGAACTTCCATCCACCAAAAGGTTTAATGGTCCTCCGGAAGTAATGTTCAATGTTATAAATCCGTAATCATGATTTCCGGCCATTCCTGTTGCACATCCTGCATTAGCAAAACTTCCACCGGCATACGGTCCTGTCGTCGGGAGGAAATCAAATGGCTGAGACTGTCCCTGTTGACAAACTGATGTCTCTACATTACACTGAGCATTCAGTAGTGTTGAGCAGAATAAAAGCGATAGCGCTACACTTATTTTCTTCATCATAACTATTCCTCCAAATCATATCTGTTAAAACTCATCCCATTGACTAAGAAAAGAAACGTCTCTTCTTTTTCTTCCTGTGTCACATCTTCACCGAATGAAAATATACAAACACCGTCTGCAATTGATAAGTCTGTAATTAGTAAACGATCACGGTTAGAATAGTTGATTAATCGTTGTTCCAAAGCCGGAATATATTCTATAGTATGTTCAAACTGATAGGTTTGTTCTGAAACTCTTGTAATAACAGCCTTAGCCTCCTGATCTGAAGAACCCTGAGAAAAAGAATGAAATGACATCAGCACAAAACAGGCTGTAATAAGAAAGTAGTTTTTCATAGTTCATTTGAAATAGATATTTCATAAACGTTATGAAACAGTAAAGGTTGCTTTATTATTTTATATTTTCAGATATCCTGTTAATTATTAAACACTACTGGTCTTTTTTTCGAGCAGTAATAACTTTTTTAAAGATAAATACCGGTAGAAGAGCAGCCAGCAAACCAACTAATGTTCCAACAAACACATCTGAGGGATAATGAACTCCCAGATACATTCTGCTATAAATCACAAGGATATGCGCCAACAAAAGCCCAATAACAAGTTGTCTGTTTCTATTCAAAACCAAAAGCGAGAATGCTATTAACATCCCAAAGTTGGCTGCATGTGATGACACAAAACCAAATTGCCCTCCCTTGTAGAAACTACCATCAGGAAATTTATGTAGGTGTAAGTAGTGTTGCAAGTCAAGATTATGTGAAGGTCTGTACCGTTCAAATACATTCTTAAAAAGGTGTACACTGGTTTGATCAGCAATTACCACTCCAAGTATTGCACAAACCAAAAACAGTGCTGCGCCCTTCCCTCCATACTGTCTATAGGCAAGATAAATAAGAAACAGGTACAGCGGGATCCATGTAAACTTTCCGCTGATTATCCACATACATGTATCCAGAAACGGTGTATGCCCGCTATTAATAAATAATAGTAATTGTTGGTCAATATGTTCCAACCATTCTATCATTATTTATGAAGTTCCTGCCAGATACAATCTTTTAGCTCTTCCAATCCCTGTTGAGCAACTGAAGAAATAAAAACATGAGGAATATTCTCAGGGATATCCGACTTCATTTGATCTTTCATGATGTCATCCAGCATATCTGCTTTAGAAATAGCAAGGATTCTTTGCTTATCCAGTAATTCCGGATTGTACATCCGCAGCTCATTTTCAAGAATCTCATACTCCTTCCGTATACTATCCGCATCAGCAGGGACAAGAAACAATAAAAGTGAATTACGCTCTATATGACGCAAAAACCGATGTCCTAATCCTTTTCCTTCATGAGCACCTTCTATGATCCCCGGAATATCAGCCATAATAAATGACTGGTGTCCTCTATATGCTACGATTCCCAGATTAGGTGTCAACGTCGTAAACGGATAGTCAGCAATTTCCGGCTTTGCAGCTGATAACACAGACAGTAAAGTACTTTTTCCGGCATTCGGAAAACCGACGAGACCTACATCGGCAAGTACTTTTAGCTCAAGAATAATCCATCCTTCCCTGTGATCCTCACCCGGTTGTGCATATTCAGGAGTACGGTTCGTAGATGTTTTGAAGTGATTATTTCCTAATCCACCTCGTCCACCACGCATTACAATCTTCTCTTCTCCTTCTTCGGTAATCTCAAATAAGATTTCTCCCGTTTCACCATCCTTTGCAACAGTCCCCAAAGGAACATCCAAATAAACATCTTCCCCCTGGGAACCGGTTTTCAGGTTTCCTGATCCGGCATCACCATGACCTGCTTTAATATGTTTACGGTACTTGAGATGCAACAAGGTCCACATTTGCTTGTTCCCTTTCAATATAACGTGCCCTCCACGTCCTCCATCTCCTCCGTCAGGCCCTCCTTTAGGGATGTATTTCTCCCGCCTCATGTGACGGGATCCCGCGCCTCCTTTACCGGATTTACAGTGAATCCTGACGTAATCTACGAAATTGGTTGCCATCTCTACTACCCTCTATTTTGCAGCCTGATCTATTGCTGTGTACAAACGTTCTGAAATCTCATCAATGGAACCTACACCATCAACATTAACAAACTTATCCTGAGCCGCATAAAAATCCGCAACAACCGCAGTCTGGTCGTTATACACTTTGATTCGATTCCTGATGATACTCTCATCCTGATCATCAGCGCGTCCACTATCTTTTCCTCTTAAAAGCAAGCGTTTAACCAACTCATCTTCCGGAACAGCAAGTGCCACCATCAAATGTACTTCTGTCGATTTTTCTTTCAAAAAGGCAGACAAAGCTTCGGCTTGTGCTGTAGTTCTTGGGAAACCATCAAAAATAAACCCTTGTGCTTCAGGGTATTTTTCGACTTCACTTTCCAACATACCGATCGTTACCTCATCTGGGACTAATTGCCCTTTATCTATGTAACTTTTGGCCAGGGTTCCCAATTCTGTTCCCCCTTTAATATTTGCTCTGAAAATATCTCCGGTCGATAAGTGAACCAATTTATATTTGTTTACCAGTCTTTCTGATTGTGTTCCTTTCCCTGCTCCCGGAGGGCCAAATAATACTATATTCAACATATATTTGTTATTTTCTCAAAGTTAATCATTTATAACGTACAACTCAGGAAGCTCTCTCCCCAAATTGTTGTAATCCAGTCCATATCCAACCACAAAATCATTCGGAATTTCCAGTCCCGTATAATCCGGTTTTTGACTTCCCCGGAAAGCGTCCGGTTTGAATAATAAAGTGGCAACCTCAACAGAAGCAGGCCCCATTGCAGCTAATTCCTTCCGCAATACATCTACTGTCAATCCTGTATCTACAATATCTTCTACAAGAATAACATGTCTGTCTTTAAGCTCTGCTGAAATCCCTATCAGACGTGATAAATTGCCCGAAGAGGCAGTTCCTTCATAAGAGGATACTTTTACAAAGTGGATCTCCGGTCCGCAAGTTAGTGTTTTGACCAAATCAGAACAGAACATGAAAGCGCCATTCAAAACTCCAAGTACAATCGGTTGTTTTCCATTATACTTTTCATTTAAAGCCTCAGAAACACGCGAGACAGCCCAAGCTATCTCTTCTGCAGAAAGATAAGGTCTGAATTTTTTATCACCTAATTGAATAATCAAAACCTGAAATTTTAGCCACAAATGTACGATTTTCAATGGTAAGAAAGTACGCTTCTGTTAATTTAGAAGGATTTTCGAACGATCTACTCTCCGGAAAGGATGTTATTCATTTTTATTCTTCTCTTCCTCCATACGGAGTTTTTGTCCCGAATTTTCTCAGGTAACGGACAACGGTAAGAATCATGATTAACATAGTAACAAACCAGGAAACACGTCCCAAAATATCACCATACGTTGCGTAAATGGTTTGTTCAGCATTCAGATTCAATGTCTGTCTCAGAGCAATTTGTTCATCCCACCCGGATTTTTGTATCACATCTCCTCGCTGGTTGATAAACCCGGAAATTCCTGTATTGGCACTTCTGGCAACAGATCTTCTTGTTTCTATAGCCCTCAATCGTGAAAAATCAAAATGTTGTTTATAGCCCGGAGTGTCTTTCCACCACCCATCATTTGTTATTACAAACAAGATCTCTGCTCCTTCATTCACAAACTGTGATACAAAATCTCCATAAACCGATTCATAACATACCAAAGAAGCAAATTCAACCCCTTTTCCTTCTAATGTTACTGCTTTTTCTTCCACCCCCAAACTTCCACTGGCACCACCTAAATCCAGGGCAAAATTTTCAAGAAACGGAAACATGGATGCAAAAGGAATTTTCTCAACCCCCAACACCAGCTTAGATTTATGTACAAACCGAAGCGGATGATTTCTCCCCATGTGGACAGAAGTATTGTACGACTCATAAAATCTACCGTCTTTCATCAAGCGGGAAACGTATGAATTTTTAGTATCAAAGATCCGTACGGTAGAGGCACCTATTAACAAATCAGGACCATTCCAGGATTGCAATACACTATCCAGATATTCGTATATAATGGTTCTCGAAAAAGTAGCCTCGTCCAGTTCAAAAGGTATCGCTGTCTCAGGGGCCAAAACAAAATCAACTGAACTATCTATTACTTTGTTCGCACTGATTGTTATTCGATCCAATTGTTCCTGCCAACTTAGCATTTGCGGACCAAATTTCTCTACATAAGGATCAATATTCGGTTGAGTAACCACTATGTCCACTGGATTCTTTTTCTCATCATACGTAACATATCGGATGATGGAACCAACAATCGGAAGTAAAACAACCAGCGAAATTAATCCTCCCATCCTTTTTAAACCGCTCCACTCCTGTCTATGTACATACCTGTTACGAAGCAATTTATAGATCAAAAGATTAACAACCAACACCCATAATGTTCCCCCGGTAACACCTGTCCACTCGTACCACTGTACAAGAATCGGTGCATTGGCAAAAACATTTCCAAAACTTAACCAGGGCCAGGATAATTCCCAGTTAAAATGCTGGTATTCAAAAGCCATCCAAATAAATACAAAAGCAAGATATCCCTGATTTCTTCCTATATTTTTTTTGGCAAAATGAAATACCCAAAAGGCCAATGCCATCAGTAAGGAGTTTGCTAAAACAGCCATTATCGCTCCAATCGGATCAGCAAAATAAATCCACCAGGTTGTCAATAGATTATATACGAAAAATGCCAAATAACCTAGCCCCAGCATGCTCCAACCACTGCGTTTCTTTTCTGATAATCGATCTTCAGCAAGAAGAAGAGGGATCAATGCCACCAAAGCTACCAGATTCATTCCCCCGATATGTGGAAACGAAAGTGCCAGAAGCAGTCCGCTAAGAATTGCCAACCGAAAGTTTGAGGAAATTATTTTCGTTATCATGTAGCAAATGTAAGGAAAGCCACACAATAAACCCTTACTTTATCATGAAGTGATCATAAACTCATTTACAGGCTATTTTTGATAACCATCATTTTTTAGGGGTTACAGTTCCTGAACAAGAGGAAGCAATCGTTCGGTCGTTACATGCTCCATAATCACAATCTTATACCAATTCGGAGAATGATGATTGTCCGGAACCAGACCAAATCGCTGTGCTGTATCAGGTTTTACGTACCCAGCGCGAATTGTAACAATATTGCTGTATGGATTTCTGTAATATATAATCCCCATATCATCTAATTTTTTGCACAACCAGTCCGTACGGTTTTGTAAGATTAAAATCTTTTCATTATATCCAAACGGACCATACGTCATCAGAATCATCCAGATGGCTACAGCATTAGCTCCGGATCGGCTTCCTATCAATGTATAATCCTCTCCTTCCACATAACTGGCTTCTTTTGTATTCGTAAATTGAATCAAGCCTTTGCGACAAATGAATATTCCTGTACCATAAGGAGCCTGCAGCATTTTATGAGCATCCAATGTAACGGATGATACTTTTGGGTTTGAAAATGACAATTTCGTATCCTTATTGGTAAACGGATAATAAAATCCCCCATACGCCCCATCTACATGCAACTTATATGGCTCCTTCATTTCATCCAGCACCTCTGTGTAAGTATCTACAGAATCTACACTTCCAAACATGGTTGTCATCATATTTGCAACGACAATGAAGTGCGTTACTCCTTTTGATTTGAGACGCTCAACTGCCAACCTAACAGATACTGCTGAAATACTTCTGTCGTCTTCCTGCACTTCTACTTTTTCAATCTGAATAGAGAATACGTTAGCAGCTTTGTCCATCGAATAATGGCTATCTGTACTACAAATTATCCCTATATTCTCATTGGCTACTCCTGACTTTTGTTTAAAATAATTCCGGTAAATCCAGATTGCCTGCATATTTGCTTCTGTACCACCAGAAGCCACGTAACCATCCGAAGTATTTGATTCTGCTTTCAGAATATCAACAGCACAAACCTCTATTAATTCTTTTTCAATTTCCTGAGTCCCCTTAAAAAAGCTCTCTGACTTCCCTAATGTGTGGCACCCGATATGATTTGGATTTCGCACCAGGGTTGAAATAAAGGGGGCCTCTTTCAGGAAGGAAGCTCCCTGATAAAAAACCTGACTATCAAGATGGGATGCCGGAACGCCTAAAACAGATTGTTCATAATAGTTTACTGTGTTTTCCAGTGCTCCAAACACTCTGTTCTTTATTTCATCTGATGTCAATTTTCTCCACATAATTTAATTTTTCAGGCAAAGTTGGCGTTTTTACCGGGAGAAAAAATGTGTTTTATCAGTTTTCTCATTAAATACATGTCAGTTATTATCAACCTGATTTTTTACCTCTTATACCTGAAGCGCACCCAAAGAAGTACTCAACATATTCAACTTCCAGTCCGCTTTCTTTGAAAATACGAAGTACCTGCTCTGCATTTCCGAATTTCTCCGTATAAACTCCCAACATCTTATATTCATCGGAATTATTCAACAGCCATTTTCCGATAAAGGGAATAATCCGCTTCAGATACACCATGTAAAAAAACCGTAATCCCCTTGTCCTGGGTACGGACACATCAATAAAGGAAAACTCACCCTCTTCCTTAAGGATACGTTTCACTTCACTTGCTAAATCTCGCAGTTGTTTTTCTGAGAATGTTTTCAAACCAAATCCGGAAATTACATGTGAGGCAGAATTGTCAGGAATACTGTTCTCAAAAAGATTCTCTCTTAGTAAGCGAATATTCTTCTCATTAAATTGCTTTTTATTCCTTTCCGCTAACCTTATCATTCCCTCAGAGAAATCGAGTCCGACAATTTTTGTCTCATGGGGTGCTGTTTTATAGATATACTTCCAACACTCACCCATCCCACACATTAAATCAACTACAACGCCTGCATTAGATAAATCAATCTCTTTTAAAAATTGTCTTCTCCAGCGATTACTAAAACCAAACGACGTTATCGTGTTCATTCCTGAATACGTCTTACTCATCTTATCAAACAGATCTTGTACAAAAACCGTCTCGTATATATCATCCGGAACAATCATATTTGTTTTTTCTCTACAAGAGTAGAAAAATTCCTTTCTAAAAACTAAAAAAATGTTTTTTGATCTATTTACATTTTGGCAAAGATGTTGTTGAAGAAAACAAAAGTAATCTATGAATCAAACACCTATTATTTTGCTATCCTTTCTGTTCTTTATCAGTTCCTGTCTATCCGAAAAAGAGCCAGCGAATTGTTCCTCACGACAACAGAACATAAGCTTAGAGCAGCAATTAACCGGTGTTGGAAAGATCGGGCTTCATCCTGATTCTTTAGGAGAAGTATTTTACTACTTCCCTATTCCTGAAAGCGAAGAAAATTCTCACTCATTTTTTGCAAGAAGAATACACCCTCTGCTTTCTGGTGATACATTACTGTTTTCTTCACTATTTTTATTCAAACTCATGCCTGATAGCTCCCAAACCATCCAACAAGATACAGTAGCCTACAGAATAAAACGATTGTCCTCTCATCTTTTTCAACTAGAAAAGGTTTCGACGTCAGATGTATTTCCCGCACGATTATACTTTCAACATTACACCAATCAACTTCCTGAATCCTTTCTCTATTTTCGATTAGACATTACTTTCAGAAGGAAAAAGATAGATATTGAACTTACCGATACCAATTTTATCAAAATTCTTACCTCTTCTAATAGGGACTCTTCGCTAATCATTACAATAGGCTTACATGACAAACTATTTATTCATCAATATATCAATGCGTTGATTGATGTACGAAACAGTGCTACTGAATCAGGGATTATCTGTACACATGGGGATCGAGAGAGCCAAACCCTCGTATATCAGGATACAATTTTCGAATATAATCATTTACAATTTCTGAAATTATCCAGTTCTGTCTTACGTGATTATTTCTTCTACTCTATCCCTGATCATAAGTCAGTTCCGCTTCGTTCAAAAGATCCATCGTATTCTACCCGATTTACTCCTTACCGGAATCTTCCTCAGGGAAATGCATTATCCATTGAATCACCTCCTCCCCCTGATTAAAAAACCACACCTTATTCATCACTTTTTCCTATTTTAGATGTTTAGTTCGATAGACTTTTATTTTTATGGTACTACACTATTTTTCTATTTGTCTTTTCTTCATGCTGGGTACTTCTATTTCAGTAAGTAGTCAGGAAAGTTGGTCACAGGAAAAAACGATTGATAATATTCGTGCTTATTCCCGCATGAAAAGTGGAAAAGATTATTATGAATACAGAACTGTGTTTACCGTTAAGTCTTCTTTCCGGGGAGCAGTCGATCTCGTCTTTGACATTGCAAACTTTAAAAACTGGCTTCCCAACTGTGTTGAATCAAAAGTAATTCGCAAAGTCAGCGGCACTGTATTACTCGGCTATACAGTAACCGAAGCTCCCTGGCCGGCTTCTGACAGAGACGCTGCCTTCATTGTAACAAAACGCAAAGAAAAAGAGAATTGTTATTCGATTACAATGGAAGGAAAAGCTAACGACTACCCTTTACAAAAGGGGAAAGTACGTGTTCATGACTATCATGCTGTCTGGAAAATCACAGAATTAGCTCCGGATAATCTGGAAATAGAATATATCGCTTCTTTCAACCCGGGAAAGGGTGCCCCCAATTGGATGATCAAAAATTCGGTTATCGAAGCCCGGATTAAATCTTCTCAAAATTTGATAAAGGAGCTAAAAAAGAGAGAAGATTCGTAAATAAACTTACCTATCCATCAAAGACAAACAATGTTACAACTTAAAACAAAACGGCTTCTGCTCAGACCTGTACAGCTGAAAGACAAAGATGCTATTTTCACTTATCGTTCTGATAATGTTACTAACCAGCACCAGGGATGGATTCCCAAAACACCGGATGAAGTAAAAATCTTTATCCTTAAAACTCAAAAAGAGATCAATCAACCGGAAACCTGGTACCAACTGGTGATCATCGACAACGATACACATAAGGTGATTGGTGATTTGGGGCTTCATTTTTTCGGAAAAGAAAATAAACAGGTCGAGATAGGCTGTACATTACACCGTGACTTTCAGCAGAACGGTTACGCAACAGAAGCCTTGCAAAAAATACTTACTTACCTTTTTGTATCACTTAATAAGCATAGAATCATTGCTTCAATAGATCCGGCGAATAAAAAAGCAGAACAGTTAGTAACGCGTCTCGGATTTCGAAAAGAAGCACACTTCAGACAAAGTTTGTGGCTACATGGAAAATGGGTGGATGACGTTATCTACGCCCTACTTCATCAGGACTGGAAAACTAGTAATCAAAATGATCTTTGAGGCATCAATCAGTGGTATCCAGTTGTTTATTATCTGGATGTGACTATTTTTCTCAAATAAAAGAAGTATATTGGCACCCGAAAATTTAACTGAAAACAAATTCAACAATACGTTTTAACAATTAATCATGTTACTACTTCTGTTGGAATAATAAGCAAAAAATGAAAAAGAACCTGGTACTGATTTTTACAATCGCAATCGGACATATTTTTACCTCTTGTGTTAATGAAAATTCCGGTAATACAACAAGTGAAAATGTAAAAGAAGCTCAGGAGGAAATATCGTTTAATCCTGTATCCATCAATAATGAATATGAAATCAGTGTTCCTGATTACATGACTCCCGCCAAAGACCTGAACGCAGAAGCATCTTTACAATATCAGAATATCTATAAAGAAACCTATGTCATTATCATTGATGAATCGAAAGAGGACTTTGTAACTGCTTTTCGGGAATTAGGTGAATATGATGATTCGATGTCAACAATAGAGAATTATCGCAAAACTCAGCTTCTGTTTCTCATGGAAGGAATTAACCTAAAAAAACAAACAAAACCTAAAAATTTAACGATTAACGGTTTGAATGCTGAATATGTTGAATTGGACGGCATACCTGAAGGTTTAGATTTAGATATTTCCTATTTCTTCACTTTTATTGAAGGAAAAAATAAATTATATATGGTAATGGCCTGGACACTTGGCGACAGAAAAATGAAGTACAAATCAATGTTTGAACAACTATCCCAGTCCTTCAGGCTTCTGGATTAAAGAGTATTTTCCTACTATCTTCCCGTTAGCAAATAGCATTTCACTACTTTGGTTATAAAGTACTGTTAATTTAATAGATAACGCTATTGATTCTATTGATCCGATTAGTTTCCTTAAGAACTAATTAATTCATAATGAATAGAAACCCAAATAAAAACATTCTGTATATTTGGGTTTACTTTTTATATATTTACCTTTAACTAACATTAAATGATTACTATGAAACCATTAACTACTACCAGTAGAATACTCTTTCTACTGCTTTTTTTAATCCCTGGTATTTCGTTACATGCCCAATTGAGTGGATTTCACCTCGCAAATTTTGAAGAAGAGCAATTTCCGCCTATCGGATGGACAAGCCAAAGTATTATCGGAGATGCTGTATGGGAAAGATCAACTGATGAAAGTTACGATGGAACAGCCAGTGCCTATATGTCGTATGATTATCCCGACGGAGAAGATTGGTTGATTTCACCACAGTTCAGCGTAAATACGAACGACTCTCTTATTTTCTATTTAGCTACTGATTTTTCGGGGTATACTCCTGATTCATTAGTGATTCGTGTTTCTACTACGGACGCACTAATCCCTTCATTTACACAAAGTATTTTAAAGTACGAGGAAGGCGTTAACTATCCCTCTTCCGGTGGTGTGTGGCAAAGATGTGCGGTTTCATTAACCCCATTTGCAGGACAGGATATATACATCGCATTCAGTCATTATAATGAAGATGGTGATGGGATTTATATTGATCAGGTAACCATTGGTCAACTTCCTGTATTGGATGCACGGACTAATACACTTACCTCGCCATCCAGATTCGTTATCGGAACAAACTATAATCCTTCAGCAACTGTAACCAATATGAGTCAGACCTCTCAAGACTTTAATGTAACAATAGAAATTGAAGGTGGATATATTTCTACTATTCCTAGTGGAAGTCTTGCTTCTCTCGAAGTTACAGAGATTACGTTTACAGCATATACTCCAACAACATCAGGCATCACCCAGGGTAAAGTGTACACTCAATTAGCAGGAGATGAAAACAACCTTAATGACACGCTTTATTTTACGATTAACGTTTTAGATACTTTCCCCAATTATGGTTGGCAGGCACAAACATCACTTCCTACTCCAATTTGGGGTGGAGCCTCTGCTTTTCTGAAGTCTTGTGAAGGAGATACTGACACAGGATATCTATATTCTATTGCTGGTAATGATGGTGCAGGAACAACTCTTTCAACTGTATACAGATATAACACCACAACAGATACCTGGACATCTGTAAGTAACCTACCAGCAACAAAACAACAATTGAGTGCTGCTGTTATTCAGAATAAAATATATGTTCCAGGTGGATATACGCTATCATTTTCACCAAGCGTCAGCAGTCATGTATACGACCCTGCGACTGATACATGGAGTCCAATTGCAGACTTACTTCAGGCAACCGGAGATTATGCCATAGGTACTTATGCGGACAGTTTGCTCTATATAGTAGGTGGTTACGATGGTTCTGTAGATATTGCAGATGTACAAATCTACAATGTAAATACAGATAGTTGGGCAACGGGAACGCCTTTCCCAGGAACATTGAGTGCTGGTTTACGCATGGGTATTGCAGATGGAACAATTGTTTTGGTCGGTGGTTACAATCAAGACTTGGGGCAGCAAGATCAGGCATGGATTGGAGAGATTGACAATAATGATCCTTATTCCATTACATGGACTCAACTTTCAGATGGTTACCCAGCAGGAACTACAGGACGTTTTGCCGCCGGTACATCTACAATGAATGACGGAAAAGTATACTTTACCTCAGGAGACCCTGATGGAAACGGATCAAGTGCCCTTTCTTCTACATATGCTTACAATGTAAGGACACAACAATGGGAAGGTGGTCCTGCAAAATTAACCGGGGTAAGTAACGTTTCCAACTTCACACCTTACATACAAAATGATAGTTTATATATGGCTGTATTAGGTGGATATGACGGCGTAAACTTTGCTTCCGCATTTGAAAGCATCAATCTTGGTCGCTATACAACAACAACCAATGACGCCCTGATTGTTACAAGTGAAACAACAATATGTGAAGGTGAAAGCATTGATTTATCCATTTCAACTCAAAATATGGACGGTTTGACCTGGTCTCCATCTTCCCTATTTACGGATCCTACAGTAGGTAATTCTACAATTACACCAAGTGAAGATGTAAGAATCAAATTAAATCAGGTCACTTATTACGGATGTCCAATTCTAGACAGTATTGACATAACTGTACATCCAATTCCGGACGTTACTTTAACAGCGGCATTTGAATCAATTTGTGACTATAATGCTCCGATTACACTTACAGAGGGAACACCTTCTGGAGGAGTCTATAGTGGTCCGGGAATTACTGGTGATAGTTTTGATCCATCTGTAGCAGGAGCAGGAACCCATACGATTGTCTACACTTATACAGATGGAAATGGATGTTCCAATTCCACTGATGCTCCTATTAACGTTTCAGAATGTCTTGGGATCAATGATCCGGAATTAGCGGGCATCAACGTGTATCCGAATCCGGCTTCTGATTTTATTATGGTAAATGCTGATATGACAATAGAAAAGATTGAAATTTATCAGATGAATGGAAGCATTGTTATGCGTACAGACTCAGCTTCACTTTCTACAAAAGTAAATCTCGACACATTGTCTCCAGGACTTTATATGTTACATATTTATGTTGAGGGGAAAGTATATCCTTACAAAATCAGTAAACAATAACGAGTATAAATAAACAAAAAAGCAGTGGTTTTAAATCACTGCTTTTTTGTTTTCTATCAATTATTTGATGCACTAATAATATCCCAACCCAGCTTCTTAGTTCCTTTAAATCCATTGGTTTTGATTTTATAACGTTTAGAACTACCTGCGGGAAAAAACTCATAAATGGTATGTCTCTCCGTTCCAAGCAAAGTATTCGTTTTACTATAATACCTCACCTCCAAAACAACGTCCTTGTAGGTAGCAATTTTAGCAGAATTCAGAATACTCCCTTCCAAAACCCATTCTCCTAACAAATTTTTCCTGTATGTTCCATCATCCGTTAAAAAACGTAGTGGACTCGTCTTTTCCTGATCCTCCAATGTCACTTTTGTTTCCTGATATGAAACTTCTTCATTAGAATACATTGATGATGAAGACTCTGAACCACAACTCATAAAAGTTGACACTAATACTAGTGAAACAACAAAATATACTTTTTTCATATATAAATTATTTAGTTGAAATACTAACTATTGAGAAATCAAATAAATTTCCATTTTTTCATCTAAATAGCTACTGCTTTTGACTGACTTTGGTTTAGTTAATTTACAGATGATAAATATATTAACTTTTATGACATTCTATTCATTAGCTGAAAAACAGATTATATCTTTTAGCTTCTTTCATTCCCTATATCACCCCATACAAGATGCTACAACTATTACACCCGCTATCACTTCCGGTATTACTACTATTTAGTTCGTCAAAAATTGTATTGAACAGCATTTCATAAGATTCAAAAGCTATCCAGGTCATAAAATCGTAACTCCCTACTGATCGCTGAAGATCTTCTTTCAATTGGTAACTGATCTTTTGTAAAACTTTTGATCTCGCCTTCTCTAAAAGGAAAATATTGCCCCCAATTGTAGACACATCTGACCTTCCTTTTCCTGTGACATTCAAAATACTATCTGCCAAAGAAACATCAACCCTGCCTAAAGTTTGTAATAAGCTCTCTTTTTCGGATCTCCCTCTATCTGATAGGTTTAGTCGGGTGAAAAATATAGCAAATCGACTGCTTACAAAGAAATGCTTCATCTCCTCCCTCTTAAGGAAATTGTTCTGAATATACTTCTTTTCAGAGCCAGCATTTTGAATCCCCATTGAAATCAAATGTTGGAATAAAATTCTTATTGACTTACTTTTATAGTAGGGGCTTAAATAGATCATTTCATGAGGCAAAGGTTTATAATGCGTAAATTCTCTACCAACACGGACATAGTTATATACTTTTGCTTTTTCTCCCCTACTCTCGTTTTTGTGTTCTGTATTCATTTCTAATACACGTTTAAACAGTAAATCCATTAAAGTGTACTTCATTAATTCCTTGAGTCCTACATCCGCTTCTTTCAGAATAAAGTATGTTTCTGCCGGTGTATATTTTGAGAGAATTTCTATCATAGTCTTTTACGCTTCAGCTTTGGAATTACCCAATTACGATGGAGATTAATTCGAGCAAACCTAATTTCACTAAACCTGATTTCCTCCGAAGGCCAAATATCTTCCGGAGGAGGCTCAGAGAACACTTCTTGATACTTCTTTTTGGTCCGGATATAATAGTCTCTATGCTTCTCTTTCTCTTGTTTACCTCCTTTTGTAGGGCCGTGATGAATATCTCTTCCAAGAGTTTCTTTGCAAAAGCCAATCCAATACGATTGGGTATACAACAAATGTAAATGCCATGCCTGATCAACCGAATCAGAAGGCGTCATGGGCTGATCTGAGATACAAATAAGGTAAATGAATCGTTTATACTCAAATAGTACCCGCAGGGTAAATTCCAGAGTCCAGTTATTTTCCCTTGCCAATCTCTGACTAAAAGTAAACTCCGAATCAAGATCATCAAACTCAAACTGGTTGATTCTTTCCCAAAGCTCCCGCTTTGATTCTATGTGTTTTGAGAGAATCATTTAAAAGTCATCCGGGAATTTTCCTCCACTCTTATTCCAGGCATAATAAAAATAACTTCAGAGTAGTGATTTTTTATCCAGGTAGAATTCAAATCAATTCGTATGCTTTCTTTCTCAACAACTTCAAACTCATCTACATTTATCTCAAGACTCTCCGATTCCTCGTTTATTTTATCTGCAAGAAACTCTTTATCATACAGTAACTCTTTATAAATAAGCATATCATCTCCTTTTTCTTCTGAACTTATCACCATCACTGCGGGGAAATCAGTGTCTCCAAAACTCCCCATTGCATTAAGATCATTGACCATCATACTCTGCCTGTACTCGCCCTCAATCGGAAAGGAATACGAATATGCCTGTAGTAAATAGTTTACTCCATTCAATGCTGTTTGAATCATAGCAGAAGCCTGTTCTTTCATAAAAGGCCCCATCATTTCTTTCATCATTGAAAAATCCTCTTCACTCTTTCCCATTTGCTCCCCAATCAAACGAAGTGTTTGTAGCATAGTCTCCTCAATAAACTCCAGAAACGCTTTTTCATTCTGTACTTCATATGCCTCACCTGTCTCTTTATCAACAGAAACAACATATTCATAATTCTCAATACTGCTCTGAATTTCTTTCAGGATTGTCATTACTATATTCTCAACTGTTGAATTATCTTCTGACAAGTCCACATCAAAATCACTAAATAATTGCGAATACTTCAATGAAAAATAATCTTCTGTCCCTATTACTTCCATTTTATACTTTACTTCAGTATTTGTACGGGAAAAGACAGTATCTCCTACATATACTACAGACTCTGATTTCACATGGACAATTTTACTATCCCCAACCGACCAATCCGGCAGAATCTGGTACAATTCTGCTTCCTGACCAAAGGATAAAAATGAAATCAGCAAAGAAATCTGGAAGATGAAATTAATTTTCATAGTTATAATAAAAGATAATGGTATCGGGTTTTGTTTCTCTTCATTCGAATTTGCCTGCAAAAATAACAATTAGTTATTCCCTAAATCAGAAAAATCAGTGAGTAACTAATTTCAACCCTACAATAGAGGCAATTAGAGTGACAATAAAAAAGACTCTCCAAAAGTCAGCCGGCTCATTGAAAAAGAAAATTCCGGCTAGTACTGTTCCTACAGCACCGATTCCGGTCCAAACAGCGTATGCTGTACCTATGGGAAGAGTTTGCGTTGCTTTTATAAGCAAAAGCATACTTGCAATCAGAAATACGAAAAACCCCACATACCACTTCCAGTGATCAGCAGGATCAGTAACTTTAATTTTCCCCAGACAAAAAGCGAATGCAACTTCAAAAAGTCCTGCCAATACTAAGAGTATCCAATTCATTTTTTCCTTTTTTGTTTTAAAACTACTTCAGTGGTTTTATCAATTTAAGACGATCAAAATGACGGATTATCAACAACATGATGACAATTAATGCAGATGTTTCTATCTGAGAAAACATGGTAGCAACTTCTGAAAAACTATTGACACGCCCGATAAGTGTCTTCGTTTCTTCTAATTGAATTTCACTCATTTCCCGAATAAGTATTGACGCTTCATCAAGAGAAACAAGAACTGCTTTCTCATCTTCCGATTGACAAGCATGTAACAATCTTACCTGAACATGGGTTAGTTCCTCCAAAAATTCACGCTCTTCAACAGTCATTTCTGTTGTCGAATAGCGTTTACTAATCATTTTCATTTCATTTACAGCCTCCGATATTAGAAGCCGCTTCTCTGACTCAGAAACCGAAGGGGTTAAAATTGTTTTGGAGACATCCAATAATAAGAGGCTATAATACGTCAGGTCAACACCTACATTCAAACGATCTTTATATATTTCTGAGGAAATATCTGAAATCTGCTCATTCCGGTATTGCTCGTACAAATTACTTAATAAAGTTTGTGAAATCAATACGACAATCAGCACATAGTATACTTTTACCGGAATTTTATTCAGAATATTCATGACCAGTCTTTATTTACCCGCGCTGCTTGTTTAACTTCTAAAATAGTAATTTGTTTCTCTCCTCCCGGAAAAACCCAGTTAATTTCGGATCCCACCCGATAACCTATAACTGCTACTCCTAATGGCGAAAGGATTGAGATTTTCTTTTCTTTCAGATCTGCTTCTTTAGGTAAAACCAGTTGGTAACTTACCTGAAGTGAAGAAGATTTTTCTTTCATCATGAAAGTGGATTGTAACTGAATAACCGAATTGTCTATCACTTCGTCATCGACGATATCCGCTTTACCCAGTTCCACTTTCAATTTCTGAATATGAATTGTATTCGATTCGGGAGTTAATCGCTCCAGAATGTTTGTGATTGTTTCTAAATCAGATTTCTTTATTACCAATGTTTTTTCCATGATTGCCTTTTTACCGGAACTATTGCTGTCCCATTTTTTCTACCCGGCTTCGTAGTTTATGATCCGGATAGTAAATGTCTTTAAAACTACGGTTAGAGTTGTGTGAAAGTCGACGGAAGAAAGAACGCGCATCGATCTCAGACAAACTTCGATACCCGCATGCTCCGACAAATTCCGCTAATGCTTTCATTGTATTCGTATGGAAATTAGCTACTCTGACACTTTTATCTGTAATATCCAATCCCTTATAAAAGGATTTATCCTGTGTCGCCACACCAACCGGACATTTTCCGCTATCACACTGTAATGCCTGAATACACCCCAGAGCAAACATCATCCCTCTGGCACTGTAAACAGCATCTGCACCAAGTGCAATATTTCTGGCAATATCAAATGCAGTGATCACCTTCCCGGAAGCTATAACCTTCACTTTTCTTCGTAAACCATGATCAATCAGAACCTGGTTTACAAATACAAGTGCATCCGAAAGAGCCATCCCCATATAGTCAATAAACTCAAGTGGTGCTGCTCCTGTTCCTCCTTCTGCTCCATCAATCACAATAAAGTCCGGAACAATTCCTGTTACATTCATTGCTGCAACAATCTCTTCAAACTCCTCTTTCCTTCCTATACAAATTTTAAAACCTACAGGTTTCCCATCAGAAAGCTGACGTAGCCTGTTAATAAACCACATCATTTCAGTTGCGTTGGAAAATGCTGAGTGACCGGCAGGAGAATGGACCGTTGTATACGGTTCTATATTTCTGATTTTTGCAATTTCTTCTGTATTCTTATGTGCCGGAAGAAGTCCTCCATGCCCTGGTTTAGCTCCTTGCGAAAGCTTAATTTCGATCATCTTCACATTCTCTAGTAATGCTTTCTCACGAAACAGGTCTTCGTCAAAATGTCCGTTTTTATCGCGACATCCAAAGTATCCGGTTCCTATCTGCCAGATAAGATCGCCTCCTAACAAGTGGAATTCACTAATTCCTCCTTCTCCCGTGTTGTGTGCAAAACCAGCCAGAGATGCGCCTTTATTCAGCGCACTGACAGCTGATTTACTGAGCGCTCCGTAACTCATTGCGCTAATATTCATAATACTTGCGCTATACGGATACTTACACTGATCGTTTCCTATAGTGATTCGAAAAGAGGAAAAATCAGCCTGTTTGGGATAAACACTATGTGCCGCCCATTCGTAACCAATTCGTTGCGGATCATCCTGCATTCCAAATGAAATTGTCTGCTTTTCATTCTTTGCCCGCTGATAAACAATAGATCGCTGACGTCTGTTAAACGGTTTACCATCTAACTCTCCTTCGAAAAAGTACTGTCTGAACTCCGGACGAAACGCTTCAAACATATATCTGGCGTGTCCTATCAATGGAAAATTTTTCAAAAGCGTATGCCTTGACTGTATCGAGTCATATACTGCAAGCATGGCCGGTAAAGCCGTTAACAATAACCACCAGTAACTTATCATGTCCAACATTGCAAGACTTAGTAGAAGCGTGTTTACAGACAAAATAATAGCCCATATCAATACAAACGGTTTCACCGTTACAATCAACTTTTTACGTTTCATTTTTATACTAAAAAAAGATTAATACCCTAATCAGAAATAACCGGGTAGTTTATGGTTACCTCCTAACTCTTCAATAAAGTCAGGAGGAAAGGTTTACAAAAGCTTTGTTGTGGGTAATCAATAGCATAGCAGATACAAAACCCGCTTGGTTTCGCCCTGAAAATACTGTGCTATTTTGGTCTAACCCCATTTTAAAATTACCAATTCAATACAAAGATAGGTCTTATTTCAATACATTACCTTTTTACCGGGAATAATGCACTTTTTTTTGCGAAGTTTAACATGTCCTTAAAAAGAGGAGTATGAGAAATAGATTCAAAAACTTCAACTTATAAAAAGAGCCGGGAAATTCCCGGCTCTTTTTGATCATTATCTCTTGCTTTCTTTACTTAAGATATCTGAAATCCATTCCCGGATAAACAGCTGTATCTCCTAATTCCGCCTCGATACGAAGTAACTGATTGTATTTTGCAATACGATCACTTCTGGATGCTGAACCTGTTTTAATTTGTCCTGTATTTAAGGCTACTGCCAAATCAGCGATTGTTGTATCTTCTGTTTCTCCACTTCTATGGCTCATTACTGAAGTATACTGGTTAGCTGTAGCCATCTGAACAGCTTCGATTGTTTCAGTAAGCGATCCAATCTGGTTTACTTTTACAAGAATTGAATTCGCTGTTCCTGTTTCAATTCCTCTTTTCAGACGTTTTGTATTGGTAACGAACAAATCATCTCCGACAAGCTGAACTTTCTTCCCTAATTCATCTGTCAATTCCTTCCATCCGTCCCAATCATCTTCATCTAACCCATCCTCAATGGAAACAATCGGATATTTAGAAGACCAGTCTTTCCAGAAAGTTACCATTTCTGAAGAAGTACGCTCATCTCCTGTAGATTCAAAAACGTATTTCTTCTTTTCCTTATTATAGAATTCGGAAGAAGCTGCATCCAATGCAATAAACATATCTTTTCCCGGAGAGTAACCTGCTGATTCGATTGCCTGAAGAACCACTTCAATCGCTTCCTCATTTGATCCCAAATTAGGTGCAAAACCACCTTCGTCTCCAACATTCGTACTCATTCCTTTCGACTTCAGGACATTCTTCAGATGGTGAAACACTTCTGTTCCCATACGCAACCCCTCCGAAAACGATGTCGCTCCAAAAGGCATAACCATAAATTCCTGAATATCGATACGATTGTCAGCATGAGAACCTCCATTAAGGATGTTCATCATTGGAACAGGCATTGTAACGGCTCCAACTCCTCCAATATAACGATATAAAGACATATTCGTTTCATTTGCTGCAGCGCGTGCAACAGCCAAAGAAACTCCTAAAATAGCATTTGCACCAAGATTTCCTTTATTCTCAGTTGCATCCATCTTAATCAATAAGGTATCAATTGCTTTCTGATCCAAAACATATTGTCCCTGAAGCGCTTCATTAATTACTGTATTTATATTATTCACAGCATTAAGAACTCCCTTCCCCATGTAGCGTCCCTTATCACCATCACGAAGTTCTACTGCCTCATGAACTCCGGTTGAGGCACCGGAAGGAACTGCTGCTCTACCAAAACCTCCGTTGGTGGTATACACATCTACTTCAACTGTTGGATTTCCACGTGAATCCAGAATTTGTCTTCCAATTACTTTGGCTATGTAAGTCATGATTTGAATGTTTTCATGTTAGAGATAAAGTCATCAAACAGATAACGTGAATCGTGCGGACCAGCAGATGCTTCCGGATGGTACTGTACTGTAAATACCGGTTTTCCTTTCAATCGGATACCAGCTACTGTATTATCATTAAGATGAATATGTGTCAACTCTATAGCACTATGTGCTTCAAGACTCTCATGCGTCACAACAAACCCATGATTTTGTGATGTTATTTCACTCTTTCCGGTGATCAGGTTCTTTATAGGATGATTCAATCCACGGTGTCCATTGTGCATTTTTGCCGTTGTCAGACCTTGACTTAATGCAAAAATCTGGTGTCCTAGGCAGATTCCGAAAACAGGAATATCCCAGTTGATAATTTCCTTAACCAGATTAATTTGTTCCGGCATCGCTGAAGGGTCTCCAGGTCCGTTGGATAACATAACACCATCCGGATTGAATGCTTTTAACTCCTCAATTGAGACCGTCATCGGGAAAACTCTTACAAAACATCCTCGCTCGGCAAGGCAACGTACGATATTCTTCTTTACACCAAAGTCAACTAAAGCAACTCTAAACTCACTTTCTTCGCTACCAACTTCATAACTCTCTTTCGTCGCAACAAATGAAGATAACTCAAGACCTTCCATAGATGGAACTTCCTGCAATCTATTCATAAGTTCTTTTTCATCCAGAATCTCACTTGAAATGATTGCATTCATTGCCCCTTTACTTCTGATATGGCGAACCAAAGCACGCGTATCTACATCAGAAATTCCAACACGTTCCTCTGTTTCCATATAGTCTCCTAAAGAGGCTACTCCTGCTGTACGGGAATATATATCAGAAAACTTTTTCGTAACTAACCCTGCGATTTTCATACCTTCCGATTCTACCTCTTCAGGATGTACTCCGTAATTCCCAATATGAGAAGTCGTCATAACAAGGATTTGTCCATAATATGAAGGATCCGTAAAAACTTCCTGGTAACCGGTCATTCCGGTGTTAAACGCTATTTCTCCTGTGGTTGTTCCGATTTTTCCACATGCAAAACCATCAAATCGGGTTCCGTCTTCCAACAATAAAACTGCGGGTTGTTTTTCGTGCATAAACAGAATTTTTGGCAAAAATAAAACTTAATAATGAGGTAACAAGCAATAACAGACCATAAAAAAAGGCGATACATTGCTGTATCGCCTTTCCTATTTCAAGAATACTATCATTATTCTTTTGTCTCTTCAGTAGCATCTGCTGAATTCTCATCCTCTTTTGCTTCAGGCTGAGTTGCTTCTGTTTCTTCAGTAGCTTTCGCTTCTGCAACAGGAGCTTCATCTTCAGTTTTTGCTTTTTTAGAACGTGAACGACGTGTAGTTTTCTTCTCTGGCTTGTTATCTCCTAACAACAATTCGTTGAAGTCAACCAATTCGATCATACACATTTCAGCGTTATCTCCTAATCGGTATCCGGTACGGATAATACGTGTATATCCTCCTGAACGATCAGCAATTTTAGGAGCTACTTCTCTGAATAGTTCAGTAACTGTTTCCTTATTCTGCAGATAGCTGAATACCACACGACGTGAATGTGTTGAATCCGTCTTCGCTTTTGTCAAAATTGGCTCAATATATGTACGCAATGCTTTTGCTTTCGCCAATGTAGTATTAATTCTCTTGTGCTCGATAAGTGAGCTCGCCATATTAGACAACATTGCTTTTCTGTGAGAAGCTGTTCTGCCTAAATGGTTATTTTTCTTTCCGTGTCTCATGTCAAATCAACTTATTAGGTTGTTAATCTTTATCCAACTTGTATTTAGCAACATTCATACCGAAAGAAAGTCCTTTTGAATCTACTAAGTCTTCCAACTCAGTCAATGATTTCTTTCCGAAGTTTCTAAATTTCAAGAGGTCATTTTTATTGTATGAAACCAAATCACCTAAGGTCTCAACATCTGCAGCTTTCAAACAGTTCAATGCACGTACAGACAAGTCCATATCAACCAACTTGGTTTTCAACAGCTGACGCATGTGCAATGATGTTTCGTCAAACTCTTCTGTTTCTGACTTCACTTCACTATCCAAAGTAATTTTCTCGTCTGAGAACAGCATGAAGTGGTGAATAAGGATTTTCGCTGATTCTTTCAATGCATCTTTCGGATGAATCGATCCGTCAGTTCTGATCTCTAACACCAGTTTTTCGTAATCCGTTTTCTGCTCAACACGGTAGTTCTCTACGTTGAATTTAACATTTTTGATCGGAGTAAAAATCGAATCGATAAAAATCGTTCCGAAAGGAGCTCCGTTCACTTTGTTCTCTTCAGCAGGAACATAACCACGACCTTTAATTATCGTAATCTCCATATCCAGTTTAACAGAAGGCTCCATGTTACAAATAACCAGATCAGGATTCAGTACCTGGAAAGCAGAAGTAAACTTACCGATATCACCAGCTGTAAATTTATCCTGTCCAGAAACAGAAATAACTACAGTTTCGTTATCAGTATCTTCAATTTGCTGCTTGAAACGTACCTGCTTCAAGTTAAGCACAATCTCAGTCATGTCTTCCACTACTCCCTTAATAGTAGAGAATTCATGATCCACTCCTTCGATACGAACTGAAGAAATCGCAAAACCTTCCAAAGAAGAAAGTAAAATTCTTCTAAGTGCGTTTCCTACTGTAATACCATATCCCGGTTCTAGTGGACGGAATTCAAACTGACCTTCGTGTTCATCAGATTGAATCATGATTACCTTATCAGGTCTTTGGAAGTCTAGAATAGCCATTTTAATGCTTTAATTATTATTTAGAATACAATTCGACGATAAGCTGTTCTTTGATGTTCTCAGAGATCATCTCTCTGTTTGGAACATTAACAACAGTACCTGACATTTGAGATGGGTTCCATGTCAACCAGTCATTCGATCTGTTACCTGCAGAAGACAACGAATCAGAAATAGCTTCAAGTGACTTAGACTTTTCTCTAACTTCAACAACATCGCCTGGTTTAAGTGAATAAGAAGGAATATTTACCACCTGTCCATTCACTACAATATGTTTGTGTGTTACCAACTGACGAGCAGCTCTTCTTGATGGAGCTACACCTAGACGGTAAATAACATTATCAAGACGTAATTCACACAATTGCAACAGGTTTTCACCTGTAATACCTTTCATTCGGGTTGCTTTCTTGAACATGTTCGAGAACTGACGCTCAAGAATTCCGTACGTATACTTAGCTTTTTGCTTTTCTGCAAGCTGAATAGCGTACTCAGACTGCTTACCTCTTCTCTTGTTCGGACCATGTTGTCCAGGAGGGTAATTTCGTCTTTCCAATGCCTTGTCAGGACCGAAGATCGGTTCTCTGAACTTACGGGCAATCTTAGATTTTGGACCTGTATATCTTGCCATTTTTCAAAAATTAAGGGGCGGTGTGAATTAAGGTCAACTATCCTTCGACAACCGGGATCCCCATTGTTACTATATAAATTATACTCTTCTTCGTTTTGGTGGACGACATCCGTTGTGCGGTAATGGAGTTACATCAATGATTTCAGTAACTTCAATCCCAGAGTTGTGAAGGGAGCGAATTGCAGACTCACGTCCAGCTCCTGGACCTTTTACATATACACGCACCTTACGTAGACCATTGTCGAAAGCTTCTTTCGCACAGTCTTCTGCAGCAACCTGCGCTGCGTACGGAGTGTTTTTCTTAGATCCTCTGAAGCCCATTTTCCCTGCTGATGACCAGGAAATTACCTGACCAGAATTGTTTGTAAGGGAAATGATGATGTTATTGAAGGTAGCCTGGATATGTGCTTCACCATGCGCTTCAACTTTAACATTCTTTTTCTTCTTCTGATTTGACTTTGCCATAATTAAGCGTTATTATTTAGTTGCTTTCTTCTTGTTAGCAACAGTTTTTCTTCTACCTTTTCTTGTTCTTGAGTTGTTCTTCGTACGCTGACCACGTAACGGAAGCCCTGCACGGTGACGCACTCCTCTGTAACAACCGATATCCATCAATCGCTTGATGTTCAATTGTACTTCAGAACGTAATGCACCTTCTACTTTGATTTCAGCCATTTGTGTACGGATTGCTGCAAGATGCTCATCGTTCCAGTCCTGTACTTTAATGTTTTCATCAACTCCGGCATCTTTCAACACCTTCTTTGCAGTGCTCAATCCGATTCCGTAGATATACGTTAATCCGATAACACCTCTTTTGTTCTTTGGTAGATCTATACCTGCAATTCTAGCCATAATTTAAACTAATTAGCTTTATCCTTGTCTTTGTTTAAGTTTAGGATTCTTCTTGTTAATCACGTAAACTCTTCCTTTTCTCTTAACGATCTTGCAATCAGCAGAACGTTTTTTAACAGATGCTCTTACTTTCATCTCTTTTAATTTTACGATACTCTATTTGTATCTGAACGTTATTCTTCCTTTTGTTAAATCATAGGGAGACATTTCAACTTTCACTCTATCTCCTGGAAGAATTTTAATGTAATACATTCTCATTTTCCCGGAGATATGTGCTGTGATAACATGTCCATTCTCAAGTTCCACACGGAACATTGCATTAGACAATGCCTCCTTAATTACTCCATCTTGTTCTATCGACGCTTGTTTTGCCATAATTAAATACCGGACATTTCTCCTTGTGTTCTTCTACCTCTAACTCTGGTTCCTTCCATCAAACCGTCATAATGACGATTCAACAGATAACTTTCAATTTGTTGCAATGTATCCAATACAACTGCAACCATAATCAAAAGAGAAGTACCTCCGTAGAACATTGCAAATCCATCTGTTACACCTGCTACTTTAGCAAAAGCAGGAATAATTGCAATTAGTCCGAGGAATATCGAACCTGGCAAAGTAATACGCGATACTAACTGATCCAGATACTCTGCAGTTGCCTCTCCGGGTTTAACACCAGGAATAAAACTTCCGTTTCGCTTCATGTCATCAGCCATTTTCTTTGGGTTAATCATAATTGCCGTATAGAAATACGTAAATACGATAATAAGGAAGAACAGTATCAGGTTGTATGTGAATCCATACATATCTCCCAAACCAAAGAATGTTGACGTACCGTCAGAACTTTGCAATAACATAAGAGGTACAGTCATAATTGCCTGAGCAAAAATGATAGGCATTACACCTGAAGCGTTTACCTTAATAGGCAAATACTGACGCGCTCCCTGCTCTGCAACGTTGGTTCTTCCTCCCGCCATTCGCTTAGCAACGTTCATCGGCACTTTTCTGACTCCCTGTACAATCAATACAGTTGCCATAACAATTACCATAAACATTACTAACTCAACAATGATCATAATCGGATTGTCACTCTTTGTTGTCACCTCCTGGATGAAGCTAAGTGGTAAATTGGCAAGGATACCTACAGTAATCAATAACGAAATACCGTTACCAACTCCTTTGTCTGTTATCCTTTCACCCAACCACATTGCAAACATGGTTCCGGCTATAAGCAAAATAACACTTTGAACCCACCATAGAGGAGTCTCGTTGACAATCGAACCATTGATACTCTTCACATATAAACCAATGTACGAAGGTGCCTGAAAAGCACAAATGATAATCGTCAGAATTCGTGTGAAATTATTAATCTTATTTCGTCCGCTCTCTCCCTCGTTTTGCATCTTCTGAACAGCAGGAACTGCCATCCCAAGGAGCTGCATAATAATTGATGCGGAGATGTAGGGCATAATTCCCAAAGCTAAAATAGAAGCATTAGAGAATGCACCACCGGAAAGTAACGAGAGTAATCCCGCCAGACCTCCCTGGTCAGCATTCTGGGCAGCTTCTGCTAAAACAGTGGCATTAACACCCGGCAAAACGATAAACGAACCTATACGAAAAATAAGGATTAGACCCAGCGTCACAAGGATGCGGGATCTAAGTTCCTCTACTTTCCAAATATTCTGTAATGTTTGAAAAAACTTCTTCATTGGATTAAAATAGTTGGCAAAGATAATTAAAGTTCTGTTACATTTCCACCTTGAGCTTCAATAACTGATTTTGCTGAAGCTGAAAATTTGTGTGCGGAAATCTTCACAGCTGCTTTCAATTCTCCTCTACCCAAAATTTTCACTAGGTCATTTCCGGATGCCAAACCGTTAGCTTTGAATACTTCAGGAGTAAATTCAGTGATATTCTTCTTTTCTACAAGACTCTGAATTACATCCAAATTGATCGCTTTGTATTCAACTCTGTTGATGTTCTTAAATCCGAACTTAGGTACACGACGCTGTAATGGCATCTGTCCTCCTTCGAATCCAATCTTTGATTTGTATCCTGAACGAGATTTAGCACCTTTGTGCCCACGTGTCGAAGTCCCTCCGTGTCCGGATCCCTGACCTCTCGCAATTCTCTTCTTTGATTTTACAGAACCACTTGCGGGCTTTAAATTATTCAAATTCATTATTTCTAAACTTTACAGGTTCTACTCTACTACTTCAACTAGGTGTTGAACTTTCTTAATCATTCCAAGAATTTGTGGAGTTGATTCTTTCTCCACAACCTGGTTTATTTTCTTCAGACCAAGCGCCTGTACGGTAGCCTTTTGGTTTTTTGGACGCTTGATGGTACTTCTTACCAATTTAACTTTTACTGTTGCCATAATAACCTTTATTAACCGTTAAACACTTTATCCAAAGTTACCCCTCTTTGCTTAGCAACTGATACTGCATCTCTCATTTGAGAAAGTGCATCAAATGTTGCTTTTACTACGTTGTGAGGGTTAGATGAACCTTGTGATTTTGCCAATACATTGTGAACTCCAACGCTCTCCAATACAGCACGCATCGCACCACCTGCGATAACTCCTGTACCATCTGAAGCTGGCTTCAACAATACGCGTGCTCCAGCGTATTTTCCTTTTTGAGTATGAGGAACAGTACCCTTACGGATAGGAACAGAGATAAGGTTTTTCTTAGCGTCATCAATTCCTTTTTGAATCGCTTCAGTTACCTCTTTCGCTTTTCCAAGACCATGACCTACCATTCCATTCTCGTTTCCAACTACCACGATTGCAGAGAAACTGAAGGTACGTCCACCTTTTGTTACTTTTGTAACACGGTTGATAGCTACAAGCTTATCTTTTAACTCAACATCAACCGCTTTCAAATTATTTACTTTTTCTGCCATGATAATTAGAATTTAAGACCTCCCTCACGAGCGGAGTCAGCCAATGATTTTACACGTCCGTGATACAAGTAACCGTTACGGTCAAATACCACTTTCTCAATTCCTGCCTTCAAAGCTTTCTCTGCCAATTGTTTTCCAACAACTTTAGCCTGCTCAATTTTAGGAAGCTTTACAAGCTCCTCATTTTTGTATGATGATGCTGCTACAAGAGTTACTCCGTTTACATCGTCAATAATCTGAGCATAGATCTGCTTATTACTACGGAAGACACTCAAACGAGGTACATCAGAAGTCCCAGAAATGTTCTTTCTGATTCTTCTTTTGATCTTCGCTCTTCTGATTTCTTTACTGAATGCCATGATTTTTATCTATTATTTTTTACCTGCAGATTTACCAGCTTTTCTTCTGATCTGCTCACCTTTAAACTTAATACCTTTACCTTTATATGGTTCTGGCTTACGGAAAGAGCGGATCTTCGCTGCTACTTGTCCGATCAATTGCTTGTCGTATGATTCCAATGTAATCAACGGAGCCTGACCTTTGACAGTTTCTGTAGATACTTTAATTTCAGAGGGAAGTTCCATTACGATTGGATGTGAGAATCCTAACGCAAGTTCAAGTCTTTGTCCTGCTGCATTAGCACGATATCCGACTCCAACAACTTCCAACTCCTTTTTAAACCCTTCCGATACACCAACAATCATATTGTTGATTAACGCTCTGTACAAACCATGCTTTGCACGGTGAGACGGCGAGTCCGATTCGCGGGTGAACGTGATTGTTCCGTCCTCAACTGCTAATTCAACACAAGCATCAACTTCTTGTGTCAATTCACCTTTAGAACCTTTAACAGTTACAGTTGTACCGTTAACTTTCACTTCAACTCCACTCGGGATTGTGATTGGATTTTTTCCTATCCTTGACATTTCTTATTCCTCCAAATTAATATACGTAGCAAACAACTTCTCCACCTACGTTCTCTTTACGAGCTTCCTTGTCTGTAATAAGACCTTTAGAAGTGGAAATCATAGCGATTCCCAATCCGTTAAGAACGCGTGGCAAACTTGATGCATCGCAATACTTTCTTAAACCTGGTTTACTTACGCGATCCAAACGTGTGATCGCATTTTTCTTCGTTACGGGATTATAACGCAATGCTATTTTAATAACACCTTGCTTTCCATCCTCTTCGAAACGGAAGTTATCAATATACCCTTTATCGAAAAGAATTTTTGTCATCTCTCTTTTCATATTTGAACCAGGGATTTCAACAACTTTATGATTCGCTCTGACCGCATTACGAATACGTGTCAAATAATCTGCTATAGGATCAGTATACATAATTTTCCTATTAATTCAATTACCAACTTGATTTCTTAACTCCCGGGATCTTACCATTCAAAGCCATTTCACGGAATGTTACCCTTGAAATACCGAATTGTCTCATATATCCACGAGGACGACCCGTAAGTTTACATCTATTATGCAATCTTACTTTTGAAGAGTTAGCAGGCAATTTCTGTAATTTCATCATCGCCTCCCACTTCGCTTGTTGCATTTCTTCAGAATCATCGCTAGATTTCAAAATCTTTGTTAATTCTTCACGTGTATTTGCATAGCGAGCAGCTAACCTTTCTCTTTTGCGCTCACGCGCTTTCATTGATTCTTTTGCCATTTTCTTCTATTTTTTTGTGAATGGGAATCCAAAAGCATCAAGCAGCGCCTTTGCTTCTTCGTCGCTATCAGCTGATGTAACAAAAGTAATATCCATACCCATAATACGGTTCACCTTATCGATATCGATTTCAGGGAAAATAATGTGTTCTTTAACACCCATATTAAAGTTTCCGCGTCCGTCAAACCCTTTCACATTTACTCCACGGAAGTCACGTGTACGAGGCAATGCAACAGAGATCAAACGATCCAGGAATTCGTACATTTGGTCACCTCTAAGAGTAACTTTTGTACCGATCGGCATTCCTTTTCTCAATTTAAAGTTTGAGATATCTTTTTTAGATATTGTAGCTACAGCCTTCTGACCAGCAATCATTGAAAGGTCACTAACAGCAGAATCAACCAATTTCTTGTCACCCACTGCGTCACCAATACCCTGGCTGATCACAATTTTCTCAATATGCGGAACAGACATTGGTGTCTTGTATCCGAATTTTTCAGTCAAAGAAGCGATAACTTCGCTCTTATACTTTTCTTTAAGTCTTGGTTGGTAACTCATTACTTAATCTCCTCCCCAGTCTTTTTAGAATAACGTACTAATTTTCCATTTGCGTCTGCGCGACGACCAATACGTGTAGGCTGGCCATCAACAACAAGCAACAAATTGGAAATATGAATTCCAGCTTCTTGTTCAACAATACCACCCTGAGGGTTAGCCGCACTTGGCTTCACGTGTTTCTTAATCACGTTCACACCTTCTACAAGCGCACGGTCCTTCTTTCTGTCAATAGCGATAACTTTACCGCTCTGACCTTTTGATTCACCACTCATTACCTGAACAGTGTCTCCTACTTTAATGTGTAACTTCTTTTGCATGACGTTTACATTTTTTTAGAGCACCTCAGGTGCAAGTGAAACAATTTTCATGTAGTTATTCTCACGAAGTTCTCTCGCGACTGGCCCGAATATACGAGTACCACGCATTTCTCCCGCTTGATTCAAAATAACCACGGCGTTGTCATCGAAACGAATGTAAGAACCGTCAGGACGACGTACTTCTTTTCTCGTTCTTACTACTACGGCCTTAGCAACGCTTCCTTTTTTCACGTTCCCAGAGGGCACTGCACTCTTGACAGCTACAACAATTTTATCACCAACTGAAGCGTATCTTCTTTTCGTTCCACCCAGAACGCGAATACAAAGCACTTCTTTGGCACCGCTATTGTCTGCTACTGCAAGTCTTGATTCCTGTTGTATCATTACTACAAACTATTTAGCTCTTTCAACAATTTCTACTAATCTCCAGTTCTTTGTTTTTGACAAAGGACGAGTTTCCATGATTCTCACAGTATCACCGATACCAGATTCATTTTTTTCATCGTGGGCGACAAATTTAGTAGTTTTTTTTACGAACTTACCATATTTTGGGTGTTTTACTTTTCTTTCTACTGCAACAACTATGGATTTCTCCATTTTATTGCTAGTAACAACACCGATTCGCTCTTTTCTTAAATTACGCTTCTCCATTATCAAGCTTATTTAATTACTAGGCCTTACGCCTGTTTTTGTCTTTTTGTCAACTCAGTATTCAAACGAGCTACGGTTTTGCGAATTTCACGGATCTGCATTGGGTTTTCCAATGGAGAAACTACGTGTGTCAACTCTAGTTTCTGCAACTGATCTTTAAAGTCCGCGATTCTTTCCTGTAGATCGCCATCTGATAGTTGTACGATTTCTTGCTGTTTCATAACTCGTTATTATTTAGCAGTTGGAATAACATAATCGTTTCTAACTACAAACTTACATTTAACGGGAAGTTTCTGAGCTGCCAAACGCATTGCTTCTTTGGCAGTTTCATAAGGTACACCGTCTGCTTCAAACATAATACGTCCAGGTTTCACAACTGCTACCCAGTGACTAGGAGCACCTTTACCTTTACCCATACGTACCTCTGCTGGTTTTGCAGTAACCGGTTTGTCCGGGAAAATACGAATCCAGACTTTACCTTCCCTTTTCATATAACGTGTAACGGCGATACGTGACGCTTCAATCTGACGAGAAGTGATCCATCCCGGCTCAAGCGCTTTCAAACCGAAGGAACCGAAAGCGATTTGTCCTCCACGATGTGCAAGACCTCTATTTCGTCCTTTCTGTGCTTTTCTAAACTTCGTTCTTTTTGGCTGTAACATTTTACCAAGTTTTTACAGGTTGTAAAACCTAATTACTTTTTCTTTCTTCTCCCACCTTTTGGTGCCTGACGACCAGAAGTTCCGGCTCCTGACCCTTTAGCATTTTGTCCGATGTTCGGAGAAAGATCTCTTTTACCATAGACTTCACCTTTACAGATCCAAACCTTAATACCGATTCGACCGTAAGTTGTGTGAGCCTCCGACAATGCATAGTCGATATCTGCACGGAATGTATGCAACGGTGTTCTACCATCTTTATACATTTCATCACGCGCCATCTCAGCACCGTTAAGACGTCCGGAAATTTTCACCTTAATCCCTTCAGCACCCATACGCATTGTTGATGCGATAGCCATTTTAATCGCACGACGGAAAGAAATACGCGCTTCAATCTGACGGGCAATACCATCTGCCACTAATCGTGCATCCAATTCAGGACGTTTGATTTCAAAGATATTAATTTGAATATCCTTTTTTGTCAGCTTCTTAAGCTCTTCTTTCAGTTTGTCAACCTCTTGACCACCTTTACCGATGATTACACCCGGACGAGCCGTGTTGATAGTAACGGTTACCAACTTAAGTGTACGCTCAATAATTATCTTAGAGATACTCGCTCTGGATAAACGAGCCTGAAGATAACGACGGATCTTGTGATCCTCAAGCAATTTATCGCCATAGTTATCTCCACCATACCAATTAGACTCCCATCCGTGGATGAAACCTAGTCTATTTCCGATTGGATTCGTTTTTTGTCCCATGCTTTCTCCTAATTATTTACGCCATCAACGATGATGGTTACGTGGTTTGACCTTTTTCTAATTCGATGTGCTCTACCCTGAGGAGCAGCCTGAATTCTTTTCAGCATTCCTGCCTGACCTACTTCAATAGATTTTACTACCAATACCTCTTCTTCAAGAGATTTATCCTCATTCTTCTGCTCCCAGTTAGCAATAGCTGAACGCAAAAGTTTCTCAAGATAAATGGCAGCATCCTTTGGATTATGTTGCAATACATTTAGAGCCTTATTTACTTCAACTCCCCTTACAAGATCTGCAACTAATCTCATCTTTCTCGGAGAAATCGGACAGTTACGAAGTTTAGCTATCGCCAAATTCTTTTTGTCCTCTTTTAACTTCTCGGCTCTTAGTCTTTTTCTAGCGCCCATAGTCACTACAATTTTTTACTATCTTCTTTTATCTTTCTTATTACCACCGTGACCTCGGAAGTTTCTGGTTGGAGCAAACTCACCAAGTTTGTGTCCTACCATGTTTTCCGTCACGAAAACAGGAATAAACTTATTCCCATTGTGAACTGCAAATGTCATCCCAACAAAATCGGGGGTAATGGTTGAAGCTCTTGACCATGTCTTGATCACGCTCTTCTTTCCTGACTCTTGTGCCTCTTCCACACGTTTTGCCAACTTATAGTGAACGAAAGGCGGTTTTTTTAACGAACGGCTCATAAGCTACTTATTTCTTTCTTTTTTCAATGATAAACTTATTCGAATACTTGGTTTTCGAACGCGTCTTGTATCCTTTAGCTGGCATACCATTACGCGAACGAGGGTGTCCTCCTGACGAACGACCTTCACCACCACCCATCGGGTGATCAACCGGGTTCATCACAACTCCACGAACACGTGGACGACGACCTAACCATCTGCTTCGACCTGCTTTACCAGAAACAATAAGGTTATGCTCTGAGTTCGATACAGCTCCGATTGTAGCCATACACTCAACCAATACCATTCTAGTTTCCCCTGAAGGAAGCTTAACAATTGCATACTTACCGTCACGTGCATTCAGCTGAGCGTAAGTTCCGGCACCACGTGCAATTGCACCACCTTTACCTGGCTTCAACTCAATGTTGTGGATAACAGTACCCAACGGAATTTCAGAAAGCAACAATGCGTTTCCTACTTCAGGTGTTGCACCTTTTCCGGAAACTACTGTATCTCCTGCTTTCAATCCTTCGGGAGCGATAATGTAGCGTTTCTCACCATCAGCATAGTACAACAAAGCAATTCTTGCTGTTCTGTTCGGATCGTATTCAATCGACTTTACTGTAGCCGGAACACCTTGCTTGTCACGTTTGAAATCGATAACACGATAACGTTGTTTGTGACCACCACCGATGTAACGCATAGTCATACGACCATCATTGTTACGACCACCAGACTTTTTCTTGGCAGCCAACAAGCTTTTTTCAGGAGCACTTTTAGTTACTTCTGAAAAATCGCTGATGATTTTGTGTCTTTGCCCTGGAGTTGTAGGCTTTAATTTTCTAAGACCCATTTCAAATTTTCTTAAATGTTACTATACAAATCAATCGTTTCTCCTTCAGCAACAGTAACAATAGCTTTTTTCCAAACGCTGTTACGCTGCTCAACGATACCTCTGTTTGTGTACTTCACAGAAGGCTTTCCACCACCATAGGTTAATGTACGAACTGACTCAACAGTCACTCCGTACATCTTTTCGATGGCTTTCTTAATTTCAATCTTATTTGCCTTTCTATCCACTACGAAAGCAAAACGGTTGTTCAACTCACTGTCCAACGTAGCTTTCTCTGTGATAATAGGCTTTTTAATAATCGTGCTCATTTCGAATTAGTTTAATACCTTTTCAATTACTTCAATTGAGCTTTCTGCTAAAACTAGCTTACCGGCATTCATGATATCGTAAGTGTTCAACGAATCAGCTGTTACGACCTTAGCACGCTGAAGGTTACGTGATGACAAAAATACATTGTCATTCTTAGCTCCCATTACTAACAATACTTTCTGATCGTTCAATTTCAAATTCCCCATCAAAGCAACAAAATCCTTTGTTTTAGGAGTATCAAAGTTGAAATCTTCCAATACCATGATATTCTCTCCCTGTGCTTTGTAGCTCAATGCCGACTTACGTGCCAAACGCTTCAACTTTGTATTCAATTTGAAGCTGTAGTTACGTGGGCGAGGTCCGAAGATACGTCCACCACCAACACGAGTTCCGGATTTAACGCTACCTGCACGAGCTCCACCGGTACCTTTTTGTTTTTTGATCTTACGTGTACTTCCGGCGATTTCACTTCTTTCTTTCGCCTTGTGTGTTCCTTGACGACGGCTGGCAAGGTAATGCTTCACGTCCATGTAAATAGCATGATCGTTTGGCTCAATTCCAAAAACCTCGTCAGAAAGTGTTACACTTTTGGAAGTAGCTTTTCCTTTGGTATCTACAATCTTTAATTCCATTTCTCAATAATTACTGTTGAACCTTTTGGTCCGGGAATCGAACCTTTAACTACTAACAAATTCTTATCAGTCAACACTTTCAGAACTTGTAAGTTCTCGATCATTACTCGCTTGTTACCAGTCTGACCAGCCATGCGCATTCCTTTGAATACACGTGCAGGGTACGAAGCAGCTCCAATCGATCCAGGTGCTCTCATTCGGTTGTGCTGACCGTGAGTTGACTGACCAACTCCACCAAATCCGTGACGTTTCACAACCCCCTGGAACCCTTTTCCTTTTGATGTTCCTGTTACATCAACAAATTCTCCTTCTTCGAAGATGTCAACTGTAACAACATCACCAAGGTTTAATCCCTCGAACTCTTCAAACTCTACTAGTTTTTGTTTAGGCGTGGTGTTTGCTTTTTTGAAGTGTCCTTTCAAAGAACCCGGTGTGTTTTTTTCTTTACGCTCACCAAATCCTAACTGAACAGCCTCATAACCATCCTTATCTTGTGTCTTAACTTGCGTTACTACACAAGGACCAGCTTCTATCACTGTGCATGGTGTTGCCTTACCCTCGGCACTGTAGATACTAGTCATCCCGATTTTTCTACCAATTATTCCAGGCATCCTTTATTATTTAAATTATCAAACTTTAATTTCTACATCCACTCCACTTGGAAGCTCCAAACGCATCAACGCATCAACTGTTTTTGATGATGAACTGTAAATGTCCATCAGTCTGTTGTATGAACACAACTCAAACTGCTCACGCGCTTTTTTGTTTACGTGTGGAGACTTCAATACAGTATAAATACGCTTGTGCGTCGGAAGTGGAATTGGACCACTAACTACAGCTCCTGTAGCTTTTACTGTCTTTACGATTTTCTCAGCTGATTTGTCAACTAAATTGTGATCGTATGACTTTAACTTAATTCTGATCTTTTGGCTCATGCTACCTTTATATTAAGCAGTAATTTTTCCTTTAACTTTAGCAATAACATCCTCTGAAACGCTCTTCGGACATTCTTCATAGTGTGAGAATTCCATAGAGGAGTTCGCTCGTCCTGAAGTAATTGTACGTAATTGAGTTACATATCCGAACATTTCTGAAAGTGGAACATCCGCTTTAACTACTTTCGCTCCATTTCTGTCGTCCATCCCTTTAATCAAACCACGACGGCGGTTAAGGTCAGCAACAACATCACCCATGTTCTCCTCAGGAGTAACTACTTCAAGCTTCATGATAGGCTCCATAAGTACTGGTCTTGCTTTAGGCAATGCATTACGGTATGCCATTTTCGCACAGACTTCGAAAGACAATGAATCTGAATCGACAGCATGGAAAGATCCATCCTTCAACTCAACTTTCAATGAATCTACAGGATATCCTGCCAATACACCGTTAGACATTGCGTCTCTGAATCCTTTTTCAACAGAAGGGATAAATTCTCTAGGAACGTTACCACCTTTGATGCTGTTAACGAACTCAAGTCCTGATTTCGTTGGATCTTCCAATGGAGAGATTTCCACAACGATATCCGCAAACTTACCACGTCCACCAGACTGCTTTTTGTACACTTCACGGTGATCAACAGATCCTGTGATTTTCTCGCGGTAAGATACCTGAGGTGCTCCCTGGTTCACTTCCACTTTAAACTCACGTTTCAAACGGTCAACGATGATATCAAGGTGAAGCTCACCCATACCACTAATAACAGTTTGTCCGCTTTCTTCATCTGTATGAACACGGAAAGTAGGATCCTCTTCTGCAAGTTTCTGAAGACCTGTAGACAATCTATCTGTATCCGCCTGTGTTTTAGGCTCAATTGCCAATCCGATTACCGGATCAGGGAAGTCCATTGATTCCAATACGATTGGTGCATTCTCAGCACACAATGTATCTCCAGTACGGATATCTTTAAATCCTACAACTGCACCAATATCTCCTGCTCCAAGTTCATCAATCTGAATTTGCTTGTTCGCATGCATCTGGAAGATACGTGAAATACGTTCTTTGTTTCCTGAACGTGTATTCAATACGTATGACCCTGCAGGTAGTTTACCTGAATAAGCACGTACAAAACAAAGTCTTCCTACGTAAGGGTCTGTAGCAATTTTAAACGCCAAAGCCGAGAATGGCTCATCATAAGAAGGCTTACGCTCTGCCGGCTCATCTGTTTTAGGGTTAGTACCCTGAATTGCTTCCTGATCCATTGGTGATGGCAATAGAGCCATAACATAATCCAACATGGTCTGAACTCCTTTATTCTTGAAAGAAGAACCACATACCATAGGAATAATTTTTCCTGAGATAGTAGCCTGACGCAATGCTGTCAACATTTCTTCTTCCGTGATAGAGTTTGCATCCTCAAAGAATTTCTCCATCAACGTATCGTCGAATTCTGCAACCTGCTCTAAAAGCATTTCACGGTACATTGTTGCTTCTTCAACCAAATCATCAGGAATCGGAACTTCAGTAAAGGTCATTCCTTTATCTTCCTCGTTCCAAACAATACCTCTCCAGTTTACAAGATCGACAACCCCTTTGAAGTCATCCTCTGCACCAATAGGCAACTGAAGCGGAACTGCATTACTTCCCAACATTTCCTTAACCTGCTTAACAACATTAAGGAAATCAGCTCCTGAACGGTCCATTTTGTTAACGAATCCGATACGAGGAACATTATAGTTATCAGCCAATCGCCAGTTTGTTTCTGACTGAGGCTCTACACCGTCAACTGCTGAAAACAAGAAAACCAGACCGTCCAATACACGAAGTGAACGATTCACCTCTACTGTAAAGTCAACGTGTCCGGGAGTATCAATAATGTTAACGTGGTATTCGTTGTTTTTGTAAGGCCACTTTACTGTAACAGCCGCCGAAGTAATGGTAATACCACGCTCCTGCTCCTGCTCCATCCAGTCGGTTGTTGCTCCACCATCGTGAACCTCTCCGATCTTGTGACTCAATCCTGAGTAATAAAGGATACGCTCTGTTGTGGTTGTTTTACCCGCATCAATGTGGGCAGCAATACCAATGTTTCTTGTATGTTTAAGATCTCTTGCCATTTCTTTTCTTTTTTTTAGAATCTGAAGTGAGAGAACGCTTTGTTCGCCTCAGCCATTCTATGCGTATCTTCTTTCTTCTTGAATGCAGCACCTTCTTCTTTTGAAGCAGCAATAATCTCTGCAGCAAGTTTTGCACTCATCGATTTTTCATTTCTCTTTCGGGAAAAACTGATCAACCACTTCATCGCAAGTGACTGCTTACGGCTATCTCGAACAGGGGTAGGGATCTGGAAAGTAGCTCCACCAACGCGACGGCTACGAACCTCTACGTTTGGCGTTACATTATCCAACGCTCTTTTCCACACTTCCAAACCACTTTCACCTTCAAGTTTAGACTCTATAACATCAATTGCGTCATAAAATATTTTGAAGGCTAATCCTTTTTTCCCTGAATACATCAAGTTATTCACAAACTTTGTTACTACCACCTCGTTAAAACGCGGATCCGGCAGAATGGGAATTTTTTTCGCTTTTCTTCTTCTCATCTCTTAGAAAGCTTTAAATTATTTTTGTTTAGGTCTCTTTGTTCCATACTTAGAACGACGCTGTGATCTACCTTCCACTCCGGCAGTATCCTCAGCTCCTCGAACGATGTGATAACGCACACCAGGAAGGTCTTTTACCCTTCCTCCGCGAACCAACACCAATGAGTGTTCCTGTAAGTTATGACCTTCACCACCAATATAAGCGTTCACCTCTTTACCATTAGTGAGACGCACCCTAGCTACTTTACGCATAGCTGAGTTTGGCTTCTTAGGAGTAGTGGTGTAAACCCTTACACATACCCCTTTGCGCTGCGGACACGAATCCAAAGCAGCAGACTTGCTCTTCTTCACCGGTGCCGTGCGACCTTTGCGAACTAATTGTTGAATAGTTGGCATATTACCTCTTAACTTTTAATAATTACTATTTGCCTCAAAAACACATTTTGAGGGGTGCAAAGATAGAGAATTTTCGCTAGTACACAATAAATCAGTTGATTTTCTTTTGGTTTTTTCACAAGGGCTTGTGAAAAAACTTTCCTCTTTTTCAGACAAAGCATCATCCCAAACACATAAAACCCATGACAAACAAATAGTTACAACCCAAATGTTAATAATTAAACATTAAAAAACAAATATGTTTTTTATTTAACACTTAATCTTCGGGCTCCCAGCTACAAATATAATTAACTTTGTAATTATGGATTTTCTGAATGAGTTAAACCCAAACCAACTTGAAGCCGCTACACATGTTGACGGTCCGATGATGGTTATCGCCGGAGCAGGATCCGGGAAAACAAAGGTTCTTACCTATCGTATTGCCTATCTGATGGAAAAAGGGGTGGATCCTTTTAACATTCTGGCGCTAACCTTTACCAATAAAGCTGCGCGGGAAATGAAAGAACGGATCGCAAATGTTGTCGGTGAGAGTGAGGCACGAAATGTTACTATGGGTACGTTCCACTCCGTATTTGCTAAGATTCTTCGTTATCATTCAGACAAAATTGGTTATCCAAACAACTTTACAATATACGACAGTCAGGACTCAAGGAGTCTTTTAAAATCTATAATAAAAGAAATGGGATTAGACGATAAGGTCTATAAACCCGGCTTAGTACATTCCCGGATTTCATCCGCCAAAAACAACCTTATTTCTCCCCAACAATATGAAGCTAATGCAGAAATTGTAGGAGAAGATCGCATGAGCGGAAAACCAAAGCTCTTTATTATTTATAAACAATATGAAGCCCGCTGTTTCAAAGCAGGAGCTATGGACTTTGATGATCTTCTATTCAAAACCAACGTTTTATTGCGAGACTTTCCTGATGTCCTTAATTTTTACCAGCATCGCTTCCGCTATATTCTTGTTGATGAGTACCAGGACACCAATTACAGTCAGTATCTGATTGTAAAAAAACTAGCCGCTCTTTATGAGAATATATGTGTGGTTGGAGATGATGCCCAAAGTATTTATGCTTTCAGGGGAGCCAATATTGAAAACATACTCAACTTCAGAAAAGATTATCCGGATTATAAGCTGTATAAACTAGAGCAAAACTATAGAAGTACTAAAAATATCGTGGATGCTGCTAACAGCATAATCGCTCATAATAAGGATCAGATTAAGAAAAAGGTATGGACCCAAAATGAAGACGGGAATACAATAAAGGTATTACGCACACTCACGGATAATGAAGAAGGAAGAGTAATCTCTAACGCTATTTTCGAAGCAAAAAAGGCAAAGGGACTCGATTATAAAGACTTTGCAATACTCTACCGCACCAATGCGCAATCTCGTTCATTTGAGGAAGCACTTCGCAAACTAAATCTTCCTTATAAGATCTATGGAGGTTTATCTTTCTATCAACGAAAAGAAATAAAAGATATTATTTCGTACTATCGTCTTGCTGCAAACCCAAAAGATGAAGAAGCATTAAAACGTGTAATCAATTACCCAAGGAGAGGAATTGGAAATACCTCAATGGAAGAAGTCACCGCCGCTGCCAACCGCTATGGTGTTTCCATCTGGGAGGTAATCTCTGACTTTGAGACGTACCCTGTTTCTATGAATACGGCAGCGAAGAAAAAGATGCAGGCTTTCGCCACCATGATTACAAGCTTTGGGATTAAACTCGAAACTACTCCAGCCTTTGATCTTGCACAGGAAATAGCACAATCATCCGGGATACTGAAAGAATTATATGATGACCGTTCACCTGAGGGTGTTGCCCGCTATGAGAATATTCAGGAACTTTTAGCCGGTATCAAAGAATTCACAGTTTCTCAGGAAGAAGGTGTACTTGTTTCTTTGAGTGATTTCCTGATTGATGTTGCATTGTTAACAGATGCAGATAATGAAAGCGAAGAGGATAGAAATAAAGTCACACTAATGACTATTCACGCCTCAAAAGGATTGGAGTTCCCTTACGTTTATATTGTAGGATTGGAGGAAAATTTGTTCCCCTCACAAATGTCTCTTCATTCGCGTACCGAACTTGAAGAAGAAAGACGTCTTTTCTACGTTGCTCTAACCCGTGCCGAAACAAGTTGTACGTTGAGTTACTCCATGAGCAGGTACAAATGGGGACAGGCAACGACCTCAGAACCCAGTAGATTTATACAGGAAATTGACGATAAATTTTTACAGCACGAAAGCCCCTATGCCTCAGGTCCCGGAAAATCTCTTAATAACTCCGGTTTGTCTAAGCGATCTGTTTCATCAGGAGAAGCCAGTAGCATGGGAAGAACAGGGAAAATGACCCCACTTTCTACAGCTACTAAAAAAACAAATCCATCTTCGAATGCAACCAATGCAGCACTCAAAGTTGGATACAATGTTCAACACGAACGATTTGGAAAAGGCAAAGTGGTAAAAATTGAAGGAGCAGACCCCGACAAAAAAGTAACCGTATTTTTCCCAAAACACGGCCAGAAAGTTTTACTTATGCGATTTGCAAAATTGGAAATCCTGGATTAATCAATCCGAATCTTGAGGATACGAATTTCCTGTTCCCAATCTAATTGCACAAAGTAAAATCCAGTTTTCAGGTTTTCAGTAGGAATTGAAATACTCAAAGGAGTATGTGAATCTTCAATCAACTGAAAGAAAACCTCTTCACCTTTGGAGTTTGTTAGTGCCAAAGTGGCCCATCCCTGAATATCGCCGGTAATTCCAACCTCTATGGTTGACAGGCTGTCTATTACATCAACGGATAATGTAAGACTCCCATCTGTTTCAATTCGCGACGTAACACGGTTAATGACTTCATCCGATTCACCTCCACCCGGAAACACAGTGGTTTTTGCTTGTAGGTTCATACTCATTCCAAGGAGTAAAGCAAAGGCAATTTTCTTTTTCATTTGTCTTCTTTTGTTTTGACGCTGCAAATATACGTGCACAAAAAGTCGCAAATCAAGGGTAATCAACTCATTTAAAGAAGACTTAACCTTCCCCCCTCTCTATTAGGATTAGGGTAACACAAAAGTGATTTTATCATCACAATTTTTCTCTTTCCATATCGTTACCTGTACTATTTGGAATAATTCACCTAATTTCGCGTGAAATAAGAAATATTCATTTACATGCTACTAAGCCCCGGAACTAAATTATATGCAATTTGGTTAGGATTATTTCTGATTCTAACGGCTCCTTATCTCTGGGTTAAAAGCATGTTCATGGACGGGATGATTTATAGTGCTATTGCTCACAATTTATACCTTGGCAAGGGAAGTTTCTGGGACTTACAATTTACACAAACTCTGTATCCGCAATTCAACGAACACCCACCTTTAGCGATGTGGATTCAAAGTAAGTTCTATTTTCTATTAGGTGATAGCTGGGTAGTAGATAAATTATTTTCTCTTTTCACCTACCTTGTAATAGCACTACTTATTCGTGCAATCTGGCAACAACTTGGATTTAAAAAAGAGCTGGCCTGGGGACCTCTTCTATTATGGTCGTTTATCCCGGTTGTTTTTTGGGCGAGCGGGAACAATGTACTGGAGAACACGATGAGTATATTCCTATTATCGGCTGTTTTATTTCTCTTTCACTACGAAAAAAGCAATAATTATGGCTGGGTTATTCTCGCCGGAATTATGCTCCTGTTAGGTTTTTTAACGAAAGGATTTGTTGCGTTATACCCTCTCAGCTTTCCCTTCTTCAGTTATCTGATTCTGAAAAACAAACGTTTTTCTCAAATGCTCTTTACAAGTCTTTTGTTACTTCTAAGCGCACTTCTTCCACTTCTACTTCTGTACTTCTTTTCAAATGCTGCGCACACCAGTCTATCGACTTATTTAGATAAGCAGGTGGTAAGAAGTATCTCTTCCATACAGACTGTTGACTCCCGCTTTTTTATCCTAAAACGTTTTCTGTCAGAGTTGATCCCTCCTATCCTTATAGGGTTATTACTTTTCCTTTTTACCAGAAAGAGTTACCGTAAAATTGATTCTCTTCAAAAGAGAAATGCTCTACTTCTTATAGCAGTAGCACTCGCAGGCGTTTTACCCATTATGGTTAGTATGAAACAAAGTGGATTTTACATCTTAACAGTATATCCACTTATCGCGTTAGCAGGAGGGATTCTACTGAATTCGAGTTTTGAAAGCATCTTCCGTCAAATGAATACTTCCTTACTGAGAAGACGTGTTACTCTATTCCTCTCCGGAGGAGTACTCCTAACCGGTATACTATTCGTTGTTTCTTATTTTGGAACACCCGGAAAGGATAAAGACAAAGTCACTCCTCTTCCGGAGTTTATTACAGCAATTGGTAACGACAAAATGATCTCAGTATGTCCATCTATGACTGCTGATTGGGGGCTACATGCCTACTTCCAACGTTTTGGTTCAATAAGTCTTGATGCCAACCCGGAATTCAGGCATGACTTTCTTCTTATTGATCACTCGATCTGCGACCTTCCTGAAGATCCGATTTTCACACCTGTTCCGAACATATCGGATCGGTTCTTTCTATTCAAAAGAGAAATTCAAAACTAGAAAAGGAGCTACAAAAACTGCAACTCCTTTTCCTATCAACAATCAATCTACTATAGATTACTAATTGGCTTTAATTTCAAATTCTGTTCTTCTGTTTTCCTGACGTCCCTCTGCATTACCATTAGAAGCAATTGGTCGTGATGAACCATACCCCATAGCTGTCATACGGTCTGCAGCAACACCTTTTGACTTCAGATAGTTTACAACTGCCTCAGCTCGTTCCTGAGAGAGTTTATCATTCAATGATGCTGACCCTGTATTATCAGTATGTCCTGAAATCTCAATCTTTAAGCGAGGTACATCTTTCATTAACTTAACAAGACGTTCTAACTCGGCATTCGATTCACTTCTCAATGTAGATTTTCCAGTATCAAAGAAAATATTCCGTAGAGCAATTTTACTTCCTATTTTAATGTTTTTCAACCGGATTTCTTTATCTACCAGGTTATCAGCACTTCCGTTCGGGATGTCAAAATTCTCCGAATGGAATAAATAACCATCTGCTTTAACAGCGATACCATAATTTTTTCCTGAATTAAGAGAAATAATAAACTTTCCGGTCGCACTGTTCGTGGTAAAATTCTGAATAACCTTACCTGTAGCGTTATCCGTGATTTCGATCACAGCTTCCACTGCTTTTCCTGTCATATCATCCAGTGTTTTTCCTTTGAACACCGTCAAACTCTTCTTTTTAACTTCAACAGTAGCTTCTACCTCAGCATCTTTCATCGGCATAATAATTGATGCCAACAAGTAATCCTCTGTAACAACTGCAGGTTGTTTTTCCGGTCCCCAAAAAGTTACCTTATAAATATCAAATCCTCCAGCTCCTCCATCACGGTTAGAAGCGATATAAGCAAATTTACCATTAGCAGTTGAGGCGAAAAAGAAATCGTCATACGGAGTATTGATTGGGTATCCCATATTGACCGGCTTAGTCCATTGTCCGTTTACCTTTTTTGACACGAAGATATCGTATCCTCCCATGGACTCGTGACCTTCCGAAGCCATGTACATGGTTTCCCCATCAAGATGAAGAAAAACAGGTCCGTCGTGGAAACGGGTATTAACCGGACTCACCATAACTCCCATTCCAAATGTTTTTTCCTTAAACGACTCTACACCCGACACCATAATATCAAATCCGTTTGATCGGTTTGCATTATCCCTAGCATAATATACGCGGTAATTATCGTAATCATAGGATGCAAAACGCTCGTTTGCCTTCGAATTGATATTGTAATGCATTGCTTTGGGTTCTGACCAGTCCAATCCTCTCAGAAAAGTTTCATAAATATCAGATTGTCCACCATTATCGCGGTGAATAAGCATTTTTGTCCCGTCGTAATATAAGTTATTGGAAACCTCATCAGCAGCAGTGTTTACAGAACCTTTAAGCGGAAGAGCTTTCTGCCACTCTCCTTCAACAGAAGTCGAGCTATAGATATCCATATCGTATCCACCTATTTCATTCGGCGTATTCTTATTCGGACGGTTTGATGAAAAAACAATCTCGGCTCCATCTGTTGTAATTGAAGGGGCTATTTCATCGTACTCCGTATTTAAAACCGAAACATTGTCCACCCATGCTCTCAGTTCGTTTCTTTCGTACTGTTCTCCGTGCTTACATTGTCCTTTTCGTTGTGATACGAACTTCGAAAAGTTATCTGATTTCTTGTAATTATTCTCGAAAGTCTGAAACGATTTAACTGCTTCCTGGTATTTTCCCTGTAAGTGTAACATTACTCCTTTATAGTACGGAAGGAAAGGATCGCAGGCAGGATCAAGTTCATCTGCTTTTTGAATAAACGCAAATCCTTTATACGGCGAGGTGCTGTTAATATAACAAGCTCCTATTTTAAAGTTGAGTAGTGCATTATCCGGATTAAAAGTCTGTGCTTTTTCATACTCTTTCAATGCCAGATGAAAGTTAAAACCAGGTTCCCGGGTTTCAAAAATCGCCTGATTTGCCAACTCAAAATATGCATCTCCAGCTTTAATTGCCTCCGTAGCATTTTTAAATCCATCCTTATCATCCTTAAAGTTTCCGGATTTAAATTCAACATTTTGGGCATGTATTGTTCCTGCAAGAAGTAGTAGTACAGGAAATAATAGTTTATATTTTATCATGTCTTTGTTCGTTTTTGATACAGGAATTAAAATCCGCAATTTGTAGAATTATACATTTTTCCGGCTGACTCTCCAAGTTGACTGGCTTTTTCCCAATCTTCACAAGCAGAAGACATATCACGCAACATTTCATTTGCCATTCCCCGGTTTACATAAGCCGATCCATATTCTTTGTTTAGTTGGATGGCTTTGTCTGCATACTCCTTAGACTTTGCGTAGTCCTTTTTCTTAAACATCAAAGCAGAAAGATTAGAATACGCAGGAACATAATCTTTCTTGATAGATAACGCTTTTTCAAAATCAGACTTTGCATCATCTAATCTTCCCTGCTCCATTTGCGTTGCTCCTCTATTATTCAACGCAAGGTAAAAGTTAGCATCAATACTAAGCGCCCGGTTAAAAGCTGCCATAGCACCCGAATAATCCTTCATATTCTTTTTTGTTGTTCCCAGATTATTCAGGACAAAAACAAGGTTTGGGTTCTTCTTTAACGCAAGATCATACTGCGCAACAGCTTTTGCATATTCACCTTTCATTCGATAGCAACTTCCTTTATCATTGTAAGCATACGCGAAATCAGGTTTAAGTTCAATCGTTTTATCAAACATGGTAATCGCACCATCGTAGTCCTGCTGAAGAAAACGGAGGGTTGCGTAATTATACCACGCCTTATCATCTTTCGGGTTTAAGCCTACTGATTTTTCATAATCCTTCTCTGCTTCTGAGTATTTATTTTTCCCCTGATAAGCTCTTCCCCGCTGGAAATACGCTTTTGTGTACCCGGGATCTTTCTCAACCAATGCATTCAATGTTTTTACTGCATCATCATATTTACCGGCCTCATTCTCTGCAACAGCTTTATTATAATACGCTGCCGTAAAATTCGGATCTGCACTAACAGATTTGGCAAACTCTTTTATCGCCTCTGAATATTGTTTTTTCTCAAAAAAAGAAATCCCTTTGTTATAGGCTTCCTGTGACTGAGCAATAGCGGCATTTGTTTCGTTCAATGCAGTAATAGAATCCCGGTAGGCCTGTTCCCTGGGGGTCAGCTCAACTTCCTGTCCTCCCTGAGCGTACCCCATCTGTCCGAATGCCAAAACGGCTCCGAACATCAGCAAATTTTTTCTCTTCACATCAGTAGTTTTTAGTTCGTATTTATTTCCGTGGGATTATAAAAATAAGAGAATAATTTAAAAACGGGAGATTAAGTTTTCAACAGGAACAGCTATTTCACACATTGAGGTTTTGAAAAGTAAATTCTTAATAAGAATTAGTTGACAACCTCATTTTCCTTCTTCGTTCCTCCTATTTTTGTCAAAAAAAGACGTTTATGTTCCAACAAGACACAAAGCTTCAGCCCTATAACACTTTTGGATTAAATGTGACTGCAAAGTATTTTGCTTCTTTTGACTCAACAGACAGGCTCCGTCTTTTGTTACAGAACCTACCGACGGAAAACTTCCTTATCCTCGGCGGTGGTAGTAATTTACTTTTTACCCAATCTTACAATGGAACTGTACTTCGCAATGAAGTGAAAGGGATTGAAAAAGTAAGAGAAGATGAAGACTTTGTGTATGTAAAAGCAGGAGGCGGTGAAGTTTGGCACAATTTTGTTCTTTACACTATTGATAAAGGGTGGGGAGGGATCGAAAATTTGTCTCTTATCCCCGGGAGTGTAGGGGCAAGCCCTATGCAAAACATAGGAGCGTATGGTGTGGAAATTAAAGATGTTTTTGAGGAATTGGAAGCCTATCATATACCTACCGGTGAGATCCATACTTTTACAACAGAATCCTGCCAATTTGGTTACCGCGAAAGTGTTTTTAAACGAAAACTTAAAGGTCAGTACATCTTACTCAACGTCACGTACCGCCTGTCCAAAAAACCTATTGTCAATACCCGGTACGGTGCTATTACTGATGAATTACAAAAAGCAGGCATAACTTCCCCTACTATAAAAGATGTAAGTGATGCTGTAATACGTATCCGGCAAAGTAAGCTGCCCAATCCTGCAGAGATCGGGAATGCGGGGAGCTTCTTTAAAAACCCTGTAGTAGAAAAGGCTATTCTGGAAAAAATTAAAGTCAAGTATCCTGAAATCCCTCTTTATCCGGTAGATGATCATTCAGTAAAAATTCCTGCGGGATGGTTAATTGAAAAAGCAGGGTGGAAAGGAAAACGTTTTGGTAATTATGGTGTCCACACGCAACAGGCTCTTGTCTTGGTCAACTATAGTGATGCCAATGGAAAAGATATATTTAATCTTTCTCAGGAGATTATTGATTCCGTAAAATCCGGCTTTGGAATTGAACTTGAAAGAGAAGTAAATATTATTTAAAAATCAGGAGTAACTTCAATTTCTATCACGTCTTTTGTCACCGGATGAACAAAACGAATCCATTCCGCATGCAGACAAAGTCGTTCAGATCGTGTTCCATACAAATCATCTCCCACGATAGGAGCTCTCAGTCCGGAATTGTGTGCAGCATGTACACGCAACTGGTGTGTTCGTCCCGTTACCGGAAAAAAATGAATTCGGGTTACGCCATTCTTTCTTTCCAGTACTTTGTATCTGGTTAAAGCGTGTTTCCCAAACTCATAACATACCAATTGATGGGGTCTGTTATCCAAATCGACACGTAAGGGCAACTCGATCTCGCCTTGTTCTTCTTTTATTTCACCTTCCAGAAGAGCGACATACCGCTTTTCTACTTTTCTTCTTATAAACTGGCTCTGCAGATGTTTATGTACCCGTTCGTTTTTTGCTGCCAGCAAAATTCCGGAGGTCGACATATCCAAACGATGCACCAATAGAGGTCCCGTTGCATCCGGATAAAGTGCCTGCAATCGTGTTAAAACCGAATCCTGAATCGTTTTTCCCGGAACTGACAAAAATTCATGCGGCTTATTTATGACGACAAGGTATTCATCTTCAAAAATGATCTCCAATTCTTTTCCCTCTGCAGGATTCTCCAACATCGGATTAGGATCTGTTTTCACTCCCTCCAACATATATCCGAGCACAGGTTCACACTTACTCCGGCAAGCCGGGTAATAATTTCCATGTACTCTCACCTCAGATTTCGGAGAAGCACCCCACCAGAATTCTGCCATACAAACAGGTTTGTACCTGTTCGCAAAAGCATATTGCAAAAGTTTGGGTGCTGCACACTCTCCTGTCCCTGCCGGAGGAGTTCCTGCAGCCGTAGGTAAAAAGATATCGATTACATTTTTCGTTTCCCCACAACCATTAAAAAAGTTGTACTGCTCAAATAACTGTTTTTGCAATTGAGAGGAGCGCTCCCTTCTCTCCTTTTTCAGCATTTCTATTTCCTGTAGAAAGTCATCCAACTTTTTCTCTGACTTCTCAATCTCCCCCTTCCAATACAGTGTCTGATCCTTTAGTATATAGTGCCCTCGGATACTTTCCTGTCGCAACTCTTCCTCGATTTCCTCTCGGGTAATTTCTGATAGCTCCTTTATCTCTTTACGACGCTGATCCCGCTGACGTTTTGCGGCCTTTAACTCGCCTTTTATTTCTTTCAGTTTTTGGTCTCTGTTTTGTGTTGTCTGCTCAAGAATCCCCTGCAGTTTTTTCAAGTATTCCGAAGTCTCCAGTAATTCAATCTCCCGGTTCAAAGCATTCAGCACCTCTTCTTCTTTTCGGAAAAAACCATCCTTCTGCAACATATCAAAAATCGGAGGAACAAAACCTTTATGTGTATTAGAGTTGGCAAGTTTTCCTGAAAAAGCAGATAAAAATCCTAATTTACCCTGTTGATTTTCCACCACCAGGACACCAAACATTTTCCCTATGACTAACCCCTCTTTTCCCGGAATAATACCAAAGTTATGATCTGATTTTACAGACAGTTCTTTCAGATACCCCTGTAATTGTTCGGCTGCTTTCTGCGCCAGTATATGCGGAACATAGTAAAAAGGATAAGTAAAACTTTCCGGTACATTTACCCCTGAAATATTTTCCCTGAATTCATGAAAACACTCATCCCTTTCTTCCATCCTGCAAATTTAGTTCAATTCAGGAAGTATTCCTCTCCCTTCAAAAAGAGTTTACGATCTGATTCCCATTTTTATTATTTTAGCGGAAGTACAATTCTAAACAGACATGATCCAACAATCCTTTGATGTTTTAAAACGTCTTCTGGAGTATAAAAAACTCTATTTATTTCTGATTCCCGGAGCCTTAATCACATTAAGCTACCTTTTTTTTCAGTGGATTTTCGGATGGTTAGACCCAACTGATTCTCTTCCGGCAGATGCCGGTTGGTGGTCTCGTCTTATGCATACGATAGAAGAATCAGGAAAATGGATCGTACATTCTTTTTATCAATTCATCATGATCACCTTACTGTCTCCAGTAATGGCTATTCTTGCAGAAAGAGCTGACAATTTCCTTTCAGGAGCTAAATTCGATGGTGGACTTACCCGTATTCTGAAAGACCTGCTACGAACAATCATGATTGTCACGACAGCCTTTTTCTTCTTTTTTATTATTTATCTGGTATGGAATATGTTTGCATGGATTGTAGGACTAGGTTTTCTGACGCCCTACATTATGTTTCTAGTCAACGCCTTTTTTATTGGATTCGCATATATGGACTACGCGTTGGAACGCTACCAGTATTCCATTGGGAAAAGCTGGCAATACGGAGTAAAAAATTCGTGGGTGATGCTTGGTTTAGGGGCTCTCTTTTCTGCTATCTTCTATATCCCTTATCTGGGAGCGTTAGCTGCACCATTTCTGATTACCCTTCTTGCCACCTCAATATGGCACGTTAAAGAAGTACAAGGTAACACACCCTCTCACAACCAGTCGCCTTCATAAGTTTACTCATCACGACCTGCCAGTTTTTTACGGTGTTCCATCCCCCATTCTGCTAATTTATCAATTACAGGAATCAGCTTTTTGCCGTACTCAGTAAGTTCATACTGTACGGTTATGGGGCGGGTATCTTTCACAACCCGACTAATCAGCATATTAATTTCCATTTCCTTCAGCGACCGGCTTAACATCTTTCCGGAAATACCATCAATATCTTCCAGAATATCCGAGTACCTCTTTTTTCCATAATACAGAGACGTCATGATGTGAATTGTCCATTTTCCTCCAAGGACATACATCGCATCATTTATTGCCATAACCTTCTTTTCACACGACCGAATCTGAACATCTTTCTTATCCATAGCAAGTTCCTTTGTTACCCAAAAGTAACTATTACTTTTTGAAATCTAGTGACAAAAGTAAACAAGAAATATTGAACTTTGCAAAAAAATAATTTTAGAATGGATTTACTAGAAGTCTTAAATTGGCGATACGCCGTTAAAAAGTATAACAAGGATTTAGTTGTGAATAATGAGAAATTGCAAGAGATTATTCAGGCAATTTCACTATCCGCTTCCTCAACGGGGTTACAACCGTATCGTGTATTCCTAATTAACAACTCTGAAATAAAGCAAGAGTTAGCTAAAAGTTCCTTCAACTCACAAATAGCAGAAGCTCCCCATTTATTAGTATTCGCCGCATTTGACTCGATTTCAAAAGAACAAATCGGTGCTATGATTCGTCTCATGGCAACAGAGAGAAATATTCCAGAGGAACAATTAGCCGATTACAAAAATGCGCTTGAAGCAACACTTCTAACCCGAAGTAATGAAGAAAACTTTAACTGGTCTGCAAAACAAGCCTATATTGCTTTGGGAACAGCGATGATCGCAGCCGCGAATCTCCATATAGATGCTACTCCTATGGAAGGTTTTGATCCTGCGAAACTGGATGAGTTGTTACAACTAAAGAAAAAAGGACTAAAAAGTGTTTTACTTCTCTCTTTGGGATACCGGGACGAAGAAAATGATTTTCTTGCCAAGCAAAAGAAAGTCCGGTTACCCATCGAAGAATTTGTTACTGAAATTCATTAAAGAATAGTTCATCGTTATCTGTTAAAACAAACGCAATAGTATTCCCCGTTTTGTATATCTTTATCACTCTATTGCGTTTGTTTTAGGATAATGGATATTAAATTCACAAGGCTGACTGAAGTATCATCGACAGCGATTATCGAACTGATGAACCACCCGTTAGTACGCCGTCAGATGCCTTTACTCACTAATACCTTCACAGAAAAAGACTATACTGATTTCATCTTAAAAAAAGAAGAGTTATGGTCTGATTACGGTTATGGTCCATGGGCATTTACAGTTCAGGAAAGATTCATTGGCTGGGGAGGATTACAGCCTGAAAACACCAATACAGAAATAGCGCTTGTTTTACACCCTGACTTTTGGGGATACGGAAACGAGATCTACAAACGAATTATTGATTATGCCTTTAATGATCTCTGCTTAACCTCCATTACTCTTTTATTTCCTACCACGAGAACAAACGTTAACGGTCTATCTCGACTAGGATTTAAACAAGAAAGTATAATTATCATCGAAGGTTTAGAATTTATTCGATATCGCATAATGAATAGGCGAAAAGACACATTTCTATAAAAAAATGGATCAGAAATTAAATTATGGTATTCAAACAGTTGAAAGGCTCTCCTCTTCCCGCTCTGAAATAAAAAAACTCTATCCTTATAACAAAGTTGTCCTTCTGAAAAAAGGTAGTAAACTACTCATAGATTTCGACTGGTATATATGCAAAAGCGATACCGTTTATTTTATTAATCCGAACCAGCACTTTACATTTCAGGACTCAAATGGAGTACTTCTGTTCTTTGACCCTGATTTTTATTGTATTGAAATACATGATAACGAATTAGCTTGCGACGGAATCCTATATAGTAATGTATTCTCAACTACCTCTATCCCTCTCACTGAAACAGTAGGGTCAAAAGTTCAATTTATACTCCAGGAAATTCAGTCGGAAATGCAATCAAAAGATTTCTGGACAAATGAAAAAATCAGGCTGTTGATAAAGTATATTATTATTGAATGTACAAGAGAATGGGTGAAATTAGAAGGGAATAAACTGCCCCAGCTAACACGTGAACAAGAAATATCCAGACAGTTTAGTGTACTTGTTGACAAATATCATTGTCAAATTCACAACATTCATAAATATGCTGAAAAAATGAACCTCAGTACAAAAACACTTCACAAGTACATTTCTACAAATTATGGGACTTCTCCTGGATGTATTTTAGCAAAAAAAATTATTCTTGAAGCAAAAAAACTTCTTGTTCATACTACTTTAAGCGTAAAAGAAATAGCTTTTAAGCTCGGTTATAGTGACGCTTCCTATTTCAATAGGTATTTCAAACAACAAACTCAATCAACTCCCCTTCAGTTTAGAAAAGCATATCAGGAACGTTATAAATAGTATTCTTCTGATGAAGAGATAAAAGTCCAGTAAACTCTCTTTTATCTACCATTTTATCCAATACTGTTCACTTAGTTTTGCATCAAACTAAAATATATCAATATGCAAGCTAATATTCGTGCTCACTGGAAAGGAAGTCTAAAGACAGGTAAAGGGCATTTTACTTCCAAGAACCCCTTGCTTCATGAAACCGGATATCACTTTTCGGAACAACACCCCAACAAAAGGACAAGTGTACCTGAAGAATTTCTTGCCGCAGCCCATACTGCATGTTTTAACATGACTTTTGCAATGATTTTGTCACAAAATGGACTTGAAGCCAACTTTATCACAACGGAATGCACTATCACTTACAGTGGAGATCAAGTCAGTCATGCTACATTACATGTAAACGCGAGTATTTCTGATATATCTCAGGATGAGTTTACTAGACTGATTAAAGAAGCAAAAGAATTGTGTCCGATCGGAAGAGCTTTTAACTATCCAGTTTCAATTACCTCTGAACTTTTTTCACACTCACAAAATGAATAATTGGACTACCGATTTATCCTGAAACTGGATGACAAACAACGCTTTCTTCCATTCTACTTTTGACATCAGTTAAAATTTGCAGAATTATGAAACATACAATTAAAAAAGCAAGTCTGGAAGATCTTGAGGAGGCAGCAGATCTGTTCAATCAATACCGGGTCTTCTACCGACAGGAATCAAATTATGAAAAAGGGAGAAGTTTTTTAAAAGAACGGCTTCTCAATAATGAATCAGACATTTTTCTGGCTTTTACAGACGGAAAAGCTGTAGGGTTTGTTCAACTCTATAAGTTATTTCACTATATCAAACTACAAAAACAATGGTTGTTGAGTGATTTATTTGTCCACCCCGACTATCGTGGAAAAGGAATCTCCGTTTCATTAATTGACACGAGTAAACAATGGTGCATAGAAACAGATGCATGTGGATTAATGCTGGAAACAGAAAAAACAAATTTGGTTGGAAACAATTTGTATCCCCGATGCGGTTTCGAAGTGGATGAATTACACAATTACTATCATTGGTGGAAATAAAAAGCAGGAGGGAATGAGACTCTATCCCTCCTGCTTTTTTATATGCTAATAAACCGACATAATATCTGTAACACTAGTTACATTTCGCCCCTGTTATCCTTCCTAACTTTGCACTTCACAAAAACACAAAGCAATATGTTAAAAAGAGTCATTGTATTATTCATCGGGATCACCTCTTTATCTGTTTCCTCCTTCGCACAGGAGCAAACAAACACTATTTCCACAAAAACAGTTAAAACCCTTAGTAAAACTCCGGATTATGCGATGGGGGTATCGACTGAGAAACATCTCAAAGCAGCTATTCAACTCTTTCATCAGTTTGAAACCAGCGGAGTCACTGTCAATAACTTCGAAATTGTAGTTTGGGGCAAAGTTGTTTCTGAGTTAAAAAACGGTGGAGAATTGGCTGAACTAATTAGCAAACAGGTAAAAGGTAAACTAAAGATCACTATTTGTAATGTTGCATTAAACTTTTTTGATATGACCGGGTCGGACATTCCGGATAACGTAGAAATAATACCTAATGCATATATCCGCATGTATGAACTAAATGCTCTTGGTTACAATACCTTTATTCCTTAAAGATTAGTACTCTATGCTTGTCGGTCAGATATTAGAACCGACAAGCATTAAATAATATCCTCCTAACCAAACACTTAACCATCTCTTTTTTTTTGCAATTGCCTACTAGAAATAAATGACGTATTTTTGCTCTGTGTAATACCTATTTTTACTCACGGCTCAATGATCAAAATACGAATAACTTTATTATTCCTTTTCCTTTTAACCTTAGGTTCTTACTACAGTCAACTTCCCTGTGGACAAAGTATAAATTTCAATACGTGGACACAGGAAGGCGCTAGTTCAAGTGGACAATGGGACGTTACTCCATCAGGAGATGCCGTTGAGCAGAACATTAATGGGACCGGGACATGGTTCGTAAGTCCTAATAATTTTTTTAATATTTTGATTCAAGGCTCTATTCAGGTCAATACAGCTAATGACGACGATCTCGTTGGTTTCGTTTTTGGATACCAAAGCCCGTTTGGTTCTCTTACCTCACCAACAAACACATACGTAAAATCCTTTGTTTTTGACTGGAAACAAAGCACACAAAACTTTATGGGACTGACCAGTTTCGAAGGCTTCGCTCTTTACGAAGTTGATGGATTATTTGACTTCACAAACATAGTTGGTTCAGGAGGAGGAGTTGTTTATCCGGAGTTATGGGAGAGAGTAAACTCTCCAACAGTAACCGTTCTTGACACGGACTACGGAAATAATGGATGGAATGATTTTCAACAATATAATTTCCAGCTTAAGTATACGGCCGACTCAATAATTATCTGGATAGATGGAAACAAAATATTTGAAGAAACCGGATGTTTTGAACCAGGTCGATTTGGATTTTACAACCATTCTCAAGATGATGTTATTTACTCTAATTTCTCCTATACATTTGACTATGACTTCAGTATTTCTGATACGATAATCTGTATTAATGATGTTGCGGATTTCTTAATTGGTTCAGGTTGTCTCAATTATTTTCCGGCATCAACAACATTTGATTGGGATTTTGGTGATGGAAATACACATCAGGGCATCAACCCATCACACCAATATACAACACCTGGGCTCTACAATGTTCAACTACTTTCTGTGGACTCCCTGGGCTGTTCAAGCTCAGCTGTTCATAGTTTGGAAGTACTTCCTCCTCTTTCGATTAATGCAGGAGTTAATGATACTATCTGCGGTTTAACCTACCAGTTAAACGCAACTACTCCTTCAGGAAACTGGACAGGTTCTTCAGACGTACTATTTGACGCTCCTAACTCTCCAAACTCTTCTGTAACTGTTCCTTCCGCCGGATTATATACTTTTACATGGACTGCATACAACGCAGGAGGATGCGCTTATTCGGACAGTGTATCTATTCTTTTTGATACACTAACACTTTCTTCGTCAATTCTTTCACCTACATGTTATAATGAACATAATGGAGAAATTAGCATTTCACCCACCGGAGGACAACCTCCTTATTCATTTCAATGGGATAATAATGCTAATAATCAAACGACCAATCCGGCAACTTCCCTTTCAGCAGGAAATTATTCTGTTTCAGTAACAGATTTACTTGGTTGTTCCGTAGACTCCACGTTTCAACTCACAGCTCCCTCACAATTTAACTTTTCTGTATCTATTACGCCTTCGGAATGTCATATTAACAATGGAGTAATCAGTATAGATAATCTTAATGGGGGGAGTCCTCCTTATTATTTTGATTGGGGAAATGGATTCAATACAAATCCTATTAACTCTAATCTCATTAATGGTAGCTACTCCGTTACGATACAAGATGACAATGGATGTGATACAACAATTAATGCCGTTATTCCTACAAATTTGTTTACTGCTCAGATAGACTCAATACGACATGTTAGTTGCTATGGAGACTCTACTGGGGTTATTAGTGTATCAGGTCCTGTTTCAACAGAAACATATACCTACACATGGAGTAACCTTTCAGGAAATCCAACCACTCATACCGTTTCCGATTTAGCTTCCGGCACTTATAATGTTATCGTTTCTTCAATAGACGGAAGATGTTCCGATACATTACAAATTATAATTAACGAGCCCCAGCCCATGGTATTAGTCACCTCTCCAGACACGATAATCTGTCAGACAATGACTGTACCTCTTTATTCCTCGGCAAGTGGAGGAACTCCCCCTTATACTTACCTGTGGGACAATAATCTTGGAAACGGCTCTTCACACACTGTATCTCCGGATCATACAACTATTTATCAAGTCACTGCAATTGATAATAATGGATGTTCAGAGTCAGACTCTTCTATCGTATTTATTGTAACTACACCGGATATCGTATTCTCTGTAGATACAACTGTACAATGCTTTTCTCCCAATAATCAGTTTGTTTTCTATAATCAAACACCACATACAACCACAACAAATTGGAATTTTGGAGATCAAACCGGAGGAATCGGGGATACTACTCTCCACTCTTATTCGACTCCGGGAATATATAGTGTAACACTTACAGTTGTAGATACTAATGGCTGCTTTTCATCCAAAACAGACACCAATATGGTCAGAGTTATTGCTAATCCTGTTGCTAATTTCGAAATAACTCCAAATCCTGTTAGTATTCTTCCTCCCACAGTATATTTTATAGACTTATCTGAAGGAAATCAAATCAATTCTTGGAACTGGTATTATGATACAACTTTTTTCAGTCAGGAGAAGAATCCCAAGCATACATTTTCCGATGCTGTTAATCAATATATGACCCAGTTGATCATTGAAGATCTATTTGGCTGTAAAGATTCTATTACCAAACTACTCTTTATTGAAGAGTCAATCAGTATTTATGCTCCTAATACGTTTACTCCGGATGCAAATAAATTTAATGAAACCTGGCAAATTTATGCAAACGGAATAGATAGTAATTCAGTTAAAATACAGCTATTCAACAGATGGGGCGAAATTATCTGGGAATCAAATAATATACATGTCCCCTGGGATGGCACATATGCCGGCACCCCGGTTCCTGACGGTACTTACATTTGGACTTTACAAGTAAAAAGCAACTCCTCGGACAAAGTCTATCAGCGCACCGGTCACGTAAATGTTCTAAGGTAACTTATCCGTTTCTATACCCACTAGTAACAATTGTCACAACTCACCATCTTATTTTACACGAAATTTGTATCTTTTATAAGATATGCAGCAGATAAAACTCGGATTAAGAGAAAACTGGAAACAATTCACCTTACTGGTTATTGTTAATGCTTTTGTTGGTGGTATGGTTGGAATGGAGCGATCGATTTTACCACAAATCGCCGAGCAGGAATTTGCTATTGCTGCTAAAACTGCCATACTTTCTTTTATTATTGTTTTTGGAATTGTTAAAGCCATAACTAATTATTACACGGGAGTTTTAGCGAATAAATTCGGGCGTAAGAATTTATTGATTGCCGGTTGGATTATTGCCATTCCAATTCCTTTTCTACTCATGTATGCTCAAAACTGGAACTGGATTATAGCGGCTAACGTTTTACTAGGTATAAACCAGGGGCTTGCATGGAGTTCTACCGTAGTGATGAAGATCGATCTTGTCGGCGAAAAACAAAGAGGGTTTGCCATGGGGCTCAATGAGTTTGCCGGGTATATTGCTGTTGCTGTAGTAGCTTTTCTCACAGGTTGGATAGCTTCTGAATTCGGAGTTCGCCCCTACCCTTTTTACATTGGTATCGGATTAGTTATTCTTGGTCTATTTACCAGTCTCCTATTTATTAGGGATACACGACATCATGTCAATGCAGAAACAAAAAACAATACTGTTCCACTATTGAAAAATGTATTCTGGGATACTACCTGGCGGGATAAAAACTTAGGATCTGTCTCTCAGGCTGGAATGATTAACAACCTGAATGATGGAATGGCATGGGGTATTTTTCCGATTCTTTTAAGTAGCAAAGGATTTTCGCTTGAAGAAATCGGTATCATCGTATCTGTTTACCCAGCTGTCTGGGGATTAGGTCAGTTATTTACAGGAAAAATGGCTGATAAGTTTTGTAAAAAGAACATGTTGTTTATCGGTATGTCATTACAAGCCATCGCTTTACTGTTCTTTGCCGGAGCTACCTCTTTTACACACTATATTATTCTGTCTGCCATTCTTGGGTGGGGTACCGCTATGGTATACCCGACTTTCCTGGCAACAGTAGCTGAAAACACACATCCTAAAGACAGAGCCAAAAGTATTGGCGTCTTCCGACTATGGCGAGATCTCGGCTATGCTATTGGAGCAATATTAACCGGAATAATTGCTGATACCTTCGGGATTTTATCTTCCATTCTCTTTATTGCTTTTCTTACATTTATTTCTTCGGGGATCATTCTTTTCAGAATGCAATGTCGTCAAAAACATCACGTAACAATCTGAAAACAAATCGACTTATCACAGCTATCAGATCAGGTTAACAAATCATTAAACCTACTCTCTTCTCATAATTTAGAATCATTATTAAAAGTAATTGTTCTAACTTTGTACTAATGAGATCGTGGTTTATTATACCTATAATGACCTTACTGGTTCTTCAGTCTATCAATCTGAATTTGGTGGATCTGGTTAAAATTCCTGTTCTCATTGAGCACTACAACAAACATCAGGAGAAATACGGAGATGATTTTTTCTCTTTTCTTGATAAGCACTACGGACACGACAAGGAAGAACACAATACTGAGCATTCAGAACATCAAGATCTTCCTTTTCACCACTCATTACAATTCTTAACTGGTGTAGAATGGCAACATCCACCTGTATTTATCTGGAAGCATTCTTTCGTATTTGAATCTTCGCATTATTTTGTTTACAAAGCACCTCACAGTGCGAGTGCTGCTATATCTATTAATCAACCACCCCGGACAACCTGTTAGAAAAAGAATTTAGTTATTCATTTTTTATCAGGTAAAACATGTTATTATCAATTATACGTTCCAGTGTAAGGAACAAATTTATCGTACTTCTTTTCACTATTTTTATAATAGGATATGGTATCTATTCTATTTTTCAGATTCCGGTCGGTGCCGTACCGGATGTAACCAATAATCAGGTTCAGGTTCTGACGACATCCAGGAATCTGTCTACGTTGGATATTGAGCAATTTATTACGTATCCTATTGAACTGGAAATGGCAAACCTCCCTGGAATTCAGGAAATCCGCTCCGTTTCCAAATTCGGCTTGTCCGTCGTAACACTTGTCTTTGATGACAAAATGGGGACTTACTTACCCCGTCAGCTTATTGCTGAAAAGATTAAATCAGCCACAGAAAAAATCCCCCCGGAATTTGGCTCACCTGAAATGGGTCCTATTACGACCGGACTCGGAGAGATCTATCAGTATACGCTGGAAGTTGAAAACGAATTTAAAGACAACTACTCTTTAACTGATCTCCGTACTATTCAGGACTGGATTGTAAAACGGCAACTTGCGGGAATTCAGGGAGTCGTAGAAGTCAACACATGGGGCGGTTATCTTAAGCAATACGAAGTTGCCATACGAACAGAAGACCTGAATGCCGCAGGAGTGACTATTTCCGAATTGTTCAGTGCTCTCGAAAATAATAATGGAATTGCCGGAGGAAGTTATATCCAACGGGAAGGACAGGCATATTTTATACGTGGTGAAGGACTCATCGGAAGTATGGAGGATATTCGGAACACAGTTGTTGCTGTACGAAATACAACCCCTATACTGGTAAAAGACATAGCCGAAGTACGAATTGGTCATGCCCCAAGATTCGGAGCTGTAACCGGAAACGGAGAAGGTGAAAAAGTACTCGGACAAATCATGATGTTAAAGGGAGCCAACTCCGAAAAGGTCATCTCTGAAGTTAAAAATCGTGTAGAAAAGGTACAACAATCACTTCCTCCGGGTGTTTATATTCATCCTTTTCTGGATCGCAGCGACCTGGTAGAAAAAACTATATCTACTGTTATTGAAAATCTCGTAATTGGTTTTCTGATTGTCGCTGTTATCGTTATCCTTTTAATCGGAAATTTCCGAGCAGGGATGATCATAGCATCCGTGATTCCAATTTGTTTTCTGATCGCACTTTCCCTCATGCACATCTTCCAGATTGACGTAAATCTTATGAGTATGGGAGCATTAGATTTTGGGATTATCATTGACGGTGCTGTGATTATTGTTGAATTTGTAGCCCTTCAATTATTCCGAAAGTCAGGTGAATTTAAGAATCTTTCTGTTCCGGAACTTCGTTCTCTCCGGGACTCCATCACTATTGAGGGCACAACAAGAATGATGAAATCCGCCATATTCGGTCAGCTGATTATTATTATTGTTTTTATTCCCATATTATCACTGGGTGGTGTCGAAGGTAAAATGTTTATTCCAATGGCACTGACATTTATTTTTGCCATTATTGCTGCCATACTTGTCTGCCTGACCTATGTACCTGTAATGGCTTCCATTTTTCTGAGTACGAAAGAACAACCCCGTTTTGCCATTTCAAGAAAAATAATGGATTTTCTGGACAAACTTTATGTTCCTGTTCTAAAGACTGCTTTGAATAAGAAAAAAACGGTTCTTCTGGTAAGTTTGGCTGTTGTGGTATCTGGGATCTTTCTATTCAGACAAATGGGTGGTGAGTTTATTCCGCAACTTGACGAAGGTGATTTTGTTATTCAACCTGTTATGAAAACAGGAAAATCACTTGATGATGTCATTGCCACAACGACAAAAATGGAGAAAATACTACTGGATAAATTTCCTGAAGTAAAAACAGTAGTGACAAGAATCGGAGCGGCGGAGGTACCGACAGATCCCATGTCTATGGAAGAGACCGATGTGATGGTAATGTTACACCCTAAATCAGAATGGGTAACTGCCGACACGAAGGATGGACTAGCCTCGGCAATTGAAAAAGAGTTAAAAAAGATTCCCGGAGTCGAAATTGAATTCACGCAACCTATTGAAATGCGCTTCAATGAATTGATTACCGGCGTCCGTTCTGATATTGCCATCAAGCTTTTCGGGAATGATTTAGATGTTCTTCAACGCAAGGGACAAGAGATAAAATCGCTCATTCAACATATAGAAGGCGCGGCCGATATCGTTGTTGAAAAGGTAACTGGTTTACCTCAGCTTTCTGTCCGTTATAATCGGGAAAGCCTTGCCGCACATGGCTTACAAATTGCCGATATAAATTCACTGGTTGCTCTTGCTTTTGCTGGTAAAAACTCAGGTGTGATTTTTGAAAAAGAAAAACGATTTGATCTTGTAATCCGGTTAAGTGAAGACAAACGAAAGGGAATTGAAGATCTGAAAAACTTACTGGTAGACACGCCTAAAGGCACTAAAATTCCCCTTCGGGAACTGGCGGACATCCAAATTACAGAAGGACCTGCCAAAATTTCCCGCGACGAGACCAATCGGCGGATTGTTGTAGGAGTTAATGTCCGCAATAGTGATCTCCAAACAGTTGTAGACCAAATTCAAAAAACACTGGATGAAAAATTATCGATTCCTCCCGGTTATCGAATTACCTATGGAGGTCAGTTTGAAAATTATCAACGTGCCACTAATCGGTTATTATTAGCTGTTCCTGTTTCTTTAATTCTGATCTTCCTCATGCTCTATTTCGCATTCAAATCAGTTACGGAAGCTCTGCTGATTTATACCGCTATTCCAATTGCAGCCATGGGAGGCATCTTCCTTTTATGGGCACGTGATATGCCGTTTAGTATATCAGCAGGAGTCGGTTTTATTGCTCTTTTTGGAGTAGCTGTTCTCAATGGAATTGTACTTCTTGAGCACTACAAAACATTTGATTTTTCAGGTGGTGCTACTTCGATAAAAAACTTAATTATTGAAGGGGCCCGCGACCGATTATTACCGGTTATGCTTACTGCCAGCACAACCGCTTTAGGATTTCTTCCTATGGCTATCTCTACCGGAGCGGGTGCAGAAGTACAACGCCCTGTTGCTACAGTTGTCATTGGCGGCTTAATTACTTCTACACTTTTAACACTGGTTGTACTTCCGGTGTTCTACTCTATTCTAAAACAAAGACAAATCACAGCAAAAGGTACCAGAATGAAAACTACACTCGTATTACTCTTGCTATTCAGTCCTATGACGCACGCACAGTTACCTGAAATGGATCTGGATCAGTTAAAGCAAATGGCTCTGGAAAATAATCGTGAGATTAAATCGAATCAGTTAAACATAGAAGCCAATCGCCTGTTAATTCGTTCTGCCTTCACATTTTCACCTACCGAAATTTATCAGGCTTTTGATCAGAATGATCTGGCTCTGAACGGTCTTCCTAATTACAAATTTGGTCTGCAACAGGATTTTGCATTCCCTACAAGTTATGGCAGTCGTAAACATTTAACCGAGTCGCGCTATCATCTTGCCAGTCAGGAATACAAGTTTCTGACAGCACTTATTTTTCAGGAAATAACCCGCAAGTACTATCAGGTAAACTACCTGCATAGCAAAGAACGGATTTTACGTGAACTGAATACTTCTTATGAGAATTTCACACAACTTGCCCGACAACGCTTTGAAGCAGGAGAAACTAATAGTCTGGAGAGTTCATTAGCCACAGCCCGACATCAGAAAGTACAAACGGAACTCCGTTCTGTATCTCTCGAACTTAAAGCTGCATACGAGGAATTGTACAGCCTAACCCAGTCTCCTTCGGAATTTAGTATAAAAGAAACAAAATATGCGCGGTTCCAAACTACTGAAAACGATACGCTGACCGCATCGGGAAAAGACGTTGTTCAACTTCAGAAAACAGTTTCTGTCAATGAATATAAGGTACAGAAACAGCAATTTCTTCCCGGAATAAGTATGGAATATTTTGCAGGAACAAACCGGGGAATCAATCAATTTCTTCACGGATACCAAATCGGGTTAAAAATTCCGTTGCTATTTGGTGGGGATAAAGCTCAGGTCAAAGCCAAAGAGCTGGCTGTTCAGATGGCCGAACTCGATTATTCGAATTATACATATCGATTGGAACGTTACAAAAATCAACTTCAACAACTTTTGGAGGCACATGCACTAAAAGTAACCTATTACGAATCAGAAGGGCTCGATCTGGCGGAGAATATCCTGCACACTTCTTCCTTGAGTTATGAATTGGGAGAAATTGATTTTTTCCGCTATATCCAGAGTCTGGAAAGTGCCCAAATGATACAGCTTGAGTATCTGGATGCGCTGAATAGTTACAACCAAACTGCTATAACACTTAGTTACTTACTTCTTTAAAATCAAAAAAATGAAAATCTCATATTTATTTCCTCTGGTCCTACTTCTTGTAGCCTGTTCACAAAGTTCTCCCGAAACTCAGGAACAACAAAAAGAAGCACTCCACCTTGTCACGCTTTCGGAAGAGCAATTACAGACCAATGATTTGAAAATAGGTCCTATTGCAACACATTTCTTTAATCGCGAGATACAAACAAACGGGACTGTTGATGTTCCTCCTGCTAATCGTTTTAAGATAAGCGCCTACTTTAAGGGCTATGTGAAAGAAATCCGTGTTATTGAAGGAGATGCTGTAACTAAAGGTCAGCTCCTGGCACGCATCGAGCACCCGGACCTGTTAGAACTCCAAAAGCAATACGCTGCGACAATAAGTCGTTTTACTTATATTGAAAAAGAATACAATCGTATTCAACTACTCGAACAAAATGACGCGATCGCAAAAAAAGAACTAAATCGCATCCAAAGTGAGTTTGAGACTCTGAAAGCTGAACGCAATAATCTGGAACAACAACTGGTATTAATTCATTTACCAATATCGAAGATTGCAGAAGGTAACTTCTTCAGTAGTTATGGAATATATGCTCCCACATCCGGACAGATCACTCAGGTTAATGTTTCAAGCGGGGAGTTGGTAGGGGATGAAAAGCCCATTCTGGAAATGATCAATACAGATAAGATAAGAGTTGAACTGGAAGTTTTTGAAAAAGATATTGCCCACTTAAAGGAACAACAACCTGTTCGCTTTAGCGTTCAGGGAGACGAAACTATCCATACGGGAGTTATATTCCGAATCGGATCAGAAATAAAAACCGACAGAAGAGTCACCGTTACGGTTGATATTACGGATTCAAAATCGCTTGTTCTTAAAACAGGTGCGTATGTATCTGCCAATATTATTCTTGATCAAAAACAGCTGCCTGCTCTTCCTGGCTCGGCGATTGTCAAAAAGGGAGAACAATACTTTGCATTGCTTCTGACCCGAGAGGAAGATCAATACTACTACTTTAAGCAGGTGAAAGTTCCGGTGACATTAACAAACGGCAACTGGTATGGAATTGATCCGGAGCAAATTGACACGTCAGCTCAATTTCTCCTGAATGGTGCATTCGATCTTGTCTATTAAAAATAGGCTGCGTAACAAAAGTCACTTTGTCAGTAGTTAATTATCAATATCTTGATCAAAAAAACTATGTTTAAATACTACCTACATTTATTGATTCTGATTCTGAGTACATTTTCACTACAGGCTCAGGATGAATTTGAGTATTCCGTTGAACTAACCCCAGTTATAATTCCAGGTTTACCGGGAGTACATTCTTATGCATTTGGTCAACACGAAGGCAAGTGGTTAATTTTGGGAGGACGTTTAGATGGTATTCATGCCCGACAACCCTTCAATGCCTTTCCGGCATCACAAAACAACAATGAAATTTTTGTGATAGATGCAGCAAGTCAACAATTCTGGACAGCTCCTTTAGCTATTTTACCTACAGGTATTGCCGAACAGTTGCAGTCTACCAATATGAATTTTTATCAGGATGCAGATACCTTATATATCATTGGTGGCTACTCTTTTTCTGCCAGCACCAATGATCATATCACCCATGATAAGATGACTTCTATCCTTGTTTCTGCCACCATTGATGCTGTTATTAACGGAAGTTCATACACCGATTATTTTAAACAGATTACAGATCCCATATTTGCTAATACTGGTGGACAAATGGGGAAAATCGGAACCTTCTTTTACCTCATCGGTGGACAACGATTTGACGGCAGATACAACCCGATGAACAACCCTACCTTTACCCAAACCTATCATACGATGGTTCAGAAATTTAAAATCAATAATAGCGGACAGTTATCTTTCTCCGATTACTCATCGGTAAGTGATCCGATACACCTGCGCAGACGGGATTATAATCTGTTACCCCAACGATTCCCAGACGGAACAGAGGGATATATGATTTCCTCCGGAGTATTTCAGCAAGATACGGATCTTCCTTTTCTATACCCTGTTTATATCACGGAAAACGGCTATACGGCTGTTACAGAATTTAATCAGTACTTGAGTAATTATCACAGTGCTACTGCATCTCTTTATTCCGTTTCCAATACCACTGCTCATAATTTATTCTTCGGCGGAATTAGTCAATATTACTACGAAAACGGACAACTCATTCAGGACGATCTCGTTCCCTTTGTGAAAACAATCAGTAGAGTCAGCCGATCTTCGGATGGTACCCTGACTGAGTTTAAGCTCCCTGTTGAAATGCCGGGTCTCAAAGGAGCCGGGGCAGAGTTTATTCCGGCAGAATCAGCGCCTTATTCAGAAAAGGAAATTCTCCTGATCGATCAGCTAACGGAGGATGAAACGGTAATAGGGCACATTTATGGTGGCATAGAAAGTTCTTCCTTAAATCCTTTTTCTGAGAACAGTGTAAATCAGACACTGGCCGATCCTATTATTTATGCTGTCACATTGATAAAAACTCCTGATCTCGGAACAGAGGAAATTCATGGAAATAATCCTTTCAGTATGTCTGTTTTCCCTAATCCGGTTAAAGATCAATTCAAAGTAGAAATAGACTTACAGTATGCCACATCTACAAGATATTTCATTTATACCATGGAAGGACAAATGATTCAGGAAGGTCAATTTGATCAATCAAAAAATGGACTACATACGGAAACAATAAAACTGAAAAGAACAAAAAATAACCAGACGGTCAATTTTGTTGTAGTAGTTGACGGGAAGTACTTTTTATCCGAAAAAATAGTATTGCACTAAATATAATCCAATAAAAAAGCAGGTAATATATTACCTGCTTTTTTATATACAGTTGACTCTGTAATTACTTCACAAACTCTGTAATTGTCTTTTCAATAATAGCAACGCATTCCATCAGTTGTTCTTCAGTCATTACCAATGGCGGAGCGAAACGGATGATGTTTCCATGTGTAGGTTTTGCCAAAAGACCGTTATCTCTTAAAGAAAGACACAATCTCCATGCTGTATCGCTATCCGGTGTATCATTCACAATAATTGCATTCAGTAATCCTTTTCCTCTCACTTTAACTACTAAGTCAGAGCTTTCAATGATACGATTCATTTCCTTACGGAAAAGCTCTCCTAATCGCATCGCGTTTTCTGAAAGTTTTTCGTCCCGGACAACTTCCAAAGCTGCAATAGCAACCTTAGCCGCAACAGGATTTCCACCAAAAGTAGATCCGTGTTGTCCCGGCTTAATGACCATCATTATTTCATCATTCGCCAGTACTGCTGAAACAGGATAATTTCCACCTGAAAGCGCTTTACCAAGAATTAAAATATCAGGTTTTACATTTTCATGATCACAGGCCAAAAGTTCTCCTGTACGTGCAATTCCTGTTTGTACTTCATCAGCTATGAAAAGTACATTGTTCTTCTTGCACAACTCCAGTGCACCTGAAAGGTATCCTTCCTGTGGAACATAAACACCTGCTTCTCCCTGAATTGGTTCTACTAAAAATGCAGCCACATTTTCCTCTTTCAAAGCATTCTCCAACGCAGATAAATCATCATACTGAATACGTATGAATCCCGGAGTATACGGTCCAAAGTTTTTTCTTGCATCCGGATCGTTAGAGAAAGATATAATTGTAGTTGTTCGTCCGTGAAAATTATTCTCACATACGATTATTTTCGCTTCATTTTCAGCTATTCCTTTCTTCTCATACGCCCATTTTCTAGCCAGCTTAATTGCTGTTTCCACAGCTTCAGCCCCTGTATTCATAGGAAGTACTTTATCAAAGCCGAAAAACTCAGTCATGAATTTTTCATACACTCCCAATGAATCATTGTAGAACGCCCGTGAAGTCAGTGCCAATGTTCCTGCCTGATCCGCCATTGCCTTAACAATCTTTGGATGACAGTGCCCCTGATTTACGGCTGAATAAGCCGATAAAAAGTCAAAATAGTGTTTACCTTCTACATCCCAAACATGTACTCCCTCACCTTTTGCCAGTACTACAGGTAATGGGTGATAGTTATGAGCTCCATGTTTGTCCTCCAGTTCCATCAATTGCGATGAGGATAATTTTTCCTGAATCATGTCCATAATTTTATGTGTTTAATGTAATCACACTCATCGCGGAGAGTGTACATCCTTTCCTACTTTTATTGGAGAGAAATCATCCGGTTAACAAAATTAGTGAAGGAAAAATGAATAAGCAAATCTAAAAAGGGATTCAACAAAACATCCTGCAAAGAAAAAGGTGTAGAAAAATCTACACCTCATCTATTTACTTTATTCACATCACAACAACTATCCATTTTTTGCTTTCATATACCGCTGCAACGCCCAGATAGGGAAAATGTTTCGGTAATTAATGTATCCGGTCGTACAATTCAGGTTAAATATTCCGGAAATATTTTGTTGCGGCCAGTCTCCCGTATCAATCTGACGATCTACGAGGAATTGAATTGCTTTTTCCACTTTATCATCAATCGGATAGCCCGCTTCAAACAAAGTTAATAAGGCCCAGGCTGTATTTACCACCTGACCATCCTCACTTTCAATGTATCGTTTTTCTGCACATGCCTGCCATACTTCTCCCCAACTGCCATCAGCTTTCTGAATCGAAAACAAACCATGACAAGCCTTGGTTACAGGATTTTCAGCATCATTCTCGTCATATTTTATGCCTCCTGCCTGAACCAGAGCTTCGACCCCAAACCAGGTTGCATACGTATAACAAACGGCCCAATTTGCATACCAAAGTCCATCATCCTGTTGGCGATCCATTATAAATTTCAGCCCCCTTGCAACTGCCTTGGAGATATCGTCTTTCCGATAAGACGGATTAAATTTTCTGTATGCCAATAATCCCTGAATAGTAGATGAACTGCATTCAGTATATGAATACTCAACCATAATATCTCCAAAAACACGGGAAGGGTTCATTTTTTCCAACCATTTCGGAGCGCGTGTCGGTTCGTAAGAAGCCCAACCGCCGTCTTTATTCTGACAGGAAAGAAGGAAGTCAACTGAATGTGTCAACTTTTTGATAATTTCCTGATCCGATGCAAGCCCCAGATTGTTTAACCCTAAAACGGTACGCATCCCTTGAGAAGTACAATCCGTTACCGGCCATCCATTTTCTTTTGTTGAAAACGGCCACCCACCCTTGGAAGGAAGACGATCAAAACGTTCTGTCTCCCATCGGTCTTCATCCAGGAAGGTATAGTTAACGAAGTGATCAATTTTCTTTAGTGCTGCTTTTATCTCCGGTGTACGATCCGGATCTTCCTGAAGTGCCTGTGCCATGAAACACGTATCCCAGAGTTGGGTTCCATTATACATGTTCATTTTGATTCCGTCTTCGCTTAACCAGATATAATCCTCCAGGCGCTCTCTATGCCTCTTAAATTCAGGTGATTCGCTCCCATCTATATAATATACAGCCAGCAAATTCAGGACTTTATTCACAGGTCCCAGATTCACACTGTCCGTATGCCGATCTTCTGCGTGAATACGATCAGCAACATTCTTGAGAGCTTTTTTCCGGAGGCCTTTCCAGGTTATTTTTTCAAGTACTCCCAGAACTCCTGCCAAAAACTTATACAATCCTTTTTCCGTATAGTAATCGTCAATCGGACAACAAGCTCTACGGGCTTTTTTCCAGTTTACCTGCTCATACTTTCCCGCGTATAACATATCCCGAAAAGCAAGCAGGTTATCATCTGTTTTTGTTAATTTTCTACCATATACATACGACATAGGAAGATAAACCATCCGTGTATGATTCCAGTAATTCCCCGGATAAAATGGTAACCATTTTGGTAACAACCATAACTCCGGCATCAAGGGGTCCATTCCTTTCCAGTCATACAACCCAATAGCAGCAAGATAGAACTTTCCCCATGAAGGAACACCTGTAACACCACCATTCGCATGAATCCATGCAATTGCTTTCTGTACGGGTTCACTATGTATATCCTGTCCGCCAACAACCAATCCAGCAAGATTTACCGCTGTGCCGAACATGGAAGAGTCTCCTTCAATATGTAGTCCCCATCCTCCATCCGGATTCTGGTGATTCAGTAGATAACGTCTCATCAATACCAGGCGTGCTTCGTCCGGCATTGAATCGGAACAATACGTTGCTATGAGTAATCCTGGGAGTAAAAAATGAGGTCCTCCTGACTCTCCGCACCAGTTCCCGTCTTCCTGCTGAATGGAAAGAAAATAGTTAAGCCCGTTATCCAAGGCTTCATCGGCTGTTTCCGGTTTCTTTCCAACGGGTCGGGCATATTTATCTCTGTAGAGATTATCCTGAGCGTTCGGGTTTCCGGATTTGTCCCAGATGAACTCTTCATCCATCTTTTTCCAGAGTTCCTCATCACTTTTTGTACCCGCTATTTCCTGTGCTTTTTCTTTATTGAAAAACCACAATTGACGACCATTGGTATTCGTAAATGTCCACGCTTCTTTTAGAGACTGCCCCATAGCAATTCCTGTTCTAGTTTATAACTCTTGCTCTTCTGATTATACCTCCTCTAAAAGAGGGGATTGATGCTTTCTTTACTTCACTCGACGTAACATTACATCTCCCAGGTACTCTAACCTTTCTTTATTCTCTTCACTTATTGTGGTAGAACGTAGACGTCCCAGTGCCTTATCGTGTAATTCTTCCATCTTATTCAGACACAACTGAGGCAGATTCATTTCTGTAAACAACGCTTTGAATTGTTCTATTTTAGATGCTTCATTTGTCTCGTTAAACAAGGTTTCTATTTGTTGTTTTTGCTCAGGTGTTGCCATTTTTATAGCATTCGTCAACAAGAATGTTTTCTTGTTCAGCAAAATGTCTCCTCCCACTTTCTTTCCGAATGTTTTAGGGTCTCCGAATGCATCCAGGTAATCATCCATAATCTGGAATGCGAGTCCTGTGTATAAACCAAAATCATATAATTTTTGACGATCATCTTCTGACGCTCCACCGATAACTCCTCCAATTTCCATAGAAGCACCAAACAGAACAGATGTCTTCAAACGGATCATTTCCATGTATTCTTCCGGAGTAACTTCGTCCATTGTTTCGAAGTTCATATCATACTGCTGCCCCTCCATTACTTCGATAGCCATTTTACTGAAAACAGCCAGCAAATCAGCCGCTTTATCTTCGTTGCCCAATGTCAACAGGTTATACGAATGGGGTAGCATAGCATCACCAGTGACAATCGCTTTGTTTACACCAAACTTTTCGTGCACGGTTACCTGACCGCGACGTACTTTCGCCTCGTCCATAATATCGTCATGAACAAGCGTGAAATTATGGAATACTTCGATAGCGATAGCCGCATTTAAAGCCTTCTCATACTTTTCATCATACGACATATAACTCATCAATACCATAATCGGGCGCAATCGCTTCCCGTCCAATGTCATAATATGATGAGCCGAGTCAGTAAGGTTTGACGGAAAATTCTTCAGCGAATATTGCTCAAGGTAATTTTCAATAATTTCTTTATAGTTGTTCAAATCGATTTTGTTCATTGTTTCCATTTCCTAAAATTTATAAATTACCTCAACATCTAATCCTTTAAGCGCTTTTTCAGTCGCTTCCCAATCCTTTGTAAAACCAAGCATAAATCCTCCTCCTCCGGAGCCACATATTTTCAGGAAATAATCCCCGTTATTCAGTCCGCCTTTTACTGCATCTTTAAATTGATCCGGGATGAGGTAATGCATTTCTTTCAATTGAAATTGTACCAGATTGTCCAAATTTGTATAAAGCTCTCCTGCTTTATTATCTAAAAAAGACTGAATACTCCCATTAGTAAATTGTACCAACTCCCGATCCATTCGCTCTCGAAACCCCTGATCTTCACAAGAGGTTTTAAAGCGATTCACAAGACCTGAAGTACTTCTGCTGAGACCTGTATTCAGAAGAAATACGACATTTTTCCCTTCCGGATTAAATGCCGGAATTTTAACTGGTGCTACATCATGTGTATTTTTGAATAGAAGAGGCTGGTTCAAAAGAATACTCAACGGGTCAATACCCGAGCTGGAACCATGAAAGTAAGACTCCATCTGGCTCAATGTTTTTTTGAGTACAGATATCTTCTCTTTCGTCAGGTTCTTCAATTCGGATTTGAACTCATGTGCTTTGTCCAGATAACGCAGAAATATAGCTGCAACGATAGCTCCGGAACTCCCCAGTCCAAATCCCTGTGGGATGTTACTCTCGAAAAAGAGACCGTCTTCCAATTCCTTCTTAAACTTCTTTACATTCAGCGCAAAATTCTCGTCCATGTGATTTTCGAGAATATGATGACAGAAATTGGTTAGGCTTAAGTTAGACGACTGTATGGAAGGATCTGTAAGTCCGTCTTTACAGAATGTGAACTTTCCTGAAAAACGATCATACGGTATTGTAAGAGCCATGCTGTTATACATCAGGCTATACTCTCCGAACATCAAAACTTTTGAGTTAAGGGTATCCATTTTCGGCAATTTATTTTACTGAAACCGGTCCTGTTCCTTGTTTGTCAAAAATGACCTTTTTATACGTATCCTGTAAATCATTCATGATAAAGCTTTCTACTTTATCCTTGTATTGTTCCGGATAAAGGACATGTACATTAGGTCCTGCATCCAGGGTGAAACAAACAGGTATTCCTGTTTCACGACGGTATTCTAACAATCGTTCGATTGCCAGTAATGTACCTGGTTTCATCAACAGATAATAATCCACTGATGTCATCATCATAGCGTGCAATGTCAGTGCTTCCGATTCTGCAATATGAATAAATTCCGCATAATCCCCGTTCTTCAAAACCTCAGCTAATCGTGCTGTACGTTCGTTTGCCTGTAAAAAACGCTGATCAGCATATTGATGATTATTCATCAATGAATGTCCTGCGCTGGAAGAAACCTTTTTCGGCTCATCTTCTACAATCAGAATCGCATCGTACATATTTGAAAAATTCGCATGAATCTCCGTAACCGGAATTGCAAATTCATCCGATGAACCGGGAATCAATGTGTTTTTACCCCATTCTGCCCAGTTTGCAAACATAGAACGTGAAGCACTTCCTGATCCTAAACGGGCAAGATTGGAAGCTACATGGTAAAATTCCTGATCCAGTTCTTTATTCTCCAGGCGATAGGTAGCTTCGTACAGAGAAAGTGCAATAGCACCGAACGCTGATGCCGAAGAAGCTATTCCAGCAGAATGCGGGAAACTGTTTTCGGAATCAATACGTACAGCATAATCGGTAAGAAATGGAAAAAAGCGTGCATTATCCTGCATGTATTTTGCCACACGTTCCGAAAATTTTTCATTTTTCTGTCCCTCGAAAAAATAGTCCAGTTCTACAGGAGAAACGGTTTCTTTTTTCTGCAAAGCCAGTTTAACTTCCGTATAAGAGTTCGAAAGCGTCAGACTCAAAGATGAGTTACAGGGAATCTGATTCTCTCTTTTTCCCCAGTATTTTACAATTGCAATATTGGATGGACATTGCCATGTCAGAGCCAATTGCGTTTCACGTTTTTCTGTTGTTGATTGCATTTGATTGGTTTCTTTCTTCTTTTATCTAAAAATCAATTCACGATACGTAAACATGGTATCATATCCTTTTTCAAGGAAGTACGCTCTTGCTTGCTCTTCTTCCCGAAAAGTCGCAAGAAAAAAATCTCCTCCCCAGGCTCCCAGTGATTTAATCTCAAACGGATAGTCAGAAAAACGCTCTTGTTTTAGCGTTTGCATTCCCAGAATTTCCGATAATAGATTTTCACTTTCCGACAACGATTTCTCAAAGTCGCTAATGGTTTCTGCACGTAGAGATTGAGTTATAATTTCCTGAATCTGTTTTACATCTTCAGGTGCTGTTTCTCTCTTGTTAAATCGTTTAATCTCGTTGCGAGAATTCTGTTTATTCCCACTGTAAACAAACAAAAAATTACTTGTAACGGATTCCGGCAGTTCTACTTCCTGTGTTTTTCTTCCCGCAACCTCATAAAGAATTGGTTGCACAGCAGTTGCACAGGCTATGTCATACCCTGAACCTCCAAACGTCTCCTCTAAAATCCTATATGGATTAACACCTGACCACTGCGCCAGTAAACTGACTAATGTAGAACTGGACCCCAGTCCCCACTGCAGGTTAAAATCAGACTGAGCTTTAAATCGTAATCCGGTTTCAAATAATTCCGGCTTCTCCTTTCGGATGACATTTAGCAAATTCACTAACACCTCTGACTTTTCCTGATCAGAAGTCTCAATACTATTAAATGCCGTATCCAGACGGGTTGTAAACCATACATCATTCAATTCAAAGCTTTTCCACTCCACACCTGGCTCCGAAATCTCTTCAACCTGAAGCGTTTGTCCGTAGTGTAGAGGAATAGCTAAACATGGCGCTCCTTTGAGCACCATGTATTCTCCGAACAGCATCAATTTCCCAGATGCTCTGTATGTCTTCGTTTCTGTAACTATCATATATTCATGCAACCTGCGTCCTGTACCATTCGGAGTTCTTCTACGAATTTCCGCACTCCCGAAACCGATACACTTCGGTCTTTAAAATATTCTACCACACGGTCTTTTTCAGAATTACACACATCCAACTGTTTCATAATATTGAACAGGTGCATTTTCATGTGTCCCTGCTGAATTCCGGTAGTCACTAATGACTTAACGGCTCCAAAATTATTAGCCAGACCAGCTGCTGCTGCAATCCCCATTAGTTCACGGGCATCTGGATTTCCCAGCATAGCCATGGAAAGTTTAACCAAAGGATGCAGATTTGTCAATCCTCCGACAACCCCCAATGCAATAGGTAAATGCAATGTAAATGTGAATTTATCTCCATCTATCTGACAATCGGTAAGGGATGAATACCCTCCATTCATAGATGCATACGCATGCCCACAAGCTTCAACCGCGCGAAAATCGTTTCCACTCGCCAAAACCACAGCATCTATACCGTTGTAAATCCCTTTATTATGTGTTGTCGCTCTGTACGGGTCAATTTGTGCAATACGAACTGCTGTTCGGAAGCGACGGGCAAAATCAGCACCATCCGTACCCGGCACAAGGTTGTCAAACTCTTTTACCTCGCATTCCACCCAACATTTTACCATACAGTTTGGCGTAAGGTTAGATAAAATACACATAACTATTTCAAGACCTTCCCCTGAAAACTCAGATTGAGAAGCATACCATCTCTTGAAAAGATCCGCAAAGCGCTCCAGACAAGAATTAACAAAGTTGGCTCCCATCGAATCCTTTGTTTCGAAAGTTACAAACAACTGCATCAGTCCTTCTTCCTGATCACTAAAGTCTTTCAGCTCAATATCAAGAACACCTCCACCACGCTTACGCATGTTTTCGGTAATATCCTCCGTTCCTGAAATCAGGTAATGTTTTAATTCGTCAAATCGTTGTATCAACGTCTCTTTATCATCTTTCCAGATAAAATGAACCTGTCCCACTTTTTGGGTATCAACGATCTCAGCGTGAAAACCACCTCTTGAGAACCAAAATTTAGCGGCATTTGAAGCAGCAGCAACTACCGAACTTTCTTCAATTACCATTGGTACTACATACGGTTTCCCGTTAATCATAAAATTAGGTGCAACGCTGTAGGGAAGATGAAAATTAGAAATAGAATTCTCACTGAATTCACTAATCATTTCCTGAATAACTTCATCCGGATGCTCAAAACTTTTAAACCCTTCGATAGCTTCATCGCTGTTATCAAACAGCCCGCCAATCACCTCTAACTTCTCCTCTCTCGTAAGCTTTGAAAAACCATTTAACAAACTCGCTCTATTATTCATCTTCTCTTATTTATCTAACTACGCTCTTCTATTAGTCCCTTCGCTATCACAAAGGTACGTCATTTAATCCACTATTATTTACCCGCATCCGTGTCCAAAACAGCGGGTTTTCCTTCTTCTTTCAGTATGGGACGGATAATCCCAACTGCTTTGTTCAACAATCGAAACTGTTTCGCCGGGCGTAAAACAAAATCTACAGGATGCTGCATAGCAACCCGAAAAAAGTGTTTCAGTAAAAACTGTTTATCCCGGTTCATTCCTGCAAGAATAGAAAGAGGTCCTGAAGACTTTTCCCCACCCGCATTCAAATATTCGAAACAAGCCATCTTCAGATCTTCGTCAATCATCACCTGATAAAGTGCATTCGCAAGAATATTAATTGTCTCAACTCCTCTTGATCGATTCAAATAGTATGCATTTACTGCATCTGCTGTTTTCTTTTTATCAGAAAAATCAACTCCGTCCAACTTTGAATTCAGTGTGATAATATCCGAAAAGACAGCTGTCATCCCTCCACCTGTTAATGGGTGACGCATATTCAGAATATCTCCCAAAAGAGCGACCCCGTCCTTATGCCTTGCCTGCGCCTTCATCTTATGATTTGGCATAACCTGTAACGGATCATTCTCCAAAGCCGTAACAAAAGGTTGTTGCATTCCTTCAGGTAACAACGGTGTGACTTCCTTTTTCAGGGATTCTTTCAATTTCTCTCCTAAACGGGGTGGTTTTGTCCCTGGGTAATCAATAAGAATTCTCCATTCGTTATCATTGATCGGATAAACCAAAACCGGTGAATCTCCCGAAACGATCATATGACCATGACTTTCTTTCAACGGTTGAACATCCTTCAAGACTAACCCCATGAAGTAGCTACTCACTTCCTTATTCGGAACACTTAATTTTTCACGAAATAACGACAATGGTCCATCACATACCACTGTTAACGGCGCATGTGCTTCAACCTGATTCCCGGTAGATTTGTCCGTGTATTTCACTCCTGTCACACGCCCACCGGATTCTATTGTATCTGTGACATCTCCTTCAACAAGAGTGACATTCTCAAGGTTCTGCAGCTCTGTGCGAATAGTTGTCAGGAATTTCCCATTTCTCAACCCCAAACCATAAGCAGCAGACCCTGCATCTTTGTATTCAATCGAGAAGTTACGATCTCCTTTGATTAAGGTGTAGCCATACACGGGTTGTGCTCCGAAGCCTTCCGTAAGGTAATCCAGCTTTAATGCTTTTAACGACTCCAAACCTCCGGGTTGCAATAATTCTCCGATAATACGATCCGGTTCAGACAAATCCCTCTCAACAACAAGTATTTTCCGCCCTGTATCTTTTTGAGAACATGCAAAAACACCTCCTGCCACGCCGGCTCCAACTACTATGATATCATACTCCGACTGCATTGCGTTGTTCAATTTTATTTATAATGTCTTTAATCGTTTTATCTCCGCTTCTATTGTAGAGCTTTTCTAAAAAAGTTCTAAATTCTGACTCCGTCGCCTGAAAGTCCATGTCTGACATAAAATAGCGCGCTGTTTTCCCTTTTCGGATCTTTACATTTTTAATCAGAACATCCTGATTACCATAAAGTTCAAATAGAGTAGCGATTGCCATTAACTGAGGTATTGCACAAAAGCGGAAAACATCATAATTTTTCAGGGCACTCATGTAGTTTAAACAGTGAGGAACATGCTGAAGCGCATTTACAACCAAACTATTTAATACTTCCATCCCCTGCTTTTCATTTTTCTGCAAGTCAGCAGGATCAGACACTACTTTATTCCAGGCTGCTTTTGGCCAGAAAAGACGATCACCGTCAAGATCTTCTGCAAAATCCCGAATTATATTCGTTTTCTGCAACAACAACCCCATATGATTGGAAAGTGCTTCATCTTTCAAACGCGCATCATCTTCTATTCCGGATGCAATAAATAACTGGCTCAAACCAATCCCTACCAACCCGGCAACGTAATAACAATAGTCATCCCAGTCTTCATACGAATCAACTTCTCCTACAAAGTATTTATTCATCCCAAACGCCATGCGTTCTGTGATATCCGTGATAACTACCTTGTACTTTTCTTCCAGCTGATGATATTCACGAAGCACTTTATCAAAATGCTTCATCAAATCTCTGTAATCCTGGGTATCTCCTACATTATCCAGTGTAAATGCTTCCTGATTCATTCTGGAAGCAAATGTATTTAACCACTCAACTTTCTGTTTGTGATCAATTTTCATATCATCTTCAACCGTATCCAAACCGCGAAGAATCAGATAAAATAAACAGACCGGTTTCCGAAGCTCTTCAGGTAATTGTTGAATTACTACAGAAAATGAACGGGAAACTTTTTTTAGTGCTTCAAAACAAAACTCATCATCCGACATATCCGGAGCCATCGTATCCAAACGTTCTTCTGAAGGTCGAAAGTCTTTAAACTTCCGCTTCATTTGAAACAAATACGTTAGCTCAGACGGGTGAACTGAATAATATAATAATCTTTCCAGCATAGAAAAGTTTTGCTGTAAGACGGGCACCTACCTTATAAGTTACACCCCATTTCATTTTTTTAAAATTTTAACACGCCACACCCAGTATTGAATCTACTTCTAACACCAAATCAGATCATTTCGTTATTTTTGCAAAAAAAGCCATGTTGAAATTTATTGTTTACATTTTCCCTATTGCATTCTTCTTCTATTCATGTTCGCCCGACAGTGAAAGTATTGAAGCTGCTATTCTCTCCGGAGATTACAGTATTTATGAGATGTTGGAAAAATGTGATTGCAATGCATTAGAAAAACAGCAAGCAGGAACTACCGAAACTTACATGAAAGCAGGCACCCCTTTTACCGGAACCTGTTACAGAAACTATCCCAGCACAGAACTTGTAATGGAGGAGAAACAATTATTCAAAGGTAAACTCTACGGATACAATTTTATCTATGACATGGAAGGCAACCTCATGACCAAGACACTATACAAAGATGGAATTTTGCTCAATCCAACAGCCGACAACGCTATTACTTGCTCTTGCAGTGAATTAACTGATTATAGAGACACACTGAACGGACAAGATTTCAAACTGTATCAAAATGAATTCTTCACCGGAGTCTGCTATAATTACTATCCTGACTCCACACTTTCTCTTTCAGCAGAATATCGTGCCGGTGTAAAACATGGGAAAGTAACATTTTACAACAAACTAGGAGAAGTAATCGTTAGTGAGTTATACGAAGAAGGAACACGGACCGAACAGCAATAAACACCGGAAACATTCGATTAACACTTCCCTGTGGAAACATCAGGAAGCTAGTTCCTATTATTTCTTCATTTACCTGTTATCTTCGTAAGATTAAGAATTTCTGTAAATGGCAAAAAAGAACAAACTTGTAACCAAGGAAGATGAAAGACAAGAGAAAAAAGCAGCTAAAAGCAGCTCTAAACTTTCTATTCCTTCGTTTAAGGGCGGAAATTTCTTAAAAGGCAAACTGAATAAGAATAAAACACGGAACATTCTTGGTGCTGTTTTCTTACTATTTTCTGTTTATTTTCTTCTGGCCTGTATCTCCTATTTTTTCACCTGGCAGGCAGACCAGGACCGTGTAATTGGCAAGAGCCTCTGGGAGTTTCTATTTGAAGAAAATGCGGATCCTGTAGAAAACTGGCTGGGGAAATTTGGTGCATGGATTTCGCACCTCTTCATTTATCGCTGGTTTGGTGTCTCCTCCATGCTTTTCTCTTTTGTGGCATTGGTAATAGGGTCAAAATTGTTACTCAGACTTCATATTATGAAGATCAGTAAAATGCTGGCCATTTCATCTATCAGCATTGTATGGTTCAGTATTTTTCTTGGTTTTTTTGCTGCTCACATCTCCAATTTAGGAGGAACTTTTGGTTACGAGATTAATGAATGGCTCAAACTCAACCTTGGAGGGTTCGGTGCCTTCTTATTTGTTGCCATTACCGGATTTATTGGATTCGTCATTCTCTTCAACCCCAACATACAGGCCTTTATGGTTCGACTAAAAGGAGAAGCTTCAGAAGAAACTGCATCTAAAACAGAGGAAGAACATATTAATGCAAACGAATACGAGGCTGTAAACACGATCCGGGAGGAAGATATTACAGAAGAAAAACCCTCAGCAACTATTGATCTTACTGAAGAAGAGGAAGAAGAAATGACCGAGGAAGAAGAGGAAGCCTTTGAAACTCTGGAAATCATTTCTACCGGGGAAACAGAAAAGCAAACAGACACCACTTCTAACAACAAAGAGAAAGAGAATGACCTGAGTGATGATGAAGATTTTTCGGTTGAGATCGCAGAAACGGAAGAAGAACTAACAGATAAAGAAATTAACCGGAAAGTGGAAGAGTTCGGAGAGTATGATCCGACACTCGAATTGTCCAGCTATAAGCTCCCCCCAATTGACCTGATGAAGGATTATGGAGGAAAGCAAATTAACGTTGACAAATCAGAACTTGAGAACAATAAAAACAGGATTGTTGAAACACTCGGAAATTACAATATTGAGATTTCCAAGATCAAGGCCACTGTAGGACCTACAGTTACTTTGTACGAAATTATCCCTGCTCCGGGAGTACGTATTTCGAAGATTAAAAATCTGGAAGATGATATTGCTTTGAGTCTTGCTGCTCTCGGAATACGTATTATTGCTCCTATTCCCGGAAAAGGAACGATAGGAATTGAAGTTCCTAATTCAAAACCTGAGATGGTTTCCATGCGCTCATTGATTTCTTCCGAGAAATTCCAGAATGCAGATATGGAGCTTCCTGTTGTGATGGGAAAAACCATTACCAACGAAACTATGGTTTTCGATCTTACAAAAATGCCTCACCTTCTGGTTGCAGGAGCTACTGGTCAGGGTAAATCTGTCGGGTTGAATGCCATCATGATTTCCATACTCTACAAAAAACACCCCGCTCAGGTAAAGTTTGTTCTTGTCGATCCTAAAAAAGTTGAATTAACACTATACAACAAAATAGAACGACATTTCCTGGCTAAACTTCCGGGAGAGGAAGATGCAATTATTACGGATACCAGTAAGGTAGTAGCTACGCTAAATTCACTTTGTATTGAGATGGACGATCGCTATGAACTGTTAAAAGAAGCGCATGTACGTAATATCAAGGAATACAATCAGAAGTTCATCAACCGGAAACTGAACCCCGAAAAAGGACACCGGTATATGCCATACATTGTTGTTCTTATTGATGAGTTTGCCGATCTGATTATGACAGCAGGGAAAGAAGTTGAACATCCTATTGCGCGACTAGCTCAGCTTGCACGAGCCATTGGTATTCACCTTATTGTCGCAACGCAACGTCCTTCGGTGAATGTTATCACCGGTATGATCAAAGCCAACTTCCCAGCAAGGATTGCTTTCCGTGTTCTTTCTAAAATTGACTCGCGGACCATTCTTGATGGCTCCGGAGCTGATCAATTGATCGGACGGGGAGACATGCTTATCTCGACTGGAAATGACCTTACCCGTCTTCAGTGTGGTTTTGTAGACACACCGGAAGTGGATGAGGTTTGTGATTTCATCGGAAACCAACGTGCCTATCCAAGTGCTTACGAACTACCTGAGTATGTTGGCGAAGGAGGAGATTCCGCAGATGTGGACATGGATGATCTGGATTCGATGTTTGTTGAAGGAGCCCGCGTTATAGTAACCCACCAACAAGGATCTGCCAGTTTATTACAACGTAAACTCAAATTAGGTTATAACCGTGCAGGAAGAATTGTAGATCAACTTGAAGCCCATGGAATAATAGGGCCTTTCAAAGGTTCTAAAGCACGGGAAGTACTGGTTCAGGATGAAATACAACTGGAAGAGTTGCTAAAATCGAAAGGACTTTTGTAATTTTGGCATGGTTTATGCGTAACTAGCATTAAAATAATGAACATCATGAGATTTTTAGTAGTATTTTTTTTATTGGCCACAACGCCATTCTTTGCTCAGGATAAATCACAATCCATCCTGAATGATTTGAGTAAAAAGATCAAATCTTACAAATCCTTTTATGTAGATTTTAAAGCAACCATAAAGAACACGGATACCGGGATCAATGAAAACACTACCGGAAAAGGATGGGTACAGGGTGATAAATTCCATACCGTTTACGGAGAAAACACGATCATTTCAAACGGAATTAAATTGTGGGTTGTTTCCAAAGAAGATAAAGCTGTTTATATTTCTTCTGCCGGAGATGAAGATGAAGAATCATTAAACCCTAAAAAGTTAATGAGTATTTGGGAAAATGGTTTCTCCAGTAAATACGTTAAGCAGGAAGGAAGTAATCACGTTATTAATTTGTACCCGAAAGATCCGGGGAAAAGTGAATATCACACGATTATCCTGAAGGTCTCTACTTCAAATGATCTGAAATCCGTTCAGGTTAAAATGAAAGACGGAACTGCAATGACTTATGAAATGGTAAAATTTGACGGAAATATTGATATTCCGGCTTCAAAGTTTGTTTTTGACAAACGCAACTACCCGGGTTATCAGGAAGTAGATAATTAAAAAACTATACTAATTTGTGAAAAGAGGGGGCAGCCCCTCTTTTTTGGTTTCCAAAGGTTTTAGACGTGTTTTTTTAACAAGTGATTCGAATTAATCTCTAAATTAGCGACAAATTCAACACAATTTTCATGATATGTTAACCATCGGGAAAATAACAGAAGACATTATTAATCGTTCACCTTTTTTGCGAGAAGCCATCACTGAAGAACTCATTAATATTTCTGCATTAGCCAGGAAGCTAAAGCCCGAAATAGAGGAGTTGATGAAAAAGGAAGTAAAAGAAGGTGCCATTGTTATGGCAATTAAACGAATGTCTCCCGGTTCATATCACAAAATCAACATGAAAATTCGCCACATGATGGGCGAATTGGGTGACTTCCTGGTTCGTAGTGATCTGGAAGATTACACGTACCAGAATTCAGATAATCTGAAAAATAAACAGATAGAGCTTATGCGCAAACTATCTGAAAAACAAGACACATTTTTCACCGTATGCCATGGTGTTACAGAAACTACCTATATAACAAGTAGTGTTGCCGCTCCCTTATTTAAGGAAATTTTCGCCGGAGAAAGTCTGCGGGCTCACATTGCAAATTTGGCTTCTGTCACCATAAAACTTCCTACAACCAATAAGGATATATCAGGTGTTTATTATTACATTCTGAAACACCTCGCATGGGAAGGGATTAATATTGTAGAGATCGTATCTACCGCAAACGAGTTTTCAATTATTGTTGACACCAACGATATTGATTTGACTTTCTCGGTTCTGATGCGCCTGAAAAAAGGTATTTAAGAGTCTACCTCAAAAAGAAACAGCCTTCACGTAACATTTTTTAGTTATCATGAAGGCTGTTTTTTTATTTCCTCTTCGTTTTATTTATTCTCCAGCAATTCTGTAAGAATCTTTCCTGTTGTTCCTCCGGGCTTTGTCAGCCCCAACAAAATAGCCAAAGTAGGTGTAATATCAGTGATTTCAACTTCTCTGTACACATTGGTTGAAGAAATTCCTTTTCCGAAGAAAATCAAAGGAACCTGCGTATCATAATTAAATGCAGAACCGTGACTTGTTCCCTGTTTACTCGCAAAGGAATCTTCCTTTACCCCCAGGTATCCCGGTTCCAAAGTAAAAAGAACATCCCCTGCTTCAGCCGGGTGGAATCCTTTTGCAATGCGAACGGACCAGTCATGTACAAAATTATTATTCATCAATTCAGAAGAAGTGTATGCCTGTTTAACATGTTCATAAGCAGCTACTTCGTCCCGAACAAATGTAACCACCTCCTGTTTATCAAAACCATTAGCCCGAATAAGACTATCATTTAGGTATATGGAATAATTATATACATCTGAGACAATATCTTTCCCAAACTTTTCTTCTGCTTTCTTTTTAATCTGTTCAATAAATGGTTTGTAAAAGAAATATCCGGCAGCCATTTTGTGATCAATCAGGTATTGAGGAATAGGTTCTACCGCATGATCTGCTGTCAGAAATAACAGATACTCTCCTTTGCCAACCGACTCATCCAGAAAACGCAGTAAGTCTGCGATATCCCTGTCCAGACGAATCATAACATCCTGCATTTCTTTTGAATACGGACCGTATGAATGGCCTATTATATCCGGAGAAGAGTAACTAACCGCTAAAAAGTCGGTTACTTCATCTTTTCCCAATTCCTCGCTAACTATTCCTTTTTTTGCAAAATCCGTCAGGAAAGTGTTAGCAAACGGTGTTTGTACAAATATCCTGGTTAAGCTTTCGCCTTTCTTAACCGCTTTTTTTAAATCGTATGGAAACACAGGTTTATCTCCTGTCACAGCGCGTTCAAAAGCATAATCATCTTCTCTGCTTTCCAAATAAGTTGAGATCGGTTTTACCGTTTCCCAGCTCTCTGGGAAATATGTTTGAGCTGCATTTTCTTTATTAAACGTGGCTACCCACTCCGGAAGTTTTGCTCTGTAATAAGTTCCTGTCATAAAACCACCATTGGAATAATCATACCAATATGCTCCGTCAGGATGATGTCCCCCGGGCAGAATCGCACCACGATTTTTTATTGATACGGAAAGAATTTTAGCACGACTATCGGTCAACTTAATCTGATCGGTGATCGTATTTGCTTTGAGGCGGGCAGGAGAGAAATTCCCTTCCGTTTTTTCTGATGATCCTACCGGCAAACTTGTTACATCCTCCACACAATTCACTCTTTTCTGTTCAGCCTTACTAAACCAGGTGTTTGCTACAATCCCATGATTTGCGGGAGTTGTCCCGGTATAAATAGAAGCGTGCCCCGGTCCCGTAAAGGTTGGAACGTAATTGTAATGGCAATTCTGGTAATTTACTCCTTCTTTCATCAAACGAACAAATCCGTCCTCCCCATAATGATGAGCAAACCGATACAGGTAATCCGCTCTCATTTGATCGACAACTACTCCTACAATCAATTTAGGAGCTTTCTTCTGTCCCCATCCCGCCAGTGATGACAGAATACAAATTAATACTAACCAACCCGTTTTAACCATTTCCAAGTGTTTTAAAATATTCTTTGAGGTACTTATCATTTACTGTTCCGGGAGTAAAAACTTCCAGTAGTACAGGGCGGTTATTTTCAACCGGTCTGTATAGTTCTGCAATATTTAATTCCAGTTCTTCTTCTGAAGAAGCTGATAAATAGGTTATATCAAATGCTTTACAAATATATTCAGCAGAGTATGCATGCTGTGTAACGAAGTAGTCATCTAATTGTGCAGTTGTATCCGGACCGGGAATAATTCTAAATATACCTCCTCCTCCATTGTGAATAACAATTATGCGAAGATTTGTCGTTAAGAACTGATTCCATAGTGCATTTGAATCGTAGAAAAATGAAATGTCACCTACTACAAGTGTGTGAGCTGATTTTGTATCTGCATAGGCAGCTCCTGCCGCTGTACTGACACAGCCATCAATTCCACTGGTTCCTCTATTACTTCTATAGGTAACAAATCGTAGCGGATCAAACAATTGTGCATAACGCACGACTGAACTATTCCCCAAATGTAATACGCTTTTTTCGGGAATAGAATCATGAACAATCTCCATTACTTTTAAATCACAGAATGATAACTCACTCAGACACGCATTATGTAGGTCTATTGCTTTATAATCTGCCATTTTCCACTTATTTCCAAACCCTGATGTAACCTTCACTTCCAATCCGGCTGTAAATTGTTCCAGAAAGTCCACAGGTGAAACGGGAATTGACTGTGTCAGGTGTTTGTAGGTATCCATAAATGGCATATCCTCTCCTATTCGCCAGTGTTTTAGATTTGCTGATCGCAGAAAAGCTTTAATTTTTTTTGAAACGACAGCACCTCCAAAAGTAATTAACAGGTCAGGAAGATATTCTTCTTTTTCTGCTTCAATAATAGCAAGTGTCCTGTCTATGCAATGGACAGCTCTTTGATGAACAATATTGGACGTGTTTTCAACCAACACAGCCGTATCATCATCGTTTAACAGAGCATCCAGTAAGGTTATAAATCGCGGATCACGATCCTGCTGTCCGACAATAATCATTTTCCGTTTTGCTTGCTTCCACTGTTCCCGTAACGACGATATTACGGCATCACTCAAGTATTTTTTCACCTCTGGAAAATGAATGGATTCTCTTTCCCGGATAGTTTCAACTTTTTGCGCGTACAAAGGCTCTTCAAACGGTATATTAATATGAACAGGACCCTTCACAGAAAGATTAACAGCTGTTTCTACTTCTCTGTGATACAACCACTCCTGAGTTTCCGTAGCAGGTTCCACAGGCAAACTCACCTGATAGTCAATAAAATTGGAATACACTCCTGCCTGACGGATAGTTTGCCCGTCTCCCTGATCGATCCACTCCAGGGGTCTGTCAGCAGAAATCACCAAAAAAGGAATTCGTTGATAAAATGCCTCAGCCACAGCGGGAGCATAATTCAGTAAAGCACTTCCGCTCGTACATATAACAGGTACCGGCCTTCCGGTCTGTTGAGCAATTCCCAATGCAAAGAAGGCAGCGCTTCGCTCATCCGGTAATGAAATCGTTTTAAACTTTCCAGAACCAACTATACCTACCACTAATGGAGCATTTCTTGAACCCGGAGAAAAAACAATATCTGTTACACCGTGCCTCAATAGTGAGTGAACCAGAATCTGAACTCCCGTTTTTACGGTACTATCTTTCATGTTTACTTAAAAATTGTCCCAGCGTATTTGCTTTCCGAACGGTTTCTTCCCATTCCTTGCCCGGAACAGAATCTTTTGTGATCCCACCGCCTACATACAAATCTACTGAATCGATATAACACTCCATACAACGTAAGTTTACGAAAAGATTAAACTTCTCTCTTCCTACTCTTCCTATAAATCCGGTATATAGTTTTCGTTGATGTTTTTCATATTTCCTGTACAAAGCACGAGCTTCTTCTAGTGGAATACCACATACTGCCGGGGTAGGATGAAGTCGACGGATAAATGGTTCCAGACGACCATCCTTTAGCACGAATTGAAAGCGAGTACACAAGTGTTTAACCGGTCCTGCAAATCGTTCTTCTACTTCTGACTGTTGCAATAAACTTCCCTCTTCCTGTATCGCTTCCAGGATATATTTCTCCACGTACGCCTGCTCTTCTCTTTCCTTTTCCGTCCAGTCTTCCGTCGTATTTGCAGGCAATGTACCTGCAAGTGCCATAGAATTAAAATGATCTACTGAACTAGCCAATAGAGTTTCAGGAGTTGCTCCCAACCACGTTCCCCATTGCCCGGAAACAAGAATATAAACTAATGTGTTCGGGTACGCTTCTTCCAACGCGTCGAAAACTTCCAGAATTCCGGTTGCATCCCAATGACGTCGGTCAATTCTGGAAAATACTGTTTTCTGAATGTCCCCCTCCATCTCCTTCAAAACTTCCGCTAAAGCAATACTATAATCTTCCTGTGAAACAGCAATCTGATCGCTTTTATTTTTCAATTGAGGATGGAAACCTTCTCGCTCAATCTTTACCTCAGAAACGAAAGCAAAAACCTCCTTACCATCATCTGTAGAGACAACAAATCGTCCGGTTTGATCTAACACATTTTGAAGTGTGGTTTTCTCCCAACGTCCTAAAAAATACTGTACAGATTCTCCGGGAAAGCGATATATAAGATACTCGTCCATGTCACACACAAAATTAACAAAGAATACGAGAGTTTGTTGCAGTTCCCGTAACAAATACGTTTGATCATTCGATCTTCACCGGTTGCTTATTTTCATCAATGGCTACAAAAGTAAATTCGCCACTAACCGCCTTCTCTCTCTCATCCGAATACATCTGTTCGATATAGATATCTACCCGCACTTTAAGACTTGTATTTCCCAAATATGTAATTCTCCCCACTAACTCTATAATGGTTCCTGCCGGGATCGGTTTTTTGAAATCAATACGGTCACTACTTACCGTTACCATACGCTGTCTGCTAAAACGAGTTGCTGTAATAAAAGCAACCTCATCCATTAATTGCATGGCGGTTCCCCCGAATAGTGTATCATAGTGGTTCGTTGTGTTTGGAAAAACAGCTTTAAAAATACGTGTTTCCGACCTGCTAATTTTTTCATCTTTTGTCATAACTTACTTTTATTATCAGTATTTTTTTCAATCTTCATCAAACAGCTATTGCAAAGACAATCGTCATAACATTGCTTTAGCAACTCCTGCTGCTCTGTCGTTAGTATCACTGTACTACAATGGCATTGATCGATTTGATTTGCATTGCAATAAAACTCTATTCCGCATTGCGAACATTTCTTATTCCCGTTTTGCCGCATTGGTTTCCCTCTTTTGTATTAAGAAGCACATGATGTACCTACTCTTGTAGAACTTTTATCTCGGATTTGTATTGAAGATAGGGCACAACAACAGTAGAAGTGTTTACCCAAACAGTAACACCCTTACCTACGTATCATACCTGGTTTTCAACTTCAAATCGCGAAAGTTAAACCCTATCGGAACAGGCAGGTCTCCTGACTTGTAACAATTCCGGCTCCCTTCCCATCCATTCATTGACAGACAGTGGGTATTTCAGCCAAAACCTTTACGTTACTTACAGTTGCGCGACAGTTCGTGATTTACACACGATTCCCTTTTCATACATCATCCGATGTAACCTTTTCCGTTTGATTGTAAGAATCAACTTAAAGAACTCGTGTCAAAGGTAGAATATTTATCCCAATTGTTCGTATGGGGTAGTAAAGATCGCTATCCTGTTCCTGAAAGCAAACAAACTAATTCGGAATAGATGAATGAAATTGGCTATCTTTGATGAATAGCCCGAATGCAGGATTTTATTTTCGGAAACTACGACACGGTAATATGCGAAAGTGCTTGATTCTTCTCGTTTTCTTCGGACTGATGCTTTCAGTAACAGGTCAGAATCAAATCATTTCCACCTATAGAGAAGCCGGGCAACTTCCTTTTATTGAATTCAGAAGTAACCCTAAACAGTCTTACGGTTTTGACTCTTTTCGTTACCCGGAATGGGAAGACAAATATGATCTCTGGAATTTACCCCTTTCCGGCAACTATTACATTCCCTATAAATCTGTAGGCTTCCGAGCAAAAGATCTGGTAGATGCTATTCTTGTTAATCCTGTCGATTTTAACCCCGGGAAATTATCCTTCAGAATAAATGACACACTCAAGACAGGGCTAAAATATGTATTCAGAAATGACAGTACAATTACCGTACAACTTCCCGAACAGGAAGAAAGTTATGTACTGAAAGCGTATTATGACAGCACCATTATTGGTCGGTTACGGGTCAATGTCTACCCGAAAGAAACGGAAAAGCTGATCCTAATCCCTCTTGTACCGAGAACCTTCTCAAAAGATAGTGTCCAGATTTATCTAAATACGGTTTTTAAGCCCGCCAACCTCAGTTTTGAAGTTGAGATTGGTCCTTGTTTCATTCATTCTGACTTTGATTCCACGATTCTTTTTGACAATCCTCCTCAGGGATTTGATCATTATACACATCAAATGCGTAGTTTGCGTGATACCTGGTTTGATCTAAACCCCACAGCCGAAAAAAAGGCAAACTATATTTTCGTTATTTCAGGATTTGTTGATCCCCACATAAAAAGCTTCATGCCCCGAAATAAGGCGATGGGCTTTTTAAAAGATGAAGCAGACTCTGTTTTTTATCTACAACTGGCAAAAAGTCTGGGAAGAGGCATTGGGTTTCTACAAGAAAGCTGGGCCGATCAGGGTCCCACTGCCGGATCTACAAACAATCTGATGGACACACTTGGAAGGATCCATCTAACCCATTTTCAATGGGATCAGCTTCGACACGGAACAGGAAGTTATTCTTTTTTTGATGCGGATGAAGATGTTCGCACCAATAACGGTCGGGTTGCTTATTATTTTTGGGAAGAAGACGAAAATGGTTATATCCGGACAGAAGAAGGCAACTTACTTTCTGCAATAAAAAGACCTTTCAAGAAAAACTATTTATCCTATCATTTGGATATTCAGGACCTTCTCTTCAAACCTTTATTTTCGATTGGTCAGTATTTTGTTTGCTGGTGGCATATTATCGCCAGCGTATGTATTTTATTGTTGGTTTGGATCGGTAATAGACAACTTCGCTCCCGATTTGAAAAGAAAGAAGGAAAAGTACGGATCTGGGAGCTTTTACTAAAAAGAGGAGTTTCGCTAGTAGGACTTACACTAATCGTATTTGTTTTTTTCTTTATCAACGCAGAGCTTGATAAGTATGAAGTAACTTCGGGGTATCTTGAAGAACTTAAAGGAACAGAATACCCACAGGCCTATCGTTATATCCTATACAATAAGAATCTGAAACGTGCCAATGAGGAAGAAATGTCTTCTGAGATCTTACTAAAACGTGGAGAAAGCTGGTTTATGAAACGTCGTAAAAAAGTACTCTATTTTGAAGCACACAAAGACAGCACAGGTAAATGGAACAAGTATAAACTAAAATCAGAGAATGATTCTCTTATTGTGGTTACGTTTCAGTATAAAGAACCTGCCTCCAGTCATTATTTTGTTGTCAACTATATGGATGAAAATGGCTACTACGATCACCAGAAAGTATTCAATCATACCGGTTTTAATATCACGGACCGACTTATCCCTGACGAGGACCCTGCCAAACGAATTTTAGTTTTTGTCAATGGATACCGTCCCACTTCCATAGGTCGCACATTCGAAGAGAACTTTGCTGACATTCGTAAAAACGGTCTGGAATTTCCCGATTCACGAAATCTTATCTACAACTTCGATCGGTATGATTATTGGCGTCCCTGGCAGGAATTTGATCTTGTCATGCAAAAACGCATCAATCCGAGTGAAACGTTTTATGCAGATGGTCACTTTTCTGTAGCCACATCCAATCACCGGAGTCTGCTTAACTTTACATCTCTTGCAAACAAATATCCAAAACGTTGCTCAAACCCGGAACACCACATTTGTCAATATACAGATGCTGGCGGATCAAGATGGTTTGGCTCAACCAAGCGAGAAACAGCTACTCTTCTTCCAGACAACGCAAACAAATCAGGATTTAACAAACGAAAAGAAAATGGAAAAATAGCCGGTTTGAATTTACTACAGTTACTTAATGAAGTTCCAAACAAATCATTTAATGACACCTTGTTTATCGTAGCGCATTCAATGGGATTTGCCTATACACTTGGAATGCTGGAAGAATTAAGGGGTAAAATAAACTTTGGCGAATTTTACATCATTGCTCCTGAAAATGCAGAAAGTGGTAAAGTATATTTGGAGGAATGGCAAAAAGTCTGGCAATACGGTTGTAACCATGAACGGTGGAAATCGTCAGCTCCCTGCATGTTGGATGGTGTAGCTCCGCAAACCAAGGTTGACGGTCTTCATGACACCCAGCGTGTCTATATTCCCGACACCCTCTACAAAAGGCACGGGTTCTTCAACTCACACTTCATTGGTTATTACACCTGGATACTGGATATTCCGGAAGACCAACCCGGCTATATGAAACAGCGATAATACCAAACAAAAACTCCCGCCGCATCTGCAACAGGAGTTTCTTATAGACTCAGCTTTTTCGATTATATAAGCTCTTCCAATATCATTGTTCGGGTTTTCCCCTCTTTGAACATCTTAATTGTCTTTTCAAACAATTCATTGTAGTTACCTTCCGTAAAACCCAGTGCAATAGCTATCCGATGGATTACTTTTTGCTCTCCTGAAGTCACCTCTCCATCCAGAGCAATCATTTCGCACAACTGTACAAACCGCTCAATTCGTTCTTCTTTTCCGGAAGGTGGTGTAACAGGATAACGCTCAGGATTCTCACAAATATCTTCAACCTGTGCCTGCGTAAGACTTAAACGTCGTGCAATTCGGTTAAGCAACACCTGCTCTTCCTCACTTACACCTCCATCAGCTCTCGCTAATAATACAAGGTTTCTGAAGTGACCTTTATCTTGTTTTCGCTCTCCCGATTCGAAAATTTCTGCAATTGACATGTTCAAAAAAATTTTCGGCAAATATAACTACCTTTTAATGATAATCAGCATCCCAGTGATGTTTTTTCAGCTTAAATTCTTCGTGCCAATCGTAACTATTGCTCTGAATATTTCCAGGTTTCCAGGGATCAAACCTTCTGAACCGGGTTTCAATCATACCCTCACGCATTTTCATCCGGGCACCTTCTCCCCTAATTTCATACCCTGTGCGTAAATGAAGAAAATAGCATAATGAATCACTGTTCTTCAACTCAATAGTATGAAACGAATTGAATACTTTCCCCTCATCCTTCTTCTCAATGACAGTAGCATCAATTATTCTGTCAGTGAGATTCTGATACTCTGGTAACTCTCGTTTAGCTGTCAGATAATACAAATTGTGCATTAACATATAATCCAAACCGGCATAGAACCCTCTGTACACGTTTTCATCAGCATAACCGCTATTCTGATACTTTTCAGCGCTACTGTACTTTAAATGACATGTCCAGCCTTCGGGAGATACAGGAATTCCATTTTCTTTTGCGAAATCTTCAACAATACCATTTGTCATGTTATGCGTACCGTAGACCGGTGCCTGATTTAAATCAGCATGCACCTTATCTTCAATTTCATAGGCATCAATATCTACTCCGTGAAGATAATTCATCAACGGAAGATAGAAATTCCCCCAATTACTTTCTTCCCATGTACGTTCAATTCTCTTTACGGTCTTCTCCACATCTTTTCCCCACTTCCCGGACATAGCCGCTAAAATGGTAATCATTTGCCCGTTAACATTTTTATAGGGAATCCATATTTTGGTCAATCCCCACTGGAATCTTCCCGGTTTCTTTTTAAAAGGTTGGGCATTTTCAGCCTTTTCTGTATACATCATTTCACCTATGTGACTCAATGGATATTTGAATGCAAAAACGTTTTGTCCGGGAAACACTTTTTCACCATCCGGTCTGAAAATCCTCCATTTTGTTTTATCAGGTTTCTCAGGATACTTATAACGACAGTAATTAATCATATTCGTTGCATGCCTTCTTGCCTGAAAGTGAAAGTCATATTTTACACGGGTACCATCCTGTAGCGCTACCGAGTCCATTCCCTGATCAAAAGATTTTTCTACAAGCATATAGCCCATTAACAGCCACAACACCTGATCCTGTGACATCTCAGGTGTAGCTTTTACATCCGCCAAATCTTTCAATGGTTCTCCGTCAAAACAATAATCTGACGTCTGTATCTTGTACACGCTACCTGTTCCGGGAGCAATTGTTTTATTCTGATTGAAGTGCCGATAGTTATCCGGATTGACCAGTGAATCTATAAAATCACACGGGATATCATCACGCGCTATATATCCGTTAATCACCCCTTCCTTTCCAAACATTTCTTCTCCAAAACGATCCAACCGCTCGTACGCCTTGATGGCATAATAGAGTTCTGTCTTCGTTTTTTCAACATCCTCATACCGTTGATTATTGAGTAAAAGTCTATACTCGGTCGCTAATACACCAATGTAAAACCCCAGATAAATGGTCGCGTCTACCACTTCGATATCATTCACCCACCAGATTCCTTTGCGACTTTGTATGGGTAATGAATGTCCAACCCCTTCTCCGACCTTAACAAAATCATTCTGAAGGCGCCATCTGTAATACCAGTATTTCTGCAGGTTTATCTGATCATCTGTAGGTTGAAGATTCTGCCCGACTGTTCCTGATACTACACAAAGAAATAAAAAGGTGAGAGAACAGTACTTAATCATTCTTCCCTGTAAACCTTATCCATTTTTGTGTTCTGTAGAAAGGTCCCAGATAACCACGAACATTCAGTTGATTCTTATTCGAATCTGACAACCAGATTTTACACGAGTATATTTTCCCGTTTGCTGGGTCAAGAATTTCACCACCTTTGTACTCACTTCCTTTCTTGTAGAGACCTTCGACTATTTTCATCCCAACAATTTTCTTCCCTTTTCTATGATCTTCACATTCTTCACAAACCGGATCATCAGGTCTTCCGGGACGCGGATAGAGTTTCACAATTGTTCCTTCTACCTTTCCCTGAACAACCTTCAGTTCAACAATTGATTTTGGCTTATTGGTTTCATCGTCAATCGTGACCCAGTACCCCTCAATATCAGATTGTGCAAATACAGGCATAATAAAACATACTAATACAGCTGCAATAAATGATTTCATAGTCCTTTTTTGCCCCAATTTACAAAAAAACACAATATATCCTTCAATAGAAAAACGCGTCTTTCAAATTTATCTCTGTGCCGTATCCCTTAGCATTTGTGTGAGCATTCTCACTAAACTTTGATAACAATTACTAACTTTACCCAATACGAAAATTGATAAAAATTAATTATACATCATGAAAAATGTAGCAGTAATCGGTTCCGGGACAATGGGTAACGGAATTGCACATGTCTTTGCGCAAAAAGGATATAAAGTAGCATTAATTGACATTTCACAATCTGCTTTAGATAAAGGTGTCGCGACGATAACCAAGAATCTGGACAGAATGATCGCCAAAGAAAAAATTTCGGAGGCCGACAAATCAGCAACTCTGGGTAACATTACCACTTTCACTGACATGAAAGAAGGCGTAAAAGATGTTCAACTGGTTGTTGAAGCAGCTACAGAAAATGTTGATCTGAAACTTAAGATTTTCCGCGATCTTTCGGAAGCTACTTCGGACGATGTCATTCTAGCAAGTAATACAAGTTCCATTTCGATTACCCAAATTGCTGCAGTTACTAATCGTCCGGACAAAGTAATCGGAATGCATTTTATGAATCCGGTTCCCGTTATGAAATTGGTAGAGATTATCAGGGGATATAGTACATCTGATGAGGTTACCAATCTTATTATGGAGACATCGAAAAAGCTTGGTAAAGTTCCTGTAGAAGTAAATGATTATCCCGGATTCGTTGCAAACCGCATTCTAATGCCTATGATTAATGAAGCAATTATTACTTTACATGAAGGCGTTGCCGGTGTTGAAGAGATTGATACAGTAATGAAACTTGGAATGGCACATCCAATGGGACCACTTCAGTTAGCCGATTTTATCGGGCTGGATGTTTGTCTTGCTATTATGAATGTATTATACGAAGGATTTGGTAACCCCAAATATGCTCCATGCCCACTTTTAGTAAATATGGTGACAGCTGGTAAAAGAGGGGTTAAATCAGGTGAAGGTTTCTACTCCTGGACACACGGTACAAAGGATCTGATTGTTTCTGATAATTTCAAAAAATAATCTAGAGCAATCAAAACGAACCAGTTAAGATTTTTGAATTTTATTGAAAAAATTTGGTTTTTTCAATAAAACTGCTAGTTTTGCATTGCCTGCTTTAACCTAACGAGGTATAAAGTATTTAGAAGTGTATTTTTTAACCCTAATTTTTTATATCATGAAAATTAAATTTGTATTTGCTGCAGCAGCAGTAGCGATGCTTTCTCTAGCATCTTGTAAGAAAGATTACGTTTGTACTTGGGAAGCTGATGGTGTTTCTTTATCTCAAGACTACCCAGGTTTAGACAAAGATGCTGCTGAAGCTACTGAGACTACTTGTAAAAATGCTGGAGGAACTTGGTCTACAAAATAATTGAAGACTCATTTTTCTTAAAAGGGGAGCATTTTCTAAATGCTCCCTTTGTTTTTCACATACTTTTTTGTTTGACGGAATAAAGATCGCACCTACCCTTCCTAAAACGACCCCACAGTTAATAAAACTACAATTTCCCTTCATCTTGTTAAGATATTAATAGTTAACATCTTCGATTCATTTTCTTTCCTACTTTTAGTCGTTACTAAATGAATAATTGTAAACTATGAAAAGAAATCTGTCTGTCTTCCTACCCGCAACGCTAATGCTTACACTTGTATCTTGCAAGAAAGACTACACTTGTGAATGCTCTGCCTATAGCTATTCCAGTTCTGAAATCTACCTTAATGTTTCAGAAAAGGATGCAAAAAGTAAATGTGAAGATTTAGAAACCAGTATTCATAAAGAAGGAGAAGGAATCCCCGGAATGAATCAAGTTAAATGCTCTATCAACTAATATTTATAAATATGAAATTAAAATCAATTTTTGCTATTGCTGCTGTTACTCTTATCAGTTTTTCATCCTGTAAGAAAGATTATGTTTGTGTCTGTAGTGCGTTTGGCTTCTCAGGTGAAGCTGAAGTAATAGAAAATTCTACTAAAAAAGACGCTGAAAGCAGATGTGAGGAAATAGAAAAAGATTCCAAGGAAGCTATAGCAAGTGCAACATGTTCTATTGAGAAAAAAGATTAATTATCTTTTGATACCCCATGAATAAAAAAATCCCCGCTTTCAATAAGCAGGGATTTTTATTTTATCCTAAGATCCGGCTATGCTACCTTTAATTTTGCCAGCTTTGATTTAGAGAATTGTTCCTCTGCATACTGAGCCGTAATCTTTAATTCTTTCATTTCCTCAGATGAAGGTGCTTCAAACATTGCATCATTCAGGATCGCTTCACAAATTGACCGCAACCCTCTTGCTCCCAATTTAAATTCAACAGCCTTCTCTACAATGAAATCCAATGCTTCCGATTCGAATGTCAAACGAATGCCATCTAATTCGAACAAACGAACATATTGTTTAACTAGTGCATTTTTAGGTTCTGTAAGGATCTTTCTGAGACTTGCCGCATCTAGCGGATTTAAGTAAGTCAAAACCGGAAAACGACCGATTAATTCAGGGATTAACCCGAATGACTTCAAATCTGTCGGATTGATGTATTTCAATAAGTTCTCTCCGTCAATTTTCTCGCGATCTGCCGAACTAAAACCTATTGCCTGACTATTTACACGTCGCGCAATAACTTTTTCTATTCCATCGAAAGCTCCACCACAGATAAACAGTATATTCTTTGTATCAATCTGGATCATCTTCTGCTCAGGATGTTTTCTTCCTCCTTGTGGTGGTACATTTACAACAGAACCTTCCAATAATTTAAGCAGAGCCTGCTGAACACCTTCTCCCGAAACATCTCTCGTAATAGAAGGATTGTCTGATTTTCTGGCAATCTTATCTATCTCATCAATAAAAACGATTCCTTTTTCCGCAGCCTTTGGATTGTAATCAGCAGCCTGTAACAAACGCGAAAGAATACTCTCCACATCCTCACCTACGTAACCAGCCTCTGTTAAAACAGTCGCGTCAGCGATACAAAACGGAACATTTAACATTCGCGCAATTGTTTTGGCCAGTAATGTTTTCCCTGTTCCTGTTCGCCCTACCAAAATGACATTGGACTTTTCTATCTCCACTTCATTTTTGGAAGGTTTTTGCCCTAATCTCTTGTAGTGATTATACACTGCAACGGATAAAACTTTCTTTGCATCATCCTGACCAATAACATAATCCTCTAACGAAGCTTTTATCTCTTTCGGCTTGAGGACATTTACAGGAGCATCATCCTGTTGCGGGTATGCAGCCGTTTCATCTTTTATAATGCTTTGCGCCTGCGTAATACAGTGATCACAGATGTGTCCTGAAATCCCGGCAATCAAGACATTCACCTGACTTCTTGATCGTCCGCAGAACGAACATGTGGTTTCTTTTTTTGACATATAGTTTTAATCCTGACAAAAAAGGTCATACGTCAGCGACGTTTGACCCTTTTTCTAATTTTCTGCAAAGATAGTCTATTTTGAATTGCGAAGCAAAACCTCATCTACCATTCCATAGTCTTTTGCTTCCTGCGCAGTCATCCAGTAATCCCGATCCGAATCAGCATATACTTTATCGTACTCCTGCTTACTGTGAGTAGCAATGATATCGTATAATTCTTTCTTCAACTTCAGAATCTCACGTGCAGTAATTTCAATATCTGAAGCTTGTCCCTGGGCTCCTCCTAAAGGCTGGTGAATCATTACGCGAGAGTGCTTCAAAGCGGAACGTTTCCCATCTGCACCTGCACACAATAATACTGCCCCCATCGAAGCTGCAATTCCTGTACAAATCGTTGCCACATCACACTGAATGTATTGCATCGTGTCATAAATCCCCAAGCCTGCGTAAACAGAACCTCCCGGAGAATTCAGGTAAATCTGAATATCTTTCTTAGCATCTACAGACTCCAAAAACAACAACTGAGCTGTAATGATATTTGCCACCTGATCATTAATTCCCGTACCTAGAAAAATGATGCGATCCATCATCAGGCGCGAGAACACATCCATCTGAGCAACATTCAGTTGACGCTCTTCAATGATATAAGGAGTGAGCGAGGATTCAATATAACTATCCAGGTGCATACTGCTGATTCCCTGGTGCTTTGTTGCGTATTTTTTAAATTCATTCTGGTCAAACATATCTCTTCTGTTTTAGTTCAATTGGGTTAAAGATAAACATTCTGAAGCTTTCTCCGACAACCTGAAGATTCAAATTATTCACCAGAGTCTGCTACCAATAAAAAAGGCCGTACAATACAGTACGACCCTTAAAACCTAAGCTAAGCTTTTATTTAATTTCCCTGAGCCAGCTTAACAAACTCATCGTAGGAAACTTCTTTTTCGTTCAATTTCACAATTCCTTTGAACAGTTCTGTTAGTTTGCGTTCAGCCAACATATCGTATACACGATTTGCTTCTTCCTGATTGGCTAAAACCTTTCTGGCAGACTCTGTCAATTCATTATCTTCAGGAGCAGGAATACCGTACTGTGCATATTGAGAAACAAGTAATGATTTTGTAAACTCTAATGCTTCATCCGGGTTAATTTTCACTTCATTATCCTTAAATAATTTCCCCTGAATCAACTGCCATCTCAGACCTTTAGCGTACTCATCGTACTCTGCTTCAATCTGCTCATCAGTAATTTCTTTCTGATTTGACATCTTGATCCATCGCTTAAGAAACTCATCAGGCAAAGCCATTTCTGTCTTTTCTATCAGATGATCATACACTTTACGTGTAAACAAACGGTCGCTATCACCATCAAACATACCGTTCATATCATTAGAGATACGCTCGCGCATTTCCGCTTCTGACTTTACTTCACCCTCACCAAAAAGTTTGTCAAACAACTCCTGATTCAGTTCTGCCATTTCCATTTTACGAATCTCATTGATCGTAAACTGGAATTTATCGTTTAGATTAGGAAGGTCTTCCTTCGTTACTCCCAACATAGCAGCAAGATCAGCTTCACCTTTTGCCAACTTAGCAGGATCAACAACTAATTTATCTCCTACTTTTTTACCTTTCAGCTCTTTCAAAGTAGCTTTATCTTCTACAAATTCAATACTTACTGTAGAAGAATTCATTACACCACCTTCTTTGATCTCTCCGTTTTCGTCCAACTCAACAAACTGACCCAGCACTAATTCCGTACCTGTCACTTCTTCTCCGGCGATCAATTTACCGTAACGACGACGCAAATCATCAATCTGCTGATCTACTAATTTGTCATCTGTCTTTACTTTAACGTAGTCAAACTTGTTACGTCCTGAAAGCTTAATTTCAAACTCAGGTGTAAGTCCGATTTCGTATTGAAACTCAAAATCCGAAGGATTATCCCAATCACCTTTTACTTCAGCATCATACTTTGGAATCGGATTCCCCAATATCTCTACCTTTTCAGCATTCAGGTAATTGTAAAGAGCTTCGTTTACCGTTTTATTCAATTCTTCAGCTAACACCCCTTTACCGTATTGCTTTTTCACAAGCCCCATAGGAACTTTTCCTTTACGGAATCCCGGAATATTAGCGCGTTTTCTATAATCTTCAAGTGCTTTCTCTACTTTCCCCAGATAATCTTCAGGAGCAATCTGCACTTTCAAAACTGCGTTTAGCGCATCAACGTTTTCACGAATTACATTCATTTCAACACAAATATGGTTAAATAAAAAATGGTATAAGAGGCGAACCGATCTTATACCATTAAATCGTGCGGGTGGAGGGACTCGAACCCCCACGCCGTGAAGCACTAGATCCTAAGTCTAGCGTGTCTACCAATTTCACCACACCCGCAATAAACAAAGACCTTTAACCCGTTTGGGACTGCAAAGATAACGTTTTTTTGAATCTCCAAACAATTTTTTCATTTTTTTTTACTCTTTTTTTATTCGTCCGATGAAGCGACTCCGGCATGCATAAGTGCCTCAACCCGGACACTCAATCTAAAACGCTATTTATCAACAGGAAATCACTTATTTTATCCACCTATGAATAAAAAATGTATCTGACAAGATTTTCATAAGCAAGGTTTCATTGTTACCTTTGTCGGAAAAACAGATAGAATGTTATCAATTGATCCAAAATCACTCCCTGTACCTCAACTCCATGGCTACTTATTAGGAGCCATCGGACCTCGTCCGATAGCTTTTGCCAGCACGATTGACGAAAATGGTCATAATAATCTGGCTCCTTTTAGCTTCTTCAATGTTTTCAGTGCAAATCCCCCGGTACTTATATTTTCTCCGGCACGTAGTGGAAGAACAAATGAAACAAAAGACACGTATAACAATGTTAAACGTATTCCGGAATGCGTGATCAATATTGTCAGTTATGATATGGTACACCAAATGAGTCTGGCAAGCTCTCCTTATTCTCCCGAGATTGATGAGTTTGTAAAGTCCGGATTCACTCCGCTTCCTTCCGAAACGGTTCAGCCAATGCGTGTAGCAGAGTCCCCTGTTCAGTTTGAGTGTAAAGTAACAGAGGTGAAAGAACTTGGTGAAGGTGGGGGAGCCGGGAACCTTGTAATTTGTGAAGTAACACGCATACATATCAATGAGAAAGTTTTGGATGAGAATGGGAAAATTGATCAATTAAAGATCGATCTGGTTTCACGAATGGGAGGAAACTGGTACTGCAGAGCAGATAAAAACTCGATGTTTGAAGTTCAAAAACCCCTCACAACCATAGGGATAGGATTTGATAATCTTCCGGATGACATCCGCAACAGCGCTATACTCACAGGAAACGATCTTGGCATTCTGGCAAATGTGGAAGAACTCCCGAATGAGACAGATGTAAACGAGTATAAACTCATTGAATTAAGCGATTTGTTCGTAAAATTAGAAGACAATCCTATTGAACTCGAGAAAGAATTGCATAAATTAGCACAATCCTTATTAAAAGAGAATAAAGTAGCAGAAGCCTGGAAAACGCTTTTGTCTTTCAATAATTAACCCGTAAAACACGAAAAGTTATATGTATACATTAGTAGGAAACATCAAAGTCATTAATGACACGCAGGTTATTTCAGAAAAATTCAGAAAAAGAGAATTTGTTGTTACGGACAATTCCGGACAATACCCTCAGGATGTTTTGTTTCAATTAACACAAGACAAAACCGATTTGCTTAATGACATGCAGCTCAATGAGATGGTTTCCGTTTCTTTCTTTATCCGCGGAAGAGAGTGGACCAGCCCTTCCGGTGAGGTGCGCTATTTCAACTCTCTTGATGTATGGAAAATTGAAAAACAAAGCGGAGGAATGCCAACTCCACAAGATATGTCTCCAGCTTCTTCGGATAGTGCTGAGACGTTTGTAGAAGAAGGAGACGACGACCTTCCATTCTAGTTACAGGAATTTATTTATCTTCAACACCTGGTTATTTCGATAATCAGGTGTTTTTTTTGAGCCTATGACGAATTTTCTTCAGAAGTATGTTCCCTCTCCTTTCAGTATTGCTATTTTACTGACGCTGTTCACATTTATCATGGCTCTTTTACTCACCCGTCCGGAACATACGGGAATAATGGAATACACAGGGAAACTAGCAACTGACTGGCAAAAAGGACTTTGGGACACTTCCTCCGGTGGACTTTATTTTGGTTTCCAGATGATGTTGATTCTGATTCTGGGACACTGCCTTGCCTTAACTCCTTTTGTTGCCCGAATACTAAATAAACTGCTGATTTATTGTACCGACAGCGCAACAAGTGCTTTTACTGTCGCTTTGGCAACCATGTTGGTCAGTTATTTCAACTGGGGAATGGGATTAGTTTTCGGAGCTTTATTAGCACGTAAAGTCGGAGAGAAATTCAAAAAAAACAACCGCGAACTCAATTATGGATTGATTGGCGCCGCCGCCTATAGTGGAATGTTAATCTGGCATGGCGGGATTTCAGGTAGCGCTCCGACAAAAGCAATGGAACCGGACTCAATCACTGCTATGATGACAAATGCAGGTTATCAGGTTTCTAACACACTTCCTTCTTCGCTCTCTTTTGAAGAGACTCTACTCTCCCCTTTAAACCTCACTACCGCTTCGGTAATGCTTCTCCTCATTCCCTTCCTGCTGTATTTGGTCGGAAAGAAAACTCAGTCAGAATCGCTTCCTTTTCTCGATTTAGCAAGTGAAACAAGCTCTACTACCGAATCTACTCCATCAACTCAACTTGATTCTAACACCGTATTCGGATCAATCATAGGGATACTGTTTATCCTAACGGCCTTCTGGGTTGCTTATAACTTTAAAGGCTCAACAACACTGGGTTTTATCTCTGTCAACTTTATTAATTTTACGCTATTAGGTCTATCACTACTCTTACATGGCTCCATCCGTTCCTTTTTGCAGGGAATTAATACCTCTATTTCTGATGGCGCAGGTATCCTGATCCAGTTTCCATTATATTTTGGGATTATGGGAATTATGAGTGGTTCGGGATTAATACAGGAAATCTCAGATTTTCTCACCTCCACTGCTACACCAACCACTTTTCCCGTTCTTTCTTTTCTGGGGGCTGGAATCGTCAACTTTTTTGTCCCCAGCGGAGGAGGTCAATGGTATATTCAGGGACCTATGCTTCTTCAATCCGCACAGGAACTGGGAGTAAGCATTCCTAAAACCGTTATGGCGTTATCGTACGGTGACCAATGGACAAATATGCTGCAACCTTTTTGGGCACTCCCACTTCTGGGAATTACAAAACTGAAAGCGGGAGAAATTCTTCCCTATACCCTATTGCTGTTTGTTGTTGGTGGAATTGTTTTTATTTCCGCACTCCTTATCTTTTAGACAATTTTTCGGATCAATTCCCAAAGAACGATTCCGGCAGAAACCGATACATTGAAGGAATGTTTCGTTCCAAACTGAGGAATTTCTACCACTTCATCACAACAATCAACTACTTCCTGCTGTACTCCATCTACCTCGTTTCCAAAAATAAGCGCAACCGGTTCTTTCCCGTTCCATTCCAATGTCTGTAACATCGTAGTTTGTTCCGTTTGTTCCAAGACCAGAGTACGCACTCCTTCTGACTTCAGTTGGTGAATCGTATCAACAGTCGACTGAGCATACTCCCACTCGACCGTTTCTGTAGCTCCCAATGCTGTTTTATGAATATCTCTGTGTGGTGGTTTTGCTGTAATACCGCAGAGAAAAATTTTCTGAACATTAAATGCATCTCCTGTTCTGAAAAATGTACCAACATTATTCAGGCTACGGATATTATCCAAAACAAGAATAACAGGAAATTTATCCTGCTCTTTGAATTCCTCGTTAGAAACCCTTCCCAGCTCCCACAATTTCAATTTCCTGTTTTGGTTATCCATCCGATTTCATTTTTGACAAAAATAAAGAAAGTGAACAGAACTTAACAAGCAAAGAAATTTAGATTAATCTCTATCATCTCCGTAATACTCCTCTATACAAACCGTACAACCATCAACCCGATTCTGATATCCTCTAAGATGAAGACTCTCATCAATACACTTCAGGAAACCTTCCATTTCAGGAATATCTTTTTTATATGTCAGAACCCGATTTATCACATGTATATCACTTTCCAAATTATCCGAATAATAGATTACATCTGTCGATCTGGTTGTTTTCATTCCCTCTCCGTCAAGATAATTCAAAAACATATATCCATCATTGTAAAAAATTAAATCGCTAATCTTCACAATCGTTACCGGAAGTCTTTTCGCCATTCTAAACACTACGTTACCTACACGAAAACCCCATAACTCATCATGTTTTAATGGATATTTTATTTCAACCCCATCTTTTTTGACAAACAAAATATTCTTGTTAGAAACTAAGTCATTCGTCCATTTATGTGACTCATATTCTCCTATGAATTCTCCCTTATCATTTTGTGCATCTTCAAAGGTCTTGTAGACATAAACCTCTCGATCTAGTTCTTTATAATCTTGTCCGAATGCTACCCCGTAAAAAAACATCAAAAAAATGATAAGTACTCTCATGTTGATTTTATATTTAGATTTTGTTTACTTCCTGCACCAAAAACAGCTTTTTCGGTAAATTGAAAGGGCGCAAAGATAAACTATTTATCAACTTGCCACTTCCTACTTCTATATATTCCTGCTCAATGACAAGAGGCACCTTGTCCCTAAAGAATAAAATTTGGAACTGTTCATAATTATTGAAAAGTCCCCTGATCGTAAATTGGCTGTTTTTCGGGTTTATTTTACATTTACGATTCTAAAAAATCACAACATTGGCAGGGAAAGAGAAAAAAGTAGCGGAGACTCCTTTGATGAAGCAATATAATCAGATCAAGGCAAAGCATCCTGATGCTTTGTTATTGTTTCGCGTTGGGGATTTTTATGAAACTTTTGGAGACGATGCGGTAAAGGCATCCAGGATATTGGGAATCATTCTTACGAAACGAAAAAACGGTTCGGCTTCTCATATCGAACTGGCAGGCTTTCCACATCACTCGCTTGAATCTTACCTGCCCAAACTGGTAAAAGCCGGACAGCGTGTTGCAATCTGTGATCAGCTTGAAGACCCGAAAATGACAAAAACAATTGTCAAGAGAGGGGTTACCGAACTTGTAACTCCCGGAGTTGCTTTTAACGACCAGGTACTTCAAAACAAACAAAACAACTTTCTTGCCTCTGTTCATTTCGGGAAAAACAGCTCTGGAGTTGCATTTCTTGATATATCGACAGGTGAGTTTCTTGTAGCAGAAGGAACGGAAGAGTATATCGACAAGCTTTTACAGGGATTCAAACCCAGTGAGGTATTGTACCAGAAAAATCGCACCTCACGGTTTAAAGAAGTTTTTGGAGAAGGATTCTACACCTTTAAACTGGAAGACTGGGTTTTTACAACTGATTTTGCCGATGAGATTCTTAATAAACAATTTGGCACAGCTTCTTTGAAGGGATTCGGAATTGAACATCTTTCACAAGGAATTATCGCAGCCGGAGCGGCTTTGCATTATCTTTCAGAAACGCAGCACGACCGAATCGGACACATTACACGAATTAATCGAATTGAAGAGGATAAATACGTTTGGCTAGACCGATTTACGATCCGAAATCTCGAATTGATCCATTCACAAAATATCGGTGCGACGGTTTTAATCGATATTATTGATCAGACACTCACTCCGATGGGAGGACGTATGCTAAAACGCTGGATGGTTTTGCCAATGAAAGACCTTAAAACGATACAGCAACGACTGGATGCTGTTGAGTTCTTCGTTACACATCCTGAAGATGCAGAAACACTTGCTTTTCACCTGGATCAGATCGGAGATCTGGAACGATTGATTTCGAAGGTTGCTGTCGGACGGATTAACCCCAAGGAGGTTATTATTCTCCGTAATGCAATTCGCGAATTACAACCGATACGCGAGAAATTGAGTGCTGCTGATTCGGAAGCCATTTCACAAATCGCCGGTCAGTTGGACTTATGTGAGAAGTTTCTGGAAATGATCGACACGCAGCTGCATCCCGAACCGGCTATTGCAGTAGGAAAAGGATCTGTAATTGCCGATGGTTTTCACAAAGACCTGGATGAACTCCGAAAAATTGCTTTTTCAGGGAAAGATTATCTGGATCAACTACAAGAAAGAGAATCCGAAGCAACAGGGATTCCATCACTGAAAATTGCCTTTAATAATGTATTCGGCTATTATATTGAAGTCCGTAATACACACAAAGACAAAGTACCTGAAGGCTGGATCCGTAAGCAAACCCTCGTAAATGCCGAACGTTATATAACTGAAGAGTTAAAAGAGTATGAAAGTAAAATTCTGGGAGCAGAAGACAAAATACACGCTCTCGAATCTCAACTTTTTCAGGAACTTATTCTTTCCATGGCTCCCTACACGGAAACCATTCAACGCAATGCGCAACGCATCGCTATGTTAGATTGTCTGCACTCGTTTGCTACAGTTGCCCAGGAAAATCAGTATACCAAACCCGAAGTAAATGACGGGAAAGTTCTTGATATCAAAAATGGACGACACCCGGTCATTGAAAAACAGCTACCTCTGGGAGAAGAATATATTGCCAACGATGTCTATCTGAACCCAGACAGCCAACAAATCATTATGATAACAGGGCCCAATATGTCCGGTAAATCAGCCATATTGCGTCAGACAGCGTTGATTACTCTATTGGCACAGATCGGGTCATTTGTTCCAGCCAGTCAGGCAAAAATAGGAATTGTAGATAAAATCTTCACCCGTGTCGGAGCTTCGGACAACATTTCAAGTGGCGAATCGACGTTCATGGTAGAAATGAACGAGACCGCCAGTATTCTGAATAATGTCACAGACAGAAGTCTTGTTCTTCTGGATGAAATCGGGCGGGGAACCTCGACGTATGACGGGATCTCAATCGCTTGGGCTATTGCCGAATATCTTCATCAGCATCCACAGGCACATTGCAAAACGTTATTTGCAACACACTACCACGAATTAAATGAAATGACCCATCAGTTTGATCGGATTCGCAATTTCAATGTCGCAGTTAAGGAAATCGGAAACAAGGTCATTTTTCTTCGTAAGCTTATGGAGGGAGGAAGCGAACACTCCTTTGGTATTCATGTCGCTAAAATGGCCGGAATGCCTCCTCAGGTAATTCAGCGCGCGACAAAAATGCTGATGCACCTTGAAAAGACACACAAACCCGAGGAGCGAAACAAAGTGGTAGAAGCCGTCAGTTCACCGGAAATGCAACTCAGCATCTTTCAGCTTGATGATCCTGTTTTACAAAACATCAAAGAGGAATTGATTTCGATTGACATTGATACACTGACTCCGGTGGAGGCGTTGATGAAGTTGAATGAAATTAAGAAGTTGGTGGGTGTGAAATCGTAGTTTTCCGATACGACTATACTTGTCATAAAAAACATAGCGTTTAGATATGGTATATGCTGAATATTATTTTAATTCGGGTTTATTGGTAATTAACTCATAGCCCACAAACTTCTTCCCTTCCTTATCCACACCAATAAAATACCATACTACTTTACTTTCTCTATTACCAAGGTTATTAGACATTGACCAATTATTATTATCCGTATATTCCTTTCCTGTTTTTAAGACTCCGTCCGGAGCACCATACCATTTTTCAAACTCTCTATTATTAAATGGTCTCGACCGAATAGTCCTTTCAACCCAAGAGTTATTCTCTTCAATAAGTCCTCCAAACTCTATTATCCTCAGCTCCTTATCCATCGTTGAAACAGTAGTTGCATAGCTCCATTTGTATTTACCCCATCTGGATAGAGTATCATTTAACGACGCATAGGCTGTATCCACACTATGCTTAACTTCTATTCCTACTGGCAGATTTCTGATTTTCTCAGGAAGATTTATAGTCTTACGATCCAAATCGGAACAGCCGATTAACAGTGTTAAGGATAATAATAAAAAGTATTTCATTGTTTGCATTATATAATCCGTACCAGAACTATAGGTCTGCCTCAAATGTAGTTAATTACATTAAAACATATCAGTTGGCAGTTCAACTGATTTTGACAAACTTGCCTCGCAAGCACCTCATTCGTGGGATAAAAATCACTAAATTTGAAAGCAAAAGAATCACGGTTGTCTTCAAACAGTTTTACGATGAAAAAAATACTTCTTTTAGGTTCGGGTGAGTTAGGTAAAGAATTTGCTATAGCTGCGCAGCGTAACGGACAATACATTATTGCAGTGGACAGTTACGAAGGTGCTCCGGCAATGCAGGTCGCCCATGAATCAGAAGTAATTAATATGTTAGATGGCAGTGAACTCGATCGCATTGTCGCTAAACATCAACCGGATTTGATTGTACCTGAAATTGAAGCTATTCGAACGGAACGCTTCTACATTTACGAAGATCAGGGAATTCAGGTTGTCCCGAGTGCAAAAGCTGCCAACTTCACGATGAACCGAAAAGCAATCCGTGATCTTGCGGCAAAAGATCTGGGAGTTCGTACAGCCAACTACCGATATGCGACTTCTTACGAAGAATTAAAAGCCGGTGTAGCACATACCGGAATGCCTTGTGTTGTTAAACCTCTTATGTCCAGTTCCGGAAAAGGACAATCTGTTATTCGTACAGAAGAGGATATTGAAAAGGCATGGAATTATGCACTTGAAGGATCAAGAGGAGATTTGAAAGAAGTCATTGTTGAGTCTTTTGTTGATTTTGATTACGAAATTACCTTACTGACTGTCACTCAAAAGAACGGGGAAACACTATTCTGTGCTCCCATTGGTCACCGCCAGGAAAGAGGAGATTATCAGGAAAGTTGGCAACCCGCTCCGATGTTGGAAACTCATCTGAAAGAAGCGCAGGAGATGGCTGAAAACGTTACCCGTGCGCTGGGCGGTGCAGGAATCTGGGGCGTTGAATTTTTTATAGCTAAAGAAGGAGCTTACTTTTCAGAACTCTCCCCACGTCCACATGACACAGGAATGGTAACACTTGCCGGAACACAAAATCTGAACGAATTCGAGTTACACTTACGAGCAATTCTTGGTTGGCCTATTCCGGAAATAGAACTACTCCAATCCGGAGCCAGTGCTGTAATTCTCAGTGAAATTTCCGAAGAAAAAACTCCGGAGTTTGAAGGAGTCGAAAAGGCCTTAAGCTATCCTTCATCTGATATCCGACTGTTCGGAAAGCCTTCCACCCGTAAGTACAGACGTATGGGAGTCGGGTTGTATCACGATACGGTTGATACAGATATTGAGGAAGTAGTAGCAAAAGCGAAAGAGATTGCAGGGGCAATAAAAGTTAAATAAGTATTAGCCCTTGAAAAGACCAATAAAATGGAAACAGGGTGTAATACCTCCTCTTATTTTCGTATTACTCTTTTTTGCCGCTCTTAGTAATCTAAGCGGGCAATCAGGTGGTGATTTAGTTCTGCGCTTACTTACAAGCGTACTACTCTTACTTCAAACCTTTGTTACAGGTCTGGCTACATTTCGTCAAACTTTTCAGGAAAAAATGTTCTGGATACTCGGACTACTTCTTACATGGCTGTCAGGTGGTATTCTGCTTTACAATATCACATAAATTTAAGTCCTGTTTCTCCTGCTGACACCACTATACATAGAACTTTATAAAGATCCGAAGCAGGAGAAACAAAACCTGATCCACTATCTATTTAAACCTATTTCGATGAAGAGAGTTCTCGCCTGTATACCCACACGTCCAATCCCTGATAAAGCGTTTTCTTATCTCTTTTGAAACCATTTTTTTCGGCTACTCTTTCCGACTTTACATTACCCACATCAATAATTGAGATCAGCGAGTCAATCAACTGATGCTCTATTGCAAAATCCATAAACAAGCGCGCTGCTTCGGCTGCATAACCCTTCCCCCAGTATTGAGGCAATAACTGGTAACCGATCTCTATCTCATAGTTCCCATCAACCTCTTTACCCAAAAGTCCACACAACCCAATAAAATTTCCGGTCTCTTTTTCGATCAATGCTTTTAAGCCATAGGTCTTCTCTTCATACCGGGTAAACTGACTAGACAAAAACTTTTCCGCCGCAGGAAGCGGGTTCTCCGGAGCATAATATTCCGGAAAAAACTCTGTTGCATCTTTACTTCTCACAAAATCACACCAGTGCACAGCATCTGCCGGAACAAGGAAACGAGTGACAATTCGTGGTGACTCGATCTTAGCTTTATAATAATGCTCCATGTATTCAAAATTACGATTATTCTTCGGAATTTTGTGCGCGCATATTTTTTTGTATTTTAGAATAGACAAACATCAATTATGATTTTTAACAAACTTATTTACCTGCCAGTCATTATCTTACTCTTACAATCCTGTACCTCTACAAACTCTGAAACAACTCCGGAAACTGTATTTGAAAATCAATTTATTGCAGCAAAAAAGGAGGCCTCGGACTACATTCGCAAAACGATACAGTTGTCTGACTCTACAAAAGGGATTTCCATTCATGGTATTCGCCTAAAAAACCCGAAAGAAATTGAGACTTTTTATACAACTCACCACTTTTCGCCAGGCTGGTTAAAACATAGCGACAACATGGGCTTAATAAATGAAATGGCTCGTTATATAGAAAATATATACTACCACGGATTGAACCCGTCCGACTATCTGGCAGATACTATTCTCCACTATTCTCAATTAGTTCAGACCAATAAAAACCTCTTATTACAGCCTGATTTTATTGCCCGTTTCGATCTTTTACTCAGCGATGCATTCTTTTCGTTATCCCAGCATCTTTACTACGGAAAAGTTTCACCCAAGAGTCTTTCTGCCGGATGGGAAATAGATCAGGTTAAACCTGCTTTGAATTTTACTTCCGAACTGGCACTGTTTCTCAAAGGAGCCCAAAGTTTGAATTCGTTTATGCAACGTTTTTACCCATCCCATCCCGGATACAATAAAATGGTAACCTATGCGCAATTGCTATCGGAAACACAAAAAGAGGACAGTTTTCTGGTAATTATCCCGGAAAACAAAATCACACTGCATATTCTTGAAGATAGTTCATACAATGAACAACTTGTAAACCGACTACGTTATCTCGGTTATACACATCAGACCCTTCTTGATTATACCGACAGTTTACAAAACCTGTTTACAGCCATCAAAAACCTTCAGGAGCATTATGGGTTAAATCAGGATGGTGCAGTTGGCAAACGAACCTATAGTGCTCTCAACGAAACCACTGAAGAAAAACTGGGTAAACTTTTTGTAAATATGGAACGCTTGCGCTGGATGCCCGCTTCTTTTTCGGAACACTATCTTCTGGTAAATATTGCCGATTACACACTTGATTATATTAAAAATCAGGATACTTTACTTCACATGCGTACCGTTGTCGGAAAAGATGCCCGTCAGACTCCGGTTTTTCAAGCCCGTATGACTTATCTGGTTTTCAGCCCGACCTGGACCTTACCTCCGAGCATTCTCTATGAGGATGTTATTCCGGCAGTAGCCAAAAACATTGATTATCTGCAAAAAAAGGAAATGATTGTTCTGGATCGGTCAGGAAATAGTGTTGACCCCAATACTATTGACTGGAAAAAAGCCGGAAAAGGGAACTTCCCTTATCGCATCCGACAAAAACCGGGAGGTCTCAATGCTCTGGGGCGTGTTAAGTTCATGTTTCCGAATACGCATAGCATTTATTTACATGATACACCTTCCAAAAGCTTTTTTCAACGGGACTCCCGTACTTTTAGTTCCGGATGCATCCGCATTGAAAAGCCCATAGCACTGGCCGAGTTGTTACTGGAAAATAATTCTGCTGAATGGACAGAAGAAGAAATAAAAGAAGCCATGTTCTCTGAAGAAGAACAGATCGTCACTCTAAAAGAAAAACCGGATGTTTATATCTATTATTTAACTGCCTGGAGTACTATGACAGGTGAAATTCATTTCCGCGAGGATGTGTACTCCAGAGATCCTGAAATTCTGAAAGCTTTACAACTAACAAAAAAGAAATAAGCTTATACCGTCTCCGGTGTTGTTTTTCCTGAAAGGAAGTCCAGTGTTTTCTGTTCTTCTTCCGTAGCTTTATAATCATATATCCATGAAGCAGTAACGGGAAGTGACATTAGTATAGACTCCGTTCTTCCACCCGTCTTTAATCCGAAAGTAGTTCCCCGATCATAAACCAGATTAAACTCTACGTAACGTCCTCGCCGGTAATTTCTCCATGCAATATTCTGCTCAGAATATTCTTTTTCCCGCTCTCCGGTTTGCTCCGCGTATATCTCAACAAAAGCTCTTCCCAATTCGCATGAAAAGGCAAACAGTTCCTCTTTCGAAAGGGAGTTTCCTTCGTGCTGGTGATCGTAAAAGATACCGCCAACTCCCCTTGTTTCATTTCGATGCGGAATAAAGAAATAGGTATCTGCCCATTCTTTAAACTTTGGGTAAAAAGAAGCGTCGTATTTATCACAAATTTTCTTTAAACGACTGTGAAACAGGCTTGCTTTTTCAGGAACGACGTAATGCGGTGTCAGATCTATTCCCCCACCTAACCAATACTCGCCCGTATCCATTTCAAAATAACGGATATTCATGTGAATGATGGGCACAAACGGATTTTTCGGATGAAGCACAATAGAAACCCCTGTTGCAAAGAATTCGCTTCCGTTCAACCCCAGTTGTTTGTTCATCGCTTCGGAAACAGGCCCGTGGACTGCGGAGAAATTCACACCACCTTTTTCGATCAGGTCTCCATCGGAAAGCACACGGGTTCTTCCCCCTCCTCCTTCTTCTCTTGTCCAAAGATCTTCTACAAAAGTTGATTTGCCATCCAGTTCTTCTAATCCCTTACAGATCTCATCCTGGATTTTACGATACTCTTCCGCTATTACTTCTCTACTAATAGACACGACCAGCCTCCTCTATCACAAAGTTATTATACCGAACGATAAACACATTATTGTTCTCAAAACCATTCTGAACACCTCTTGTTGAATAATGTATATTGTTTATCACCCCTTCAATCGGTTTCTTGGATTTCAATAAGTATTTCAAAACAAATTGCATTGTAACGTCAAATCCCTGCATAGCATATTTATCCGGATCTGTTTTATATACATCACGAAAAATCTTGATAAAATCCTGTACCTGTTGCTCCTCGTAATTGACCGAAACTGCAGATGGATAATGTAAGTTCAGACGGCGTTTGTAATCCAGCTTCACCTCGTCATAACCATCCCAATCGCGAAGTCCGTATACGCGGATATCGGCTTCGTCATAGGTTCTGGATATATTCCTCACCTTATTCATGGTCGTCATAAAGTTTGCTGCAAAAACACGGCTTTCGGAAGGAACCACAAAAATATTCACCATGTCCTTCTGAATATGCGTCGCAATATCTCTTCCTGAAGTAGATCCTAAATTAATTTCCTTCAGAACAGGTCTGAACGCTCCGGTTCCCAATTGATCATTTAATCGTTTCCGAACGATTTCGTAATTCTTTTCATCTGCTTTCAAACCACTTTTCACAAGAATAATATTGTGCTTCGCATGATTCTTAATCAATTCATCTGCCATTCCCTCCAGTAATCTTGTATCCGAAGGAACAGAAGCAAATACAAAACGATTACTCTTCAGATTAGAAACAGGTATAGGTACGGGAGCAAGAATGGGAACTTTATTCTTCTTCGCCCAGCTTGCAACAGCTTTAGATGGTCCGGGCATAAGTGGTCCAATCACTAAATCCCAATCCGACCCTTCCATTTTTCCAAGAAGCTTACTGGTAGTCAATGAATCAGATTTAGTATCAAACAAACTCACTTCTGCATTCAAGCCCAAATTCGCTAACGAATCAAGTGCCAGTTTTATTCCCATATAGAACTCTACAGCTACACTTGTGTATTTATTCATGGAAGCTCCGACAGAAACCCCATAAACTCCACCATTGAGATCATAATTCATCGGAAGTAAAACAGCAACCCGAAACTGATCTTTTCTCGGGAACAGCAAAACAGAATCTGCGATCAAATCATCATCTGCCTCCGGAACTTCCCGCACAACAACGCCTGTAATTGTTTCTTTTTTCAGGGGAATGACTAATACATCTCCTGTTCTTATTTTATTATTTTTGATCTTATTGACTTTCACAAGTGTATCCATCGACACCATGAACCGCTTCGAGATTGAATACAGGGTCTCGTGTTTCAGAACCGTATGTTCTACCAGTGAATCTTCAAAAATCACCCGAGTTACAGGCTGTTGTTCTCTTACCTGATCTTCAACTTGTTCTGGAGTCGTTGAATTTGTTGCTTGTTCATCAGTTCTTCCCTCAATAATCAATTCCTGACCGATGGAAAGTCCGTTTTCAACTCCCGGGTTTTTTGCCATTAAAACATCAACAGAGATTCCATACTTTCGCGATATGCCATACAACGTTTCTCCCTGCTCAACTTTATGGATTGTTCTTCTCTCTGTTTTCTGAACAGGTGCTGTAGTCGTCTCCTCTCCCGGAACAGGAATCCAGACAATCTGACCGATAGACAAACCGCTCTCTACTCCCGGATTTTCCCGAATAATCGATTCTACAGGCACTTTATAGGTATTATACAAACCCCAAAGTGTATTTCCCTGCTGGACAACATGTACATAAAACTTTTTCCCCTCTCTTTCCTTCACTTCGACTTCACCCGGTTGAGCGAAAGCGAACTGAACAAAAGACACACACAACACTAAACAATACAGCAGTCTGCTACTCATATTTTACTGTTTTTATTCCCACTCAATTGTCGCAGGTGGTTTAGAACTGATATCGTAAGTAACCCGATTAATCCCTTTCACCTGATTGATAATTTTATTTGAGATCTTAGAAAGAAAATCATACGGCAAATGACACCAGTCAGCAGTCATACCATCTGTAGAGGTAACTGCTCTGAGAGCAACCGCATTTTCGTATGTTCTTTCATCTCCCATAACTCCTACTGACTGAACCGGAAGTAAAATTGCACCGGCCTGCCAAACGTCGTCGTATAAACCGTCTTCTTTTAATCCGTTGATAAAAATAGCATCAACTTCCTGAAGAATGCGTACTTTTTCTGCTGTTACTTCTCCCAGAATACGGATCCCTAATCCAGGACCTGGGAATGGATGACGACCAAGGATGTTCGCCGGAATATTTAGCGTACTTCCTACCCGACGCACTTCATCTTTAAACAACAAACGCAAAGGCTCTACTACTTTTAGCTGCATATAATCCGGTAATCCACCGACATTATGATGTGACTTAATTGTAGCAGAAGGTCCTCCCGAAACGGAAACGGATTCGATTACGTCCGGATAAATAGTTCCCTGCCCCAGCCATTTTGCATCTTTCACTTTCTTCGATTCTTCATCAAAGACGTCTACAAATACTTTGCCAATCGCTTTTCGTTTTGCTTCAGGATCTGTCACTCCGGACAAGGCACTATAGAAATCAGAACTTGCATCTACACCTTTCACATTCAGCCCCATTCCTTTATAGGACTCCAACACATCCTGAAATTCGTTCTTTCTCAACAAACCATTATCAACAAAGATACAGTGTAAATTTGCACCGATAGCTTTGTGAAGTAACATCGCCGCAACTGAAGAATCGACTCCTCCGGAAAGACCTAATATCACTTTATCATCACCCAGTTTTTCTTTCAACTCCGCAACTGTTTCCTCAACAAATGATTGAGGTGTCCAATCCATTTTACAACCACAGATGTCCTTAACAAAGTTTCTCAGCATTTCCATTCCTTCTAAAGAATGGTATACTTCCGGGTGAAATTGGATTCCGTATGTTTCTTCTCCTTCAACATAATAAGCAGCTACCTGCACATCTTTTGTACTGGCAATTACCTTAAAGTTGTCCGGTAAAATCTTTATCGTATCTCCATGCGACATCCACACTTGTGAACCGTGGGAAACATTTTGCATCAACACATGACTCTGATCTACGAAAGACAGATTTGCTCTTCCGTATTCTCTTGTTGAAGAAGGAAGTACCTCTCCTCCAAAATTATGCGCCATGTACTGTGCACCAAAACACACTCCCAATAAAGGAAGTTTTCCTTTGATTTCTGACAAGTCCGGTCTGGGTGCTTTTTCATCCCTTACAGAAAAAGGAGAACCTGAAAGGATCACTCCTTTTACTTCTTCCCCATATTCAGGAACTTTATTCCAGGGATGAATTTCACAATAAACATTTAGCTCTCTTAATCTTCGAGCTATTAGTTGGGTGTACTGTGACCCAAAATCGAGAATCAGAATCATTTCTTGCATGGCGCAAAGATACTTAGTTGAATTTAATTTAAACGGCGGAATCCTGAAAAACCTCATTCATCCGCATTATCTTAATTGGTGGTACAAAGAGCACCTATATTCCCTTTTCTTTTAAGAACTCTAGAACATTCTTTTCTATACGGTTTTCCAAATCAGAAACATCTCCTTTCACGAAAGTCTTTCCTGAAATTTTTTCGTACAACTCAATGTATCTTTCGGTAATTGTAGCGACAAATTCATTCGTCATTTCAGGAATTTGTTGTCCCTCTTTCCCCTGAAAGCCGTTTTCTATCAACCATTCACGAACAAACTCTTTAGAAAGTTGCTTCTGCTTCTCTCCTTTCTCTTGTCGTTCGCTGTATCCCTCAGCATAAAAATAACGGGAGGAATCAGGTGTATGAATTTCATCTATCAGATAAATTTCATCTCCCCGTTTACCAAATTCATATTTGGTATCGACCAAAATAAGTCCCTGTTTTGCCGCCATTTCAGTACCTCGTTCGAAAAGCTCACGTGTATATTTTTCCAACAATTGGTAATCTTCCTCTGACACAAGTCCCTGAGCAATGATTTCTTCACGGGTAATATCTTCATCATGTCCTTCAAGGGCTTTCGCAGCAGGTGTGATAATGGGTTCAGGAAATTTATCATTTTCCTTCATCCCTTCCGGCATTTGTACACCGCACAACACTCTTTTACCCGCCTTGTATTCACGCCAGGCATGCCCTGCCAGATATCCGCGTATCACCATTTCAACACGAATCGGCTCACAGGCATATCCGATTGCAACCGAAGGATCAGGCGCTCCCAATAACCAGTTGGGACAGATATCTCTCGTTGCCTCAAGGAACATAGTCGCTACCTGATTCAATACTTGTCCTTTGAATGGTATTCCCTTGGGAAGGATCACATCAAAAGCAGAAATTCTGTCTGTTGCAACCATTACCATGTACTCATCTTTAATTGTATACACTTCGCGTACTTTTCCCTTGTAGACATTTGTTTGTCCGGGGAAATTAAAAGAAGTGGTTGTTACCGTATTACTCATTATTATCTGCTTTATCAAATGCTTCTATTATTCGTTTCACTAACCTGTGTCGTATCACATCATTCTGATTCAGATGCACAATACCAATCCCGTCAATTCCATCCAGAATAGTAAGTGCATACCGCAATCCCGAACGTTGTCTGTGCGGTAAATCTACCTGAGACATATCTCCGGTTATGACAAACTTAGCTGTTCGTCCCATACGGGTCAGGAACATTTTTATCTGACTCTCCGTTGCGTTCTGAGCTTCATCGAGAATCACAAATGCCTTATCCAAGGTTCGCCCTCTCATAAATGCAAGCGGGGCAATTTCTATCACACCATTTTCCAAAAAGTCATTTAACTTTTCCGGAGGAATCATGTCCCGCAAAGCGTCGTATAGAGGCATCAGGTACGGATCCAGTTTTTCTTTTAAATCCCCGGGAAGGAATCCCAAATTCTCCCCTGCTTCAACTGCCGGACGTGTAAGGATAATTCTCCGAATTTCCTTATTCTTCAGTGCCCGTACTGCTAAAGCAACAGCTGTATAGGTTTTCCCGGTACCTGCCGGACCAACTGCAAAAACCATATCATTTACATTGACAGTTTCAACCAGTTTTCGTTGGTTGAGTGTTCTGGCCATAATCCTGTGCCCGCCATTTCCATGTACCAACACTTCTCCCCCGTCTCCGGAAACTACTTTCGGACCATCTTCCAACATAAGATTATCAATGTTATTCTCAGAAAGTGAATTGTATTTATGCAAATGCGCAAGTATCAGTTCCAGTTTTGACTCAAATACTTCCAGACGCTCGTCATCCCCTATGGCAGTTAGCTCGTTACCTCTTGCCATAATTTTAATACCCGGGAAATACTTCCTGATATAGTTCAGCTTTTCGTTGTTCACCCCCAGTAGCAGAACCGGGTCTAGTCCCTTAATTTCAAACTTCTTTTCTTTCAAGTCCTGTTATCAATCAAAATTCAATTGCTATCCCAATTCAAAAAATAGGATTATTTTTGGGTCAAAATTAGGAAATAAATCATTTAGCTGCACATTTGCAAAACAAATGAGTATAATTACACTGACATCTGACATGGGTTTACAGGACTACTACGTGGGTTCCCTTAAGGGCTTCATCCTCCGTCAGTACCCTGAAGCAAGACTAATAGATATCAGCCACAGTGTACAGCCCTTCAATATTCTTCAGGCTGCTTTTTTCCTGCGCAACTGCATTTCTGACTTTCCGGAAGGCACTATACATCTCATCGCTGTAAACAGTGAGCCTGTCATTAATTTCGGACGACCGGAAGATGGTAAGTTCCCCAGTATAATGAAATTTAAGGGGCAGTACTTTGTATCGACTGACAATGGTTTCTTTTCCTTACTACTTAAAGATGCCGAACCAGAAAAAATCTATCGTATAGATGGCGCCGTTTCTTCTCCGGCTGCTCTGCGCTATCCTGCAAAAAATATTCTTGCAAAAGCTGCGGCTCAACTTGCTTCCGGAATTCCCGCAGATGAAATTGGTGAAGAAGTAGATTATTTCAACAAAGCTTTTGCCGTAAACGCTGTTATTGAAGAAAATCTTCTCAAAGGAACAGTCATCCATATTGACCATTACGGAAATGCAATCACGAATATAACCGAGGATCTATTCAAAAGGGTCGGAAATGACGAACCATTTACAATTTATTTCCGACGAAAAGAATATTACATTGACGAAATCAGTCACGCTTACGGCGACGTTCCGGAAGGAGAGAAGCTGGCATTGTTCAATTCCGGAGGTTATCTTGAGATTGCTATAAACAAAGGGGTTTCCGGCAACGGCGGGGGAGCTAATTCACTTTTCGGATTACATATCAATGATATCGTCCGCATCGAATTTTCGCCACGCGGCTCCCGATCAACACTTGAGTCCCTCTTTTAATTATTGACTATGATTACACGTATTGTCAAACTGGAAATACAGCCTGATAAAGCTCTGGAGTTCAGAAAAATTTTTGCAGAGAATCAAAAATCTATTTCCGGTTTTCCCGGTTGTCACGAAGTACGTCTGGTACATTCTAACTCTAACGACCAGACACATTTTACGATCAGTTTATGGGAGAACGAAGAATCTCTTGAAAATTACCGTCACTCTGAACTATTCGGAAAAATCTGGCCTACAGTAAAACCATGGTTTGCTGAAAAAGCACAGGCATGGAGTACCGTATCGTTCTAAAAGCGTTTTTTTAAAACTTTAACGCTTTGTCGTTCTGCTCTGTCAAAAAAACCGTTAATTTTGAGCAAAATCAGGCAATATGCGCGCTTTGTATTTGAAAGAAATCCGGGGATTCCTTAGTTCTATCATTGGCTATGTTTTTATATTTATATTCCTCATTGCCAATGGAACATTCCTCTGGTTTGTAAATTATGACACCAACATATTGGAAGGAAAGGTCGCCGACCTCATTCCTTTCTTTAATCTGGCTCCAGTAATTTTCCTCATCCTTATTCCGGCAATCACCATGCGGTCAATCGCTGAGGAAAAACGAACAGGCACAATAGAACTATTGTTTACGCGCCCTATCAGCGAGTGGCAAATTGTATTTTCCAAATTTTTGGCAGGGGCCACTCTGGTTTTTATCAGTCTCTTGCCCACTCTGGTTTATTACGTATCTGTTTATTACCTGGGAAAACCGGTTGGGAATATTGATCACGGAGCAACTATAACCTCGTATATCGGACTCTTACTACTTGGCGTATCTTTTGTTTCGATAGGTTTATTCGCTAGCTCCATTACACAATCTCAGATCGTAGCCTTTATTATTGCTATGTTCGGAAGTTGGTTTTTGTATGAAGGACTTGACCTGATTGGTTCTTTTTCGATTTGGGGAGATCTTGATTTTTTATTCAAGAACATTGGCATAAAAGCACACTATGACTCAATTATGAAAGGCGTTGTTGACACGCGTGATCTCATTTATTTTCTATCGTTAATTGCGATATTTTTATTAAGCACTCATACTGTTCTGAAAGGGCATAAACGATAAAATATGAATCAGAAGAAAATAGGTAATAAATTATACGACTGGGGACTGCTTTCTACGGTTCTGATCGGAATCATATTTCTGAACATTATCGGTTCCTTCTTTTTCTGGCGTTGGGACTTGACCCATGATAAGCGCTATTCATTAACCGAACAAACCAAAACGTTTCTGGAGAATACGGAGAACTTTCAGGACAAAGTACTGTTCAAAGTCTACCTGGAAGGAAATCTCCCCTCTGATCTGAAGCAGATTCGCAATGCTGTTGAAGATAAACTCAGAGACTTTTCTTTATACGCAGGGAACCGTATTGAATACGAATTTATTGATCCAAACGAAGGTTCGGAAATTGATGTTCAGGACCTAGGGGAAATACTCTACAGTGAAGGAAATGGGATCCGACCTACGGACATGACCATACAATCTGTAAATCAGGTAAACAACCTGCTTATCTGGCCGGGAGCGGTCATCACGTACCAGGGAGAAACAAAAGGGTATGTCCAGTTCTTTAACCGGTCGAGAATTCACTCTGCCGAAAATCTTGACGGGCTTGTACAGGGAGCTATAAATGATCTTGAATACAATCTTCTCAACGGACTTCGTCTGGCGGTAGCAGATCGAAAACCTGTCATAGGATTCTTGCAAGGGCATGGAGAATGGAACGAAAACCAAACAATGGTATTCCGGTCTTTGTTACGAAAAAATTATGTTACCAAAAATATTTCTATCAACGATAGTATAGACGCGCTCAATAAACTTGACGGATTGATCATAGCGGGACCTAAAAACCGCTTCTCAGAAAAAGATAAATATGTAATTGATCAGTTCCTGATGCGCGGAGGGAAACTAATGTATTTCGTAGATCCGTTGAATATCAATCAGGATTCATTGTTCTACAACGGTCATACACAGACCACTTCCCGGGCATTGAATATCTCGGATCAGATTTTTAAATATGGTATTCGTGTCAATGAGGATCTCGTAGTAGATGCGCAATGCGGACCTAATTACATTCCGGGGCACCCGCAAAAAATTATGCCCTGGTATTTCTATCCCATTGCAGATGGCACTAACCACCCTGTTTCTAAAAATATAGACCCGGTTGTTCTCCGCTATGCATCCTCGCTTGAATTTGTCGGAAATGACACAAACCGTAGAATCCCACTTCTTCAAAGCTCAGGAAATACAACGGTACGTCGTTCTCCTGCACGGATAGATTATCGTTTTGTAGATCTTGAGCCCGATTTTGCTGTGGATCCCGATAATCCGGCTAACAAAATTATGATGGCAGGAATCGTTGAAGGGCATTTTGTGTCCAACTACAAAAACAGACTTGTAGAAGAATTTGCTAAAAATCCCGAAGCCCGTTTCCTAGAAGAAAGCAGTAAAGCTTCGAAAGTTCTTGTTGTCGGTGATGCTAATCTGGTCACCAACAAATATGACTCAATCTACTCAAAATCACAAGGCAGATATGATTATCGCCCCGTGAACTTTGATGAATTCAAGTTTGATCCTTTTGATCCGAATATGAATGCAGGAAAGTCGATGCCGATGTTTGTATATGGGACAGCTGAATTCCTGCTCAACTCAGTCGATTACATGATGGGAGATGAGTCCGTATTAGGAGTGCGTTCCAGAAGTATAACCATCCGTCCACTGGATGAAGAAAAAATAAATTCAGAAGCCCGTTTCTGGCAGGTAATCAACATACTAATTCCTCTTATTGCTATCACATTTCTGGGAATTGTTTTCTTTTATATCAGAAAACGACGATTTGCCCGTTAATCAATCAGAGAAAATAAAATTATGACAGCAAAAAATAAAAAACTTGTATTTATCCTAGTAGCAGTAGTACTTGTTTCAATCCTTGGGATTTTCACCAATACATTACTATCAAAAAAAGGGAAATCCAGTCAGGTACTGGATAACTTTATGGTAGCCGATACGGCTTCTGTTGACAAGTTGATCATTTCCAATAGTCATGGTCACAGTGTTACACTTGTACGAGGCAGCCAGGAATGGGAGACGAAAGAAGGAGAGTGCGTCCAGCAGGAACCTGTCAACAACATTTTGCATACGTTAAATAAAGCAGCCGTAAAATCATTTTTACCGGAAGCGTCAGTTGAAAACATAAAAAATCAAATTATAGTTGACTACAAAAAGGTAGAGATTTTCCAGAATGGAAAATGGATTAAAACCTGGTATGTTGGAAATTCAACACCGGATCATTACGGGACGTATGTTTTGCTAGAAACCGTTGAAGAGGGTACGAGTAAGGCTCCGGTTGTTTTGGAGATGAAAGGTTTGAAGGGAACTATTGAACCCCGTTTCACTGCTGATTACAGGACACTTGCCTGCACAAAAATATACGGTTATACGCCTGACCAGATTAAACACATCAAACTTAAGAATTTCGAAAAGCCAGAGGAAAGTTTTGAATGGGTGAAAAACGGAGAATATTTTGACCTGATCTGGAACGGAAGTAAGCAATCCTATTATGACACGTTGAAACTGGTTCGTTACCTTGACCGATTCAGAAAGCTCCACTTTGAATCACACAATTACACATTCTCTCAGGAGCAGGCAGACAGTATGCGTCAGACACGCCCCTATATTAAGTTTTCAGTAACGGATAAAGACGGGAAAGAAACAGGATTAACAGCCTATCGTAAAAAGAATGAGACACCAAGACTGGACATGAACGGAGATACATTGCGTTGGGATGACAACCGTATGTGGGCTTTTCTGGACGACGGATTACTCGTTAAAATACAGTATTTTGTTTTCGATCCGATATTCGTTGACGGAACCTACTTTGTCCTGCAATAGGCACGAATACTCTCTGTCCGTTGTTAATTCAATGTGGATAAACAGTTTGTCCGTGGGTTCATATTATAAATTAATCCCACTATATTTGCTGTAGAATATAATGGTTAACAACATGCACTTTTTAGTTTCAAGCACCGCATTATTAAAACATTTACAAAGTATAAGCGGAGTTTTAAGTACGAACAACTCCCTTCCGATATTAGATAACTTTCTTTTTGAAATTAACGACGGTGAACTGACCATCAGCGCTTCCGATCTGGAAACAACGATGAAGACCAGCATGAATGTAGACGCTAAAGATGCAGGAAAAATTGCTGTCCCTGCCAAGCAAATTCTTGAAATGCTAAAGACGTTCCCCGAACAACCCCTGAATTTTCAGGTGAACACGGATAATTTCTCAATTGAAATTTCTTCCGATAACGGAAAGTACAGCATGGTAGGACAAAACGGAGATGAATTCCCGCGCACTGTGCAGGTGACTGATGCTAACAATATTCGTGTTTCAAGTGATATTATCGCCAAAGCTATCAACAAAACCCTTTTCGCAACAGGAAATGACGATCTTCGCCCGGTGATGAGCGGTGTATTCTGTCAATTCTCTCCTGACGATATTGTTTTTGTTGCAACGGATGCTCACAAACTTGTTCGCTATCGAAGAACAGATTCTGAGTCAACCGGTTCATCATCTTTTATTCTTCCTAAAAAACCATTAAACCTTTTGAAATCTAATTTAAAGGGTGACGAGGAAGTGATGGTTGAGTACAACGAATCCAATGCGGTGTTCAAATTCAATGATATTGTGATGACTTGCCGATTAATCGATGGTAAATATCCAAATTACGAGGCGGTTATTCCAAAAGAAAATCCAAACGTTCTTACAGTTGACCGAATTTCTCTTTTGAATTCGATTAAGCGCGTTTCTATCTTTGCTAATAAAACAACACATCAGGTTCGTCTGAAAATGGCCGGATCAGAATTAAAAATATCTGCTGAAGACCTTGATTTTTCAAATGAAGCAAATGAGCGACTTACCTGTAGTTATGCAGGTGAGGATATGGAAATTGGATTTAACTCACGTTTTTTGATGGAAATGTTGAATAACATTGATACTTCTGAAGTAAAAATCGAAATGAGTGAGCCAAATAGAGCCGGAATTATTCTTCCTGCGAATCCGGAAAACGAAAATGAAGATATTCTTATGTTGGTTATGCCTGTTATGCTGAACCGATAAGAGCACTTTACTTTATACAATTTTTATAAAAGTCCCGCGTTGAATAGTCGGGACTTTTTTGTTTCTTTAACTTCTCTCTTTCCGATTATTACGTAACTTTAGATTTAGTGATGATACGAACGGATAAAAAAATAATGAATAGCAACATATTTACCAGTACCGGAATTGCTCTACTTACTCTTGTTTTATTCGGGTGTGCAACCGTTTCTTCGGTTTCTCAGAACCCGGCAGAGCGTCAACAAAAAAGGAAAGAAGCCATTATTCAATCCATTCAGAATGATCTCACTGCCGGTCAGCGATATATTAATTTTGGTTTTGGAGATGAATATATTTCAAAACCTCCCAGTTTTAAACCACTCGACTCTCTTTATGCTGTTAAATATGAAGAAAGCAGGTATGGAGGATTGACCAGAAACAGAGAACAAGAATTAAACACACAAATTGCTGATCTATTATCTAAGATCCAAAAAGACACGGTTCTCTTCAAATACGAGATCAATCACCTCTTTGGTATTGAGGAGCAAGACAGTATTCTTTTCACTTCCGCCACATTTGTCTTAAATACCGAACACGAAGTAGAGAAAGTAAATATCGACTTTCTGTTTAAGGATCATAAAAAATTTGTGAATCAGTTTACTGAGTATATGCGCAAGGAATCCTTCCTTTATGCCAGCAGCTCACCAACTGACGAAGAAAGACAATTCTATAATTTTTTCTCAGTACCCTTTGATAATGCCGGAAGTGCAGAAAGAAAAGGAGATGTTATCGCTCATATCCTTCACGTTATGCGTGCTGCTGCAGTTCAGAAATCTCTTAACTCAGAGTTAGTCATAAAACAACTCATCCTGAATGACATTACAGCTTCTGTGAAGGATTATAAACCTGTTACCTGGTCATCTGTATATACTACAGTGGACGAAGACAATAATCTCAATGGATACTTTGTTGATCACGAATGGAGTTATGTCAATCTTGACGGAGAAAGTTACACCCTGAAGAGACGTTTTGAGATGGATGTTTATTTCAGAACTACTTCGGTACTCGCGATAGATAAGATTGAATCTGAAGAGTAATCGTTATAACAACCGGATTGCTCCTGACTCTTTCAGTACGAGTACGTTGACAGACTGGCTTCGAATCAGATTAATTTTCTTTTCGGATACACGATTTCCCGCTATCACCTTACTTTCAGCTGTTAATAAATTTATATCAAAGTAATCATTGAGAACAAACCAGTAATCCAATTCTTCAAAATGGATATATGATTTATCTTTGTTTACTTTTAATCCTAATGAAGCCTCTGTTAAGATAAATTGATTCTGTCGTATTAGGCGTGTCGAAATATTTACACCAAAATAATTTTCCAATGACCGTATCAGAAATTGAGCTTTTTCTTCGGCTTTTTCCCAATTTGAAAATAAAATAATCTCGCTGTGTACTCCCTTTCTAACAAACATCATTGGTGTTGGATGATTTAGTATAAACATATCCGAATCTTCTCTTCTGTCAAACCATTTTACTGTTTCAAAAACAAATAGCAGGACCGCTATACCAAGTGCCGTTTTCAGAACATTTTTCTGTTTGTTTGCCAAAGCGAAAAAAAGTACACCTAAAATCGCATACATCACAATTATTTCCCAAATCTCTAACTGAATCCCTCTAGTCAATGCAAAAGGCAAACCGCTAATCCATTCAATGAAATACACCAATCCATAGATAATTGCAGTCAAAAGCAAAGCAATAAAAGACCCCACAAATGGAATCGGACCGGTTACAATTAACCCAAGAGCAACCCCCAGAAGAATTCCGGAAAAGATCATTAGCCCCAGATTTGTCAGTAGAAAATAGTTAGGAAACTGATTGAAATAATACATCGTAAGCGGGAAGGTACCTAATTGTGCAGCAAGCGCAACGGAGGTTCCTTGCCAAACTTTGTGTAAAAAACTATTCCGGAGATATACTGCATTTTCAATACTTCCTGAAAACAGAAAGATTCCCAGCATTGCCAAATAGGAGAGTTGAAAGCCAATATCAAATAAAAATTCAGGAGCAATCAGTAATAGGACAAAGGCGGAAGCGAGAAGACTGTTTATTGAATTCTGCTGTTTCCCATAGAGCATCCCAATTGCCACAAATGAAAACATCAATACAGATCGATTCACTGAGGCAGAAAAACCTGTAATCCCGGCATACGTCCATAGAATTAGTAATAAAACAGTCAGCTCTGCCCATTTCGGAAGGTACCGGAAAAAGGTTCGGATCACCCATTGTAACAATACCAGAAAAATCCCAACATGTAAACCGGATACTGCCAGCAGATGCATTGCTCCTGCCCCCGAAAAAGCATCCCGTAAATCCGTCCGTATTGACGACTTATCTCCAAGCAAAATCCCTTTGGCTAACGCCAGTGCATCTCCATCCAAATGACTTTCCAATACTCGCTGTATGCTTGTATTTAACCTAGAGAAGATAGCAAATCCTCCATATTCCGATGCACGGTATACCTGAATAAAATCAGCATGGATATATGTTTGGTGAAAAATACCTTGATTTGCCCAATATCGTTTGGCATTAAATTCTCCCGGATTCCCTGTATTCTCTATTGGATGAATTTCTGACGAAAAGAGCACCTGATCCCCAGCTTTCAACATCGAAGCAGCATTTGTATCGATATAGGCAAGTAACTTTCCGGTAACTGTATACCCGATATCACCTGTCATTACTTTCAGAATCTCCAATTCGCATTTGTCAGTACTTTTTGCCGGCTGTACAGCAAGTAATTCTCCGACAAGAAACTCTCCTTCAATCTCTGAAAAGTGATCGGGTAACCTATTCGCACGACCGGACTGATGTATAAAAAAGCCTATCAGAACCAACCCTGTATACGTAAGGAAAGAAAACACTTCTTCCCTGTAGCTCTTTGTTACAAAAGCTATGACCAGGATTATCAAAATAACAATCAGAAGCGGACCGACAAAATAAGTCACAGCATAATGTCTGCCTGTCCAATCTGAAACAACAATCCCCAAAATAAGCGGCAATAACAGCTTTAGTATAGGGTAATAGGTTTTCATTGCAATAAGAAAAATACAAAAAATAATTTCATTTACAGAAACTTAATAAATCATTCACCTCCGGTAATCATTTCTTTCTCCTTTTGTCTAAATTTGCAGCTATGGAAAAGAAAGAAGACAAACTCAAGGATATTATCTCCCATGCAAAGGAGTACGGATTTGTATTTCCTTCGTCTGAAATCTACGACGGACTGGCTGCAATATACGACTACGGACAACTGGGTTCTGAATTGAAAAACAATATCAAAACGTACTGGTGGAAAGCAATGACCCAAATGCACGAAAATATTGTTGGAATTGACGCAGCTATTTTTATGCATCCGGACACATGGAAAGCATCCGGTCACGTGGATGCCTTTAATGATCCGCTTATTGATAATAAAGATTCCAAAAAGCGATACCGGGCTGACGTCCTTGTTGAAGATCATATTGAGAAAATACGTCAGAAGATCGAAAAAGAGGTTGCTAAAGGTCAAAAGCGCTTTGGTGATGATTTTGATGAAGTTCAATTTAAAGCGACTAATCCCAATGTATTACGTAATGTCGCGAAGATTGAAGAGATTGAAAATCGAATGCGTGAATCACTGGAAAAAGAAGACCTTGTGGCTTTCAAACAATTGATTGATGACCTTGAGATTGCTTGTCCTGTAAGTGGCTCCAAAAACTGGACAGAAGTACGCCAGTTTAACCTTATGTTCGCGACAGAGTTAGGCTCAGTGGCGGGAGACTCTTCTAAAATTTACCTTCGTCCGGAAACGGCACAGGGTATTTTTGTCAATTTCCTTAATGTCCAGAAAACGGGACGAATGAAAATCCCTTTTGGAATTGCCCAAATTGGTAAAGCATTCCGAAACGAAATTGTTGCACGTCAGTTTATTTTCCGTATGCGCGAATTCGAACAAATGGAAATGCAGTTTTTCGTACGTCCCGGAGAGGAAATGAAATGGTATGAATACTGGAAGGAACAACGTACCAAATGGCATCTTGCCTTAGGATTAGGAGAAAAGAATTATCGTCATCATGACCATATCAAATTGGCTCACTATGCAAATGCAGCAAGTGATATAGAGTTCAATTTCCCAATGGGCTTCAAAGAGCTGGAAGGGATCCACTCTCGTACCGATTTTGACCTGAAACAACACGAAGAGTTATCGGGTAAAAAACTTCGTTATTTTGATCCTGAGATCAATGAGAACTATATTCCATACGTAGTAGAAACATCTGTAGGATTAGACCGTATGTTCCTTTCTGTATTATCAGCATCTTATCATGAGGAAAAACTAAGTGATGGTTCTGAAAGAGTCGTAATGAATATTCCCCCGGCATTAGCTCCTTATAAAGTAGCTGTTATGCCTTTAACAAAGAAAGACGGTCTTCCTGAAAAAGCTCGTGAGATTATTGACACTTTGAAATTCGATTTCAATTGTCAGTATGATGAAAAAGATTCGATTGGTAAGCGCTACAGAAGACAGGATGCAATCGGTACTCCTTACTCTGTAACTGTAGACCATCAGACACTGGAGGACAATACTGTAACTATACGTGATCGTGACACTATGGAGCAGGAGCGTGTAAATATAGATGTATTACATCGTATTATCGATGAAAAAGTTTCACTTAGAAAGCTTTTGACAGCATAACAATTGATCATTCTAAAACCTGAAAAGCGCGGTCAGATTTGACCGCGCTTTTCTTATATCACCTGCTGCGTATTACTTCTGTTCTGTTTTACAGGTATTAATCCCGAATAACGTATATAACGGGCAAAAATTCAAGAAGGATGTAAGCACCAAAACTCCGGCTACAACCAAAAGAATAATTGACCAGGGAGTTGTCACCAACTCCATATATATCGCCAACAAAAGTAATAACGCCACTACAATCCGTATTCCTTTATCAATATTTCCCATATTCTTTTTCATCTGTACATGTTTTTAGTTTCAATAGTCAGATAACACTCATTTGTACCGTCAAATTAATGAATTATTCGATGGTAGTCAAATGATACCTGAAAATTAGTCTTGTTTCTGATATAAATCAGGTTTTTCAACTACCTCTGAAACAGTAATAAAGAATAGCTCCGGCACAATAACAAAGTACATCCAAGAAGTCTGCAGTATACCTATCTGACAAACGAGGAAGAAGCCATTCGAAAGCTATCGAGAACAAAATAACGGAAGTAATCAGCATTCCCAAATCGATCCGAAAAGAAGGATTCTTCGTAAAAAATCGTATAAGAATAGTAGTAAGAGGCAGAACAACAGGAATAACCAGAATGTCATCTACATATCCGGAAAGAAAAGGATGTTGAATTCCCGCTAGTAATACAAGCTGGTTCGTTGAAAATAATAACGCGGAAATAATAAATACCCAGGAGGCTAGCGGCTGTAGAAAATCGGCTTCGTTTTTCATCTCTTTAAGCAGACACCCAGGCTACTAACCAAACAAACCCTGAGATAATGTAAAAGAAAATCCAATAAATAGGGCGAATAAAGTATAACAATCCTTTTCGCCACCAGGGATACTCAGGTTTAATCTCGAACAGTTCTCCTTCCGGTTCTCTTTCTTTGATCAGTCCTTTTTTCTTTCGCACTTCAAAAAGCAGCTCATTTTTATCAAGTAACCCACCGCAGGATGAACAATTTTTAGGATTCCCCGGATTCCATTCTCCACAAGTTGGACATTTTTTCTCCTGCATGTTTATCCTTTAAATAATTCGCTGCAAATATCCGATAAGTTTACGAACCTGCCAACTTATCCTGTTTGAAAAACAGGGTACAAAAAATGAATTATGCAATTTCTAAACACAAAAAACTGTTTCCGGCACTCCGGAGAACAATTACTCTTCCGGGCTACCAAAAACAGTTCCTTTTATCGACTCAGAGATCTTCTGAGAAACTTAAAAATACTGTTGTAAAATCTGCTCCAGTTGCGTAGCAGGAATTACTCCTGATTGCCTCCAGACGATTTGTCCTTCTTTAAAAATTGCCAAAGTAGGAACTCCTCGTATCTGAAAGACCTGAGCAACTTGCGGATTTTTATCTACATCAATTTTTATAATACTGGCTTTGTCTCCTACCCGTGCTTTCAGGTCTTCCAAAATAGGTTTCATTGCCTTACACGGCCCACACCATTCTGCGAAGAAATCCACCAAAGTAGGTTTCGTATCTGCTACCAGCTCATTAAATGTTTTTGCCATATTTATTCCTTTGTTTCGGGATCTATCCCAATCCATTACTCCAAGATAGACTTTTTAATCAGGCTACCTGAGATTTGTAGTAATTTACTTCAAGCCACGATCCTCCGTTAACACATTCTATCCCCTGTGATTGTAATATTTGTGTCGCCATTCCACTTCTGTTTCCTGAAGCGCAACATAAAACAACGGGTGTTTTCATTGTGCGGAATTCATCTACCCGGGCTGTAAGCTCCTGAAGAGGAATATTAATAGAACCCGCTACATTACCTCCCATAAACTCTCCGTGTGTACGAACGTCTACTACTGTACCGTTTTGTACCATTTCCTGTATTGTCATGATTTTTCTTTTTTAAATTTATTCAACATACTCTTAATCAAATCGAAAACCAAACCTCCCATTACGGCTCCATACAGTGTCATATTCACCGGACTGGACTTAATCGTACAATACCCATCCTGACAACCAATATAGTACCAGTATAACCATCCGAGTAATGCCCCTAATCCTACTCCGGCTGCAACAAAACCAAATCTGGCCATTATTACTTTTGTTTTCATACAACAAAGATACGAAGGAGAGTTGCCTTACACAGTGACAAGAGTTACAGAGCAATAGGACACAAATAAAACAGGGCTGTCCCGAATAATCAGAACAGCCCCGCCAGCGTAATTCCGGCTAAAATGAATTAATAAACTATAACCTTGCTTGTTTTTCGATAAAGCCCGGATGTGATGTGAACAAAATAGTTACCGGAACTACTGCTACTCAAATCATACACTTTTTTAGTAACCTGCGAACCAAAATCAATGGAGACCTGCTCGTTGTAAATTGTTCTTCCGAAAGCATCTGTAATTTCTACAGTCACTTCACTCTCAGAGAAGTCTCCTAGTTCAACCGTTATAAGCCCTTCACTCGGGTTTGGGTAAACCTGAACCTCCGGGCTTACTTTCAAAAAATCATCCGGTGTATTTAGTGTGTACCCAACTGTAAAATAATACTCTATATGACTCCCAAAATCAGACTGGAACGTGTGCGCCATCTGTGCTCCGGGAATACGCAAACGAGCATATCCGCTCCCATCGTTATTTGCCCACCAGGAAAGACCATTTTCCGCACTATCTTCAATGCGGAGAATGTAACAGCCCTCCTGCAAATCAAATGTATCCCTGTAAATCGTATTGGCAACCATTCCGGGTTGATTTTCCCTCAAAACATTACCATACCCGTCGTATAATTTCCATGTTGTCTCATACGGTTTGGTATTTGTTCGCAACTGGAACTCCAGATTACCAGGCAACATAGGTGTTGTTTCAAATTCAGAAACCATCCCATTATTGAGTTCATTCTCATCGCTTCCTCCATTAGGAGTAATGATTTCTACCTCGAACTGATTAACACCGTTCTGCGAAACCCACTCCCATGATTCAGTTAGTGGTAATTGAACCTCTTCTGACTCGTCAAAAGCAAGGTTCCCCTGCCATTGAAACTCTCTCCAGTTGTTTCCATTTACAGCATACCGAATAGTCGCTTGTGTCAACGGAAGTTTTCCATAATTCTTAATTACTACTCTGGCATGATTACAAATCGGATTGAATCTTTTATAGTCATCCTTATTTGACGGAGCTATGATATCTTCAATTGCTGCATCTGTCTGAAAATTATGATCTCCGTATAGGAACAACTGTGTTTCCAGAATATAAACCGGAGCCTGTGTACCCGACCAATTGATTTGCTGAATATCGAGATCCAGCTCATGCGTTGATCCTGCCTGAATCAAATTCGTAATTTCATGATCAAAATGATGTGCACGCAATCCCGGGCACCAGTTAGCCCTGTCGTACAACCAGGTTCCTCCTTGCGGAAAGATCGGATTCTCTCCACATTTGTCATCCCACATGTTTTCCGAACCGAATTGGGTACCATCCAACTTCAGATAATAATTCCTCTCGCAAAACTCAGCACATGCAGTATTATTATCAAAACCGTGTCCTGAAGGGATAAAACGAACTTTTGCCCCGTCAATATCTCCCGGAAAATCAACATCCATCGGCACCGCGTGATTCTGTTCAAAATGAGTGTGACTCTGATAATTCCATCCGTCTCCACCTGTTTGCCAAAGGTTTCGGACTTCTTTCACTTCTCTTGGTGGCGTTCCTTCGATAAACTCAAAATCTATGGTAACGCTAAAACCACTTGACCACCCACCATAGAATGCTCTGATCTCTGCATCTCCCTGAAACAGGGGCGCATAATCTGTTACATCAAATGTATGAATGTGTTTCCATCCTGAATTATACCCATTGGCTCCAGTTCTCATATATCCTCCGTAAGGAGTAATAACACGAGCCAACTCAAATGATTCTTTCGCTTCAAACACATCCCAGGTTGTATCCGCATCATAAGGGTCTTCTGAGATTATAGTTATATCCGCAATTGTAGAGTCATTGTACCCAAGCGGTTTCCTCAGTTCAATCTTGGTTGTATAATCCCAATCACTACACCCTGTAGAGGCACACCCCATTGTGTAATGCATTAGTATTTTTGAATAAGTAACTCCTTCATCAGGAAATGTCACCGGCCGATCATAGTTCTCATACCAAACCATATCTACCGCATCGTGGACACGAAGTCTTGTCGTATCTCCAGGTGCAGCATATAGTACGGATAAAGAAGCTAAAGCCGTTACAGTTAAAATTAACTTTCTCATGGTATAGTTTTAAATTTTCAACAAAACCCAAAATAAGTGTATTGTTTTCAAACACTCTCAAAATACAGCGGGACAAGAGCAGGACAATAGTGTCCCGGTTTTATCCTTTAACGCACCAGCTGTACAAATCCGTGTTTATCAAACTCTTCACCTGATGATGAGCGTGCTACTATTTTGTAAAAATAAGTTCCGTTTATTAACTCACGTCCTCCTGCATCAGTTCCATCCCATAGGAAATCCGGATGGTCAGCCTGGAACACCGTATTCCCCCATCGATTAAAGATGGTTACTTCCAGCTCTTCAATACCTTCATAGGTAATTAACCTGAATGCATCATTAGCACCATCCTTATTAGGCGTAAAAACATTAGGTACGTCTAACCCGCAAACACCTGACACGGAAACGTAAAAGGAATCAACTTCCGACACACATCCGAACAGGTCTGCATAAACCAACAACATTGTATTGTCCTGAATCTTAATTTGTGGATTACCTCCCTCTACTCCAATTGCCCATATAATCTCAGCTGCCGGATGTGAAGATGTCACTACAGGAGAAATGGTCTCGCCCGGACAAACCACCATATCTTCCGGAACGAAAACATCTGGTTGAGGAATAACCTCTGTGAAGATCGAATCCTGAGCAGCTGGACAGTGTCCTGCCTGTCCTGTTACATACACCCATCCAGCGTCTGTATCGCTAACGGTAATTGTTCCACCGGAAAGATTATTCATAGGTTCCCAATAAAACTGGGTTCCTAATGCATTGGATGTGGCTGTAAGATCAACCGAACTTCCTTCACAGAAAACAGAATCTCCAAAAATCTCAACTGATAATTCCGGAATTACAGAAACAAGCACTTCTGCACTGCCAACACATCCGTTTGAGGTAGATGTTGCCGTCACTGTGTAAAGTGTTGTATCAGCAGGGCTGATTGTCCATTGCGTTCCGGTATGTGCCCCACTGTTCCAGTCGTATCCATTTACTACGATATCAGAACTAACAATAAGATCTATCGTACTCCCAAAACAGATAGATGTGTCCGGAGTAAGTGTCAACTGAGGTGCCGGACGGACTGTTACTACTGTTTGTACAGTGGACGAAACACAATTATTTTCATCTGTAACATTTACACTGTAAACAGTTGTTGAAGTTGGTGACACATCTAACTGAGCCTGATCAATATTTCCCGGCATCCAGTTAAACACCGGATTCTGCGCAGGTGTTGAAGCAGTCAATGTTGTAGTCTCTCCTTCACATATTGTTCCTCCACCGGTAACACTTATCGTAGGGTTTGGAGGATAAGAAACCGTTATATTATCAGTAAATGTACAAATGGGAGCAAAAGAAATATCATCTAAAGCAAAATCATTTCCTGCATCCAGTATATTTTGGTTAATAATGGAAAGTTGAGCACTGGTTTGCGCACCCGAATTCCAGGTAACAAAAAACTGCTGCCAACTGCAGGTTGAAGAAGAAAGTGTTAACTGATTTCCGACCTGTTGCCCATTAATTACAAATCGCAAAATCCCGGGATTATCACTTACCACGGATGTCGCCCAGACAGAAAACTGATAATCCGTGTTGGGAGTAACCGGAACGGTCTGCCCCCAGACTTCGGCATTGGAACTCGAAGAACCATTTACAATAAACATTGAGCCGGCGGAAGTCTGAACTGTATGATCATTACACGATACAAAATTTGTATGTGTTAAACTCGGATTGGATGAAATAGCGTAAGTTCCGGGGGAGGAAAGCTGTCCCCATGTACCTCCTGTCCCTTGTACATAGTCACTCGTGAATCCTGTATTTCCCTGAGAGAAGTCTCCGTTAGTTACAACATTCTGTAGCATAACCATTCCCTGACAGGAATAAGTTCCCGCCTGAGAAACAACTATTGAACTTTGAGTTGACCCATTACTCCACAGATAATTATCGTATGTAGACGGAGCTGATAATTGCAACGTTTCACCACAATTAAGTAATGTATCATTTCCAAAATTAATATCCGGATAATTCTCACATTGTCCCATCGATACTAACGATAGCATCGAAGACAACCCCATTACACCAAGCAACTTAATTGTATTCATAATTTTATAGTGATTTAGCTTTACTCAAATTTAAAACATACCTGTCTCTGTATCCTAAAAGCCGGCAAGACAAAAACAGGACAAAAAAGCGGGAGCTACGTCTGTAACTCCCGCTATTTCAGATTAAATCTATTGAATTATGAAACTACTACTGAACGACCAACTTTTGAACTGTCATTTTTCCATTCGTAATTACCTTCACGTAATATACACCTCCCTGCCAGTTACTTGTAGCAACCTGAACAGTTTTAGCATCAACTACAGAACTCATTACCAATTGTCCTGACACTGTATAAATTTCGATTTGTTCAATATTCATATCTCCGGATAAAACGGTTACAAAATCAGCTGCCGGGTTAGGGTACAAACTGATAGAGCTATCCGTCTCATTCGAAACGATTGAAGCTGTTCCATTCTCTACTGTGATGTTTTCTGTAATTACGGTTTCTGTACATCCGAATTCATTTTCCAATGTCACAGTAATCGTATAATTTCCATCTTCTCCGTATGTATGACTCTGAACAGAAGCTCCATTGGCGATTGTTGTTCCATCTCCAAAATCCCAACTGTAAGAAGTTGTATTTTGTGGATTAACTACAGCAAACAACTGATTCAAACCACCGCCTTGCACCTGAATACCAGCTGCCTGAGGAGTTCCTGCAATGTCAACCTGAATAGATCCAATTCCCAAACATCCGTCAGGATTTGTAACATAACAGATATAGTTTCCTGCTTCAGCCACTTCAATCGTCTGCGAATGCTCGTTTGTATTACTCCATGTGTAAGTAGAACCAGCATTTCCTGCATCAAGAAGTAATGTTTCTCCTTCACAAATTGTTGTATCATTTCCAAAATCAACAACCGGGTAATTATTTAAAATTTCATAGGTTCCAATTTTTCTTGAACATACCGCATCATCAGGGTTACTCATCCATACGTCGTAACGTCCCGGAGTCAATTCAGTAAAAATACTAGATGCCTGCCATTCTGAAGGAGTCCCTCCATTTTCAGCTGTGATACCGAAACTATATGTTCCATACATGATATTCAAATCATCAATAGCATGACGCAATGCATCTCCTCCTGTAGCTGCGGAGAAAAAATGTCTCCATGAAGATTTATCTGCCTGAGCATATTCTACCGGTAACTGAACAGAGTTGAATACAGTTACTCCATCAACAGTTAATGTTAATTGCCCGAATTGTGACACGGTAACTTCCACAGGAACATCTGTTCTGTTTTTCCACAAGCTGATATTGTCAGAGTAAGCCAGTACTTCGGAACTGGCAGGACCAAATGCGTTCGTTCCATTCCATCCGTACACTACATAAATTCCAGGCTCATTTCCATTCTCAGTTCCATTAGGAGCTGCATCAAAACAAACACGAAGTTTATTTCCTCTACCATTAACAACATTTTGGTAAGTCGAATAGTCTGCATTATCTGCAAAAGAGTATGTGATACCATCTGCACCACCAGTATTATAATTATTGATTGGTAAATCTGCTGTCAGATTGAATGACACAGAAAGATCTCCACTTAAAGCAACTCCCGGATTCTCAACAGCAAAGGCTCCTTTTAACGAGGTAGCTGAAGATGTTATCACCATTCGACCGTCTGTGATCGATGCATTTCCATACAGCACCGTATTTTCACCCGCATCTACCTCAAAATCATTTGCATAAAACTCCTGCATTCCAGACTGACCAAATGCATTTATCAACGAAATAGATCCTTCAGGTACATTACAGTCAACGTGAACCAAATCAGAAGACTCTGTTCCAAAACCAATAATAGCACTTACTGCTACAGAATCAATATAATCAGAAGGACAAGAAGAACTTCTCAATTGATAGTAGAACGTGTAAACACCATCCTGATTCGGAACGAAAATGTACTGGTTGGAAGTCGTCCAATCCAATGCTACTGTCTCTCCATCTTCTTCTAACCATCTATACTCCCATTGCCCCATTCCGGAAACAGATTCAGGAGTTCCCGATACTTCAAACGTAACCGGATCATTTGCCGTACAATTCTCAGCCGGTGAAACACTTGCTGATACAGCTACTTCACTTAAAGGCATAACAATTGCCGTTGCCGTATTTTCACAACCATTTGCATCTGTTCCTGTAACTGTATAACTTGTTGCGGTTGACGGAGAGGCTCCTACCATATCTCCAGTTGTTGCTGTCAATGCTGTTGATGGTTCCCATGAATATGTATCTCCACCTGAAGCAGTCATCACTGCAGACTCCCCACTACAAAAAGTATAACTTGCTGCATTTAGTGTGATTTCCGGCAATGGGTTAACTATAATCTCCAACTCATTTGAAATAGACTCTTCCATTGAAAGCTCACAAGCACTTACAAGTCGATAAGACGTAGTTTCCTGTATTCCTTCTACTGCATAAGTAAGATCAGTAGCTCCATCAATATCCGTCCATGTTCCGTTATCTAAAAACTGCCATTGAAGGCCTTGTCCGGCATAAAATTCGTCTGTATCCCCCTGTAAAAGGATATTCCCTCCTATACAAGGAGCACCAGTAACTGAGATAGTCTGAGCTGCAGGAGTAGTACAGTCCGGCGCAGGCGTCAAATCAAACTGTAAATTTGGAATGGTGGAAACCCGGGTTCCGGCATCCGGAGAAGCTGGATCTGTGTTTACTCCATCTGAACGAAAGTATAGTCCTCTGTTACTTCCAACAGACGTAGCCCCCCAACTTGAATTAGAAGTATACCCATCTTCGTTCTCGTCAACTGCAATAACCAGGTTATCTGCTCCGTTCCAGTTAAAAGGTGTAGAAAGTACAACATCTACCCAGTTTCCGGCACCAGGCGACGTTATTGTTCCTGAAAAAACTTGTGCCATTTCACTTACCGGCACCCAATCAGAACCTCCGTCAAATACACTTTTTGATGTATTCCCCATGTATACAGTCCAGTTTGTAGAATTAGTTAACGAACCACTCTGGAAATAAAATCTGATTGTTGAGATTGTACCCATAGTAGCTCCTTCACTTACCATATCACTTTGTAAATAAATCTGCTGTGAATATGAATATCCGTAATATGGTGCAATCGGGTTTGATGAAGAGGTCGTGGTTCCGGTTCCTATTTGATAGGTTGTCTGGGCGTGTACTCCCAAACCGGTTACCATAAAAAAAGCAGCAGCCACCGACTTAAGCCATCGATTTTTGCGCGTAGAAGTAATTCTTTTCATAAGTACTAATTTTGATATCTACCAAATCTATTAAGAACACAATCTCGTTCCTAACAGATGACAGGGACAAAAGCGGGACAATTAAAAATCAGCGCTTTTACAGGCTTTCAGTACTATTCAATAGAGAAAACATAGTCGATTAGTTCATCCTGAGAGTTGATTTCCATCTTTTTTCTCAATCGCAGGTTTGTCTTTCGAACCGAATCAGGAGATATCCCCAATGTGCTTGCCATTTCAGCATTCGATAAGTTTAGTCTGATTAAACAAGCCATTCGCATTTCTGCATTAGTAAGTGTTGGAAAATTCTTAAGTAAGGTATCGAAAAACCGCGGGTGCAATTTTTCAAAAATCTTTCTGAATCCGATCCAGTCTTCTTCGGTTAGCAAAGTGTAATCCTGTAATTTTTCAAGCAATTCCAGTTTTTCCTGCTTCAGTTCTTCGTCTTCGTTCTTTTCATTCAGTTTTTCAACCTCAGAACTCAAATCCCGAATGAATCTGTTTTTATCATTAATACTCCGTAGTAACTGATTGATACTTTCTCTTGCGTTCTCCAGTTCTTCATTAGCCAGTTTTGCCTTATACTCAAGTATACTCCTGTCTTTTCTACGTTTTAGTTGTTCCTGCCGAATTAAAACGGTTAGAAAAAGAAGAACAACAATGCTTGTAACTATTACAAACCAAACCAACCTCGATTCCCGCTCACTCTCTTCCTTCAAAAAGCTAATTTCAGCCTCCTTTTTCTCAGCAAACAAACGAAGTTCTACCGATTTCAACCTTGCGTCATCCCAGTCTCTCTGCATCTCATCTTTAATACGCATTGCTTGTTGGTAATCATTCAATGATTGTTTACAAACCCCTTCAGAAGCATGATACATACTTCTCACGATATAATATGTGTAGGGTAATTTCTCGTTTGCCTTAATAAATAAGTCTTTTGCTTCGTCAAGACATCTTTTCACCTCTTCCCAATTCTCCAGATCTATATTATAACGGGCAATTGAAACCTGAACATTTGCTGCACTTATATAATTTCCAGATTCAAGACTGTATTCGTAATCGACATAAAACAGTTCCAGTGCTTTTTCAAGTAGTCCCATTTGTTTATAATTTGCTGCTATATTACCCGAAATAAGCCCTACCCAAACCTTACTATCCAACGTAACAGCTTTATCAATACCGATATTGTAATAGTAATTCGAGGAGTCATATTCCATAAGTCCGGCATATACCAACCCCATTGTATTATACACATTTTGAGGCTTATCGCTTAATTTAACCGGATGTTTGTGCCAGATCAACAAAAAATCCCGCGCTTTTTCATAATCTCCGAAAAAATAAAAAATATGCCCTAGTTTATCACATAACTCAGAATAGACCCCCATTTCCTGTAAGTTATTCTCTTCAATGATTGATTTACTCCTCAAAAATGATTCTATACTTTCAAAAAACTTTCCCTTCCTGAAAAATGTATTTCCTACCTGATAATAGTAATTGGCCAGACCATAAATTCCGTCTTGTTCCGAAACTCTTTCTGAAGTATATGTAATAAAATTTATCAGGCTGGAATCATTATCAAAATGATTTACACGAATGATATTGGCAGCCATGTCATTTGCAGAACTACTATTTGATACCAACCAGTAATCGTAAAGTTTAATTGCTGAGTTTTCAGTGAATACCGTATCATTCACTGTAGCATAAGCTCCTGTAAAAGAACAAATAAAAGATAAGATAAAAAACGAACGCAATACCAACATTTTATCGGGGAAGCCCTTTACAATAAATAACTTAGACATAATGTAAAGTTAAAGCAAAATAGTAAATGGTTGATCTGAAAAAATAAAATTGATAGTAAATTACCGAATGAGACTTACATGTCCTTTATAAAAAAATACGTTGTCTTTGAATTCGTGACCAAATTTTAAAGTCCATAAATAAAGACCGTCCGGACACATATTACCTCCGAAATTGCCATCCCATCCCACGGAGGGATTCATGGATGAAAATACAATTTCTCCCCATCTGTTATAAATGGTTAATTCATAGTCATTAGGATCAAACCCTGCTGTCATAACCGGGCGAAAAACAGGATTAAATTTGTCTTCATCAGGTGTAAATGCGTTCGGAACAAAAAACAATAATTGTTCTCTTACTTCGACGACCTGAGTAGTCGTATCTGAACATCCGGCATCTGTTACAACAACCAACGTTACTGTATAATCAGCTGCGACTCCCTGTTCATAAACATGAGATGGATTTTCCTGAGTATTCCCCTGCCCATCCCCAAAATCCCATTCATTTGTATAGTTGAGCGTAGAGTTGTTTGTAAAGTTTACTTCAGGAAAGTCAGAGTATACCTGTTGCGGACCATAGGAAAAATCTGCCACCGGTAACGGATCTACACAAATCATATTACTAACAGACCCTGTTGCCACACATAAGCCATCTGTCACCGCTGTAAGTGCCACATCGTAACAACCGGCAACGGGAAAAACATGTGTAAATGAGTTATCTGCAGTATATTGTGACCCGTCAGACAGTTGCCAGCTATAGGTTGTATTTGGAGAGGCAATAGTCTCATTTACAAAACTCACTGTCAACTCTTCACATCCTCTTGTTTTATCACTTGAGAATTGTATTACAGGAACAGATGAAATCTGTAGGTTAAGTGAAGCTGTATCATTCATGCATACTCCTTCTGCTTCGAGAACGTATGAAATTGTATAATTCCCTTCGGGGATCAATTCAGGTGAAAGCAAATCGTTTGCTGTATCAAATGCACCTCCTACTATAGGATCAACCACCCAGTGTCCTTGTTGAGATGGTTGTACTATGTCTAACAAACTAAACAACGAGGTATTGAAATCGCTACTGTTACAAAGGTGTAGGCTCACATCATTTCCGGCTACAGGCTGCTCCGCGATTGACAACTGCCAATGTGAAGTGTCATTCGGACAAAACGTTCCCTGTTTTACATAAATCACATCAAAATCACCGGATACGGAGGATAAATTGAGTATTCCATTTGCAGACAGGTTTCCGTTCAGCACAGGATTCTGCGTTGACCAGCTACCATCCTGAGTAATCCCCGAAGCCAGATGATCGACCAGGTCTACCTGATTTGAACTATTACAAAACTGAACATACGCATCACTTCCTGCATCCGGACGTTCTTCCACTGCCACGTTCACATTATCCGAAGCCACACATCCGTTCGGCGATGTAACTGTCACCTGATAAAGTCCCGCTGTATCTGTCTGAATTGCACTACTTACATGACCTGTATTCCATTGGTATGTGGCCGGATTTGATTGTGCAGCATCAAAAGTAACCGATTCACCCCGGCAGATTGTCTGGTCCGGCCCCAGATTTACCACCGGACGAGCTTCTACTGTGACATTGATAGCATCTGTAGAGGTACAGACCGGTCTGAATGTAATATCATCCAATGCAAAGTCATTTCCGGCATCTAATGTGTTTTGATTAATAATAGCAATCTCTGCTGTTGTATTCACCCCTGAATTCCATGTAACAAAAAACTGCTGCCAGTTACAGGTTGACCAAGGGAGATTGAGTTGAGCACCAACTTGTACTCCGTTAATCATAAACCGTAGCGTCCCCGGATTATCTGCAACAACAGATGCTGCCCAAACAGAAAATTGATAATCCGTATTCGGAGAGATGGTAACAGTCTGTTTCCAAACAACTTCATTCTGAACATCCGAACCATTTACAACCAGCATTGATCCGGAACTATTTCCCGATGTATGATCAAAGCAATACGAAAAATTATTGTGTACAAGACTTGAGTTAGACGTAACTGCGAAAGTTCCCGGATCAGAAAGCAGCCCCCATGTTCCACCGGGACCAACGATATAATCACTTTGGAAGCCTACATTTCCTCCCGAAAAATCACCATTCTGCACAACATTTCCCTGTAATTTCTGCACGGTAAGTGAATACGTTCCTGAAGTTAAAACTGTAATTGAAGAGCTACGACTTCCCGTATTCCACAAATAAGAATCATAAATATTCGGAGTACCTAACGTGATTTGTTGCCCCTGACAAATAACCGTATCATTTCCCAAACTCAAAGGTTGGAAACCTGATCCACACTGTCCGAAACTCAACCCGGACCAGAGCAAACAGAACACAATATGAAACAAATATTTGCCTGACATAGAAGTAGCTCTTTTTAATTTGATGATGTAAAAACAAAGAAATAATAATAAACTACTTCAGTCAAATAACTATGCGGACAAAAACGGGACAATCATCTATTCTATCTTACTGAAAACACGCTGATAGGCAGTATCTCCGCTAATTTCTTGTCGCAGGACAAGATCATTTTCTCCTATACTTTCAATTTTAAACCGGTTCACATAAGCGGTATCAATCACCCCTTCTTTTATTAACAAAGAATCAACTTTATCCTTAATAATAAACTCATAAGGGAAATCAACAAAAGCCGTATCCTCTTCACTATAATACTTAATCAGCAAATCACAATAGGCTTCTTTTTTCGAATTACATGTATAGAAATAAAAATCACCTCCCATATACAATGGGTCAATTTCACTCTCCAAAACGGATTCTCCGGCAATAATTTCAGACCGAATTTCTTTCCATTGCCCATCTATTTCCTTAATCGCCTTTTTATCTTTATTACAAGAAACAACTAGTACTGCTGTCAATAGTGTAAAGGTAAACTTCTTCATGCTTCTTTTATTTTGTGAAAACGTAGGACAAAAATACAGCCATTCCTGACTTCAGCGCCTCTTCTTCTACTTTAAATTTACTATTATGCACTCCAAAGATGGCATTTACAGCTTCATTTCGCGTTCCCATTCGAAAAAAACAGGCCGGAACTTCCTGAGAGTAATAACTAAAGTCCTCTGCTGTTAGTCGTATTGGAAGATCAACAACGTTCACCTCTCCGAGTATTTCTGTTGCGCACTTCTTAACCTGTCCGGTTATTTCCTCATTGTTCTCAAGAAACGGATACCCCTTGTCAATAACAACATCTACCTCTCCCCCCATTGACCGGGCGATAAAATCAGCCTGTTTTCGGATCAACTCATGTGCTTTGGAGCGCCACTCCTCATTCATCGTACGAAAAGTACCTTTCAGAAAGGCCTGATCCGGAATCACATTGGTTGCTCCAAGTGCTTCAAAATGTCCAAACGAAAGTACACAGGGTATTTTAGGATCACAAGATCTACTAACAATCTGTTGCAATTGGACGACAATAGAACTTCCTATAAGAACAGGATCAATAACCTGATGTGGCATTGCTCCATGCCCTCCCTTTCCTTTAACTGTAATAAATATTTCATCACAGGAAGCCATATACATCCCTGGTTTAAAACCTACTTTTCCTTGTTCAAGTTCAGGAAAAACATGTAAGCCCAAAATTTCTGTTACCCGGGGATTTTCCAACACTCCCTCTTCTATCAGAACAGAGGCTCCTCCCGGCAACTTTTCTTCTCCGGGTTGAAAAATAAATTTTACCGGTCGCCGGAGTTGTTCTTTATTTTCCTGTACAATTTTGGCTACTCCTAATAAAACAGCCGTATGTACATCGTGACCACAAGCATGCATCACTCCCGGTTTCCCGGACGAAAAACTCTCTCCTGATTGTTCATGAATAGGTAATGCATCCAAATCAGCACGTAACGCCAAACAAGGCTCATTCTCCATCCCTTCAGGTGCAATTACTGCAACCACTCCCGTTCTACCGATACTTACCGGTTGTATTCCTGCTGCTGTGAGTTTTTCCTTTACATAAGCTGCTGTCTCATACTCTTCGAAGGACAATTCAGGGTGTTGATGGATATGCCTTCTGGCCGTAACCACCTCATCAAACACGTTTTCTACTGCCTGTTTTATCTCCTGATTTGTCATACTTTTTCTTTCTCTGCTATTCTATATTCGGTAACGATCAAATATCAAATCCTAAAGAGAACTGTACACGGGGTCGATTTGCAACTACTCCGTCATTTAAGCCCCATCCAAAATCCAGTCGCATAAAATAACCGAACAACATGGCTCTAAGACCTGTTCCAAAACCTAAAATTAATGGTTCTCTGGCATTTTTTATCTTTATGGTGATCGGTTTTTGTTCAATCACTTGTGTATTGAAATAATTTTCCGGTGAATAGGGGTGTGGTCCGGTCCATGCTGTTCCCAGATCCATAAACCCTATAATTTGAAAACTCCTGAGAAATTCGCTCTTGACCGGATACTTAGAGAAAAAAGAAACAACAGGCAAACGCAATTCAGAATTCCAGACTGCGAATGAGTTTCCATTTCTTGAGTTTTGCAAAAAACCGCGCATTGGGCTGGCTAAAGTCTGATATCCATAGGATTGATTCGGGTCTACTTCAACAGTCTGATCAAAGTGTGGATTCGGACGGATCATCCAGTTATCCACGCCTCCCATATAATACACAAGTCGTTGATTTCCTAATGAAGTCGCTCCTGCCAGTCGATTCACCCAGATAAAGTTCTTAAACAAACGTTGGTAATGCCGAAAATCAAGACCAATATTCAAAGTATTTCCATAGGGACTAAACTGATTCATGTATTCTACAAAAAACTTGAATTTTGTACCTGCCTGTATGTTTAACTGTAACTTTCTGGCATTATCAAAAACAAGCTCAATCCGGGCACTTGCCTGATGGTAATCTCTTGTTGGCTCAGCAAGTGTCTGATCACTCACTGCGAGAATGGTATTTCGGTCAAAACGATACCCGTATATTCCTCTCAAACTCCAGGTTTCAGAAAACGGATACGACATAAAATGTTTCACCTCATGAATCGCCCATTTAAAAACAGCTCCTGTATTTCTATCCCTATCACGGAGAGACTGTCGGTATAAAATCAATCGGTGATCCAATCGTTTCTTCAAAAAGTAAACTTCTCCCAAAAACTCTCCTGAAGCCAGATCAAAAGGGATGCGCATACCCCCTACTAACTTATAGTCTTCAAACACATCACTGAAACCGACTTTAGCCAGTGCGTTAAGTCCGGGATTAAAAAACATCGTTCCGGGACCCGAGTATCGTTGGTAGGCTTGGCTCATAAACTGATTATCCAGTTGAGCAACCACAAAATCTTTGGCAAAGTTGACCGAATAAACTACCTCGCGCGGTTTTTCATAGGCATATATATCTTCTTCGTTCTTATTTCCCTTAGCACTTTCCTTGTAGACAAATCCATTTTGCTGCTTTTTCCGACCGATAACAGCTACACGTTTTCGGTACAAGCTATCCTCTTCACGGGTTTCGATACGAATATGTCCCAACTTCCCTCCTTCAATACTATCCTTCTGTGATTGATAATCAAAAACAGTTTCTACCTGCTTAGTAACTGTATTGCTATTACGCTGCTCTTCTCTTATCCGCTCTTCTTGCTTAAAACGTACATCGACCGGAGTTTCTACTTCCTTTTCTCCGTCTGCCCTGACTAGTTTGTATTTACGGTTCCTGTTAATCAGTGCCAGTAGTTTACCCGCTTTATCATCGTATTCAATTTCCAGAATAGAACTATTCCAATTGGTTACCGGCCGAATTAAAGAGAAATAATTATAGTGAACAACTGTATCTATATGAGTAATTACAGAATCCCTCTTTGCCCGGTATACATTATATACTCCACTTTCATCCGACAAAAAGGCGTACTCTCCTTTTGAGTACTCAATCGGAAATACCTCATCGGCAAAAGGTGTATCTGTTATCCGAAGTAATTTTACCCGGCTTTTATCGTATCCGTTAAGATCCAGAATAAAAATATCTCTCCTCTTTTTGATGGGTTGAATTTCAGGATCGGCACCTGTATTATAGATTGTATCCGACATCCGATTGGAACTAAATATAATGCGGGTAGAGTTCTCAACAAAGCGCGGATGGGTATCATCCCAAATATCATCTGTTAATTTCTTGTGTGAATTTCCCTGTAAGGAATATAAATACAAATCGGTATAACCATGCGACACTCCTGAAAACACCATCATTTTTCCATCATCCGAATAGTCCATACTCAGAACCTTATCCAGGTTATGTAGTACTCTTTTGGTATTCTTTCCATCTTCCAGTGTATGAATATATAACCGCAATTCTCCCTTTCGTTCGGTAACAAAAGCCAGCGCAGCACTCTGCGGGTGCCAGGCTAAAGTTGGAAAAGAGCGATCAATGGTTCGGTATAACCTGGGTTCAGCACTGAAAATCGTTTTTGTCTTCCTGCTACTTCGATCAAGTAATTTCACTTTATACTTTCCCAAATGATTTTCCACGTATGCCAGAAAACGACCATCCGGACTGGCTTTAAATCCATAATAAATCCGACCTTTTTTCCTTTTAAAAACCTCCTCTTCCGTATCCGGATCATCCTGTGTGACTACCTCCTTTGCATATTCCGACTTGTAATAATCGGCCATCGTCCTGATCAACTCATTAACACCTCCGCCAATTACGTTGGTAAATCCCCTGTCAGGATTGCGCGTAATGCGTGTCAAATAAACGATGTTAGGAATCACTTCTTTACCAAAAGTAATATCTATAAAGTGCCACATAGCATGACCTGCAATCTCAGCTTCTTCTCCCTCCAATCTTGAAAAATCTTCGTATCTACCCGATAAAAATCCATCTTTTACCCGAGCCTCCACATACGCATCCCAGGGACGTGACATATAAGACACAAAACCATTGATATACCATTCCGGGAAAGAAGCTAGTGCATTGGCTTTCAGGACATCTTTCCAATCTCCCTCAAACAACATTTTATTAAGCATCACTTCTGCCAGCGTTGCTCTGATCTGTCGGTTCAGTTGTTCGTGTGTACCTTCATAATACACAAACAACTTCGACCCTACAATACGGGTCATGCCGCCAACAGACATACTATTTTCACGTGTAATCCCGATATTACTCTGATTAAATTTCGCTTTAGATCCGAAAATGATGATATCCAGACGATCTTCCAGGCGATAATCAAAGAACTTTTCAATCTCCAGTAATTCAGCATGCACTGTCTTAGCGCAGTATTCCACTAACTTCTCTTCACCGGGATAATAATGAACTGTAAAACGTTCAAAGTTTTGGTTCTTCCATAAAAACTGATTGTACTGAACACGGTTTTTGCCGAATTCCTGATAAGAACCCGAATAGAATTGCCCGAACAAAATTGTATTCAGCAAAACAAAAAAAACACTTCCAATTAGTTGTTTCATTGCCTGAAAGTAAATATAAGGACATCTTGCTTTCAAGCAAAAGAAAAGACGAGTAAGTTATTGAGAACGATCCCAACACAAAATGAAAAAAGCCATCGGTTCTGTACGAATGGCTTTTTCTGAACATAATAGTCTATTTTCTGAACGATTTACTGATACAACTGCTTCAGAAAGGCAGTAACTGAAGTAGGTTTTCTCCCCATAAGTCGTTCCATATCTGAATTTTCACTGTTCAATTCACCTTCACTCCCTGCTTGCGAAAAGCCTCCAAACATGTTTGCAAACATTTCAGGCATTCCAGCAGTAGTCACTGTTCGAATGTATGTCTCAGGATCGGGACTCGTATAACTCACCTCTTTACCACTTATCTCAGAAAGTATTTTTGCTATTTCTTCAAATGAAACTGCTTCACCGGAAATAGTATAACTCTTATTCTCATGTCCTTCCGTTATCAGAATATTTGCTACTGACTCTGCCATTTCAGCCCTCAAAGCAAATCCAATTTTCCCACTACCTGCGGGTAAATAGATTCCGTTCTCCAAAACATTTTCACCTAAAAACCAGGGCAGTAAATCCATATACAAATTATTGCGAAGTAATGTATACGTCATTCCACTTTCCTTGATAGCTTTTTCAGTTGCCAAATGTGACCCCAACACAAACTGAATCGGTGATGTTTCACGCTCAGTTTTTCGCTCCACACTGGTATACAGGATATGTTGAACACCTGCCTCTTTGGCTGCTTTTACTACATTTAATTGCTGCTCGGTTCGTTTTTCCAGGTCACTTCCGGAAACTAACACCAATTTCTCAATGTCTGAAAACGCACGTACCAAAGAATTGTAATCCTCATAATTTCCGTAAACAATATTAACACCCAATTCCTTCAGCGTTTCAGCTTTGGACTCATCTCTTACCAATGCTGTTATCATTTGAGGTTTCACTCCTTTATTCAGAAGAGAGGTGATGGTCGCCTGACCATAGTGCCCCGTTGCTCCTGTCACTAAGATTGTACTCATTTCTACTACTTTTTTTGATTGATAGTACAAAACTATGTATATTTGATATACTTTTTATATCACTATACTTTTGTATACCGGTATACAAAAGTATAGCTTAGTAAAAACAGGAACTATGATAAAAAATATTGATCTGGAAATTCTTGATAGGTGTCCGGATACTTTTGTTCTGGCGGTGAATGATACAATGAATGTACTATCAGGTAAATGGAAATTCCCTATTATCGCCTCCTTGTTATTCGGAAAGAAAAGGTTTAAAGAATTAGGACGCGATGTCACAAAAATAACTCCCCGAATGCTTTCCAAAGAATTACGGGATTTGGAGATGAATGGTATTGTAAAACGCACTGTATATAATACAGTCCCTGTAACAGTTGAATATGAACTGACAGCTTCCGGTAAATCCTTTAAAAAAGTCATGGACGTAATGCTTGAATGGGGATTGGAGCATCGAAAAATCACACTACATGATCTCGAAAAATCTCCTCTTCAAACTAAAGCGTCTTAAACTACTGACAGAGATTCCTTTCTGATATTCTTCTTGTTTTTTTACATTTATTAACACACCGGAAGACAACTCTATGCCTTTCCAGACGTTATTTTTGTACCAATAGTAGTATTTTTTATTAAAAATTAGCCTTATGAGAAGAGTAGCATTTTTCACGGGTCTGATGCTGATGACATTAGCATTTTTCGCGTGTAAGAAAGAAGAGGATGGGACGGCGCAATTAAAAGTCTATTTAACGGATGCCCCCGGTAATTTCGAACATGTATTTATAGACATTCAGGAAGTCCGGATACATTCTAACAACGGAGGATGGACCTCCTTACCAATTAATGCAGGAGTTTATGACCTGCTGGAGTTCAACAACGGAATGGATACGTTGTTATGTAATGTAGAATTACCCGTTGGACGGATATCTCAAATTCGGTTGGTTCTTGGGAATAGTAATTCTGTTGTTGTAGACGGAACAACGCATAGTTTAACAACTCCTTCCGCACAAACCAGTGGATTAAAATTAAATCTTCACCAGGAGCTGGAGGCCAATGAGTCGTATTCAATCTGGCTGGATTTTGACGCGGGAAGCTCAGTGGTTCTTACCGGTAACGGAGAGTACATTCTCAAGCCTGTTATCCGAACATTTTCTGATCTGACCAATGGTAAAATAAAAGGAATTGTAACACCAATGAATGCCATTCCTACAGTCTATGCCATTCAAAATGGTGATACGCTAACAGCCATTCCTGACAACAACGGCTTCTTTATGTTCTGTGGAGTTAACGGTACGTATGACGTTCATATTGTTCCTTCAGTTACAGGATATAGTACTGCCGAAGTAAACGGAGTACAAGCTTCTTTTGGAACCATTACAGATCTGGGTACGATACAAATTCCAAACTAATTCGGAACCCAAAAACGAGTATACAAGGACCGATCCGGAAACGGGTCGGTTTCTTTTTTTGCTCAACCCTTATCAAAATTGTACTTTTGCCAAAAATTAAGACATGCAGGTTCACAAATTTACTTTCAACGCATTTCAGGAAAACACGTATATAGTCGCTGACGAAGCCAATAACTGTGTAATTATCGATCCGGGGTGCTACACCGCTGAAGAACGTAGAGAGTTATTCGACTTCATTGAAAAGAATGCATTACAACCCCTTGCTGTTTTAAACACACACGCTCATATTGATCATATTTTAGGGAATGCGGCTGTCATTGAAAAATATGCCATTCCGTTTTACATGCATCAGGAAGACCTGACGACGTTACGGGCTGTTGCAGGCTATGCTCACCTGTATGGATTTGAAGGCTACATTCCTTCTCCTGAACCCACTTCTTATATTGAGGACGGACAGATTTTGTCATTTGGAGACATTCATTTTACGGTCATTTTTGGACCAGGACACGCCCCCGGACATGTGGCATTCTATTCACCGGAAGAAAATTTTGTCATCAACGGAGACATCCTTTTCCGGGGAAGCTTCGGCCGAACCGATTTACCGGGAGGAGATTTTGAGACGCTTCGCAATACATTATTGAACATCATGTTTAAACTTCCTGAAGAAACGGTCGTATACTCCGGTCATGGTCCGGAAACAACGATTGGGTTCGAGAAAAAGAACAACTCCATCTATCAATTTTGAGTAGCATGCAAAAGTTCTGTTACATTGCTCTTTTACGTGGGATTAATGTCGGTGGCAAGAATCGTATAAAAATGGCTGACCTTACAGCCTGTTTTATGAAAATGGGATTTGATCAGGTGACCACCTATATCCAAAGCGGAAATGTTTTGTTTCTTTCGGAAGAGAACGATAAAGATAAGCTGACATCCCTTATTGAAAAGACATTATCAGACACCTTTGATTATCAGTCGAAGATTGTTCTGCTCTCCCACTTACAGTTAGAGGAAGTTATCAAAACAGCTCCCCCTTCCTTTGGTAAGGATACGGACACCTATAAATTTGATGTATTATTTATAAAACCTCCACTTACTTCCCAACAAGCTATTGATCGAATTCAACTTAAAGAAGGTGTTGATCAGGTAGCAGAAGGTAAACATGTTGTCTATATGTCTCGCCTAAAAGCACAGGCTTCTCAGAGCTCTCTCATTAAATTATCAGCAAATCCGGTATACCAGCAAATCACGGTTCGAAACTGGAATACAACTACCAAATTGTGGGAACTGGCGCAAAAAATTACCGAAAAATAGTTCCTTTTACCCAAACAGTGTTTTTTGAATGGTTTCCTCCTGTTTAGAAGGAACCTGTAAAGACAGTCCCAATTGCTTATTAAGTTGTTCAATGAAGTAAGACGCCAGTAACGGAGACTCTACTTCGATATTTTGATGCACAAAGAAATATAACTTCTGCAGACCTTCTTTCTGCCAAATCGCTATGCGTTTCACCCAGTCGTCCAAACGACTTTTATCCGATACATGATTAGCTCCCACGTAACGAACAAATGCTTCAGGACTGGTCAGGCGCATGTGAACCATATCTCTTCTCCCGGCCGTATCGACAATAATATTGCTCATCCCCAATTCTTCCAGCAACCGGCAATACTTGTCGAATATTTCTTTTTCAGAAAACCATCTCTCATTACGCACCTCTATTCCCAAAGGAATTCCTTTGGGAAACTCTGTCAGCACTTTTTTCAATTTATCGAATTCAGAAGGTGTAACATTTTCATGTAATTGCATAAATGCCATTCCCAAACGATCCTCAAAATGACAAATTTCATCAGAGAAAGCTTCCAGCAACTCCCGCACATCAACTAGCCTTCGATAATGCGTAACCGTATTGGTTACTTTCGGAAAAAATTTAAATCCTTCCGGAGTTTTATCCCGCCATTTTTCCACCTGAAGACGATCCGGCATCTTATAAAAAGTCGCGTTCATCTCAATGGCATTGAACTGTCTCGAATAATACGTTAGCTCATCCTTTGTTCCCTTCGGATAAAACCCTTTTAAGTCTGTTTTATTCCACTTCGCACACCCCACATACACTTCCAACGGACAATCGGAATTTACGTATTTGTTCAGTATTTCCTTTGTTTCCGGAGCATCCTCCGGCATTGTGAAATCTACTGTTTCGGGATGATCCGTTTTTCCAAATTTCATAATTCTCTTTTCAACTTTTACCGTTTCTATAAAGATAACAAATGAAAATAAACCGGCACTTGTTCGTACATTCGCATGATCCGAAATAAAACAAAATTACGCGATGAGTTACAAACTAAAAGACCTGTATTCTCCTTCTTTCTACACAAACTTCGCTGAAGTGCTGAAAAAAGTGCTCCCGTCCTTTAATGCATCAGCATTTACTGAGAAAATATTTCACGCGGATTGGGAAAATATGGAGTTAAAAGACCGGATGAGGCATACATCTCTTATTTTACATGATTTCTTTCCCGAAGATTTTGAAGAGGCGACGCTCCTCATTGAAAAGAGTATAAAAGAATTGCAAACCAATCGTTTTACGAGCAGCTCTCTCGAGTTTATGTTTTTTCCGGATTATATTGAGCGTTTTGGGCTGGATCATTTCGAAGCATCCGTACAGGCAATGGAACTTGTTACACAATTTACCAGCTGTGAGTTTGCCGTCCGTCCCTTTATCCTGAAATATGGAGATCAAATGCTGGAGCAGATGTACCAGTGGTCTTTACACGAAGATCATCGGGTTCGCCGGCTCGCCAGTGAAGGAAGTCGTCCCCGTTTACCCTGGGCAGTGGCACTTCCTCAACTCAAGACAGACCCAACTCCTGTCCTCTCCCTACTTAACAATCTGAAAAACGATCCTTCCGAATGGGTACGAAAAAGTGTTGCCAACCACTTGAACGACATCTCCAAAGACAACCCGGACATAGTCATAAAGCTTGTAAAAGAATGGAGTAACATTAGCAAAGAAACTGATGCTTTACTAAAACATGGTTGCCGGACATTACTCAAGCAGGGACATCCGGAGATCCTAAAATACTATGGATTGAATACTGGAGATAAGCTAACGGTAGATCACTTTTGTATAACCACACCGAAAGTCGCAATCGGAGAACATCTTGCTTTTTCATTTACACTCCGAAACACCACCGAAGAAGAACTCAAAACCCGGTTGGAATACGGAGTTTACTACCTGCGTCAAAACGGGACACATTCCAGAAAGGTCTTTAAGATCAGTGAACGAACACTCCTTCCCGGCGAAAGCCTATCCATCGAACGCAAACAAAGTTTCAAAGTAATCACGACCCGAAAATTCTATCCCGGATTACAAAAACTCTCACTCATTATCAACGGACAGGAAATGAAACAATCCGACTTCAAACTGATTGAATAAAGACGTTGACTATTTTCTCCGAAGGAGATATTTATCCGTTTGCGTACCAAAAAATAATTTTTTCCGTTCTCAATATTATGAAACAACTTACGCTATTACTTTTTTTATTTCTGTATTTTGGTGCCTATACTCAAAATGGATGTTCAACATGTCTGTCTATCGAAGAGGCTCTTGAACGTCCAGAAAAAGTAACACACCTTATTCTTAAAAATCAGGGGCTAGATCAGTTTCCTGAAGAAATCAAACACTTTAGCCAGCTTATCTACCTAGACTTAAGTGGAAATGATATTCAAACTTTCCCGGAAGACTGGGAGTTCAACCCTATATTATCCGAAATCAATCTTCGTAATAATATCGGTTTGATGAGTAGCAGTTTTTTCGAATTTGCAAAAAACATGATTCAGCTTGAAATAGTAAATCTTGAAAACTGCAACATGTATCAAGTAAGCTCTCGGATCTCACTTATTAAATCCGTTCGGGAGCTCATAATTTCAGGTAACAAACTCAAAACAATTCCTCAGGAACTGGAAATGCTTCCTAAGCTTGAAAAATTGATTCTAAGTAATAATGAAATAGAAGACATTCCGTACACTCTTAGCAACCTATGGGAATTAAAATATCTGGATATCTCGAAAAATGAATCGATGAAGTTATCCGGAATAATGAACAGTATTAGCACGCTTGATCAATTACATACATTACTACTTTCCATACAAACAGACTCCTGTAATCTGTCAAAATATTTTAGAGAGATCTCTCCCAAACGGGTAGAATTTATTAATAGCTCCTTTGTCCGGATACCATCTCCGCTTTTTCAGAATCCAAATATCAAGGAATTACGTTTTAACAATTGTTCCTTTGGAAATTCAACCGAACAAAACAATGATTTAAAAAAGATGAGTAACCTAAGTTTACTTGAATTTTTTAATTGTTCATCCCTCCCCCTTCTCAAAGAACTAAAAAACATTGATGAACTGTTCATTTATAATTCAGACGGATTAGCTACAAAAGATTTAATAGGATTAAAAACACTAAACAAACTGAATCTTTCCGGTCAACAAGTTACAAATGAAGAAAGAAAAGAACTAATGACTAGTTTGCCTCAAACTGAAATCACTTTCGCTCCTCAAATTGTAGATCTTTCAATACCACCGAATAAGAAATCCTTATCTTCATCTATGAGTAACAACTACTCTGTAAATAGTAACCAAGGTAAAACGATACAACTTCAGTATAGTCATTTTACTATTCCCGAAGAAGCCTTTGTTACTAGTGCTGGTGAAGTATATGATGGAGATGTCAGTATTGCAATAAAAGAATATTCAGACCCGATCTCCATGTTTTTGGAAGGAATCCCCATGATATTTGACAACTTGGGAACCACTGAAATATTCGGTTCAAATGCTATGATTGATTTCAGAGCTTCAGACAGCGTCGGCAATGAACTATTCCCCAATGAAATCCAACCAATTACAGTCGAACTTATAGACCGACAACCCGAAAACAGGGGTGAATTATTCTACTTAAATGACACTACCCGTGCCTGGGAGAGAGCTCCTGAAAATAATCTGATAACCTTTAATAATGCAACCATAAATTTGAAGCATAAAATTGATTCAATTATGGCTATTCCCGATCATCAATTGGTGAATATTCAATCTATCCCGGTCATACTCCGTTTAAGATCTAAAACGAAAAGGTTAGATCCTTCAGAGCTCGAATTTGATATTTATGTAAACAACGATCTTATACGAAACGGATATAAACAGAAGTACAACAGGGTATATTTTGAAACAAATTTTGATCAACAATTTATTTCTAGGCACACCTGGAAACTTGACACAATCATGACTCCGGATTTAAAAAACAAACTATCGGAAATTAGACGAAATCAACGTCTTCCCAGAAAAAAAGAGAAGAAAAAACGAAAAAGAACTAATTATATCTACAGTTCAAGATCTCTTAAAAATTTAAGTATAGTACCTGATTTTGACAAGGATCATTTTGTCTTGAGTTTTGATTACAAAAATGAAAAAGTACAGCTCCCAGTCTATCTTAATAATTCAACAACGAATAAAAAAATGATTGATGACCAACATAAATTTTATATTCAATACTTAAAAAAACAAGCCCAGGAAGAGAGATACCGAACACGTATCAATGCGGCTAAAGCAGCATCTCTTAAACATTACGCAGAGATCTCACGCTTGTCCCGTATCCGTTCAATTTCATACTCACGTTTACCCGATTCGGTCAGAAATAGCTACAACTCCATGCCTACAACATCTGAATCCCTAATAGACAGAGCCGAATTTGGTTTAACCCGATTCGGAACAGTTAACATTGATTACTTTTTCAAAAATCCACCAGACTATTTTGTCGCAATGGAAGAATCACTGATTAACACAGATAAAGATAGTATACATATACCAAATGAAGTATCACTCATCCTACCTTCTACAAATACATATATAAATGCTCCGGCCCAATATATCCCTTATTACACCAAACAGAAAATGCTTGTATTGTTTAGGTCTGATGAAGAAAATATACACGTTGGAAAAATTGTAAATAACGAATGGGTTGTTCATTCATTCTCTATAAATGGGCTAAGCAGTAAATCAATAAAAAACAAGATTTTATCTTTCCGGTAAATGAAATTTCCTTTACTTTCTTTTTTATTTATTACTCTGTTGGGTAATGCACAAACCAACAAGTTTAATCAACTTGTTGAGGGTATAATTGATCAAAGAGACAGTATTATTCTCATTAAGAAAGCCTCAGCTTCTACAGTCAATTTTAATCCTTTAAGTTATGAGAAAACCGGATATGAGAAACTCGAAATCTTATTACTAAACTGGTTTTCCGACGAATCTAAGAATAGACAATTTGACCTTTCCCGAAGTCTTCTTCTTGATCAACTGGCAAGAATTGGGAACCTGACCACTTCTAACTCCTATTATAATGGGAAACGACTTTCCATTCCTTCAAGAAATATTAATCGTGTAATCCTTAGGTCTTCACTTACTTACAGAATAACTGATTGTTATGCATTCAGTATTCCGTTAGTCAAGAATCCTGTCAGAAAATTTTATTATGACAGAAAAGGCAACCCGAATGAACTCAATCTATTTCTCAGACCTAAGAAATCTGAAAAAGGAGAAATTGACTTGGAACCAATTCCACTAGAACTCTATTCCGAAGCAGAAATCCTCAAACTTCTGATAAAAGAGTCCAAAAAGAAAGGAATCAATAAAAAACTAAAAACCGGAGTTTATTATGTCAGCGGAATTTCAATTGTACCTGACAAAAACAGTTTTCATAAAAAGAAAATTCCCCGTGCACGTATATTCGTAATTCTGGGAGCAAAACGCATGCACAAACTCAAAAAATGAGTTAACGGCATACAGAGGAAAACTTCAACAATTAGCCAATTTTATTTTCTTCGGAAGAAAATGCGAATCGGAACACCTTCAAAATCCCAGTTTTCCCGAATTCTGTTCTCCAAAAATCGCTTGTAGGATTCCCCGATATACTGTGGAAGATTACAGAAGAATGCAAATGCCGGTGCATGTGTCGGTAACTGCTGGATATATTTGATCTTAATGTATTTTCCTTTCACAGATGGAGGCGGGTTGCCTGCAATGACTTCCTGCATTACTTCATTCAACTCACTCGTAGGTATACGTTTAATACGATTTTCGTACACACGCATAACTGTTTCCAGGGTACGGTGAATCCGCTGTTTAGTTACGGTAGAAGTAAACAGTATCGGCACATCATTAAACGGCGCCAACTCTTCCCGTATTTTATCTTCGTATTCCTTGGTAGTTTTGTGGTCTTTTTCAATCAAATCCCACTTGTTTACCAAAACAACGACTCCCTTATGATTCTTCTCTGCGATATAGAAAATACTCAAATCCTGCTTTTGAATTCCTTCCGTTGCATCTAACATAAAGATACAAACATCTGAATTTTCAATCGCACGAACTGAGCGCAAAACCGAATAATACTCAATATCCTCGTGTACTTTACTTTTCTTTCTGATCCCTGCCGTATCGATCAACATAAAATCAAAACCAAAAGAATTGTATCGGGTGTTAATGGCATCCCGGGTCGTTCCTGAGATATCCGTAACAATATTTCGGTCTTCTCCCGTAAGTGCATTAATCAGTGAAGATTTACCCACATTAGGTTTTCCTACAACTGCCACCCGGGGAATATCCGGTTCGTCCATATCAGCAGCCTTGTCAAAATGCTGCACCAACTCGTCTAACAATTCACCGGTTCCGGAGCCATTAACGGCTGAAATATCAAATATTTCACCAAAACCAAAGGAATAGAATTCAGAAGAAAGTCCGATACGTTCTGTATTATCTACTTTGTTAGCAGCAATAAAGACCTTCTTTTTTGACTTTCTCAGCATTCCTGCTACTTTTTCATCAAGATCGGTAATTCCGGTCATCACATCCACAACGAACACAATAACATTTGCTTCATCAATAGCGATTTCGACCTGTTTACGGATTTCTCCCTCAAAAATATCATCCGATCCTTTTACATATCCTCCGGTGTCGATCACCGAAAACGGAATGCCATTCCACTCCCCTCTTCCGTAGATACGATCACGGGTAACACCACTCACTTCTTTGACGATGGCCTGATTGGATTCCGTCAGACGGTTAAACAAAGTCGATTTTCCGACATTCGGACGACCTACAATAGCTATAATGTTACTCATGATTTGTATCCGTATTTTTTCAGTTTGCCCTCCGAAGTTCTCCAGTCTTTATCTACCTTAACAAAGGTTTCAAGGAAAACTTTCTTTCCGACAAATTTCTCAATATCCAGGCGGGATTCTTTCCCGATTCGTTTCAACATAGAACCTCCCGCACCAATAATAATTCCTTTTTGCGAATTGCGTTCCACAATGACCTGTGCACGTATGTGCACCATCCGTTCATCTTCTTTATACTCTTCGATTTCAACCTGACTCGAATATGGGATCTCTTTCTGCGTATGTATAAAGATTTTTTCGCGGATGATTTCAGACACAAAAAAGCGCATCGGTCTGTCACTGATCTCTTCCTTATCAAAATAAGGAGGAGATTCGGGGAGCAATTCTATAATTCGCTGCCACACCTGATCCAAATTGAACTTATGTAATGCGGATACAGGGAGCACCTGTGCATTCGGAAGTTTTTCTTTCCAGTACTCGGCCCGCTGTACAACTTTATCCTGATCACCAAGGTCAATTTTATTAATCAGACAAATCACCGGTTTTTCCAGTTTTCGGATGGTTTCCAGTGTTGCCTCATGGTTCATTTCGTTCTCAAAGATATCGGTAATGAACAGAAGAATATCCGCATCTTTCAGGGAAGACTCTACAAATCCCATCATGGCTTCATGCAATTTATAAGCTGCATTTACCACCCCCGGCGTATCCGAGAAGACAATCTGGTAATCATCCTCATTCACAATCCCATGTATCCGGTGACGTGTAGTCTGTGCTTTCGAAGTAACGATTGACAGTTTCTCTCCCACCATAGCATTCATCAATGTAGATTTCCCGACATTAGGGCTTCCTACAATGTTTACGAATCCTGCTTTATGCTTTTTATTCTCTTCCATTTGCGCCTGCAAAGATACGACGAATTTGGTTGGGGCGCAATTCAATAGGTTAAAATAGCTTCTTTTTCGTAGTATCTTCTTAACAGAAAAGAAAAGTTTTTTTCAAATAAACTTGCAGGAACAAAGAAAACTCTCTATATTTGCACTCCCGTTTCGATACAACGGTAACGAAAATAAGGGATAAAAATAGAATATATAAACGCACTATATTGCGGGGTGGAGCAGTTGGTAGCTCGTCGGGCTCATAACCCGAAGGTCGCACGTTCGAGTCGTGTCCCCGCTACAAAAAAGAAGGTCAACTGAAAAGTTGGCCTTTTTTGTTTCTATAAAAATCATCCGCCATGTTCGTAACCTACGTTCTTTACTCCAAAAAATACGATAAAATCTACATCGGATATACAGCCAATCTCATTGATCGTTTTCATTCACACAACCAGCTCGCAACCAAAGGACACACACTAAAGTTCAGACCCTGGGAAGTTGCCATTGTCGTCTTTTTTGATAACAAAAGGGGTGCTATGAAACATGAAAAACAACTCAAATACTCCAGAGGAAGAGCTTACATCCGACAACAGATACAACAATTAATTGACTGACGAAATCCGGGCTCATATCCGTCTGCTGACGGACGCACGTTCGGAGGTAGAACCTTGTAAATTGTGGGTTCAGTAGCAGGCAAAATGGTACAGATGGGAAATTAGTTATCCTCTGCTACTAACTTTTTATTAATTTCAACGCAAATAAAGAGTACGTCGTGCGCCAACGCCATCAAATAAGGAAGTATGGGATGCAAAGGGTATTCATTCCCATCAGCACGGTTGGGAGGATTGGTAGCACATTGCCGGACTGTTGAATGTTTCGCCCGGGAACTTGTTGATTGAAAAAGAATAGCATTAGAGTAAACTATGAATGGTGTAAAAGAAGCTGCGAATTTTATCTGGTCGATTGCCGACCTGTTGCGTGGAGAGTTTAAACAAAGTGATTACGGAAAAGTCATTCTGCCGCTTACCGTTCTGAGACGATTGGATTGTGTGCTCAGTACCACAAAAGAAGCGGTACTCAAAAAGAGCGAGCAGATGAAAGGGACAAGTATTCAAAATCTTGACCCGGTATTGAACAGAGCGGCCGGCTATAATTTTCACAACCGAAGTAAATTCGACTTTGATAAACTAATTGCTGATCCGAATAACATTGCTGCCAATCTTCGCAACTACATCAATGGATTCTCTGAAGATGCACGTGAAATCATCGAGCAGTTTGAATTTGATAATCAAATTACCAAACTGGATGACAACAACTTGTTGTTCATGGTACTGAAGCGTTTTCAGGAAGTGGATTTGCACCCGGATAAGGTATCTTCCATGGATATGGGCTATATGTTCGAAGAACTCATCCGAAAGTTCGCTGAATTATCGAATGAAACGGCTGGGGAACACTTTACTCCAAGAGAGGTTATCAAGTTAATGGTTAATCTTCTCTTTATGGATGACCGTGAAGCACTAACCCAAAAAGGAATTGTAAAAACCATCTTTGATTGTTGTGCAGGTACGGGTGGTATGTTGTCAGTGGCAGAAGAATATCTGCAGGAATTAAATCCGGACGCTCGCCTGGAACTTTTCGGGCAAGAGCTGAACCCAGAATCGTATGCCATCTGTAAATCAGATATGTTGATTAAGGGCCAAAACCCGGCCAATGTGAAGCGCGCAAACAGCTTGAAACGCAAGGAAAGTGATAAACAAAAGCCTGACCAGTTCATCAACCACAAGTTTGACTATTTGATTACCAACCCACCTTTTGGTGTGAAATGGAAAAAGGTAGAGAAGGAAGTGAAAGAGGAACATGAAGAACTAGGTTTTGGTGGTCGCTATGGCGCCGGATTACCTTCCGTAGGTGACGGTTCATTTTTGTTCTTAATGAACCTGATGAGTAAAATGAAAACCAAAGAGCAAGGTGGTTCACGTCTGGCGATTGTCTTCAATGGTTCACCACTCTTTTCAGGTTCTCCCAGTTCCAAAAAGAATGAAAGCAGTATCCGACAATGGATTATTGAAAATGATTTATTAGAGGCTATTATCGCGCTTCCTAATCAGCTTTTCTACAATACCGGAATCAGCACCTACATCTGGATTATTTCCAATCACAAGCCCGGGAAACGTAAAGGCAAAGTACAACTCATCAATGGTGTAGACTTCTTCCAGAAGATGACCAAATCTCTTGGAGATAAACGAAACGAATTGAACGATGACCACATTGCTCAATTGACAAAGTTATACGGCGATTTCAAGGAAACTAAACACTCCAAGATATTTGACAACGAAGATTTCGGTTATTCCAAGGTAACGGTTGAACGACCTGAGCGAAACGCAAAGGGTGAAATTGTTATGGATAAAAAAGGGAATCCAAAGCCAGATAGCAGTTTACGAGACTCTGAAAACATTCCTCTTAAGGTTGATATTGATGAATATATGCAGAAGGAGGTTTTACCTCACGTTCCAGATGCTTGGATAGATGAATCCAAAACCAATGTCGGGTACGAAATCAACTTCACAAAGTATTTCTATGAGTATAAGCCGTTGAGGTCACTGGAAGAAATTCGTGCGGATATACTCGCATTGGAAGAAGAAACAGATGGGCTAATTAAAGAAGTGATTGCGTAAAATGAAGAAATACGATTCGTATAAGGATTCGGGAATTGAGTGGATTCATGAAATCCCCAATCATTGGAATGAATCCAGATTGAAGTACTTGTTTTCATTTGGAAAGGGGTTGTCAATAACTAAAGAAAATCTAGTAGACAAAGGTATTCCTTGTGTGAATTATGGCGAAATACATTCAAAATGCGGCTTTAAAGTCAATCCTGAAATTGATACATTGAAATGTGTTCCTGAAGAATATTTGAATAAATCAATTAATGCTCTTTTAACAAATGGAGACTTTGTTTTTGCAGATACATCTGAGGATATAGAAGGTTCAGGAAATTTTACGCATTTGGATGGTAATATCAATGTATTCGCTGGATATCATACTGTAGTCATGAAGCCTTCGCAGATAATAAATTCAAGATTCTTTGCGTACCAATTTGATTCCTTAGAGTTTAGAAGTCAAATCAGAAGTAGTGTTAAGGGGATTAAAGTTCTAAGTATTACCCAATCAATATTGAAAAATTGTTCAATTTGGATTCCATCAATACCAGAACAAACTGCAATCGCCAACTTCCTCGACCACAAAACCGCTCAAATTGATGATTTAGTCCGAAAAAAAGAAAGACTGATTGAATTACTCAAAGAAGAACGAACCGCAATCATTAATCAGGCTGTAACGAAAGGTTTACACCCAAATGTACCCATGAAAGATTCGGGAATTGAATGGTTGGGTGAGATACCAGAGCATTGGGAGGTCTGGAAAATAAGTCATGCATTTCCAAATATTGGTAGCGGAACAACTCCAGAATCTGGAAATCCAGTATATCATGAAAACGGGACCATAAATTGGTTAAATACTGGAAACCTCAATGACGGTTTTCTACAATCATGTTCAAAAAAGATTACAGAAAAGGCTCGAGAGGATTATTCTTCATTGAAAATTTATCCACCTGGCTCTTTGGTAATTGCAATGTATGGTGCAACTATTGGAAAAACTGCAATTGTAGATTTTGAAACTACTACGAATCAAGCTTGTTGTGTTTTTTGTAAAGGGGAAATTATTGATTTGAAATTCCTTCAATATTGGTTTAAAGCAAAAAAAGAACATATAATATCCCTTTCTGTTGGTGGAGGTCAACCAAACATAAGTCAGCAAATTTTAAAGGATATTCGGTTAGGTGCACCATCGTTGGATGAACAAATTCAAGTGGTTGAGTATTTGGAAGTAAAAGATAATTTCTTTTCAATGCTTGAAAACAAACTTGAAAACGAAATTGAACTATTAAAAGAATACAAAACAACCTTAGTAAGTGAAGTAGTTACTGGTAAGGTGGATGTTAGGGTTGAAAAATTGAATGGATAGGGATTCGAAACGGCAACAGAAGCAATAAACGAAACCATTTCGTGAATTTAAGGATTGAAATCTTATCTTAGCAAACCTATTATCTCATCCTCAGGTACATGGATCGTCCGAAAGCCTGTTGTAAAATATTGATTTTAGTAGAAAATGAGTCTTTTACCAACTATAAGAATTACAGAATTTCTAGATGATATAGTTTCTGGAGGAACCACTAGACCAATGCTCGTTATTGGAGAAAATGGTAAAAAATATGTTCTTAAAATTTTCAGTAAAAGGGATGCCTCTCAAAGAAGTTATACCGTTGCTGAAGTATTGGCTAATATTTTAGCTAAAGAATTTGATTTAAACGTTCCTGAAGGAGTTTATATGACTATCGATAAATCTTTATTAAAATCTATTGAACAAACACAACCAGAAATTTACAAAAAATTAGAGGAAAAGGAAACCGATAGAATTTTATTTGCCAGTTTGTATTATGAAGGATATCCTACCTATTCTCCCGTAAACAAGGATAAATACTTAGACCTTGATGAGTTTGAGTCTATACTTGCATTTGATATGTTGATAGCAAATGACGACAGAAGAAAAGATAAACCAAATATACTAAGAGGCCCGGAGCATTATTTATTAATAGACCATGAAAAAGCATTTGAAGGATTATCCGTCCATTTAGAAAATATTAAAAGAGCCATACTTCCTCACTATTTCACAAAACACCTGTTCTACAACAAGTTGAAAACTGAGAGTCTGAAAGCACAAAATATTGTTAATTTTGAAACGTTTGAAGAATATTTTCGTATATTAAAGTTGGATAGGGTGGAATTAAATGTTGATTTTCTTATTGCCAATGGATATGATGAAGACGAATGTAAAAGTTGGCTCAATTATTTATTTTATCAAAAAGAAAATTATCGTACATTTGTCGCCCTCTTAAAAAAAAGAATTCGTGAGTAAATCCTTTTCATACAGCATATTAACCTATAAACACTCTCTTTTTTTAGGAGAGGTGTTAAATGTTGGTATTCTGTTGATTTTCCCGGACGATCACCTCATAGAATTTCGCTACCCAAAAAAAATAAACCGCATTAAAAATCTGTATGCTGATTTCAATGAAGCATTGATTAAAGAATACCTGAAAGGCTTTGAATCAAAAACAAGAAATCTGCACAACAAGTTAGATAAATATGTTTTTGGTTATCATGATTTAATTTCTGAAAATTTACTTGTAGAAGATGCTTCGGCCTTACAGTTTGAATCCTTCCGGTCGGGAATTTATTATACAACTCCTGAGGAAGTCATCAAGCGTTATACAGACCTTGTACTGGGCGATTATAATTCTGATACCATTGGTACCCGGCATAGAATTACAGAAGACTCTTTAATTCAAAACATCAAATCAAAAATCATCGAACTTAACCCGTCTTCAAAATCACACTTAAAGTTTGACGAAAACCGCATTTTAAAAAACAAACACATTGCATTTAAGTCTGATTTTTATTGGAAAAACGGCGTCGTTAATTATGCTAAAGCAGTAAGTTTTGATGTCGCAAAAGAAGCAACAATAATTGACAAATCCATCCTGATCAACGGGAAATTACGTCAATTAGAAAAAACCAGTTATAAAAATGCGCACATTGACTTTATCATTCAGGAGCCTTTGAACGCTGATTTTAATGACGCTGTAGAGGAAGCTAAATCAATATTGCGTGAAAATAGGATTGAAAAAAGGATTTTCACCAATTGGAATGAATACAGTGTATTAGTAGCGAACGACATTAAACAGTTCTGATCTACTCCGACAAAATTCAATATCAAAAAGTTAATTAGTTTTGTGAAGTACTCTTAATTACTTCTAATGGCGAAAGGCATACATACTGAACTTACTTTCGAAGAAGCTATAGAAGCTTCATTACTTGAAACAGGAGGATATACCAAAGGCTCATCTTCTGACTTTGATACAGAAACGGGAATCTTTCCTTCACATGTAGTGGATTTCCTTACAACATCCCAGCCTCTGGCGTGGGATAAAATTTCGCAAATACATACGGAAGACATTGCGGGTAAAGTGACTCAACGTTTGCTTAAAGAGATTGACAGGCGGGGTGCACTGGATGTTATCCGCAACGGTTTCACCGATTATGGGGTCAAATTTAAAATGGCCTATTTTAAGCCCGAGAGTTCGTTAAATCCTGAAGCTGAAGACTTATATCAAAAGAACCTGCTGACAGTCACCCGACAGCTTTATTATGAGCGAAAGGGCAAAAACTCATTGGATATGGTTCTTAGTTTGAATGGTCTTCCTATTGCAACAATTGAATTAAAGAATCAATTCTCCGGTCAAAGTGTGGACAATGCAAAAAAACAATACGTCTATGACCGAGAACCAACGGAACCCATCTTTCAGTTTAAAAAGCGGGCACTTGTACATTTTGCCGTTGATACGGATGAGTGTTACATGACGACCCGACTGAACGGAAAAAGTACACGATACCTTCCTTTCAATTTAGGGTACAATCACGGAGCCGGAAACCCTCCGAACAAGGACGGATACCGAACCTCATACCTGTGGGCACACCTGCCTGACGGGAAACCGGGTGTCTGGACCAAAGACAGCTTCATGGACATCATTGGTAAATTTCTTCACCTGCATGCTGAAGAATTTGAAATAAATGGCGTCCAAAAGAAAAAAGAAACGCTGATTTTCCCGCGGTTCCATCAAATGGATGTGGTAAGAAGACTGACACAGGATGCACGAAATAACGGCGCCGGAAAAAACTACCTCATTCAACATTCGGCCGGTTCGGGAAAATCCAATTCGATTGCCTGGCTCTCCTACCGGCTATCGAGCCTTCACGATACGGCTGATGAACGCGTATTTGATTCGGTAATTGTAATCACAGACAGAAGAGTCCTCGACAGTCAGTTGCAGCATACCATTTACCAGTTTGAACATAAAGACGGAGTCGTTCAGAAAATTGACAAAGACTCACAGCAGCTGGCATATGCCATTGGTGCAGGTTCCAATATTATCATTACCACACTTCAGAAATTCCCGTTCATTTTAGATAAGATTGGTGAAATTCCTTCACGGAAATACGCGGTTATCATTGATGAAGCGCATTCGTCTCAAGGGGGTGAAGCAACAAAAAAAATGAAAGAAGTCCTCTCTGCAAAGACACTGGAAGAGGCAGAACAATTGGAACTCGACTCCGGATTGGAGGACGATGCTGAAGACGAGATCAGAAAATCAATGGAAGCCAGAGGAAAACAGGACAACCTCAGTTTCTTTGCTTTTACAGCGACACCAAAAACGAAAACAATTGAAGTATTTGGCACACCCAACAAAGAAGGTAAACCCAAACCTTTTCACTTGTACTCCATGAAACAGGCCATTGAGGAAGGGTTTATTTTGGATGTGCTCAAGAATTATACTACGTACAAGACCTATTTCAAACTTTCAAAGGAAATCGAAGAAGACCCCAATGTAAATAAGAAACAGGCCTCCAGAGCTATAGGGCGGTTCCTTTCATTGCACCCACACAATCTGGCGCAGAAGACCGAGGTCATGGTCGAACACTTCCGACAAGTGGTAGCGAAAAAAATAGGTGGTCAGGCAAAAGCAATGGTTGTAACCTCTTCCCGATTACACGCTGTGCGTTATAAAGAAGAATTTGACCGTTATATTGCCGATAACGGCTATAAAGACATTAAAACCTTAGTTGCTTTTTCGGGTAAAGTGGCTTACGACACCTACCCCGATGGCGTTACAGAAGTGGAGTTGAACGGTTGTAAAGAAAGGGAACTCCCCAAAAGATTTGCTTCTGACGAATATCAGCTTTTGTTGGTAGCTGATAAGTACCAGACCGGTTTTGACCAACCGCTGTTACACACCATGTATGTGGATAAGAAACTGAGCGGTGTAAAATGTGTACAAACCTTGTCTCGTCTGAACAGAACGTGTGCCGGGAAAGAGGATACGTTCATCTTGGATTTTGTGAATGAAACGGAGGATATTCTGAACGCCTTCCAACCCTATTATGAGTTAACAACCATCGAAAGCACAACCGACCCCAATCACTTGTATGATTTGAAACATGAAATAGAAAAAGCCCAGATCGTCTGGTCATCTGAGGTCGATAATTTCTGTAACATCTACTTCAGGTCTGCGAAAATACTGTCGGTAAAAGATCAGGGGAAACTAAACGCATTCATTGACCCGGCGGTAGAACGATTCAAACAACTACCCGAAGAAACGCAACAAGGAGATATTGTTAATGAGTTTTCTCAGGAAAATTTCAAACATTCATTGCAGACGTTCACCAGAATGTACTCGTTCTTAACCCAGATAATGCCCTTTACGGATGTGGATCTGGAGAAACTGTATACCTATGCAAGGTTCTTACTAAAGAAATTACCAAGGAAACATCAAAGTGACCGATTCCAATTGGGAGATGAAGTTTCACTGGAATATTATCGCATTCAGAAAGTCTCGGAACAAAACATCGTTCTTGAAAGTCAGGGTGAATATCAGTTGGAAGGAAGTTCCGAAGCTGGCATTCGAATGACAAAAGAAGAACAGGCTGCGTTATCAGAAATCATTACAGTCATCAACAAACGATTTGGAACTGAGTTCACGGCAGCTGACAAATTACTATTCGACCAGATTGAAGAAGACATGGTTGCCGATGAACGCCTGGCAGCGCAAGCCAAATCCAATTCTATAGAAAACTTCAAATTCGGTTTTAAGGAAGCTGCCTTAGATAAATTCATTAGCAGAATGGACCAGAATCAGGATATTTTTGCCCGTATGATGGATGATAGCGACTTCAATAAACTTGTAATGGAATATTTATTGAAGAAGGTTTATGAGAGGTTGAATGAATCATAACCCTGGACATTTATCAGCCCACTGATCATCAGAAATAAGATAAAAAATGAACAAGGCTGGGAGCAAGAAACCTCCCTCTATCATCACTGCCCATTCATGTATTGCTGGTTTCGCTTTTCATCGTCCGGGTTTCCGTATACCGGAGGACAAGCATTGTTTTTCTTTTTAAACAACCAAACAAATTTCACCTTTAGCAACAAAGGTTGATAACGCGATGAATACCACATCAAGGAAGGATTCCCTCCGGTCCATTCATAAATTCCCAAAATCGGAGTATGTACGGATGGAATGATAAAGAAGCCATCGCGAATTTTAAACCCTACGCCTAATTCATAATTAAGCTGCGCCACAAAATCCTGCTGAAATCGCTGCGTTTGGGGAAGAACAGCCCCATCGTACCGGGAATTATCACCGGGTACACTACCCGTCAGACGATAATCCACATTGAATCCCAATGCATTATCAAGAAATACATCCCGATTGATTTGCCAGACATTGTGTACGTTAAATCGTCCGTACAAATATCCCATGTCAAAAACACCGTTTCCTTTAACTTCGTTTGTTTCTCCAAAACGATGAATCATTAAACGGGTTTGTTCGGTTCCGGCAAAGTGTTTATACCCGATTCCCCAATCAAAATAATGAATGACTTTGCGACGTTTCTTGGCAATATGCACCATGCCCACTTCTATAAACCCTCCTAATCGCCCGGACGGATTATGCGTATAGGTAGCATTCGTATCCGGTGAAGTAGACAAATCACGTTCAGGAGTTTCTCCGTTGGTAAGCAGATAGGTCGGACCGAAATTGAATTGAAATCCGTGGCGGCTGTATTCCCCCGTCCATTTGAACAAGGGATACTGATAACTTTGTTTGGTAAAATACTGACTTCGCTTCTTTTTCTTCTGCCCATATACAGGAAAAGCACAAAGTCCTGCCAACACCACTACCACGGCTAATCTCATCATAATTATTTCGTTTTCGCTTTCTCAGCAATTCTATTCATGATTTCCTCACTGTCCCATTTCTCATAGATTCCCTCCGTCTGCATGATTTCATCCATAATTCCTCTCTGATATTGACCGCGCTTGAGTGCATCACTATATCGGATGTGACTAAAGGTTACCTGCTCATATAACGGCATCCAGTCATTTGGGTACAGATCTGAAAATTTTCGTTCGATCTTTTTCCGCAATAAAAAGTCCGGATCTGCTGTTGAATCCCGCATTTCAATATAATTATTCAATGCCAGATCAGCAATTGCGTTTCCATCCGGCACCCGTAAACGCGAGTACTCGGAGAAAATCGTGTTCCAGTCGTCTCCGTATTGCTCCAATAATTCATCAAAAACTGTGCAATCTTCAAAACCGGCATTCATTCCCTGTCCGTAAAACGGAACGACAGCATGTGCTGCATCTCCCATCAAAACAGCCTGTGTTCCATGGTTCCATGGATTACAACGCACGGTAACCAGTGTTGAGGTTGGATTTGAGAAATAATCCTCCAATAGCGTTGGCATTAACGGAATTGAATCCGGGAATGTTTTTTCAAAAAAGTCTTTCACTTTCTCCGGAGTATCTATGCTCGCAAAAGACAATTCGCCCTCCATCGGGAAGAATAATGTTACGGTAAAACTCCCGTCCAAATTAGCCAGTGCGATCATCATGAACTCACCGCGCGGCCAGATATGCAGACAATTTTTATCAATTTTATGCGATCCGTCCTCATTTGGTGGAATTACCAGTTCTTTATATCCATGCGACAGGTACGACTGGGAATAATCAAACATCGGATATTTCATCATGCGATTACGAACAGCCGAAAAGGCTCCGTCCGTAGCAAAAACAGCATCGTAACTTTTTTCTACGATCTGATCTTTCTCCGTATCTGTAAACCGGATCGTATTGGAATCAAAGTCAATATCCTCGCAACGCATATTGAAATAATAACCGATCTCCGGATAATCGTCGGCAAGATTCATCAATTTTTGATTCAATCCTCCACGGGATACAGAAAATATAGCCTGATTTTCTTTTCCATACGGTTGATACGTTAATGTACCATCAACTGCGTGCATTTTACGCCCAAACATTGGAATAGCGATCTTTCGGATTTCATCTGAGATCCCTGCCTTATCCAAGGCTTTCCATCCTCTGTCAGAAAGTGCCAGGTTGATGGATCTTCCGGCAAGAATTTCTGCCTTTCGCAAATCAGGTCTTCGTTCATATACATCGACCTTAAATCCTCTTTTTGCCAGTAAAATGGCTTGTAAACTTCCTACTAATCCTGCACCAACAACTGCTACGTTTTGCATGATTCAATTTTTTATCTGTGTTAATTTCTTCTTCCGAACTTTGGTTCGAACATTGGACTTCTCCTGCGTTGTTTCATCTTCTTTCGCTGAAAATAAACACTCAGTCTCCACAGGAACAACCCAATGAACATAACGGTAATTGCCTGAACAGCCAGATTAATATAAATCATCCTTTCATCAAGCTGTCCCGAGAAATGGACTTGTACTAATTGCTGTAAAGTCAGATCAACGGATTCCATTCTCAAGTATTTTTCCGAAGCGATACACATCTTCAAACGAATTGTACAGCGGAACCGGAGCAATACGAATTACATTCGGTTCACGCCAGTCAGCGACTACGCCTCCCTCTGAGATCGCCTCAAACAGTGACTTCCCCTGTCCGTGTACTAAAATAGATAGCTGACAACCTCTTCGATGTGGCTCTTCGGGTGTTATAATTTCAAAATTCACTTTCTCCTGATTTCGCTCCGAAATATCGCGAATAACGAACTCAAGATAAGCGGTAAGCAGCTCACTTTTTTTACGCAAAGCTGTCATTCCTACTTCATCAAAAATATCCAAAGAAGCCAGATGCGCTGCCATTCCGAATACCGGGGCATTCGACAATTGCCAGCCTTCAGCTCCTTTCATCGGAACAAATCCTGACTTCATCAGAAAACGTGTTTCCTTGTCATATCCCCACCAACCGGCAAATCGGGGAAGATCCGGATTGAATTCATGTCGTTCATGCACGAACATTCCCGAAACATTTCCCGGTCCGGAATTCAGATATTTGTACGAACACCAGGCAGCAAAATCAGGTCCCCACTCATGCAATTCCAATGCAATGTTACCCGCTGCATGTGCCAGGTCAAAACCTACAAACGCACCTACAGCATGTCCGGCTTCCGTGATTTTCTTCATATCGAACAACTGTCCGGTGTAGTAATTGACTCCACCAAACATAACAAGAGCCAGCTCCTCGCCTGTCTCCGAAATAGCTTTCAGGATATCTTCTTCCCGGATCAGATGTTCCCCCTCACGCGGAGCGATTTCAATGATCGTTTCTTCGGGATCAAGCCCATGAAATCTTACCTGAGACTCCAGCGCATACTGATCCGAGGGAAAAGCTTTCGCCTCACAAATAATCTTCGTGCGCTTTCCTTTCGGTTGGTAAAAAGAAACCATCAACAGGTGCAAATTCGTAGTCAACGAGTGTGTCACGACTACCTCAGTTGGTTTTGCACCTACAATTCGTGCTGTTTTTTCGGTCAGAAACTCGTGATAGGCAAACCAGGGACGGTCCGCGTTAAAATGTCCTTCTACTCCCCATTTCGCCCAATCATCAAGTTCTCGCTGGATATAACTCCCAACCCGAGTAGGCTGTAACCCCAACGAATTCCCTGTAAAATAGACTACTCTTTCTTTATGAAAATCCGGGATTAAAAATTCTCTTCTGTATTTGCGTAACGGATCTTTTTCATCCAACTCGACTGCAAACTCTTTCGTATTCTTAAATTCCATAGCGGAAATATGTTTTGACAAAAATGTGAATGTCGTAAAATTAAGCAGAACCGACAAAAAGGAATGATAATATCCAAAATATTTACGGTTTCAAACGAAAATGACCCCATTTTTAAAAACTTGTTCTCACGCTATAAACAAACTCTTCCATCAGAAGATGTGCAATTACTTCGACTAAAATATTTTTATTTAGAATAATTTAAAATACCACTTTTATGGTATTGCCCTACGTTTGATACTGCGGTAGTTTTGCACAAAAAATCGTTCTTGATGAAAAAACAACATATTCTAGTAGCTGTAGGAATCCTCAGCATGGCATTAATAGGCTGTAAAAAAGAGGGTTGTACAGACCCCGGGGCACTAAACTTCGATAGTGAGGCAAAAAAGGATAACGGAAGTTGTGCTTACTATTCGGAAGAGGAATACGATGTACCAACAACCTATTCTTTCACCGATGCCAATGGAAATTCTACCGTAAATTACAGCGGGCAGGAAGACCGTCTTCAACAACTGAAAGAAATGGTAGTCATGATGAAAACAGGTACTACTACCGCTTTGGATGCACAGGCATTAAAAGATATGTTTGCAAATACAGGAGATAATGGAGCCGGTAACTTCTCCTTCTCCTCAACAAAACAATTAAAAGACAAGTGCTTCAATCTTGATCAGCAGATGTTCGAAAACTGGATGGATTCGATCGCAAAAGCCAGTTTGAGTTTTTCTATGACGGCAGCTAACGGACAGGCAGGTACACTTACTTCAGCGGATGGAAAAACCTATCTTTTTGATGACAAAGGATACGAACATGTTCAATTGATAGAAAAAGGACTTATGGGTGGTGTATTCATGTACCAGGCACTCAATGTATACTTCAGTGATGCAAAAATGGATGTTGATAACACAACTCCTGTTGATCCTGCTGCCGGTAAATATTACACAACAATGGAACATCATTTTGATGAAGCATTCGGATATTTTGGTGTAGAACCTAGCTTCCCGATGCTAATTCCTGACAGCTTCTGGGGAAAATACTGTAATTCTCAGAACGGTACATTGAATTCAAATGCAGATATGATGAACAACTTCCTTCGTGGACGTGCAGCGATATCAGCAGATGTTCTTGAAGATAGAGATGCTGCTATTATTGCTATCAGCAAAGAGTGGGAAGACATCTCTGCCAATCAGGCAATCAAGTACTTGAATGATGCCATTTCTGCTTTTGGAACAGACAATGCAAAATTCCTTCACGTACTTTCTGAAGCTTATGCTTTCACATGGAATCTTCGTTATGCTCCGATTGAAACAAGAAGATTGTCTGCTGCAGAGCATGCTGCCATTATGCTATTCTTCAAAGACAACCTTTGGGATATGTCTGTGTCGGATATCAACTCCATTAAAGGAGCGTTGGATTCTAAATATTAAAAACTATACTAACAATGCGTTATCTCACTATAGTCGCATTCGTCACTTTGGCATTTGTCAGCTGCAAGAAGGAGGAAGATGATTCCTCCTCTGCTGCTTTTGATAAGGGGGCGATGCTAACCAATCTTGCTGATAATACGATCCTGCCTGCTTTGGCAGATTATCAGGAAAAAGTAGCTGAACTTAAATCCGCTTTTGATACATTTGAGACAGATGCATCTTCAGCTAATTTTGATCTGCTCAGAGAAAAATGGCAGGCAGCTTATCTGGCTTATCAGACCGTAAAGATGTATGATTTTGGTCCATTCAGAAATTACGGATACAAAGGAGCTACGGGAACATTCCCTACAGACACCGCAGTAGTTGAATCCAATATTTCCTCAGGAACCTATAATCTCGCTTCTGCCGGAAATACCGTTGCAATTGGTTTTTCAGCATTGGATTATCTTTTGTACAATCCAGATGCTTTCACACGACTAAATGAGGTCGGCTATAAAACGTACACAAAAGATGTTATTTACAAATTGTCAGACGAAACGACAGCTGTTGTTTCTGCCTGGAGCAGTTACCGATCCACTTTTGTGAGTTCAACAGGAACAGAAACGACTTCTTCATTTTCAGAGTTGGTCAACGAATTTAACCGGGATTATGAACTTGCGAAAACTGCGAAGCTAGGGATTCCGATAGGAATTCAAAGCTTCGGAATTCAATTGCCGGAGTATATTGAAGCTCCCTACAGTGGAATTTCACTGGATCTGCTTCGCACAAATATTGCTTCCATACATCGTTTGTACAATGGTAAATCTCATGCCGGATCTTCCAACGGAAGCGGATTCGATGACTATCTGGTTCACCTTGAAAAGTCTGCTTTGAATACAACGATAAACAATACATTTGATCAGATTATTACAAAAATCGATACGTTTCAGGGAACTTTAGAAGAAGAAATGCAAAGCAATCCTTCTGAATTGGAAGCTCTTTATAATCTGATTCAAAGTCAGGTTGTAAACCTCAAAACAGATATGACCTCCTCCTTTGGTGTGTTGATTACGTATCAGGATAATGACGGAGATTAGTAGTAAATGGACTAATTATTTTGCTTTTGACAAGCAAGTTTCTATAACCCCATTGATTATTTACAGGATAATCTTTGGGGTTCTCATGTTATTTGGGGTCAGTCGTTTTCTCTTCAAAGGTTGGGTACAGCAACTCTACATAGATCCTCAATTTTATTTCGGATATCTGGGATTCGAATGGGTCAAACCATTACCCGGAAATTGGATGTACCTCCCTTTCATTCTGATGTTGCTTGCCGCTATCGGTATTACTATTGGTTATTTGTACCGCTATAGTGCTTTTGTTTTTTTTCTTTGTTTTACGTATGTCGAGTTACTCGACAAGTCCAATTACCTGAATCATTATTATTTTGTCAGTCTGATGAGTTTCCTTATGGTGCTCGTTCCTGCAAACGCAAAATTTTCAGTGGATGCACTTCGGAATCCTTCAATACGAAGAGACACAACCTCGCAATGGCACATTGGAATTCTGAAATTCCAATTAGCTGTTGTTTATATTTTTGCAGGGATAGCCAAACTTAACTCCGACTGGTTATTTCATGCGGAACCTCTGCGAACCTGGCTGCAAGCACACCATACAATTCCTTTTTTCGGGCAATTTCTACAGATGAAGGAAACAGCCTATCTGTTCAGTTGGTTCGGCTGTTTGTATGACTTATTCATTGTCTTTTTTCTTCTTACAGCAAAAACCAGAAAGTTTGCTTACTTATTTGTTGTCGGGTTTCATTTGATTACCTGGTATCTGTTTCCGATAGGTGTGTTTCCGTGGGTAATGATCTTCTCAACACTGATTTTCTTTTCGAATGAATTTCATGAAAAAGTGCTGACTTTTCTAAAAAGGATGCTGTGTATCACGCAACAGGAAAACGTTCCCGGCGGAAAGTCCTCCGGACAAACAAACCCGCTTGTCCTGATTTTCCTTGTGATCTATATGGCAGCCCAGATCACACTTCCTTTCCGTTATACGCTCTATCCGGGAGATCTTTTCTGGAATGAGGAAGGATTCCGTTTTTCATGGCGTGTAATGCTCATGCACAAAGAAGGGTACGCTACTTTTTATGTCAAAGATAAAGCGACAGGCAGAACAGCTCAAATTGACAACACGCACTACCTCACACAAACGCAAATTGACCAAATGTCCACACAACCGGATATGATACTTCAATATGCCCGTTTTTTAAAGACAAAATATGACGGTAGGACATTTTCTTTCGGAGAAAAAGAGATTACGATTACTGATCCTTCTGTACACGCTGAAGTATATGTAAGTCTTAACGGGCGACCGTCTCAACTTTTTATTGATCGAAAACATGATCTGACAACATTACCCTACAATTTGAGTCACCGAAACTGGATAGAACCATTCACACCATGATCAGATATATACTCTTCATATTTTCACTCCTTGTTCTATTTTCTCCTGTTCATTCACAGATGAAAGGAATCGTTGTAGATCAATCTCACACTCCTCTCCCCTATGTGGCGGTGAAAAATATATCATCATCAGTAAACCGGCTCTCCAAAATAGACGGAAAGTTTGAAATGCCTGTGAAGGGAGGAGATACTCTACTCTTATACAGTTCGGGATATGACAGTTTGTTTTTCCTTGTTAACCGGGAACACATCGGAACAAAATCCCCGGTTGAAATTTTACTCATTGAAAAATACAGGGAAATAGCTGAAGTTCAGGTCATGCATAAACGCATGGCAGATTTTGATGTAGGGTATCTCCCTCCCATCAAAGGTGTACAGATTTATACCGGGACAAATGCTGTCATTGAACTGAACAATCTGAGTGGTGCAAAATCGACAGGAAATCCTCGTGAATTATTTGCCAAAATACCGGGATTAAACATCTGGGAAAATGACGGAGCCGGTATCCAAATGGGAATCGGCGGAAGAGGACTTAGTCCAAACCGGACCGCTAATTTTAATACCCGTCAAAACGGATATGACATTAGTGCAGATGCCCTCGGATATCCGGAAAGTTATTATACTCCACCGATTGAAGCCCTTCAGGCAATAGAAATAATCCGCGGTTCTGCTTCTTTACAATTCGGAACCCAGTTCGGAGGTTTACTTAACTTTCTGATCAAAGATGCCCCTGCACATACTCCTTTTGAGTTTACTACACGTAATACAATTGGAACGTATGGTTATTTCGGAACCTTTAATCGAGTAGCAGGAACTGTAAAACGGTGGAGTTATCAGGCATATCATCAATTCAAGCGAGGTGACGGATACAGGGATAACAGTAAGTTCAATCAACACCAGGCATTTGCGCAATTGGGGTATCGTATTTCCGAGAAGATGCAAATCAAGCTGGAATATACCCACATGAATTACCTTGCTAAACAGGCAGGCGGACTTTCCGATGTTCAGTTTGCTGAAGATCCCAGACAAAGTTTCAGGGATAGAAACTGGTTCCGGGTAAACTGGAATCTTCTGGCTCTTCACTATGATTATGACATTACTAAAAATGCTCATTTTAATTTCCGGGCTTTTGGTATGCTGTCTTCACGAGAAACCGTAGGCTTTCTAGGAAAGATTACACAGGCAGATCAGGGAGGAAACCGTGAAATGATTCAGGGACACTTTAGAAATGCCGGAATGGAAGCACGGTTTCTCCAAAAATATTCGCTTAGCAAGGATAAATCAGACCCTAAATTCCGCGGAGGATTATTAATCGGGGCAAGGTATTATCAGGGAAACACTACCGCTAACCAGGGAACTGCCACCGGAGGAGACGAAGCGGAGTTCCGCTACATCAACCCGAATAATCTTGAAAATTCATCGTTTGAATACCCTTCCAGAAATTTTGCTGCTTTTCTCGAAAATATTTTCTTTCTGGGAAAAAGGTTTACGTTAAATGCCGGAATTCGTTTTGAGCACATTAGTAGTGGTTCTTCCGGTTATTTCAAACAATATGTTATCCACCCGTTGAATGCCGATACTCTTGATATTTTCACATTACGTGACTCGAATAGTGTCGTTCGAAATGTTCCGCTTTTTGGACTGGGGGCTTCTTACAAAGTAAATAAAAGCACTTCTCTGTACCTGAATTTCACTCAAAACTATCGGGCTATCAACTTTACAGATATACGTGTCAACAATCCTAACATCGTCATTGATCCTCTGATTAAAGACGAGTATGGTTATACCGGGGAAATAGGTTTCAGGGGATTAATCAAAGATTATTTCATCTATGATCTGGCCGGGTTTTATATTTTCTATGGCAATAAAATCGGACTCGCTCCTAAAGCAGGTACCCTATACAAGGAACGAACAAACATCGGAAACGCACGAAATATGGGAGTTGAAGCATTTGCTGAAGCAGACTTTTTCAAAGCATTTATAAAAGACACCAAACACGGGTTATCGCTTTTCATTAACGCTTCTTACATTCATTCACGCTACATCACATCTAAAGAACCCAATTACATTGACAAACAGGTGGAATATGTAAGTCCGGTTATTATTCGATCCGGATTGAAATACAGTTACAATGGTTTTACTGTTCAGGTACAGGGAAGCTACAATGCAAAACAATTTGCTGATGCCTCCAACGCTGTAGTTCCTTCGGGAGATGCCGTAATCGGAGAAGTACCTGCGTATTATGTCATGGATTTTTCGGCACGCTATACTTTCAAAAATTCGTTTCAAATTGAAGCTGGTGTCAACAACTTCACCAATCAGACGTATTTTACAAGACGTGCTACCGGATATCCCGGACCGGGTATACTTCCTTCAGACGGGATTAATGCTTATGTTACTCTTCAGTACAAATTCACTGCCCGAAGAAAGTAATCAACCATTCAGCGCTTGTTTATAACGTTCAATTGCCCGTTCTCTGGCTGTCTTATGCTCAACAATTGGCTTGGGATAAGTTTGTGAACCAAATTCTTTCACCCATTTCCGAACATATATCCGATCCGGGTCAAATTTTTCCAGTTGCAGCGTCGGATTAAATACCCGGAAATAAGGCGCCGCATCACACCCACAGGAAGCAGCCCACTGCCATCCTCCAACGTTAGCTGCGAGATCAAAATCCAGTAGCTTTTCTGCAAAATACCGCTCTCCCCAACGCCAGTCAATTAACAAATGTTTGGTCAAAAAACTCGCCGTTACCATCCGGACACGATTGTGCATATAACCGGTTTCATTTAACTCTCGCATTCCTGCATCAACAAGTGGATATCCGGTTTTCCCTTCACACCAGGCAGCAAATAATTTTTCATCATTCTCCCATTCAATTCTATCATATTGCGGCTTGAAGGCATCAGAAACAGTTTGCGGAAAATGAAATAAAATCATTTGGTAAAAATCTCTCCAAATCAATTCATTCAGAAAAGATTCATTTATTGTTTCTGCCTGTGCTACTAACTTTCGAATGCTGATCGTCCCAAACCGGAGATGAACAGACAAACGACTCGTTCCCTTAACAGATGGTATATCCCGGGTTTCGTGGTATTTTTCCAAAATAGCATCTTCAACACAATTTGCAGGGAATTCTACAGTTGGGGTTTCTTCAAATCCTAATTCGCTCAGTCCGGGGATTTTTGTTTGCTCTCCTCCTGAATTTAAATTCTTCAGGTACTTTTCAACAGGATACGACTTTATATAAAATGTATTCAGTTTGGATTTCCATTTTCTTGAATACGGTGTAAAAACAGTATAGGGAAGCCCATCCTCTTTAAGAACCTCATCTTTTTCAAAAATGACATGATCTTTTGCTCCGACAAATGCTACTCCCTGCTCTTTCAATAATTCATAAATCGCCTTATCCCTCTCCAGAGCAGACGGTTCATAATCCCGGTTTGTATATACTGTACTCACTTTCTCTAAAAGTAAAATTTCTCTGAATACATCTTCCGGATTTCCAAAATACACCCACAAATCCACTCCCAAACGGTTATATTCTTCTTTCAATTTCTGTACATAGTCATAAATAAATTGAACCCGTAAATCCTTCTTGGGAAGTTTCTCCAGAATAGTTTTATCAAAAATAAAAAGGGGTTGTACAGGATCGCTTCCTTTTAACGCCTTAAACAGTCCTGCATTATCAGAAAGACGTAAATCTCTCCTATGCCAAAAAACACTTACTTTCATCTGTTACTCTCCTCTTTTTAACACAGAACACATGTTTTCTTCAATTGTTTAACACTTTCCCAAAAAAGCACCTATTGACAGAAAAAATAGTTTTGTTAAATTTTAAATCACTATTCCAAAAATTCGTGTAAAACACATATAATCAGGCGTATTAAACTTTTTTCAGCAACCAAATTAAGTGTATATTCGTCACCATGATGTACTGACACGAAAGATACTATGAAAGACCGAATACTACTAATAAATTCAGTTTCAGCTGTCTTTATTCTCCGTTTTTCACTTACGTGCAACTATAAGGCTACGTCAAACTACGTCAGGTGAAATTCAGAAACCGAGGAATTGATTTTCTTCTGTTCTGATCGACACACACAATAACCTTCACCTATTTTTTCGACAGCCGTAAAAACAATTATAAAAGAATTGGTTGTTATGAAACTTAAACTATTACTACTTGTACTATTTACGTATGTTTTTTCATACAAATACTCTTATTCCTGTGACGGTATGTCCGTCTCTGTACTTTCCAATACGTATTTAGGGAATGGAGTCTACGAAGTAACCGTTGAGTATTGCGAATGGGTTTCTAATGGAGGGTCTTCCGCAGTTACAGGTATCATTATTCAAACAAACGGGGCGAACATATTAGGAACATCTACTCCTTCATTTACAAGTAACGCCACAGGAGCCGTTATCAATTATTCACTTGTCAATTCCAACACTGCTGAATGGGGAAGCTGGGACAATAATCCGGCAGTTACACCTTTTCTTCGTATTGGAGACCCTACACAATGTGTAACCATAGTTTTACAAACTGATGCAGAAGTAACATCTATTTCAATGGCAGGTTCTTCCTCATCTTCTAATGATGGTTCAGGATATAGCACCTGGATGGGAAGATACACATGTAATACTAGTACTTCTACACCAGCAGTAGTATGTTCTTCAGCATGGAGCGCACCCATACTTTGCGAGGGAGACAACACTCCTATAGATCTGAACAATTATACCAGTGCAAATGGTGTCTTTTCAGGATCAGGAGTAGACCCCACAACAGGAATTTTCAATCCTGCAACGGCAACCTTTCCTGCATCAGTGATGCTATATGTCGGAGATGCACAGTTCAATTGCCAAACAACCCATGTCATAAATCCGGTTTCATTAAACCTGCAGGATTTCCCGGATCAAACTATCTGTCAGGGAGAGTCTGTTCAACTTGATGTTACTGCAACCGGAGGTGTCAGCAATTGTAATTACACGCTTGTATTAAATGATTCCGGATCAGATGGCTGGACCGGAGGAGCATCTGTAGACCTGCTGGTCAATGGAAATGTACAGGGAAATTATACAATCTCGGGTTCTGCCAGTTCAGCATCATTTACAATTCCTGTTTCTACAAATGACGTAATCACGTTTTCCTATAATTCCGGTGCAAATAATAATCAAAACACCATCAACCTGAACAATACTTCCGGAAATAATGTGTATTCTCAATCCAACCCTTCCGGGGGGACTTTACCGGGCAGTGTAATTGTCGTCTGTCAGGATCCGAATAATGCTTATTCCTGGACACCCTCTACAGGTCTTTCCAATACGACGTCTCCTATTCCGATAGCCTCTCCAACCACCACAACAACCTACAATGTAACCGTCACAAATCCGGCTTCGGGCTGTCAATCATCGGAATCAATAACCGTCACCGTCAATACACCTCAACCACCCGTGTTTGACCCCTTTCCCGATATTTGTCAGGATGCCCCCCAACCTACACTACCTGCAACATCAAACAATGGGATCAGTGGAAGTTGGTCTCCTTCCACGATAGATACAAGTACACCGGGTACTTACACATTAACTTTCACACCGGATAATACAAATAGTTGTCCTTCCGGACCCATTACCCAAACGTTAACAGTTCTCTCAGCAAACGATCCTTTGTGTGCTCCACCATGTAATGCAACCGCAGGAAATGACGGACCTTATTGTCAGGGGGCCACCATTAATTTAAGTGGATCAGGTGGAGGCACTTACTCATGGACAGGACCTAATGGCTTCAGTTCTTCTCAGCAGAACCCAACTCTTCCGAATGCTACCCCTGCGATGTCAGGAACCTATACACTCACCATTGACGACAACGGATGTATTGCTGTCTCCACTACCACTGTTACGGTAAATCCATCTCCCACTGTTAATGGTGGAGCAGACCAGACAATTTGCAATGGGACAAGTGTAACATTAACTGCCTCAGGGAATGCTGCTTCATACACATGGAATAATGGAATCTCTAATGGCGTGGCTTTCACTCCGAGTTCAACCACTACTTATACAGTTACCGGAACCTCGTCTGCCGGATGTACAAGTACGGATCAGGTTACTGTTACTGTACACCCGTTACCAACCGTATCAGCAGGAAATGATTTTTCCGTTTGTACCGGCTCTACTGTTACACTCTCCGGTTCGGGGGCAGATAGTTATACATGGGACAATGGTGTAAACGATGGTGTGCCCTTTACTATCAACGGCACAACCACTTATGAAGTAACCGGAACAGATGCTTTTGGTTGTCAGAATACAGATAATATTACAGTAACTGTTAATACCAATGCACCTATTAATGCGGGTACAGATCTTGCTATCTGTGAAGGTGCGTCTACCACGCTGGTAGCTTCGGGAGGAGTATCTTACACCTGGGACAATAACCTGGGAACAGGAGTATCTCATACGATTAGTCCAACGGTAACCACTACATATACTGTATCCGGAACTGACGCTAATGGCTGTACAGGAACAGATCAGGTAACAATCACTGTCCACCCCAATCCATTTACAACGATAACGGGTGATAATGAATATTGTCAGGGATTTACAGCACAAATTGACGCCGGATCCGGATTTGCACACTATCAATGGTCAAATGGAGCTACAACACAAACTACTCAGGTCACAACCGCAGATAATCCAATATCCGTTACGGTGCAAACAACTGAAGGGTGTAGTTACCAAACTCCGGATTATACTGTCAGTGAAGTTCCTCAAATTCAAACTTCCCAAACTCTTAGAATATGTCAGGGAGCCTCCGCTTTGATTCATAGTAATCCGGAAACAACAGCCGGAGTTTATCCACAGGTATTTACCTCTTCCAATGGGTGCGACTCTACTTCCACCATCACCCTTATTGTTGATCCTCTGCCAAATGTACAGGCCGGAACGGATCAAACAGTTTGTGCCGGAACCAGCATTACACTAAATGGTGCAGGAGCTACCAGTTATGTCTGGGACAATTCTGTTACTGACGGAGTATCCTTTACTCCCGGCATCGGAACAACTATTTATACAGTTACCGGAACTGACAACAACGGATGTCAGAACACAGATAACCTGACGGTAACCTTGCTTCCTTTACCCACAGCAACTATTTCCGGAACAGCAACCGTATGTATTAATGCTACCTCCCCTGTCGTGACCTTTACGGGAGCAGCTGGAACAGCACCCTATACATTCACCTATAACATCGACGGAGGAGCTTCGCAAACGATTACAACTCCAACAGGAAGTAATTCCATCACGGTTCAGGTTCCAACAGGTGTTCCCGGTGTGTTCACGTATAATTTAGAAAGCGTTGAAGATGCATCCGTATCTTCCTGTTCACAACTTCAACCCAACTCTGTTACTGTTACTATCCATGATCAACCTACGGTATTTGCCGGAAATGATATTTCCGTTTGTGAAGGAGAAACAGTTGTATTATCTGCTTCCGGTGCGACATCCTATAGCTGGGACAATGGTGTCAGTAACGGAGTTTCCTTTATCCCCAATCAAACAACTACTTATACGGTAACAGGAACCTCCCAAACAGGTTGTAGCAATACAGATCAGGTAACCGTAACAGTTAATGCGATTCCTGATGTTCAATTCTCCGGAGATGCACTAACGGGATGCTCACCTGTAACAACTGTATTCAGCAATCTTTCTACCGGAAACGGAGCCAATTGTGTTTGGAATTTCGGGAATGGTCAAACAGCCAGTAGTTGCGGCAGTGTTTCATCTGTTTATAACGGGATTGGATGTTACGATGTTTCTCTTACCGTTACCAGTTCAGCGGGTTGTACTGCAACAAGTTCCGTAGCAGACTATATCTGTGTCGAACCGGATCCGGTTGCTGAATTCTCCGCTGATCCGGATCATTTATCTACCATCAATCTGACGTCCCAGATGGTAAACACTTCCTATGGTGCTGACTCGTATGTCTGGGACTTCGGAGATGGTTCCGGAACGTCTACTGATTTTTCTCCTTCTCATACGTTCCCGGATGAGACAGGATCCTATACCATTACTTTGACAGTATTCTCCGATATTGGATGTTCTGATGTTGCACAGCAGACTATTACGGTAAAAGAAGAGCTGCTTTTTTATGTTCCGAATACATTCACTCCTGACAACGACGACTACAATGAAGTTTTCAAACCTATCTTCACATCGGGATATGATCCGTTCAATTATCACTTAACCATATTTAACCGATGGGGAGAAATTCTTTTCGAATCGTATGATGCTGAGTTCGGATGGGACGGAACGTATGGAGGTACTATTGTCCAGGACGGCACTTATATCTGGAAGATAACTGTCAAAAAGAGCTATGTAGATGACCGGGAAGAATTTATAGGCCATATAAATCTGATTCGATGATCGTCAAGCACCATTTTTTATTTTTCAGGTTTCTACCTGTACTCACCCTCTGGTTTATGAGTTTTTTCCTCAATGCTCAGGAATGGAACAACCTGATTACGGGAACTTCTAATGGCATGACCGAAGGAACTGCCATTGATTACACATCCGGAGGATCAATATGCTTCACAGGAAACTTCAGGAATGATTTTTCTATCGGCTCTTCTCATCTACCGGGTCATAGTTTCTACAATGGGATGATAGGAAAATGTTCTCCGGATGGAACGATAGCCTGGGTAGAAAGCATAACATCTACACGGGATATTTCTATGCAATCTGTACGGGTAAGCGATCAGTTTCTTTTAGTGGCAGGTGAATTCAGCGATTCTCTTTTCATACGGAATGATACACTTGTGAACGCTTTTCAGAAAGGAATATTTCTTTCTCTTTTTGATACTTCCGGAAATTATTTTGCCTCCATTACTCCAGTGGTTGAAAGTGCCAGTATTTTTGATGTGCTTTTCTCCGAAGATAAACAGATTTATGTCACAGGTCAGTTTTACAGGTCTTTTGAACTGGACGGATTTGAGCTTGATTCACCTGCAGATTTTAATATGTTTACGTTTAAGTATGATTTGAATACGCAAACTACCGAATGGCTCATAGCAAGCGACGGCTACGGAACTTCGGGGAATGGTATTGATCTGGATGAAGACGGTAATATCTATATCATTGGTAGTTATGGAGACAACACTTCTATTCTGGGCAATCTGTTGGATAATAATAATTCCAACCACAATTTTTATGTTTTAAAAACCGATTCAAACGGCAACTTTCAATGGGTCAAAACGATCCGGGGAGAAGGTCAGGTACATGGTACTGCTATAACGGTTGCAAAAAACGGAACTTCCTATTTTACAGGAGATTTTCAGTTATCGGTAGACTCGTTAGCCGGATCTGTTATTACAGCCGAAGGATTTTCCAGTGCTTTGGTGGGTAAACTGGATCACAATGGAGAACTGGTCTGGCTGGAAGCCATCGGAGGAACAGGAGAAGACAAGGGTGTTGACGTACTTCTCGATTCGCTGGAAGCTCCAATATTTCTTATTAACAGTGGAGAAAACCCTTACATTGGAAGCATACCGGTAGCCCTGAATGGTTTTGTTGAGCCGTTGCTCGTTAAATTACATCCTGATAACGGTGAATTAGTCTGGCAGCAAACTATTTCGGCACAATCTCCTTCGGGTACTGTGAATCCACTTGGAATGGCCTGCTTCGATGGAAGCATTGCCATAATTGGCCGAAACAGGACAGGACTTGTATTCGAGAATACACTTTATGAGGCTCCTTATCTACGGGATTTTTTCATTGCCACGGTACAAGACACTACTTTTCTTCCTGTTTCAACAGCTTCTCTTCCCGATCAACAGGAAAATCAGTTCACGGTGTTTCCAAATCCTTCTTCTGCTTCTTTTCACGTAGCAGGAGCGAATAAACTAAAACAAGTTGAAGTTTACACAACAAGTGGCACGTTGGTTCAACGTATCTCCACACCAGACAATAGTCTCCCCTTTTCATTTGGAGAAACACTATATCCGGGAAATTATATCTTTCGCATGACAGATACAGAAGGATATCAATATACAGTAATAGGAGTGAAAATTCAATAAAAGCAACTGCTCTTTTTTTAGAGCAGTTGCTTTTATCAATTACATAACAATATTTACAATTCTTCCGGGCACAACAATTACCTTTTTAGGCTGGTTTCCTTCCAGGTATTTTTGCGCCTGTTCTGAAGCAAGGACTGTTTTTTCCACATCCTCTTTTCCCATATCAGTCGGTAAAGCTATTTTGAAGCGCATTTTTCCATTGAAGGAAACCGGGTAGTCGAATGAATTTTCCACCAAAAACTCTTCTTTGAACTCCGGCCATTGTGCATACGCAATCGAGGTAGTATACCCCAGTTTTTTCCATAATTCTTCTGCAATATGCGGTCCAAAAGGTGCTAATAGCACCAGTAAATCACCCAAAACAGCTTTGTTATTGCATTTCTGATCCGTCAATTCATTCACTGCTATCATAAATGCTGAAACCGGTGTGTTAAACGAATAACGTTCAAGGTCTTCGGTAACTTTCTTAATTGTTTTATGCAATGTTTTTAATGCTTCCGGTTGTGGCTGCTGATCAACCACTTCCAACTCTCCCTGTCCGTTATGAAACAAACGCCACAACTTTCGCAAAAAGTTGTGAACTCCGTTAATTCCTTTTGTATCCCAGGGTTTTGCCTGTTCCAGTGGTCCCAGAAACATTTCGTACATACGCAATGTATCCGCACCAAATTTTTCTACCAACTCATCCGGAGTTTGTACATTGAATTTAGACTTGGACATTTTTTCAACTTCGTGACCGCAAACATAGGTTCCATCCTCTTCGAGGATAAATTCAGCATTTGCATAATCAGGACGGGATTTCTTAAATGCTTCAATATCCAAACGGTCATTGTCTACCAGATTAATATCGACGTGAAGTGCAATCGTATCAAAGTCATCCTTTTTTGAAACAGAAACAAACTTTCCTGTTTCTTTATCCCTGTAAACAAAACTACTTCTCCCCAAAATCATCCCCTGATTGATCAGCTTTTTAAAAGGCTCATCAAAAGAGATGTATCCCATATCGTATAAGAATTTTGTCCAGAAACGAGCATACAATAAGTGTCCGGTAGCGTGTTCCGAACCTCCGATATACAAGTCTACATTTTGCCAGTAATCTGCTTTTTCTTTTGCGACAAATTCACCGTCATTCTTCGGATCCATATACCGCAGGAAATACCAGCTCGATCCTGCCCATCCCGGCATGGTGTTAAATTCCATTCGCTCACCTTCAAAGACATTCCAGTCTTCCCGTTTTGCACGTGCAAGAGGTGGTTCACCGTCTTCCGTTGGTAAATACGCATCTACTTTCGGCAATTCAACCGGAAGCTGATTATCTTCTACCATATATGGGACATCGTCTTTATAGTATACCGGGAATGGTTCTCCCCAGAATCGCTGGCGGGAAAACACAGCATCTCTCAATCGGTAATTCGTTTTTCCTTTACCGATTCCTTGTTTCTCGATCTCCTCAATAGCTTTTGCCATCGCTGCTTTCACGTCCAGTCCGGAAAGAAAATCAGAATCCGCAATCACACCTTCTTTTTCGGTATACGCAGCTTGTGAAATATCAATATCACTGAAAATATTCTTAATCGGAATACCAAAATGATTGGCAAAATCCCAGTCACGCTGATCCCCGCATGGAACTGCCATTACAGCACCAGTTCCGTATGAAGCCAATACATAATCTCCTATCCAGATTGCTACTTTTTCTCCTGTAAAAGGATGTTTTGCGTATCCTCCGGTGAATTGTCCTGTGATGTTTTTCACATCCGATTGACGATCCCGTTCTGTCTTCAGTGATGCTGCTTTTTTATAGGCTTCTACTTCTTCCTTGTACTCATCAGTTGTCAGGCTGTCCACCAAAGGATGTTCCGGAGCCAAAACCAGGAAAGAAACACCAAAAATAGTGTCGGGACGTGTCGTGAACACTTCGATAGCAGAATCAGCATCCGAGACCTGAAATTTAACCGAACACCCTACTGACTTTCCGATCCAGTTTCGTTGCTGTTCCTTGATCGAATCCGACCAGTCTATCCCTTCTAACCCCGTCAGCAATCGTTCTGCATACGCCTTGATCCGCATGGACCATTGACGCATGAGTTTTTGCTCTACCGGATGACCACCTCTCTCTGAAAGTCCGTTTATAACTTCATCGTTGGCAAGTACAGTCCCCAAAGCCGGGCACCAGTTTACCCATGAATCAGCTAAATAAGTCAACCGATAATTCATCAGGATAGCCCGCTGTTCTTTTTCCGAAAACTCCTTCCACTCCGAAGCAGAGAAAGTTATTTCGCAATCATGCACCGCATTTACAGTTTCATTTCCTTCTTGAGCAAATCGTTCTTCTAATACTGATATCCGTTCTGCTTTATCCGAATCGTTATTATACCAACAATCAAATAATTGCTTAAAAATCCATTGCGTCCATTTGTAATACTCCGGATTGGATGTTCTTACTTCTCTGTCCCAGTCAAACGAAAAACCGATTTGGTCCAGCTGCTGACGATACCTCGTCACATTTTCTTCTGTAGTAACCGCAGGATGTTGTCCGGTCTGAATCGCATACTGCTCAGCCGGAAGCCCGAATGAATCATACCCCATCGGGTGCAATACGTTGAAACCCTTATGTCGTTTATAGCGCGCATAAATATCCGATGCAATATATCCCAGCGGATGTCCTACATGTAGTCCTGCTCCTGAAGGGTAAGGAAACATATCGAGCACATAATACTTTGGCTTATCAGAATTATCCTCTGCTCTGAATGTTTTGTTCTCTGCCCAGTATTTTCTCCAATCTGATTCAATCTCTCTGAAATTATATTCCATCGGTAACGTGTTGTTTTTAACGTAAAAAATAATGGGAACAAAGATAAGTGATTTTTTACAGCTGTGTCGGGATATATTGAAGTCATCATCTAATGGATAACTTTTCTTTATTGAGACTCTTCTTTTTCTTTTTGAATTCAATACATTCGTAATCAAACACTGTGAACTATTGAAAACTTCCGTAAAACGACTTCTGCTGTTTTTAGCTCTTCTTACACTGGTTATTGCTTACCGGATTTATGTATTAATTCAATTCGGTTTTAAATATACCGATCAGGATCAGGCTGTCTTATGGGAAGGGGTTCGGGATTTTTCGTCAGGGATTTTTCATGAAACCAGATACTATGGGCAAGGGTACAACACCATGTTGGAAGCACTTTTAGCTACTCCATTGTATCTCGCTGGTATCCCGGTTTATCAGGCATTACCAGTCGTCACTACTCTGTTGGCTTTGATTCCGTTTATTATTCCCGCATCACTGGCCTGTTTTCGTAAACAACACTCTACAGGACACCTGATTTTATTGTTAGCCCTTGCCTTTCCGGCAGATTATGATTTAATTACTACTCTCTCCCGGGGTTTCATTACCGGTATTGCCCTTGCTTCGGTTTCGTTTATCTGGATAGATAAAAAAACACCCGTTGCTTATTACCTCTTTGCTCTTTTCATTGTTTTAGGATTCACTGTTAATCCCAATTCGATTATTCTTTCCGGGCCACTTGCCTTATACTTCTGGTTAAAGAACAGCAAACAGATCCAATTGTATTTTTACGGATCTGCCGGACTACTAACCGGCTGGCTGATTCACTCTCTGCTCAATTCTTTCTATACCCAATATCCGAATTATGAATTACACAGACCTTCAGGAGAGTTTGCATGGTCTTATTTCACGGATGGTATCGAACATTTCGATCTCTTCTTTGACGGCTTGATTCCTTTGTATCTTCACTGGAGTTGGCTGGCATTACTTCTGCCTGTATTTTTCGCTATTTACTTCTTCCGGACAGGAAAAAGAGCCGAAGGTTATACGTGTATCATTATTCCGTTTGTCTTACTGCTTCCTCTTTTCAATTCAAGGTTACACAACGCTTCGGACACAATATTCTATTCGTATTCCCGGATGTTTCTTGCGTTTCCTGTGCTTTTGGTAGCCCTTTTGTATTTTTTACCCTTCAAAAAAATCAACCCGCTTTTTTACCTTCCTTTTCTTGGTGCTTTCGTGTTTAAGTTAACCGTCTTTCAGGAAAATCTTGATAAACGTCTGAATGAAAGTACCTATATTCTTGTGCGTCCTGTTGAAGATGTTCTCAAAAAATGTCAGGACTTGAAAAAACTGGCCGAAAAGCATCATGCAGAACTTATTCTTATCACTGACTTCGGCTATATTCTCCACAATTATGCCTGTGCAGCCTGTACGGATAACTTTCCCAATACATTATACCCCACATTTGAGCGCAGAACCTGGCGTTTGATTGATGACAAGGATAAAATATATCCATCTGTTCTCATTATTGATTCCGAACGGAAACTAGATGAGAAAGAAGGTCTGTTGCGACTGGAGGAAGACCCCAGATTTTTTCTTATCCCTCATAACACAACTCCCACGTATGATCTAATGATTGAACTGGATATTTACCCGCGGGGCTTCTAAAGTTAGAATCAACAAAAAGGGAGACTTTAAAAAGCCTCCCTCTTCTGCATCTTTGCTATTCTTCTTACTTTTTATCTTCCACCTCTTCGAAGTCTACATCTGTTACTTCGTCTGATGCACTTCCTGCATCTTCCGTGTTAGCAGCAGCACCTTCCTGAGATTGTGCAGCGTTATACATATCCTGAGAAGCAGCCTGGAAAGCTGTATTTAATGCTTCCATCGCAGGCTTGATCTCTTCAAGATTTTTGCCTTCGTAAGCTTTTTTCAATTCTGCCAAAGCAGTATCAATAGCTCCCTTCTTATCTGCAGGAATTTTATCACCGTACTCTTTCAGTTGTTTCTCGGTCTGGAAAATTAACGAATCTGCCTGGTTCAATGTATCCACCTCTTCTTTACGCTTTTTGTCTGCTTCTGCATTTGCTTCCGCATCGCGTTTCATGCGCTGGATTTCTTCTTCTGTCAATCCGGAAGAAGCCTCAATTTTGATCGACTGTTCTTTTCCTGTTCCTTTATCTCTCGCCGAGATATTCATAATCCCGTTCGCATCAATATCAAAAGTTACTTCAATTTGAGGAACTCCTCTTGGTGCCGGTGGAATGTCTGTCAACTGGAAGCGCCCTAATGATTTATTATCCGCTGCCATTGATCTTTCTCCCTGCAACACATGAATATCTACCGAAGGCTGATTATCCGAAGCCGTTGAGAATACTTCCGATTTTTTCGTCGGAATTGTTGTATTTGCCTCAATCAATTTAGTAAATACACCTCCCATAGTTTCAATTCCTAATGAAAGTGGTGTTACATCCAAAAGAAGTACATCTTTTACCTCTCCTGTCAATACACCTCCCTGAATTGCAGCACCAATCGCAACAACCTCATCCGGGTTTACACCTTTTGAAGGAGCTTTTCCGAAGAATTTCTGTACGGCTTCCTGAATTGCAGGAATACGTGTCGACCCTCCGACTAAGATCACCTCATCAATATCTCCAACCGAAAGACCTGCATTTTTCAATGCTGATTTACAAGGTTCAATTGTACGTTCTACGATTGAAGCAATCAATTGTTCAAACTTGGCACGTGTCAACGTACGAACAAGGTGCTTCGGAACTCCGTCAACCGGCATAATGTACGGAAGATTGATTTCAGAAGATGTTGTTGAAGAAAGCTCAATTTTTGCTTTTTCCGCTGCTTCTTTCAATCGCTGAAGTGCCATTGGGTCTTTTCTAAGATCCAATCCTTCATCTTTTTGGAACTCTTCAGCCAACCAGTTGATAATCGCATCATCCACGTCATCTCCTCCAAGGTGCGTATCACCATCCGTAGAAAGTACTTCAAATACTCCGTCACCTAATTCAAGAATAGAAACGTCATGTGTACCTCCACCAAAGTCAAATACTACAATCTTCTGGTCAATTCCTTTTTTATCCAAACCGTACGCCAAAGCAGCTGCTGTCGGCTCGTTAATGATACGTTTCACTGTAAGCCCCGCAATCTCTCCGGCTTCTTTCGTAGCCTGACGTTGCGCATCGTTAAAGTATGCAGGAACTGTAATTACAGCCTCTGAAACTTCCTGACCTAAATAATCTTCAGCTGTTTTCTTCATTTTTTGAAGAATCATTGCTGATATTTCCTGAGGTGTATAAAGGCGATCATCAATTTTTACACGTGGTGTATTATTATCTCCTTTTACTACCTGATAAGGTACACGCGTTACTTCCGAACCTAAATTATCAAAAGTAGTCCCCATAAATCGCTTGATCGAATAGATCGTTTTCTGAGGGTTTGTAATGGCCTGACGTTTTGCAGGGTCTCCTACTTTACGCTCACCACCTTCCACGAAAGCAACAACCGACGGCGTAGTACGACGACCTTCTGCGTTCGTGATTACAACCGGCTCATTCCCTTCCATCACGGACACACATGAGTTGGTTGTTCCTAAGTCAATTCCAATTATCTTTCCCATAACTCAATTAATTTCATTTCAATTTAAACACATCTCTCTTTAGACAAGGATTGTGCCACCCGGGGTAAACTCCGGTTTTCTGACAGGTGTTCAGTACCACTACAAACAAATACTGCCGAAATGTCAGTTTCAGTAATCTACAACGGTGTTTTTATGACAAGTTTAGGGGAGGAAAACGAACTGTAGATACATAACGAAGATCTACTCAACCACTTTTTCTATTAAATCGGGTGCTTCTTTTTCACTTTCTCTCGATTCCATAAAAACCAAAAAGAGGATCAAGAGGATAAGAAAAATAAGTAAAAATAATTTCGGGTCTTTATAAAGTGGCTTTCGGGGTCGTTTTGTCAACCTATCATATTCGTGAGAAAGACGTGAAAAATCCTTATTCCGTTTTATTTGTTCGGAAGTCGGGTCCACTTTCTTTTTTGTTCTATTGACTTTTATCTCTCTCATCACTTTTTATTTCTCCTGTTGCATTTTTTCAATAATACGGTAAATCCGCATCTTTGCATTAGCCTCAGTAATATTGTAAATATCGGCAATTTCACGAAAAGAAAGCTCTTGAAAAAACCGTAGTTCAATCAGATCCAGTTGTTCCGGCTTCAGACGATTGAGCTTTTGTACCAACACCTCCTGATGATCCTTTCCTTTCTCATCACACTCCATTTCTTCCAGTAATGTAATGATATGCTTTTCCTCAACCTCAACTGTAAAATTCCTGCTGTTTTTCCGGAAATACATATTTACCTCATTCTGTGCGATACGGTATAACCAGGTTGAAAAAGGGAATCCCCGATCCTCATAGTTTCCTATCGCTCCCATCGCTTTAATAAATACTTGTTGCGTAATATCCGATGCATTTTCCTCATCACCACCCAGGCGTTTAAATACAAACCGAAACATTTGCTCAAAGTATTTTTCGTATAATAGCCCAAAGTGCTTATGGTTCTGCTGAGCCAGCAATATCATCTGCGCATCCGTCAGTTCTTCCTGTTTATATTTTTTCCGTTTAAATAGCACCCGGTCCTTTTGGTTTTGATTTGTACAAAGTAAATGTAACGTTTATGAAAAGTAACAGAAATAGGTTAACTATTTTTTGCTTCTGATGGCAACCTGAATATCTAAACGCACAAAATAACCGCTACATTTACAGAAATTAGTACACCAATACATTGTATAAGATCCGATGAAGCTAAATAAATATGAACATCAGAAACATTCTACTAATACTTCTCACATTTCTACTCGTCCAATCCTGTAATACAGAATCAAAGAAAGTTGCCCATAAAAACTGCTTGTGTTTTGAAAAGATAGACCCCGAAGAGAACGAATTAGAATTTCACTTTCAGATGAATAAATGCTTTTCGGAAACCGACTTCTTAACCGATCAAGTAATGGTTTTAAACAGAGAAGATTTTATAAATACAGTTATCGATGAATTACAATTAAGTTGCGGCAATTATAATCAACTGATGCAAAGATATGTTTCTTCAATGTCAGAATTAAAAACAAAATACTACTGCTCCCAATCCGAATGTAAAAAAGCCAAAAAGGGTGTTTATAAAATACTTGATTCATTCTATAATGAAATTAACTATACTATTGGTGATACACTTTTCCATCACAACTTAACTACGGGGATAATTGTAAAGGCGATACAAACCAAATTATCTCCTTGCCTAAGTGTGGCGGATCCATTCTATTCGAATGATGACAGGATTAACGCGTTAATGCAAGAACCTAATCGCTCTGTTTATACACGCATCCTTTCCGTAAAAGGTGATACTGTAATTCTAGAAGGTACGTTCCGCAATAACCGTACTTTAAGCAGGCAAATCTGGCTGAGAGAAAATCCATAATTATCCGAACATTTCTTCTACCAACTCTTCTGAGCATTCGGTAGCTGGGATACAATGCAGCTTTTTCTGATGAATGTATGCTACCTTGTCGCAATAGCGTGTTGCTAAATTTGGTTGATGGGTACTCAACAAGATAATCTTACCGCTATCAGCTAGTTTCCGGAGTTCTTTAAACATGCGTGATCGGTTTCCTACATCCAGAAAAGCCTCCGGTTCATCTAACAAAATTACCTCTGCATTCTGAAAAATTGCCCGGGCAACAAGCCCCATTTTTTGTTCTCCGTCACTTAATTCGGTAAAAATGGACGTTGCAAACTCCTGTAGGTAAAATATTTCAAGAACGCTGAGTGCCTCCTGTTTTTCTTCCTGAGAAGGAATGTCTAAAAAGTTTCGCGTAGAAGATCTTCCCGAAAGAATAACATCTAACAAAGTCACTCTACCAAATACGGGTTGCTTTACCGGAACGTATACCATTCCTGAAAACGGACGAAACGATTTTCCGAATTGCATTTTGCAACCAAAAAAGTCAATGTTACCTGTAATATCTTGTGTAAACCCACAAAGCCCCCTTAAGAAAGTAGATTTGCCTGATCCGTTCTTTCCTAACAAAGCTGTCATTGTCCCTTTTTTGAGCTGAAATTCAGAAATATGAAACAACTCCTTGCCACCAATAGCTACCCGAATATCATTCAGTTTCATCATATCCCTATTTGCTTTTTTGAAGAACGAATGATCACAAAAATAATTACAGGAGCACCGAACAGTGCGGTAATAGCATTTAGAGGTAATGGCAAACCGGCATTTCGTAAGATAAAGTCTGCCAATACGGCTATTAATGCTCCGCCAACAAACGAAGCAATTAACAGAACAAGATGGTGCACACTCTTAAAAAGCAGTCGGATCAGCTGAGGAACAGCAATTCCAATGAAACTAACAGGTCCACACTGTAAAGTAACCAGCGTAATAAGAATACCTAATGTCAAAACAATCATGAGCCGGCCTCTGGAAAGGGAAAATCCGGAAGCGATAACCTGTTGCTCTCCATACACCCATGCATTTAATAATTTCGGAAAATAAAAAATACCGAAAAGGATAACAGCTATCAACACCAAAGCATACCATCCGAATGTCTCATGAGAAACGGAAGAAAAACTCCCAAACCCCCACTCAACATAACGCCTTGTTTGCGCATCATTAGCCAGATTCAACAATAAATTGACAAAGGAAGAAGCAAAAAAACTAATCATCAGACCAATCACAAGAAGTGTTACACCCTTGATCCATTTGTTGAGGATAATCAGAACTACTAAAACACTAAAAGCACCAATTGCTCCCAGTGCATATTGCGAAAACAAACCTGTCCATTCAGCCACGAATCCCGTAGCCAGAATTCCGGCGGCTACACCGACAGATGCTCCGCTTGACACTCCCAAAACACCCGGCCCGGCAAGGGGATTTCGGAAGAAAGATTGAAGTACTAACCCTGAAAAAGCCAGTGCTCCTCCGCTTAATGCCGCATTTATGGTCCGCAATAACCGCTCTTCCATAATGTAACTCCAGGATGTATTTTCTACAACACCTCCCCACAGCAACGACCAGGCTTCCTGTAAAGGAATATTAGCATCACCCGAAAATAGGTTCAATCCGAAAAATACAATAAGAAGAAGAACGATCCCCCCAACTACTACTATGTCTTTTCTTGAAATAATGGTGTTTACCTAATAATTATGTACAACGACAAAACTACACAAATTTCCATTTGCCAAATTTACAATTACTGAATAGTACGTACAGGTTCATTCCGTTTTTACACTGCCCCCTCTTTTACCTCCCGGTTGTAGCGTCTCATTTCCTCCCACGTATACATCGACTTCTGAGGTGCGTTTTCTAACCTTTCCCGATAGAATTCGATGACAAGAGCAACCACGTCTTTTTCTGAAACAGAAGAACTCAATAGATTCCGCGTAAAAGGATGATCAAATCGTTGTTCTTTCGTAAACGAATTACTGTTCAGGCTAATAATAGGCGCCGTATCCGTAAACTTTTGTGACTGCCATGCATTTCCTGATTTCTCTAGCTCGTTCAGACGATCAATCAAATCTTCGGGTTGAATTCTGGGGAAACTCTTGCGCGTAGCTGTGTCAATCCAGGTTGTATATTTATACTCTAACTCATAGCGGTTGTCCGGATAGATACTAAGTACCATATCTGCAATTTCCGAATGGGCATACAATGCATAATAATGAACAGGTCGTGGTACATGAATAATCTGAATACGGACATCCTCAATCCACTCTCGATCGCCCTGATCTCCAATCAGCCGATAATCTTCCCGAACTCGATTGTATTCTTCTTCCCAATCTGCCTGATAAGCTTCCGGATTGATAAGTACATCTCCAAAATTTTCTAAGAACCAATCGTATTTATCCACACACATCTGCACCTCTTTTTGTTCGGTAAACTGGGCACCAAAGGGAGCATAAAACAATTCTTTTTCCTTTTTGTTGATCCAACAAACCAATTTAAAGGCTAAATCCGACTCAGGAAGGTGAGGGTTGTATTCCCGAAAATCTCCAATGAGTGCCATTTGCCTGAATACTTTTCCGAACGTTTTTACCGTTTCCGGATACACAAAACACCACACCCCTATAAACCCATCAATATCAAAATGATTGTTAGTAACCACAGGATATTGCAACTCAGGAATGTTCTGTTCTACAGCATTGATCACAATTTCAGCACTTGTATCTGCCTGTAGGTCGGGGTGAATATTTGCACCCCTCCAATGAGAAAGGCAAAATGCTTTCGGATGAAAACAATCCACGCCGACAATCTCAGGGTACTCACCAACTTCATTGAAAGGAATAAATCTTTTCATATTTCTGTCATTTTCAAAAAAAAGGGAGGCATTTTCACGCCTCCCTAAAAAGTATTCTTTTACAATCTCAGACGAATATGGAATAGGAAATGTGTTCCTGCCTGCGGATAATAATAATTTTCTGTTGTTCGTTCTCCACCGTAAATATAACTAAAGGTGTAGCCGTTATTCTCGTAAAGATTATTGAAGATGTTGTTCACCATAAATCCAAATGTCATTTCTTTAAAGAACACATCTCTCAAGGTATAGTTTACACGGAAGTTCGTTACAAAGTACCCGTCCAATTGTCGGTCTGTGTTAGATGTATTATCCAAGAACTGACGACCTACATATTTGTTAATAAACGAAATCTCCAAATCATCTACAGGAAGAACAGAAATTCGTGCTCCGGCAATAACATTCGGAGAAAAAGCGATGTCCGTATTTTTGTGTGTGATCACTTCCTGCGTTCCGTCATCGTAGTTATCTATATACTCCATAAATTCAGCAATTTTATTAAGACTAAATGCCGCATTAGCTGTGAAATGAAGATATTTGATCGGTTTGTATCCCAGTTCAATTTCCGTTCCCAAACGATAACTTTTATCGACATTTGAACGTGTATACCCACCCACATCATTGATCTGACCGGTAAGCACCAACTGATCTTTATAATACATGAAATATTCGTTGATATTCAACATCAACTTTTTGTAACGCATACGATAACCGAACTCAATATTATGTAATTGCTCCGGATTCGGACGGCTATCCGGTGTACTTTCTGTAAAGTCCTTACGCACCGGCTCCCGATTCGACATGGCATACGAAAGATACAGATTATGCTTTTCATTGAAATCATACATCAAACCTGCTTTCGGATTCAGAAAGTGATAATTCACCACTTGATCCGTCAGTGTCATTTCTTCATTAATCACAGCGTTTCCTTCAAATCGAAAATCAACAAAACGATATTGTACATCAGCGAAAGCAACTAACTTCTTCCATTGGTAGGTAGCTTTCAGATATGAATTCGCTTCTGATTTTACAGCAAGGTTATCATAGTATCTATCACGGATATCGCTTTGTGAAGCATAACGCGCCCAGATAATTTCTCCAAAGTGATCCCCTATGTATTGGTTTGCTCCCCCTCCCCAAACAAGGTTAAATCCTTTTTGATTCGTGTAGTTCAGTGAAAAAACACCACCATAAAAATGATTATCCAACCAACGGCGGCGAATCAGGTCTGTATTCACAACTGTATCACCCGCAACAATAACAGGTTGTAATCCATACGTATCAAAATCGTCATCTCTTCTGAATTGCTCATAATATCCTTTCCCCCGGGTATAATGACCCGACACATTCAAATTTAATTTGTTAGAGAAACGGTGTGAGAAGTGAAGTTGATAATGGGTTTGTTCATAATGATCAACTTCATTATCGTAGTATTTTTGTTCTCCGTTTTCATCAATATAGGCACCTGCGGAATTCATACGACGATGATCATTCAGGTCGTCCTGAAAAACACCGTTCCATGCCTGGTATGTTATTTCTTTTCCACCAAAGATATTGAAACGCAGGTTCGACTTCTTCCCGTGCCATGCGCCGGAAACATAAAACGATTTCAGATCAGAGGAAGCCCTGTCGATATATCCGTCAGAAGAGATCTTGGACAAGCGCGCATCCATACTGAACTTATTATTAATTAAGCCTGTCCCCGCTTTAATCGTATGCCTCCATGTATTGAACGATCCATACGCATTATCCAGTTCGGCGTATGCTTTCTCGTTCAACTCATTCGTTTGAAGATTGATACTTGCTCCAAAAGCTGCAGCTCCGTTCGTTGAAGTACCTACCCCTCTTTGCACCTGCAGATTGTCTACAGAAGAAGCAAAATCCGGCATGTTCACCCAAAATACACCATGTGACTCAGCGTCATTCACAGGAATACCATTGATCGTAACATTGGTTCGGGTCGGATCTGTACCACGAATCCGGACTCCCGTGTAGCCAACCCCTGCTCCTGCATCAGAAGTAACAACAGTTGACGGTGTTTCATCTAACAAATACGGTAAATCCTGTCCAAAATTACTTTTGTCTAGATCTTCTTTACTGATTTCGTTATAGGTTGTCGGAGTACGTTCATTAGCACGAACCGCTTCAACAATCACATCCCCTGTCATAAAAGAGGTCGGTTGGAGAGCAATGATCAATTCCTGATCTCCATCCTTAATTTCTATTGTTTTCTCAAAATTCTGATACCCCAGAAAACGTGCCTGAACGATATACGTTCCATTTTTAAGTCCCTGAATTTCGAAATCTCCGGAAGAACTGGTGTGAGTCCCTAAAAAAGATTCTTTGATTCCAACTTGCGCTCCGGTAAGCGGTTCTCCTTCTTCGTTCTGAACCTTTCCTTTAATGGAATGTTGCGCTTTGAGATGAATGGGAATGGCCATCATTGCCATCCCAATAAAAGCAAAAATACTTGTCTTCATGTTTAAAAAACATTTAACAAGAACAAGGGGCTAATTCTTGGGAATTAGTAAAAAATTAAAATGATAAAATTGTCACTCATTTCCCTTCGCCGGCATGATCCGGATCAGGTTCAATGGGTATAATCTCAGCCTGTCAATAGACAGACACCCCTTAGAGACGCCGCAAAGGTATAACAAGCATTCGGATTTATCAAAGAGGAAATGCTCAATCTTTATTTGAGCAGGTTACAGAAAGCTATCAAGATGCTGATTATATTATTGTTACTATCAGTTCTTAATCTATTAATACAAATTGAAACCAGTACCGTTGCAACATCTCAAATTGACAGAACTTATCCATCAAAAGAATATCCAGAATATCTGCCTTTCATCAGAGTTGTCGTCGAACAATCTCTTCTAAACCATCTATAAAACGTGGATGATCATTGGAACTCGGGACCAGTTGCACTTTTTCACCACCGTGTTCTTCAAAAATCTCCTGGTATTCGTCTCCTATTTCGATTAGTGTTTCCAAACAATCTGCAACAAAAGCAGGACTAAAAACCAGTAATTTTTTAGCCCCTTTTTTAGCCCGTTCTTCCACTACATCATCCGAGAAAGGACGCAACCATTTTTTATCCAATCGCGATTGAAAACAGACCGTATACTTTTCTTCAGGTATTCCCAGCTTTTCAGCTATTAGCCGTGTTGTAGCATAACTTGTTGCCTTATAACAAAACTTATTTTTCTGATTGATTTCTGTTTCACAGGGCTGATCTTCGCACAAATCCGTATCCTCATACACCTTATCCACCTGACGTTCAGGCAAACCATGATACGAAAATAAAATGTGATCATAATCTTCCAGATTAAACAACTTTGCCCGCTCGACAATAGAAGCTATGTACCCTTCATTATCCCAAAACTGTCCGACAATTTTCACCTCCGGAATCACCCACCATTTTCGGATAATTCGCATAGCTTTTTCAACGGCTGAACCGGAAGTAGCGCTCGCATATTGCGGAAACAGGGGGAGAATAACAATACGATCGTAGTTTGCTTTTCGCATTCTCTCAAGCACTTTATCCATAGATGGATTCTGATAACGCATGGCGACCTCAAAAGTGACCTGCTCACCTTCAAAACGTTTTTCCAGTGCTTTACACAAATTATCGGTATGAGTTATCAATGGGGAAACACCTTCTCCAAGCTTCCATAACTCCTGATAAATCTTTGCCGATTTTGGAGCGCGAAACGGAACGATGATACCGTTAACAAGTAGCTTTCGGGGCAACCAGGGAATATCAATAACCCGAGGATCATTTAAAAACTCACGTAAATACCTCCTTACATCACCCACTTTGGGGCTGTCAGGAGTTCCCAACTGAATCAAAAGCACACCTGTTCTTTTCATAATCGCAAAAATACTAAGGAAACAACAAAGAGGAGTCCTTTTGGTTTAGCAAAAATGTAGATTCCTTAAATTCTATTTCAAAATCCCAAAATCTATCCCTAACTGCTCCTTTGCTTTTCGGTTCACTATTATTTTCGGATTCTCTATCTGAACATCAGAAAATTCGGGTAGTTCCAAGGCTAGAAGTTCAGCCTGTTTTGTATAATACTCCTTTCTTGAAGGATGCCCGCTGGAGCAAATATTAAATACTTCATTGGTCAACTCTTCATCGATAACTTTCTGAAAAGCAGTCAGCACATCCTCCCGATCGACAAGGTTTACCGGAGAAAGCGCATTAGGCAGTTCTTTCTTACCTGCTAAAAAACGTCCCGGCTGCCGATCTCCGCCAATCAGTCCTGCTAATCTTAAAACGACTAGTTTTTTACCAAAAAGTCTTCGCAATCCCTCTTCGTACCTAAGTTGAATCAAGCCACTCCCTTCCGGCGTGTATTCATTTGTTTCATCCACCATTCCCATTCCATCCGGATAAACAGATGTCGAAGACGCCAACACTACTTGTTGCAGCGATTGAAAATTAACATTCTCAGAAATCCATTGTATATGTTTTTCATAAGCTGTTCCGCTCATCGTTCTTGACTTCAAAGGATACGCGATTACCAACACTTCAGGATTAGTACTTTTCAATTTACGGACAGCACTCTCCGATAAGGAAGCTCCCACTTCCACTATCAGAGGAATGATTCCTTTATCTTCAAGTAAGGAGAGCTGACTTTGACGTCTTACCGACCCTATAACTTCATATCCATTCCTGACAAGCCGCTCCCCCAAAGGAAGACCTAACCAGCCACACCCCAAAATCAAAACGGTTTTCATTCTAAGACAGCTTCTACATGATTAACAATAAAATCTACCCGATCCCGTGCTGAACCAAAAGGAACATCAATCAGTTCGTATCCGTGTTGTGAATAGGTTTCTTTTAACTGATTATACGCTTTTACAGAATGATCAAACTCTTCCATACGTTCCTCGTCATTCTCAAAAATCTCGCGCCAGGGTGGCAAAACAAACACTAGCGGAAAGTAAGAATAAGACGCAATATCCTTATTCAATTCTTCATAAACGGGTAATCCTTCCAACTCCAGATATGCCTTTACATCCAAAAGACAACGATCAAAGAAACACAATTCTATACTTTCTGTTTCTTTGTAATCAAGTAGCATCCCCTGCTGAACTTTATAGGAGAATCCGGTAACATCCTTCCAGGGAAGGTCATCACACTCATCTTCCAGACTTTTTCGAATTACTTCACGTGCTACTTCTCTATACGCACAATATCCTCTCTGTAACAACTCTTCTATAATGGTAGACTTTCCTGTTCCTCCTCCGCCTGTTATTACGATACGTTTTGCCATTGTTTCATTTCTGTTTTGCAAAGGTATTATTCTCAGTCAAATGATAAAAACATACAAATAATTCCGTTTTCGAAAAAAAACAGTTGTCTAATTGTGTATCTCAAAAAATTTCTTTTACTTGCGCTCGTAACTAACATTTTAAAATCTACATTTATGTCAACAGAACCATTTATCGGTGAAGTTAAACTATTTGGGTTTGACTTTGCACCGCGCGGTTACCAGTTTTGTGCTGGACAATTACTTTCAATTTCAAGCAACACTGCTCTTTTCTCCCTTTTGGGCACAACGTATGGAGGAAACGGTATCCAAACATTTGGCCTCCCGGATCTTCGTGGGCGCGTTCCTATCGGGCAGGGACAGGGACCTGGTCTTCCAGACTATGAAATGGGGGAAATACAAGGTTCAACGCAAACAACTATTTTGAATGCAAACATGCCTGCACACACCCATTCAGCAGTTGGATTAAACATTTCTATGCCTGCATTTAGCGGGTTAGGAGAAGATGCCACTCCAGTTGGAAATTATATGGCGGCTACCTCTACAGATTTTTATGCTGCTGTAGCATCTCCGGGAGCCAGTATGGGACCTTTACATGTATCCGGTCAGACCGGAATTTCAGGAGGATCTATTCCGATCTCCATTGTCCAACCACTGTTGGTAATGAATTATTGTATAGCCACTGTAGGAATTTTTCCCAGTAGACAATAAAAGTAAATGAATTAGCAGGGGAAGAAATTCCCCTGTTTTTCTTTATATCAATTATGAAAATAGGATTATTATTACCTCGCTCCACCTTTTACACCTCCATAAGTTTTGACATTTTTAACGGCGTAAAGGCTAAACTCATTGCCGACCGCAATGAACAAATTGAAATCTATACCGAGAATATTGGTTTCGGAGCAGAAAAGCAAGTTGTATACAGAGCTGCAGAACAATTAATCATGCAACATGATACGGATATAATTTTCGCCTATATCAGTCATAGTTCCGCGCAGTTACTCCGCCCCCTTTTTGCATCTACCAATCGTGTACTGATTGTACTGGATCCGGGAGCCAATCTGCCACAGGAATGGCCAAAATCTGAAAACATTGTTTATCATTCCCTTAATAATGCACTCGGTGCTTTTTGTTTAGGGGATCTTATGAAAAAGGATGGTATTCGGGAAGCAGCTTTTTCGACAGGGTATTATGACGGAGGATATCTTCAGACTTTTGCCCTTGCAAAAGGACTCGAAAAGGCCGGTATTCAATTAAATCACAACGTTGCGACCGGTTATATACGGGAAGAGTTTTCAATGAAAGATTTGAAACCTTATCTGGACTCCAATACAAACAAAGCGTTAGTCGCTATCTTCTCAGGAGATTTTTTACAATGGTTCTTTCAGGAAATGCAAGTAAAATTTCCCGACAGAAAGGAACCAATTTATCTACCTCCTTTTGCTCTCGAAGAATCAATGCTTTTATCTGCCCCCTACCCTGGAGGAACAATAAAAGGAATTGCTGCCTGGTCTAAAAATCTGACTTATGACAGCAATCTTGAGTTTATTGATACCATGAAACAGAAGAACTATAAACTAAATTTATTCTCACTCCTTGGCTGGGAAACAGGAATTTTAATTAATCTCCTGAAACAAATTCACATCCCTGGAGAAGGAAAAAAAACGGTTTCAACTCTTACAGGATCATCTATCGAAACTCCACGAGGAAAAGTAGAATTTGATACCGAAACAAATACTTCCTACGGATCTCTCTATACAGCTAACATTGTGAAAAATGACCAAAACAATTGTGAGTTACTCATATCCGGCACTCTTGATACCCGTCATTCATATTCTGAAATGATAAAATTAGAACTTGAAAACAGTGTTTCCGGTTGGCAAAACAGTTATGTATGCAATTAGATAAAACTCCTAAAATAGTAATCCTCTGTAACGGTAAATTTGCAATTCCGGCTATCCAGATTCTTGGTATTGAAAAGATGCTTTGTGGAATTGGTGTTGGCGATGCTGACGCATCTTTTGTTTCTCTAATACATAACGAATGTGAACGTGCACAAATACAGTTTAATCATTTTCCCTCCAAAGACAAAGTGAGTGAATTACGAAGCTGGTTGGACAAACTACAACCGGACTATATATTCTCTATTTGTTTTCCCTTTCGTGTAGACCGAAAAGCATTGGCATATAGAGAAAATGCTTTTATAAATTTCCATACCGGTCCCTTACCTGAATTCAGGGGTCCAATGCCCATCTTTGAAGTATTGCGATACGGAAAAGAAGACACGGCTATAACCGTACATTACATGTCTGAAAACTTTGATGAGGGTCCTGTCATTTTTGAAGAACGAATTCCGATAAAAAATAATGACACCTTCGGATCACTTGCTTTAAAACTCTCAGAAGTTTGCGGATACACTGCAAAAAACATGGCGCAAATGATACAGTTTGGAAGCCTGATTCCTTCATTCCCCCAACAGGATAAAGAAGCCCGTTACTTTGAATATCCGGAGAAAGAGGATACTCAAATCAGATGGAATCAAATGTCTGCACAGGAAATCGAAGCCCTTATACGCGCATGCAATCCCTGGAATACAGGAGTAGAGGCTATTCTGGACAATCGTCCGGTACGCCTGCTTAGCGCCAGTACAACAGACCTGAAGCACGAAGTGCTCCCCGGACAATGTCTTGGACTGGACGAAAAAAGAAGACTGATTGTTTCCTGTAAGGAAAATGCTTGTATCGCTATAAATGTGTTACAAATCGACAAAGGGTTTTGTTCTGCTGACGAATTCTTTCTATCTTCGCGCCAAATTAGCGGAAAAAACCCAGCTAACACATTACTTTTTAGTAACTTAACAAAATAACATCATGAAGAAAAATCGTACGAAACTCTTTTTACTGAGTTTACTTATGTCCGGATCATTGTTCGGCCAAACTCAGTTTTGGTCAGATGACTTTGAGGACACAGGATCTCCGTCCTCCGGAGTAAGGACCCCCTCGAACAATATAGGTTTAGGTGATCCTTCGACCTTTTATTTTAAAAGAACAACCAGTAGCCAAGTCGACGCATCTTTTGGTTCCTACACGGGTCAGAACGGTACCTATTTTTGGGCTGGAGAAAATCATGGGGGGCTTTTTGGAGCTGGTAACGAAGAACAGAACATTGTCTTTTCCAATATTAACATCAGTGGAAAAACAGGACTGACTTTTAAAGGTCTCTTCGCAGCTAATAATCAGGGGGCTGCATTTGAAAACATGGCTTTAGGGGCTTCTCATAGTGATTATATGATTGTCGAATACAATATCGACGGTGGTGCTTATCAGCCTCTTTTCAGCTTTTTTGCCAATAACAATACCGCAAGTGGAGTCAATAACAAATCTCTTGCAGAAGATACAAATGGCGATGGTATAGGAAACGGAACAATACTTACTGCTAATTTCACAACATTCACTAAATCAATAGCAGGTACGGGTACGACACTAATTTTAAGAGTACGTTGTTCTTCAAACGGAAACAACGAGGAAATGGCTTTTGACTATTTCCAACTACTTGCAGATGCTTGTGTTCCTCCGGTACTAACAGCCAGTCCTCCAAACCGTTTTATCTGTTCTGGCGGAAACACTACTTTCGGAATTAGCGCTACAGGTGCTACGGCCTACCAATGGCAGGTTGATTCAGGAAGTGGGTTTTCTAATGTATCGAATGGAGGAGTCTATTCAGGAGCAACCACTGCTACATTAACAATTACAGGTGCAACAGCTGCGATGGCCGGGTATGTATACCGTTGCGTAGCAATAAACGGAACTCCTACCTGCTCAGCAAATTCAAATGTAGCAACTCTGTCTATCTCTAACATTGTTACTTCAGGTTCAAAAAATGATGCAACCTGCAATGGAGTAGCTAACGGAGCTGCGGCAGTATCAGCGGTAGGAGGAGCAAATCCTTATTCTTACAGCTGGTCACCATCCGGAGGAACCGGAAGTGTAGCAACTGGTCTTGCTGCCGGATCATATACGGTAACAGTAACTGATAATATTGGTTGTACAGCTACTCGTAGTTATACAATTGACCAACCAACTGTTCTTACTGCAACAGCTAACTCTCAAACAAATGTTTCTTGTAACAATGGTACTGATGGAGCTGCATCTGTGGCTGTTTCTGGTGGAACAACTAATTACTCATACGACTGGACAGGAACACCAACTGGTGAAGGGACAGCTTCTGTAACTGGTCTTAGTGCAGGAGCAATCTCTTGTACTGTAACGGATGCAAACGGATGTACGGCTGCGGTGGACTTTACAATCAATGAGCCAACTGCTCTTACGGCTGTAGCTGCTGCACAAACTAACGTTTCTTGTAACAATGGTACTGATGGAGCTGCTTCTGTATCTGTTTCAGGAGGAACTACTGATTATACATACGATTGGACTGGAACGCCTACTGGTGACGGAACGGCTTCTGTAACTGGTCTTTCAGCAGGAGCAATCTCTTGTACTGTAACGGATGCAAACGGATGTACAGCTACGGTGGATTTTACAATCAATGAGCCAACTGCTCTTACGGTAACAGCAGCCTCACAAACTAATGTTTCTTGTAACGGTGAAGCTGATGGTGCTGCTTCTGTATCTGTTTCAGGAGGACAAGGAGGCTATGTTCATAACTGGACTCCTGGGAATCCGACTGGCGACGGAACAGCTACGATAACAGGTTTAGTTGCACTAACCTGGACCTGTACTGTAACAGATATAAACGGATGTGCTGCTACGATGGACTTTACAATCACTGAGCCAACTGCTCTTACGGCTACAGCTGATGCACAAACAAACGTTTCTTGTAACAATGGTACTGATGGAGCTGCTTCCGTATCTGTTTCTGGTGGAACTACTGATTATACATACGATTGGACTGGAACGCCAACTGGTGACGGAACGGCTTCGGTTACTGATCTTGCAGCAGGAGCGATCTCTTGTACGGTAACAGATGCAAACGGATGTACAGCTACGGTGGACTTTACAATCAATGAGCCAACTGCTCTTACAGCTACAGCTGATGCACAAACAAACGTTTCTTGTAACAATGGTACTGATGGAGCTGCTTCCGTATCTGTTTCTGGTGGAACTACTGATTATACATACGATTGGACTGGAACGCCAACTGGTGACGGAACGGCTTCGGTTACTGATCTTGCAGCAGGAGCGATCTCTTGTACGGTAACAGATGCAAACGGATGTACAGCTACGGTGGACTTTACAATCAATGAACCGGCTGCTCTTACAGCTACAGCTGATGCACAAACGAACGTTTCTTGTAACAATGGTACTGATGGAGCTGCTTCCGTATCTGTTTCTGGTGGAACTACTGATTATACATACGATTGGACTGGAACGCCAACTGGTGACGGAACGGCTTCGGTTACTGATCTTGCAGCAGGAGCAATCTCTTGTACGGTAACAGATGCAAACGGATGTACAGCTACGGTGGATTTTACAATCAATGAGCCAACTGCTCTTACAGCTACAGCTGATGCACAAACGAACGTTTCTTGTAACAATGGTACTGATGGAGCTGCTTCCGTATCTGTTTC
>NZ_BAAAFH010000022.1:765216-943894 GCF_039523435.1 Wandonia haliotis
GGCAGGAGCGATCTCTTGTACGGTAACAGATGCAAACGGATGTACAGCTACGGTGGACTTTACAATCAATGAACCAACTGCTCTTACAGCTACAGCTGATGCACAAACGAACGTTTCTTGTAACGGTGAAGCTGATGGAACTGCTTCTGTGGCTGTTTCTGGTGGAACTACTGATTATACATACGATTGGACTGGAACGCCAACTGGTGACGGAACGGCTTCGGTTACTGATCTTGCAGCAGGAGCAATCTCTTGTACGGTAACAGATGCAAACGGATGTACGGCGACGGTGGACTTTACAATCAATGAACCAACTGCTCTTACAGCTACAGCTGATGCACAAACGAACGTTTCTTGTAACGGTGAAGCTGATGGAACTGCTTCTGTGGCTGTTTCTGGTGGAACTACTGATTATACATACGATTGGACTGGAACGCCAACTGGTGACGGAACGGCTTCGGTTACTGATCTTGCAGCAGGAGCAATCTCTTGTACGGTAACAGATGCAAACGGATGTACGGCGACGGTGGACTTTACAATCAATGAACCGGCTGCTCTTACGGCGACTATTACATCAACAGATGGAGTTACATTGGTTGTTTCAGAAGAGGCAACTTCGTACCAGTGGATTGATTGTTCGACAGATGAAATGATTGAAGGTGCTACTTCTGAAACTTATGTTGCTTCAGAAAATGGAGAATATGCCGTTCTGATTATGAATGAAGATGACTGTATAGCTGTATCAGATTGTTTCAGTGTAACAACTGTTGGTTTTGCGGAAAATACACTTGCTGAAACGCTTGTTAGTCTGTTCCCTAACCCAACGAAAGAAAGTTTAACAATTGAGCTAACAGAAATCAATGAAACAAGTGTTCTTGTCTACAACACACAAGGAAAACTAGTTCTTTCTGAAGGTCAGGTTCAATCCGGACACATTATTAACATCTCTTCTTTTGAACCGGGAGTATACTTTGTAAAAGGAACTCACGATCAGGGAACATGGATGAAACGCATTGTAAAGATGTAATATCCTTATATTAGATGGTTTTTAACCCAGAAAAAGTCGCCTGAGTTCAGGCGACTTTTTTTGTTTACCCTTCTTTTTCAGAAATTAACCCTCGTTTCAAAAAAGAAAGTCAGCATATAAATACTCTCATATATGTTACTATTTTTGCCAACTTCACATAAATAGAAACAGAATAAAAACGAAATAAGTATGAAGGCATATGTATTTCCGGGTCAAGGGGCTCAGTTTTCAGGAATGGGAAAAGACCTTTACGAAAATTCAGAAGTAGCAAAAGAATTATTTGAAAAAGCGAATGAAATTCTAGGCTTCCGAATTACTGATATCATGTTTGAGGGAACAGACGAAGAACTAAAACAAACAAGGGTAACACAACCAGCCATCTTCTTACACTCTGTGATACTTGCAAAAGCACTGGGAGATAGTTTTCAACCGGACATGGTTGCCGGACATTCTTTAGGCGAATTTTCTTCGCTTGTAGCAAACGGTACTCTAAGCTTTGAAGACGCTCTTCGTTTGGTATACCAACGCGCTATGGCTATGCAAAAGGCTTGTGAAGCAGAGCCTTCAACTATGGCAGCAATTCTAGGGCTTGAAGACGAAAAAGTAGAAGAAGTCTGTAACAACGTTGACGGCATCGTTGTTCCTGCAAATTATAACTGTCCCGGACAACTTGTTATCTCCGGAGCGGTTCCTGCTGTTGAAAAAGCGTGCGAATTAGCTACTGAAGCCGGAGCAAAAAGGGCATTAGTTCTTCAGGTAGGAGGAGCTTTTCATTCTCCATTAATGGAACCTGCAAGAGCAGAACTAGCTGCTGCAATTGAGGCTACAGTCTTCAATACTCCTTCTTGTCCAGTATATCAAAATGTTGTTGCAAAAGCAGTATCAAATCCGGAAGAAATAAAAAAGAATCTGGTTGATCAGTTAACTGCTCCTGTACGTTGGACTCAAACCATGAACCAAATGATTGCAGATGGAGCTACAGAGGTTATTGAAGTAGGACCGGGTAAAGTTCTACAAGGATTATTTAAAAAAGTAGACCGGCAATTCCCTGTGTCCAGTGCACAAATTTAATTATCGTTGCGCTATTCATAGAAAAAGGGGAAATGATAAAATCACTTCCCCTTTTTTACCTCTATCAAAACCCTAAACTATCGTAAGACATTTACATGTCCGATATATTCTTCTCTATCATCTACATCTGTTCGCTTCACAACTATTTTCCAGATATAAGTTCCATCTTCAACAATTTTCCCACCATACGTTCCATCCCATCCGAATTCCGCATCATACGATTCGAAAAGAATTTCTCCCCATCGGTTAAATATGGTCAGGTGATAGTTGAAGGGATCAAACCCGGATGTAAATACCGGTAAAAACACTTCATTAAACTGATCCTGATCCGGAGTAAAAGTATTCGGAACGTAAAAAATCAACTCTTCCTTCACTGTAATCACCTGTTCAGTAACATCCACACATCCCGCAGGGGAATAAGCTGTCAACGTCACTGTGTAAACACCTGGACCATCCGGGAAAGTATGCGAAGGAGCAACATCAGTTGAAGGTCCAGAACCATCTCCGAAATTCCATATATAAGAATCCGCTCCTTCAGAATTATTAATCATCCGACTGGTTGGATAAACCGTTGACAATTCGGAAGGGTTCGGGTAAAACGATGCTATTGGGTCAGGTTCTACACAAACATAGTTAATGGCTGTTGTTGAATTTGTACATCCTTCAGGTGTTGACACTGTCAATGTAACATCATAGCATCCGTAAGAAGTAAATGTGGCTGTTATATCCGAACAACTACTAACTGTCTCTCCATTACTAAAAGTCCATTGACAATCTAACAGGTTTCCTGTTGATGTATTGTTAAATGTAGCTGTCACGGGAGAACATCCAGATAAATCCTGACCAGTAAATGATGCAACAGGGTTAGGCACAACGGCCACCTGAACATCATCCGTATTACTACATCCATAGACATCGGTTCCTGTCACCGTATAAATAGTCGTATCTGCAGGAATAAAAGGAACTCCATTGGAAATACCATCTGACCAGCTATAGGTATTGGCTCCCGATGCAGTCAGAATAACCGTCGATCCGGCACAAATTACAAGATCATTTCCGGCAAAAACAGTAGGAAGATCATGAACAGTTATTACAGCCGATCCTGTTTGCGCCTGACTACAAGCTGTTGAAGACGCATCCTGAACGCTTAAAAGGTTAACAGTTATCGTCCCGACAACACTTGTAGGAACTGTAATGGTAGCCGTAGTATTAGTTCCCGTTGTAGTTATTGTTTGATTTCCTGCTCCATTCAAATTGTAAGTGAATGTATAGGGAGCAGTTCCGTTGTTCCCTTCAAAAGTTACTACTGGCGCTGCACTGCCTACACAAACATCAGTTGTTCCTGTCACCGTTGCTGTTGGGAGCGGATTTACCTCTACTGTTACTGACTGTGTCTGTGGATTAAGACATGCCGTAGAAGAAGCATCCTGAACACTGATAAGACTATAAACAAAAGTTCCAGCTGTGGCTGTAGGAACAGACACTGTGGCTGTAGCACCTGTTGAAACAACCGTTTGATCCGGACCGTTATTTATCGAATAAGTAAATATGTAAGGAGAAGTTCCTCCGTTTCCGTTAAAAGTTATCACCGGCGAAGTTCCATTCTGACAAACTTCAGTAGTTCCCGTAATGGATGCTGTCGGAAGTGGGTTTACCGTTACTGTCACCGAGCCTGACTGAGCCTGACTACAAGTTGTAGATGAGGCATCCTGAACACTCACCAAATCATACACAAATGTTCCTGCCGTTCCCGTAGGAGCAGAAACGGTTGCTGTGTTACCCGTCGAAACAACTGTTTGATTAGGTCCGTTATTTACAGTATATGTAAAAGTATAAGGAGTCGAACCGTTTGCACCAGTAAAAGTCACCAATGGAGATGTACCGCTCTGACAAACTTCAACCGTTCCATCAATAGTCGCAGTAGGAAGTGGATTTACCAGAATAGTTGCTGATCCTGACTGCGATTGACCACAAACTGTAGTTGAGGCATCCTCTACACTCACCAAATCATATACAAATGTCCCCGCTGTTCCGGTAGGTGCAGTTACCGTAGCAGTATTACCACTTGAGACAACAGTCTGACTCGTACCGTTATTAATTGTGTACGTAAAGGTATAAGGAGCTGTTCCGTTTGCACCGGTAAAAGTAATAACTGGCGCGGCATCGTTCTGACAGACATCCATTGTACCACTTATTGTTGCTGTAGGAAGCGGATTAACGGTTACAGTTACTGAACCTGTTTGGGAATTCAGACAGGCTGTAGATGAAGCATCCTGAACACTTACCAAATCATACACAAATGTCCCTGCAATTCCGGTTGGAACACTAAAGGTCACCAGATTCGAATTATTAGTAGAAACAACAGTTTGATTGGCCCCGTTATTAATTGTATAAGTAAATGTATATGGAGCAGTTCCTCCTGAAGCAGTAATCGTAATAACAGGGCTTGCATCATTTCGACAAACTATAGACGCTCCATTAAGAGCAATAGAAGCTGTTGGAAGTGGATTAACCAGAACCGTCGCCGACCCGGATTGAGGCTGACTACATGTCGTTGAGGAAGCATCCTGAACACTTACCAAATCATAGACAAACGTTCCTGCTGCTCCTGTCGGCACATTGACTGTTGCAGTCGTCCCTGTCGAAACCACTGTCTGATTAGCCCCATTATTAATTGTATAGGTAAATGTGTAAGGTGCTGTACCATTTGCACCGGTAAAAGTAATAACCGGCGCAGCATCATTCTGACAGACATCAGTTGTTCCATTGATTGTTGCCGTCGGAAGTGGGTTAACAGTAACAGTAATCTGATCCGTATTAACACATCCATGAACATCAGTACCGGTCACCTCGTATGTCTGAGTTCCTGAAGGCGTAAATGGAATCCCATTGGAAACTCCATTATCCCAAACGTAGTTCACAGCGTTACTTCCGGAAAGTGTGATTGCATCCCCGGAACATATTGTAAAATCATTTCCGGCAAAAACATTTGGCAGCGGATGAACGGTCAATGCTACATTTGCTGTTGAATCACATCCTGTTGTCGACACAAAAACCTGAGAGTATACTCCACTTGTTGTTTGCGTAACCCCATGAATCACCATCGACTGTCCCTGACAAATTTCGTAAGAAAAGTTTGCTGTTATATGGGAGTTCTCCGTTACTGAAAAAGGTGCCGAAGTAGTAGAACATCCGGCAGCATTTGTTACAGTAACTGTTACAGGATTATCTCCATCAGTAACATTTGTTGTTTGAGTTGTAGCTCCATTTGACCACAGATAAGAAGTAAATCCTGCTCCGGCATCAAGTGTAGCTGAAGCTCCTGCACAATATTCACTTGCACCGCTAATTGACACTACCGGGTTCGCATTAACAACCACGGTAGCAGTTTGATTAATGGTTCGCTGACAAGTTGTTGAACTGGCATCTACAACACTCACAAGATTCACATTGAATGTTCCTGCTGTAGTTGTTGGAACTGTTATTGTAGCACTATTTCCCGTCGATACAATAGTTTGGTTCGTTCCTCCATTTATATTGTAGGTAAAGGTATAAGGTGCCGTACCTAAAGATCCTGTAAAAGTTACAACAGGGTCAGTATCACCAACACAAACAGAAACCCCTCCTGTTACAGTTGCTGAAGGAAGTGGATTGATGATTATCGTCGCAGTTGCAGTCTGAGGATTCAGACATGTTGTAGACGAAGCATCCTGAACACTCACCATAGCATATACAAATGTTCCCGCCGTTCCGGTTGGTACACTTACAGTTACTGAAGAGTTTCCGCTTGCTGTAGTAACCGTCTGGTTTGGTCCGTTATTAATTGTATACGTAAAAGTATAAGGCATTGTTCCACCCGCCCCCGTAAAGGTAATAACAGGAGCAACATCATTCTGACAAATTGTATTATCTCCTCCGATTACAGCAGTCGGAAGTGGATTTACCACTACAGTCGCTGAACCTGCCTGAGCCTGACTACATGTTGTAGACGAAGCGTCCTGAACACTTACCAAATCATAGACAAACGTTCCTGCTGTTCCGGTTGGTACATTTACAGTAGCCGTGTTTCCTGTTGAAACCACTGTCTGATTCGCGCCGTTATTAATCGTATAAGTAAAGGTATAAGGAGCTGTACCGTTTAAACCGGTAAAGGTAATAACAGGGGCAGCGTCATTCTGACAGACATCAATTGTTCCGGCAATAGTAGCCGTCGGAAGTGGATTTACGACTATTGTCGCTGAACTAGTCTGAGCCTGACTACATGTTGTAGACGAAGCATCCTGAACACTTACCAAATCAAAAACAAATGTCCCTACAATTCCGGTTGGTACGGTAACAGTAGCTGTGTTTCCTGTTGAAACCACTGTCTGATTCGCTCCGTTATTAATCGTATAGGTAAAAGTGTAAGGAGCGGTCCCATTTGCACCGGTAAAGGTAATAACAGGAGCAGCGTCATTCTGACAGACGTCAGTTGTACCAGTCACTGCCGCAGTTGGAAGTGGATTTACCACTATTGTCGCTGAACTAGTCTGAGCCTGACTACATGTTGTAGACGAAGCATCCTGAACACTTACCAAATCAAAAACAAATGTTCCTGCCGTTCCGGTTGGCACAGTAACAGTCGCTGTGTTTCCTGTCGAAACTACGGTTTGATTTGCACCGTTATTAATTGTATACGTAAAGGTATATGGAGCAGTCCCGTTTGAACCGGTAAAGGTAATAACAGGAGCAGCGTCATTCTGACAGACATCCGTTGTTCCGTTAATTACAGCTTCCGGAAGAGGGTTCACAGTAACCGTTACCTGATCCGTACCTGTACATCCATTCGCATCCGTTCCATTAACCGTGTAGGTTGTAGTAACCGTTGGGCTCACCGTATGAGAAGCTCCTGCTCCCAAACCATTATCCCATGAATAAGAAACACCTCCTGTAGCAGTCAGCACAACAGATTCTCCTTCACAAATTGTTACATCAAACCCTGCATTTATAGGTGCATCAGGATTAACAACAACAGTTATATCATCCGTATTCTGACATCCATTTACATCCGTTCCAGTTACCTGATACGTTGTTGTTCCGTTAATAACGAAAGGAACCCCATCAGTTACCCCATTATTCCACACATAACTGGTTGCCCCGGACCCTGAAAGAGTTATCGTTGAACCAGTACAAACTGTGAAATCATTCCCTGCCGATACATTCGGAAGCGGGTTAACTGTGACTGTTATCTGATCCGTTTCCGTACATCCTGCTGCAGAAGTACCTGTAACTGTATAAGTAGTTGTTGCAGTCGGAGTGAAAGCGACACCATTAGAGATACCATTGTCCCATGAATAAGAAGCTGCATTTCCAGTAGCTGTCAATGTAACAGACGTACCATCACAGACAGCAAGATCCGCACCTGCATTCACAATCGGTAGCGGATTAACTGTTACTGTAGCTATATCTGTATTGGTACAACCTGTTGCAGTTATAGTACCTGTTACAGTATAGTTTGTTGTGGTTGATGGTGATGCATCTACAGAAGCCCCTGTTGTTGCGCTTAAGTTTGTTCCAGGGGACCAGGAATACGTATCCGCTCCTGATGCTGTAAGGGTAACCGTCTCTCCATCACAAATTGTAGGATCATTCACTGCCACGACGGGTAAAGGGTTAATCGTAATCGTAAATGATTCTATCGAATAACAAACCGGATCCGGTGACTGGTATACAATAGTAAAAGTACCCGGTCCTGTAGCACTCAGATCAACAACTCCAGTAGCTGAGTTAATAGCCACTCCAACCGTCGAGCCAAATTGACCTCCTGTCACACCTGTAATAGTTGGTGAAGGATCTGCATCATCAAGACAATAAGTTGCAGAAGGATACGTGAATGATGCGTCTTCCGGACCTGTAAAAGTCCCGGTTATTGTTACCGGACAACCGTTACCGTCTGTTATATCAAATGAGTAATTATCTCCATCCACCAATCCGGTGACAACAATAGTACCGCCATTCCCTGTTGTGGTATTGCTAAAGGAAGCTGACGCAGGTGTAAGGTTGGATGCTGTAAAATCAGATCCATCTACTTGAGGTAAGCCTCCCGACACAGTAACTGTTACACTACCTGCCTGACAATCTTCAGATACATTCGTCTGAATCTCCGGCAAATATTGAACGGCATAAGGCGCACCCATTTCATAACAATCCAAACTTGTATTGGTATAAGATACTAATAACGGGTTTGAACTGACATTGTAAGCTGTAATCGGAACAAAATACACCGTATTGTTTGTAAAAACACCGGGGTAATTATCAATCCAGAATTGGTCATTTAGCTCATTCAGGTTTTCTATAGAAGTGACTCCGATCCAACAAGGGTCATCCGTTATAAAATAAGTAGGATCCGGAGTAACCGCCACTGTTGGAGGGCAAGAATAGACTCCCCAAATAATATTGGGATCGTACCCGGAGGCTGAAGGCGGATACAATGCTTCTGCCGGTGGAACATAGTCCCCATTTGGCGTAATATCCAAATTATCACCATAACACAAGATGTACGGGTTAGTACTTATTCCTCCCATTACTGGTGTGAATGTCCCTATCTCCGCATAACATACACAGGGCTGTGTATAGCTAATGTTGGACAATGTTATTGTACAGGCAGGATCATCGGTAAAGTATGCTGTTACTGAACAGGTAGAACCATCTGCCGTTATATTATCAATACTAAAATTGAATGGGCTAGTAAAAGGAGCGTTATAGGTAGACGAATTTCCGTGGCAATCTTCTACAATTAACTGTCCCGTTCCAGGAGGGTAATCAAACTGTAACTCTCCCGTCAGATCAAAAGTGTTATCCGGTTGACAAGGTTGAGAAACGGTCGATATAGATGTGAAGTTACAAACACAGGTGTTCGTGTATAGTACCGAATCAATTGCTGTACAACCGAAATTATCCGTAGCTGTGAGGTAATACCATGTATTCGCTGTCGGAGCAGGATTTACTGTAGTAGAAAGTGTATTCGCTCCCGTTGACCAGGAAACTGAGGTTATTGAGTTATTTAATGTAATAGGAGTCGTTGTGGAAACGCTCGGTGGAACAGAGAAGATAGATGCCGATGCCGCGGAACAAGAGTTATCATTAATTGCAGAATTAATAGATCCTGAATTATAATTTACATTCAAAGGACCGCACGTACCCTGACCATTGAAAGCAATACTTGCACTAGTCAATGCGCCAACGTCTGACCCGATACAATCATAAATCTGTACACTCCATCCACCGGCTGATGCATCACAACCGTATAAAGACGACCAGTTTATCATTGTTCCTGCCCCAGGACCATACCCTCCATAGGTTCCACTAAGTGGCACTCCTGCCGAACAAACATCAAGAATAGTAGTTGAGGTACTCGAAAAACAAAGGTTATTTACATTATTACCACTGTTACAAACATTATTCTGTCCTATTGCCCCCGGATTAGGAGACAATGTAATTGTAGGAGACCCGCAGGAAGCAGGACCAACAAGGAAAAAGCCTAAATCGGAAACATAGGTGTGGTTTGCATTGAAACAGACCTGAATACTTGTTGTATTATCAATGGTCAATGGATTTGGCGGCGGGTTGTAGTATACGAAATTTGCTACAGGACTTGCCGTACCATTTAAAGTAAATGAACCACAGGCAGCAATGGGAGCCCCTGCATCAACAGTAGTCTCGTTCAAAAACACCCAGGCACGATAACATCCTATTCTTGTTCCGTTTGCGTCCGTGATTGCAACCAGGTATCCTCCATTAGCCAAACCATTGATCGTACTCGTCGTTCCATTCGTATTTGTGTAGGGATCCCAACCATTCGAAGTCGAATTGTAGGAATACCATTGAAATGTATACGGCGCTACTCCGGAAGGAGAACTTGCTGTTAACGAACCGGTAACCGGATTTCCATCGGAGTCCGGTGTGCAGTAAATATAAATCTGATCATTCGGTGAGCCATCTGTGTAGGATGTTGATGTAGTAGTCGAATGCCCGTTGCCCGTTATCTGAGCCAAAGCACCAGCAAAACATACCACCAAAAAGAAAAGTAGCGTAACCAGTTTTTTCATCGTGTATGTGTATTAATTTTCTTCTGTTTGTTCTGTTCGGCGGATCTTCTCTTCCAAAATACGTCTCTCTTCGGACCCTTCAGGATATTTTGCAAGTTCATTTCTGTAGAGAGTCAATTGTTCTTCTTTCGAAACAGACCCTGGGGTTGAAGGCGTTTCTGACATACGTTGTCTCTGTATTTCAGACTTTTCAAGATTTCTGTGATAGTTGGTATCAGTATAATTATTCGTAGTGATAGGCTCAAAAGTACTTTGCCCCAAAGCACTCCCTGCAATAAACAGCATACCGACGACGGCTATACTGCCTGTAAAACAATTCACTTTCTTCTTCATAGTTGTGGGTTTATTCCTGGTAAAAACCAAATAGCATGTTCATTATATTCAACGAGTTCCCTATCAAAAGGGTTGCTTATTTTCATTTTTAAAATTAACATTTTTACAACACCTAGTGAAAAAAAAATATTTACCCCCTGATTTATTACTACCAACCTCATCCAACTCTTTTGTTTTAAGCTCTTAAAAAAGATGAAATTTCAATTATCTTTGCGGTAACCTACCTAAATTTATTGAAAATGGAAAGCGCCAGAAAACAGCTGAAAACGATATTCGGCTATTCTACATTCAGACCTCAGCAGGAAGAAATAATTCGAACGACACTCGAAAAAGAGGATACAATTGTCCTGATGCCAACAGGAGGAGGAAAATCAATTTGTTATCAAATTCCGGCACTCGTATTTGATGGTACAACACTTGTCATCTCTCCCCTTATTTCTCTCATGAAAGATCAGGTCGAAGGTTTACGATCCAATGGTGTAGAAGCTGCCTTTTTTAATAGTTCTCAACCTGAGTCAGAACGAGCTGAGGTTATACAACAGGCAAAATCAGGCACCTACAAATTACTATACATGGCACCTGAAACAGTATTCCCTGCATTAGACAGTTGGTTGTCCATGGTCCCTGTTTCTATGGTCGCCATAGATGAAGCCCACTGTGTTTCAATGTGGGGTCATGATTTTCGTCCAGAATATACCCAATTACATCTGCTCAGAAATTACTGGAAAGACATCCCTTTTTCTGCGCTCACAGCAACAGCAGATAAAGCTACCCGTAAAGAAATCGAAAACAAACTGGGCCTGAAAAACCCTCATGTTTTTCTCTCTTCATTTGACCGCCCTAATATCAGTCTTGAAGTCAGAGGAAATATTCCCAAGAAAAAAAAGCAGGAAGAAATCCTCGATTTTTTAGAAGAACACGAAGGCCAATCTGGGATTATCTATTGTTTGTCACGAAAAGAAACTGAAGACATTAATAATTTTCTCCTTCAGAACGGGATTCCTTCCAGCCATTATCACGCCGGACTTTCCAACACCGAACGATCAAGAATTCAAGAAGATTTTATCCACGATCGCACTCCGGTGATTACAGCAACTATAGCTTTTGGAATGGGAATAGACAAGTCAAATGTACGATGGGTTATTCACAATAATCTTCCTAAAAATCTGGAAGGATATTATCAGGAGATAGGACGCGCCGGACGGGATGGTCTCGCATCCAAAGCTGTTCTCTATTATACAATGCGTGATGTAAAACTTTTGGCCGACTTTGCGCGGGACAGTTCACAAAAAGAAGTTCTTACAGAGAAGTTGAACAGGATGCTTCATTACGCAGAGTCTCAGACATGTCGTCGCAAAACATTATTAAGCTATTTTAGTGAAAATCTGGAAGAAAACTGTGGAAACTGTGATGTATGCCTGAATCCTCCTTCGTTTATTGATGGTAAAGTCATTGCACAAAAAGCGCTTTCCGGTATAAAAAGAACCCATGAACAAATCGGTTTACACCTATTAATCCAGTTACTCAGAGGTGCCAAGACTGCTGATATTTATACAAATGGTTATCAAAATTTAAAAACGTACGGAGCGGGAAGAGATCTTAGTAATGAAGAATGGCTTTTTTATCTGATACAACTTCTTAATCAGGGGGCTATTGAAATAGCTTACGATGAAAACTTTCATCTTAAAACAACTCCATTCGGAGATAAGATCCTGTTTGAAGGACAAGATTTCTTACTTGCTAAATTCTCTGGTTCGTCTAAAAAGCGAACGGAAACGAAAACTCCTTCTTCCTCTAAAAGCGCATCTCCTGAAGAAGAATTATTTCAGAAACTGCGTCAGTTACGACGAATTATTTCAAAAGAAGAAGAAGTACCTGCGTATATCATTTTCAGTGATGCCGCTCTTAAAGAAATGGCCTCTCAACGACCGGTAACGAAGAATGATTTTCTTGACATACCGGGTGTGGGTCATCAAAAAATGATGAATTACGGGGACGAGTTCATAACGGTAATCAGGGAATTTGAAAAAACCATAAAGCCTGAGGTATCAACCTATGAAAAAACATACGAGCTCTATAAAGAAGGACTTCTTCCCGAAGAAATAGCAACTATTCGGAAACTAAATAAAGAAACCGTATACTCCCATCTCGCAAAACTCTATCTGGAGGGGACCCAGGTTGACTTATTGCGTTATGTAGAAACCTCTCTCGTTGATCGTGTCAGAGAATTTTATGAAAGAACAAAAGATTCCGTATCACTAAAACCCTATTTTGAACACTTCAATGGTGAAATACCGTATTATCAGATACGACTTGCACTCTCTTTACTGGAAAAAGAAAGTGCAGAACTATAATCAGGGAATTTTACATCATTTTATAACGCGATGACATAGCCTGTATTCTATTCATCATTTCCGTTCTTAGTTCTGGTGGCTCTATCACCTCTATCTCACTTCCGTAACTTAACAGAGTACGTATCAGTTCTTCTGTTATTAAAACATGTAAACTAAAAGTCGTTCGTTTATTTCCATTCTTAACCGTTAGCTGTGATGGGTGTAGCATCTGAGAAGCAATGTATTTTGCAGCAATATTATCTGCTTTAAACAGTACCTCAACCGGTTGATCTCCTGTCACCGTAATCCCAAGGCTGTGCTTAAAGTAGAGATCAGGGTTGAAATTTACCGGGAGAGTTGCTTTTCCCTCAGAAGGGTCAATATTACTCATCCGATCCAAACCAAACGTAGAAATCCTGTCTTTTACAAGATCATAACTAATCAGGTACCAACGATTTCGGTATTCCTTTAACAGGAGCGGGGTAACTTTTCGTCGCTTCATTTCTCCATTGGCAAAGCTGGTATAATCGAACCACACTTCTTTTCCACCTTCAATCGCTTGCAGCAACGGGTTAATATATTCCTGCCCAGTTTTTCCATACCCTGTTTCAAACTGGATCATTTCCGTGTCCGGGCGAAATGATTTTTTGTGACGCTTCACATCAATGCGGTCAATCATTCTTTCCAAAGCAAAACCATACTCTTTGAAAAAATCCATATTCCGAAACTGAGCGATCGTACCTGCTGCAAATTTCAATGCATTAACATCATCCTGTGTAAGTGGTGTATCATCAATTGAAAAATCAGGGTCTTCGTAATAATACCCTCTTTCCTTCTTACTGTAATATATAGGTGCGTCATATTCCATACGCATAGCAAACAAATCCTTCTCAATAGTTGAATCACAAATATTTGCTCCTGAAGAAGAACCAAACAATGTTTCTTCACACAACTCCCGAAGCTTTCTCTTGGAAGGATATGGATTATTCGAGTTCCGGATAGCCCGGTCAATTACACGATATCGAAGTAAAGCATTTTTAACGTGCGGCATTATTCTTCGGGGTTTTCTTCAGTTTTCTTTTTTCTCAATTCAAAGTTCCGTCCAAGATATACCTTTCTGACCTGTTCATCGGCAGCGAGCTCTTCGGCTGTTCCCGATTTAAGGATACTTCCTTCAAATAATAAATATGCTCTGTCAGTGATTGAAAGTGTTTCCTGAACGTTGTGATCGGTTATCAGGATACCTATATTTCGCTTTTTGAGATCTGCGACAATGGACTGGATGTCTTCAACAGCAATCGGATCAACCCCTGCAAATGGTTCATCCAGTAATACAAACTTGGGATTCGTAGCAAGTGCACGGGCAATCTCAGTCCTTCTTTTCTCCCCACCTGATAACATGCTTCCTAAATTCTTTCTTACATGCTGCAGAGAAAACTCATTCAATAATTTTTCAAGTTGTGCATGACGCTCCTGTTTGTTCAGTTTCGTCATCTCAAGGATTGCCATGATATTATCCTCCACACTTAATTTGCGGAAAACAGATACTTCCTGAGGTAAATATCCCACACCAAGCTGCGCCCGCTTGTACATTGGCAATTTGGTTATTTCTCTTTCGTCCAGAAATACACGACCTGAGTCGGGAGAAACCAAGCCTACAATCATATAAAACGAAGTCGTTTTACCTGCTCCATTCGGACCTAAAAGCCCAACAATTTCTCCCTGGTTTACTTCCACGGTAACTCCTTTGACAACAGGCCTTCCTTTGTAGGTTTTCTTAATCTCCTTTGTATGCAGTTTCATTAAAAATCAAAATTAAGCCGGGCACGAATGCCAAAGTTATTAACTCCCGGAACTCTGTGTGTCAACCTCCAGGTAAATTCTATGCGAAGGTAGTTGAAAATATTCTCAATTCCTGCTCCAACTTCCACGTAAGGTTTCCAATTCAGCGAATGGGTAACATCAGGAAGGATCATTTCCGATAAATGGCGATTCCCTAAATCTCCTGCCACTCCCCTTACAGCTGTAACCATTCTCCATTTCAACTTTCGTATTCCGGGAATCCGGTCAAAGAGCAACCCGTTCCAATGGTGTTCTGCCATCAGCGAAACATAACGATCACTCACAAACTCAAAAAAACTCATATTATTGAATGCTTCTGTCTGGAGCCAATACGATTGATTTCCCGGATGAACTTTCAGAAACGGATAAGCTGCTCTTCCGAATACATGTCCCGCCTGAATATCATAATGTATTGCACCGAAAAAACCAAGTCGTGCCTTGTGACTCAACTGAAATTCAATCTTCTGGTAATTATAATCTGAGTTAAACAGATCCTTCACACCAAAAATTGCCTGCAGAGATAAAATAGGGAATCTTGACCCCAGAGAAATTCTGTCAAACTGACCCGAAATAAACTCCTCATTTTTACCCCACCTCAACTTAATGGTAAACTCACTTGCCTTAATGTTTTCTATATCCCTGACAGTCCCTTCGTTGTCATATCTTTTATAATCTGCAATTCCAAGAGGTGTGTACGATTTCCACTCAAAACCACCGTAGAGAATCAAATCTTTTCCAATATCTTTTTCCAGATTCACCCCGGTTTTCTTAACGGAAGTCAACTTATCAAGGGGCCCAGTACGCAAAAGGGTTCCAAAAGTCGCTCCCACCTCTTTTGCATTCGGAGACATCCCTAACTGCTCAATGTCATTTCGATAATAGACGGCCAGCATTCCTCTCTTTTTAGGAGTGATATTATAACGCATCCCCACCCCATATTTGATTTGCTGATCTGACCAGCCGTATGCAAGCCTGCCTGCCAATTCAATTCGCTTACTGAATTTATTAGATGTTCGAACCGAAATTTCGTTTCGGATACCTTCTACCTCATTATAACTAATCAGATTATATAAATTACCAACTTCAATCAATCCCAGACGATAGTGTCCGGTAGTTAGCATATATCCGGCATTCTGTAAAAAACGAAATGTTGGATTATACGCAAGCGTATCCACCATCTTAATTACTCCTTTTTCATCTTCTGACAAAGGTTCATGCCTGTGGTCCCTCCAGTAGGATTGATCTTTTTCTTTGGCATCATAGGCAACTTCTACCCGGCTATCTGAACTATAAAATTCATCATCGTACGGCTGATTAATGACAAAATCTTTTCGCATCGTAGTCTTTCTCCCGTAAAAACCATAAATTTTTGATTTACGCAACAACTGGAAATCAACAATTACGCGCTCTCTGGTTAACATCCAGACTTCCGGTTCTACCTGATCAAACTCCTGCTCAAATCGCATCCCCCGGACGTAGTTCAGGTTTGCCCAGGGAGATATATCACCTGTAATTGTTTTAACTGCGTATGTTGTATCGTGAATCCACATCTCCCCTTCAAATGTCAGATCCCCCTTTCTTTTAGGAGTAAAAGTGAGCTTATAACACCACTGATTATCTATAAATGCAGAATCAGCCAGGTAGTACTTATAAAACAATTTATACGAATTGTTAAGCGGAGAAATAAACTGTTTACCAAATAAGAAGATCAGATTATCATAGACATTAATATCCTGATACATTTCCCCCATAAACTGGCTTACCTCCAAATTTTCGACGCCGGTGATATGCGTTGCGTCCATTATCTCTTTCTTCCGTTTTGGATTCTTCTTGAAATAATAACGAGAGACCGACTCTGAAAGAATCATCGGAAGATACTTTCCCTGTTTATTCGAGTCCAGATAATCCAACACCTCTCCCAACTTCTGAACAAACTTTCTGTCATCAAAACCATCCCCGATATTATTCAGGTCTAATTGTATTTTGTTGTACGTTTCGTATTGATAAGCATCCAGTTTTTCTCTATTATTAATTGGCTTATTTCGCACAACGAGTCGCATAAGACGTTCACTCGGTAATTCATCAGGTGCTTCAACAATTATATCATTCAGCATACCCGAAGTTGGTTGTAAAGCAATTTGAATCTCTTGTGTTTTACCTACATCAACCGGGACTTTTGTTAATTCATACCCGACAAACGAAATTTCCAATGTATCCGTAGCATAATAAGACTCGATAAGAAACTCTCCTTCGAGATTAGTCGTCCCTCCGCTTTTTGTATCCTGAAATTTTAAATTGACAAACGGAAGGCGCTCTCCGGTTTCAGCATCCGTAATCACCCCACTGACAACTGTTTTCTGGGCAATAGAGAATATAGGCAGGAACCATACAAATAAGTGTAGTATTCTTCTCATAACTCGGATCAATCGCTAAAGTTATGAAAAAGAAGTTAAGATTTCCAACAGGGTTTACCCTCTAGGCTCTTTTTTTTCAACAGATCTGGCTAACAGAATACTTATCTCATAAAGCAATACAATGGGTATTGCCACGATAATCTGACTAATCAAATCCGGGGGAGTAATCAATGCTGAAAGGATCAACACCCCCACAATCGCATGTTTTCTGTATTTCTTAAGGAATGCTGAAGATACAATCCCTAATTTGGCAAAAAAGTAAACCAAGACCGGAAGTAAAAATAAAAGACCGGAAAAAAAGATCGTTGAAATAACCGTACTCATATATGATGATACAGTAAAGTTATTCTGAATTCCTTCCGCAATCTGGAAAGACCCAAAAAACTGAACACTAAGCGGCGCTACAATAAAATAACCAAAAAGCACTCCTATGAAAAACAAAACACTCACAAAAAAGACAGTCCCTTTAACCGCTTTTAGTTCATTTTTCTTTAGCCCGGGCTTTACAAAACCCCAGATTTCCCAGAAAATATAGGGGAAAGCAAAAATTATACCCCCGACAACACTCATCATCAAAGCATACGAGAACTGCCCTACCACTTCCGTACTCTGCATATTGACAGGTACATCTTCAACACAAACATTGATGGTGCGGCACAAAAAGTCAAATGTATAGAAACTTGATTTTCTCATAGTCATGAACAAATTTTCCATGATCCATGATTTAAATATCCAGATAACTGTCGCTATGGCAACGATTGCTACTGAACTTCTCACCAAACGCCAGCGGAGCTCTTCCAGGTGATCAAGAAATGACATTTCCTTGTTGTCTGTCATCATTACTTAATTGATCGAACAAAGGTAGTCAAAAGTTTAGTTTCTATCTACCCTGTCAGAACCAGAAATATCTTAACTTCGTAGCGCCGATTTGTTAAAATAAGTTAATAGAAACAAAAACAGGCTTCGTCCCCGGTTTCGTCAAAATCAGCGATAAATAATTTATAACCAATGTATTTTAATTAACTTCGTTAGCCGTTTTTTTTAGTATATTAGGGGAAGAAGAGTAATTAAGTTGAAGTAATGGAAGTAGTTCAGTTGAAAGATGCGTTAAGGACGTATTTTGGATTTGACCAGTTCAAGGGTGAGCAGGAAGCTATTATTACAAATGTTCTTGATGGAAACAACACATTTGTAATTATGCCTACGGGAGGAGGAAAATCTATGTGTTATCAGCTCCCGGCACTCATGATGGACGGAACTGCAATTGTTGTCTCCCCTCTGATTGCCCTTATGAAGAATCAGGTTGATGCAATTCGAAATGTAAGCGAAGAAAACGCTGTAGCTCATTTCCTGAACTCATCGCTAACCAAATCGGAAATCAATCGGGTTAAAGAAGATATTCAGGCAGGAAAAACAAAATTACTTTACGTAGCTCCTGAATCCCTTACCAAACAAGAGAATATTGACTTCCTGACTTCGGTTCCGATTTCTTTCTTTGCAATTGATGAAGCACACTGTATTTCTGAATGGGGACATGACTTCAGACCGGAATACAGGAGATTACGGGAGATATTTGAAAAAATATCAAAAGTTCCCATTATCGCTTTAACAGCGACTGCTACCCCTAAAGTTCAGGTTGATATCCAGAAGAACCTGAATATGATGGATGCAAAATTGTTTAAAGCATCTTTCAACAGAGATAATCTTTTCTATGAAGTACGCCCTAAAAGGGAGGTTGAGAAAGAAATTATTCGTTTCATCCGTCAACACGAAGGGAAATCGGGAATCATTTATTGCCTGTCCCGTAAGAAAGTAGAAGAACTGGCGGAAGTACTCCGGGTAAACGGAATTAATGCTCTTGCCTATCATGCGGGAATGGACGCTTCAACACGCGCCAGACATCAGGATATGTTCCTGATGGAGGACGTAGATGTTATTGTAGCGACTATTGCTTTCGGGATGGGAATAGACAAACCGGACGTACGCTTTGTGATACACCATGATATTCCTAAATCTCTGGAAAGCTATTACCAGGAAACCGGACGTGCCGGAAGAGATGGAGGAGAAGGTCACTGCCTTGCTTTCTACAGCTATAAAGATGTAGAAAAACTAGAAAAATTTCTGCAGGGGAAACCAGTATCTGAAATTGAAATTGGTAAACAATTATTATTTGAAATAGTCTCGTATGCCGAGACTTCCATTTGCAGAAGAAAATATTTACTCCATTACTTCGGAGAGGAATTTGATGACAGCGCCTGCTCTGACATGTGTGACAACTGCAAAAATCCAAAAGAGAGATTTGAAGGCAAAGATGAAGTCCATCTACTTTTGCAAGCAATTGTTGCACTGAATCAAATGCAGAAAAACAAACACATCAGTGCCTTTTTAAGTGGAAACAAAACTTCTGATATTGTCTCCTACAGACATGATCAACATGAACTGTTTGGAAAAGGGAAAGAACATGACGAAGTATTCTGGAATGCGGCGATACGCCAATGTCTTGTTAACGGACTACTCCATAAAGACATTGAATCCTATGGAATTCTGAAGCTGACTGAAAAAGGAATGGATTTTCTGGAAAACCCGGTTTCCTTTCTACTCATTCGCGAGACTGATTATTCAGCAACAGACGATCAGGAAATCATCACACAGGCAGGAGCAAAAGATGCCTTTGATGAAGCATTGTACAAAATGCTGATTGACCTGCGTAAACAGACATCAAAAGCACAAAACGTCCCTCCTTTTGTTGTATTTCAGGAAAATTCGCTCAAAGAGATGGCTTTTCACTACCCAATCACAACGGAAGAACTCACAAATATTCAGGGAGTCGGACAAGGAAAAGCCCTAAGGTATGGAAAGCCTTTTATCAATCTGATTGCAAGATATGTAGAAGAAAATGACATCGACCGGCCACAAGATCTGGTTGTAAAATCCATTGTAAATAAATCAGGACTTAAAGTTCAACTGATTCAGAATATAGACCGGAAACTACCTCTCGAAGACATCTCCAAATCTCAGGGGAAAACAATGGACGAAATCATTGATGAAATTGAAGCCATTGTACTTTCGGGAACAAAAGTGGATATCCGTTATTATCTGGATGACATCCTCGACGAAGAAAATCAGGAAGAAATATTTGACTACTTCCGGGAAGCCGAAACCGATTCTTTAGTTGAAGCCTATAATGAGTTTGACGGAGATTACACAGAGGAAGAATTACGATTGATGCGTATCAAGTTCATGTCTGAAATGGGGAATTAAAAAAGTCCCCAATACGTCAAAGTCTATTGATCAGAGTTTACTGAAGGACAATTTTGTTTCGTCCCAGTTTGATCATTCCTTTCGTTTCCATTTGCTTCAGGATCCGCGAAACAACTTCACGAGTCGTACCCAACTCATCCGCTAACTGTTGGTGTGTAATACTAATCTCTTTGTTGTTATACAGGTTACTCTTCTGTAAGATTAAGTGTTCTAACCGTTGGTCCAGTTTCTGAAACGCGACAAGGTTCACCATTTCGAGTAACTCTTCGAACCTTCTGTGATACAAACGGAACATAAAATCCGTCCACTCCGGATGTTCTTTAATCCACTCACCTGCTTTATCCACAGGAATCAATAGTAATTGCGTTTTCTCTTCAGCTACCGCTTTTACTTTGCTCATCTCCTGATGGAGCCCCCCCAGAAAAGACATAATACAACTTTCACCCGGTTTGATATAGTACAAAAGAATTTCACGCCCGTCAGGATCAGTTCGCATTACCTTCAAACTACCATCAAGAACAATCGGAATAGATCTGATAAAAGATTCTTCATTTAAGATAACATCTCCCGGCTCAAAAGTTTTAACCACACCGGAGTTCTTTACATCATCTTTCAGAACTGACTTGAATAATTCATCAGGAAGTACCATACAACACATTTTTTACGTGTGTCGAAGATACTAATTTTTCACTTACAAAAACCCATCTAAATCTCCTCTTAGTCCTATAGGGATTTAGTCCGACCGCCGTCTACAGGTATATTGATCCCATTAATGTAAGAAGCACTTTCGGAAGCTAAAAAAGCTACTGCGGCAGCAACTTCCTCCGGCTCAGCAATACGTTTCATCGGTGATTCTGCCGCCATTTCAGCAAAAATATCCTCAACAGACTCTCCTGTATTCTCAGCCTTTACAGCGGCAATAGACTGCAAACGAGAAGTATTCGTTGCGCCTGGCAACACATTATTCACTGTAATATTAAAACGCCCCACCTCATTTGCCAGTGTCTTACTCCAATTTGCTACTGCACCACGGATTGTATTTGAGACACCCAGATTCGGTAATGGTTGTTTAACACTTGTAGAAATGATATTAATAATTCTTCCGAAACCTGCATTTTTCATACCCGGAATCAAAGCGGTAGCTAAAATATGATTACAAACCAAATGTTGGTTAAATGCATCTATAAACTCCTGTGGCTTTGCCTGAAGAATAGGACCTCCTTTTGGTCCACCAGTATTATTCACAAGTACATGAGCAACATTACCTGAATTCACCCATTTTGAAACAACCTGTTGAACCGATTGTGGATTTGAAAAATCTGCAACAATGTAGGTATGACTTTGCCCTTCATTTGTTGAAAATCCGGCAATCACCTCTTTGAGCTTCATCTCATTCCTTGCAATCGCAACGATTGAATATCCTAACACGGCTAACGCCTTAGCGCTTTCAAATCCAATTCCTTGCGTAGCTCCACAAACTACTGCTGTTTTACCTAATCCGATCAAAGTCATTCTGTCTGTTTTTTCTAAAAAAAACAAAGATAGGCTATTTGTTAAATTTCTCCTCTTTTTCTTTATTTAACTGATTATTATTATATTCGTTATAATAAATTAATAAACTAGTTGTGATTATGAGAAAGATTTACAAGAGGGCTAAAGTTTTTGCCCTAAGCTTACTCTTCGGAGCCGTCGGCTTCAACACGCAAGCACAGTTTGGCTGTGGCTCGGGTGTTGTAATTACCGATGGATTTACCCAGTCGGGTATAACGACCCCGGGTAACGGAGGTGTTGAAGATTGGAATACCAACCCAACAGGCACTTCCATCGATGAACTTTATTGGGATGATGATGTCTATCTATTTGAATATACATCAGGCAGCTTGGTAGAGGAAATATCCATGACTATATTTTCGCGAAATAGTTGGAATGGAATTGGAATTTTTTCAACCTGTACAGGCACCGAGTTCAGTGGAGAGTTAGATGCCGACGGGAACATTTCGGCTGATGTCTCTACTACAGTAACAGCGACTATACCACCATCTACTACGGTTTACATTGCTATAGGTCAATGGGGAAGCCCAAATGATTTAGATTTTGATGTTACAGATTTCACTGTAACACAAATCCCATGTCCGGATGTAACTGGAATTACGACCGATGATTTATCAGCTACTACCGCTGATATTTCCTGGACAGCCGGTCTTTCCGAAACTTCCTGGAACATTCAATGGGGAGCACCTGGTTTCACACCTGGTAATTCAGAAGAAATCGGGAGTTCTATAGTTACAACAACTCCTGCTTATCAAATTACAGGGTTAACTGAAGTAACCGATTATGAAATCTATATTCAGGCAGACTGTGCTGCTGACGGAACCAGCAACTGGGTTGGACCGTATGCTATCACTACCGAAGCCATTTGTCCGATCGTTTCAAATATTACGCAAGATGCTATAGATTACACGACGGCAGATATTTCCTGGACACCAGGAGGAACGGAAGCTTCGTGGAGTATCGAATGGGGGGCTCCAGGGTTTACCCCAGGAAACTCGGAAGAAATAGGTGCTGACATTTCAGCTTCTCCAAACTACCAGATCACTGGACTTACAGCAGGCACTGGTTATGAAATATATATTCAGGCAGATTGTGACACAGATGGAACAAGCCAATGGGCTGGTCCTTTCTCTATTTACACAGGATATTGTGTTCCTACTTTCACATACACAGGTGACTACACATCTTCTTTTGTAACTATAGATGCAATATCTAACGTTTCCTATTCAGCTTCATCCCAGCCTGCTGGCGGGTATGAAGACCTATCCGCAGGTTCACCTATTGTTAGTCAGGCAGACAGTACGTTCAATTTTACTACTGCATATGTTGGAGGAAGCAATACTTTCAGAATTTGGGTAGATTGGAACAATGACTTCACATTTGATGACGCAGAAGAAGTATATCTGAACTCTGTATCTGGCGCAACTCAATCCGGATCTATCACAATTCCTAACGGAACTGTTTCCGGTGATTATAGAATGCGTATTAGATCAAGATATTCTACAACTGTACCCGGAGCATGTTCTAATGAAACATACGGCTCTGTGATTGACTACACCCTTAGAATTATAGATCCGTTAGTAGCACCTTCTCTTACTCAGGCTGGAGGAACACCTGATTGTAATACAGGGACAGATCTTGATGCAACAGGAACTCCAGATGCAGATATCGAATGGTACTGGCAAACTGATGCGGACGGAACAGCTATGAGTAATCAATATTCAGGTCCATATACTGTTTTTGCAAATGGGACTTACTATTTGAGAGCTTACCATACAATTTATGACTTCTGGTCAGCAGCATCTTCTATTGATGTAACAAATCTACCATTGGCTCCGACACCACCTGCTCCAACTGCAGCGCAGAACCCGGTGTGTGTACCAGGAACTGATATCTCAATGCCTGCACCTCCTGCAGATGTTACTTATTATTGGCAAACAGTAGTTGATGGTGTTTCTACCGATTCACCTGCAGACACGCCCTGGAACATAACCGAAACAGGAACATACTATGTTTCCGCTTTCGAAAGCACGAGCGGATGCTGGTCAGCAACTTCAGAGATTACAGTAACTGTTGACAACCAAATTCCTTTGGCACCTCTAGTAACTCAAGACACCTATAACATTTGTACAGGTGCTACTTCTCAAATTATTGAAGCTACTGCTCCGGCAAGTGGACAAATAAATGAGACAAGTGGAGATATCAACATCAATATTCCTGACAATAATACTACCGGAATTTCATCCGATTTAACAGTATCAGGAATTCCAACTGGTGTTACAGTTGATGAGTTATTTGTTACGATCAACATACAACACACGTTCAATGGAGATTTGGATATCTACTTAGTTGGTGCTAATGGTACTGAAATTGAGCTATCAACAGATAACGGAGGTCTTGGAGACAACTATGTAAATACTGTTTTCAGTTTGAACGGTACAAACCCAATCACAGGTGCTACTGCACCTATGACCGGAACATTTTCTGCTGAAGGAGATATGTCTACTTTAGTTACTGGTTTGTTAAACGGAACCTGGACATTAAAAGTAATTGATGATGCAGGTGGTGACCTTGGAGTTCTTAGAAACTGGTCAATAGAGATTCAATACTCTGCTCCAGTAGCTACAATTGAATGGTTTGACGCCGCAACAGGAGGAAACTCTTTAGGTACTAACAACACACTTGAAACAGTGGGAACATCTGTTCTTTCAAACCCGGCGACTGTTGGTTCTTATAACTTCTATGCAAGTTCTGTTGCAGGAGCTTGTGGTAGTGATGAAAGAACACTTGTAACTATTAACGTGGATAATGTAAATGTACTTGTATCTCCAATTGATGCTACATGTAATGGAGGAGAAGACGGTTCTTTTGAAATTACTTCAATAGAATGTGGTGTTGAACCATTAACCTACTCTGTTAATGGTGGAGCTTTTGGTCCGATACCTACAAATCTTGTTGCAGGTACTTATACAATCGTTGCTCAGGATGATAATGGTGATGTAAGCTCTGATGTTACAATCACTATTGCAGAACCGGATGCTATTACTGACTTCTCTGCAGAAGCAATTGCATTTGATCAGGTTGAACTTACCTGGACTACAACTGGTCTTGAAGGTGAGTGGATTGTTGAGTACGGTGAAGCCGGGTTTACTCCTGGAACAGGAACTTTTGTTACTGTAACAAACAATCCAGCTGTTATTGATCAATTGGATGAGAACACAGAATATGACTTCTATATTCAACCTTCATGTGCTCCCGGAACATCAGGTGAACAAGTTGGTGCAGCGAGTGCTGTAACATTCTGTACTCCAATAGCTGCTGCTGGTTGGTGTGAAGGGTTCGAAACAGATTCTCCAACATTAGATTGCTGGACAGTTCTTAACGAAAATGAAGATGACAATGAGTGGACACTATACACCGGATATGCAAACTCCGGAACTTACTCAGCAGGTCTTTATACAGATTACAACGGCGGAAACAATGACGACTGGTTAATCACACCACAAGTGACATTGACTGGAAACGAAGTTCTTTCGTTCTTCTACCGGGTTAGAAGTTCTTCTGAACCAAATGACTTCAGAGTACTTCTTTCAACAACTGGTAAAAACCCAGCCGATTTTGATCAGGTACTTATGGACTTGTCTTCATATAACAACACAACGTATGAAGACACACTGATTAATCTTTCTGCATACACAGGAAATGTGTTTATCGCATTCCATGTGCCTTCAGGAGGTCTTGACGGATACTATCTGTACATCGATGATGTTTGTATTGATATTTGTACTCCTCAAGCCAGTCAGGATGGAGAGTTAGATGTATGTTCTCTTGACGAAACCATTGATCTTAATACGATTATTACTCCGGGAGAAACTACAGGTACATGGAGTTTCGATGTAAACCCAAGTGCATTAAACGGATCTACACTTACAGTAGATGCTCTTCCTGCCGGAACATATCAGGCAATGTACACTGTTCAAACCTTCTGTCCTGCAGAAGCTGATACAGCATACGCAACGATTAATCTTTACGGAAGATCAAGCGCAGGGAATAACAGTAGTGTTGCTACATGTAACTACGGACCATTTAACCTGTTCGACGGTCTTACAGGATCAGTTGATTTAGGTGGTACATGGTACGATCCATCAAACACTGCACTCCCAGGAGCTATAGTAACGTTCAATGGTCAAATCGCAGCGAACTACAACTATTATTATGTAGTTTCTAATGGCGTTTGTCCTGCGGATACAGCGTACGTTGAAATACAACTTCAGGATTGTGCAAGCATTGCAGAAAATGAACTGGCAGGATTTGCTCTGTATCCAAACCCAACTTCTGATGTTGTAAACATTCAGTACAGCGGTGCGGCAATCAATACGGAAGTGATTCTGTCCGATTCCAAAGGATCTGTGATTCTGAATGAAAAAGTTAACTTCAAGACTGAAGACAACTACGAAATCGATATGACAAATCTTGTTAAAGGTGTTTACTTCCTAAACATCTATAGCGAGTCAGGATCGAAAGTAATTCGGGTTGTAAGAAACTAGAAAATAACAAATAATTGAATCAGCGGGGGCATATATTGCTCCCCGCTTTTTTTGTATTCAACACCTAGCCCTCAAAACCTCCTAATTAACTGACTATCAAAAACAAGTAGCTAACCATTTATATTCCCCTTTAGGAATACACTTATATTCTTAGAAATCACTGATTATATTCGTATTTTCGCGCACGAATTAATTAAACTAGTTGTAATAATGAGAAAGATTTACAAAAGGGCTAAAGTTTTTACCCTAAGCTTACTCTTCGGAGCCGTCGGCTTCAACACACAAGCGCAGTTTGGCTGTGGCTCGGGTGTTGTAATTACCGATGGATTTACCCAGTCGGGCATAACGACCCCGGGTAACGGAGGTGTTGAAGATTGGAATACCAACCCAACAGGAACTTCCATCGATGAACTTTATTGGGATGATGATGTCTATCTCTTTGAATATACATCAGGCAGCTTGGTAGAGGAAATATCCATGACTATATTTTCACGAAATAGTTGGAATGGAATTGGAATTTTTTCAACCTGCACAGGCACTGAGTTCAGTGGAGAGTTAGATGCCGACGGAACCACCACATCTAATACATCAAAAACTGTAACCACTATCATCCAACCATCTACTACAGTTTACATTGCTGTAGGTCAATGGGGAAGCCCAAATGGTTTAGATTTTGATGTTACAGAATTTACTGTAACACAAATCCAGTGCCCAAATGTAACTGGAATTACGGCCGATGATTTATCAGCTACTACCGCTGACATCTCCTGGACAGCCGGTCTTTCTGAAACTTCCTGGAACATTCAATGGGGAGCACCAGGGTTTACTCCTGGTAATTCAGAAGAAATCGGGAGTTCTACAGTTACAACAACTCCTGCTTATCAAATTACAGGGTTAACTGAACTAACCGATTATGAAATCTATATTCAGGCTGACTGTGCCGCGGATGGAACCAGTTCTTGGACATCAGTATTTGAATTTACTACACCTTGTTCTCCATTATCAGCTCCATTCGCAGAGAACTTCAACTCAGGACTTCTTCCTACATGTTGGATAAACAGCTCTTCGAATGAAACTACTACCGGATTATGGAAATTTTCCGAAAGTCCGGATTATGATAGCGGAAACACTGTAAACCCCGGAGAATTTGCATGGGTAGATGGATCTAGCCCCTATGTCGCGGATGTTACACTTACATCTCCAATAATTGATGTAAGCTCCTTAACAATGCCACTATTGAGTTTTGAGTTCTTTTCAAACAATACAAGTTCTTATTTGAATAATATACTTACTGTTGAATTGTTAGAAATAGGTGGTAGTTGGACGGAGATCTTTTCAAACAACACCAATAGTAGTGAATGGAGAGAAATTTCGATAGTTCTAAGCTCACTAACTTCCAACCTGATACAAGTTCGATTCATTGTAGACAAAACGCCTGCCGGTTCTAATGCCTACTACAATGATATATTACTTGATAATGTAAGCATTGAAGAAACACCTTCGTGTCTACACCCTTCTCAACTTTCATTTGACGATTTCACAGCCTCTACAATTGATATTTCGTGGACTATAGGTAATACTGAAACTTCCTGGAATATAGAATGGGGAACTACAGGTTTCACTCCCGGAACAGGAGCCGAAGTAGGAAGTGATGTTGAAAATGCAACTCCTCAATACCAAATCACAGGTTTAAATCCAGGAGATTCTTATGAAGTATACATTCAGGCAGATTGTGGAGCGGATGGAACAAGCCAATGGGTAGGTCCACTTGAAGTAACTATTCCTATCTCTGGTTCCGTTTGTGAAATACCATTGGAAGTTACAACACTTCCATACAACACAACAGGATCAACTGATCTATATGGGGACAATTATAGCGGCGCACCAGGAACTTCTTGTGGAACAACAGGTAATTATTTAAATGGAGATGACGTTGTGTATAGTTACACAGCTGATTTTGATGGATTGATTAATGTTTCTATGATTCCTACCGCAAGTTGGTCAGCTATTTTTGTTTATCTTGACTGTGCTGATATCGGATCTAACTGTTATGCAGGAGAAGCAGCTATAGGAACAGCTGAGCGTAACTTTGATATCATTGTAAATAACGGTCAAACCTATTACTTTGTTATATCAACAAACGCAGCTCCTCAGAGTACAGGGTACGAGTTTACGCTTACACCAATATTATGTCCAGATCCAACTGATCTTATCTCTACAAATACTACCATTAGTAGTATTGACGTTTCGTGGACAGAAGGTAATTCAGAGACAAACTGGAATATCCAATGGGGTCCGAATGGTTTTACTCCCGACTCAGGGGATGAATTAGGAACTGATGCTGTAAACGGTTCTCCAGAATACCAAATTTCAGGCTTACAAGATGGTACAATCTACGATATTTATGTACAGGCAGACTGTGGATCAGGTGAGATCAGTGAATGGGTAGGACCAATTCAGGTTCAAACAATCTGTTTACCAATGTCAGCTATTGGTTTCTGCGAATCATTTGAATCTGATTCCGAAACACAAGGCTGCTGGACAATTCTTAACGAAAATGAAGATGACAATGAGTGGGCACTATACACCGATTATGCAAACTCGGGAACTTACTCAGCAGGTCTTTATACAGATTACAACGGTGGAGACAATGACGACTGGTTAATAACACCAGAGTTAACATTAACAGGAAACGAAGCTCTTTCGTTCTTCTACCGGGTTAGAAGTTCTGGTGAACCAAATGACTTCAGAGTACTCCTTTCAACAACAGGTAAGAATCCTGCTGATTTTGATCAGGTACTTATGGATCTGGCTTCATATGACAATACAGCATATGAGGACACACTGATTAATCTTTCTGCATACACAGGAAACGTGTTTATCGCATTCCATGTGCCTTCAGGAGGTCTTGACGGATACTATCTCTACATCGACGATGTTTGTATTGATGTTTGTACTCCACAAGCCAGCCAGGATGGTGAATTAGACGTATGTATTCTTGACGAAACACTTAATCTAAATACAGTTATTACTCTGGGTGAAAACTTTGGAACATGGAGTTTCCCTTCACATCCAACTTTGTTAAACGGAGCTGCTGTTGACGTTTCTTCGCTTCCTACAGGTAGCTATGAGGCAATGTATACAGTCGAAACTTTCTGCCCGGCAGAGGCTGATACGGCTTATGCAACTTTCAACATATATCCTCCTTCAAGTGCAGGAGATAATAGTACTGTCTCAACTTGTAACTACGGTCCATTCTCGTTATTTGATGGTCTTACAGGTAATGTTGATTTAGGTGGTACATGGTACGATCCTTCAAATACTGCACTTCAAGGTAACCTGGTAACATTCAATGGCCAAATCGCAGCAAACTATAACTACTATTATGTAGTTTCTAATGGCGTTTGTCCTGCGGATACAGCGTACGTTGAAATACAACTTCAGGATTGTGCAAGCATTGCAGAAAATGAGCTGGCAGGATTTGCTTTGTATCCAAACCCAACTTCTGATGTTGTAAACATTCAGTACAGCGGTGCGGCAATCAATACGGAAATGATTCTGTCCGATTCCAAAGGATCTGTGATTCTGAATGAAAAAGTTAACTTCAAGACTGAAGACAATTACGAAATCGATATGACAAATCTTGTTAAAGGTGTTTACTTCTTAAACATCTACAGCGAGTCAGGATCGAAAGTAATTCGGGTTGTAAGAAACTAGAAAATAACAAATAGTTGAATCAGCGGGGGGTATGGATTGCTCCCCGCTTTTTTGTATCTATTCTTTTGTAAAAACTTCTATTTTTCCCTGTGTCATGAAAATTCATTAAATTCACCCAACAAAAGTTAATTATTATGACAGCTCCTTTTAATCTTCAGAAATGGATAGACGAGAACAGAGACTTATTAAAACCCCCAGTTGGTAATAAGAATTTGTATAAAGAAGCTGGTGATTTTATTGTTATGATTGTCGGTGGACCTAATGCCCGAAAAGACTACCATTACAATGAGTCGGAAGAACTCTTCTACCAATTGGAAGGAGATATACTTGTAAAAATACAAGAGAATGGAAAAGCGAAAGACATTCCTATCAAACAGGGGGAAATGTTTTTACTTCCTGCAAATGTACCCCATTCACCAATACGGGGAGCGAATACAGTCGGGCTTGTTATAGAAAAAGTCCGGAAAGGAACTGATTTACAGGATGGGTTAATGTGGTTCTGCGAAAAGTGCAACACAAAACTTCACGAATATCGCTTTCCTCTTTCAAATATTGAAAATGATTTTCTTCCGCGATTTAAAGAGTTCTATACTTCTGAGGAACTAAGAACGTGTTCAAATTGTGGGCATGTTATGGAAGCGGATGAGCGTTTTATATAACTTCTAACAAATATAATATTCCCCATTTTTCTGAACAGATCACTTGTTTTATCTGAGTAGGTTTACATGGCCATTAATTCGATGAGGGATTAAGTCCGGTCCTTTATACTCTATAACCCAAATATAGGTACCATCCGGAACTATTTTTCCTCCATAGGTACCATCCCAACCGATGTTAAAATTATTACTTTCAAAGATAATCTCGCCCCATCGATTAAAGATCTTCAGGTTATACTCTTTTATATTCCCCCCTTCTGCTTTAAAAACGCCATTGAATTTATTCCCATCCGGTGTAAATGTATTCGGCACATAAATAATTGCATCAAAATGGATGGTAATATCATCTTTTGCAATACATCCGTTCTCATTGACAAAAGTAACAGTGTAAGTAATAGTTTCTTCAGGGTAGGCCGAACTTGCCTGACAATTCGGGCAACTCAAAAACTCAGAAGGACTCCATGAATAAGTTCCCTCTCCTACTCCTTTTGCTGAAATATCAATAGGATCTCCCGGAAATCCATAATAGTCAGGAGAAGTTTGCACAAAAGCCGGAGGAAATAAATCAACAAATACACCTGCAGTATCTGTACAGCCATTATCATCTGTTATGTACACAATATAGCGCGTCGGCAAAGAAGGTTGTACGGTTACATTTGCTGCTCCCTGTGGATACAAACCTTCAGAAGGAGTCCATTCGTAAGCCACACCTCCGTCTGCCCACAAAAAAGCTACCTCACCGGGACAAATAATAGTGTCATTTCCTGCGAGAGACTCCACCTGGATTACATTCACATAAAAACTATCGGGAGTTTCGCCACAGGCATTATAGCCGACAAGATAGTACCACATGCTTTCATCAGGCCACACACTAATCTCAGAACCTGAAAGAGAAGATATATTTATATCCGGACTCCATTCATAGGTGTTTGCCCCGGATGCAATTACAAGCGCCTCATCACCATAACACAAGTCCAGAGAATCAATCAAATCAATCACAGGAACCATTGTATCAACCTGTATATACAAATCTCCTGAAACCTCACAACCATCAGTCGTTATCCCTTCAACAGATATAGTTGTTGAATTTTCAGGAAAAATAGTTGTGGGATAAGACCCTGAGTTTGAAAACACATCGGAGGGTGACCAAATAATACTTTGGAGATTGCCAAGACTCAAATCAACGGGAATTGTATCCCCGCGGCACAAAATCGTATCGGCAATGATCTCCAGTTGGGCCTCATATACTTCAACCAACACTTCGGAGGTATCAGATCCGCATTCGTTAGAAATAACAACTTCAAAAGTGGTTGTTTCTTCTATCGAGGCGATTGGATTAGCAATATTGGGATTATTCAGCAAGTTAGCAGGAGACCACTCATACGTATCTCCTCCCGATGCAGATAACTGAACCTGTGTTCCAGGACAAACCGGATCAGATATGGTTTGTACTTCCCCGCCAAACTCACGAATTGAAATATCAAAATAAGCTGTATCCGATTGATAACAATTATTTGTATCAATAACCACCAGCATTACCTGATAATCACCCGGTCCTGCATACAAATGAGAAGGATTTATCTCCGTTGAAGTATTTCCATCACCAAAATCCCAGAAAAACTGGTTCCCATTGCTTGAACTATTCTGAAATATAACCGGATTCGGAAGACAGACAATTGGTTCTGTATCTCCTATGGCAGCCTCCATTATACTTAAATCAAACTTAAAGGCAGCCAGGTTACAGTTTGTACTCTGAACAGAAGGCGACCACACTCCGGGAGTGGTCGTAAAACCATTTGTTGTTGATCCACAGGAACCACAAACGGCATGATAAATTGTCCCGTTCTTATCAAATCTTGATGTTCCTCCGTCAACATGATTAGCACTACTTGCTACCCCTCCCATATAAGTCGCATACTTCAAATATGCCGCATCTCCATCCAATACTGCAATATAAAAATTACTTCCGTTGGTATTGCTTTGGTAGGCGTCAGGAGTAGTTGGAAAATTATTAGAAGAACTGGATGTAGCCAATGAGTTTTGGACATTCGTCTGACCTCCCCAGCCCGATAAGTAGATATCATAACAATCCGAGACAAGAAAAGCTGTCGGAGAGATCTCCGGATTTCCTGTTCCCGCTCCAATCGTAGTTGACCAAAATGAATTCGTAAGGTTCGTCGAAAGTTTATGAATAAACTGCCCTGAGTTCGGAATACCCCAAACACCACCTGCATTCGGATAATTACCATCTGTTTGCCCCATGACATATACATTATTGTCAAGGTCAACCTGCACAAAATATCCCTGATCATACTGAGACGTGCCTAACATAGTCGCATTCAATACAGTACCCGTAACTGAATTAATACGGACAACATAAGCATCTTCATTGCCAATACTGTTTGTTGTGAGACCTCCCTGCCCCCAATTCAACGTCGGGCTCGTTGTTCCTCCGGCCATGTATAAATCTCCACCAGGAGAAATCTGAATTGAATTCCCCGATTCAAACCCGGATCCACCATAATAACTTGAAAAGTTCAGTATTGAGAGATCCGGAGATAATTTACCGTACACAGCATCCTGAACACCTGACAGACTCCCTGATGCCATTGGAAAATCTCCTGAGCGTGTTGTAGATGCAAAGTATACATTCGAATTATCATCCACCGTGATTTCTCCCCTGAAACAGTCTCCGTAGTTATAGGCAAGGTTACTGCTATAGCTCAACCCATCATTATTACTCCCACCGATATATGTACTTCCCAATAGCGTATTCCCTCCGGGACTGAGTTTTGCGATATACAAATCTGACCCGTTAAAAAATAAAAAGGGGGTGACTCCTACACCTCCGTTAAACGTTGTCTGAAACCCATTGGAAGTAACCGGAAAATTTGAAGAGGCTGTCGCTCCAAGTACGTATAACTCTCCTGCAGCATTCGTTACAATACTATGTGGCGTTTCGTTCCGGGAACCTCCCAAAAAAGTACTATACAAATTCTGAGTTCCATCCGGGTTAAATTTCGTTATACTGATATCAAAACCGGCGATCAGCCCTGTCATATCCCCTCCATTAAACGTCCCGTCAAAAACACCAGTCGTAACAGGATAACCTGTGCCAAAGACGATTCCTCCCCCATACAAATTTGACCAGGGGTCAGGACAGGCCGTAAACCCCCAATTATCGGAAGTTGCACCAGTAAATGAGGAGAATGTCAACTCCGGATCGATTACCAGTGTTTTTTCGCTGTCATACTCTCCAAGAGCAAAATAAACCTCACCTTTATCCAATACAAAATCACAACTAACCGATGTCCTATTTCCTTCTTCATCAACTGTCCAGGCAACGGGACTTGACTCTTTTATCAGTCCAAAAACAGACGCAACAAGTAATTCCCCGTCTTCTGAAATCTGAACATTTTCACTCCCCTCTATCTTGTAGCGAATAATATCAGGATCAATTCCCGGATTCACTATAAAAGAATATTTCAGCACATCTTCTTTTCCCTCATACACGACCCTAATACCCGGGTAAATCTCTGCTAATTCTGCTCCCTTTACACTGTGTATATTGGATTTCCACTTAGTTGAATCATTCCCCAAAAAATAGTTTCTGTAATAACCTACCTGATTTCTCTCCAAAACTTCCTCTGGAGCCTCTGCTCCAATAAATGTTGTTCGGATCACCTGACGTCGATAGGCGTTCTCAGGAAGTTCATTCGTATGATCGTGTGCCTCATCTCCATGCGTATGGGACTTATGATAATCGAACAGATTAAATGTCATTCCTTTTTTTTCGATCAGAATTTCTCCTGAAACCAACTCTGTTTTGTACAACACATTCTCATGCCATTGCCCCCTGTTTGGGTGCAACAGAACCTGCGTATTAGCTGAGAATGAAATCAATGTACCAATAAGCAAAAGGATGGTCTTGAAATTTACCAACATTTAATCATCTAGTTTACACGAATATAACGTTTTAACTTTAGACGTAAAAAAACACAAATAGTTTCCTTTTCCGGGGTTTTTATCATTTTCCCTGATTCCCTCTGCAAAAAATCGAATATCGGAGGATAAAAGCCTAATGGTTATGTCAGAAAAAAATTAAACCGTATTTTTGCAAAAAATTCAGCTTTTTGTCATGAGCGATGCTATAAAACACGAGTGCGGAATTGCACTTTTACGATTGAAAAAACCCCTTCAATTTTATCTGGATAAGTACGGAACAGCTTTTTACGGCCTCAATAAAATGTATCTTCTGATGGAGAAACAGCATAACAGAGGACAAGATGGAGCTGGTCTCGCAAATATCAAGTTAAATATGAAGCCGGGGCAGCGATACATCAGCCGCCATCGTTCAATAGACGCAAAGCCTATTCAGGACATATTCTCCAAAATCAATCACCGGTTTAAGGAAATCGAAGAAAAAAACCCTGAATTATTAAAGGATGTAGAATATCTAAAAGAAAATGCCGGATTTACCGGAGAATTATTTTTAGGACATCTTCGCTACGGAACATTCGGAAGAAACAGCATTGAAAGTTGCCACCCCTTCCTGCGGCAAAGTAACTGGATGACTCGAAACCTTGTTGTTGCCGGGAACTTTAACCTGACAAATGTTGATGAACTTTTTAATGTCCTCGTAACGATCGGTCAGCATCCAAAAGAGAAATCCGATACGGTGACCGTTATGGAAAAAATCGGACATTTCCTTGATCTGGAGAACGAACGATTATTCCAAGACTATAAGAAAATGGGGTATTCCAACGAAGAAATTTATGCACGTATCTCAGCGCAACTGAATATTGAAAACATTCTGAAAAAGGCTTCTGAAGACTGGGATGGTGGTTATGCAATGTCGGGATTGTTGGGACATGGAGATGCGTTTGTCCTTAGAGATCCGAGCGGAATCCGTCCGGCATTTTGGTATGAAGATGAAGAAGTTTGCGTGGTAGCCTCTGAACGACCTGTCATCCAAACTGCATTTAATATTCAGCGTGACGCCATAAAAGAGCTGATGCCGGGGCATGCCCTTATTATCAAAAAAGATGGTTCTGTGGCTGAAACGCTGATCAATACACCACTTGAAAGAAAAAGCTGTTCATTTGAACGGATTTACTTCTCAAGAGGGAATGACCATGACATATACAATGAAAGAAAAAAACTGGGGAACCTTGTTTGTTCCCAGGTTTTAAAAGGAATCGATTATGATTTGGATAATTCGGTATTCTCTTTTATTCCGAATACAGCGGAAACTGCTTTCTACGGTATGATCAAAGGTCTTGAGGATCATTTGAACGACCGAAAATTTGACAAGATAAAACAACTGGGAGACAACCCATCCGAAGAAGAACTCAAACGTATAATCTATCAACGTGCGCGAATCGAGAAAATAGCTATTAAAGATGCTAAACTCAGAACATTTATCACACAGGATGATGCCCGTGACGATATGGTTGCTCACGTATATGACATAACATACGGATCTGTTGTCCGAGATAAAGACAATCTTGTTGTTATCGATGACTCTATCGTTCGGGGAACTACTCTCCGCCAAAGTATTCTGAAAATACTTGATCGTCTTGGTCCTAAGAAAATAATTGTTGTTTCATCAGCACCACAAATTCGTTTTCCCGATTGTTATGGAATCGACATGGCAAAAATGGGAGATTTCATTGCCTTCCAGGCCATAATAGAGCTTTTGAAAGAAAATGGAAAATCGTATGTAATTGATGAAGTTTACCGGAAGTGCAAGGAACAGGAAGCCCTTCCAAAAGAACAAATCAAGAATTACGTTAAAGAAATATACGATCATTTCTCTTATGAGGAAGTATCTCAGAAGATCGCCGAATTATTAACTCCTCCTGATATTCATGCGGAGGTTGAGATTATCTATCAAACAGTAGAAGATCTGCACAAAGCCTGTCCTGAAAATCTGGGAGACTGGTACTTCACAGGAAATTATCCAACTCCGGGGGGAAACAAAGTTGTAAACCGCGCGTTCATTAACTATGTTGAAGGAAAGAATGAGCGGGCATACTAAAGACTAAAGCAGCCGATGAGAAGGCAAACGTCTGTCATATTTTACGCGTTAACCGCCTATGTATTATTACAATTCGGATGGTGGGGATTTCATCTCATTGATCTTACTCAGGAGTTAAATAATGATCCTGAACACCTGAGTAAGCGTGCTTTGATGATTTTGGGCGAAGGCACCGTTTTTTTCATTATTGTTTTTTTCGGATTATGGAAAATACAGTCTTCCATAAAAAAGGAACTGGAGCTCAGTGCAAAACAACAGAACTTTGTTCTTTCCATAACGCATGAATTAAAAACGCCAATCGCAGCTGTAAAACTATATCTCCAAACACTTGGGAAAAGAAGTTTACAAGAAGAAAAACGCGATGAGATACTTAGAAAAGCACTTCTGGAGAATAATCGTCTCGAACACATGATTGAGAATGTGCTTACTGTTGCGCGGATTGAGAATCAGGCTTTCCGTTTTCATCCGGAGCCGGTTACGATTTCCGAAACAATAGAAGAAGTTATCTCTTCTGTATGTGCATTTGATACCTGTAAAGTTTCTATTGATTGCCCGAAAGATCTTGTTTATAAAACGGACAAGTTTGCACTTCACACCATCCTGTCTAATCTCACGGAAAATGCGCTCAAATATGCAGGGAAGGATTGCGAAATAACTATTCATTGTAATCGATCAGAAGGAAGGCTTCATTTGAACTTTTCCGACAATGGTCCCGGAGTTCCCGAAGAAAAGCTAAAGAGTATCTTTCAGCGTTTTCTCCGGCTTGAAAATGAAGAAACCCGCAATTCGAAAGGAGCCGGACTGGGGTTATATATTGTCAATCAATTTGTTTTGGGACAAGGGGGAACAATTTCAGTAAAAAACAAAAAGACTTCAGGTCTCTTGTTTTCGATTTCTCTGTAACACCTAACTAATTCATCTACTGATAACAATACCCAGCGTTAAGTATTCTTAACATTTTTATTTCAATTCCATCGAAGAAAATACACTAAATTTACCATGGTAATATTTTACCACTTAGGTAAGTAGCATAAAATGAGTAAATCGAAAGACTTAGGCACACGTAGCATTCCTCAACTTCTGGCTTCACAATCCATTCCTGCAGCAATCGGCTTCATGGTTATGACCCTTAATATGGTTGTGGACACCATTTTTGTCGGACAGTATATCGGAAAACTAGCGATCGGAGCCATCTCTGTTGTTATGCCTATCTCTTTCCTTATGTCTTCTGTAGGAATGGCAATCGGAATTGGTGGTTCTTCTATCGTTTCACGAGCTTTCGGAGCAAAAGATCAGGAAAAAGCACAATTAACCTTCAATAATCAGATTTCACTGACCCTAATCCTTATTACAATCATTCTCGCAGGTGGATATATTTTCTATGAACCAATAATTACATTATTCGGAGCGCAAGGAGATCTTTTCTCGTTTTCTGAAAGTTATTACCTGATTACATTACTCGGAATTCCTTTTCTTAGTCTTGCCATGATGGCAAACAATAACCTTAGAGCTGAAGGTAAGCCCAGAGTTGCTATGCTCATATTAATCATCCCCAGTGTTGTTAACATGTTTATGGACTGGGTTTTAATTGTTCTGTTCGATATGGGAATAGAAGGAGCTGCATGGGCGACAACATTATCCAATGTTGCTGCAGGAAGCTTTATGATCTTTTATTATCTGAGTGGAAAAACAGAACTACGAGTTACCCCTTCCCTCTTTCGACTAAAGAAAAACATTGTCAATGAAATTACCCGATTGGGACTTGTCAGCCTGATGCGACAGGGATCTATTAGTTTGTTAACAATTGTATTGAACCACAGCCTGTTTTATTATGGAAATCAAGCCGGAATAGGCGGTGAAACAGCGATCAGTATTTATGCCATCCCTAATAGGATTGCCATGTTTGCTTTCTTTCCGTTGATTGGTCTTTCGCAAGGTTTTATTCCGATAGCCGGGTTTAACTATGGAGCCCAATCCTATAAGCGGGTAAAAGAAGTAGTACGACTAGCCATTGTATGGGGCTTAATTATAGCCGGGTTCCTCACATTACTTTTACTGTTGGGGTCTAATTTCATTCCTACCATTTTTGCTAATGAGCAGGAGGTTGATCTGTTACATTATGCTCCTCAGGCAATTTTTGTTATTTTCTTTGCCACTCCGGTAGTCATCTTTCAATTGATCGGATCCAGTTATTATCAGGCGATAGGCAAAGCAATGCCCGCACTGTTTCTGGCATTGACAAAACAATTCTTCTTCCTGACTCCTTTCGTATTGATTTTTCCGCTTTTCGCAGGATTTGAAGGAATCTGGTATGCCTTCCCGGCAGCAGATATCATGTCAGCTCTTATTTGCTATTATTTTTTACGGATAGGAATGAAAAAACTGGATACCAAACAAATAAATACAGAAACAAGTTTGGCAAACTAGTCGTTTTTCATAATTTAGACACTAAAAAGTGTTTAAATATCCCTTTTCATTTTTACTTCTTTTAGTTTTCTCCGCCTGTTCACTCCCCGCTCAAGTCACAGGAGATCAACTATTGGCAAATCATTCAGAGGACTCTCTATTTACTTTCGAGTCCAACTTTCTTCCCTACTCTCAGGATACGACAACTATTCTGCATCATTCAGGGTTTAGTCTTTGTTACGCCGAACAACATAAACAATCGAGGTGGGTCTGTTATTATCTCGATTCTTCAAGGATGAAAAAAGTAGTTTCACGAACGGACAATTTCAAACCTGATCCATTGCTACAAAATGGAACAGCGACCGTTTCCGATTATAGAAAAAGTGGATACGACAGAGGACATCTTGCCCCTGCTGCGGACATGGCCTGGTCTGAAATCTCCATGCACGAGTCTTTTTATTTCAGTAATATCAGTCCCCAGATACCCGCATTCAATAGAGGAGTATGGAAACGACTGGAAGAACAGGTACGAAACTGGGTCAATGACACCACAACTCTTTTCATTACAACAGGTCCTGTTCTCAAAGACTCATTGCCATGCATCGGTACAGGCGTCAGTATTCCGAAAGCTTACTACAAAGCACTTTTATCTGTTTCTAAGTCTGGTAATATAAAGAGCATTGCTTTTATTCTGGAGAATGCATCATCGACCGCTCCACTTATCAACTTTGCATTGTCAGTTGATTCTCTTGAAAATCTTACAGGGTTAGACTTTTTCTATGCGTTACCGGACGAAATGGAAAAAAGAATTGAATCTGAACTCTGTATCCCCTGTTGGTTTAAAGAATAGCACTATCACCCCAAACTACTTATGAATACAAATTGGAAGAAAGTACTTGGTCCGGGAATTCTCTTTGCGTCAACAGCCATCGGTGTTTCTCACCTGGTTCAATCCACGCAGGCAGGCGCTCAATTTGGACTCAGTCTTTTATGGGCAATTTTACTTGCCAACATTTTAAAGTTTCCCTTTTTTGAGTATGGTTCCAGATACGCATCCGTAAAAGGAGCGTCTATTCTAAAAGGATATTACGAACTTCACAAAATATGGTTATACCTGTACCTTCTCATCACATTTGTATCGATGTTCTTTGTTACTGCCGGAGTTGGTGTTATCACTTACGGTTTCATGGAGCATTTATTTAGTCTTAATGAAATAACCGGTATTAATCATTTTACACTCTACTTACTGTTTGCTCTTTCTACAGCTATACTATGGTTCGGAAGGTTTTCCACACTGGATAGTCTGATCAAAATTCTTGCAGTAATTCTGTTTATAACAACTGTCACTGTATTTATCACCGTTTGTGTTGGCGGACCAAAAGGAAGTGATCAGCTCTTTCCAGAATGGAATCAGGATATGACGGCTTTCCTCCTACCTCTAATGGGATGGATGCCTACTGCCCTTGATTTGTCTGCCTGGAATAGCATCTGGACTGTTGAACGGATCCATTATTCGGGTTACAAACCCACATTAAAGGAAACTCTGCGGGAGTTTAACTTTGGTTATTGGGCTTCAGCTACTCTGGCCATATTCTTCATGATAACAGGAGCATTTTTAATTTATGGAACCGGGCAGAAAATGCCATCCAAACCAGCTGAGGTCAGTGAATTTGTTGTCAGTATATATACCCGTACAGCAGGTGAATGGATCAGATACATCATTTCATCTGCTTCTTTCTCCATCATGTTTTCTACCTTCATAACTGTACTGGATGGTTATAGCCGAAGCATCAGTTATTCACTTTCATTACTCTCTACCCGGGAATTACGCCCCAATCAAATGTATCGACCTACACTGATTCTCTTATCAATAGGAGGGTTACTTTTATTACTTTCTTTTCTGAATGCGCCTAATGGATTAAAAGGAATACTGAACATTTCCACTATTCTCTCCTTCCTTATTGCCCCGGTTATTGCTATTCTGAACTTCAGAATCGTACAAAAAGACATTCTTGGTTCTGCTAATGCACCGGGACTATTTTTACGAATAGTAAGTTATGCCGGCATTATTTACTTACTGGCATTTTCTGTCTATTATCTCTACGGATTATTAAAAGGGGGCTAGAATCTGAAATTTTTAAGCTTTTCGATTTCCACTATCTCTATCATTGAACCTCGAACATTGATCCATCCATCGGTCTTAAATTCGGATAAAATCCGGATCACAGATTCAGTAGCTGTACCTACAATAGAAGCTAACTCGTCTCTGGAAATTGCCATAGCGAAACGATTATCTGCAGATTCACTGTATTTATCATACAAACGAACTAAAGCATTCGCAACTCTTTTTCTCACGGTATCATACGCCAGTTCGATCAATTCCTGTTCGCGAACCAAAATGTTGTTGGCAAGGAGTTTCATAAATGAGGACGCCACCTCCCTGTTTGCCAGGATAACATTAAAGAATTCATCTCTGGAAATAAGCGCAAGCTTCGTATCTTCCAATGCTGATGCATAATCCGTATAAGGCTGATCCTGTAGCAACTCAAAATACCCGAAATAATCTCCGGGAGAATACAATTCTGTTACAAACTCTTTCCCATCATCATTTACCCGATACGTACGGACCTTTCCCTCCAGAACATAATAAATAAAAGTCGGTGTATCTCCCTCAAAGAAAATCTGTTCCTTTCTGGTAAACAATTTAGTCCTTGCATTCAGCGCCAGTTCTTTCAAACCTTCCAGAGACTGTGTCTTACGAACAAACTCATCCAAATTCGGGCGCCCTGAAGCCAGCTCTTTAATTGCCTCACTACGTTTCAATCGTGTTTCAATCGCATCCAGCAACTCCATTTCATTAAACGGCTTTGTAAGGTAATCATCTGCACCCTGGGTCATCCCCTTTCTCATATCTGACTTTTCTGCTTTTGCAGAAAGAAAAATGAAAGGAATAGCCGAAGTCTCAGCATTCTTTGAAAGATAATACAGAACTCCATAACCGTCCAGTTCCGGCATCATGATATCACACAAAACCAGATCAGGCATCTCTTTTTTCACCAGTTCAACTCCTGCTCTTCCGTTTTCTGCTGTTTTTATCTGATAATTTGCTAATTCAAGAATCTCTTGAATGTTTTCGCGCATCTCCGTATTATCTTCTATTACTACTATTTTTTTCATGTGTTTGTGGCGGGTATTTTAACAATAAAAGTAGCTCCTTCATTATTCTTGCTGACAAAGCTAATCTCTCCGTTCAACATGTCCAAATATTTTCGGACAATGAACAAACCTAATCCGGTTCCCTGGATATTTGTTGCATTTTTAGCTCTGAAAAAGCGTGTAAACATTAGTTCTTGTTCTTCTTCCGGTATTCCGATACCGTGATCCCGAACGGCAATCTCTATTCCCCCCTGATCTTCTGACCACTCTACTTCTATCGGGCTTCCCTCCTGCGAGTATTTACTTGCGTTACTAATTAGGTTAATCATAATGCCTTTCACAAAGAAAGGGTCTGAGTAAATGGAAACAGCATCTCCGTTCAGAGTAATTTGTTGCCCCTCTTTAACCGCTCCCATCATATCCTCTCGTATCTCCCGGATACATTCCTGTATATCAAATTCACAAAGCTTAACTTCCTGCTTACCGGACTCCAGTTTCTCGAGCGACAAAAAATCATTCAACAGATTCGTTAGATGTCCAACGGTATTCCTGATCCGGTCTGCATGCTTTTCTATTCGTTCAGAATTATCATTCTCCAAATATCGTTTAATGAGTCCGGCTGAAGAAGAAATAGTTGTAAGTGGGGTTCTGAATTCATGCGATGCCATTGAGACAAATCGGGATTTCAATTCACTCAATTGTCTTTCCTCCCTGAGGTTATTTTCCAGGTGTTCTGCATTTTTTCGCTGTTGCGTGATGTTATTTTCTACAACCAATATATTGGATACATTACCTGAAGAGTCATTTAGCAAAATAGCACTAACAGAGTAAAACTGGTCGTTTCTGGAGATTTCAATCATTTCCGCTAAGCCGGTTTCCTGAAGATTATCCAGAAGAGCCTTTACTTTTTCCGAATCCTCCACACATAGAGAAGGATAGTTCTTCCCTATATATTCCTCCGATCGTTTCGAATGTCGTTCCAGTTCTTTTCCTTCAACAAAACGAATTCGGTATTCCGAGTCTACAATGTAAATTATTCCCGAAGGATAATTCTTGGCAATACTTTTATAAAGCTGCTCACTCTCAAACAATGCCCGCGAGCGTTCCTCTACCAGCTCCTCCAGGTGTTGATTCATCTTCAGCACCTCATCCTGTGCTCTTTTACGAACTGAAATATCAGAAACCAACGCAAGAACCATGGTTTCTTCTTTCGAGTTTTTTATATAGTTCAAACTTACTTCTACCGGGAAATCGGAACCATCCTTCCTTCTTCCCCACAGATTCATCCCCGACCCCATATTCCGTTTTGAAGGTCGGTCAATATAAGAATCTCTGTGTTGTTGGTGTACTCCGTGAAAACGCCCCGGAATAAGAATCTCAATCACATTTCCTATTAGCTCCCCCTCACCATAACCAAACATCTCCTCTGTACGGGGATTTATCAAACGAATAACACCGGTATGATCCACCAGTATTAGCCCTTCAAGAATAGATTCAAATACGATTTTGTAAATTCCTTCCACTTCGACTAGATTTCGCTACTAAAGTAAAAGAATTTTCTGTAGAATTCCGAACGAAAAGTGATAAAAGTCATTCTTCGCTCCTAAAATAACTCTTATATTATCTGTGAGCGGTATCCAGAAGATCCAAAACCGTCTTTACAGGTGAAAATGAGAGACTTGAGACTTCAACAAAAATAGTCATCCAATCTGCCATCCCCCCATTCCATAGTCCGGGTTGTTCTGCGAACAAAATATCTTTACCATGGTAACGCTTTCGAACAACAAAATAGGAATCATCGTCTCTGAAATTTTTCAAATTCAATTTATTCCCATTCAGATCATGCACATCACAAGCCAGCATAACCGGATTAAAGTGAGAACTTTTCACCATCACAGTAAACTGCTCTCCTTCATTTGAAATCTGTGCTTTTTCAACAATTTGCTTTGATACCTTTCCGTTTTTATTCTTTACCCAAAAAGGTCCTCCTCCGGGTTGTCCTTCATTTTTCACCATTCCACACACTCTTCTCGGACGATTCATCCAATCGATCAATTCTCTATCCGTCAATTCATCAACAAACATTGTGGAATACGCTAATTGATATTCGGAAATAAGTAATTTCAAAGCCTCTCTATCGACCTCTCCACCTGACACAACCTGTCTCAACTTTTCATTTACCTCAAGAAGTATCCCCCCCAACAAACGAAAATCATCCATAGAATGCTCAGACACACTACCATGCTGTACATTATCAATATTCTTTATGAACAGAATTGCATCATCCATTTCGTTCAGGTTATCCAATAACGCACCATGTCCTGATGGGCGCGTCAAAGCTCTTCCGGGTTCAACCTCAACGATATCTCCATCCGTAGAAAAAGCAATACTATCTGTATCTTCATCCTGACAAGAAAATTCAGCAATTATATCATATCCGGAAAGCCTTCTTACTTCTTCAATTGAATCGGCTATCAACTTTTTGAATTTGGGATTAACAGTAAAATGAGCTTTGGATATACCTCCATTCAAAGTTGCTGCTTGTAAAACATGCTCCTGAAAAGGGTTTAGGATGAAATATCCATAATAATGAAATGGCACCAGTCCTTTCGGTAACATACCCAACCCCAATCCTTCTTCACTAACTATGTATCGTACAAAACCGGACAGATCCACCTTACCATTCTCCAGCCTATCTTTCATCGGACGGTCTATCTTCCGATAAAAAGCAAAATCCTCCAGGTGATTTAAAAATCGCTCCACCTGCCCCCTATTAACATCATTCGGCTCTTCTATAAAATCATATAGAAACTGAAACATCCGCGACCCTGATCCTGACGCCGGAATAAAGAACCCCGGAAGCACTTTTGTCGAATTATACAACTTCCTGTAATACCCTTTCATTTCGGGTGTTACCTGAAGTATTCCATTTCCAATCCGGCAAGGCTCTACCAGATTCACTTTCGGATGATCTCCGAAAACCTGCGCTCTTTGATGAGATATAATCGTGTCTGTAATAGTCATTCCGTAAAAATAACAAGCTATATTCTGTCGCTAAGTAACAAAATATTATGTTTCATTCGTAGTTTTTCGTTCTTTTGCAAGGTATGAAACGCCTCCCGTCTATATTTTATTATGTATTCAGATCAAAAAAGAGACATGGTACACATTCTCCGTTTGTTTATGAATTTGTAGACAAGTGTATCCGCCATAAACCAGGCCCGAAAGAACAGCAGATTATTCGGTCGTATCAAAAAAAGGTAAAACGGGACACTACCCTCATTCAGGTAGCTGATTTTGGAGCAGGGTCTAAAAAACTGGGACAACAGCGACAGATAAAAGAGATCTATTCCATCGGGAAATCCGGAAAAAAATATGGTCAGTTACTCTTCTCTCTGACCCGGTACTATCAACCCAAACGAATACTTGAGATGGGTACATCTTTGGGCACCGGAACCTTGTACTTACACCTGGGAAACCCTTCCGCACAGTTGACCAGTATTGAAGGATGTTCGAAAACCCTGGCTTATACTATCGAAAATTTCCCAGTTCATTCAAAACAGATTCAATTCATTCAGGAAACTTTCAAGGATTACCTGAATCGGTATGATGGTGAAAAATTTGATCTGATTTTTATTGACGGCGATCACAGAGGAGCTTCACTCAAAGAATATGTCAGACAATTACTCCCACATACACACGACCATACAATTTGGATACTGGATGACATTCGCTGGTCTGACGATATGTGGCAGACCTGGCAGGAGATCAGCCAGCAAGAGAACTTTCATGTATCCATGGACCTACTTCGAATGGGAATATTAGTCTTGCGCCCTGAACAATTCAAAGAACATTTTTATATTCATATATAACTTCAAAAAGAACTTATCATGAAAGTATATACACGTAAAGGAGATAAAGGAGAAACATCACTGATTGGTGGACGAAGAGTTCCTAAATACGCATTACGTATCGAAACGTACGGAACAGTGGACGAGTTAAATTCGCACATTGGCTTGATTCGCGATCAAGACCTCAATGACGATCATGTTACCGTACTTCTGGAGATTCAGGACAGACTGTTTACGATCGGAGCTATTCTTGCTTCTGATCCAAGTTCTAAGATGAAAATTCCTGAATTACATGACGCAGACATTGCTTATCTCGAAGAATCTATAGATAAAATGGATGCCGAACTGGAACCCATGAGAAGCTTTGTTCTTCCCGGCGGAAATACAACTGTTTCCTTTTGTCATATAGCCAGATGTGTCTGTCGCAGGTCCGAAAGACTGGTAATAGAGTTATCTCATTCTGAAGAAATTGATGAGAAAGTCATTGCCTACCTGAACCGTTTAAGTGATTACTTGTTTGTTTTATCAAGAAAGCTTACCAGTGAAACAGGTGCTACGGAAATTCCATGGACACCAAGAATGTAGAAAAGAGCAGCGAAACTTTCTTAAAAACTGAAAGTCAGCAACAAAGAAAAGTGTAACGAAATAACACAATTAAAGTTAATTAATCTAAAAAAACTTGTTTGTAATGCCAAAAAATCTATTTTTGCGCAAAATTAGGAACCACTAAAAGAAGGAGAGTTATGTACTGGACACTTGAATTAGCATCCTACCTCGAAGATGCACCATGGCCGGCAGCTAAAGATGAGCTGATTGACTACGCGATGCGTACGGGAGCTCCTCTTGAGGTTGTTGAGAACCTTCAGGATCTTGAAGATGAAGGTGAAATTTACGAAAGTATCGAGGATATCTGGCCTGATTATCCAACCAAAGAAGACTTCTTCTTTAACGAAGATGAATACTAGCAACAGATATAAAGAATCTTAGTAAAGGCCCGTTTTGCGGGCCTTATTTATTTCCGATCTACCCTATTCGTTAATTCGATAAAATCATCCACGGATAGTCGTTCAGGACGAAGATTAAATATCTCTTGCGATGTATCCAGTCCTGCAAGTAATGGCTTAAGGGAATTTCTCAGCGTCTTTCTTCTTTGATTAAAAGCCATTTTAACCACTCTCTTGAACAACTCTTCATCACAATCAAGTCGCTCGCGTTGGTTTCTGACCATTCGTATTACACCGGATTTCACCTTGGGCGGAGGTGTAAAAACATGTTCATCCACAGTAAAACAATACCTGATATCATAAAATGCCTGAAGAAATACACTCAAGATTCCATATGCTTTTTTTCCGGGACCTTCTGCAACACGCTCGGCAACTTCCTTCTGAAACATACCAACTACTTCTGGAACCTGATCTCTATTTTCAACTATTTTGAAAAGAATCTGGGAAGAAATATTGTAGGGGAAATTTCCGGCAATGGCAAAAGGCTCGGCACCGAAATACCGATCAAAATCTTCTTTTAAAAAATCCCCTTCAAAAATCCGGCCTTTCAGATCCGGAAAGTTGGACTTTAAATAATCAATTGACTCTGTATCAATATCAATAACATACGTATCAAAATCATTTCGTTTTAACAGATAGGTTGTCAACGCACCCATTCCCGGACCAATTTCCAGAACCTTTTTATATGCCTCCCCTTCATTCTTTAACTCATCAGCTATCTGCTGACAAATTTCCGGGGCATTCAAAAAATGTTGTCCCAGGTGCTTTTTTGCCTTTACCGTCATGCTGACAAAGATAGGTCAAAAACAATTACTGTTTAGGACGACCCAAAGCATATTCAACCTGCTCAATCAATTCTCCTTCGTCATTGTAATACTTAAAAACTCCATGATGCAGATTTTCATAAAAAGTTCCTTCCTCTACAAGAACACCTCCTTCATTGTATAACTCAAATTTACCATGGTTCTTTCCATCGACAATTTCTCGTACCTGCTTGACATTTCCGTTCGGATAAAAAACCTTACAAACGCCATTATACGGAACCGTACGGTCCGTCTCATACAAATGGTTATAAGCAACATCAAGGTTAAGACGCTCACAATCTACATATTCTTCTTTTTTTTCCTCTGAACAAGCCCCCAAAGTAAGTGATATGGAGAGTAACAAAAAAAACGAATTTCTCATAGTACAAATTTACGCGTTTTCAATCACGCCCCTGTTAAACCTTGTTAAAAACCCAACCTAACATTGTGAAGAGTTTAATGTTCTGATAACAGTCTATTTCAAATAAAAATAAGACCTTTGCAAAAAATAGTATATTATGAGATTTAATTACCTTTCTATCCTCCTGTTGGCTTTGTCAATAGGAATTGGTTACTCAGGAAACTCCCAGGTAACCACAACCATTGATTTTGATGATGACACCAAATGGACAGGTCCTGCCAGTGGTTATGGAGTACGTGAATACACCGATGGAATTTTTCATGCTATAAGTAACAACGCCTTTCTACAAACGACGGCTGCACAAGATGGCTTTCCCGGTGCAAACGGAACCTATGCGTGGAGACTCAGAGATGCAACAGATTCTTATTGGACAGCAACTGTGGCTAGCGGAGGAGTATCTGATTTCAACGTAAATATCAGAAGATGGGATAATAACCCAGAAGCTATTTATACATTGGAATACTCTATAGACGAAGGTGCAAACTGGGTTCTAGTTGAAAATATAAACGCTACAACACTTAATGACCAAAGTGATTTTGTAAATTTCTCAGGAACAATTAACTCAGCAGCTACTAATATAGCTGTTCGTGTTAGTCGTGTTTCAGGAGAACGGGTAATGATTGATGATTTCCAGTGGACATCGTATACAGGAACCTCTTGTGATACAGAATCTAATATTACAGAGACAGCTTGTCAATCCTATGATTTCTATGGAACAACACTAACATCTTCAGGTACCTATCAACATGTTATAGCTGATGCTAACGGACCTGGGTGCGATGAAACAGTTAACCTTACACTGACTATTGTTTCCGGATATACATATTATGCGGATACTGATAATGATGGGTTTGGAGATCCAAACTCAACAACAGAAGCATGTACAGTACCAGTCGGTTATGTTGATAATGCGGATGATTGTGATGATACAGACCCTGCAATCGGAGAAGCTTCTCTAACTTTCTACGTAGATGCTGACGGAGATGGTTTTGGAGCCGGAACTGCCGTTTTGTTCTGTGCAGACCCAGGAGCCGGATACTCTGCAAACGCTGACGATTGTGATGATAACGATAATACGATTTACCCGGGAGCTACAGAAATAATGGACGACGGTATCGATCAGGATTGTGACGGACAGGATGCTTCTGCTTTGGGTACACAATTCGGAATATACGAATTTAACGGGTCTTCAGACTGTAACACACAGGATCTTGCAGCAACAGTAATCTCAGCAAACGTTACTTTCTCTGATTACGGATCAAGTAATACCAACTGTACTTCAGGATCAGGGTACTTCAATCGTTCAGGTTGGAATCAGACAGCTACTTTAGATGACACACAATACAATGAGTTCACAATCACACCTGCTGATTGTTACGAGATAACACTTACAAAAATAGAATTCCTTCACAGAAACAGTGGATCAGGAGGAACACCAACATGGACACTACGTTCAAGTCTGGATAACTATGCTGCTGATATTGCTACGGGACAATCCAATACTTCAGATCAAACGGCAACAGTTTTACTACCTGTTGATTTTGAAAATATCGGTGCTGTAACTTTCCGTTTTTATATCACAAACATGGAAGGTACAGGAGGTGCAACCTGGAGAAATGATAATGTAACGGTTTACGGTTTTGAAAACACGATCTCTCCTTCTACTTTCTACGCTGATGCAGACGGAGACGGATTTGGTGACATGAACGAAAGTGTTCAGGCTTGTTCTGCACCGGCAGGATATGTTGACAATGACGGTGATTGTGACGACACAGATGCAACTATTAACCCAAATACAATTTGGTACCTTGATGCTGACAACGACGGATTTGGTGATGACAACTCGACCGTTCAAACTTGTGAACAGCCAATGGGAGGAAATTATATCCTAACTGGTGGTGATTGTGACGACAACGACAACACTGTTTATCCGGGAGCTACTGAAATTTGTGACGGAAAAGACAATGATTGTGATGGATCAATCGACAACGGTCTTCAATTCACAGATTATTATGTTGACGCAGATGGAGATGGATACGGGACAGGTGCTCCACAATCTTTGTGTGCTGACCCTGGAGTTGGCTACGCAACAAACGACAGTGATTGTGATGATACTGATGCCAACATTACAACAGGTACTCTTTACTATGAAGATCAGGATAATGATGGGTTTGGTGCCGGAACAGGCACTGAATTCTGTACTGATCCTGGAGCCGGATATGTATTAAACAATGATGATTGCGATGACACAGATGCAGACATCAATCCTAATACAATATGGTATCTTGATGCTGATAACGATGGATTCGGAGTTGACGGAACAACTGTTCAGGCATGTGAAGCTCCTTCAGACAATACATACGCATTAGTTGGTGGTGACTGTGATGATAACGACAATACTGTTTATCCGGGAGCAACGGAAATTTGTGACGGAAAAGACAACGATTGTGACGGTTCAGTTGATAATGGTTTACAATTCACTGAGTACTTTGTTGACAATGACGGTGACGGATTCGGAGCAGGAGATGCTATTGAATTTTGTGAAGATCCAGGAAACGGATACGCACTAACAGGAGATGATTGTGATGACAATGATGCTACAATCTACCCTGGAGCTACTGAAATTCCTAATGATGGAATTGATCAGGACTGTGACGGAGAAGATATGAGTACAGTAGGATTGGATGAGAATACCGTTCTTTCTTTCTCTGTTTCTCCAAACCCATCTAACGGAGAAGTTGTAATTCGCTTGTCTTCTAACTTCAATGAATCTTCGGTTGATGTTTATGCTCTTACAGGAGAATTGGTTATGAGCAGTTCTTTCAACGGAGCATCGACAAAGCTTGATCTTTCTGAATTGAATACAGGAATGTATTTGATTAAAATCTCTAACACTTCTGGAACTTCAGTTCAGCGTGTAGTGAAAAAATAAGAATTTCTTATAAAAAATAGCAAAGGGCGGAATTGTATTCCGCCCTTTGTTTTTAGGTACTCACTCCGCCATATCGACGAGCAGACTAAAAAACATGACAAAAGTCATTTTTAACCCTATCAACATCGTCGTAACTTAAAGGAAATGAGTTTGCCTTATGAAAAATTCTACCACCCCAAATCGAAACACTTTCATAAAAGTGGTGGCTATTCTAGCCACAGTTGTACTCAATCAGAACATATTGGTTGGTCAAAGTCAACTGCCCGAATGTCAATCCACAGTTCCTTTTTTCACTTTGGATTTGAGTTCAAACCCTGATAGCACATATACAACACCGGAAATCACCAGAAATGGCCAGTGTTGTGGAGATGATAATAATCAAAATTATGTCTCCTTTTATGTTACTCTACACCCGGATGTTGCCATGGTTGAAATCGGAATTGCACCCGGTTATGCAGATCCGGGAGGCTCTGGTTTCTACAATATTATTTCCGGTGGTGACCTTTCAACCCCCGGAGCCTGTGGTACTGATATCGCCGGAGGACAAACCGCCTGTATAACCGGCGAAGGCCCCCACAAAATTACGTATCACAAACCTGGTAGTAACAAGGTTAAATACTACCTGCGCCAGATTCCCAAACCCATTTTCCCGGAAGATGCAACAACCCGCATCGGTTGTAGTTATCCAATGAACATATATGGGTTGGAAAGTATCGTCATTCGCTCCATCAATTCATCAACAGGAGAGATCACTCCGGGAGCCTTCAATTCACTTCTGAGTTGTACAGATTGTTCAACACCGTCTTTTACTCCGGGACTCACTACTCCAGAATGGATCGATTATGAAATCTGCGGATCTCCTATAGCTTCCGTTTGTGGTGTTTATGCTTCTTGTGATACAATACGTTTATACACAAGACAAGCGCTGGGAGCTTCTGTCTCACCCAACCCGGCAACCTTCTGTCAGGGAGGCGCAGGTGTTGACCTCATTGCAGCTGGTACAGGAGGTGACATGAATTACTCGTATACGTGGAGAAACAGTTCTAGTTCCATTGTTAGTACAGGTAATGCTTACACCGCCTCCTCTCAAGGAACTTATACAGTTGAGGTAGCCGATGGTTTAAATAGCCCGACTTGTCCTTCTTATTACCTTTCAGTTCCAGTCACCGAAAGCGAACCTCCTATCGTTAACGCAGGTATTGATCAAACTGTATGCGCCCAGTCTCCCGATGTTTTCTTAACCGGGTCTGTTGAAAACGCAACCGGAGGAATTTGGTCAGGAGGATCTGGTACTTTCGACCCTGATGCTAATGCATTGTTAACAATCTATTCTCCTTCTGCCAGTGAAATAAATGCCGGATTTGTAACGCTCACACTGACATCAACAGGGGCAGGGGGAGGATGTACAGATGCTTCAGATGAAGTAACCATATTCTTTTCTGATACAGTTGTAATCAACCCACTATTCTCTCCTATTCAATGTGCAAATCAGTCAACTGTTATAGATGCCAATGTTTCCGGAGGAACTGCTCCATACACCTACTCCTGGTCAACAGGGTCAACAAATTCACTTCTGTCTGTTACCGCCGGAACCTATGGACTACTCGTAGAAGACCAGTATGGCTGTAGTCAATATACCACCGTATTGGTTACAGAACCGGAACAATTAACCATTGAACTTTCCAGTAATCCGACTTCCGATCCCAATCCCGCTGTCTGTGACGGAAATGCTACGGTCTCCATTAACTTTGGAACACCTCCCTACTCGATTCTTTGGTCTAACGGAGAAACTACTGCCACAGCCTCTGGATTATGTTATGGTATCCACACGGTAACTGTAACTGATGCCAATGGTTGTATTGTCGAAGGTAGCACCGTAGTAAGTAATCCACTTTGCTCCTCGCTTGATGCTCAAATTATTAGCAAATCGGATGTCAGCTGTCATGAGGGTTCAGATGGTGAAGCAACTGTCCAGGCAACAGGAGGAGACGGAAACTATACGTATCAGTGGAATTCTACACCTTCTCAGACAACTGCAACTGCAACCAATCTGGTGTCAGGTGTGTATGAAGTTACTGTAACTGACGGATCAGGTTGTCAGTCTATCGCCATGACAACCATCTACCAGCCAACAGTTATCAATAATTACATCATCAGTTCCAATGCTACAAGTATCGGAGGCAATGACGGATCAGCAACTGCAAACCCATCAGGAGGAACACCTCCTTATTCCTATCTGTGGAATCCAACCGGACAAATCACACAAACAGCAGACAATCTACTATCAAACACGTATTACCTGACAATAACGGATGATAATGGTTGTTTAAAAGAAGATAGTGTATTCATCAGCCAGCCACCTTGTAATAATTTCACACTTGGTATCAGCAGAACAAATGTGTCATGCAATGGCGCCGCTGACGGAACAGCCTATCTACTCATAGCTTATGGGACAGCTCCATATACAATTACCTGGTTCAAAGAAGGTGTTTCTTTCGCATACAACACGGTTTCTGTCAGTGATCTTTCATCCGGAGATTATACGGTTGAAGTTACTGATGCTTCAAATTGCACCACTTTCAGGAACTTTACCATTGTTGAACCTAACACATTGAGCATAGGGTTAACCCCTACCAATATAAGTTGTTATGGTGCAGATGACGGAACAATAGATTTAAGTATATCAGGAGGAACCTATCCCTATTCTTTCGAATGGTATCGTGGATTAACACTCATAGCCAACCACGAGGATTTATCAAATTTATCTCCGGGAACTTACTCTGTAACAGTTACCGACGCAAATAGTTGTAGCACTTCCTCTTCGGTAGGTATTATGGAACCGCTGGCATTACAACTAGCGACCTCATCTACCGATATAACCTGTTTTGGATACTCCGATGGTACGCTTAATGCCAATGCGTCAGGAGGAACTACTCCTTATTATTTTGCATGGACAGGTCCTGGTGGATTCAACTCTACAGCTTCCTCGTTAACAGGACTTGAAACCGGATTATATCAGGTTCAAATCACTGATGGAAATTTCTGTAATCTGAACTCTGTTGTAGAAGTATATATTAATGAACCACAACAAGTAGAAATTGATAGTTTCTCAGTTGCATGTCCAATCCCCGGATCATCGACAACTGAAGTAGAAGCCATTTCCATTCACGGAGGTGACGGAGGGCCATACCAGCTATCATTTGACAATGGAGCTAACTACCAGTCTCCAGGCGATTATACTTCCGCTCTTGATATAGGTTTTACCTATTTTGTAACTGTAACTGACAACAATGGGTGTTCTTCTGATTCACCTTATGAGATCGTTATAAATCCTGCAGTAGAAATAACCGCTATTTCTTTCAACCCCTGTATTCCGGAAGGTGTATCACAAATACCTGTTTCCATTACAGTTTCAGGAGGAACGGAAGGAAGTTATGCTATCTCACTGGACGGAGGAGTAACTTATGAAACAGCAGGAATCTACACATTTAACCTGAATAGTAACACATCTTATTCCATTGTAGCCCGGGATAGTAATAACTGTATTTCTTTGCCTTACGAAATTGTTATACCCGCAGAAATAATTCTTACTCCTACATTAGCGTCTGAAGTGAGTTGTATAGGAGAAGCGGACGGAGAAATAAACCTTTCTGTTACCGGTGGCACTACTCCTTATTCCTTCTCCTGGTCAGGTCCGGATTCGTTCTCGGCAAATACTCAAAACATCACAAATCTCTCGGCAGGAAATTATACAATCACCGTAACAGATCAAAATAACTGTATAAGATCCACATCAATTGAGGTCACAACATTTCCGGATGTAACCATCCCTGAAATTGTATGTCCGACTGCTATCGTTGTCAACAATGATCCGGGAGTATGTGGTGCAGTAGTCAATTATAGTGAACCTATAGGTACAGACAATTGTCCCGGCGCATCTACTTTACTTATGGAGGGAATGCCCGACGGGTCAGTTTTTCCAGTTGGAATAACCAATGTGAGTTACGAAGTAACTGATCTAGCGGGTAATTCATCAGATTGTTCTTTCACTATAACAGTTATTGATAATGAACCCCCTATTTTACTATGCCCTGAGGATATCAATACATTCGCGGAAGAAGACAAATGTTCTGTTTCTTCCATAAATGTTGATCTGGGAAGTCCTATTGCAAGTGACAATTGTACACTTAGTTCTCTATCCAATAATGCACCTGCTTCCTTCCCTGTAGGGACAACCATTGTCACCTGGACAGCAGAAGACAATCATGGTAATATAAGTACCTGTGAACAAAGTGTACTGGTATCTGACACTCAAGTCCCTGTTATTATTTCCTGTGGCAACTCTGGTGATGTTGTTGTAACTTCAGACCCCGGAATATGTACCTATACACATTCAAGTAATTCATGGGATGCGCTTGCAACGGATAACTGCACAAACATAGTACTTGAAGTTGAATTAACTGGAGCTACAGTATACAGCGGAAATACGTTGAATGGTATTGTATTTAACCCGGGGCTCACTCAGGTTGTTTGGACAGTAACAGATGATGCTGGCAATAGCTCCTCTTGTGAATATACTGTTACAGTAGAAGACGAAGAAGCTCCCGTTCTTATCAACTGTCTTGATTCCGATCAGACTGTTACAACTGATCCGGATGAATGTTCCTATACCGTTTCAGGAAATGCATGGGACGCAACTGCTTCGGACAACTGCTCGGTTGAAAGTATAACCGCAGAGCTCTCGGGAGCGACCATTGCCTCAGGATTAAACTCTCTTGACGGAATAGCCTTCAACATCGGAACCACAACTGTAACATGGACTGTAACAGACGGTTCAGGAAACAATGTCCAATGTATTTTCGATGTAATTGTGGAGGACAATCAACTGCCGGAGCTTATTAATTGTGTTGGATCTGATCAATCCGTTACAACCGATCCGGATGAATGTTCCTATACCGTTTCAGGAAACGCATGGGATGCTACTGCTTCGGACAACTGTTCGGTTGCCAGTATAACCGCAGAGCTCTCGGGAGCGACCATTGCCTCAGGATTAAACTCTCTTGACGGAGTAGCCTTCAACATCGGAACCACAACTGTAACATGGACTGTAACAGACGGTTCAGGAAACAATGTACAATGTGTTTTCGACGTAATTGTGGAAGACAACCAGTTGCCGGAGCTTATTAACTGTGTTGGATCTGATCAATCCGTTACAACCGATCCGGATGAATGTTCCTATACCGTTTCAGGAAATGCATGGGATGCTACTGCTTCGGACAACTGTTCGGTTGCCAGTATAACCGCGGAGCTCTCGGGAGCAACCATTGCTTCAGGATTAAACTCTCTTGACGGAGTAGCTTTCAACATCGGAACCACAACTGTAACATGGACCGTAACAGATGGTTCAGGAAATAATGTACAATGTGTTTTCGACGTAATTGTGGAAGACAACCAGTTACCGGAAATCGTAGATTGTCCTTCAGGAATGTCTGTTAACACAGACAATGGAAGTTGTGGGGCTATCGTAAACTGGGAGGAACCTTCAGTAATTGACAATTGTGCAAATGCAAGTATATCCGGCTCTCATAGTCCGGGAATGTTCTTTGAACCGGGAATAACAACTGTTATGTATACAGCTATTGATGCAGCTGGTAATGAAACATTTTGTTCATTTACTATCGAAGTAATTGACAATGAACTCCCCGAAATTTCATGTAATGCACCTATTTTCAGTTGTGATCCTGTGGTTACGTATTCAGAACCGGTTGCAAGTGATAACTGTGAAATAGCCACAGTAACCCGAACAAGTGGCTTAGCCAGTGGATCAACTTTCCCTGTTGGAACAACTACCATCACATACGAAGCGGTAGATATCTCAGGAAACGTTTCTACTTGTTCATTTACCGTTACGATACACCCTCTTCCTGAACCAGTTATCAGCTCAGAGAATGTCTCTTGTTATGATTTTGAAGATGGTTCAATGGATCTAACTGTTAACAACGGTACTTCTCCATATACCTATGAATGGTCCAATGGTTTTGACTCTGAAGATCTGTCCGGACTCTCACCGGGAACTTATTCCGTGATCGTCACAGATGCAAATGGTTGCTTAGGAACTGCCTCAGGAACTATTTCCCAACCCGATCAATTGACACTTGCAAGCGAAATAATGCCTGTGTTATGTAATGGTGGAAACAGCGGAGCAATACAAACAGAAGTATCCGGAGGTACTCTTCCCTACGCATTCCAATGGAGTAACGGAGCTACTTCCCAAAATGTGAACGATCTGAATGCCGGCATCTATAGTCTTTCTGTTACGGATGCAAACGGTTGTAGCCTTGAATTCACTGGCGAAGTAATCGAACCGACAGAATTAATCATTCAGAATCAGGTAACGAGTGCGACCTGTGAAGCCTCCAATGGTTTTATAGCCACTCAGGTAAGCGGAGGAGTAACACCCTATTCCTATGCATGGAGCAACGGAAGCTCTGAGATGAACCTTACAGATGTCCCTTCCGGCGAATATTCACTTACAGTTACAGATGCAAATGGTTGTCAAAGAACGATTAATCTTTCTATCTCTTCTGAAAGCAACCTATTAGCAAGTGTACAGGGAGAGCATGTAAATTGTAGTGGAAGGAACAACGGTTCAGCTACTGTAACGGTCTTGAACGGAAACGCTCCTTATTCTTACCTATGGTCTAACGGAGAAACAGAATCTACAATAGGAGGTTTATCGCCTGGAATTTATACGGTCTCCGTATCCGACGCTTATGGCTGTTCTGTTGATTTAAGCATTGTTATCTCAGAACCCGAAGCCCTGGAGCTCGAACTGGATCCTTCGCTTTACAATTCAGCTTTCAATGTGTTCCCTTATGGCAATGATAATGGATTTATTGATGCCTCTGTTTCCGGAGGTACTGCTCCCTATTATTACTCCTGGAGCACAGGAGACAGTTCCTCTTCGATAACCGGATTACAAGCCGGAGAGTACTCTCTGACAGTAACCGACATGAATGGATGCTCCAGATTTGCGTCTGTACTACTTATTCAACCGGACATTCTCGAAATGCCGAACGGCTACTCACCAAATGGTGATGGTAAGAATGATTTCTTTGTTATCCGGGGACTTGATAGTTATCCATCCAATGAATTTACCATCTACAACCGATGGGGAAACATTGTTTACCAACGCAGCAATTACGACAACACCTGGAATGGTGATAATAACCGGGGAGAAGCACTTCCTGATGCCACCTATTTTGTCATTCTTCATGTCGAAGGAGCTGATGGAACAATTACCCTCAAGGGGTATGTGGATTTAAGAAGATAAAAATTGACCAAAAATGAAATGTCATGAAAACTTTACTCATTATTATATTATTTATTGTGGGAGGGGCGGGATGCTCCTATGCACAACAGGACCCAATGGTCAGCCAGTATATGTTTAATGGTTTGTACCTGAACCCTGCTTACGCCGGTTCACACAAATACTGGACCTCAACGTTTAGTTTCAGAAAACAGTGGGTCGGATTTGAAGGCTCACCCCAAACGGTAATCGGTGCGATTGACGGACCTCTGGCTGGTCAGAAAATGGGGTTGGGACTCATTTACTTCAATGACCAAATAGGAGTCACCAAACAAAACTCTATTCTGGCCAATTATGCCTACAGGATCAGGGTAAGTGAAAACGGACGTCTTGCCCTCGGAATAAGTGCCGGAATATCGCAATTTAGTGCCGAGTTGACCTCCCTTACAATTTGGGATACAGATGATCAGGTTTTTATGAATAATGTCAGTAGTAAAATACTTCCCCGCTTTGGTTTCGGGATTTATTACACAGATAAAAACTGGTATGCCGGATTTTCCATTCCCACGCTAATTGCGTATGAAAAAGGACGTGATTTCTCCTTGAATTTGAATAAATCGTCTTTTTTGAATCGGCACTATCTGTTGACGGGAGGGTACATCTTCAAAGTATCCGAAAATGTGAAACTGAAACCCTCTGTCCTGTTAAAATATCTCCCCCATGCTCCATTGCAGGCAGATATAAATTTAGGAGTCCTTATTAAGGATATGTTCTGGATCGGTGGTTCTTTCCGATCAGGAGATGCCGGAGTAATCCTTCTTGAATATCAATCCAATAATTATTTCCGAATCGGGTATGCATACGATCTCACTTTTTCCGAATTGCGGAGACACTCATCCGGTTCACATGAAATCATGATAGGAATTGATTTCGGAAAAGACATGATCAAGACTAAAACACCCCGATACTTTTAAAATTTTGCCTTATGAAAAAGTTTATATCCATATTATCCTCTTTATTCCTCATTGGAATTCTGATAGGATGTAGTGGTCACCATATGAGAAAAGGAGACCGATATTTCGACAATTACGCATACGCGAATGCAGTCAAACACTACTCAAAAGCGTATGACAAAATGAATAACGAAAAAGCTGAAAGAAGTCTGGCTATTTCCTATATGAAAATGAGTAGTCCGGAAATCTCCGGATCTTATTTCAGTAAAGTAGTCAACAGGTCTTCCCCTGCGGCTATAGATTACCTGAATTATGCAAAAGTACTCATGGAAACCGGTAAATACGAAGAAGCTATTCCATGGATAGAAAAATACCTAGCATTCAACGAAAATGATCTATTAGCTCAGTTACTCCTGGCTTCCTGCAAATCAGTTGATGAGCGTTATATTGACACAACCCTGTTTGAGTTAACCCCGGTTCCTACAGATGACTTTTCGAACTCATTTGGAACCGTAACGTATAAAAACGGAACTGTATTTACAGCAGATAAAGAAGTCTTTTCAGGAAACAGGAAAAGCCAATGGACAGGAAAATCCTACCTGAATCTTTACTATATGGAAAAAGGAGAAAACGGAAACTGGCTTCCTCCGTCTGCACTTAAAGGCGATATCAACGGATCATTTCATGATGGACCGGCAACCTTCTCAAAGGATGGTAAAACAGTGTATTTTACTCGAAGCAATTACTACAAAAACAAACGAATAACAAACGATGAAAATATCTGTAATCTGAAAATATTTAAAGCCAGTTTGGTAGATGGCAAATGGAAAAACCTTGAAGAATATCCCTTTAATAGTGATGATTATTCTGTAGGACATCCAACTTTATCTGAGGACGGAAAAACACTTTACTTCGTCTCAGATATGCCCGGAGGTATTGGAGGAACAGACCTCTATAAATCCGAACTGAAAAACGGAAAATGGTCTGCCCCGGAAAATCTCGGAGAAACAATCAATACAAGAGGAAATGAGATGTTCCCTTATATCCACTGTGACGGCTCTCTGTATTTCTCCTCTGATTCTCACAACTCAATGGGAGGACTGGATGTTTTTATTACGTATTTTACAGGAGAAGAGTGGGCTACTCCGGAAAACTTAAATTATCCGCTTAACTCTTCCAAAGACGACTTTTCCTTTTCACTAAATGAAGATAACATCACCGGTTTTGTCTCTTCATCCCGTACTCAAGCTGACAAAATCTATGCCTTCACCAAAAAACCTCCGACTTTTAACCTATATGGGTTTACCAGAAAAAAAGGAACTCAGATTCCGGTGAGTAATGTAACTATTAAGATTACAGAAGCTACCAGCGGCAATGTTATTGAGATGCAAAGTGATGAGGAGGGAAAATTCAGTTTACAACTTGAGCCTGAATCCGAATACCTGTTACTCTGTACAAAAGAAGGATGTTTTACGCGAACAGATAACATTTCAACACTGGGTAAAAAATACTCGGAAGATTTTTATGCTGATTTTGAAGTAGAAGAGATAATCATTGACAAACCCATTGTTCTGGAAAACATCTACTATGATTTTGACAAATGGGATATTCGTCCTGATGCGGCAAAAGAGCTGGATCATCTTGTAAAACTACTTCAGGATAATCCTCAGATCGAAATTGAGTTAAGCTCCCACACAGATTCAAGAGGAGCGGACAACTACAACCTCGTTCTTTCAGACCGAAGAGCCAACTCGGCAGTTTCCTATCTGATTAGTAAAGGTATCAGCAAAAAACGGGTAAGTAGTAAAGGATATGGAGAAACGCAACTGGTCAATCAATGTTCTAACAAAACCCCTTGCTCAGAAGAAGAACACCAGGCGAATAGAAGAACTGAGTTTAAGGTAACAAAAATCAATAAATAAACACCTGAATACGAAGAACCGGGAGAAGCACTGATATTTCTCCCGGTTTTTTGCTTCCAATCCGAACCTCGTCGGTTTCAATAAATTTTAGTAAATTGCCTGTTACATACTCTGTTTCAACACAACCGGCATGAAAAATTACTACTCAATTCTATTACTGGTTTTTGTATTTTTTATTACTGAAACAACTGCTCAGGAACTCTATAAATTAGGTGCTCGTTCCGCTGCACTTGGACATACTTCAGTAACAATAAATGACATTTGGGCTTACCATCACAACCCCGGTATGTTAGGTTATCTCGAACAAGGAGGCGTGGGAGTCTATTATGAAAATCGTTTTTTTCTTCGCGAATTAAATTATCAGGGACTAACATTTGCCCAACCATTAAAAAAGGGAACGATATCAGCCGGAGCTCAATTCAGCGGGTTTGAAAATTATCGTTCTGCAAGAGCAGGGGCAGGATACTCTCTTCGTCTCACTGATTATATAGCAATGGGTGTACAGGTCAACTACCTGAATGTAAGTATTCCCGGAGGATATGGAACAAAACATGGAATCAGCGGAGAATTTGGGTTAGCTACCCGAATCGGTAAAAAATGGATGATTGGAGCGAGTATTTATAATATCACCCGAACCCGGTTTGCAAGCTATCAAAACGAACGATTTGCTTCTGTCATCCGTTTGGGAGCAAGTTATCTCATCAGCCAAAAACTAACGGCATCTGCAGAATTCGAAAAAAGTATTATTTCTCCTTTACAAATAAAGGGGGCACTAGAGTATCAACCCATTGAGAAGTTATTCCTGCGTGCCGGTGTTCATTCCTCACCATTGGAAATTAGTTTTGGCTTAGGTTATAATCTGAAAGGGTTACGTATTGATCTGGCATCAAGCTACAAGCAGATTATCGGTTTTACAACCGGAGTCTCCATTCATTATTGCTGGGGTACATGATCATCTACTATCGACATATCATCTTTATCCTTTTATTCTCTTTTCTTTCGTTCTACGCAAACGCACAATTTGAACAAAAAAACGAGATTATTCAGCAACGTATAGAATATCTGGCAGAAAATCTTGAATCCGAAAATGTGGTACTGGAACAAATTACTGAGGAACTTCACTTTTACTTTGACAACCCGATAAATCTCAATAAGACAGAAGGAGAAGATCTGAGAGCACTTGGATTACTGACAGAGGTACAAATTGTATCCTTAATCAACCACCGTAAAAAATTCGGCAAGCTAATTAGCATCTACGAAGTACAGGCTGTCCCCTATTGGGATCTGTTAACAATAGAAATGATACTCCCTTTTATACGGGTTGATGATAAATTTGACCAGTTACACGTTTCCCTCAAAGAAATGCTAAAGTTTGGAAAAGGTGAAGTTTTACTCCGCTATCAACGAAATATTGAACAGAAGAAAGGATACGAGGATGTTCCTGATTCGGTCTTTGAAAATTCAAACTCCTATTACCACGGAAATCCGGATCGCTATTATATGCGAACCCGTTTTACCTACCGCAACAATTTCAGTATTGGGGTAACCATGGAAAAAGATCCGGGAGAATCCTTCTTTCGGGACTCCAACCCCTATGGTTTTGATTTTTACTCCGCTCATGCTTTTTATCAGGGAGGCAAATATCTTCGCACTATTGCTTTAGGAGATTACCAATTACAAATTGGGCAGGGAGTTAATTTTTGGTCGGGCTATGCTTTCAACAAAACAGCTGATGTGGTCAATATAAAAAAGAATGCCCGCGGATTACGTCCTTATGCTTCAGTTGATGAAACCCGTTTTCTTCGTGGCGCAGCTGTTGAAGCCGGAGTAGGTAAGTTTAGTGTAACCGCCTTTGCATCTGTAAAAAAAGTGGATGCTACCTTACAAGAAACATTAGATACACTCAATCAGGAAGAACAATTTGCTTCGGCAATCAACATGACCGGGCTACACAGAACACATTCCGAGATTGCAAGAAAGAACGCCTTACAGGAACGCATTTTTGGTGGTTATGTTCAGTACAAAAGTACAAGTTTTACTAGTGGAATTGCTGTCATCCATCATAGCTATAACTCTTCTTTTGAAAGACCTCTCCAGCCCTATAATCAATTTGATTTTCGGGGAAAAAACCTACTAAACATCAGCGCAGATTACTCGTATGTCATTAAAAACACTAATGTATTTGGTGAAATAGTCCGCTCCGGTTCCGGAGCCATTGGGTTTTTACAAGGTGCAATGATCGCATTAGACACAAGAGTCGCTTTAAGCGCTCTCTACCGCCACTACCCTAAAGATTTTCACACATTTTATTCGCAGGGATTTCGTGAAGGATCCAGAAGTCAGAATGAGAGCGGTATGTTTCTGGGGTTATCATGGCGACTGTCCGGCAAATGGTTACTGAATTCCTATATCGACTTTTTTAAATTTCCCTGGTTAAGGTTTCAGGTAGATGCACCATCAACAGGAAGCGAGTTTTTAACTCAGATCACGTTTAAGCCCTCAAGACATTTCGAAGTTTATGCTCGTTTTCGGGAACAAAACAGAATGCGAAACAGTCGTTTTGAAGATGGAACTATTACGGAAATTGAGAATGTCAAGCAACGTAATTACAGACTCAACCTCTCGTTCCGGGCAAGTGAGTTTATCACGTTGAAATCGCGAATCGAATATGTCACCGTCACACGCCCCAGCAGTCCCGGACAAAAAGGAGTACTGCTTTATCAGGATATTGTTTACAAACCAAAGAACTTTCCTGTTGATATCAGTTTGAGATATGCTCTCTTTGACACCGATGGCTATGATTCGCGAATCTACGCTTTTGAAAATAATATGTTGAACGTTTTCTATATACCCGCCCATTCCGGAACGGGGATGCGAGCTTACGCCTTACTAAGGTGGACATTTGCCAGAAGATTTGACTTGTGGATTAAGTATGGTATTTTCCTGTATGAGAATGTTAAGGCAATTGGATCTGCCGGAGAAACAATAACAGGAAACAGGAAATCAGATATTGGCGTTCAATTGCGCATAAAGTTCTAACAATAAAAAAAGAGTCCTCCCGGACTCTCTCTTATTTAAACTATCTTTTGATTACAAATCATCAGGAATAACCGCCTGCTGAAATTGTTTCTTTTTCGGACGAAGCTGCTCGATAAAAACAACTTTCAATTTTTGTCCGTCAGCCGTATAAATCATTTCAGAAATACCGTTGGATATACCCGGGTTTTGCTTATTCTGATTGTAGAACTTTACATCCATTAATTCATAAGTAGCATCACTGTACTGAAGAAAAACCGAACTGATTTTTCCGTTTTCAACGCGCACTTTTCCATTCACACACATCACATCGTTATCCCCTTCGAAGAAAGAAATAATAACATTTCGGTGCATCTCATCTGCTATCGTGTAAGCTCCTCTTTCTTTAAAAGCTGCTTCCATCTTCTGGAAACAATTCGCTGGTTTCTTTTGTGCCAACACACTCAGGGACAGCGTTAATAGCATTAAAGTTAGTAGACTTTTTCTCATGTTTTACAGTTTTCGCATTTAAAGCTGTGTTTCAAATATAGCTTAATTTATGAAATTGAGTATCGAAATTTACTACATTTGAACAAATTCATTTTCGTATGAGTACTAAACAAATTGCATACCATTTTTTTGAAGCAGCTGAAATACTGGAAAAATTCAATAGTGATCCAACTAATTTTGAACAAATCAAAAAAGCAGGTGATCTGATGGTAAATGCAATCAAAAACGGAGGTAAAATTATGTCTTGTGGTAATGGCGGATCTATGTGTGATGCCATGCACTTTGCCGAAGAAATGACAGGAAGATATCGCGAGAACAGAAAACCTCTTCCGGCTATGAGTCTATCCGACTCCTCTCACATGTCGTGTGTATCAAATGACTATGGCTATGCCTTCATTTTTTCTCGATTTGTTGAATCATTAGGACAAAAAGGTGATGTTCTTTTAGCGATTTCAACGAGTGGTAACTCAGAAAATGTTCTAAATGCCATCGCAGCAGCGCAGGAAAAAGGAATAACAGTTATTGGATTAACAGGAAAAGACGGCGGAAAAATGGCTGAGCTTGTTGATGTTGAAATCAGAGCACCTTATAGTCAATATGCGGATCGGGCTCAAGAAATCCATATCAAAGTTATTCATTCGCTGATCGATTATATTGAGCATAATATCTAACTAAGGAATAGTTATTTTTCACTAGTGTCCGATAAAACTTTTTTAGAAAACCGGGAGGTCTGCGAAGGGTCTCCCGCTTTCGTTTAATTTGGTTTTGCAGCACTCAACCACCTAAAAAAAGCAGTTACTTTTTGGACGCTGATTTCTCTGATTTATTGACTGCACACACTACTACACTGTTCCGTACCACCATTCTTGGAAAGTGAAACAGACTTTCGTTATATTCAAACCCTTTTGGGACCCAGCAGTAGTAAAACAATAGAACTATACATAACTATCATATTTTCAGACATTCAAAGCATTCAATATCCATTTGATTCATTATCTTAGTTGCACAGTGACTATATAAGATATAACAACTATACTGTATATATACACTAGTTGTAGCACATTAGAAAAAAACCTATATGGAAAAAATATATTTAAAGAATTACAAAGGATTCAAACAACAATTTGTTGAATTAAAAGATGTTAATTTTTTAGTTGGCGAGAATAGTACAGGCAAAACTTCATTTTTAAAAATTATTAATCTTCTCTCAAGTCCTGAATTTTGGTATAACTATGAGTTCAATAACAATGAGGTTGAATTAGGATATTTTGAAGAAATAATAAATAAAAAAACTCAAGATAATCATTTTCAAATCGGAATTGAAAAACCAAATTTTGATGATGATGATGATAAAAAGAAAAAACAACAAACATTTAGAGTTATTTTTGAATTTACCGAAGAAAACTCTGTCCCAATAATCTCTCAAATTAAATTTCAAATCGAGAAATTTGATGTGTTAGTTAAGTTTACTAAAAAACAAATTACATATCGGATAAAACAGACAGAAGTTACAGACTTTGAAAAATGGGCTGTTGATTTTGAATTTCCTAAGCAGTACAAAAGAATAAATATTCCTCATAAACAATTACCTCTTTCTATTTTAATCAGATTTATTGAAAGAGAAATTATGAAAAACAATGATGAATTTAAATTTAGAACTTCTTTTGGTCAGGAAATGCTTTATCCAAGCTACAAATGGTTAGCTCCAATTAGAGCAAAAGCTAAAAGAACATATGAATCTTACAAAATAAAATTCTCTCCAGAAGGAGACCATATCCCTTCTATTCTTCGTCAAATTCTAGGAAACAAATCTAATTTAGAAAAGAACAAGATAATTACAATCTTGGAGTCTTTTGGAAAGGATAGTAATTTATTTGATAAAATAGAAATACGTGAATTAGGAAAAAAGAATAGTTCTCCTTTTGAAATTATTGTAAAGTATAAAGACATTGAAATTAAACTACCTAATGTCGGTTATGGAGTTTCTCAATCATTACCTATTATAATTGAGGTTTTATCTACAAAGAAAACTTGTTTTTCTATTCAACAACCTGAAGTGCATCTGCATCCAAAAGCTCAAGCTGCTTTCGGTAGTTTTCTTTACAACGCTGTAAAAAATGACCAAAATAAATTTATAATAGAAACTCATAGTGATTTTACTATTAACAGACTTAGACACAAATTACATAGTTCTAAAAAAGAAGTGAACTTTGACACCAAAGTACTATTTTTTGAAAGGAATATTGATGGAAACTCAATAACGAACATAGAAATTAAAAAAGATGGAGCTTTTGCAAAGAAAGTCCCAACAAGTTATCGAGACTTTTTTATTGATGAGGAACTTAAATTATTAGAATTATAATTTAAGTATGGCAATAATTATAGATGCAAATTGTGTGGCTAATGTATTTTCAAAATCATCTGCTAAACACTCAGATTTCAAGCCAGTACTTGATTGGATATTATTAGGTAAAGGAATAATGATATTTGGGGGTAGTCAATATCGAAAGGAAATAGCTAAAACTTCAAAATATCTACCAATTATTAGACTACTTAAAGATGTAGGGAAAGCTATAGAAGGCTGTCAAAACGATATTGATGAATACCAAAAGAAAGTTGAAGATTTGCGAGACAATGAAGACTTTGATGACCCACATTTACCTGCAATAGTGGTAATTACAAAGTGTAGATTAATTTGCTCCGAAGACACTCGATCAATTCCTTTTGTAACAGACAGAAAATACTATCCTAATAATTTTACATTACCTGCTTATTACACATCAGCTAAAAATAAAAATTTACTAACTGATAAATATGTTGACAATTCATTAAAACCATTATGTAAATTAAATAAAATGACTAGTGAAAGAATATCTAAACTGCTTAAATAACGTGGTACAACAATGAACCGTGGTAAAATCCAAGAAAAAATTCAACTATTTTTTCAACAATACAGGATTTACACTTCGGTAATTTTCATCATAAACCAACTTTGATTTGGCAATAGCAAAGGCTTCTTTGATTAATTTATTGGCCACAGCTATTAATGCTAGCTTTTTCGATTTCCCTTTCGCAATGATTCTTTGGTACAATTCTAGACAATTTTTGCTGGTTTTACAAACAAAAATACGATTATTTTTTCGTCAAAACTGGATTTTATTTGTATGTTTGTGTCACTAACCTATTAAATGACCTAACATGCTTTGCAAAACATTTGGCAGCGCCGTTTTCGGAGTTGATGCCACTACCATAACTATCGAAGTTAATATTACACGGGGAATTAATTATTATCTGGTCGGACTTCCTGATAACGCTGTAAAAGAAAGTCAGCAAAGAATAAAATCTGCTTTCAGTACGAATGACCTTAAATGGCCGGGAAAAGAAATCACAATCAATATGGCTCCGGCAGATATCCGAAAAGAAGGCTCCGTATTTGATCTTCCTATTGCTTGCGGGATCCTTGCTGCCACCGGACAAATACTTTCTCAGAAACTGGAGCAATATATCCTACTTGGTGAGCTTTCCCTCGATGGATATTTGAAACCGGTTAAAGGAATTCTACCTATTGCCCTTCGTGCTGCTAAAGAAGGCTTTAAAGGACTTATTATTCCGCAGGAAAACGCTTCTGAAGCTGCAGTAGTTGAAAATATGGAAGTTTATGGAATGAACCATCTAAACGATGTGATAGCATTCTTTAATGAATCCCAACCATTCGAAAAAGTTCAGATCAACCTCGAACAGTTATTTTATGATAAGATACACATAAACGAGGTTGATTTTAGTGACGTAAAAGGGCAGACAACCATCAAACGAGCCTTTGAAATTGCAGCAGCAGGAGGACATAATGTACTGCTCATTGGACCTCCTGGAGCAGGAAAATCCATGCTGGCAAAGCGACTACCTACAATACTCCCCCCCATGTCCCTCGCAGAATCATTGGAAACGACCAAAATACACAGTGTAGCCGGAAAAACGAATGCTGACAAAGGATTAATCACCACTCGCCCCTTCAGAAAGCCACATCACACAATCAGCGATGTAGCTCTGGTTGGAGGAGGTGGTTTCCCACAACCCGGAGAGATTTCACTGGCGCATAATGGTGTTTTGTTTTTGGATGAACTCCCTGAATACAAAAGAACCGTTCTAGAGGTCATGCGCCAACCTCTCGAAGATCGACAGGTCACAATAGCCCGTGCCAAATTTACAGTAGAATATCCGGCAGGTTTTATGTTGGTTGCTGCTATGAATCCCTGCCCCTGTGGCTATTATAATCATCCTGAAAAAGATTGTGTTTGCGCTCCGGGAATTGTACAAAAATACCTAAACAGAATTTCAGGTCCCTTATTAGATCGTATTGACCTTCATGTTGAAGTCACACCTGTCGGATTTGACGAATTGTCCGGTAAACAAAAATCAGAAACCAGTAGTACGATAAGAGATCGGGTTATAGCCGCCCGATCTATTCAGGAGAAACGTTTCAAAACAAAAAACGGAATCCACGCCAACTCTCAAATGGAAAACACAGATCTGCAAACGTATTGTAAGATCGATTCAACAGCCTCCGATTTACTAAAAACAGCCATGGAAAAACTCGGATTATCTGCAAGAGCCTATGACCGGATTCTCAAGGTGTCTCGAACGATTGCCGATCTTGATGATAGCGCAACGATTCAGGTGCAACATCTGGCTGAAGCTATCAATTTTCGAAGTCTTGACCGGGATAATTGGGCAGGATAAAAAAAGCCCGATCCAAATGGATCGGGCTTAAAATATTACGTGTATTCAATTATTTTTTCACGAAAGATTTTCTAACAATGTTTCCCTTCTCAGTAGCAACTTCGTAAAAGTATACTCCAGAATTCAATGAAGAAACATTAATGGTAGCCTCAGTTCCATTCACATCCTGAGTAGCAACAACTTTTCCATCCATGCTAATTACAGAAACAGAAGAAGCGTTTTCAGACATAGAAACAGTTAGCATATCTGCCGCTGGGTTTGGATAAGCCGTAACAGAAATAACATTGTCATTAATTCCTCCTGTACCTGGACTTGTAAGTGTGATTTCATTAGAAGAAGCAAATACACCTACATGACCGTTAGCACCCTCAGTGTAAATGTAGACAGTAAACGAAACATCTTCTACGATAGGATTAGGAACGAAGCTGTTCCCTACAATAGTAAGGTAAATATCACTTGCTGTAAAGTTCACAGTTTGATTCGATCCGTTCGGTGTTATTTCCGTAGTAATATTAGCGTTAGTCATCAAAGCAGCTGGATCAGCAGCCATTCCAGGTGAAGCAACTCCAGTCTCAAAAACAACAGCATAATACGCAGTAATATTACTCTCATCAGCCGGAACATCAAAAGTCACTTGCAAATCTGTTCCATCTCCGTTGTTAGAAATATCTGAAGCAACAACATTAGAAACGTTTGGCGCTTCAAGAAGCACATTCCCAAGTTGAATATTATCTACTCCAATCCAAGACCCAGGTGCAGTAGTAGAAGGGAAATTACTAAACAATTCCTTTTCACTACTAGAAATTGCTATAAAATAGCTAGCAACATCACCTGTATAAGACATAGGAACTGTAACGGTTGTAAAGTTAGATTCCGAACCTCCAACGCGAATAAATCCTTGTCCAACAACATCATCATTTGCATCTACTGCCTCTACATATAGGATGGCAGTATCAGAAGTCTGAATATCATAAGTAACATCAAATGAAAAGTCTTCATACTTATCAGTAGAAGGAAAACTTTGAAATACGACTGATCCATAATCTCCATTTGGAGCCTGTTGTGTATTTGAAGAATTAGCCAAATTAAAAGATGTAGCCTTCAGAAAGCTTGAACCTTCAGTCGCTCCAGTAGTTTCCTCAGCAGCTGGAATAACCGGATTTGCTCCATCTGTAACATCACCGATTGTAGTAACAACATTTAAGGTTGTCCAACCATCTGGATTACCGTTCGTCCAACTCTCAAACCCAAAATTGGTCTGAGCAAACACCCCGGCACTCATCAATAAAGACGCTGCCAAAAAGTAAATTTTTTTCATAATTCTAAATTTTATTTTGCGATTACGCTGCCGAATATACAGCTATTTCAAAAACCGTCAAAAAAACTTGATACAAAATTGATGAACGGTTAATATTAAAACTTAATCGGAAAAATTCGTGATTTAACTCAATCCCTGTAAACTACAAAGGCGTTGATACAGCCCCTTTTTTGCAATTAATTCATCATGATTTCCTCTTTCGACAACCTCCCCTTTCTGCAGGACTATGATTTCATCCGCATGACGGACAGTACTTAATCTGTGTGCGATAACAATTGATGTTCTGTTACTCATTAATTTTTCTAGGGCATCCTGCACCAATTTCTCGGATTCAGTATCCAAAGCAGACGTCGCTTCATCCAAAATCAGGATCTGAGGATCCTTAAGAATTGCACGGGCAATACTGATACGCTGTTTTTGTCCGCCACTTAATTTATTTCCTCTGTCCCCAATAATCGTCTCATAACCTTGTTCCTGCTGTTCAATAAACTCATGTGCATTCGCAATACGGGCAGCAGCTTGAATTTGTTCCAGAGAAGCATCCGGGTTACCAAAAGCAATATTATTGCGAATAGTATCATTGAAAAGTATCGACTCCTGGGAAACAATACCTATTTCTTTTCGCAAATCTTCCACCCTAAATCGGCGAATATCCACACCATCAATACAAACACTTCCCGACGAAACATCATAAAAACGGGGTAACAAATCCGACAAAGTCGATTTTCCACTCCCTGATTCACCCACCAAAGCAACGGTCCTCCCACGAGGAACAGAGAAGCTAACATGGTTAATTACTTGCTGGTCTCCGTATGAGAAACAAATATCATTATACACGACAGCCTCTTTTATTCCATTAAAATCAAGCGGATCTATCGGATCATGTATTACCTCATCCGTATCAATTACCTGATTAATTCTGTCAAGACTTACTTTGGCTTTTTGTAAGTTCCCTATATTCTGAGCTATACTCTGAATGGGACGCAACAGCTGAGAGAAAACGATAATGAATCCCAAAAACTGAGAACCTGTTAATTGGTTTCCTTCTCCACTCAGAACAATTTTCCCTCCGAAATAAACAATAACAAGCATAACAAAAGCCCCTAAAAACTCATTTAAAGGGCTTGACAAATCTCTCTTTCTAAAAGTCGAAGTGATGAGTTTCTGATGTCGCAGGTTTGCCTTTGCAAACTTTCCGCGAACCATCTCTGAAGCATTGAATGCTTTTATGATACGGATTCCTCCCAGCGTCTCCTCTATAATAGAAAAGACCCTTCCCATCTGGTCCTGTCCTTCCCTTGCAGTCCGTTTGAGACTTTTTCCAATTCTCGAAATGACAAAAGCGGAAAGAGGCAATACAACAAAAGACACCAAGGTTAGTTCAGGACTCCAATAGAGCAAAAGAGAAACCGTTAACAAAACATCAATAGGATCCCGGAATATCAATTGCAAAACAGCAACCACAGCAATTTCTATTTCATTAACATCTGTACTCATCCGAGACATAAGGTCTCCCTTTTTCTCTTCCGAGTAAAACGACATTGGTAACCGAAGTGTTTTCGAAAAAATAGTATCTCTTATATCTCTCACAACAGCCATTCGCAATTGCGACTGGTGATAGATAGCCAGGTATCTGAAAAGATTCTTCAGAAAAAAAGCAGAAAGGACGCTTATACAAATAAACAACAGTGCTTTCTCCTGCCCGTTCACGAACAGGTAGTTCTCCATGTAGTAGGTATAATAGTCTGAACTGTAATCAAAAAAGTTTCCATCCCAGACAGGGGCAACAGGAGCTGTTTCCGGAAAATCATTGCTAAAGATCAATTCAAGAAAGGGAACAAATAATGCTAAAGAAACCAGATTGAAAATGACAAACAAAAAGTTGTAAAATATGGTCAGGATTGCCTGTACCTTATAGTGGAATGTGTAACGGTATATTTCTCGTATTGTTTTCATCAGCAAAACCTCACTTACTCTATTGTGTAACCGCACAAAGATACGTTTTTCAACTCGTTCTCTCACTTTGAACAAACAATTCGTAACTTTGTCGCATGGGTTCAGTTAGACAAAACAAAGTTGAAACAGCAATGCTACGCGAATTGTCTGTTTTTTTTCAGCGCAACGCACGGGAGTACACCTTAGGAAACATGGTGACGGTTACGAAAGTTAGTATTTCAGCAGATCTATCATTCGCAAGAGTTTATCTGAGTATTTTTGGTTCTGCCGAAACAGAAGATGTATTGAAACATATTAATGATAACAAGTCTAAAATCAGAGGCGTTATTGCCACGGCTCTAAAAAACCTACGTAAAGTCCCCGAGTTTGTATTCGTAATCGACGATTCCCTCGATTATGCGATGAAAATTGATGATTTATTAAAAAAGTAGAGTGAACTTTTCCTTTTTTGTTGCTAAACGGTATTATTTTTCAAAACAATCGAAAAGTATTATCAATATCATTACCCGAATTGCCATTCTGGGTCTAATGGTAAGTACGGCAGCAATGGTAATTGTTCTATCAGCATTTAACGGAATCGAATCTTTGGTTCATGATCTCTACTCTGATTTTGATCCACACATCACCATAACATCCAAGAAAGGAAAAACAGTAAACGCAGACTTTGTTCCTGTAGATGAAATTCAAAAAATTGATGGTGTTTCTCATATCTCTAAACAGATAGAAGAAGTTGTCATTATCAAACATGGAAACAAGTGGGTAAACGGAACATTATTAGGTGTAGAACCCGTGTTTTACGAGATGATCAGACTCAAAGAGCACTTAGTTCAAGGGCATACACTTAGTAAAGATTACAAAAAAAGCTCTTATATCGGGATTGGTCTACTCAACAAACTGGATGGCATTATTTTCGAAAGCAACCCGGAAAGAATTCTTGTCTACGCTCCTTCCCGGGACGCAAAAATTATGCGTTCATCAAACCCGTTTAAATCAGATGCTTTTCTTATTGATGCTTCAGTAAATTATAACAGGGAGGTTAACAGCTCTTTTCTTATCGTCCCTTTAGAAACTGCTTCCGATCTTCTTGGTTATGAAAAAGATATAACTCGACTGGCTGTAAATGTTAATGACTTAGGGAATCTGGAAAAAATCCGGGAAGAGATAGCTTTGTTACTGGGAAGTGATTTTGAGATTAAAACACACCTTGAAAAAAATGAATTGATCTATAAAACATCCAAAATTGAAAAGATTATTGTCTTCTGTATTCTCATTTTTATTTTTGCGCTAGCAACATTTAATATGGTTGCTTCTCTTACCATGTTATTTATAGAAAAGACTCCTAATCTGAAAACTTTAAAAGCAATTGGTCTGACTGAGAAAGGCGTCTTCTCTATCTTTTTCAAACAAGGATTATTAATCTCCGGATCAGGGATTTTATTAGGACTGTTATTCGGTTACGGAATTGTTTCTGTTCAGTTCTTTGGAGCCTTCTTAACACTCCCTAATTCAGGAGGAGAAGCTTTTCCGGTGGTGATGTCCGTTACGGATAGTCTGTTAATTCTTGGAGTCACTGGTATAATTGGAATACTGAGTAGCTGGCTACCTGTATCTTACCTTGTCAGAAAGTCAAGAAAATCATTCAACTAACTCTGTAAATTTCAACTCAATTTCATCCAGCGTATCACGAACTTCCTGTAAATCAAAAGAGGTAACCAGTTTAGTTCTGTATTCCTTGAAATGTGGAATCCCTTTAAAATAGTTTGTGTAATGTCTCTTCATCTCTATTACACCTAAAGTTTCCCCCTTCCATTTCACAGACATTTCTAAATGTCTTCGGGTAACATCCAGTCTTTCCTTAAACGTGGGTCCGTCCAAGTGTTCTTTTGTTTCAATATAATGTTTAATCTCTCTGAAAATCCACGGGTAACCAATACTTGCCCGTCCAATCATGACACCATCAACACCATACTTATTTTTATACTCCACTGCTTTTTCCGGAGTATCAATATCACCATTACCAAAGATAGGTATATGCATTCGGGGATTGTTCTTGACATCGCCTATCAACGTCCAGTCTGCCTCTCCCTTGTACATTTGTTTCCGCGTTCTTCCGTGAATAGACAGTGCCTCTATTCCAACATCCTGAAGTCGCTCTGCTACTTCATATATGTGCTTACTGTTGTCATCCCAACCCAATCGGGTTTTGACAGTAACAGGTAAAGAAGTAGACTTCACAATTTCTTCCGTTAGCCGGATCATCTTGGGAATATCCTGCAATATTCCGGCTCCGGCACCTTTACAAGCAACTTTTTTTACGGGACATCCGTAGTTGATGTCTATAATATCAGGATTGGTCTTCTCAATAATACGGGCAGCCTCTTTCATGGACTCAATCTCAGAACCGAAAATCTGAATCCCTATGGGGCGCTCATATTCATAAATATCCAGCTTCGCAACACTTTTGGCTGCATCCCGAATCAAGCCTTCGGAAGAAATAAATTCGGTATACATCAGATCAGCACCACTCTCCTTACATAAAGCACGAAAAGGAGGATCGCTTACATCCTCCATAGGAGCAAGTAACAAAGGGAATTCACCCAACTCTATATTGCGAATTTTCACCATAGACGGGTGCAAAGTTACGACCTAAAAGATCAATTGACAAGCGTTACTTTCTGAAGAGTGAAATATTTCCATGTTCCACACCCGTTTCATCAAAATAGTTCTCGTAATTTACTCTGAAGAAATAAACTCCTTCTGTTGCTTCCATTCCATCCACTGTCCCATCCCAAACCTGGATATACTGCGCATTAGGCTCCATATTTTGCTTACCTCTTGCCATCACCAATCCCCATCGGTCAAAAACAGTCCATTCGAGACTTTTTGTTCCTTCCACATAGACAGTAAATAGATCATTTGCTCCATCATTATTAGGAGTAAAGACATTTGGAATAGTAAGAACAAACTGGTTAAACATAAAAATACTCTGTGTCATTGTATCCGCACACCCCTGATCTGTATAGGCAACAAGAGAGACTGAATAATAACCACCCTCTGCTCCTTCAAAAGAATAATTGAGATCCGTGTCGGTTGATGTACCTCCATCTCCGAACGTCCACAAAAATCCATCTGCACCCACTGATAAGTTTTCCCCTGTCAAAATTGGAGAAGCAGCATCAAGCGAGTCCTGATCCATACTAAAATCAGCTATCGGAGTAGGATATGCACAAATGAAATTGGGTTCCTGCACCGATACCGAACAAAAACCATTATTAGTAACTGTCAGGTCAACCGTATAACATCCTTCCGCAGTAAAACTAACCACCGGATTTTCATCAGAAGCTACGGTACCGTTTCCAAATGCCCAGTCGAATATAAAACCATCATTTTCCTGCGTACCGGGATCAAATGTAATGACGTCCGGAAAACAAATATTCGTATCAGAAGATGAAATCTGAGGTTGCGGAGTTTCAAGAATTGTAATCGTATGATAACTCGTATCAGCTTCACACCCCCCAATAGCAGGTACTACGTAAATAAACTCATAAACTCCTTCTCCGATTCCGGACAGACCTAATTCAGATGTTGTTGCATTAAAGCTTCCGGAAGCATTTGCACTTACTTCCTCCCATGCTCCATTATTATCATGGACTCCCATATTATCAGAAAGAGTAAGAGTTGTTGTTGCAGATGGCAAACAAATCAAGTCTGCAAAATCATCACCCGCATCAGGAGCGTCATGAATCGTAATCGAAAAACTAATTTCTGCATTACAAACAGAAGAGTTCTGGTCTTCATCATAAACAAATAATGTTACATCGGAAGTAATAACATCTCCTGCCATATACTGGGTTCCTCCCCCCCCGGATTGCGTATAATATGCTTCATTCCCGGACAAATCAGTTCCCTGAATCACTTCCAGTTCATATCCTCCACAAATATCTACATTACTTACGGGGTCCAGTTGAGGTGTCACTCCCACTACAACCTGAAAAACAGAGGTTGTATCCGGACAAAGAGGAGCTCCCTGTGTCGTATAGGTATAATCCCCAGATAGATTAACAGCCGGATCAAAAGTCCCTTCAACTCCATTTGTCAGAACACTGGGACCATTCCATACTCCAGAAACACTGGGTTGTACAAAATAATCTGCTAAATCAACTGCAGCATCATCCGTACACAATGCAATTTCTGACCCGTTATCATCTATATAACTATAGGTTGGATTATTCTGATACAGTCTAAGATCATCAAAAACCAGATCATTCCCAAATGAAGCTCCGGGGATCTCAGTGTACAGTTTAAAAAATATACTCGATGTTGCAGGATTAAATACTGTCGTTTGATAGGTTTGCCAATTGGTGAGGTTTGCCCAATCATCCTGAAATAATATTGTACCCAGAGCATCTTCAACCACAACACGAACATGTGGCTTAATAAATGAACCATTATTATTCTCGGCCAGGTAACAATTTCCCATTTGCCAGGTGAAGTAATAATCTGAACCGGGACATATCTCTATCTCTTTATTTAGAGCTAACCCTGTGTAATCATTTCTGAAATTACATAACAATGCTCGTTGTCCTTCCGGAACACATTGATCATTCTGCGGATATTCATTCCAATCATTCAGTGACATCGGCACCACGTACGAAACCGGAACCTGGTATTCAAAATCATCATGATCAACTAAAACAAAGTTATCTGTCTGTGCAACAGACACCGTTAGAAACATCATTGAAAACAGAGATAGTAGTACTTTGTTCATTTTGAGTTTTTTGGGTTCTTAAATCAGGACGAAAAAAGTAGTGAAAAGGTTGTAAAAAAAGCCTGAACGATAGGTTCAGGCTTTTACTAATCTTATGCTTTAACTGTAAAAAAACGCTCCAGAGCCGCCTTTAGCTGCTCGTTTGCATCTCCAAACTTCGATACGTAATCTTCATTACTCCTCTTTATCACTTCCAGCGCTTCATCTTTACCATAAACATGTGTTATTTCAACATTTTTTGAGGTACCTTCCAAATCTTTATAAGTCAGGAAGAAATGTTTCACACGGTCAATTACCATTTTCGGCATTTGTGAGATATCCGACATCTCTCCGTAAGCCTGATCGCCTTTCAGTACAGCTATTATTTTATCATCAGCCTCGCCTCCGTCTATCATTCGGAAACCTCCAATAACTTTAGCTTCTGCAAGAATCCCTCCTCTGCTTACATTCCTTTCACTCAAAACACAAATATCCAAAGGATCATGATCTCCGACGATGTCTTCTCTTCCTGTCTTTTCCGCACAAAATTCTGCAACTTTTGTATCACAATAGGTTTGCGGAACAAACCCGTACATACATGGCATATGATTAGAAAACTTTTGCGGACGATCAACCATTATATATCCGGAATCCTTATCTACTTCGTACTTTATTGCATCTTCCGGTATGATCTCGATAAATGCATTCACGATTTCGGGAGATTTATCTCCAATAGAAATACCATGCCATGGGTGGGCTGTAAAACGATTGTTCAAAGCTCCTATAAGGGATTCAATTTCTTCTTTCATATTTGCGATTTTATATAAGCGGTGCAAAAATAGCCAAATTATTTGAAGCTTATGTAATTTAGCGGGTTAACATATTTCCCATTAAATATTAACTCAAAATGAAGGTGCGGACCTGTCGTATTTTCTCCTGAATTACCTACAATAGCAACCGGATCTCCTCCCCGGACACGATCTCCGGCTTTCTTTAACAACACACTGGCATGCATGTACACTGAGATGTATCCGTTACCATGCGTAACAATTACTGTCCTACCACCTCTATTTGTCCAATCTGAAAAAATGACGGTTCCGTCCAGTACAGACTTAATCGTTGCTTTTTCTTCGGTAACGACATCCACCCCCAGATGTCCGTTCTCCATCTTAGCCGACAAAACTCCATTTACAGGAGGAAAGAAATACAACCCTTCTAGTTTTTCATGACCTTCCTCAAACCCCTGATCCTCTTTTATCTCATCGCGAACTTTTTCAGCAAGGTTCCTTTCCGAAGCAGAAAAATCAGTTGATACATCTTCCAGATTCTGAGCCGTATTCTCCCCCAAAGTATCTTCCGGGATATCTTCACCCAACGGCTCACCCAGAATAATCTTCTTCACATCAGAGATATACTTTTCCTGCATCTCCAAACGCGACATAAGTGAATCAATTTTCAAATATTGCTGTTCAAGCGTCACCCTGTCTGTATTACGAACCGAATCCGGGAGAAGCCCCTTAGCAGGTGTGTAACTCACGATCAGAATACTCAAGCCAAAAAATAAAAGAAAAAATAAGAAAAGGACAGATAGCAGAACCAGGCGACTTACTTCAACCCCCCATAAGGGCTGATAAGAATCAGGATTTAACCCGTTAATTTTTATTCGTTTAAGGAAAAAAAGACGTAATTTTGAAATAAAATTCACGTTTACCGTTTTTAAAGTTTGGAACGAAATTTGCTATTTGTCAATTATGCTAATTTAGTTTAATTTCTTCGCTCAACTCTCTTAAAAAATGTGAATTTTTTGAAAATGAGACGATAACTAACAACGTTTTTCTATTTTAAACGTTATATATGAAATATGAAGTTACTGTTACACATAGTTTTCTTTTACCTTGCCTTTTTACCTTTTAGTGTAAAGTCGCAATTAGTAACTTCCGGTAATCAAAGTCCTCAGGCTCTTGTTCAAAATGTCTTGGTGGGTAGTGGGGTTACCGTCAGCAATGTAAATTACACCGGATCCGCTCAGGCAATAGGTCAGTTTAACAGCACCAATGCCAATGTTGGTATTCAGGAAGGGCTGATCATGACAACCGGAACAATTCACAATACACAAACTGCTGGAGAACGTCACGGACCTCATGGACCAAATGACAGAGTAAATGCAGGAATTGACAACAACAGACCCGGATACAGTTTGCTTAACAGCCTTTCAAACGGCGGAGGAACTTTTAATGCGGCTGTTTTAGAATTTGATTTTGTACCCTATTCGGACTATGTTGAATTCCGCTATGTTTTTGCCTCCGAGGAATATCCCGAATATGTCTGTACAGATTTCAATGACGTATTTGCTTTCTTTATTTCCGGTCCCGGTATTCCCGGCAGACAAAACATAGCTTTAATTCCCGGAACCAATGCACCCGTAGCAATTAATACTGTTAACTCGGGATCTGTCGGTTCCGCCTCAGGAGCCAATTCCTCTAACTGTGATGCTGCCTATGGTAACTGGCGAAATAATAACATCTATTATAGAAATAACGGAACAGGAAATTCTTCTCCTCAGAATAGCAACCCTCAGTTTATTCAGTACGACGGTATGACGACCGTTTTAACAGCCTCATCAAATGTTATTTGTGGAGAAACTTATCATATTATTATCGCTATTGCGGATGTCGGAGACGGAATCTATGATTCAGGAATATTCCTTGAGGCAAATTCCTTTTCCAGTCCGGTAACGGTTGATGTAAGCTACCAGCTCTCTTCATTATCGTTTGACAACGACTACACAATGGCTGAAGGATGTACGGATGCTACAGTAACTCTTACCCGTTATGGTGAAGACTTATCATCTCCTATGACTGTACCTATTTCCGTAACAGGTTCTGCTACTCCGGGAACAGATTATACTGATAACATACCGAGCTCCGTAACTTTTGCCAGCGGACAATCACAGGTTTCGTTTACTATATCAGCCTTAGCTGACGGAATAGCCGAAGGACTGGAAGATATTATTATAGAATTTGGAATTCCCGACCCCTGTGGAGGAAATGAAAATTATACTATAACCCTGGCAATAGATGATGTTGCTCCGGTTCTGGTCACGTTAGATGATGAAGAACTGGAATGTCCGGGTAATGAAATAACACTTACACCAACTGTCAGTGGTGGTGGATCAGGATATAATTATCAATGGAGTACGGGAGAAACAACAGAATCAATTTCTGTACAGCCATCTGTAACGACAAGTTATACTGTAACTGTAACTGATAACTGTCTGAATCAATCCGCTTCAGCATCCAATACTGTTATTGTACCTAATCCTCCTCCTATTCAGTTAAATGTTTCGGATGATGTTGTTGATCCATGTCCGTATATAGAGTATACATTTTCTGTAGAGGCAATTGGCGGATCAGGTGATTACACTTACCGTTGGTCTGATAATTTTGGAGAGGAGTATGGCACATCCAATACGCAGGTTGTTAAACCAGGAGTTTCTACCAAATATTACATTTTGGTAGAAGATAAATGCGGTGAACAGGCACTGGATAGTGTATCCGTGACCATCACAAGTCCTCCACTTGTTCCTTATGTATTAGGAGACACAACTATTTGTCTGGGTGATTCGGCTCTTCTTACCGCAGGAGCAACCGGAGGGTTCGGAGACTATTATTACTATTGGCCTCATAGTGGTGAAACAACTAATCAGGTGTGGGTATCTCCCAGACAAACCGGTCTGATTCAGGTCATAGTCAGTGATGATTGTCAAACATTCACAGTTAATGATTTTGCAGAAGTAGAAGTAGTTCAACCCGTTGCTAACTTTGTCATCAGTTCAGGAACGTTGTTTGAAGACCTCCCTATTCAGTTCCAGAACACAACAATTGGCGGATCGGTTTACTTCTGGGAATTTGGTGATGGTCAAACATCAACACAAGTACACGGAAGTAATACGTATGACGAACCCGGTAACTATCTCATCACATTGTATGCAGAAAATGATCTGGGCTGTCGTGACTCAATTACCAAACCGATAACAATCACTCCGGAATTCTATATTTATGTTCCAAATACAATAACTCCAAACGGTAGTGGAAGAAATGACTACTTTGCCGCTTCGACGATAAATGTAGTGAGTCTAAAAGTCCGTATTTTCAACCGTTGGGGAGAAGAGTTATTCTACAGTGATGACAAACGATTCCAATGGGATGGCACCTACAACGGCCAACCCGTTCCGGATGGTGTATACGTCTATAAACTGGAATACACTTCTATTAATGGTGATAATGAGATGATCTACGGTCATGTTAATGTACTTCGTTAAATTTTCCGGATAGTTTTTTCATCTTTGCAGTATGGAATTGAAAAAGTGGTTTACTTCTCCCTTCGAGGATTACGAGCTTATTGATGCAGGCGGAGGAAAGAAACTGGAAAGATGGGGAGCTATTTATACCATTCGTCCTGAAGTTCAGGCCTACTTCAAATCAGGAATGTCATTTGCTTCCTGGGAGAATTATAATCCTCTTCACTTTGAAGAGAAAGGTAAGCAATCCGGATTCTGGTCAAAAAACCAACCTGCCTGGAATATTTACTTCGGATCACTTCAGTTCCTACTGGAAACTACGAAATTCAAGCATCTGGGACTTTTTCCGGAACAGGAGATCAATTGGCAATACATTCAGAATCATTTGCAAGCCGGAGATAAATTTCTGAACATGTTTGCTTATACAGGAGCCGCCAGCATTGTTGCCAGAGAAAGAGAAGCTATCGTAACACATGTTGATAGCGTAAAACAGCTTATTTCCTGGGCAAAAAATAACATGGAAGTAAATCATCTGCAAGATATAAAATGGGTACATGAGGACGCTTTGAAATTTGCCGAACGCGAAGTTAAACGAGGCAATACTTACAAAGGTGTACTGATGGACCCTCCTGCATGGGGAATCGGAGCGAAAGGCGAAAAATGGAAAATTGAAAATAAACTGGAATCTCTACTTGAAACCGCATACAACCTGTTGGATGAAGGAGGGTTTCTTATTCTCAATACCTATTCACCCAGAGTTTCACTGGAAGATATGACACAATTTGCTTCCCGTTATTTTTCGCCTTCTGGTCTGGAAGCCGGTGAATTGTGGGCCAAGACAACGACAGGAAAAGAACTATTCTACGGGCACCTTTTAAGAGCGACAAAATAGCTTACTTAACCAGACCTGTGAGCTGGAAGTTTCCGTGAAATTCCTCTACATCTCCATTCATGGGAGTTATCGTTACTCTATAGAAATAAACACCTTCTCCCGCTGTAGAACCATTACTCATTGTACCATCCCAAATGGGTTCAAAAACATCTGGTACGGACTCGTACTCTCGTACTACAATTGAATTCCCCCATCGATTAAACAGACGAATATCTACTGTTACCGCTGCTGAAGTAGTAATACCAAAATAATCATTTAACCCATCCCCATTTGGGGTGAATACGTTTGGAATATGTGTTTCGTTGTTTTCATAGCCCATAATTGTCACCGTGTAGGAATCAGTACACCCATAAACGGTGTTAGTCGCCGTAAGAACTACTTCGTATACTCCCGGCATGTCAACAGGTAAAGTAATAACTTCTTCATTCTGATGGGCAACCGTGCCATCAACAGACCAGCTCAACATATCATAGTCCGTAGACTGATTTTCCAGTATCGCGTCAAAGGGAATTATCCCCTCATTGGGAGTAGCAGTAAAAAATGCTGTTGTTTCAACAACGCTTATTTCAATACTGTCTCTGCACACTCCGCAGTCTTCCGTAACTGTAAAATAGTACCAACCCGCTTCTGTTACAGCAATTGAAGAAGTCGTTTCACCAGTTGACCAACTGACATTTGAAGAAGCCGAATTACCAATCAAATTCACTGACTCTCCTGAGCATATAACATTTGACGGACCATTTGTTATACTACAACTCGGAACCGTCCCAAAATTAACTGTAATGGAAGCCTGATCTGCACCACAACTATTAGACCCGGTAACGGTATAGGTTCCTGAAGTTGTAGGTGTAATTGTTGTCGTTGTTTCTCCTGTACTCCAAAGGTACATATCTGCACCCGAAACAGTCAGTTGGATTTCTCCCGGTTCACATGCATCCGTAGCATTCGCATTTATCGTAACATCAGGCAGATCATCAAACGTGATCAATAAAGAATCTATTTCCGGCTCATTACAATTATTCTCAGCCGAGAAGTAGATGTAATGACTCGTTGTAACACCTCCATTTGGCGTATAGCTTGTCTGAAGGTTTGTCGGATTTGCAAAACTTCCCTGAGAGCTACTCCAACTCATCTGAGAGGCATTTCCATTCACAAGAGCTGATATATCAACGGATCCTCCCGGACAAATTGTCCCATCTCCATTTACAAAGTTGGCAGCAACAGATACAGGCACATACGGGATTGTACACCCGTCATTTGCATAGGTTGCTGTTCCCGCCGCATCAAAGTCAACACGCGCACCATCCCGCAAAGCAGAACTTCCTCCAACTTCTCCATTCTGGTTTACTAAAAGACACCTGTCGTAGGTTACACTTTCCATACACGTAGCTCCAAAAGTAATCGAAAGTGTACGTGTTGAACAGCTTGAATTATAATTTGCAAAATGCCCGGCTGTATTTCCGCTGCATTGGAAAATAACAATGATCGTATCCTGCATCCCCGAATAGTCGTGCGTAGAAGGGTCAAAATCCGTACTGGTAATAATCAACACTTCAGAGTTAGCAGGTAACACTCCTCCAACGGGCTCCACAAAGTAACCACAGGATAAAATGGTAGCATTCATCTGAGCAACCTTGTTAGCAGTTGCTGTATTCTGACAAATACCTCTGTAGGGATTATTAGGCCAGGTAATATTAATATCAGAGGTACTTAAATCGTTTGCTCCTATCCGGATGCGAACCATTTCATTGGTTCCTTCGTTCGAACCACAAGCATCCACAAGAACACTTTCTATTTGAAAACAGCTTGATTGAGAATAACTTGCTCCCACTACTCCCATCAAAACGACTAACGTCAGAATAATTCTCTTCAAATCTTTCAATACTTTTTTGCTATGCATTCACTGCAAATGTACGGCAGGAATGTTAAGAAATTCTCAACAGGTGGTTAATTCTGTTAACAACAACGTGAAAACTATCAACAATTATGCTCCGTAATACGGACTAATCATCAGAAAAACAATAACACCGGTAACAGCAACATACAGCCATATCGGAAAGGTAAAACGTGCTAGCTTTTTATGCTTATCAAACTGTCCCAGGTACGCATACAAATAAGTCACCAAAACAAGAGGGATTACGGTAACACTAAGAATAATATGCGAAACTAACAATAGAACATATACCAGATACATTGTGCTTTCTTTATCCCCATAAGGCGTTGGATCGCTTGTCATGTGATAAATTACATATCCGACAAGGAATAAAAGAGAGCACAAAATGGAAATTTTCATCAGACGTTCGTGTAGTTTCAATTTCCTGTTTTTAACGGCAATTAAAGCAGCGACCAATAACACAGCTGTTATTCCGTTTATCGTCGCATAAATAGGAGGAAGAAAACTTGTATCATATCCTTCGATTTTTACACCGAATAAGACTGCTACAACAACCGGAATAACAATTGACAATATCCAGATAAGAACTTTTAAGTTCTTAAGTTTCTTCTCAGAAATCTGCTCCATACTCTTCTCTTAATAATCTACGAATATCTTTATTCAAACGATCAACATCTTCCGTACTGGTACCGTCATAAATACCTCTGATCAAACCTTCTCTGTCTACCAAAACCAATGATGGCGAATGGGCAAAACCACCCGGGGCATCTTCATCTGAATCAGCATGCACCAAAAATCCTTTTACCCCAAGCTCATGTGTTGCTTCTTCATCACCAGTCAGGAAGTCCCAATTATCTTGCGAAACACCATATTCTTCAATATATCGCCGTAAAACTTCAGGCTGATCCTTCTCCGGGTCAATCGAAAATGATAGAAAATGAATTTCGGGAATGTCCTTTGTAAGCACCTGGAGTCGTTTCAATTGCGACGTCATCTTAGGACAAATAGTAGGGCATGTAGTAAAGAAAAAGTCGGCTACGTAAACCTTTCCTTTCACTTTATCCTGATCTATCCAAACGGAATCCTGATTCATATACCGAAAATCAGGAACCACATGGTATACCGTATCCATTACCATCTCTCCATCAACACTCTTTTGATCAAGCTCTCTTTCGCCGTATATCGGCAACGCTCTTTGCTTTTTATCTTCAGTACATGATCCAAGAATCAAAGACAATACTACAACTATCAAAAAAGCCGGATTACTTCTCATAACTACTTTTCCTTATTTCTACGCTTTTCCTCAAATTCCTTTTCCAACAAAGTGAAACCATCATGGAAATCACGCACCATACTCTCACTCTTTCCAAAACGTACGAATCTCAAATTCCCTTCATCATCAATTAAAAGTAATGTCTCCAGAAAAAGTCTGTCACCGAGGTATTTTTCTCCTCTTTCTTCGTATAGATTGATACCGTTGTGTTCGATGTCATAGATTTGTTTGGGATCACCTTCAGCTATTTTCCAAAATCTGGGATCATAATCCTTTACAACCTCTTTCAGATTAAACATTAACATGTCATCAACCGGAGCCGGATTACCGTCCGTATCAGTAACAATAGAGACAATGCGTACATGCTTCAGTTTCTTTGCATTCGTATAAATACGTTTAAACAAATGCTCTTTTACAAACCAGAAATCAATCCCGCACGAATCAGGGCAGGTATTCTGAACCGTAGTAAAAATGGTAATATGCCCTTCTAAATCGTTTTGAGTAAGAACCGTTCCATCACTTAACTTCAACTCAAAGTCTCCAATATTCCCGTAGTTATCCAGCGTTTTAAAATGGTTTGTACATCCTCTGGAAAAGACAATAATTATTAAAGCCGGCCCGAACAGTAGCATGAATAATATCCATACAGACGAACGACCGGCTTTTTTTTCTTTTTTAGCCACGCTATATTTTTTTGTGCTAATTACTAATTCATCCAGGTATCATGCACTGCATTACCTTCAGTAAGTGCAATAAAGATCAGGTAGGACATAAAGATAAGATAAGGCACAAGTATGATATTACGCAATACTTTTCTCTCATCTTTAAGGTGCATAAACACCATAACAATAAACCACGCTTTCAGGATGGTCATCAAAATAAATGCCCACTTTACTGTAAACCATACCCAAGATTCAGGGTCTTGTTTAATAAAGGCTCCCAAAACTACCTCTACAGCTGTAACTGCAGTTAACAGAATAGTTACAAAATAAATCTTCTTACGAATAAGCTTACCCTGCGCTTCGTCGTGGTGCGTATCTAACGAGTACTCATAAACATCATCTCTTTCCATAATTTCCTGTTTTTCTGATTAAATAAGGTAAAAGAATGTAAATACGAAAACCCAGACTAAATCGACAAAGTGCCAGTATAGACCTGCTTTTTCAACCATTTCGTAGTGTCCTCTTCTGTGGTAGGTTCCTCTTAATACCCCGAAGAAAATCAAAATATTAATAATAACACCCGAGAAGACGTGGAATCCGTGGAATCCTGTAATAAAGAAGAAGAACTGAGCATACTGCTTAGGTCCATACTCATTCTGCTGCATATTCGCTCCATAAACAACACGGTTTGCTTCCCCGGATGTAACAGCTTCCATATACAGACGTTCTGCCTCTTCTCCTGTTATCTTATCATTTAAAGCATATTCTGCTCCCGCTTCTCTGATTAAAAGCTCATCGATGTGAGCAGCCTCTTTCACATTTACTTTAGCAACCGACCCATCGTGTAACACAATAGAACCATCTGACATGACTTTACCAGTCGCTACCGCATGGCTGTATTCGTGAGCAAGATCATCTTTCACAACATCCCCAACGTGGTGGTGTGAACCTGCTTTAATCACTTCAAAACTTTCAAAAGTAGCAGCATGACCGTGTACATAAGCTAACGAACCGTCATTCAACTGAACACGACCTAACTGTGAACCATGAATAAAGTGAGACCACTCCCATGCCTGAGAACCCAAAAAGAAGAAACCACCGATAATAGTAGCTAACATCCATTTTGTAACTCCTTTTCTGTCCATTCGGTGACCAGCCTCAACTGCCAACACCATGGTTACAGATGAAATAATAAGCAGGAATGTCATTAACGCCACATAAACCAGAGGATATCCATGTCCCAGGAAAGGAAGCGAATTAAAAACCTCTTCTCCAATTGGCCATTTCCCGGTGTACGCATGACGGATAAAACCATATCCTACCAAAAGCCCACCAAAAGTAAGTGCATCGGAGATCAAGAAAAACCACATCATGAGTTTTCCGTAACTGGTTCTGAAAGGAGAAACCTTACCCTTCCAGGAAACAGTTGTATCGATTTCGTGCGTAGTATGTCCTGCCATTACAACTTTTTTTTTTGCAATTTTAATGAATAAAAAGTAAAAACAGCAACAAATATAACCATAAAGCACCTAAAAAATGCCAAAAAATTGCTGTCGCCCTCATTCCCAAGGTATTTTCTGCATTAAACTCTCCCCTGAAAGTCCTTCTGGTAAAGAGAATCATGTATAGAAGCATAATCAAGACGTGCGCCAAATGAAGGGCACTTATAATGAAGAGGTAAGAGGTAGCATTGTCACGTGAATCAATTAGTTTAATCTCAAGCGGAGCCGAAATTCTCTTTCCCTGATCATACAACTCACGATTCTGGTACTCGATTTCTCTTCCATGATAGTACAGTGAAAAATCTTCACCAATCTTACCTTTTAGAAAAAAATCTCCTCTACCATCCGCCACATGTGTCATCATCTCATTCAACCGGATCCAATCTATTCGCGACAATTCCTCTCCGTTGGAGCGAATCAGTTTTCCGTTCACAATAGCCAACGGCTCAGCCCGGTATAACAGGTTAAACTTTTTACCATATTCAGGAATAGAAAGCACCGCCGCAGAATCCGATTGAGTAAAATTAGCGGCGAATTTTTTAAGCTCACTCATTTCAATCCCATTCAAGACTTCGCCCTTCTTTTTGTAATCATTTCCATCAACTACAAGAAGTGCCCCATCCATTTTTATCTCATAATAATCTCCATATCGCCCATTAGACACCATGATGTTACTGACCACATGCGCTCCTTTACTGAACATTTGCTGATAACCTACAATCTGAGACACACTAAAAATCACACCAGAAAGCGTCGTTATCAGAACCAGAGATTTCGAAAGCTTCTCCTTCCCCTGTTTCATCGCGCGAATCGCCAGATAAAAAGTAAGACTTCCTGCTAAAATAACTACTGTACTTACCCAGAATGCCGGAGGAAGCGGAAACTTAATCCAAAACGAATCCCCCATTGAGACAATATAGGCTGAAGTGAGTCCGGCAAAGACCATGACAATACCAATCATACCAACATACACGAGGTTCTTGGTCATTTTCTCCCTTACCTCGGGTTCTAATTCGGCATTCATATCCTTTTTCATAATTACATCAAATTTTCTTCAACATCTTATACCTTATCGAGCACGTATAAAAACTGGATAAGTGGCAGATAGGCAAAAGAAGCAAACATTAAGTTACGTGCATCTTTCGTATCACATGTAAGATATAGTCTATACGCAAAAAGGAAGAATAACAAACCAAGGAAACTTCCTAAATAAAAAGTAAGCGGACCAACCATATCAAGCACCCACGGCAATAAACTAAAAGGAACCAGTAATAACGTGTAGACCAAAATCGGAAATGCAGATGTCTTCGTCTTTCCGTTTTTAGAAGGAAGAAGGTGAAAACCTCCATGCTTATAATCATCGTAGCTTACCCAGGCAATTGCCCAGAAGTGTGGAAACTGCCACATAAACTGAACCATGAACAAAATACCCGGAATCAGTGTGTATTCATCCAAATAGGCAATAGCCCCTAAAAATGGAGGAAAAGCCCCGGGAAAAGCCCCGATAAACACAGACCAGGAAGTTTTTGGTTTTAAAGGGGTATATACAAAAGCATATAACACAAAAGAAACGAATCCCCAAAGGGCCGTTTTAAAGTTAATCAGAGATAAAAGAGCAATACCCGTGATAATACAAACAACAACGATAACATACCCTTGTGAAACTGTCATTCGACCAGCTGGTATCGGGCGGTTCTTTGTTCTTGACATCAGCTTATCAAGATCCCGCTCAATAATCTGGTTCATACCGTTCGAAGCTCCGGTTACTAAAATCCCCCCGATCACTAACAGAAAAAGATCCTGATCCCATCCTCCTCCTGCAAACCAGTACCCCGCTATAGCAGAAAGAATAACAAGGCTAGCCAGTCTCATCTTTGTAAAAACCATCCAATCCTTGAAAACCGAAGGCTGCTTCGTATCGATATCACTGTTCTTCCGAGCCACTCAATGAATTTTGAAAGGCAAATTTAAGCATTAATTAACCAATAGCTACCTTAAAAAAAGAAAATCGTAAATTTCCATTTCTCCTCTACTGTTTTCATTACAGACTGCTTCTCTCAGCACACTATCAATCAATGTTTTCCTCCGGATTAAAAATAGTTGTTAGCGTATCGCATCTTTAATAGATTTTTTCAAGTCTTCTATTCCCTTTACCATTTCTACACGCAGTTTTATCACTCCTAAAATCCATATAACTATCGCAGCCCAAAACACAACCGGACTTTCTGTAATCCAGTAAATCCCTATTGTAAAAAACACCACACAAAGAATCCAGGCGATTAATTGTTTTACAGCAATCAGATCAATTTCCAGAATAAGAATTTTTGGTGTCTCAATGAATCGCATTCTATAATCAAATTTCACCACTGACGGATATACTGATTTAGAATAGCCTGGACGTGTTACAACTCCCATATAAACGAGTTGACCTTTTACATCCCTTTCCTCTGCTACTCTAGCCAGATAATTCTTAATCAGTTCCTTTTTCTCAGGATAGATTTTTACAGATTCAATCATCGTATTACCTTCTGTCGTGCTGAGATTCGTTTTTCGTTATCTCACTCATCTGTTTTATGGCTTCCTGCTCACCTTTTTTAACAGCTTCTTCCAGATACTCCATTCCTTTTTTTGTCTCTCCCTGATGAATAAGAAAATTGGCATAATGAAATTCAAGGAGATCGACCGGAATTGTTTTATAATCAAATGCTAATCGAAAATTATGTTCTGCTTTTTCCGGTTCATTTTTTGCGCTATAATACAATGCCAGATTCCGATAAGAATAGGCCGCATCATTATTACCGGTCTCCAATGCTCTGTCCAATTGTCGCTTTCCTTCTTCAACTTGTCCGGTCAATAAGAAAGCATAACCTAAATTATCATGTGCAAACCCAAAATCCGGGTCTAATTGAAGAGCCTTCTGAAAATTCGGAATACTCTTTTCGTACTCTCCAATTCGTAACTGATAGTACCCTATGTTGTTATACACATCTGCTTTCATCTGCTTGTCACCTGTTAAATACACTATCTTTTGCAATGTGCCAATAGCCGATTCAAAATCCCCGTTTTTGGATTCGTTGAATGATTGGTCAAATAAATCATTTGCCTCCAGCTCATTCCGATTATAAATAGTAGGCGGTGAATCATTCAAAAAGGCAATCGCGTGTTCAAATTCAGACCTGATCTCAGAAGGAAATTCTTTTTTCCATTCCGGGTTATTCTGATCTATCAACTTCGCATACATTGCCAAACCAAATGCCATCACCTCAACAGGCATCTCTGACACATTCTCCCACTTTGTTTGCCAAAAACCATCATTATCCCTTCCTATATCACGTATATTTTGTGAAAGCAGGATTCCAAAACCAAAATAGATTCCAGCCAGAAATAAAAACAGCCCCGTATCTCCTCCTGAATCAAATTGAAGTTTACTTTCTGCTAAACGAATCCTAATACATTCGTAAACAAGATTATACACAAGCCTACCAGGTCGTTTGAGTAGGCTTTGAGCAACACCTATGGTATACCCTTCTTCTTTCATTTCAGTTTCCACTTCAAAGGGCATATGCACTTCAAGGGGCATAGCATAAACATCCCGAAGATCACTATGCAATTCAACGTTGATTTTGGCTGAATCCAAACTCAATAGGTTACACAAATCTTCAATCAGGTTTCGAATATCCAGATCACTGGTTGAGAATGTTTTTGGGAAAAATTTTTCTGAAAGAACAATCTGCTCATTTCCCCTGACAGGATAACCATAATGTGTTATCAGCCATTTAAAATTATCCTCGACCCACTCCCTATCGGGTTTAGTTATCCTAGGTTTTATCTCTTTTGATTTCTTATTAAATCCAAATAATTTCATTCCTGCCGATTAATCAAAACAACTAAATTCAATACCTTTATCTTCTTCCAATATGCAAAAGCATACTAATACTACTTCAATTCAAATTGAATCTCCAATTGGAGTTGTTCAATTTTTTGCTTCACCTCCGTATAATATTGCAGAATAAAGTTTCTGTTGATCTGAATTTTCATCAAATAAATCAAAACTATATTCTCTTTGTCTGACTCTAACTTTAAAGGGGTAGTAATGCCAATCAGCATTTTATCCTGATTGAATTCAAAATTCTGAGCAATCAACGAGTTAATTTCTTTAAAGTAGTTCTCCTGGAATTGCAACTCATAATATTCCTCCTCCAATTTTCGTAGTGTATTGTAATCATATTCGTACAACGAAACAATTTTCGTTCTCAGGGAATCATTTCGAATCAACTCAAGTCCTTTTGACTTCAGTGTCTCATATCCTGAAATATTTTGCGCGGAAACAAAATCTCTGGTTAAATTAAAATAATGAAACATCATTGAATCCTTTGAAGCGGGTTTATCGGCCAGTATATTTCTGAAATAATTCACTGCGTCTATTCCCATCTTATGCCCCAATTCATTTAAGCGCATGTCTTCAATATCTTTAGCAAGCCCGTTCTTGATCTCCGTAAGAATTTTATTCTCTGCGTTTCGGTCATTTCTGTTATCGTTCCAGTTATTTAGGGCAAAAGCAGAAATGACTGCTACAAAAATTGACAGAAATTCAAACGTATATTTTTTCCAGTTTTTGATTTGTATTTTTCTCATTTATCCTTTTTCATTTTATCCTGTCGGAAACTAGTATTCAAAGCCCAACAATCAGTATCACTTTCTTCGTGTTGAAGAATGAACTCATAAACTTCAAGAATAGCAGAATTAGCAGACTCTGTCTTACATCTCTCTCCATATTTTACTTGTAGTTCTGACACTTTTTTTTCAATTCCCGGCTACATAACTATAGTCCCATTAAAGAAATCAAATGTAGGAAAATACTAAAAACAGATCGAAAACCCACCTCATTTAGAACATTCTCGTACCACAAGACGTGGTTCTCTCTTCCTGTTTTTCATTCAACATTTTACGAAGTTCTATCCCATCAACCACACTTGAATTTCAATCATTAACCAATTAAGTTTATTATTTTTGCCAAAAAACTTTTGAATTATGCCCACAAATTTTGTTGAAGAACTACGTTGGAGAGGAATGATCCATGATATTATGCCCGGAGCAGAAGAGCACCTTATGGAGAAAATGCGTGCGGCTTATGTAGGGATAGATCCGACAGCAGACTCTCTTCATATTGGTCACCTTGTGGGCGTCATGATGCTTCGTCATTTCCAGAAAGCCGGACATAAACCCTTCGCTCTTATTGGTGGAGCAACCGGAATGATCGGAGACCCTTCTGGAAAATCGCAGGAAAGAAATCTGCTGGACGAAGAAACACTCGCTCATAATCAAAAGTGTCTGAAAGAGCAGCTTTCACGTTTTCTGGATTTCGAAACAGAAGATGCCAATGCAGCTGTTCTTGTGAACAACTACGATTGGATGAAAGAATTTTCCTTTCTTGATTTCATCAGGGATGTAGGAAAGCACATTACTGTTAACTACATGATGGCAAAAGATTCGGTTAAGAAACGCATTGCCGGAGACGATAATGAAGGAATGTCATTCACTGAATTTTCCTACCAGTTGGTTCAGGGGTATGATTTTCTTCATTTATACAAACAACATGAATGTACCCTTCAGATGGGTGGATCTGATCAATGGGGTAATATTACAACAGGAACCGAACTAATCCGAAGAATCGGCGGAGGAAAAGCATTTGCTTTGACCTGTCCGCTTATTACAAAAGCTGACGGAACAAAGTTTGGTAAAACCGAAGGTGGTAACGTATGGTTAGATGCGGAAAAAACTTCTGCCTACAAATTTTATCAGTATTGGTTAAATACGTCTGATGAGGATGCAGAAAAATATATCAAGATTTTTACTTTTCTATCGAAAGAAGAGATAGAAGCATTAATCATCACCCACAAAGAAGCTCCACATTTACGGAGTCTTCAAAGAAAACTTGCCGAAGAACTTACGATAATGGTTCATTCACGGGAAGATCTTGAGAATGCCATTACCGCTTCCTCTATTCTTTTTGGCAAATCTACCGGAGACGATTTACGCAAGCTATCCGAAAAACAGTTCATGGAAATCTTTGAAGGAGTTCAGCAAGCCGTTGTTTCCCGGGAAGAATTTACGAATGGACTTACGATTATAGATGCATTGGTAGGAAAGACCAGTTTCCTTTCTTCTAATGGAGAGGCAAGACGTGAACTAAAAGCGAACGCAATTTCAGTAAACAAAACTAAAGTACAGGAAGACTTCACGTTCTCAGACAAAGATCTGATCAATGGACGCTATGCTCTTATTGGAAAGGGAAAGAAAACGAATTTCATTCTTATCGTAGAATAACACCTTCGTTTCGTTATTACCGTTTTCTTTTTTTGCTGCGCTCATTCTTTCTTCGTTCCTCTAACCATTTTGGCTTGGAACGCGCAACAGTTGTATCCGGGTTACTTTCCGATCCAAGAAGTTTATCCAGTAACTCAGGACGCTTGGCTTGAGTCAGTCGGTTTCTGATCCATCCGTGGTTTTCCTTTTTATACCAAAAGAAAAAACGATGTTGATTCTGTTTCTCTTCCTTCGTTTTGGGAGTAAACACTGGTTTTAATGTGTACGGGTGCACCCCTGAATAATAAATTACCGTAGCAACGGTCATAGGAGTTGGGGTGAAATCCTGTACCTGCTCTAACCTGAACCCCATATCTTTTGTTTCTGCCGCAAGATTTGCCATATCCTGCTCCTCACAACCAGGGTGAGATGAGATAAAATAAGGGATCAATTGTTGACTCAGTCCGTTCTTTGCCGAAATCTCATCATACTTCTCTTTGAACTTGTGAAAATACCTGAACGAAGGTTTTCGCATTACCCGCAAGGTTGCATCTGATGTATGTTCAGGAGCGACTTTCAATCTCCCTGATACATGTCGTGTCACAACCTGTTCAATATATTCATCGTGGTTTCCGTCTTCGTTATTTTTATTGAAGTCATCTACCAGCAAATCATAACGAATTCCTGAACCGATAAATGCCTTTTTCACTTTAGGATGAGCATCCACCTTGCGATATAATTCCGTCATGGACGAGTGTGATGTATCCAAATTATTACAAATTACAGGGTGGATACAACTAGGACTGGAGCATCTCTCACAAATAGACTCATCTTTCCCTTTCATTCCATACATGTTGGCAGAAGGACCTCCGAGATCGGAGATATATCCTTTGAACGTCGGATCATTTACAACCTGTTCAACTTCCTTTAAAATCGATTTTTGACTTCGAGAAGAGATAAACTTCCCCTGATGCGCCGATATGGTACAGAAACTACATCCACCAAAACATCCTCTATGCATATTAATAGAGAACTTAATCATTTCATAAGCAGGGATCGCTCCTCTTTTCTTATACTTAGGATGAGGGAACCGTGTGTACGGCAAATCAAACGACTGATCCATTTCCTTCTCAGTCATCGTCTTATACGGAGGATTTATTACTAAACGTTCATTCCCTATATCTTGTGTGATTCGTCGTGCGTTCAGTTTATTAGACTCAACTTCAACAATCTTAAAATTCGCTGCATATTTCAGTTTATCTGCCAGACACTCCTCATGAGAAGCTAACGCAATTGTATCCCAGTTTTTATTTTTAGGCAGCTCTTCCTCAACCGATTGCAAAAAGGCTGTTTGAGGAATCGTTTTTAACGACGAGAAAGGCACTCCTTTACGCACCAATTTCAACATATCGCGCAGGGGTTGCTCTCCCATACCATATACCAATATGTCAGCTCCCGAATCTTTGAGTATTCCGGGCATTAGTTTATCTTTCCAATAATCGTAATGTGTTACACGTCGTAAAGAGGCTTCAATACCACCTATCAGAACCGGGACATCCGGATATAGTTCTTTCAGAATCTTCGTATAAGTTATAGTAGCATAGTCCGGACGAAAACCGGACTGTCCTCCCGGAGTATACGCATCCGTTGAACGCAATCTACGGTTTGCTGTATAATGATTCACCATTGAATCCATACACCCTGCCGTTACACCAAAGAAATAATTTGGTTTCCCGAATTTTTTGAAATCACGTAGATCATCTTTCCAGTTAGGCTGTGCAACGACAGCCACCCGAAATCCTTCGGACTCAATGATACGACCTATCACAGCTGTACCAAAAGCCGGATGATCCACATACGCATCCCCTGAAACGATAACAACATCAACGCTGTCCCATCCCCTCTTCTCCACTTCCTTCATTGTTAACGGGAGCCAATCTGTTATCGGTCGTTCATTCATACGACAAAATTAGTTCAATTCTGAGGAATAATAAAAAATGTTGTGAATTTCAGTTGAAAATAGAGAAAAGAGAAGCCTGAAAAGAGTTCTATAAATTTTTGTTGTTGACTCCATACCATGAGGTAGAAACTCTTTTCAGGCTATCTGCAAGGAAAATAAAAACCAAATAAACCGTCAACTTTTTGACCATTTGTATTCTATAGACGGATGTTTTTGTCATAGGGTTGTGCAGTAACCAAAATTTTTCTTTTCAGATGGTATTTTCCGGGGAAATATACAGACTGTGACAGTCCAGACCCGTCCCTATCTGATTATCAGAAAGTTTGCCTTTAAAACACCTCAACCCCCTGTATTTACTGGTGTTATTTAATTGTTAATAAGACGAAAAATCACGCTTAATAACCTTAAACTTGTATAACAAACATGATTATTAATTCAATTTTTGTAGTATGAGAAAATTTACATTATTGGGTGGTTTATTAACCTTTTGTGGGGCAGCATTCTCACAATACACAACACCCGACACAGGAGTAACCTGGGGATTACAGGACTTAGTAACTGAAGCTCCGGCAACTGTTACTTTTGAGAATGGGGAATACGTGATCGCAAACGACCTTACTGTTTCACTAACTGACCAGTTACTAATTGAAGAAGATGCTGTTGTAAAAATTGCAGCAGATGTTGAGATCAATGTACTTGGAGGTTTCCGTGTAGACGCTCCCGATAACATTCTTTTTACAGCTGTAGATAATACACAAAACTTCAAAGGTTTTCGTTTTGAAGAAGGTTCTGTTGTTTATTTTAAAAATGCAACCATAACATACGGAGGAGGACTTCGCGTATTGACTGAAACTTTTGAAATGTATGACAGTGAAGTATCCTATCAGGGATCAGGTTCTGCTACGAGTGCGATTACTTTTTCACGAGGGAACCCTATTGTAAAAGACTCTCGTTTCATTGACAACTATCAATCGGCTTTTGGATCTGGTGCCAATCAAATGGTTTCTGCGACACTTATAGGAAATTACCTGGAAGGAAACGGAACTGCCAACACAAACCGTCCACAGATCAATATGGGACCTGGTGGTACTGATTCTACAAAAGTAATTGGTAATACTGTTATCGGTAACCGTGCAAACACAAAAGTTGGAGGAATTTCCGTTTCTTCACTCTTAGGTCTGGATAATTACTGCGTTATTGAAGATAATATAATCCGTGACAATCGATACGGAATTTCAGTTGCAGGAGCTAATTCTTTTGGTCGTATCTCAGGAAACATTATTGAGAACAATGATTCGGAAAATTCACCAAATGTAGGTGGAAGTGGAATTTCTATTCAAACAGGAGGAGATTCTTCTTATATATACATTACAGCGAATGAAATTCGCAACAACCTTTGGGGAGTAACTGTAATCGGAGGAGCACGTGTTAACCTTGGAAGTACTGATGAGAACTATCCGAATCCGGGAGGAAATATTTTCTCGAATAATGGTAACGGAGGAGAAACGTACGCATTGTATAACAATACGGCATTTCCTATTGAAGCCATGAACAATTGTTGGATTGAAGGTGCTGAAGAGCTAACTGAAGCTGATGTAGAAGGTGTTATTACACACGAAACAGATAACTCAAGCCTCGGATTAGTAAATTATGCAGAATTCGGATGTGGGAGCAGCTTGTCAACAGACAAAGGACTAACTGCATTTGAGTTTGAGATGTACCCAAATCCTTCTACAGGCACATTCACATTACAAACAGAAAAAGAAGCTTCTTTCGAAATCGTTAATCACCTTGGTCAGGTAGTTCAAAAAGGAAATTTGAGTGCCGGTGCAAACAAAGTATCTACCACACTACAATCAGGTGTTTACTATGTAGTAGTTAACTCCGGAAAAGCAGTTGCGAATCAAAAAATTGTAATCAGATAATCAATTCTGTTTAAATCTTGAAAAGGGCTTTCGGAAACGGAAGCCTTTTTTTGTAGTTATCCGTTTTAACATTACTTAATTCAGTTCACTTGGAATGGAGTGAATTAATTCTTATTTTTATAGAAAGAGGTATATTACAAAGTAAAGTCAAAAGCTATGAAACGAACACATCAATATGGAACCATAACGGAAGCAATTAACGCATATCGTCAGAAGGGCTTTGTCGTTGATTTTAACCTGGAGGAGAACTGCATCATTTGTGGTAACGATAAATACAATGTAGATGATTTCGAGATTATAGAAGTTTATCACTATGAAGGGATGACGGATCCCGCAGATGAAGCAACCGTGTACGCTATTGCTTCAAATAAGGGGGTAAAAGGCATTTTAGTTACCGGCTACGGCCCTAATATAGAGCCTATGTCTGCAGCTTTACTTCAAAAATTAAACTTCCAAAAATAAAAATGCCGGGGTTTTCCCGGCATTTCTTTTATACGATATACTCTTTTTAGTATCTGTAATGTTCTGGTTTGTAGGGACCTTCTACGGTTACTCCAATATAGTTCGCCTGATCTACAGTAAGTGTTTCAAGTTCCACCCCGATCTTCGCAAGGTGTAACTTCGCTACCTTCTCATCAAGATGTTTTGGCAACATATACACATCATTTTCATACTTGTCACTGTTATTCCACAATTCAAGCTGAGCTAATGTCTGGTTTGTAAATGAGTTCGACATTACAAAAGATGGGTGTCCGGTTGCACAACCAAGATTTACTAGGCGCCCTTCAGCCAAAAGAATGATTTCTTTTCCGTCCAGTTCGTATAAATCAACCTGTGGTTTGATTTCTGTTTTGCTTGCTGAATTTTTATTCAACCACGCTACGTCAATCTCGTTATCAAAATGTCCGATATTACATACGATTGTTTTATCTTTCATTTTCTTAAAGTGACGATCCACAACGATGTCTTTATTTCCTGTAGTGGTAACCACGATATCCACATTATCCACCACTGAATCCAGTTTTTTCACTTCAAATCCATCCATTGCAGCCTGTAGAGCACAGATAGGGTCAATTTCAGTAACGATCACACGTGCTCCTGCACCACGCAAAGAAGCAGCAGACCCTTTACCTACATCACCATAACCGCATACTACAGCTACTTTACCTGCCATCATAACATCTGTAGCACGACGAATAGAATCTACAAGTGATTCTTTACACCCATACTTGTTATCGAATTTCGATTTCGTTACAGAGTCATTAACGTTAATTGCCGGCATTACCAACGTACCGTTTTTCTTACGGTCGTAAAGACGGTGAACTCCTGTTGTTGTTTCTTCAGAAAGTCCTTTGATATCTTTTGTTAATTCAGGATAACGGTCAAATACCATATTTGTAAGGTCACCACCATCATCAAGAATCATGTTTAATGGTTGTCCTCCTTCGAATGCAAAAAGTGTTTGCTCTATACACCAGTCGAACTCCTCTTCATTCATTCCTTTCCAGGCAAAAACAGGAATTCCCGCTGCTGCAATTGCTGCTGCTGCATGATCCTGTGTAGAGAAGATATTACAAGATGACCAGGTAACATCTGCACCCAACTCCACCAATGTTTCAATTAAAACAGCTGTCTGGATAGTCATGTGAAGACACCCTGCAATTCTTGCTCCTTTCAATGGCTTTGATGCACCATATTCCTCACGCAACGCCATCAGACCAGGCATCTCTGCCTCTGCCAATTTAATTTCTTTTCTTCCCCAGTCTGCCAGACTGATGTCCTTAACCTTATAGGCCAATTTTTCTTGTGTATTACTCATTGAGCTAAATTTTCATTTTTAAAATGCCATACAAAAATAAGCAATTAAGTCCTCATAATCAAAAAAGAGCAAATGAGAAGCTAAACTTTTAACCTCTTTGACACCTCAGACACTGAAGTTTCTAGTCTACAAGTATCTGCGCCAATATTTTCCGGGTGATCAGATAGGTTGGTTTCACACCTGTCAATCCTAATCCTCCTGATGCCAGCGTACTACCTGTTTCCAACGGGTTATCCGAGGCGTAATACGCATACCTGACTTTCACGTTATCATCAATGTTTTTACGTATCCGAGAGGCGGCCTGAATAGCTTTTTGATAGTGGGCTCCTTCCATTTCCAATCCAACGACTCTCCACGAAGACTTTTTAAAATAAGTCAGCATTTCTTTGTTTTGAAGCGAAGTTCCCAGTACCGTTATCATAGTTCCCTGAACGACCGGAATTCCCGAATCAGCAAAGTCATCAACTGTCAATTCATTTGTAAAGGGGTAATTATCAGCTGTTCCTTCGAAAATATGTGCATCGGGAATCATAATATCTCCTTTGTCTCCGGTTAATATCCCTGCTTTCCCCATAACAGAAACTGAAGCTATATTCATTTTCAGATCATCTTGTCCGGGCACTTTATAAGGTTTCAACAATTCATCCATTGTTTCAAAAGCCTGTTCACCAAAAGCGTAATCCATTACCAGCAAAATGCCGTCCTGCTTACAACAAATCGTTTCTTCCTCATTCAAAAAAGAATTTTCCAGATTAATAGCTGACAAATCAAAAAGCTGTACATCAATGTTCGTCCCCGACTGGTCTTTACAGAAAATCATCCCGTTTTTTCGGGCGTATGCTTCAATTTTTGTTCGCAAACTCTCGTTTTCGGGTTGACTGAGTAGCGAATAAACATCATAAGCAGGCATCCCCTCTATTTTCTTTCCAAGCGCCTGTTTTGCATACAGACTATTCATTACACTGTGTAAGTTCGCTGAAATAATATGCAACGGTCTACCTCCCAGTTTCTTCTCGTGTAATGCCTTTTTAAGGTTGTTTGCCCAAATCTCTCCGTGAATATGATGTCCAATCCTTTCCCTGAGTACCGGGCTGAATGTGATTGTTCGTTTTTCATCCTTAACTACCTCTGCGATCGCTTTTCTTCCCAACCAGTATATTGTCTTTAAAAAGCGATTAGGTTGTTCGTCTGTCGCTAATTTTTGGTGAATATCCCTTACCTCGTCAAATGTTCTCCCAATAATTGCTGCTGCATAAACAAAAGTGATCTCCAGTTCCTTTTGTGAAAGGTTTTCCGACAAAGCCGCCTGTTCCAGTTTCAACCAGTCTCTTGATACGCCTCCCGACTCCTTCAAGGCTCCATTAGCAATTTTAGCCGACTCAATAAAAAGAAAGGTAAGATGTGTCAGAATATCATAAATATCCGATCGCCCCCGTGTTATTTCAACATTCATTTGTTCGCTATCGATCCGGTAACAATTTCTTCTCCTCTTAGAAGGGATAATAGGGACAAAGTTTGAGTTTGCGTAGCCTTCACTTGAAGTGAGATTAATAACACTGCATTCTTCAATTCCTTCCGGTAACCGATCTAAGACATAAACAAGACCGTTCAATTCCACCTTTTCTTCTGCTATCGAACCATAGATCTCCGGTTTCAGTTGCAACAACCCTTCTCTGAGGGTTGTTCCTGAAACTCCCATCGGTTTATAAAACCCCCTGTTGAAAAGGTGGCGCATCGTAATATATATTCTCTCAATTGCCTGTGTTGCTTCCTGTGCCGGCGTACGTTTTGTTTTGTACATACAGTTTGTTTTCGTGTCTCGTAAAGTTAAACATAAATCGTGACAAATGTCACTGTACAGGAGAACCCTCAGGGTTACCTTTGTATAAAATGATAATCACTAATAATCAAACAAATATGGAAAATACAGATAACAAAGAAATGTATAGCATGCCCCGAATCGGTGATGTAGCTCCCGATTTTGAAGCGGTAACTACAAAAGGAAAAATTCGATTTTCAGAGTTCGCAAAAGATAAATGGACGGTTTTGTTTTCGCACCCTGCAGACTTTACTCCGGTGTGTACAACTGAAATGAGTGGTTTTGCTCTCCGTAAAGAAGAATTTGATGCGCTTAACACTGAATTGATCGGTCTGAGTATTGACAGTATCCATTCGCATCTTGCCTGGGTGAATAACGTTGACGAGAAAACGGGAGTTTACTTTGACTTTCCGATTATTGCCGATTTGGACATGAAGGTATCTAAACTGTATGGGATGCTTCAACCAAATGAAAGTGAAACAGCAGCTGTGCGGGCAGTTTTCTTTATTGACCCGGACAAAAAAATCCGTCTGATCATGTACTATCCGCTAAATGTCGGGCGAAATATGGACGAAATCATCCGGGTTCTTGAGGCATTACAGTTCTCTGACAAGCATAAAGTAGCCATTCCTCTGAATTGGAAAAAAGGCGATAAAGTAATTGTTCCACCACCTAAGACACTGGATGAAATGAAGGCTCGAAAAGCAGATGATTCTCTTGAAAAAGTAGATTTTTATCTGGCCAAAAAAAGCATCTAGTCATAATTTACACAAAAAATACCGCTACAGTTTGTAGCGGTATTTTTATTTCCTCAAGACAACCGGGAAAGTATCCCGATTGGAAAGAATACACGTACACTTATTTTACTTTGACCGTTAATACCGGACGGTGTACTTTATTTACAATATCCGTAGTTACTGATCCATTAAACAGTAACGCCAAACCTCTTCTTCCCGATGTGACAGTACAAATCAGATCAACATCATGCATGGAAGCAAACTCATTGATTCCGGTTTGAACCGATTCAGCATTAAAGACATGACACTCATATTTTTTCAAGCCCTGAGACTCAGCAAACTCATTCATTCGTTTTGTCAATGGACCTGTATAAAAGAACTCTCCTTTCGTTACAACATGAAGCAATTCAAGTTTGGCATCAAATAATTCGGCAAACTCTTTTATCGGAGCAAATGATTGGTCAATCTTCTCTGAAAAATCTCCGGCGAACAGAATGTGCTCAAATGTATTGTTCTCCACCTCATCTTTGATAGCTATAACAGGAACTTCTGACATTCTCACCACTTTATCTGTATTACTTCCGATAAAGTAATCACTCACAAAACCTGACGTTCCGTGTGTTCCCATAACGATAAGATCTATTCCATGTTTCTTTGCCTGATCTGTGATTGACTCATACACACCATCAAAACTTACAGCTTCTATACATTTGACTCCCTTTAAAAAGTCCATTGCAAATAAATCTGCAAAATGCTTTTTAATCATTTTAAGGATATGTATTCCCTCTGCCATGTCCTGCTGCGTCTGAAAAGGTAAAATACCACTTTCATACGTAGGCATTGTCGCCACGTGCAGGAAGTATACTTCTGCTTCTGTTTTTTTGGCTATGGATGCTGCCAGCTTGCAGGCATTTAGTGCGAATTCAGAAAAATCAGTTGGAACGAGAATCTTTTTCATCTTATTTCATTTATGCGTGTTCAACAAAATTAGGGTTTCACATCAATCAAATTCTGACATTAGTCATATTCGACTCCTGAAATTAAGCATTTTCTGTCAAAAAAGATAAAATACAGGCTGATTTACGTAAATACATATTTACCAGCCTGTTTTTTTTCTTCTTTAGTTACGCTTTACAATTTCCCGAAGTTTCTTTTCCCATTTCTCGGCGATTTCAATTTCCTGTTCTATAAGCGGAGTTTCTTCCGCATCGAAAATCAAAATCTTACCGGAAGATTTTCCTCTGCCAGCAACTGTATCAAGAACAATTTCAATTCGCTCAATCACTGAGCGCGACTCACCATGTTCATGTACACGATAACTGGTTTTCACCTGATTCACTGAGCGGTACTCCTTCAGATCAAAATACTGAACGTTTTTCCCGGCATCATTGGCAAAAAGAATATTTCGGTTTGTATCCAGTCCTATCACTGACTCTCTCCAGATTTCATACTCAGTGATTACACAATTTACTTTATTTGCCTCAATGTTTAATTCATTTACCAATCGTTTCTTTCTTTTGTTTTTAGCGCGAACGATTAAGATAAAGGGTAACGCACAGATTCCTATCATCAGTGCTGATACCACTGCTACTTCTATATCCATTTAACTATTTATTTAATCCAAAAAATCAGACTCTTTCATTAGAGTCTTTACAACTTCCACAATAAGTTGCCGGGATTAAAAAAAGAAATGAAACGGAAAGGCTATATCCGTAGATGTGAATTGAAGATCCGGTTGATCACTTAAATTGGTACGGCAGTATTGCCGGTTACTTATAAAAACCGTAACAGAACTAATCAATCCGGAACAAACCGGAGTATTATCGCAATCCGGTTCAGTTTCAAACTGAGAAGTTCTCAGTGGCGTATTTAACAATACTGCCCCCTGTAGTATTTCATCTATTGATTGATGACCGTTATCAATAGATGAAGAAATATCAAGAGCAAATTCTTTTTGATTTTGTCCGATCTCCTTACCACTCCAGGCTAAAGTACTAAGGAGAAAAAAGTACGTTGCGACCAATCCACTAAGGAACAAAAGACCTGTATTTCTATTGCTTCTCATTATCTAAAGAATTTTCAAAATCAGAACTCTTGTGTAACACACGTTGCGGAAGCGGAATACGTATTCCATGTTCGCGAAAAAGCCGGTCAATCTCGAAACGAATTTCCGACTTGTAAATTTCTATTCGCCAGCTTTGATCTGCCCAAAAAACCAAATCCATCTTTAGTCCGTTATCTCCGAATTCAAGCAGTCGAACAAATACATTTCTGTTTTTTTTCACCTTCGGATGACTCATAGCTGCCTGACATAACAGACGCTTTACAAGTTCTGTATCCGCGCCGTACTGAATCGTTATCGGAATAGAGAATCGGGTAAGTGGCGTGCCGAAATTCCAGTTTTCGACGTACTCCTGAGTCAATTTCGCGTTCGGAATGATATAGGTGTTTCCTTCACGGGTCTCGATCTTCGTCGTACGCATATTTATCTTCAACACTTTTGCGACTAACGGCTCGCTTGAACCTTCATTAATTTCGATAATATCCCCCACTTTTATTGAGCCTTCGAGAAGAAGAATAAATCCCGAAACCATATCTCTGAACAGGTCCTGAAGTCCCAGACCAACCCCGAGTAAAAGTCCTGTTGCAGAACCGACAAGAATTATCAGATTAACGCCTAAGCTTTGAATACTAAAAAGGATGACAAACGTATAAATGATGTATTTGGCAACCTGAAAATAAACATACTGTGTTCCCGAATCTATTTCCGGATTTTCCTTTGCTTTTCTTTCCAGGAACAGCTTAACAACATTCAGAAGAATTTTAGCTCCAAAGAACAGTCCGAAAATCAGAAAGATGTGGTAAATAGCAAAATTGAATCCTTCTATATCATCAACAATGCGATGCGTGAGAAATTCAGAAACTGTCACCTGCGGGTTATTAATTTTAAACGAATTAACCGCTATAATTATGGTGATAACGTAAATGAGTTGTTTTACAATTTTATGTCCTGTGAAGTTTCTTCCTTCAATTTCCAGAGAAGCTCTCTTCAGCGTCGATCTCAGGTTGCGCTCAATAAACTTGCGAACAATAAAAGCTACGAGAAAAATAAGTACAATTACAATGACGTTAATCAGCGCCACATCTACAGCACCTAACCGAAACAGCTTTGTATATAAGAAACTTTCTTCCATCCTCTCAAATACGTCCAAGCTCCATACTCAATGATCGTTTAGCCCGATCACAGCGAATTTGCTCATTCAAAAGTACTAAAATTTCATCCGCATTACCACTTGTGTCCAGTTCTTTTATCTGTTTCCTGATTTCTGACAATTGTAATTCGATTACCATCAATTTAAACAGGTAAACAGCTCCCATCACCGCTTTCTCCAGTTTATCTTCTTCGGATTTGGTGTCAATCTGGTGTTTCAAAAACCAATTGTTACTAAGCGAGTATTCCGAAGACTCAATATCTGCCACTAACCGAACGATCTCCAGATCATCACTGTTCAAAAATGTCTTAGGACCGTAAAGGATATTCTCTTTTACTCCCTCTGCCATTTTATCATACACTTTCCGATAAAGGGGCGTTACTATTTCCAGCTCATCCTTCTCCAGTTCGTGAACGATCAACTGAATTACGCTGGTTTCAATAATTTCTTTTTCACCTTCTTCATTGATGTGCGGTACTTCAATTGCATAGATCCCCATTTTCAGCATAACGCGAATAAGTTCCAGTTCGGCATCTTTTAAAAGTCGCTTTGCATCCGGTTCTTTCTCTGCTGTGTTTTCCTGTACCGGAGACACTCTTTCCGTTGGCAATTGAGAAACAGGTTGACCGGTTGCTTTTGCCAGTTGACCTTTCCGGATTTTATTCAATTCCACCACGAGTGTGGCTTCTTCCATATCAAAGATTCCCGCACATTCTTTGATATATACCGACCGTGTAATCGCATCGGGAATAAGTGCGATAGAAGAAACAATCGCTTTGATGAGTTCCGCCCGTTTAATGGGATCATCAGCCCCATCTTTTAGTAGTACGTCCGCTTTGAAGGAGATAAAGTCCTGTTTGTTATCACGGATGTAAGTCTGTAACTCTTCCGTTGATACTTTTCGGGAATATGAATCCGGATCATCTCCGTCCGGGAATAGAATCACATTCACATTCATCCCTTCTTCAAGGATCAGGTCGATTCCCCGAAAGGATGCTTTTATACCTGCAGCATCCCCATCATAAAGGATCGTAATTGTTTGGGTATACCGCTTGATTAATTTGATCTGTTCTTTCGTCAGAGAGGTTCCGGAAGAAGCGACTACATTCTCTACCCCGCTCTGGTGTAAACTGATCACATCAGTATATCCTTCTACCAATAAACATTCATCCTGTTTGATGATAGCGCCTTTAGCGAAATAAAGACCATAAAGAATCCGGCTTTTGTTATAGATTTGACTTTCAGGAGAATTGAAATACTTCGCAATTCCTTTATCCGCCTTCAATGTTCTTCCTCCAAATCCAAGCACACGACCGGAGATACTATGAATCGGGAACATTACTCTTCCTCTGAAAAAATCAAAGCGTCTGTTCTCTTTTACTTTCGTAAGTCCTACTTTGACAAGATAATCCTGTTTGTATCCTTTTTTTATGGCTGTTTCTGTCAGATCTGATCCGTTATCCAGACAGTATCCCAATTGAAACTTCCTGATAATGTCCTCCCGGAAGCCCCGTTCAATGAAATAAGACTTGCCAATCGCTTTTCCCTCATCTGTTTCGAACATATTTGAGGAGAAATGTTTTTGGGCAAACTCATTAATGATGTACAGACTATCCCGCTCATTTGCCTGTGCTATTTCTTCGGGTGTTTGCTCTCTCTCTTCTGGGATTTCAATGTTATACTTGGTAGCCAGCCATTTTAACGCTTCGGGATAACTAAAATGTTCTAATTCCATCAGAAAGGAAACAACATTCCCTCCTTTTCCCGTACTAAAACATTTAAAAATCTGTTTCGCTGGCGAAACCATGAAAGAAGGGGTTTTCTCTTCTGTAAAAGGGCTCATCCCTTTCAGGTTAGAACCTGCACGTTTTAACTGAACAAACTCCCCGATTACTTCCTCAATACGGGCAGTCTGAATAATATCATCAATAATATTTGATGGTATTCTTGCCATCACTTAAACTCCTTTTCCGAAATAAGGTTCCCATCCGGATCATAGGTTCTCCACACCCCTATTTTTTTATCGTTTTTATATTCTCCAACATAGCTGGTATTTCCGTTTGGGTGATAGACAATCGAATATCCTTCTTTGATTCCGTGTAAATAATACGTTGCGCTGATTTTCTGACCACTCTCGTTGTAAAATTCCCAGACACCGTGACGACGTCCCTCATCATCTACCGTACCAATAATTTTTATCTGCTTTTTCCCGGGATAGTACTCTCTGTACCATTCACGGGTTTGCTCTATTAATTGTTCTTTTGGTTGCTCCTGAGCAGTCTTATTTTCTCTTTTCTTCACCGGATCAGGCGTATTTTTACAGGCCATCATCACCCCTGCCACAACCAAAAACATATACCAACTTCTCATATCTATTCTTATTTCTCCCTCGTTGTTGTGTATTCAACCAAACCTATGAGTGATCTTTTTGCCGGTGAGTCCGGAACATCTTCAATCAATTCAAGAGCTTGCTGTTTTATTTCCATCATTCGCTGATGCGCATATTTAACACCTCCTGATTCAACAACAATACGAATTGCCTGTTTCACTTTTGCAGGCTCTTCGTTATAACGTTTCACAATATTAATTAGTGTCTGCTTTTGTTTTTCACTCCCCTTATTCAGCGCATATATCAAGGGAAGCGTAATTTTTCGTTCGCGGATATCATTTCCTGTCGGCTTCCCGATTTTCTCATCCGTCCCGTAATCAAAAATATCATCTTTGATCTGGAAGGCTAATCCCACCAATTCTCCAAAACGATACATTTTCGCTGCAATATCTTCCCGATCTACAGAAACTGCTGCCGCTTCACAACAAGCAGCTATTAAAGACGCTGTTTTCTGACGGATCACTTCAAAATAGACCTCTTCCGTAATATCCAGTTTTCGTGCCTTTTCGATTTGAAGTAATTCTCCCTCGCTCATTGCTTTAACCGCCTTTGCGACAATCTCCAGAGAACGAAAATCTTTATTATCAATGCTAAGTAAAAGACTTCTTGAAAGCAGGTAGTCTCCAACTAATACTGCTATTTTATTCTTCCAAAGTGCATTAACGCTAAAAAAACCTCTCCGTTCATTTGCATCATCCACGACATCATCGTGTACTAGTGTTGCTGTATGCAGCAGTTCCATAAGTGAAGCCGCGTTATAACTTCTTTCGTTTACCTCTCCCAACATTCTGGAAACCAGAAAAACAAACATCGGACGCATTTGTTTTCCTTTTCGTTTTACAATGTAATGGGTAATTTTATCCAGAAGAGCGACATTAGATTGCATAGACTGTCTGAATTTCTCTTCAAACAATATAAGTTCTTCGGCAATCGGCTCTTTTATTTCTTTTACTGACAACATACTGATGCAAATATAGGCATACGGTTGTTACCCAAATACAAAATATCTGTTAAAACGGGCGGACTTACTCTCCTTTATACTTCAGTTGGAAAACGTCCGTTCTTCTGTCTTTCAGGTTTCTTACGGCTCCATTTTCATGTAATTCTTTCAGGAGATCCAAATCCACATCTGAAATCAGAATCATCTCGGTATTGGGTGTTGCTTCCGCCTTTACACCATTAGTAGGAAAGGAGAAATCACAAGGGGTAAATACTACAGATTGTGCAAACTGAATATCCATGTTGTGTACCTTGGGCAAATTCCCTACTGATCCGGCAATAGCAACATAGCATTCATTTTCTATCGCTCTTGCCTGTGCACAATTTCGCACTCTGGAGTAACCATTCTGGGTATCGGTAAGAAACGGAACGAATAAAATATTCATGCCCATATCTGCCTGAATTCTATTCAGCTCAGGAAACTCTACATCATAACAAATCAGTACACCTATCTTCCCACAATCTGTGTCAAATACACGCACTTTGTCTCCTCCTGACATACCCCACACTTTTTCCTCGTCAGGAGTAACATGAATTTTAATGTAGTCTTCTATCTCACCGTTCCGCTTACACAAGTATCCCACATTATACAACTTATCTTCTTTTATAAGTGGCATACTTCCGGTAATGATGTTAATGTTGTAGGAAATAGCCAATGCAGAAAAACGATCCCGAATCTCTTCAGTATAGGATGCCAACTTTCGAATGGAATCCGGTTCGGACAAGTGATTGTATGCTGCCATTAAAGGTGCATTAAAAAACTCAGGAAACAACACAAAATCTGACCGATAGTCTGACACCGCATCAATAAAATATTCTGCCTGCTCCATCAAATCATCCAGATGTTTATAGGGACGCATTTGCCATTGCACCAACCCCAAACGAACTACGGACTTCCCGGGAACTACTTCTTTCGAATCCGGTTGGTTTTCGTAATAGATATTGTTCCACTCCAGAAGTGCTGCATATTCCTGTGATTCTTTATCTCCACTGAGGTAATTTCTCAAAATTTTCTTTACGTGAAAATCATTCGATAGCTGGAAATTCAAAACCGGATCATGAATTTCTTTCATCCGCACCTTGTTAATGTATTCTTTCGGGGTAAGTTCTTCTGCATATTTGTGATAATTCGGCAAACGTCCGCCAAAGACAATCCCTCTCAGGTTAATTCGCTCACATAGGTCTTTCCGATAATCATACAACCTTCTTCCAAGACGCATCCCTCTGAAATCAGGGTCTATAAACACATCTATACCATATAACGTATCGCCGTTTTTTTTGTGGGTAGAGAAAGTATAATTTCCCGTAATCTGGGCATAACTATGATACTTTTCAACATCTTTATAATCTACTATCAAAGCCAATGCACAAGCCACCAGTTTGCCATCAACTGTTATTCCAACCTGTCCTTCGGGGAATAACTTAACCAGTTTTTCTACCTGGTGTTTTTGCCAGGCGGAATTAGGCATAGAGCTATATACCCTTTCCATAATGGCTTTTAATTCATCAAAATCGTCCAGGTTAATCAGTCGAAGGTCTATTTTGTCAATACTCATTCTGAATTTTAATTTATTAGTCCTCGAAAAGTTAACTAAAAAAAGCGCCGGATACACATCCGACGCTTTTAAATAATGTTAATTATGTCTCCCGATTCCGGATTTTCGGAACAGGATCGTATAACATTTAACTTATGAAAAAAACAACCACTATATCCTTGCTCTTGTTGTAGCTAAAGGGCTTGGCATTACCCAACGCACAAAAAACTCTATGCCCCCTCTTGCTCTTGATGCTGCTGTAAGTGATGACAGGTTAACATCGTAGGCAGCGCCAATTTCTAACCCTGACCATTGAAAAAGTGCCTTTATGATAAGCGCATCCTGATTCCGATAAAATGCACCTAATGCAAAGCTTGTTCTTTCAAGGTTTGTTGTCCTTCTTGAACCTTCCTGAAGTATATACCTGGCATAGGTACCGAATAGTATTTCCCGGGCTTTTCCCTGCTGATGATAATAAACCCCCGGTTCAATAATAAGATTTGAATTACCAATTCCAAATGCACCATTCACAAAACCGGAAAACCGCATATACATTTTCTCGTCTGTCTGATTTATAAACGAAAAGGAAGGACGATTAAGATGATACACTCCAAAACCTGCGTTCACTTTTGTCGAGTTATTGGCAGACATATACATTTCTTCTGCACTAAACGTATATACAATTCCGGCTCCGGCATCAAACATATGAAATGAAGCCGAATTAAAGCTCTCTCCACTCGACAAGTTTCCATTGTATGCCATACCATCATACTGACTTCCCCACTTCCCTGCAGCCGGATTGAACGATCGTTGTGCCCATCCGACATAAGCTCCTCCTCCGAATGTATGCCCATCACTTAATAAAACGTGATAAGCAACGTTCAGATTGACATTATTAGTAGTAACTCTCGCTGCACCTGCCCTGTCATTGAAAAAATTCAGTCCTAAGGCAAGATGTCCTTTTTTACCTCTTTTGTTTGGGTTTACACGCATATCAAAAGAAGCGGCCATTGTCTGAAATGGTTCCGCAACACTGTTCCACTGTGTTCTGTAATTTACAATTGCCTGCAGATCATGATTAGCACCTGTCAATCCCGGGTTTAATGTTAACGGAGAATAAGACATCTGCGAAAAGTGCACATCTTGTGAAAGCACACTGTTCATAGATAGTAATGCACATACAAGTATTAAAATTCGTTTCATAGGTTCTCTGTTATGATTACTGCTATCTGACTACATTTATATTCCCGGAGTCAATGACCTCTGTTCCATCCACCAAACGGATCCTCAACTTATAGACATAAACACCCGTCTGAACAGGTTTCCCTCTGAAAATTCCATCCCAACAGTTCGCCTGGTTGTCAGAAATAAAGACTCTTTCTCCCCATCGGTTGTAGATCGACAACTCAAACTCCTGTACACAATCCCCCATTACGCAATGCTCATCATTATTCCCATCATCATTCGGAGAGAAAATGGTAGGAACAAAAATTTCTCCACATACATTTTCAACAAAGATGACTACCGTAGTGTCTCCGGCACATCCGTTTTCATCAATAGACGTAACAACATAAGTAGTTGTAACCATTGGTGAAGCAATCGGATCCGGACAGTCTGTACAACTCAACCCTTCTTCAGGTGTCCACGTATAGGTATAGCCACCTGACGCTTCCAATTGTACCGATTCTCCCGCATCAATTGTTGCTACCGGAGGAACTACTGTGACAAATAGTTCTCCTATCACACCAACTGTTATTGTTTCAGTAGTTGAACAACCGGTATCATCTGTAACAATCACTTCATACTCTCCGGTTGATACACCGGAAATATCCTGAGTAACCTCACCTGACGACCATACATAGGTGTAGTTTCCACTTCCACCAGAAACCGAAAGGTCTATTGCCCCGTTTGCAACGCCACAGTCTTCATCTGTAACAGAAGCTGTTACTGTTATTACCGACCCTGCACCTATCGTTACATTAATCGATGTTATACATCCAGAATCGTCTGTAACAGTGACTGTGTAAGTTCCCGTAGCTAATCCCGTAGCTGTAGCTGAGGTTCCTCCTGAAGGTGACCATGCATATGTATAATTACCTGAACCTCCGGTTGCGGATACTGTTGCGGATCCGTTTGCCGCACCCAGACATGTCTCGTCAGATACTGAAGTAATCGTGGCTGTTGGTGCATTTTGATTGTTTACATTGATTGTTTCTGTTAGCTGGCAACCATTGGCATCAGTTACAACTACTGAGTAGACTCCCGCTGACAATCCGGAAACACTTGCTGTCGTTCCTACATTTGGCGTCCAGACATAACTATATGGTCCCGTGCCTCCTGAAACATTAACTGTTGCCTGTCCATCATTAATTCCACAGGAAGCATCGACAGACGAAGTAATAACGGTCATAACGGTCGATTCTGTAATAACAACCTGAATAGTACCTGTGCAACCATCAGTATCTTCAGCTACAATTGTATACGTCTGAGGGGAAAGTCCTGTCTGACTTCCTCCGGTCATACCTCCCGGATTCCATGTATAGGAATAAGGTGCATTTCCTCCTGATGCAACAACCGTTGCTGCTCCGTCATTAGCTCCATTACAACTTACATCCGTATGACTTGATTCTGTCACAGTGATTGTAGGACATCCGGTACAGGAAACAGTGACTGTTTGTTGAACCGTACATGAATTAGCGTCGGTTACTGTTACTGTATATCCACCTGGTGCAAGATTTGAAATCGAAGATGTCGTTTCACCTGTTGACCAACTATAGGTATAAGATCCTGTTCCTCCTGAGGGTGAAGCCGAAGCCGTTCCTGTGTTATCACAGGCATCGGTTGCCACAGCATTTGCTGAAAGCGCAGATGGTTCTGCAATAGTAACCTGCACAGACCCCGGACAGTTATTAGCATCTTCAACAGAGACCGTGTACGTCTGTGGAGACAATCCTGTTTGAGTTGCACCTGTTATATTCCCCGGCGTCCATGTATAAGTATAGGGTCCGGAGCCTCCTGTTGCAGATACAGTTGCTGCTCCGTCATTAGCTCCATTACAGCTTACATCAGACTGGTTACTGATAGCTACATTAATCTGCGGACAAGGAGGATCTGTTGAACAAGGTGATAAATCAGCCAATGAACTGATGACAGTAAATACACCATTACCATCGGTAACCATCAAAGGAAACGTTGTAGGGGTATAGGAAGTTCCAACTCCGACAGAAGTCCAAACTGTATCAATATCACTACAAGTATTGGAACTACATCCATCATAGAAACCAAAAATAGGAATGTATTGAGGAGTTGTAGAAGGACAATCAATACATTCCTGTTCAGAATTTATTGGGTAAGTAACCGGAGTTTCTACACCAGTTTCCCAGTTGTAGTTCCCATCACCACCAGATGCAACCAAATCTCCATTTTGGTCAATACATATATTTAACTCAGGACACTCGTCCACAACAATATCAATCGATTCAGAACCACATGGTAATGTATAAGTTATCGTATGTGTCCCCACTCCTGCAACCGCAGGATCAAACACACCTGCTGCATCAACACCTGTTCCACTCCAAGTTCCTCCAGAAGAACTAATTGATGTCAGTGTAACAGGTGAATCTGTAATACAAAGCGGATCAACAGGACATACTGCTACATCACAACATTCAATCGACTTTGGCGCACAAGCAGTTGCTGCAAAAGACTGGATCGTTCCTGTTCTTGAATTACTGGAAGATGTACCCGTAGAGCCACAAGCTATGACATCTCCATTTAGTGATACATGTACATCATATACGTTATAAGTAGTAGGAAAAGAAGCTATTTGATTAAGATTCTGATCAAACTTATACACTCCATTAGCCGAGCCGACATAAATATTTCCGCAATCGTCAATATCTATTCCACTATTTCCAACCTGGGAAGAAGTTCCAAGAAAAGGCACTGTTGTTGTATTATATATTCCCCCAGGAATCGCAACAGTACTTACTATATTACTTGTATAAAAATCTCGCTTCTGAAGTTGATTTCCTCTGTTAACATATATAAACCCATCATAATGTGCCAAAGCCATAATTCCAGAATTATCATAGCGATAATTTTCACATTTATAACTCAACGTTGAACCATTATCAAAAAGAACAGACGACGCTCCTGCTGCTCCACATGCATTCAAATCATTATGAACGTATCCAATTGAATCGTGTGTGAGGAAATAATACCTTCCATTTTCTGAGGGAGCTATCGCCCTCACCTCCTGAGGATCAAAAAGGCCTCCCGCTGAACCATGAAGCTGCACACTAGTAACCACGTTCCCGTTATTCATATTCATTTCATAAATATAGGGCACCGGTGGAACCGTCCCCCCAGTACCTCCTATAACCAATCTTGTCTGATCACAGTTAAAAGTAATATTCCAGAATTCAGTAGATGTAAAAAGACCTCCCGGGTTTGCATTATTCCAAACAAGACCTCCTGCAGGACTTACTTTTTGAATACGAGCTGTAGACCCATTCGAAACATAAGAATTTCCCGCTATATCAGTAGCAAATGTTCCAAGCCACATAGTAGTGTCATATGGAGTATTGTATGTCCACTGCAGAGTACCAGCCTGATCATACTTTAGCAATTGTAATGGCATAATTCCCCCAATTATATAAACATTACCTGCCCCATCACGTTCACATTCCCAAATACACTTCCAGTTTGTGTTAAAATTTGGCGTTTGTGTCCACGGATCAATTACTACTGTCCGCATTCTATTATAGTCACTTAGCTCAAAAGAAATGACATTTCCCATTATACGATATTGAGAATGTATAACATCACTTACATTTCCCTCGTAAAATGTAAGTGGGGCATGATCAATTATGTCTCCCAATACAGTAGAGGTTCTAATCGTACCATCTGACTGCATCTGAATATCTTTTGAATAACTTAGTTTTACAACAGAAGGGTCTGAACCAGGATGCAAAACAACCGAATATTTAATTCCAATTTCCGGATGAAATTCATACACTACATCAATATTTGGATATAAGTCTTTATATATTAACTTTTGAAATGATGGAATCTTATTAATATTGATTAATTCCCGATTCGAGTTATAAATAGTGTAGCTATGATAAAAAGAGTCCTCATTCTCAGCAATTATTCTGACATTTGGATTAGCACCCACCCAAAAAGCAGTAAGCTCATCACGTGTCTCTACAAGTCGGTTATAAAAATCAGCTTCCTGAAATTTCTGCCAATCTTCATTATTATTAAACCCTTCTGCCTTCCTTGATTTTCTATATTCTTTTTCGGCCTTACTGCGTCCTCTTTTATCCTTGTGTGATAGTTCAAAAATAACTCCCGACTTAGTAAAGTAGTAATTATGATTTCCACCATCATGCGCATAATGAATTTCATCATCACTACTTTTCAACCGATCATCAAACTGCCCTTTATTTTTAATAAAAGAACGATTTTGCCCCAGTTCCCTTTCCCAAGAAGACTGACCTACGGCAAGTTTCGTATTACAAATTAAGAAAACAACAAAAATTTGTAGTAGCAAATAGTTTTTCATACTAAACTCTTATTTTACCTTAACAGCAAATAGTTTTGACCTAAATTGGCAACCAATTTTGTACAATTATAAACTACTAACTACTTCATATTCTATCAAAAAACGAATAGTAGCACAGTAACAAGTAGTATAGCAATAAGTTACCAACAATCTGTAAGGTTAATTTATCTTGTCAAATGTATTCAAGAAAACAATTCAATAGTACAGGGCTGCCCCCTCAATTAACAGAATATTGTGTTTATTTGTTAAATAATTAACATAAAATAGTAGCTCTATTTAAATGAAACCCTAAAATTCCTCTATTTCATCCAGATAGGGTTTATTTTCCATAACCCAAAGTAGCAGGCTGTTATTTCTGGCATCCAATTCCAGTTTCTTACAAATACGTGATCTATAATTCTCAACTGATTTAACAGAAATAAATAACAAATCACTGATTTCTTTACTTGTATATTTCTGACTGACCAACTTTAATGTCTTCAACTCAACCTGAGTCAGTTGTTCCAGTTTCTTAAGCAGGTTTTTTATTTTCCCCTCGCTTTCTTCTTCCATTTTTCGCAAGCCCTGGGCAGAGAATCTTTTCCCTTCCAGCACTTCGTGAATACATTGCACCAGTTCTTCTGATGTATGGTCTTTTACTAAATATCCAACCGCTCCGCTATTAAAGGCTTTACGCTGCATTTCTATATCGTTATACATTGTAAGGATGATCAGTTTTGTCTCCGATTGTTCACTCACTTCCTGACATACCTGTAACCCGGTCATTACCGGCATATCAATATCAAGAATGGCAATATCAGGTGATTCTTTAAGAATAGAATCTGCAGCTTCTTTTCCGTTTGTAAATTCCTGAATTTCTATATCCTCAAAGGAAGCTTCTAAAAGTGATTTTACGCCACTTCTAAAAATCGGGTGATCATCAGCAATAACAACTTTCATGGGATAAAGATATAATTATTTCTTTACATTTTTTGCACACAGACTATTCGAAACGAATGACACAACGGAAGCCTTTCCCCCTATTATCAGAGAAGATAGCCCTACCTCCAATTTTAAGTGCACGTTCCCGGATCGTATTCAGACCAATTCCATCAGAGATTTCCTTTTCTGTAAATCCTCTTCCATTGTCCATGTATTCAAACTGGTAATATCCTCCCTGCTGCACAAGAATAATTTTAAGGGCCGATGCATTCGCGTGCTTGATCGTATTATTAATTGATTCCTGCACAATTCTGTACACCTGTGTCTGGATTTCAAGCGGTAAATCATCAGCAGCTTCCGCTACTTCATAACTGCAAACAATTCCCGAACTTTTCTGTACACGCTCAGCCAACGAAGCAATTGACCTGACCAAACCTATTTTCTCCAGATAGGAAGGGTGAAGTGTATGCGACAGATTCCGCGTCTGGTTAATCATTTCTCCTACTTCCCCGTCCAATCCGTCAAGATTGTCAATTTTCCCCTGTCGGTATAAATTGATTTTTGATTTAATTACAGACAAAGACTGTCCGATATCATCATGAAGATCTCTGGATATACGCGATCGCTCCTCATCGATATTCGAGATTAATTTTTGCGTATAATCTCTTTGCTGCTTTCTTCTTAATCGCACATGACGGTTATGGAAAAATGCTAAAACAAGCACAAGAAAGGATACCGAACTGATAATAATGATGTTAATTCTTGAATTATTCAGCGCATTATCTTTGGCTAACAACTCGATTTCCGCATCTTTCTTTTCCAGATCGTAAATAACCTGTAGTTCAGCCATTTTTTCAGCATTATTTACTTCAGCAAGACTATCATGTAAAGAATAAAACTCTTCATAAGCTGCAAGTGCTATTTCATACCGCCCCAGATCTTTTAAAATCATTGACTTAAAACGAAGACCACTTGCTTCATCTTGTTTTGACCCTACCTTATCCGCATATTCCAGCCCGGTTTCAACATACCCCAAAGCTTCATTGTAATTACCTAAAGATCTGGTAACTGAACCTTTGAGAAAGTAGGCTTTTGGCAGGAAAGGGTAATCACCTGTCATTTCAAAAATATGTATGGCAGAATCTATGTATAACAGGGCGGTGTCTTTCTTTCCTAATTCACTATACGAATTGCTGAGGTTTAATAGTGTCACTCCTATGCCTTGTGGAAATCCCAGATTCTCAGCTTTTATTAATGTACTCCCATAATGTTCACGAGCTGCTTCAAAATCTCCTTTCTCGGATGAAATCAGCCCCAGATTATTATGCAGATTAAAAGCCAGACGTTCTTCCCCGAGTTCCTCCGCATATTTCAAACCTCTCTGCAAATCTTTTTCAGCCTCTTCGTATTGTTTATTATAAAACTTAATCAGACCAATATTATTAAGCATCATACTGATATGATACTTCGAATCAATTTTTTCCGCTGACTTTAGTGCTTTGAGATAATAGTCCATTGCGTCGTTCCGGTTACTCCGCGATTCGGATATAATTCCCAATCCGTTATAACACTCTACGATATTCTCTCCATCCCCTCTTTCAATTGATTTTTCCAGTAGTTCTTTGAACTGCTTTTCAGCAGTATAGCTATCGCTATCTACTAAAATAAACGCTTCCCGGATTAAAGTAGTGTTGTATAGTGTCCAGTCTTCATTTTTCTTCGCCAGCTTCTTGGATTTAATATAGTATTGTGCTGACGAAACCTTTTTCCTGGAAAAATAATAGTAGTTACCATAATACTGATAAATCAAAGCTTCTCTTGAAAGATCCTTTAGTTCTCTTGCAATTTTTATTGCACTATCTCCATAAGAAAACACAGAACTGGAATCATAATACGTGCTCTGTCTTATATTTTTGGCTAAACTGTCAAACTGTTCTTCTAATTGCTCTTTATTCTGTCCAAAGCAAGTGATTATCATTAAATTGACAACACAAAATATGCATAATTTCATGTATTTTGGGATTTCATAAGTTGGCGATTAAATGTAATATTTTTTTAACAATTTGAAAAATAAAATAACAACTTATTTTACTATTCAAACATCTCTAATTGGTAACGTCTACTTTTCCCTTACTCTAAAGAGGAATCAGAATACATACTTCCTTCATAATCAATTAAAAGAAGAATCTCCTTTTATACGCAAGAAAAAGCAACTAAACGAACATAACAGACAACTTATCGACAACAAAAGCCAACTAGTCGAAAAATAATACTAATTAACATTTTATTTATTGTTCGGTAACTAAAAAACCATGTACTTTGCGCCGCATTTTAATTATGCATGCATAATAAATAATAAAAAACAACCGAAAAAACACCATGAAAATCGTATCTACACTTGTATTGTTGATGGCATTAATCTCTAACTACAGTTTGTCTCAATGTACATTTACATCTTCCAACGGAACCGGATATGAAGTTACTATTTCATTAACTCCGTACGAGATTGTACAACTTACCACTCCATCCGATTGTGGTTCTACAGTCAATTATGGAATCAATTTATTCTACTCGGTAAACTTCAGAGGGAAAAGCCCCAACGGAGGTCTGAACACACTGAACGGAATACTTTATATAGGAAACGACCAATTAAGCTTTGACCTACCGGAGCAAGGTGGTTCAGGAGTTACCATGGCGGTTCTGGTTAATCCATGTGATTACCGCGATCAGATTCCACAACCTCCTGTTCAGGCTACAATACATATTCAAGGTCCTGGTATCAGTAATCAGGTAAATGCTCCTTGCGAATTAGCGGGATCTCCTCTACCTGTAGAACTAACTGCTTTTGAAGGTGTTCAAAACGGTAACGGAATCAGGCTAAACTGGACAACTGCCAGTGAAAGAAACAATGATTACTTCATCATTCAAAAGTCTACAAACGGAACAGATTTTGCAACGATTGATTACGTTAAGGGTTCAGGAACGACAACTGTTGAACAAAACTATGTGTTCGAGGATCAGGAACCTGCAAAAGGAGTCAATTATTATAAGTTAATACAGGTTGACTACGATGGAACTCAAGAAGAAAAAGGGGTGATAAGTGTAGATTATACAAAATCCGATAATGTTTACTTTTATCCTAATCCAGTAGCAGGAACTACTTTATTTGTGGATGAAGTGGCAGATGGAAGCTCTCTTCAAATTATCAGCATGCAAGGAACACTAATCAAACAAATGGATCTTACAAGTATTACTGAAATTCAACTGAATGATGTAATGTCAGGCACTTATTTTTTCCGCATTCTTGATAAGAACTTCGGGACTGTTACGACAGAACGTATTATTATTCGATAAATACTATTGAACGAAAACCAGTTTCACCTGTTTACCGTATATTGGTTAGGTGAACTGGTTTTCTTATGAGAAGTATTCTTTCTTTATTGTTCGGCTGTTTGATGTATTCACAGCTATCAGCTACAACATCCCCCTATATTTCGGAGTTAGTAGAAAGTCCCCTTGAAATCGAAGGAGAAAAACTTCTTTATTACCACTCCGCAACCCGCGAATTTCAGCTCTCCGAACAAACAACTCCTGAGGACATTGTTTCAGCATTTTCCCTGTACACCAAAAAGAGTCCCAATTTTGGTTTTGCGCGGGAAGACGTCTGGATCGCCTTCATTATAGAAAATCCACATACACGAAGTATTTCCGGGTATTTACAGTTTGATAACCCTATTATTGATGTTATTGATGTGTATTACTGGGATCAGGAAGATCATAAGTTCAAGATAACAGGACAAACAGGAGATCAACGTGATTTTTCAATGCGCTCGCTCGACAGCAGGTACCCCAATGTATTTACCTCTCTCCCGGCAGAGCAGCAATCCTTCTTTTTGATACGGTTGAATAATGGCGGAGAACAGTTTCACTTCGGATTATCATTCCAAACCAGTAAAACAATACTTGAGCAGGATCATTTTCACCAGTTCTTTTTCGGGATCTATTTTGGAATACTGCTCTTCGTTCTTCTCTTCAATGTTTTTCTCTATTTTTCAATGAAAGAAAAACTATCCCTTTATTATATCGGCTATCTGTTTAGCCTGGGAATCCTTCAGCTTTCTCTCAATGGTTTCGGAAAAGAGTTTGTCTGGACAAATTCAGGCTTCTTAGCGAATCACATCAACCCCTTATTTGCTTCAATGGGCGTGTTCTTTCTGATTCTCTTTGTCCGCTCCTTTCTTCAGCTCAAAAAGATTCTTCCGAAAATAGATCGTAGTTTTGTTATCATCAGCTACGTAGTTCTTCTTAACTCCGTGCTTTCCGTCATTCCCAATGCGCACATCTATTATTTCTCTGTTCTTGCTATTAACGTAATTACCCTGCTACTTACACTTGCTATTATCCCTGTTGCTCTATACGCCTGGAAGCAACATTTCAAGTCGGCGCGCTATTTTACACTTGCTTTTTTAGTTCTCATTATTGCTGTAAGCGCATTTGTTCTTAAAAACTTTGGAGTTATCGAATCCAATCCCTTCTCAGATTATGGCATGCAATACGGGTCTGCTCTTGAGGTTATTCTTTTGTCCGTAGCGATTGTAGACCGCTTCAAACAGCTCAGGGAAAAGGCCATTAAACGCCTCAACGAAGTCAATGAATTCCGAAAAAGAATTAATGAGGAACTGGAGATAAAAATCAGGGAGCGGACCCGGGAAGTTGTTCAGCAAAAGCAAAAGATAGAGGGTCAGCATGCAGAACTTGAATTCAAGAATAAAGAAATGGTCAGCAGTATTTCGTACGCAAGACGTATACAGGATGCTATACTTCCATCTTTGAAAAAACTGGACCAATCACTTCCCGAATATGGTATTCTTTATATTCCCCGCGATATCGTTGCCGGGGACTTTTACTGGCTAAAAAATATCCGGAAGGATGATCAAAATTATATCTGCTTTGCTGTCGCTGATTGTACGGGACATGGTGTACCGGGAGCGATGATGAGTGTTTTATGCCACAATGCTCTGAACAGTGCTCTTGACGAAGTAGATCAGGTTACTCCCGGAAAAATCCTGGATAAGGTCGATGAATTATTAAAAGAAGATTTGTCTGGAACTGAGAACCAAATCCGCGACGGGATGGATATCAGTCTTATTTGTTGGAATACTACCACACAGGAAGTATTCTGGGCCGGGGCAAATAATGCACTTTGGATTTTTTCAGAACATAAAGATACCATTCGGGAGGTTGCTCCCGACAAACAGGCAATCGGTTGGGGTGAAAATAAAACGCCGTTTACCTCACATGCCGTTTCTCTTTTACCCGGAGACACGCTTGTATTGTATACAGATGGTTTTGCAGATCAGTTCGGAGGGGAAAAAGGAAAGAAATACAAAAGCCGAAATCTCAAAAACTATATATTGAATCTTCAATCGTCTGCCCTCCCTCAACTGACAGATCAGTTATCCGAAGAATTTAGTGAATGGAAACAACAGGAAGAGCAGGTTGATGACGTATGTATTATGACTGTCAGGCTTTTTTAACTTCCCGGTTGTAGTTTCCTATATCCAAAAGGAAATCTATATTTTCTTCAATATGGTTTCCGATGACAATCAGATTAACTCCTGCTTCTTTGAATTTGTCTATCGTTTCTATTGATTTAATCCCTCCACCAACAATAATAGGTACTTGAATTTCCTTTCTCAATTTATAGATCCAGTCAGTCGGAACTAGATTATATGCTCCGCTTCCGGCATCAAAATAAATCAACTGAAGCCCCAACATCATACCCGCTAAAACTGTATTTCGGGCAATTGAAAACTGTTCACCGGGAATAGGAGTTGTCTGACTGACATACTGAACCGAAGTCTGTTTCCCTCCATCTACTAATACATAAGCTGTAGGAATAATCTCCAGATTCATTTCCTGCAACTCAGAAGCTGCAGCAATATGATGACCGATTAAATAATCCGGATTACGTCCTGAAATAAGGTTTAGAAAAAACAACGCATCCGCATCATCCGAAATTTGGTGGGAAGCCCCCGGAAACAGGATTACCGGAAGTTGCGTATGTTGTTTTAGTAAAGCGATACATTGTTTGAGATCTTTTGCAGAAACGGTACTACCTCCTACTAAAAAGTAATTTACTCCAGCAAATTCGGCTTTTTGCGCCAGACGAACGATGATTTCTTCCTCTTTCGTTTTTTCAGGATCCACAAGAATAGCAATTTGTCCTGTTTTACCGGAAATTTCATCAAAAATCGCTCTTCGTCCTTTGTACATCGTTTGTATTTACAGTGATAATCAGGTCTTCTCTCGTAAAAATAGCTATTTCTGTAGTATACCACTGATTATCTACTCTAAAATTACCTTTCAGGCGATTCTCAGATAGTGGAACCAGACACAAATCTTCCGCAAAAACTACTCCTTCCCGTCCGGCCAGTTTAAATAACGCTTCTTTTGATGACCAAAGTTTAATCAGGTCGGCTGTCGAAGTGGGATCAAAGTTCGTATACTCACTTCTGTGCAAAAACTTTTCTTTTATCCGGTGCACCTTTTCCCGAACAGGTTCCAGATCAAAACCGACCGGAACATCTTCTGAGAAAGCAATTCCTGCTACATTCGGCGCATGACTGATAGAAATAGCGGGGCCTTTTTCCAGAAACGGGGCTCCATTTTCCCGGTAGGCTATCACACTATCGCTTCCGAACAACTCGTTCTTCAGCAACCGGGTAGCAATGAATTCTCTCTTTCTCTTTGGCAGCAAGAATTTACCAACCCGCTGACGTTCCGAATCTGAAAGTTGTGCGATGTAGCCATCTATTTCAAAATCATCGAAAAACAGCAATTCAATCCTCACCGTTTCGTTGACATTGATCGATTCTCTTTTAAAATCGTACACCATTCTTATTTTGTTGTCTCAGCAACCCTAGGAATTTCAACTATTTCAATGATTTTCGCATGCTCCTTATTTGTCCCTTCCATATCTTCCGCTTCTACCATCTGTAGTTTCAAACGGCTTGTAAAATCCTCGCGAAGTGAATCTGGCGTGCTCAAAAAGATCTGTTCCATTTCCATATTTGTCGAATCTGCAACTACCGGATACGTTTTACCACCAAATTTCACGATATGTGCATCTGCCATATAGAAATAATGAACGTCTGCCCAAAAAGGTTTTGAAAAGTCAACTTTTTCACCTGATTTTTCAAGTGTATAATCCAATGTTGTAGCTTCCTCCACATCAAAATCAGTTACCATTTCAATTGCGTCCCGTTGTGCTTTATACCTGATTTCACGATCCGGAAAGGCAACTGTCACGTTTCCTTTGTCTGAATTCCATTCTCCAAAAGAAGCATAAGGAATTTCATCTTCCCCGAGATACGTTTCCAAAATTACCGCAGTTCCGTCATCCTTAAGATGAACTATCGTCTCAATCCCCTCACAATCTGCACAGGGTAATACTTCTTTAAAAACTCCCGGAGAAACCTCTTCTACATATTCTACCTCCTCATTATTACTCTCTTCACTTTTTACCTCTGATTCTCCCGAACAGGAAAACAAGAACAAAGAAGCTGCTACCACTACACCTGTTGTATAAAATTTCATCACGATCCTTTTTGCTAAGATACAAAACTCCCCAATCTTCCGGTTAAGACTGAATTAAGTTTTAATAATTTCGGGGATCGTTCCACAATTCGGTTCTAAGTCCCAAAAAACCTCCCAGGTAACTTCTTAATTTTCCCCCATGAGATTTACCCAGATACTCAACAGTAACAAAAGCCCTCATTCTCCACTTCGGAACAACCATATAGCCAGTCGTCAATTGCACTTTTGTCCAGTTATACTTATCTCCGTTCCCAATATAAAAACCATATTCTCCGGGTCGGTTATTGTACGACTGAATGATGTCTCCTCCCCAGGAAATACTGTCAGAAAAATCACTTCCTCTCAATGCATATACAACATCGACATTAAAGTCCCACCTCTCACCAACATATCTGAGGCGCGTATTCCATTCAGCAAAATTAGCCCCATACGGATGCGCTAATACAGTTCCCTGATGTGTAAACGATTGTCCGGTTGTCCCATGGGTATAAGTATAGGGTCTTGCAAAATTTACTTCTGTAAGATATCGCAGCCCTTTTATCCCAAATACGTTTCTTCCTTTCACCCCCAATTGCGCAGCAAACTTATTGGCCCACCAACCATTCGCCGCCATGATTTCCTTCAACAGAAAATCATCAATCATCAACTGCCCGTAAACCTGAAGTGACGGATAAATTTTCTGGCTCAACTGAATTCCTATTTGTACTTTGTCGGAAGAGCCTAAGCCATACTCCACAGGTCGGTACAGAATAAAAGGATTTAGGTACTCCCACTCAAAAGGGCGACTCTGACTACCGGCTTTACCACTGTAAATAACAGACTCAAAAAAACTAAAGTTAAATCCTTTGAACAGATTCAGGCTCAGATAGTGTGTCGCAGCATGTTTTCTAAAAAAACCTCCAGCCAGATCTCTTTCACGCAAAAGCTGGTGCAAAATTACATACTCGGCTCTCCACACTCGTAAGCGCAATGAAACAAACGGATAAGGTGTTCCATAACCATCTAATAAAAGAGAACGATCTCCCTCACCAAATTTGTTATTATCTAATCCCACCTGAAAATTAAAGAATTTATTGGGAGAATAACTGATTCTTCCTCTAAGATCATGGTACTGATAGGTTGTAAATCCCTGATTCTGAAATCTGAAAAATGCGGTAGGATATGCGCCGCCCGAATATATAATAGCGTCTCTGTTTGCCAGCCCTCCGGCATACCCCAATTGCATATATAAGCCTTTTACCGGAGCATATTCAATACCTACCCCCACTCCCGTCCGTAGATCCAATCTGTTTTCGGTAATTCCTCCGACAAGATCAGCAACCGGAAATATAGAAAACAGGTTTGTATGTGTATAATCGACCGTATCCTTCTTCATATCCGTCCGACGTTTTGCAATTTGCGGATAAATTGAAGTGTGACGATCAAATGATTTCCACCCGTCTGATTCCGTTGAGTCTTCAACAAAGTATGTATTCCATAGCAATCTCTCCTGACTATATGCCAATCTGAAAACCAAAACGCCTATGACAATCAATAGTATTCTCATCAGAAATCAAAATATCGGTTTTCTAATTGTGTTCTCAACCCAAAACCGACATATAAAGTCTGCGAATCCGATGAGGGAAATGCTTCTTTACGGTACAGCATTGATAAAAAGATCTGTAAATTATTCATCCGGTTAAACCGGTACAATACATCTACCTGCTGCAAGAATAGGCGTCCGTTTTCGATCACAGAAGGAATAGGAGATACAGCCAATAACCGGTCTCCCAACATCCCTGTATTTAGATTTCGTGTCGTACGATATAGATTTGTTTTGGATTCAATTGCTATCCGTTTCCATTCATACGACAAGCGCACAATAGCCTCAGAAAAATTATTCCCTACAGGATGAACCAATGGTAAATTATTATGGGAAAAGTTCAACCTTCGGTTAGGATGTGTATAAAAACCTTCAGGAACAGTATTATACTCTACCTGAAAAAATAAATTCCGGATGCGAAAAGGTTCTGACCATCTCATACCAACCTGATAAGCCGGCGAAAACGACCTGAAATCATCTAACGCCAACTGACCATATACATGAAAGTGTGCCGGCAACTTAACCAACATATTAATCCCAATCATCGAGTTGGACCGGGTTCCTTTTGTTCCTAAAACGGCTGTATTTATAATCGGAACCGGATTATAATACAACCCGTGTACTCTTCTGATTTCAGTAGAATCACCTCTGTCCCATACGGTAGATTCAAAAAAGGAGATTGCAGCAAATTCCCAGGGTTTATAAGTAAAATAGTGTGCTGAAAAACCTTTCTTTTCATATTGTCGCTCGGTAGCATTTGACTGAATCTCCGTACGAAGCAGGTTCAGCTGTTGTCCATAGATTGCTTCTCCACTTAACTTCTTATTGATCCGGTACGAAAACCTGAGATAAGGAGCATTCGCTGAGTAGTCAGAAAGTAGTACCGAACGGTACCCCGAACCTACAAAATGTCTGTTATTACCCAGTGACACTCTTAGAAACTGGAAAGGTCGGTACGTCACTGATCCAGTAACATAGGCATAATCGAACGCATCCCCTTTAAAAGGCTTGGTTCTGGCTGCCCCGGGAACAGAACCATTCTGTTGTATATAATTTCCAGACCCCGGATAATACTCTCCGGACTGCGTAATATAGTGCGCCTGATAATCTGCAAATCGTTGCTGATTTTCTCTGAAATCAGAGGAAAAAGAAACTTTATCTGTGATATCACCTTTTACTTCAAATCCTCTCGTATTACAAAACAAATTAGTCGTTGTTACAGCATGCAAATCACGTCCCAATGAGAAATCTACAATAGGATTTACAGTTATAAAATATCCATTGCCTTTGATCTCAAAAAAGTGTTCCTGAAATAACTTTCTTCCCAGCCATTTTCGCTCTTTCTTATCTTCATTCAAATGGTGGATTTGAAACGTAGTTTCTTCTGTTTCCGGAAAAAAGGAAGCTCCCGTGTAGGTATAAGCATACACCGAATCCGGTAGTATCTCATACGTTGTATGGTACAGTCTGTCTTTATAAAAATCCACCATGGGATAAAATCGCTGCTGAGCAGAAAGTGCAACGGGAAAAAGTAGTAGGATATACAGGAGGAGTTTCACTATCCGGGTAGATTTTCAGCAACAAAAAACGGATTATACAGATTGGGTTTATTATACGTCAATGGCAAACCTGTTTCAGCATTTAGAACGGTTCCTCCAGCTGCTTCGAGTAGCGCCTGACCGGCTGCAATATCCCATTCCATAGTCGGAGCGAATCGCGGATAGCTATGCGCCTTTTGCTTAACAAGATCAATAAATTTCAGTGCGCTCCCCTTTCTCAAATACGTTAATTCACCATATTCTGATTCCAGATTATCCAGGTAGTCTGTAATCATTCCTGAATCATGACTACGGGAAGTCAATACAACTATCGAATCTGAACTCTCACTTTCACCTTTATCAATTTCTTCAATATCCGGAGATGCATTTGTATAAAATGCCTGAAACAATCCCATTTCTTTACCTCCAAACATCATATAATGTTCTACCGGGGAAGCAATTAGTCCGAATACTGGTTTCTCATCTACCACAAGGGCAATGTTTATGGCAAACTCATCATTTCGATTCACAAATTCTCTTGTTCCGTCAACCGGGTCTATCACCCAGCATTTGTGCCAGTCTTTTCTTTCTTTAAAATCCCGGTTCTTCATTTCTTCACCAATGATAGGGATTTTTGTAGGAGCTAAAAACTCTTCGATAATCTGCGAAGATCGATAATCAGCCTCGGTAACCGGACTCCCATCCGACTTAATGATCGTATCGAAATCATTCACATACACATCCAGAATCTCATCCGTAGCGGCAATAGCTGCACGAATGGCTGCCTGAATTTCACTATCGAATTGATTGATGGTCATGAATTGATTAATTTTAACAAATCTCCGGCTAAAGAACTTGCGCCTATACGGAACAGATCAGGAGTTAGCCAATCTTCTCCCAACTCCGCCAGTACAACATCTCTATACAAAGCCGCATCATCAAAGGTACGAATTCCTCCACTGGGTTTAAATCCTATTTTTTTTCCGGAAGCTTCAAATTCTCTTCGGATTTCCTGACACATAATCCGCGCTGCTTTAAATGTTGCTCCTATTTCACACTTTCCCGTCGAGGTTTTTATGAAATCAGCTCCTGCAGAGATCGCAAGAGCAGAAGCAGACCGGATATTTTCATCTGTTTTTAATTCCCCTGTTTCCAGTATGACTTTTAGTTTTGTTCGCCCTGAACTCTCCTTTAATAGTATGATTTCATGCTTCGCAGCTTCCATATCCCCTCCGAAGAATAACCCTCTGTTAAGGACAATATCAATATCATCTACTCCACTTTGTGCCGCTGCCTGCACTTCCGTTTGCTTCAATCCGGTGAATGTCTGACCATGTGGAAACCCTCCGGCAACTACTGCAGTATGAATTTTCGAATTCGTAAGACGAGATACAACATGTTCACCAAAATTGGGAAAAACGCAAATTGCTGCCACAGCATTTCCCTGTGTCTCATTATCGAGTGCAAAATCAATCAGCTTGTCAACCGAATAAACAGAATCCGTAGCATTCAAAGTTGTCAGATCGATGTAGGAGAATAATTCTTTGGCCAGTAACTTCATGGAGTAAAATTTACTCAAAAATGCGAAAATAGATTGTAAATATCAAAGAAAACTTACCGCATATAAACAAAAATCCCCTCGTCTAAACGAGGGGATATCAATTTCTTATCCAAGTCTGAAATATATCGGAACGGTGTATCGAACTCGCACCGGTCTACCTCTCTGTTTTCCAGGAGACCATTTCGGCATGGCTTTCACCACTCGCTCGGCCTCTCTGTCTAATTCAGGAGTAACTCCCCGTACCGTCTTCACCTGAGTGATCGCACCGTCTGTTTCGACAACAAACTGAACGTATACACGTCCCTGATCTCCCATTTGAACGGCCATTTCAGGATATTTAATATTCTGCTGAATAAATTTCATCATGGCTTCTTCTCCACCCGGGAAAGAAGGTTGCTCTTCAGGGAAGTCTACAATCTTCTCAGGTGGCGGCGGAGGTGTGTTTGTCACCTTAGGTGGTTCCACATCCGGTGGGGCAATAGACATTTGCGTCTCTTCCTCATCGTTTTCTACCTCGTTCACCTCATCTGTTGGTGGTGGTGGAACTTCAGGTTCCTCCGGTGGTGGCGGAGTGTCTTCCGGTGGTGGTGGTTCTTCCTCCACAACCTGCTCAAACTGAATTTCCTTATTGATTGCATCATCTTCCCCGCCGTCTCCGTTTCCGGAAGAAACGCCATAAGTAAACGCAACCAAAACAAAAGCTGCCGCAAAGAACAATCCTACACCAACCAAGGCTGGTCTCAATTGTTCCGCATCAACTTCCGGGTTCTTTTTAGGTTCCATATTTACAATTTATCCGTTGCTAATATAGCAATTTTATCAAAAACTATGCCTAAACTAAAGATTCCTTCCCATAAATAAAACGGAATAAAAGAATCCCCATTAAACATCCTATAATATTAGCCAAAATATCCCAAATTTCAAAATATCTGCCCGAAATAACACTTCCCTGTATCAGTTCAATTATAATCCCAAGAACTATAACTCCCAAAACTACCACAAGTAGCGCTTTTCTTTTCAACCATGAATACACATACTGTTTTTTTAGTCCTACCAACCATAAATGTGTCAGCATACCATAAAAAAACCAGTGCATCAATTTATCGAAAGCAAACAGGCTAACAACGTGCTGAGGCATTTCATCTCCCGGAGCTAAACTGAGTGCTATAAGCAATATCAGCCATAAAATACCGGGTATTAAATACCGCCAGAACATACTTACCCTACAAGAGCCTTGTAATCATCAGCAGAAAGAAGGGCATCAAGTTCTGAAGTATCTGACAACTTCACTTTGATCATCCACCCATCACCGTAAGGATCACTGTTTACTGCTTCAGGATTAGCTTCCAGTTCCGTATTGAACTCAAGAATTTCTCCACTCACAGGCATAAACAAATCGGAAACGGTCTTTACCGCTTCAACTGTTCCGAAAACTTCTTCTTTATCAAGAGTCTCGCCTTCAGTCTCAACTTCTACATAAACGATATCACCCAACTCACTCTGAGCAAAATCCGTGATTCCGATTGTAGCAGTATCTCCTTCAACACTCACCCATTCATGGTCTTTTGTGTATTTTAGATTTCCAGGTATGTTCATTTTATCTGATTTTTCTTTTGGCAAAATTAATCTTTTTGGTCAATCTCACCCCATGTAAAGGGATATTAAAAAAAATGCCTGTGCTGCAGAGATAAAATCTTACTCTCATTCCTTTACAGCACAGATATATATCTTATTGTCTACTAACTTTTACTCTGAAAATTTCCTCTCCCGACTGGATTGTCAAATGATATACACCAGTTGATACATCTGTTAGGTTCAACTCGTATAATTCTGTCCCGGAAATGATCTCAGAAAATAACTGTTTACCCGACATATCAAACAAGGAGACAATCACATCCTGAAGATTTCCACCGGGTAATTCCACGTAAAGTTTACCTCCTGTAGGATTCGGGTAAACTGTGATCAATTCTTCGGAGTACTTTTTCAGATTTGTTCCTGCATTAGCATACGCTCCCTCCATTGATGTAGCCCCGGTGTTACCCGGATCCAACCAGGGCTTTAAACGAGCCTGGTTCGATGTTCCGTTTCTATCCCAATCCGAATACAGTTTCCCGTACAAATCAGGGGAGCTGGTAGATGCACAGGTAGAAAGTCCACCTGACAGTTGTCCAACAATACGCCCGTTCTGATTAAAGATCGGAGATCCCGAAGAACCACCTTCTGTAACACCATGACCATTTGTTGTCGCAGCCCATCTTACACGCCAATGTGCATCAGTTGCCCCACCATTATAGGTAGAAGATAATAATGTTGTTGAATATGTTGAGATTTTCTTTGCACTTCCAGCAGGATGATGAATTCCGACTCCCGAAGTGGCTGCAACATCTCTTCTATCCCAACCTGCGAAATACGCTCCGTATGAATGCGGAATATTTGAATTCAGCTCTGCCAGATAGAAATCTGAACCTGCCACCTCATTGTCTCCCGGAGGATTGTTTAAAGTTCCGTTAGCCGATGAAGCTCTAACCTGGCCCCCAGACATGGTCTGTGAACCTTTGGAAGGATCAAAACCATTTCCCGATGGCTGACATACTGTTTTTTGATAATTCCAATACCAAACCCAGGCAGAAATATTAGTTCCGACTGACGGCTCTCCACAATGCCAGGCACTTAAAATGTAGGGTTTAAAATCCATTGCCGTATTATTAACGACAGCACCTGAACAGACAAATACAGATCCTCCCTGATTAAAAGAGTAATGAACAACTGAATTAATCTGATCTTCCCAACCATTTCTTTCTGGAGTACAAGCTACATCAACCTGACAAGACGCTGCTTTCAAAGAAAAATTATTATCCGAATATACACCAACGTGATCCTGAACACCTCTGTAGAAATACGCAACTTCTCCAATTGCGATTTCAGGACGCAGGTAGGTTCCCTTAGGTGCAAAATATTCTATTGTCAGCAAATCTCCCTGTACCATTTCCATTGCCCGGAAGGTAGGAGTATTTGATGTGTAGGCACCTAAAATCTGCTTCTTATTCTTGTTATATACAAAAAGCTCTGCCCCGGTCGGCAACTGAATATCCTTTGAGAAGTACAATCCTAATGCCTTTGCATTCTCTGCGGTAATTGATAAACGCCATACCTGAGAACCATCTTCAAGCTCGTACCAGGTTCCTGAGTTTTCGGGGTTCAGGTTAACCGGAATAATTACACCAACCCGATATGGCTTACTCTTCAAATCTTCCTGTTGATCTTCAATAGACAATTGTTCTGTGTCAGGAGCTTGAAGCGAAACTACCTGATGATTTACCTGAAAGGAATTCCATGATTTTTTAAAGGATACCGGGATCCCCCCCTCACTTACTTGTGCCTTCAAGGTTGTCATTCCCAACAACACTGCACCGGCATAAAGTAAATACTTTTTCATTCTATTACAGTTTATTATGGTTTAAAAAAGGTAAAGCAACAAAAGTCGGAAAGAGAGACAAATGTATCAAATTATTTGTTTCGGACAAATAGCCCGTAAGATCATAATTACTACATCATTACTATAATCTTACTCTACAATTCTTATTTTTGCCTAAATTACAATGCATGAAGAAAAAAGTTCTGCTGGTAGAAGATGAAGCCTCCCTGAGAGAGATGATTAAGTTAAATCTGGAAATGGAAGGTTTTGAAGTTGAGGATACTTCTGATGGCAAAATGGCTTTGGAAAAAGCAGACAAACTTGACGAATATGCACTTGTGATCCTGGATGTAATGCTCCCGCACGTGAGTGGATTTGACATTTGCCGCACTTACAGGGAGCACTCGAATGTCCCCATCCTATTTCTCTCCGCAAAAGGAACAACAACAGACCGGATTGCCGGGTTAAAACTGGGAGCAAATGATTACCTGCCTAAACCCTTTGATCTGGAGGAGTTACTGCTCCGGGTATTCGTTTTGACAGGAAAAAATGAATCTACTACAGCAACCGAAAAGTTGCTGATTGGTAATAAATCGGTTGATTTTAAAACATTTGATGTGGAAGAAAACGGAAGCCCGGTCACAACACTCACCAAGCGAGAAATTGATTTACTTCAACTGTTCAACCTTCATTCGGGAGAAGTTGTTTCGCGTAACATGATACTGGATGAGATTTGGGGGGTTGACCAATACCCTACCTCAAGAACTATTGATAATTATATTCTCAACTTCCGAAAAATCTTCGAAAAAGATCCTAAGCACCCTGTTTATTTCCATTCTATCAGAGGGGTTGGATACAAATTTACTCCCTGATACTGATTCAAAATATTACTTTTGCAGAATAAAATTTACGAGCATCATGTATTCAAACAGGCAAAAACAAAGACGATACGACATTACCTACCTGAAGATGGCTCAAACATGGGGAAATCTTTCACATTGTAACCGAAAAAAGGTAGGAGCTCTGATAGTAAAAGACAGAATGATCATATCTGACGGATACAATGGTACTCCCTCCGGATTTGACAACGACTGTGAGGACGAGAACGGTATGACAAACTGGTATGTGCTCCATGCAGAAGCTAACGCGCTTCTAAAAGTTTCGAGATCAACCAACAATTCTAACGGAGCAACGTTATATCTTACACTATCGCCCTGTAAAGAATGTAGCAAACTTATTTTGCAGGCCGGAATTGCCCGGGTTGTGTACAGAGATGAATATAAAGACCGGTCCGGAATTGACTTTTTGATAGAAGCCGGAATAACGGTAGAACAAATTTCCTATACGGATGAAGAATAACATAAAACTCTTTTTTCCCCTGATTGTTGCTCTGGCACTTGCCGGAGGTTACTATATGGGTCTTCAGTTAAATAAGAACTCACTTATAACTTACGGAAAATCCTCTTCCGATCTGGGGGCCAAGTTTGAAAGTATTCTGGAGGTTATTGAGGAAAGATATGTTGATACGATTGACAGGGATCACTTTTTAGACAAAGCCATCAATGACGTTCTCCACAAACTCGATCCGCACTCAAACTACATTCCTTCTTCCGAGGTGGCTCGTATGATGGAAAGTATCGACGGAAAATTCGGCGGGATAGGTGTCCGGTTTATGTTACACAGAGATTCCCTTGCTATTACACATGTCATCCCTCTCTCTCCTTCTGAAAAGGCTGATATACTCCCCGGAGACCGTATTATAGAAGTAGACGGAGTAGAACTAAGCACAATTTCTCTCAGCAATAGCTGGGTAATGGATCATCTGAAAGGAGAACCGGGAACCAAGGTTGCTGTAAAAGTTTTCAGAAATGGTAAAACATCAAAACATGTCATAACACGTGGCATTATTCCCTTGGAAAGCATTTCATGCGCTACGATGATCACTCCCGATGTCGGATATATTCGTTTAGAACAATTTTCCCAAACCTCTTCGGACGAGTTTTACTCTGCCGCAACGATTTTGAAGGTGAAAGGAATGAAAAAACTCATTTTTGATTTACGTGATAACGGAGGTGGCGTACTCGGTAGTGCCATTGAAATTATTGATGAGTTTCTGGAATCGGGGAAACTTATCGTCTATACAGATGGTGCGAACCAACCCGAGAGAAGATACACTTCCTCTTCGCGTGGAATTCTGAAAGATATTGAGGTTGCCGTTCTTATCAATGAAAACTCAGCTTCAGCCAGTGAAATTGTTGCAGGAGCTATTCAGGATAACGATCGCGGTATGATCATTGGTCGCCGTTCTTTTGGAAAAGGACTGGTACAGGAAGATATTCCTCTTCGTGACGGGAGTAATATACGTCTTACGGTTGCTCGTTATTACACCCCAACCGGGCGCTGTATTCAACGCCCGTATGGAGAAAACGTTGACTATACAGAGGATTTCTTCCACCGTTATGAAAACGGAGAATTATACGCTGTGGATTCTACTCTATTTGTGGACTCTCTCAAATACACAACACCTGGTGGACGCACCGTATATGGAGGCGGGGGAATCATGCCGGATATTTTTGTACCCTATGATTCGAGCCACTCCAGTTTTTACCTCTCCGAATTACGTTACGGTCTTGCCTTCGGTCATTTTGCCTTCGATAAAGTAAATGAATGGGGAAGAAGCAAGTGGAAGAATGAGGATATCTATGCTAAAACATTTTCTGTTTCCGATGCATTACTGAATGAATTTTTAACGTATGCCGAAAAAGAACTGGGTATTGACCGGGATATCACGGGGGAAGAAAAAAGCAAAGCCAATCTACGCAAATACCTTAAAGCAGAAATTGCCCGACAAATCTGGGTAGAACAAGGTTACTTCAGAGTCATTATGGAATCAGACCCGGAAGCATTGAAAGCTATCGAAGTCTTGCATTAATTCAGTATTAGATTATAGATTGAGGGAGCTTGGTAACTCCCTCATTTTTGTTTATTGCATTTTATATCGCTTGCGACATAAAATATTTTTACTTACATTTGTATCGCGAACGATATAAATTAATTAATATGAACCGCTTTACATTACAATTTATCTTCCGGTTACTACTAGGTGCTGCTCTCGTCTATGCGGGAACAGGTCATCTCACTTTTCTGCGTTCAGAATTTCAGGCACAGGTTCCACAATGGCTTCCTATGAATACGGATCTCGTAGTTATACTTTCCGGTGTCGTAGAGATTGTACTGGGACTATCCCTATTAGTAGGAGGGAAATACAAACAAACTGTAGGTTGGATAACAGCTCTGTTTTTTATAGCCGTGTTCCCAGGGAATATTGCACAATACCTTAACGGAGTTGACGCATTTGGTCTGGATACCGATCAGGCACGATTGATCCGCTTGTTTTTTCAACCTGTTCTCGTAGTTTGGGCGCTGTGGTCAACCGGAATTTTAACTAAAAAAATAAACTAATGAAAACTGATTTCTATTCATTCGATGCAACAACTCTCCAGGGAAAAAAAATCAACATGGAAGAGTTTAAAGGAAAAACAATTTTAGTTGTAAATACAGCTAGTAAATGTGGTTTTACTCCTCAACTGGAAGGATTGGAGGATATGTACAAAAAACATGCAGATCAGGGATTGGTCATCCTCGGATTTCCATGTAATCAATTTGGTAATCAGGAACCGGGAGACGAAGAGTCTATCGCAGAAGGATGTGTAATCAATTACGGTGTTACCTTTCCGATGTTCGCTAAGATTGAAGTTAATGGTCCTAATACACACCCCTTGTTTGGATTTCTTAAATCAAAATTAGGTGGATGGTTTGGAAGCCGGATCAAATGGAATTTTACTAAATTTCTTATCGATAGTAACGGGAAACCCATCAAGCGATTTTCCCCCATTACCAAACCTGAGGCAATTGAAGCATACATTCAGAAGCATCATTTATTAAATGCGTAGTTATGAAATATGAACAGTTAAAACTGGATAACCAGATCTGTTTTCCTTTATATGCGGCTTCCCGATTGGTGATAAGAGAATACCAACCTATGCTGGACAAACTGGGAATTACCTATCCTCAGTATCTGGTACTCCTTGTACTTTGGGAACAAAATGGTCAACCGGTAAATGATATTGCAAAGAAGTTAATTTTGAATACCAATACCATTACCCCTTTACTTAAACGTTTGGAAACACAGGGGATCGTTACAAGAGAACGATCTAAAGAAGATGAGCGTAAAGTAATTGTTTTACTTACCGAAAAGGGGAAAGCACTACAGGATGAAGCTTCCTGTATTCCCATGCAATTAGCAGCAGGAATGCAGGCTACTGATGTCACAACAGAAGATTTAGCTGAACTCAAAAATCAATTGCACGCTTTTATAGATTTCATGAAGAAAAAGGCATAAAAAAAACGGAGGTTCTAACCTCCGTTTTTTTGGTAACAATAAACTAACCTGCATCAAATTGACAGACTACTTTGCCAATTCTTCTTTTACAAGTGTGGAAATGACCTTTCCGTCAGCTTTTCCGGCTAACTCTTTAGAAAGCGGCCCCATTACCTTACCCATATCCTGTGGTCCTGTAGCACCTACCTGAGCAATTTTTTCACGAACAGCAGCACGTATTTCATCCTCTGACATCATCTCCGGCATATATGCTTTTATGATTTCAGCCTGCAACAATTCTTCCGCAGCAAGATCTTCACGTCCCTGTTCTTTGTACAACTCGTATGTTTCAATACGTTGTTTGTACAACTTCATGATAACTTTTGTCTCCACTTCTTCCGTTACTTCACCAGCTCCTGATGTCGCCTCAAGTAAAAGTTTAGACTTAATATCACGCAATGCAGCAAGCTTCTCTTTCTCCTTTGCGAGCATTGCCTGTTTAATATCGTTGTTAATCTTTTCTGTTAATCCCATTTCCTTTTTCTATTAATCTACGTTGTCGTGTAAGAATGAATTATTCCCCCGCAAATCAGACTTTCCTTCTTCATCACTTCCAAATAATCCGAATCTGGATACACTCGACTCAGATGAATGTGGCGTATCATCCAACGTTATATTTCTACGCATAAAAGCAGGCTCTTTTTCCAGCTCCGAAATACCATCCGGTTTTTTCAGCTTACTGGTATACTCACGAATACGCATCATTCGCTCCTCTGCTTTTCGTTGTTGTTCTTCCGGAGAAAGTCCTGTTTCAACACTCTCCGTGTTTTCAACTTTTGCTTCCAGATCATCCTCCAACACGTAACGCGTTACTTTTTCTTCTTTCTGACTTTCTGTTTCCGAAGGTTTTTCGAAGCTCACTTCCTCAGTGATTTCGTTTTTCACTTCCCAGTCAAATGAAATTGATGCCTGCGAATCTTCTTCTTTCTCTGTATCTTCATGAACAGAAGTAAAAGTTTCCTCTTCTTCATCAAGGCTATAAAAAACCTGTTGTTGTTTTGGTTCTTCTTCTAACTTTGGCTCTTCAGCTACTTCATTTTCAACAGTAGTATTTACCTCCTGCTCACTCACCACCTCTTTTTTCAAAAAAGGCATTTCTTCCACCTCTTTCTGCGGTTCTTCTACCGGAGTTGACATCGGTGTTTTAATCTCTGCTTTGGCTTCTTCCTCCAGTTTACGGAATGTTTTTTCCGGAGCTTTTTCAAAACCCGTTACCGGAGAGGAATTAAAACCCGTTGCAATCAGTGTCACGCTAATACCATCTCCAAGAGAAGTATCCTGACCATGTCCCCAGATCACATCTGCTGTTGAACCTGCTTCATCCTGGATATAATCCGTAATATCCGCAATTTCATCCATCAGCACCTCCTTATCACCATACGTAATGTTCAACAATACGTATTGCGCACCAGCAATATCATTATCATTCAACAATGGAGAAGAAAGCGCTCGTTGTACTGCCTCTATTGCACGGTTTTCACCTTCAGCCATTGCTGATCCCATGATAGCCACACCACTATTACGCATAACCGTGTTAACATCATTAAAGTCAACATTAATAGCTCCGGTTACCGAAATCACTTCTGCAATTCCTTTTGCAGCAGTAGTAACTACATCATCTGCCTGTGCAAAGGCATTCCCCAGGCTAAGGTTCCCATACATCTCACGCAAACGCTCATTGTTAATAACCAACAAGGTGTCTACATTCTGACGCATTTCTTCAAGACCTGCTTCGGCTTGCTGTCTTCTCTTTCTTCCTTCGAAATTGAAAGGAACAGTAACAATACCTACGGTAAGTATTCCCAGATCTTTGGCAAGCTTCGCAATAACCGGCGCAGCACCTGTACCTGTTCCACCACCCATTCCGGCAGTTACGAAGACCATTTTTGTATTCTTTTCAAGAACTTCTTTGATCTCCTCAATATTTTCAATTGCGGCATTCTTTCCTATTTCAGGAATAGACCCCGCTCCTCTACCTTCAGTCAGACTTGGTCCTAACTGAATTTTTACGGGAATCGGAGACATCTCCAAAGCCTGACAATCAGTATTACATACTACATAGTCAACTCCTTTAATTCCCATACTAAACATATGGTTTACGGCATTGCTACCTCCACCCCCAACTCCGATCACTTTGATAATCGAAGATTGTCCTTTTGGCATATCAAATTCCATACGATTCAGGTTTTTTACTGTTTATTGTTGTCTATTGTTTCTTATTCCTCTTCTTCAAACCATTTCACCCCTTTGGTGATCAACTTCTCAAAGAAACTTCCTTTGGTTCTCTTCGAATGCGTTTTTATAGTACTTGAAGCATGTGTCATGGACTCCCGCTCCATTTTCTGGAATCCTTTGATCACCAAACCAATCCCGGTTGCATAAATCGGGCTAGTCAGGTTATCAATATTCGGAGATGGTGCCAGATGCTCGTTCGGATATCCCACACGTGTATCCATTCCGGTAATGTATTCGAACAATTGTGTTACGTGCTTTAATTGCGCACCCCCACCCGTTACCACTATTCCTCCGATCAATCTCTTTTCGTAACCTGAATTACGGATTTCATAGTGTACATGTTCGATAATTTCCTCCATACGTGCCTGAATGATACTCGCCAGATTCTTCACAGAGATCTCTTTTGGTTCGCGACCTCTCAATCCCGGAATACAAACGATTTCGTTATCCTGACTTTCGCTTGCCAAAGCAGAACCAAATTTTTGTTTCAACAACTCTGCCTGACGCTTCATTATCGTACATCCTTCTTTGATATCTTCAGTAATCACGTTTCCTCCAAAAGGAATTACAGCTGTATGTCGAATAATTCCTTCATGGAAAATAGCCACATCTGTAGTACCACCACCGATGTCTACCAAAACAACACCTGCTTCTTTTTCTTCATCAGAAAGTACAGCCTCAGAAGAAGCCAAAGGTTCAAGAATCATCTCATCTACCGTAAGCCCTGCTTTATCCACACATTTTTTAATATTCTTTGCTGCGGAAATTCGTCCTGTGATGATATGGAAGTTTGCCTCCAGACGCACACCGGAAATACCAATCGGGTTTTTGATCCCCTGGTCACCATCCACAATGTACTCCTGAGGAAGAACGTGAATAATTTCTTCACCCGGCTCCATTACGAGCTTGTACATGTCATCAATCAGGGCATCAATATCGATTTGCGAAATTTCGTCTTCATTGGATTTACGTGTCAGAATACCCCGGTGCTGCAAACTTTTGATATGTTGCCCTGCAATACCAACATTCACCACATTGATCTCAAGGCTTCCCTCAACTCTCTCCTGCGCCTCACGGACAGCAGTCACTATCGACTGAACTGTCTGTTCAATATTTGATACAACACCACGTTTCACACCTAATGACTCGCTGCGTCCCATGGAAAGAATTTCTATTTTTCCATGTTCCGTTCTGCGACCAACAAAGCAGGCAATCTTTGTGGTTCCGATATCCAGTCCTACTACAATTTCATTCGACATTACAAACTCCTTTTGGTGCAAACTATTTGTTTCTTAAACTTCAAATTTATTGTCTCATATTTCCCCCATCCGGCAAATGGCATTGCCTCACGGTAAAAAATCTTTAACTTATCAAATCGTTCTTTAATAACCGCTTCATCATCAATCTTTCCAAAAACGATTTGCTGCATTCCTACTCTCGGAATCAACACAAAATCACCATTTTCTTCAATATGGATCTGGGTGATTTGAGCGTGCAAGAAGGCATCATTACAAACATAGTTTGTTATTGCATAGATCTGAGGCAGAAGACTAATACTTTTCAAACTGTCATTGTTAATTATTTCGTTTATATCCGGGTCATACAGCTTATCTCTAACCTTTCCTGTAACCGGAATTACACGTGCTGTATAGATCGGTGACAAAGGCATTTTTTTTCCTTTGTCGTCCAGATAATAGCTTTCTCCACGGGTATTAAAGACCCGTGCAACCGGTCTCCGGATCTTTCCTGAAATGGTCCACTCGCCACTTAAAGACGCATAGACTTTAGCCTCCTCAATTTCAGGCATTTCAACCAAAACCTGCTCAATAAATCCGGTATTCAGTTCTTTACGCTGAATGGATTCAATTTTAATTCCTTTTTTTACCAGTCGCTCCTTTACATCTTCTGAGCTTAAAAAGACATTGTCTTGTGGTGTTTCAAGAACAATTTCCGGAAAATCCATTACACGCTCTTCGTGTGACTTCTTTGTAAATCGCATAGCAATAATCACTCCTATACAGAAAAGTCCCCAACCGATGTATTTAAGATTTGCTTTCATATCAGCCTTTCTCTTAGGGGTTGTACAATTCGGTCAATATCTCCTGCACCAATTGTCAGTAAAACGTCCCAATCAGATTTGGTCACGTACTCTATCGCTGCATCCGGAGACAACACCTGTCCCTTATCGCCTGACACTTGCCCCACTAAAGCTTCACTTGTAATCCCTTCTATGGGAAGTTCACGAGCCGGATAAATAGGAAGGACTATCAACTCATCTAATTCGGAAAGTGAACGGGCAAATTCAGGCATAAAATCACGTGTTCTACTGAATAAATGCGGCTGAAAGATTCCCAAAACACGCTTTTCCGGATACAACAAACGGATCGAGGACAAAAGAGCCTTGATTTCCGTCGGATGATGTGCATAATCATCTATATAAACCCTGTTCGGTTCTTTAATGATGTACTCAAAGCGTCTTTTGACACCTTTAAATGACTGCAACCCTTCTATAATTGCCTCTTTTGAGACTCCAAGTTCCAGGCTAACCCCAATCACTGCCAATGCATTCTCAGCGTTATGAATCCCGGGAACACCCAATATTACATTTTGCCACACTTCATCGTACACACGTATCTCCATACGAAATGTACCTGCTTCGTACCGCAAATTCATCCCCTGAATGTCTGCTTCTCTGCTTAACCCATAACGAATCTGTTTACAAGCAGAAGGCAATTGAATGGTATCATGTATAAGCAAAAAACCCTCAGGATCAATTTTATTGATATACAATTCAAATCCTTCCAGCAATGCCGAAGCACTTTCGTATATATCAAGATGATCTGCATCTACCGCCGTAAGCACTCCTCCAAAAGGATGCAACTGTAAAAAGGATCGATCAAACTCATCCGCCTCGACAACACTGATATCGGAAGAAGAATCTAACAACAAGTTGGTCCCGTAGTTGCTACTGATTCCTCCGAGAAAAGCATTACAACCAATACTCTGATGCAGTACATGCGCTAACATTGTACTAGTCGTTGTCTTACCGTGTGTTCCTGCCACACCAATTCCTTTCGTATACCGGGTAATGTATCCCAGCATCTGCGCCCGTTTCATCATTACATACCCCATATCTCTAAGAGCTTCTAACTCTCCGAAATCTGTGGGAACAGCGGGGGTATAGATAACAATTGTCGATGTTTTGTCTAGCTTTCCGACAACTGCTTCTCCCCAATCCTCAAAATGTATATCGATTCTCTCTTTTTGTAATGTATCTGTAAGTGGAGATGGAGTTTTATCATAACCGGACACCTTCTTCCCCATCGCATTAAAATATCTTGCCAATGCAGACATACCGATACCTCCGATACCGATAAAATAGACGCTATGTACTTCTTTCAGATCCACTATATCACGTTGATAATTTCCTGTACAATATCCTGCGTTGCATTTGGCTTCGCCAGAGTTTCAATAGCATCACTCAATCCTATCTGCGCTTCCGAATCTCCTGCAAGCTGTAAAATTTCATTCGCTAATACACTCCGGGCTTCAGTATCTTTCACTAATCTGGCTGCCCCTTTGTTCACTAATGCCATAGCATTTTTTGTCTGGTGATCTTCTGCCACATTCGGTGACGGAACAAGAATCACCGGTTTTTTTACCAGGCAAAGTTCAGACACCGAGATCGCTCCTGCTCTTGAGACAACAATGTCCGCTGCCGCATACGCCAAATCCATTTCAAAAATGAAAGGGTTTAACCATACACCATCCGGTAAACGATCCTTCCATTTATTCAATAGAGCATCTGCATAGTATTTACCACACTGCCAGATTACCTGAATATTATTTTCGGCAAGCTTCTGGACACTTTCATCCATTGCATCATTTAATGTTTTGGCTCCCAGACTTCCTCCGATTACCAAAACGGTTTTCTTCGCTTCCGACAACCCAAAATGCGCAAATGCTTTATCCTTCTTCCCTTCAATTTTTGTCACTTCAAGCCGAACCGGATTCCCTGTAACTGCAATCTTTGAAGGAGGAAAAAATCTTTCCAACCCCTCATAAGCAACACATATTTTAGCTGCTTTTGCAGCCAGCCATTTGTTGGTTTTGCCAGGAAATGAATTCTGTTCCTGAATGACAGTAGGTATTTTAAGTGCATTCGCCATTTGCAAGGTGGGTCCTGAAGCATATCCTCCAACACCAATAGCTACCTGTGGATCAAATTCTTTCACAACTTTTCTTGCTTTCATCAGGCTTGAAAGCAATTTAAAAGGCAATACTAAGTTTTGTACTGTGATCCTACGCTGTAACCCTGCGATAGGCAGCCCTACAATTTTATATCCGGCAGCAGGCACTTTTTCCATTTCCATTTTTCCCTCTGCACCAACAAAAAGAATATCGCACTGCGGAAACTTTCTTTTTATTTCATCTGCAATAGCAATAGCCGGAAAAATATGTCCTCCGGTTCCTCCACCACTTATTATTACGCGTTTCAGTTCTTTCATTCTATGCTTCTTTTACTTGTTGCGACCGCGCTACACTCTGGATAATCCCCAGTGAAACACATACCATTACCAAAGCAGACCCTCCCATTGCCAAAAAAGGCATGTTCTGTCCCGTAACCGGGAAAATACCCGTACACACCAACATATTTACAGATGCCTGTGTAATCAAAATCAAACCGATTCCAACACACAAATAGACTTCAAAAAGTCGCTCGGATTTCAGACCAATTCGAATTATCCGAAACAACAAAATCAAGTATGTCAGAATAAGACCAACAGCACCAATAAGACCAAATTCCTCAACAAAACTGGAATAGAAAAAATCTGCGTATGCCTCTGCTGTATAGAGCTTGAGTTTTCCTTTACCCGGGCCCACTCCACTAACTCCGCCATTGTGTATCGCTAACTCAGCATTAATTGACTGCGCATTTGTCAATACATCTTTCTCTTCTGCTGCCCGATTCAGAATCCGGTTTTCCCAGGTTTCGTAACGCGGAAGGATATTCAGATCCGGAGCTGCCTTATGCAAAGCAACCATCAATCCTCCAGCTACGATTCCACCGCCTATCAGGGTAAGAATCATCTTCAAGCGGACCTGTCCGATAAACATAATAACCAACGCAATAGCAAAAATAATGGCTGCTGTAGAAAAGTTATCTTTTGCAATCAACGCAACTATCAATAAAACAGGCCATATAACCGGCCAGAATCCTTTTTTCCAATCATGCAAAACATCTTTCTTCTTGACCAAAAGCCTAGACAGATATATAATTAAGGCTAATTTGGCAAAATCAGAAGTCTGAAACGTCAGTGATATAATCGGTATTCTGATCCATCGACTGGCATTATTTACCGTAACACCAAAGAAGAAAGTAAATATCAATAAGGCTATTGACAGGTAAAAAATAAATCTTGCCAGACGGGAAAGCAGAACGGGACTTTGCTTATGCACCCAAAACATCAACCCAAAACCAATGATTACATATACGAAATGCTTGAAAAGGTATTTAAACGGTGTCCCTCCTTCAGTTTTCACCAAAATAGGAACAAAACTATAGACCGTTATTAATGAAAAAGCGAGCATAAGGATTGTTAAAATCCAAATAGCCTTATCCCCTTCCAAATATTTTAATACACTCTTTACCATTAGCTGTTACAGCTTCTACTTTTAGAAATACACACAAGAATTCTCTTTTGTGATGATCTATTCATCGCACAGATTTCATCCCCGTGATTATACGTCGATATCATTAAAGAGCTCGTACAGCTGTCTTAAATTGATTTCCTCTATCCTCGTAGTTTTCGAATAAATCAAAACTTGCGCAAGCAGGAGAAAGTAAAACCGTTTCTTCTTTAGCTGCCAATCGATATCCAAAAGCAACTGCTTCTTCGGACGAAGAGGCTTCGACAATGGTAGGAACCACCGATTTAAACGTCTCAATGATTTTTGAGTTATCTGTTCCCAGGCAAATGATCGCTTTCACTTTCTCTTTTACCAAATCAATTAGTTCTGAGTAATCATTTCCTTTATCAACACCACCTACTATCCAAACAGTTGGTTTCTCCATACTCTCCAGTGCATACCAGGTAGAGTTTACATTGGTCGCTTTTGAATCGTTAATAAATTCAATTCCGTTTACCCGCGCCACAAACTCAAGTCGGTGCTCTACGTTTTGAAAATCGGACAAACTCTCGCGCACAATTTCCTTTCTGATTTCCAGAATTCTTCCTGCAATCCCTGCAGCAAGGGAATTTTGGGTATTGTGCTTACCCTTCATTGCTAAATCGTGAATAGACATAGTGAACTGGTCTTTAATTATAATTGTTATTTGTTTGCTATCTGAAAAGCCGCCAAAACTGACCGGCTGTTTTATTGAGAAAGGGACACAATTTGTTTCCGGCTTTCTCTTTTTTATCTCGCTTGTAATGATCGGATCGTCCATATTGTATATGAACCAACTATCATGATCCATGTTTTGTAGAATTCTGAACTTAGAATTCACGTAGTTCTGCATTTCATAATTGTACCGATCCAGGTGGTCAGGAGTAATATTCAACAGAACCGAAATTGTAGGTTTAAATTCAAACATTCCGTCCAACTGAAATGAACTCAGCTCAAGAACAAACCATTCTCTGTCTTTTTCTGCCACCTGACGAGCATAACTCGTACCAACATTCCCTCCTAACCCGGCATCAAACCCTGCTTTCTTCAGCAGATGATGGATTAATAAGGTTGTTGTCGTCTTTCCATTACTTCCTGTAATACATATCGTCTTAGCTGCTGAATAATATCCTGCAAATTCAATTTCCGAAACCACCGGAATATTCTTTTCTCGAAGCGCTACTACCAAGGGTGCTGTATCAGGAATCCCCGGACTTTTCACAACCAAATCAGCTGTTAAAATTTCAGACTCAGAATGCTTCCCTTCTTCAAAAGGAATGGAATTCTCTTCCAACTCCTTCTTAAAGGCAGCCTTAATCTGTCCGCGATCAGAAACCAGTACTTTATTACCAAACTTTACAGCCAGTAATGCTGCGCCGACCCCACTCTCACCGGCACCCAAAACAACGATATGACTATTTGTATAGCGCACTATCTCAATTTCAGTGTTACGATACTTATTACTGCCAACAGAATTCCTACAATCCAGAAACGGGCTACAATTTTTGCTTCATGCATACCTAACTTCTGGTAGTGGTGATGGAGCGGAGCCATTTTGAAAATACGCCGCCCATCTCCAAATTTTTTCTTGGTGTATTTGAAATACCCCACCTGCAGCATCACTGACAGGTTTTCGATCAGGAAAATTCCACACAATACAGGAATCAACAATTCTTTACGGATGGAAATGGCAAAAACAGCAATCATCCCTCCTAGTGCAAGACTACCCGTATCTCCCATGAACACTTGCGCCGGGTAAGCATTGTACCACAAAAATCCAATACAAGCCCCCACGAAAGCAGCAATAAAAATCACCATCTCTTCCGCCATAGGGATATACATCACATTGAGGTAATCTGCGAAGCGGGCATTGGAACTAACATAGGCAAAGACAGCCAAAGCGATACCAATAATTGCAGAAGAGCCTGTGGCCAATCCATCCAGACCGTCCGTCATATTAGCTCCATTTGAAACGGCAATCACGATAAAGATTACGATCGGAATGAACCAAAGCCACCCCCAGTTTGTGCTATGATCCCCTCCAAGCCAGTTGTAATTGAACTCGTTGTTTTTAACAAAAGGAATGGTAGTGGTCATGTCTTTGGTACGAATCCACTTAAATGTTTTATTTTCCTCAAGAGAAGTATCATGAAAATGAGATACTTCCATTTCATTCGTCTGAAGCACGTAATCTTTAGGAACTTTTTTATGCACCTGCACATCGGGATGAAAATACAGTATGGACCCGACGATCACTCCCACTCCGATTTGTCCGATTACTTTAAACTTCCCTTTTAACCCTTCTTTATTCTTCTTAAAAACTTTAATGTAATCATCCAGAAACCCAATCAACCCTAACCACACGGTTGAAATCAACATGGTAATAACATAGACGTTATCCAGTTTAGCAAACAATATGGTCGGGATAAGAATTGCACTCAGGATAATGACACCTCCCATTGTCGGGGTTCCTTCTTTTTCCTTTTGCCCCTTCAGGCCCAGATCACGCACTGTTTCACCAATCTGCAATTTTCTCAGATAGTTAATGATTCTGCTTCCGAAAACAATTGATACTATTAGCGAAAAAATCAGTGCCATTCCGGCACGAAACGAAATGTAGTCGAACAATCCCGCTCCGGGGAAGTCTAATTCATCCAGGTATTCAAATAAATAGTACAGCATTATTTCTCCAGTTTTATAAATAGTTCGTTAACAATTGCTTTATCGTCAAAGTCGTGTTTCACTCCGTTTATCTCCTGATAGGTTTCATGCCCTTTCCCTGCAACCAGAATTATATCTCCCGGTTCAGACAAACTAATGGCCGTCTTTATAGCTTCTTTGCGATCAGTAATGGAAATTGTCTTTTTAAAATTATGACCTCCCACTCCTGCCATCATATCTTCAATAATAGCAGCCGGATCTTCTGTTCTCGGATTATCTGAAGTCAGAATAACGCGATCTCCCATTTCACACGCTATTTCAGCCATCTTCGGTCGCTTGGTTTTATCTCTGTCTCCACCACAACCAACGACTGTAAAGACCGTTTCGTTTCCCGTTCTGATATTTGCGATGGTTTTCAGTACATTCTCCAGTGCATCCGGCGTGTGCGCATAATCAATAATCGCAGTAACACCTGTTTTACTTACCGTATATTCAAACCGCCCGTTGACCGATCCCAACTTGCTCATTTCAGTAAGTACTTCTATTTTATCTTGTCCCAATAATTGACTTACCGCAAAAACTGCGAGTAAATTGTAGGCATTAAAATCTCCGATCAGTTTAGTCCAGACTTCTGTTCCATCAATAGAAAGTACCAATCCACTGAACTGATTCTCCAGCACCCTTAATTTATAATCCGCCATTGACCGGATTCCATACGTACTCTTTTTTGCCAGCGTGTTCTGGAGCATCACACTACCATTTTTATCATCGGCATTTGTCAAAGCAAAAGCGGATGACGGAAGCTGATCAAAGAATGCCTTTTTCGCCTGGATATATTCTTTAAATGTTCCGTGATAATCCAGATGATCGTGCGTAATATTTGTAAACACCGCTCCCGAAAACCTAAGTCCTGCTATTCTATTCTGATGAATTGCATGCGAACTCACTTCCATAAAACAATATTCACAACCTTCTTCCACCATTTTCGCTAACAGCGTATTCAAAGCAATCGGATCGGGCGTCGTATGTGTCGAAGGAATATCTTCATCGCCAATTTTATTAACAACCGTCGAAAGGAGTCCTGACTTATAACCCAAGCCTGAAAACAGCTGATGCAACAGTGTTGTCGTTGTCGTTTTTCCGTTTGTTCCTGTAACTCCAACCAGTGTAATTTTTTCAGAGGGGTTATCGTAAAAATTAGAAGCAATTATTCCCAATGCTCTGGAAGAGTTTTCTACCACATAGTAATTTACTCCTTCCACTACATCAATAATTTTTTCGCAAATAATAGCCCGACATCCGGCAGCAATTGCACTCCCGATATAATCATGACCGTCATTCGCCACACCCTTAACAGCAACAAAAAGAGTTCCTTCCACCGCTTTTCTCGAATCAAAAACCACTTCCCCGACTTCGTAATCAGTGGTTCCTGTCACCTCTTTCAATGCAACTCCGTATACTATTTCTCTGACCTTTTTCATCATCTCAATTCCAGCTTTATCACCCCTCCTGCGGGAGATTTCACTCCCGGCATAATAGATTGGTGAACGACATGTCCTGTACCGGACACTTCAACATACAACCCCTCGTTCCCCAACAGGTACAATGCGTCTTTCAATCCCATTCCTACGACATTAGGAACCAGTCCTTTTACCACTTCTCTTTTATTCAGTTCGACAAACTTTTCCTTAGCAGTTGTCGAAACCCAATCGTTTCCACTGTTCTTTTTCTTTTTAATGTGCAGGTTATTCAAGATCATATCTAAATCTCCGCTATGTCCATCCAACGAAGGTGGTGTAACCTGCGCCAGTAATTGCTGTTCATTTATAGCTTTCTGGTACTTCAGGTGAGTTGAATACACTTTGTTTGCAATAGCTGAGAAAACAGTCCCCGAAACCTTTGACCCGTAAATATTCCTCGATGGAGCTGCAATTACTACGATACATGAATAAATGGGATCATCTGCAGGAAAATATCCACAGAATGACGCCTGGTGCTTTAACCCTTCTTCACTATCAGGTCCTGCATCCAATCGTGAAGTACCTGTTTTTCCTGCGATCTTAAAATTCGCGGATTGCAAACTCTTCCCTGTTCCGTTTTCCACGACCCCTTCCAGACATGCTTTCAGAATATTGATTGTATTTTCTGAACAAATATTCTGTCGCAATACCACCGGATCAAATTCCTTTTCAACAATTCCGTTTTTGCGGATCTGACTCACAAACTGCGGCTTCATAACAGTCCCGTTATTAGCCACAGCATTATAAAACGTCAATGTCTGGAGTGGTGTTAACTGTATTTCATAGCCTATTGACATCCAGGGAATAGAAATCTTTGACCAGCTTGGGTCACCCGGTTGGTACATGGTTGGTTCTGGTTCTCCTGCAATTTCAAGCCCTAACGACTCACTAAGCCCAAATGAACGAAGGCGATCCACAAACTTCATAGGATCATCTTTGTATGCCTCATCCACTACTCTTGCAATTACATTTGACGAAAGTTCAAATGCTCTTTTTATACTAATCCATCCGTATGCGCGGTTTCCTGTATCATGCAATTTGGCATTATAAAAATTAAATACTCCTGTAGCCTTAACCGTATCTTCAATGTTTATTTTGCCATCCTCTAATAATGCCATAAGAGAAGCTAACTTTATTGTTGATCCGGGGTAACTTTTTAGTCCTACAGCAAAATTGTATGTCTCAAAATATGCCCCTGACTCCGTTCTCTGTAGATTTGCAATAGCCTTGATTTTTCCTGTTTTCACTTCCATCACAATAACAGAACCATGTCGGGCATTTTCACTGATCAATTGGTTCATCAGTTCATTCTCCGCTACTTCCTGAATATCTTTATCTATAGTTGTAACGATATCTGATCCGTCTACTGTTTCTTTCAATATTGATCCGGTAGGTTTCAAACCTGTTTCCAAACGCTGCTTTAATTCAATCCCCTGCTCTCCGGCAAGCACTTCATCATACGCAGCTTCCAAACCTACCCGCACATCTTCGTTCACATATCCTAAAGTCCGGTGTGCAAGAATTCCGTGAGGACGTTTCCGAACGATCGTTTCTATATTATCGATTATCCCGCCTTTATTTCTCCCTTCCCGGAAAATCGGAAATGTCCGGAGCTTTTTCCTTTCTTCATTCGTCGCTTTTCTGCGGATCAAAAGAAAACGATTACCTGAAGCACGCGCTTTTCTGATCATCTCAGCATATCCACGTGAAGATTTTTCAGGATACACTTTGCTCAACATCAAAGCCAATGAATCCAAATCCTTATCAAAGATTTCTTTTTTCACAACAGTAGGATCCATTCGAATCTCATAAAAAGAAACAGATGTAACCAATGGATTTCCTTTATCATCCAAGATCTGCCCTCTGCGCGATTCGATAGGTACCTCCACCATTTTTATCCGCTCAGATTCTCCCACAAGGATATTATCTCTCCCTTCAACCTGGATCATAACCGTTTTGACCAACACGGTAAGCATGATGAGTACAAACCCGAAATACATCAGGTACACTTTCCATAATATGCTTTTTCTCTCTTCCAGAATTACTCCTTTTCTTCTTTTACCCGTATTACTTTCGGAGGATCAATTGATTCAATCAATCCCGTCCCTTCCAGTTTCTCCAGCAATTTCCCCCTTGCCGTCTCTTCCTGAAAACGTGCTTTTAACTCAACATAATCAGACACAATCTCATCCAATTCTGCTTCTGTCTTTATTACATTATCCGAGACTTGTTTTACATAATACCCTTTGGTAATCAACAAAAGCAAGAGCAACATTACATAGAAGATAAACCCGAGATTTTCGATCACGAATTCACGTGTAAGAAAATCTCCACTCAGGATCTGGGAAACTGTTTTTGAACCCTTCATTTTTTTTCCGGGTTTTGCATTATCAGGCTTCTCAGCTTCCTGCTGCTCTTTATCTACATACTTATTTGACACCCGTGTCCAGTTTTACAGCAATTCTCAGCTTAGCACTTCGCGACCGTGAATTCCTTTCCATTTCTTCATCAGAAGGCAATATTGGTTTGCGATTCACTTCTTCGAGGGGTTTTACAATATTTCCGTAAAAGTCTTTTTCAATCTTTCCGTCAAAACTTCCCCGTTTCATAAAGTTTTTCACCAACCGATCCTCCAATGAATGATAGGATATCACGACCAGTCTCCCCCCCGGTTTCAATACCTCTACAGCTTGTTCCAGCATTTTCTTCAACACGTTGATTTCGTCATTAACTTCAATGCGAATCGCCTGAAAAACCTGCGCAAGAAACTTATGCTCTTTTCCTTTTTGTGCAATCGGTTGAATTACTTCTTTTAGTTGCCCGGTGGTTATTATCGGTTCAATCTGGCGCGCTCTGACGATAGCTTCAACTGTTCTTTTCAGACTCTGCACTTCTCCGTATTCGCGCAAAACACGGTACAGGTTCTCCTCATCGTATTCGTTTACTACATACCGGGCCGTCAGTTTTCCGGATTGATTCATCCGCATATCCAGCTCATCGTCCATTCGAATTGAGAACCCTCTTTCACCACTATCAAACTGATGAGAGGAAACACCCAAATCCGCCAGTATTCCATCTACCGGAAGAAGCCCGAACATACGAAGCTGATTTTTGAGATACGCAAAATTTCCTGCAATAAACGTAAAGTTAGCTGCATCCCATGCGTTGTTTTTCGCATCCGGATCCTGATCAAAACCAATCAGATGCCCTTTTTCTCCAAGAAGTTTAAAGATTTCACGAGAATGCCCTCCTCCACCAAATGTAACATCCACATAGCGCCCGTCAGGACGAATATCCAATGCGTCAATACACTCATTCAGGAGAACCGGTATGTGGTACGTTTCTTCGTTATTCTTCATTTTCTAATCCACCCATTACTTCATCTGCCAAATCGGCAAAATCAGCCATGTTCGAATCAATCATGTCAAAATAATGGTGCTTATCCCAGATCTCAATCCGGTCATTATACGCAATCAACATCACCTCTTTCGACAAACCTACCCGTTCCATATGTGTTACTGGAATATGAATACGACCAGCAGAATCAAGCCCTACGGCTTTCGCTCCCTGATGAAACAGACGATAAAACATTCTGTTTTTCGGCTTAAAGAGATTCATCTTTGACAATTGCTCACTCAACTTATCCCATTCATTCATTGGATAAAGCGTTAAACAATCTTCAAAACCTTTATTTAACATGAAATTTTCCTGGGCAGCAGGCGAGAGTTGCTTCCTCAATCCCGAAGGAAAGAGAAAACGCCCTTTAGCATCGAGCTTCACCTCATATTCACCTACTAATCCAGCCATGACTTCTAATAATGGGTAAAATTAAGGAAGAAATCCCCACTTTTTACCACTTCTTTACTCATTGTTGAAAACTTAATACGATCAAGAAGCACATAAGGTTACAAAAACAACTCAAAAAACCATTATACACAGTACTTTTAGAGGAATAATAAAAAGTGGTAAAAAGTGGTAATTAAAAATCGTTTGTGAACAAATAAGGGGAGTTATCAACAGTAGAACATGCAATAAACAGCAGAAAAGACGTATTAAAAACACGCTTTCAAATCAGGAAAATCAGAGTTAAACACTCCTCTCAGGAATGGTTTATTTCGTAAATTCGACCTAAAAAATAAAAAATGGTAACAGCCTGGATCGGCTCTCTGTGTATTGTACTACTTATCCTTTTTCAGGTACTACTCGCATTAGGATTCCCTCTGGGCGAATACTCAATGGGAGGCAAGCATAAAGTATTTCCACCAATACTTCGGATTGCCAGTATTGTGTCAGCGATACTACTGAGCTTTGCTCTTTATGTTTTACTGAGTTTAGGAAACGTTATTCAACCTAACGATTTAACCACCTGGCATGACTATGCAGGCTACTCTTTTGGCAGTTATCTTTGCCTTAATACCATCCTGAATTTAGTTTCTCCAAGTAAAAAAGAACGAGCTGTTATGACACCACTATCTGCTATTCTGGCTTTTTGTTTTTTTTACACCACTTACAATGCTGCAGGATAATACAGCAGCTATTCCTCGTCCTTAAAAAACCCGGAAAACACCCTTTTAATTGCCTCAGCACTTCCTGTAATAATAGGCCCCAGATAATCAACAACTGAATCAGCTACAGCTCCTCCGGCTTTATCCGCAACTTTTGTACCTAATTTCTTTACAACACCTTTCAGAACTCCCTTCAATGAGGTATCTTCTTTTGCCCCAACAGCAACAAATGCTTTCTTAATTTCCTTTTGGGAATCCTGCGGCAAATACGACTCAAAAAGTGTAACAAACGCATCTGTTGTTAGCCGAACAAGTTCGGGAGAAAAGGAACCATCCGTAATGTGATTAAGCTGCTTCAGTTTTGCCCGCAAATGATCAATGAGGTACGGGTTACCAATTTCAATTCCGATCTTATCATTGTCTTTCAAAAAAACCGGACGTTTCAGCATTTCTTTCAACTCGTCATCCAACTCCTCTTTACTTGTCTGTCTTAGCTTGGACTCATACAACAGATTTCGGGCCTTTGCACGAGTTACTCTTAGTTCTGATACCAATTCATACAAATCGGGATTCTTTTCAAAAAGACCTAATTGTTGAAGTTTCATAAAAAGGAGGATATCAAAATCCCGTTTTGACATTGATCCATATGCAGGAGTCAGGTAGTCTTGTAATAATTCGGCAAACACTTTTTTTACCTCTTCACCACTTCGTTCATCCAGTTTCTTTAAAATATTCTGCATGGCATTGTAAGTTCTGTTGTGTCAATTTCATAGCCCATCCCCTAATTTCATCTAAAAATGAGGTAGGGTCAATTTCAAATATAACACTTTATTGTTATACCTATTTTCACTTGACACACCTTCTTTTTTACCTCACTTTCAGCACACAAAACGCGTGAATTAAAGTGAAAAAAAATTTGCATGTATGGGATTTTATGATACATTTGGTACTCAAGCATATGGTAGGCCTACCTCTTCTTGACGAAGTCCTTTATTTACATAACTAAATTTCAAAACAATGAAAAAACTTGTTTTTGGTATTGCTACCTTAGTGGCAATCACATCATTTCACTCCTGCCAGAAAGAAAACATCTCTGCTAGTGATTCGAAAATTACACAACAAAAAGCTAACAGTACTATTCGATCAGCGAATGGGGAGTTAGTTTTTGAAGACGAAGCTCATTTTCTAACCAGCCTGCCTCATCTTGCAGAAATGAACGATGCCGATCGTATAGCCTGGGAAAAAGCAATTGGTTTCGAATCTCTTTTATCAATCGAGCAAAGAATAATGGAGCAGGAAAACCAACGAATAGAGAAATTTTTCGAAGGTGTTGACCCCGGATTAACAGTAGCAGAATATGAAGCAATGGGGCTATACTACCAACCTTCGGAAGAATACCTTAACTATCTGCAGACAGGTGTTCTTGAACGACTGGAAGAAAAAGACGGATCCATTTCTACACGCGTATCTGTTACCGATCCATCCTTTCACTACGTTTTGGGAGCGTCCAGAAAAGTTCATGTAGGCGATCAGCTATATGAATTCAACGGAAGTGTTCTGAAGGTATATGACAATACCGGAGCAATAGTCAAAGAAATAGACTATAACTCTCAGGAAAAGCTAAATGGGGAGTATAACTTCACACGTGGAATTGGTCCTTCAGGAAACAGAGGAGGATGGATTAACGATCCGGCAAGAGGTTCTGACTATAGATACAGAAGTTTTGTGACTTTCTCCTCTTCTTTTACAACTTCTTCACTTTCGCAAAGCTACTATTGGTATGCCCGTGCAGAACAAAGAAGATTTGGTAACTGGGCAACAAGAAATAACTATCTACCAATATGGGGATTTCAGGCAAGCTGGAAGTTTGACTATTGGGTAATCTACAATGGAGCTCCTTATGGAACAGCCATTGACAGCGACTCCCCTTCAAACATGCTTAACAACAGTAGTGGTTACGCAACCTCTCCTTATGGGTTGTCCAATTTGAATACAAACTATACAGTAAGGTATCTGTACCCACATGGTCTTTATTCAATCAATCCGGCTACGGCAGGTTTCAGCTTCTTCGAAAACGTACGCATATACAGTAACAGCTACAGCAGTTCCTTCACTGGAGGAGCAAGCGGATACAGCTTCGTATTGTACAATTAAAATTTTTGGGCACAATATTTAGACTGTGCCCTGCTTTTTCACACAACTAAAAAGCGGATTCACCGGGATGTAAACGACTCCCGGTGTTTCTTTTTACCAGGCAACAACCTGTACTCCAGGTGAATAATGAATTTTATCCGGTTGTCCTTTTACTAACGCTGAAAATCTGGGGTAAGACAAAGTCAATTCCTCAACATCAATCTTTTTCAGAGGCCATTCTATATGGTGAATATCGAATTCACGTATATCCTGCCCTACATCCTGAAAAAGAGCATACCGTTCTGTCAACCACTTATCAAGAGAATCTTTTTGAAGGAGAGTCTCCCCTGTTATAAAAGACAGCTTCAATACATCTCCGAAACTTCCGTTTGTTGAGGCATATTTACCCTTCTCTCTCTTCATACCTGAATATCTGTATGGAAGTCCTGATAATCCTCTGGCAATTTTACAAGACAATAATTTCCCTCCTTCTATACTTAGAAAATAGACTCCCTGTTTATTGTTTCTTCTTACATAGGTACGTATATTGATTTCATCGAAATCCGAAACTGGAGAAAATGCAGGTAAAATCCGGGGACGGATTTTATTCATTGTAAATGCCACAACAGAAACCCATGCTTCCCCTTCAAAAAGATCAATTTCCAAATTCCCGGGAACACATGTTCTCAGTTCATCAATCGCTACTTTCCAATGCAAAAAAACAGCTTTATTCCATTCCTGATAGTACTTCCATTTTCCTAAGGGCAGCACATAAGGTCTGTGTTCCGTTTCTTTGAGCAAGTCTCGAATTGTCATCCTACTCTATTAATAATTCCCTACAGATAACAATACGAGTGTACACGCATTCTCTGTACTTATCCCGTTCTCGTTCAACACTTTTTCGAAATCCAGATTCTCTGCTCCTGGATTAAAGATCACTCTTTTCGGATGCAGTTTCAGAATATCTTTGTAAAATCCTTTTTGATTTCTTGCAGACAAATACATGGTCAATGTATCAACAGGTTCGTGAACGGGTATGGAACGAACGATAGATGCTTCCCCTACTACTCCCTCTCTATTTCCAACAGCAATAACCGGATGTTGGTGTTTTTGTAACAACAACAAAGCCTGATAAGAATAACGATCTTCTTTCGTACTTGCCCCCAACACTAATGTCAACTTCTTTTCACTCATAACCAATCTTTTGAACATTTCCTTTCCTTCTCAGAGAAGATTCGTAAATCGTTATTACCGACAACATCATTAGTAAGCAATAAAATGTATCCTCTACCGGGATTGTATACAGACGAAATCCTATTATCTCACTTTCATTATACCATACTACCTGATCGGGAATAAAACTCCCTGTAAGAACTCCATTGACCAGTAAAAACGGAATCAGAATAAACAGAAAAGCTAAATAAAACCTCCCCAAATACGCTCTATTATTCGTAAGCACAAACTGATGAACAGACAGCAATAGTATTAGAAGAATTGCTGTCAGAAAAGTGTACCACTTCTCCCATCCCGTAATCAACAACCCTACACTTAACAAAAGCCATACTACATTGATTCTCTTTCCCCATTTCTGAACTGAATTATTTTTATCATAATAACGGATCACCTCATAGATAAAAACGCAAGCATAAGGAATACAAAAGAAGAATAGCACTTCTTCAATCGGAAGATTCACAATTGATAATCCCACAAGATAATTCTGGTTAAACCCCCAAAAACCAAAACTCGTAAAGACACTGTCCCAAACAATAAAAACAAATGCTACTATAACGATAGAAAACCAGATTTCTTTTTGGTTCTGCCTCATCAAAACTCTTTCATCCCACGTTTTAAATAGTGGATATGAAATAGAAAATATGTTTAGAAACAAATATAGATATGTAAGCATTATTTCCCTTTTTTTCTTTTCAGGTAGCCAGCCGCTTCAACAAAATATTTCCGAGGCACTAATAACATCCCGAAACATTCACCGTCTTCAGGTCCTAAATGTTTATGATGTACTTTATGTGCTTTCCGAAGCGCCATGAAGTACACATTCTCTGTGTGTTTAAAAAAAGGTAGTCGCTGATGAATTAAAACTTCGTGAACAAAAAAATAACAAATTCCGTACAATGTAATCCCAATTCCCACATACAATTTCCAATCCAGTCCATCCATAATCCCGAACATAATAAACAACCAGGATGGAATACCGAAAACAGTTGAAAAGAAGTCATTTCTTTCCAGTTTCTTGTTATGTGGAACATGATGATCTCTGTGTAAACCCCAGAGAAAACCATGCATTACATATTTATGTAAGAACCATGCGAAACCTTCCATAAAGAGAAAGGTCCCTGTAACGATTAATATGTTAATGATAATCTGCACACTACAAATTTAACCCGAAATAGGTTGTTCCAAGTCAAAAAGTGTCATGAATTTAACATAAAAAAAGGACGTGGTTATTTCCACGTCCTTAATTACATTTATTACTAAACTAAAACAATCTATTTAATCACCACCTTAACAGGTTTCAATGTATGTTCTTTATCTGAGTCAATGCGTAGTAAGTATACTCCACGAGATACTCCCAGATTGTGTAGCTGAACCAGCGTCTGTCCTTTCACTAATTCCGTGCCCTGTGCATACACGCGCTTTCCACTCATATCATACAAACCTATACGTACACTGCCCAAAGACTCCTTAACAGCTATCTCTACAAACAATTCATCACTCGCCGGATTCGGGTAAACATGTAATATATCTTCTGTTGCTTCACAAGAAGACTGGACGGGTCCGTACAACGTCTCAGCTCCATCCGTATCCACCTGTATCAATCGGTAATACATTCCATTACCCTGTACGGAGGCATCTCGATACACATACGCGGATTCTGTATTCGTAGTACCAGCTCCCGCCAACTCGCCCACATAATCCCATTCATAGCCATCACGGCTGCGCTCGATAACATAGTGAGAGGAATGCTGCTCTGTGGCTGTCTCCCAACTCAATTCTACTCCACCTGCCGGCATACACTCCGCACGGAAACCAGTAAGCGTAACAGGTAAAGGACTGTTGATCGAACTGCCATGTAACCAGAATTCAGAGAAACCGGAGATCGTGTACTCCGTATACAATCCATTCGCATCAAATCCCGATATAACAGAAGAAGCTGTTCCTGATCCACTGTTATTCCAGATTGTTGTAACACCCGACGGGCAGTTATCCGTAGCCACACTATTCACCAAAGATGGAGCAGACGGGTTCGAATACTTACTCAGGTACAAATCTCCATACGTTACCGTGTTATCGTTCATATTCGCATTGCTGTTGGCCACAGGACTCAAAGCACTGTATTCACCACCATCGAAGTACAAACGAACATCAACCGAACCTGAGGGCTGAATCTGAGGGGTTATCACCCAACGACGTCCCAATACGGCCGTACGGTTCTGAGGGGTAGGGATAGCACAGGCATCTATTTCAAAAGGAGCTACCTGAACATACGATGTTGCAGTTACATTGCCCAGATTCTGTCCATGAGAATTAATGGCACAAAGCAAACGACCCGAAACGCTGTTGTAGAAATGAACCCAACCGTTTTCGGAAACAACACAGGTGGCTGATTCTCCATCGATCGACAGGAAACCACTCGGGTTAGGAACCGTTACACTCGTTGAGGCACAAGTACTCGCAGGACATCCTCCCGAACTACTCGCACGAACATAATACGTCGTGCCACTACCTGGACTCACATTTATCGATGGACCCGTACCAATTACCGTACTTCCGCATGAGCCCGAGAACCATTCATAATGAGCTCCACTCACTAAGGTACCACCGCTTTGGGTCAGTGTGACCTGATTCCCCTGACAGTAGGTACCTCCTCCTGTTACGGAAGTAGGAGCTGTTGAGGGACTACCCACAGTAAAGCTCACATCGCTGCTGCAATAACCTACTGTAGCTCGAAGCGTTACTGCACCCGTATATGCTCCCGGCAGGTAATTAGATCCCGAAAAACTTCCCCCTCCGGAAACAATCGACCAGTTCACCGTAGGGTTATTGTGTGCCCCGCCCAACGTATACGTCAAAGGAAGGGTTCCTCCTGAACAAATACCAGCGGTACTCGTAGTATTTGTTACTGTCGTGTTCTGACGGTAACGCAATACAGCTGATTGTCCCGTGAAGTCATGTCCCGTGGCTCCACCACAGGTGTTCGCTGCAGAAGAACACATATTTGTTGTAACGTTAATTCGATGCGCACCATTACGGTTGGCATTAAATGAAACAGAATTTGTTCCTACTGAACTAAGTGTTCCGAAACCGGAACAAGTTGTACCCGCTCCCCAGGCCTGCATATAAGCCGTACTCATAGCAGTTCCACAAGCAGCAGTTCCCAGATTCTCTACCGTATAGTTAACGCCATTGGTTAAAGACAAAACCGAATGCGTTCCGGAGCCCGCACACCAGGTTCCCGACCAATTCGTACAACTTGGTGCTGCCGGAATCGTTCCATTAGCAGAGGCAGTAGAACCTACTTGTGTGGGAACAGGTCCTGAACCCGGCACTATTGTCAACCTCATCTGAGGTCGTGAATTCGAAAAGTGATCGTGGTAATTCGGCATTGTACACCCCACTTCAACAGGACGTTCATCACCATGATCCATATATTCATAAGAAGTTGTCCGATACCCGGCATTATAAACCCTGACAGCTCCTCCTGCAGTATACCCTGAATTATCAAAACAAATATCAACCAACAAATTATCACATCCATTCCAACCAAACGGAGTGGAAAAAGTAATCGTTCGCCAACCACCAGAAGAAAAATTACCAGTAGGCTCAGAACTGTTATAATATACGGTTGTAAGTCCAACGTCATCCATTCCTGCAGGAGTGGCAACAGTCGTATTTTTCATTTTTACAGAAAATCCCTGCATATTTCTACCCGGAGTACCTGTCACATAAAGCGCCAATGAAGTAATATTCCCTGTAATTCCTCCAGCATTAATAATATCTGCTCTTCTAATCACGTATTGTGCCCGTGAATCAGTAAACTCCGTATTAATAGCAGCCAATCCTGACTGAGAACTGGTTGAGGTACCTGACCCCAAGGTTATTGTAACTTGCGAAAAGCCATTAGGAAGAAAAAATAAAATGGTTAGGAAAAATAAACCCAACGTAACAATGCGTTTGGATTTCAAGGTGATAAAAAGTTTCATATTTCAGTAATATGTAGATTGAATAATTGTCAAAATTAAAACAATTTACCCCTACAAACCAAATCTTTAAGTATTTATACTTATTTCTATATCAGGTATTTTACCAGTAAAACCAAGAGGTTTTGGAAGTATCGGAACACATACGCGTTGAATATTTAACATATTATCGTTAAAATATTTTTTTATTAACGTTCTGTTATATCATCAGAATGTTTCAAATCTCTAATCTGGTTATAATTAGATCGTAAGCCTTCATCCCCAGGAAACAGGTCAATTCCTGTCTCCAATACATAAAGTGCGGAGTCTATTTCATTATTCAGGTAATACCCTCTGGCTAGCAGTTCGTAATTCCCTTCTTTCTTTTCATAAGAGAATAACAGACGTGCTGTATTCAGGTATTGTCGACTATTCCCACTTCTGTCATAAGCATCTAACGCTGCGTAATACGCAGGCAGGAAAGTGGAATCTAGCTCCACCACCTTTTCAAATGAAAAAGCAGCCTCTTTCCACTCCGCTAAATAGGTAGCAACTCTTCCCCTATCATACCATGCATTAAAAAAATAAGGCCAGATTTCCGTAGCACGAACAAAGTGATGGTACGCCTCCTGCTGCAATGCCATTCGATTTGTAGGAAGCAATCGCGTATTGTCTAATGATTCCTTCATCAAATTGGTAGCAAGTAGATTATGAGCCTGTGCCGAATTATCTAAATGTATGATATCATGACGCATTAGTGTCACTGCATCTTTCCAATCTGCGTTTCTTATAACAGTACGACCAGCAAGCAGTACCAACGCAAAAATAACCAAGTATTCTACTACCCCTCTTTTCTTAAATGAAAAATCAGATTTAATAGCAAAAACAATACCTCCCAACAACAAGCAAAAGCCAGATGAAGCTACAAATACCAATCGCTCACCCACCATTCCAGCTACTAACTCCACCCAGTTACTAAAAAGCAGAATAGATATCAGATACCAACCAATTGCTACACTAATTACAGGGTTACTCCGCAAAAAGTAAAAGGCCCCGAAAATCAATCCCGAATGAAAAACAAGTGAAACCCAAACCCAAATACTTAACCAGCTCGTAGTATGAACCTTCTCATATCCATAATAAAACGATAGTTCTTTAGGAAATAACATTATTCGCGCATATTCTCCAAGCACAAAAAATCCTGTGCTCACCCTTTCACTTCGAGTATGCGGTGCTACTAATGTATTTTCAACATATTCTAACGTACGCCCACTATCTCTGTGAATATCAGAATCAGCAGATGGTACCCTCTGAGCCCACTGCTCAATTGTCTCTTGCTCTTTAAGAACAATAGAATTTGCAGACCAGTCCACCTGAAATAAGTAGAAGACCAGTATCACCAAAGGTATAAACCGAATTAAATTGAATTTGGGCTTCCAATAATCTATAAAACCGACCAAAGACAACACAATAAGCGAATAAGTAAAAACTCCTAAATCAATCGCTGACTTATTCCAAATTATGACACTCATTAACACAATTAACACCGTAAAAATCAGAGCAATAATTCTTTTTTGAAAAAACAACCAAAAATAAACTATAACTGCCAGTACTTTCAGTACTTTACCAAAAATGGAAAAATCAACTTCTTTTTCAAAATACTGGAAAATAAAAAAGCAAGTAATCGTCACCCCCGCAAAAATTGCAGGATAAAAACTATTTGTTTTTTGATTTTTTGTAAAAAAGAAATATCCGACAGACAGTAATAAGGCACTATCTATAAAATGGAAATCTTTTGAAAAGAAGACCATAACCAGACATTGTCCTATCAACTGCAACATCCCAGATCGGTAGTTAAAAGACAAAACCCACAGTAGCGGAACAATACTCACTATAAAAAACACATAATAATCGGTATAAATCGTTACTCCTAATAATCCCCAGGATACAGCAGAATACAACCCTGTTGATACAAGTGATCCTTTTGTCAATCTTTCCCATTGAAGAGATTTAATTTTCTCCATGACTTCAAAAAATAAAACATTTCCCGCAAAAGGTAATACCAACATTATAATCAAACGTTCTGGGATCAAATCTGAGGCTATAATCGCACTCGGGATTATCAAAATGGCAGATAGTGTAAGAAATCTTTTTCTAGTTATAGAAAAAAATAAAGCATGTGCAACCGGCAAAAAAATCACTAACGGATAGACGCTCTTCTTTGATAGCATTCCCAAAACAATAAACATAGCGCTCCAAAACAATGAAAACCAACTCCTTTTTGAGATAAATTTAACAATACATAATGCTGCCAACAGTACAAATAGTAAAGCCAAAATTTCATCTCTATTTTTGATGCTGGCAACAACCTCTGTATGAACAGGGTGCACAACAAAAATCAAAACAGAAACAAGTGACAGATACAAGTTCCTATCTCCCAACCATCTGATAAATAATTTGAATAATAATACAGATACAATAGCAAACAACACAACACTCATAAAATGGCTAACCTGCGCACTTTCTCCAAAGAGGGAATGCTCTATCGCAAATGAAAGATGAACAATAGGTCTGTAACCATATGAATATCCCATTTCATCACTATAATACGGAGAAGTCATTATTTCTTTGAAATTCGATATCCCGCCGGATGTTAAAGGATGGTTTTTGGTTACCAACTCATCATCCATATTATAATCGTGCGGTATTGTATTCGCAAATAAGAAAAAAGCCAGAAAGCCAATAAACAACATATATCCAAGAAAGGATTTCTGCTTGCCTGAAACTGATTCTTTTTGTTGTTCTGATGTATTTTTATTTCTTTTTGTCATAGTAGAGTCTTGTGTCTGGAAAACCAAATTAGACAAATATTTTAGTAATCACCTCTTAACAGAACATTACTCATAGTAAAACAACCCGGGATACATCAACTCTATTGAATGTTTTATATGATTACTATTCTTAAGAATCACCTTTTTTCCTGTATTCGCCAACTTAACAGCTAATTCAAGTTGTTGAGATTGCTCAATTATATCCGTATTTTTTTTGTAGGTTACATAATCAAATACAAACTCTTCACGATTCTCCCGGAGTAGTTGTTCGTATTGAAACTGCAAATGATTTTTATTTACCTCAATAGTGGCCTCAGAAAGAGGCAGTGTCATTTTCTGTTCTTTGGCAAAGTAGAGCAACGCCTGATTATCTCTGGGGAAACAAGGTCCTCCAAACCCATAGCCATAACCAAGATATTTACTTCCGATTCTAGAATCTGCCCCTATTGCGCTCAGCACTTTATCTTCATCTCCACCCGTCCTTTTTATCAAATCACCGATAGAATTAGCAAAAGAAATCTTCATTGTCAGGAAACAATTCGTTGCCAACTTGGTAATTTCAGCACTCAACGTATCCATTACATGATATTCTGGAGATGAGATACACATTCTTGCGTATAGGTTCTTAAGGAAAATTGTTGCATCTGGATGCCCTTCACCAATCAAGATCTGATCCGGGTTTTGCTGATCTCTCATTATAGATCCCTGTGCTATGAATTCAGGATTATACGAGATAGAATAATTCCAATCTTTCATTTTCACTGATAACTCATTACAATATCCCGGCATTACCGTTGCCCCAATGATTATATGTTTTAACTCTTCAGGTTTCTTCAATTCCATTAATTGGCTAACAACAGACTCAATATAACTGTGCGAAAAGGAATTGTCATGTTGAGATGGGGTGGGAACAATAATATAGATTATATTTACTTGTTCTTGTTCAATAACCTTGATATCTGTGTATGAAGAAAAGTTACATGATGCACTTAAATACTCATTAACCAATGGTTCCGGAGAAGAATATGTTTTAGCATTTAACTGATTCACATACTCCTGATTTACGTCAATTCCAATCACCTCATATCCTGACTTCTCAGCATTAAGTGCGAAACACAGCCCTAATCTCCCAATTCCAATAACTGCCAACTTTTCCATCTCTATTCTACTCTTGATTTTACCACAATAGGTAATTCTATATCATTCATTCCCCAGTTTGATTCATTCAAGCCCCATGTTTGTTGTTTTTCAACAAGCTGCATTCCGCCCTTATTTACGATACTATAATCCAACGAGGGTTTGTTTTGCAAAAACCTAATCGTTCTAATTGCATCATCAGACTCCCAACCATCTTCATGATAGATGTGATAAACAGGAGCTTTATAAGGAAAAATAATTTGTTTTTTACCCCGAGCTATTGCTGCCCATAACCCCATACTATCAATATGGATTGAGTACATATCTAATTCAGGATATCCTTCTATGTCCAACCAATCTTCTCTGGACATCAAAGTGAAATCACCACATGCATCAAAATCGATGGTAAAATGGGCAAATTGTTTTTTGTGTGTGACTTTCCATACCTTTAGAACGAAAGCATTTAACATTTTAGCAACTCTTGGAAAGTAGTACACAAATCTCGGGAGCGAAAGAGTTTCATGTCCCTGAACCTTTCCAAGTCGTTTAATTATATTGTTTTCTGCAAATTTCAATTGCTCTGCAATTTCTCTAAGCTTCATTACATCACTTGGGATATCACATCTGTTTGCCCTATAGTAGTGATTCTTCAATAATCTTTTCTGAGACAAAACCTGAAAACATACATCTGAAAAAAGGATATCTATATTTGTACACAAAATAAACTCGCCACTTGCTCGCCTAATTCCAACATTTTTAGCAATCATTTGGTATAATGGGATACTTTCTGAATTCTTATACTTGTTGTGTACTTCAGGAGGAACAATAACATATTTTACATCAACCAAATCATTACTATTCGGTGCAGGCAGCACTTCATGTAGGAACGGTTTATCTTCCGGAGGGTTCCAGTCTACAAGAACCAATTCGATAGGCAAATTCCACTTTTTTGCCTGTTCAAAAATACCTTTTACGAAAGTGGAGGTTCGGAGCAATAAATCTCCTCCGTGATTATCATTTCTTGATGTAGCAACAATTGTCAGATAATAACTCATTTCAACAATAAATTTCAGGTAAATCAATAGTATTTAATCCCCAATCGGCATGATTATTATAATTCATACTTTTCTTTTCTTTTAGCATTTTTTGGGACTCTCTCTGAAAAAAACGATAAGCCGTATTCTCTTCTTCATTTCTATTATCTGCAAGATATCTTCTTTCATGCTCCTGGTGATAAACAGGAATATCCAGAACATATTCCTTCAGCCCGGACATAGCAGCCTGAACAACGAAAAGAGAATCAATATGTAGAGCAATTGGTGCGCTCTCGTAATATGCTCCAATTTCTTTCCAAAATCTAGTATGCATCATCATAAAATCCCCACTACTTTTACAATGAAAGCGAAATTCAACATTATCATAATACACAGGAATACTTAGTCTATTTAATAGGGATTCAATTTTAATTGTATTTATCATATACCAATTCACAACTCCGTATCTGATTTTTAACCATAAATACAGTAGTCCTGAATAATACTTCAACTTGTGTGTATGCCCTTTAAGGTTAATACAAATTAATTTCTTTCTCCCATTGTCGTATTCAAAATCAATTCGATTGGCTCTATAATACCTATCCTGATATAAATTTCCTGATATCTTTTGAATGAATTTATCAGGAAAAAGAATATCTGGATTCATAGCACATATAAATTCCCCTTTACTTCTTCGGATCCCAACATTCTTCCCCAAATATTCTATTACGGGAATATTCTTAATTCCATTCTGCTCAATAAATTTTTTGTGATGCGCTGGTAGCACTGTAATAATTCTAATTATTACATTTTCTGTAGATTTCGGCCAACGGATAAATTCCTGAATACGTGGAGACTCAGAAACAGGGTTATAGTTAACAAATATGATTTCCGCACTTATATCAAATTCAACAAGTTGAGAAAATAACCGACTCACACAATTTTGTAATCTCTGTTTAAAATCTCCACCATAATTATCATTTCTTCCAGTAAAGACAAAAGATATATAAGGCGATTTGTTCATTTATAACCTGTACAATTGGGGTTAATTAGACTCTACCTTTACATTCGACTCAATCCATCTGTACAACTTACTTATTCCCCTTTCTAAGTTAATTTTTGGACTCCAACCTAAATCATGGGAAATCAATCTATTATCAGAACACCTCCCTCTTACTCCTGTAGGTCCCTCAATATGGCTGATTTTTACTGATTTACCTGCTACTTTAGCAATTACTTCTACAAACTCATCGATTGATACCATTTCTTCAGATCCAATATTATAGGGTCCTGAAAATTCAGAACGTATCAACTCTATAACTGCATCCAAACAGTCATCAATATAAAGAAAAGACCTTGTCTGTTTTCCATCTCCCCACACATCAATTATCCCATCATTCTCAACCAAAGCAATCTTTCTGCACAAGGCAGCTGGCGCCTTTTCCTTTCCATTATTCCACGCCCCCTCTTCTCCGTAAATATTATGAAAGCGCGCTATTTTTACATTCAAATCATAATTCCTACTAAATGAAGCATACAAACGCTCACTAAATAACTTCTCCCATCCATACTCGCTATCAGGTTGAGCAGGATAAGCTGTATTCTCTCCACATTTAGGATTTTCAGGATCAAGTTGGTTATATTCCGGATACATACAGGCTGAAGAAGAATAAAACAGTGCTTTTACTTTTTTTGCAGAAGCCACTTTAGCCACATTCAAGTTTATTTGAGCCGAATTATGCATTACATCTGCATCATGCTCTCCTACAAAAATGTAACCTGCACCTCCCATATCTGCTGCTAACTGATATAACTCATCAATCCCTTCAGTGATCACCTGACTTACAAATGTATAATCCCTTAAATCACCTAAATAAAATTCATCAGCTAAAGACTCTGAAAATTCAGGAAACTTCAAATCCACTCCAATTACATACTGACCTTCTTTCTTTAGTCGTTTGACAAGATGTGAACCAATAAAACCTCCTGCACCAAGAACAAGTGTTTTTTTCATTTTTCGGTATTTGGTTGATATAACTATATGCGTAGCTCCACATAGTCTCCATTACAAATATAATGATAATTCTCCAAAACAGTTTTGTATTGCTCTCCGTATCAACATGATTTACTTCCCCTTTTTATTACTCATTTTTACATTGTAATAAAATTCCATAATTGTTTTGGAGTTATGATCCAGCGGATACTTATACAACTCTATAAAACGCGTATTGTATCCCTCCCAACGAGAGGAAGAGTCAATTATAGAACTCATAGCCTGATAATTCCTTAACGAGTACTCTTCGTTTACTTCTATTTCAAATTGTCCGGAGTATTTTTCTATTCCTGACCAATCCCAATCTGGGGAAAAAGAATAATGATCCTGCTTTATAAGAATACGATCTGTCTCTGAAGAAAAAACAAGATTTAGTAACCTCGAAAACGGAAGAGGATCCGATGTATGTTTATCTAAAAAAGATATATTAAAAAAAGGATCCTGAACATAGTAATCTGAGATTTCGTTACTATACACGACAGTAAATTGATGTGTGTAAAAAGTATTTTCAAATCCTATATCAAATGTTTCGGAATTGTATCCCAAATCAGAATAAACTTCGTGTAAGAAATGAGCTGAACCTCCGCATCTTACTGTCGCAGAATCAAACAAAAAAACGGAATAATACCGTTCACCTTTCCAATTAACCCAATTTTCATCGAACAATGCCACATCCCTTCCCCCGACTCCTCCGTCAATTAATTCTGCCACTTTTCTGCGGATAAAAGAAGTTTTCTCAAAATCAGTCGACATTAACTTCGTTTCGTGACGTAAAAAATCCAAAAATTCAGGATAGGCTTGATGCTCAGAATACTTAGGTTCCTGATTCTCTTGCTCACAGGCAAAGACAAAAAACAATAAAAGCATACAAATACTAATTATTACTCTCATACCTCCCCCCTGCTCTTTTCTTCCGACCATCGTAAAACATATTTTCTGAAGTAATAAATTGAATAATTGACCACTTTTGAAACATAAAATCTGAAAAAATAATACACCTTGGTTAGTGCTGATCTAAATGAACTATAGGCACTATACGCATAAACACTGCGAAATAAGTACAATAAAATCAACGCAAAAAATACATTTATTTTATTCAAAATCAGTAAAAACAAAATAAAACCTGCAATAATAGAATGACGATACATATAGGCTAGCAATACTTGTATCGAAGAAAAAAATTCTGCTTTTTTATTGATGCTCGCATGAAGTACTTGTATTACTAAAACAAAAACAGGAAATAAGAAGTTAAATGTGTTAAACAACAGAAACAGCCCTAACCAAATGATATATAACACCAATTCTACACGAAAAATATACTGCCAAAGGCACCAAACCTTATTTTTCCCCAAATCAATAACAATAGAATTTGTCCCCGTCTTTTTATCATTCTCATAATCTTCCAGTTGTCCATTCAGAAAATTACGGCACTCCCATAAATATGACCATAGCAAATAAACAACAGAAAAAATCAGCTGCATTTCGCTGAGATGATTTATAGGAACAATGTGTACAACAATGATAATCAAGGGTAACATACGCTCATAAAGTCCGGTAAGGAGGAGAGCCAATATTCCTCTCTCCTTTATTCGTAGTGGTCGAAAAGAATAACTCATATTACATACCATCTGAAGAACGACTAACCCTATGATCCAAGGTGAAAGAACAATGGAAAGCGAGATTGACAGACCACCAAGAACAACGATTAACCTCCCCCCATATCTAACAGGTAACATGTTAAATACATTTGTCTTTCCAACTTCCTTATCTGATTCATAATCTGAATAATCATTAATAAAATGACCAAACACGGCCAAAAAAGCAAGCAGAACAAAAAGCAATAAATCAAAAATGGATAGTATCACTTCTCCATGAGCTAAATACTCAAATAATAGAAATGTAAAGACACCTGATCCGATTTTATCTATCCACCATTTATCTAGCTTAAGCGTTTTAGTAATTCTTCTAATTAACATCGTATCGTTATGATGGCTTTTTAGGAAGTTTACAAAATGTCATCACCCCTTATATAAACTGAGGAATTCTATATAGAGACTCGATGTATAGATATCTGATCCAAAGAATGTAGCGGGTTCTTTTGTTTTAGGGTTAATATCCAACTTATTATTACTTGTATAAAATGGCTCTACTGTTTCATATAGTTTTCTTTTGTACGACTCTTCGATAAATTTGTCCGTATCAATCTCTTGAATAAAAGCCCTTTCTTCAAGATATAAAAGAGAAATCAGAAAATATAAATCATCAAGCAAATTATCTTTTCTATAGCTGGAGTTATAGAAGTCATACAATCTTTCAATAATAGTATCATACAGTCGGTTTTCTTTTTTCAGATTAACTATATCATAATAATGAAGCCGACAAATATGATAGACTTCTTGAACATACGTTGTATAGTATGTTGTTTCTTTTAAATTATTTAATACCTGCTTCGAGACTTTTTCAAATACATCTTGATTATCCTTCAATCCCAGATAAAGTAAATTATTACAATCTACAATAACTTCGTGATCATCCAAATCAATATGCTTATTCTGCAGAGGTTTACATTTCTTGACCATTTTATTATAGTACAGTATGGAAATATAATCTGCAAAAGAATAAATGGACAAGTATTGATCGCTAATCCATAACTTAAATACCCCATTCTCTTTTTGACGCATAAGAATTTTCCTGTTTGGAATTTTTATTCCCATACTCCCCAGAAAAAAAGAACTCATCGAAGTTGTATCACTGTCATTAGGAACTCTGTATTTTTTATCTATGGCCCCAAAACTCCAAAGTTTACCTCTAAACGAATTTGACAATAGAAATTGAACCGAACTTTTCAATAGCTCTGCTATTTTAGGCTCTTCTTTTGCGTGTAATAAGTTTACAGCAACTGATGCTGAACAAAAATTTGAGTTTACCGGATATTTCATCCAACCCTCTGAAGGATGGTAATATGGCTGTAAATACATTGTTTTAAATGATCCATCTGAAGAACGATTTTCAAACATATAGTCCACAACCATACCCCAAAGAGCATTACAAGAATTGGTATCCATAAAGGAATTACTCATATCTCATTCCCTTTCCTAACTATTATTTCAAAAGGGACTGCTAGCATTGCTGTGTCCTTAATTGGATGCAAAATTTGATTTACCAGATTTCGATCCGAAACCTTGACTAAAAGAAAGGCTTCTTCTTTAAGGATCAGTTCGTCCTCTCCTTTTGAGAGAAATAACTCAGCGAAATAGATCCTACTATTCAGTATACTCTTAGGCATAGCAAACTCAATCAGGTATTTCCCTTTTTTCTCTATTGCTTGTGCTTTTTTACTCAAAGAAGTAATAATAAAAAGCAAATTGTTAGAAATATCAAAAAACTTAACTCCAATTGTAAAACTGATATCTTCCAGCAAATGAACTTCAAAAAATAATTTGAAAGATTGAAAACTACACAATCCGTCTTCTAAAACAGACTCCTCTTTAATCCCATAGTTAAGCAGCTCTATTTCAGCATTTTTAAACTGGATTTCTTTAAACACATAGAACGGAGGTTTACTTACTATTTCAAAGAATTTATTGTAATTATCTCGCTGGTATTCATTCAAGACTTCTGTTGTCCCAATCTTCTCTAAATTTCCAGTTTTAAAGAATAAAACCTTTGAATAATCAACTCTGCTTTCAGATAAAACGTGACTTACATTTATAATTGTACCACCTTTCTTCAACAACTTTGAAGTTATATCTCTTGTCTCCAATTGGAATTCTGCATCTCCAACACTGAGAACTTCATCAAACAAATAAATATCAAAATCTAAATGTGCCATTATACTAAACGCCAACCGCAAGTACATTCCATTCGAATAATTTTTTACCGGTTCATCGATGAATTTTTTAATTCCAGAAAAGGCAACTATATCATCAAACTTCGTCTGAATTTCTTTTCTGGAAAACCCATGTATTTGTCCATTCAGAAATACATTCTCTCTTCCACTCAATTCAGGATGAAATCCCGTTCCTATATCCAATATACTTGCTACCCTCCCACAAATATGAACTTCACCCGATGAAGGTTTTGTTATTCCGGCCAACACTTTGAGTAGAGTCGATTTACCACTGCCATTTGGACCTATTATACCAACATGTTCTCCTTTTTTTATCTCAAAAGAAACATCTCTTAGAGCCCATAACTCTGAAGTACTATTTCCATTCTCATCCTCCATAGAATGACGAAGATGATAGCTTTTTGATAAATTATTGACTCGTATGGCTGTACTATTATCCAAATTATAGCAGTAGTTCTTTTCTTTTTATAAATGTATGAATTTTATCTGTTTAGTTGTTGAAAACAGCACATCACTTAACTAATCACACATTGTTATAAATAATCAGTCAATTTACTCTCTTTTCTGTTATAAAAATATAAGCCTGACATAAAGAATAACATGACAATAAATAAGTTAATTACCCAGATCCATTTAAAAGCACCAAAATCGAACAAACTCCAACGCCATAACTCCACAACATTCGCCATTGGGTTAAAGTCGAGAACAAACTTGTACTGTTCGGGTAACAGGTCGCTTCCAAAGAAAACAGGAGAAAACCAAATACCAAAATACATAAGAAACGGAACAAGATGCAAAACATCCCGTTTTTTTGTCGCCAGGACAGATATCCAGAAAACAAGACAAAGACCGCATACGGTATTATACAGTAACACCAGCGGGAGAAAGATAATTTTCCAGGAAAGAGACTGCCCGAAATAGATCAACAACAGAACCAACAAAAGCAGACTAATGCCCAATTCGACAAGTGCTGTCAGTGTTTTGGACAATGGAATAATGCTTTTCGGAAAATAAATCTTTTTTATCAGGTGTGCCGACTCCTGTATACCAAAGGCCCCTGAGTTTACAATGTATGAAAAATAGTTCCACCCCAGTAAACCACTGAGTACATATACCGGGTAATCAATCCCATCCGTTTTCCAGTTTAGCAAAAAGCCGAAAAAAAAGGTATAAATGAACAATGCCGTTAAAGGTTGTAGAACTGTCCATCCCAACCCTATGAATGTTTGGGCATACTTTACTTTCAGATCTCTTTGTGCAAATACCAGAATCAGATTCCTGTATTTCCATATCTGCCGGAAGAAGAACCCAAGTGTTTCCGTTCTGGACGAATAAACTGTAACTTCTTTATCTTCCATTGTAAAATCGTTTGACTGCATCACATACTTCTACAACATCCTGTTCAGTCATCCCGGTATGCAAAGGCAATCGTAATAAGGACCCCGAAACGTGATCAGTAACAGGAAGAGTGCCCGAGGGAAATTTCTTTCCCATTTTGGAAGTATGCAACGGAATGTAATGAAACATTGCTTCGATTCCCTTCTCCGAAAGATGGTGACGCAGAGCTTCTCGTTCCTCTTCGGATCGCGCAAGCAAATAGAACAAATGTATATTCTCCTGTAGTTTATGCTCCGGCAAAATTAAATCTGCATAACTACTTAACTCATTAAAGTAAATCCGGCTCAATTCTTTCCTTTTGTTCAGGATATGTGCGCGGTTTAACAGATTATCATACAAAGCTACTGCATTGAGTTCATTCATTTGGTATTTGGACCCTGTATCTACCCACTCATAATAGGGAACTTTTTGCGTCTCAAATCGCGTCCTGTTTGTCCCGATATGATAAATCGCATCCAATCTATCCATAAAATCTGGAGTGTTTACGAGTAACACCCCTCCCTGAATGGCTGAAATCTGCTTGGTTATATCAAAACTGATTACTCCCATGTCACCTATGGTTCCCAACGGCTGTCCATTATATGAATTACCAAAAGCCATTGCCGCATCCTCAATCATTATAAGCTGATGTGCGTCACACAATTGCCGTATTGCATCAAGATTAGTGGAATGCCCTCCATAGTGTGTTACAACGACAGCTCTTGTTTTCTCTGATATTTTTTTTTCAATTTCAGTAAATGCTAAATTGAAGTCACTTATAGAAATATCAGCAAACACCGGAATGGCACCATGAGAGACAAAAGCATTTGCGGTCGAGACAAAAGTAAAAGAGGGCATGATGATTTCATCCCCGGGTCGGATGTCCATTGCTTTCGCAATCATTTCCAGCCCACCTGTAGCAGAATGCGTTAATAAATGATACGTATTTTGTCCAAAAACCAAAGCCAGCTCTTCCTGACACAAGGCTGAATATTTTTTATTCCTGAAAAATTCGTAATCAGAAAATAAATCAGCCATGTACCGATTATACTTGTCTGACTGAAATACGCTATTAAACCGAATCTTCATTTCAACTAAAACTCATTCTCTTAAAAGGCTTCCGAAACAACAAAAGCAGTAGTTTGTTCTATTCTATACACACCTAATTACCAGCGCAAAATAGAAAAACTTATTCAATAAAACCCAGCAGTTTTAGTTTTTCTTATCTCCACCTGCTTCGGCTCTTTCCTTTGAAAGGACTATCCATTGCCCACTGCAAAAAGAACTCAAATCCTCCTCTTGAACGAGAGATTGCTGTCAGATTACTTGTGTTTACATCGTACGAAAATCCTACAGATAGACCCGACCAGGAAAACATTGCCTTCGTAATTAGTGCGTCTTTATTTCTATAGAATAATCCCAATGACACGGAAACATCAGAATTAGAGTTATAACGGGAACTCCCTTCAAATACATATTTACCGTAAGTTCCGAAAATAATTTCCTGTGATTTCCCCTGAACAGCATAATACACGCCCGGTTCCAGCGCAAAATTTGATTTCCCTACCTGAAAAACAGCATTGGCAAAAGCTGTAAATCGTATGGCTAGTTTTTCACTTCCGACTTTAATAAATGAATAATTCGGACGATTCAAATGATATGCACCCGCTCCCACATTAATTCTGTTTTGTATTAATGACCGACGACTTCTTCTCTTACTTTTTTCGTAGGAATACAACAAACCTGCTCCCATATCAAAGTGAAAAAGATTCATCTTTTCAAAATTCTCCTGATTGCTTAAAGATGAATTAAACCCTGTACCATCAAATTGTGCGCTCCACGTTCCCATATCTTTTAAAGAACGTTGACCAAATCCGACATACAATCCCCCTCCTAGTTTATGGCTTTCTTCCAGAATAACATGGTAAGCAGCATTCAAACTAGCGCTGGTTGTACTCATTCTCTCATCCCCGGCCTGATCATTAAAAAAATTAACTCCCATGGCAAGATATCCTTTTCTTCCCTCATTAAATCTTGAATCTACTGAAAATCCGAATGTACTATAGGGTCTTGCCACGCTGTTCCACTGTGAACGGTAATTAACAACAGCACGAAGACCGTGATTAGCCCCCACCAATGCCGGATTCAGATTCAATGGTGAATAACTCACGTTCGAAAAGTGAATATCCTGCCCTTTACTTTGTAAAAACGACATGATCGCTATACATATTATTAGTCCTCTCTTCATCACTCGTTTTTTATCTGTTATCTAAGTAGGTTGATATTCCCCGACATTTCTATTTCTTTCCCGCTTTCCGTAGTAGCATAAACCCGGTAAACAAATGAGGCAGTATTCAACGGTTTTCCTTTATACGTACCATCCCAGCAATCGTTTACACTCTCCGACTCATATACTAACTGCCCCCATCTGTTAAACACCTGTATAGAGTATGAAAGAATGCAATCCTTCTCCCCATGAACACAGAAACCGTCGTTATTTCCATCGGAATTTGGTGAGAACATAGTTGGTATGAATAACTCTCCACAACTGGACTCAACATAAATAGTCAAAGATGCTTCCTGTTCACATCCTTCCGGTGAGATTACTGTCACGGTATAGGTTGTTGTTTCCGAAGGTGTTGCTACCGGACTGGCACAATTCGTGCAACTTAACCCGACAGCCGGAGTCCAGTTATACGACAGGTCTGTTGAAGAAGGGTCTACATCAGCCTGTAAAAGAACACTTTCTCCTTCTTTGATCATATCAGTTTCTGATGATACAACCAGAGAGAAATTTCCATCACTTTCAACAACTGACTCAGCATATGCAGAACATCCATTATTGTCTGTAATTGTAACTCCATAGGAACCAGCAGAAATATTATTCAATGTATTGGTTGTACCCTGATTTCCATCCCACAAATAGGTAAATGGTGCTTCCCCGTTTTGAGGCGTTGCCACAAGGTTACCATCAGCGTTATCACATGTCGGGTTTGTACCGCTAAAGTTAATAGTCAGTGGTTGCGGATCGATAATGGATACTGATTCGGCATCCTGACAACCATTTGCATCCGTTACTGTCACCGTATATGTTCCTGATGATAAACCAGATGCCGTATTTCCGACCCCGTTTGGTGTATCCCAACTATATTGGTACGGTCCTGTACCATTTGCCACTGCAATAGTTATTTCAGCATCTTCCCCTCCATTACAAATTAACTCAACTATATCTGACACAGTAATAACAGGAAAATCAGTTTGTGGATTTATAGTTATCGTGGTAATTGCTGACTCGCATCCTGTCGTATTATCGATAACAGTAAATTGATAACTCCCTATACCCAATCCGCTGAATACGGTTGAACTTTGCGGAGCTCCTCCATTAATCAGGTAGGAATAATCAGCCCCTAAAGGAGAATTTATTTGTAGGGTCGCAGTAGGGTCTGTACAGGTTGGAGGAACGGTTATTGATACATCAGGTGCAGCTGGAGGAGTACTACTTTCAATAGTAACATTGACCGTTGTACTGCTTACGCAACCATCTGAGTTCGTTACTGTGAAATTATAGGTTCCTGAGGACAGACCACTCAAAGTAGTTGTCGTTCCACTTCCGCTGATTCCACCCGGGTTTATCGTCCAACTACCCGATGGTAGACCACTCAGATCAACACTTCCCGTTGGGGTTGTGCAGTCCGGTTGGGTGATGGTGCCGACTACCGGAGCTAAAGGTGTAACAGGCGCTGTGTTGATAACAACATTAGCTGTTGCACTACTTACGCAACCATCTGAGTTGGTTACTGTATAGTTATACGTTCCCGAGGACAGACCACTCAAAGTAGTTGTCGTTCCACTGCCACTGATTCCACCCGGGTTAATCGTCCAGCTACCCGATGGTAAACCACTCAGATCAACACTCCCCGTTGGGGTTGTGCAGTCCGGTTGGGTGATGGTGCCGACTACCGGAGCTGAAGGTGTAACAGGCGCTGTATTGATAACAACATTTACCGTTGCACTGCTTACGCAACCATCTGAGTTGGTTACTGTATAGTTATACGTTCCTGAGGACAGACCACTTATCGTGGTAGTCGTTCCACTACCGCTGATTCCACCCGGGTTTATCGTCCAGCTACCCGATGGTAGACCACTCAGGTCAACACTTCCCGTTGGGGTTGTGCAGTCCGGTTGGGTGATGGTACCGACTACCGGAGCCGAAGGTGTAACAGGTGCTGTATTGATAACAACATTTACCGTTGCACTGCTTACGCAACCATCTGAGTTGGTTACTGTATAGTTATACGTGCCGGGGGACAAACCACTCAAAGTAGTTGTCGTTCCACTGCCGCTAATTCCTCCCGGGTTAATCGTCCAGCTACCCGATGGTAAACCACTCAGGTCAACACTTCCCGTTGGGGTTGTGCAGTCCGGCTGGGTGATGGTGCCGACTACCGGAGCTGAAGGTGTAACAGGTGCTGTATTGATAACAACATTAGCTGTTGCACTGCTTACGCAACCATCCGAATTCGTTACTGTGAAGTTATAGGTTCCTGAGGACAAACCGCTTATCGTGGTAGTCGTTCCACTGCCACTGATTCCACCCGGGTTTATCGTCCAACTACCCGATGGTAGACCACTCAGGTCAACACTTCCCGTTGGGGTTGTGCAGTCCGGCTGGGTGATGGTGCCGACTACCGGAGCTGAAGGTGTAACA
>NZ_BAAAFH010000022.1:944082-946825 GCF_039523435.1 Wandonia haliotis
GCTACCCGATGGTAGACCACTCAGGTCAACACTTCCCGTTGGGGTTGTGCAGTCCGGTTGGGTGATGGTGCCGACTACCAGAGCCGAAGGTGTAACAGGCGCTGTGTTGATAACAACATTTACCGTTGCACTGCTTACGCAGCCATCCGAATTCGTTACTGTATAGTTATACGTGCCCGAGGACAAACCACTCAAAGTAGTTGTCGTTCCACTGCCGTTGATTCCACCCGGGTTTATCGTCCAACTACCCGATGGTAGACCACTCAGGTCAACACTCCCCGTTGGGGTTGTGCAGTCCGGTTGGGTGATGGTGCCGACTACCGGAGCTGAAGGTGTAACAGGCGCTGTGTTGATAACCACATTTGCCGTTGCACTGCTTACGCAGCCATCCGAATTCGTTACTGTATAGTTATACGTTCCTGAGGACAGTCCATTTATCGTGGTAGTCGTTCCGCTGCCACTGATTCCGCCCGGATTTATCGTCCAGCTACCCGATGGTAGACCACTCAGGTCAACACTCCCCGTTGGGGTTGTGCAGTCCGGTTGAGTGATAGTACCGACTACCGGAGCCGAAGGTGCTGTTACATTAATTGTTGTATTTATACATGTTCCGGGGTTTCCGTCACATCCCACCGCAGCTCTTGCATAGTAAGTTGTTGTTGATGTTGGAGATACATTTATACTTGGTCCGGTATTAAAAGGAACACCTCCACAAGGAGCCGTGAACCACTCTGTTGTAGGACCACCATCTACTGCTGTTAATGTAACAGTTTCCCCAACACAAATATCAGAATCAGATACGGTAATACCTGAAATATCAACCGTACCGGTTGTAACATTAATAGTAACATCGCTTGAACAATATCCTACTTCAGCTCTGATCGTAACTGAACCGGTATAAGTACCCGGATCATATGTAGAGCCAGAAATAACACCTCCTCCGGACACAACAGACCAAGTTACTGCAGGGTTATTATGTGTTCCTCCAAGGGTATACGTTAATGCTCTTGTTTCTCCACATAAGTCTGTTATATCTGTGGTATTGGTAACTGTAGTATTCTGTCGGTAACGCAATACGGCTGATTGTCCGGTAAAATCATGTCCTGTTGCCCCACCACAGGCATTAGGTGATCCACAACCCGAATTGGAGGTAACATTGATACGATGATTTCCTGAAGTATTTGCATTAAAAGTGACTGTATTTGTCCCAACAGAACTAACAGGACCGTACCCTGCACAAGTTGTACCTGAACCCCAGGCCTGCATATAAGCTGTAGATAAAGCTGAGCCACATGTTGCTGTCCCCAGATTCTCAACCGTATAATTTATACCGTTCACTAACGAGAGTTCAGAATAAGTTCCGGAACCAGCACACCAGGTTCCCGACCAATTCGTACAACTTGGTGCGGTTGGAGTTGCTCCATTCGAGACAGCTGTATATCCTACCTCTGTTGGTACTCCTCCACTACCGGGAACAGTATACGTAATTCTTAAAACCGGACGTTTATTAACATCTGTTGAACCGTTCCCAACTCCATCTGACCCATGGATTCGAAAACCAAAGTTTCCTGAACTACGCAAAAAACCTAAGTTAACAGGTACTGTTGTGTTACTATTCAGAAAAGTAATCCCATTTGCATTAATTGCTCTGGTTTTCTGACCTGTTGGATCTAAATTGGCACTACTCGCTTCATGTCGGGGAGTAAGACCGATAGCATTCCATATCTGTGCAGCTGTCATTGATCCCGGGTTCCCGGTAAAGAATCGCATATGGTTGTTATCTGCAAAACCACTACTCGTCTCTACCCAAAAAATCACTTCAGCGGATGTAATTGTGGCACAAGAAGGTATGTAATTCTGAATTTCAAAGCGTGCCCATCCCCTGTTCTCCTGGCTAACCCCTGAATATAGATACCCATACGATTTGGTAGACGCATCATAAATACGTCCTGAATTCGGATTCACAGGTCCCGTACAGGGAACATCAACTATTGTTTGAGATATAACTGATCCTGTACTAAGGATAGATAATGCCAATGCAATACATCTGATACATTTCTGGAAAAACATACTGTTTATTTCTTTAATTAATCTTAAACCACACTCCACACATTTGTAGAATGAGCAACAAAATCAGTCTCAACAGATGCTTAACCCTTGTGATGTAGTAGTAGTCAGATCTGTTATATCGGTTCTGTCTTCACAATACGCAAAACGAACCTAAATAATTTTAAAACAAATATATACGCTATATATACTTCATTTCAAGAGGGGCTACCCCCTCAAATGAAATTTTTATATCTTCTTTATTTAATCACCACCTTAACAGGTTTCAATGTATGTTCTTTCTCTGAGTCAATGCGTAGTAAGTATACTCCACGAGATACTCCCAGATTGTGTAGCTGAACCAGCGTCTGTCCTTTCACTAATTCCGTGCCCTGTGCATACACGCGCTTTCCACTCATATCATACAAACCTATACGTACACTGCCCAAAGACTCCTTAACAGCTATCTCTACAAACAATTCATCACTCGCCGGATTCGGGTAAACATGTAATATATCTTCTGTTGCTTCACAAGAAGACTGGACGGGTCCGTACAACGTCTCAGCTCCATCCGTGTCCACCTGTATCAATCGGTAATACATCCCATTACCCTGCACGGAGGCATCTCGATACACATACGCGGATTCTGTATTCGTAGTACCAGCTCCCGCCAACTCGCCCACATAATCCCATTCAT
>NZ_BAAAFH010000022.1:947033-1093891 GCF_039523435.1 Wandonia haliotis
ATTATTCCAGATTGTTGTAACACCCGACGGGCAGTTATCCGTTGCAACACTATTCACCAATGAGGGATTAGAGGGGTTCGAATACTTACTCAGGTACAAATCTCCATACGTTACCGTGTTATCGTTCATATTCGCATTGCTGTTGGCCACAGGACTCAAAGCACTGTATTCACCACCATCGAAGTACAAACGAACATCAACCGAACCTGAGGGCTGAATCTGAGGGGTTATCACCCAACGACGTCCCAATACGGCCGTACGGTTCTGAGGGGTAGGGATAGCACAGGCATCTATTTCAAAAGGAGCTACCTGAACATACGATGTTGCAGTTACATTGCCCAGATTCTGTCCATGAGAATTAATGGCACAAAGCAGACGACCCGAAACGCTGTTGTAGAAATGAACCCAACCGTTTTCGGAAACAACACAGGTGGCTGATTCTCCATCAATCGACAGGAAACCACTCGGGTTAGGAACCGTTACACTGGTTGAGGCACAAGTACTCGCAGGACATCCTCCCGAACTACTCGCACGAACATAATACGTCGTGCCACTACCTGGACTCACATTTATCGATGGACCCGTACCAATTACCGTACTTCCGCATGAGCCCGAGAACCATTCATAATGAGCTCCACTCACTAAGGTACCACCGCTTTGGGTCAGTGTGACCTGATTCCCCTGACAGTAGGTACCTCCTCCTGTTACGGAAGAAGGAGCTGTTGAGGGACTACCCACAGTAAAGCTCACATCGCTGCTGCAATAACCTACTGTAGCTCGAAGCGTTACTGCCCCCGTATATGCTCCAGGCAGGTAATTAGATCCCGAAAAACTTCCCCCTCCGGAAACAATCGACCAGTTCACCGTAGGGTTATTGTGTGCCCCGCCCAACGTATACGTCAAAGGAAGGGTTCCTCCTGAACAAATACCAGCGGTACTCGTAGTATTTGTTACTGTCGTGTTCTGACGGTAACGCAATACAGCTGATTGTCCCGTGAAATCATGCCCCGTGGCTCCACCACAGGTGTTCAGAGTTTCACACGCTCTGTTAGAAGTCACATTGATCCGATGATTTCCCGAAGTATTTGCATTAAAAGTAACCGTGTTCGTCCCAACAGAACTAACAGGACTGTAGCCTGCACAAGTTGTACCCGCTCCCCAGGCCTGCATATAAGCCGTACTCATAGCAGTTCCACAAGCAGCAGTTCCCAGGTTCTCTACCGTATAGTTAACGCCATTGGTTAAAGACAAAACCGAATGCGTTCCGGAACCCGCACACCACGTTCCCGACCAATTCGTACAACTTGGTGCTGCCGGAATCGTTCCATTAGCAGAGGCAGTAGAACCTACTTGTGTGGGAACCCCTCCTCCTCCAGATGGAATAGTATATGTTACACGCAAAATCGGACGCTTATTAACATCTGTCGAGCCATCACCGACCCCATCAGACCCATGAACATAATACGATCCGTTGTATGCAGTCTTATAGTACCCCACATTTATTGCACCTGTGATATTAGCTTGTACAATAGAAACTCCTGTCGCATTAATTGGTAACGTATTTACTCCTGTAGGAATATTATCATAAGAATGATGATTCGCTCCAGTGATGGTATTATACAAAGTCGTACCATTCATTGTCCCCGGATTACCCGTAAAAACTCGCAAGCGGTTGGCTTGTTGACTTGAATAAGTCTTGCTCTCTACATAAAAAATCACTTCTACCGAAGTAATCGTTGCACAATCAGGAACATAAGAACCGATATCAAATCTGGCCCAGGATGCGCGGCAGGTTGGACATCCCCCAACATTATTATTCCATTGAAGGTAACCATATGATTTACTTCCTCCATCTGTTACTCTTCCCGAATTAGGGTTAGATGGTCCCGTACAGGGAATATTTACAGTTGTCTGTGACACAACTAATGTAGAGACCATCACAAAAACAACCAATGTGAAATAACTAACACATTTCTGAAAAATCATAGTATTCTGTTTTCATTTAATTAAATCTCACTCACCGGTCTATCAGACAGACCAGTAAAACAAGCATTCAGTGTTAACAGATACCTAACTTCCGTGTGAGTAGTAGCAAGTTAATCCTGTTCAGAAATTCACCTCAAACGTATTTACTGTTAAATAAAAACGCAGAAAACCTCTTGTAAACACCTAGCTGACAAATATATACAAAAATGTAACTTTTACCCAAGAGGGGCTACCCCCTCAAAAAAATAAACTCACTCAAAATAAAAAATTTGTAGTTTTACTAAATCGAGTACGAAAAGTTAATTTGTGATCAACCTTGCACATATCATTAATCCCGTAAAAACCGGAGAAAATTCTGACTTATTTGTAGCACAACCCGTTACATTCGAGTCAATGATAAGAGCGCGTCAATTTTCCAAATTTACAGATCAAATAAATCTCTACACAACACAATTTGAAGAAGATACAGCAATAATACCAACCTGTTTCACACAACTCTCGCACCTCGAAAGGAGTATTTTAGCCGTGAATACCGAATTAAAGGGGAAAAAATTACCTCTGATCCATGATATTCTGGAAAAGGCATATCTTGAAACAGATGAACAATATATAATCTATACAAATGTAGATATTGCACTTATGCCACATTTCTACGACCGCGTGATCCAACTCATTGAAAACGGGCATGATGCTATTGTAATTAATCGAAGACGAATCAGACCTGATTATAAAGGAATCGAAAACCTTCCTGAAATGTATGGTGAACTTGGCAGGTCTCATCCTGGTTTTGACTGTTTTGTTTTCAAACGTGATCTGTTTGACAAATTTCAACTTGGTAGTATTTGTATAGGAATTTCTTTTCTGGAGGTTACACTCCTCCACAACTTATCTGCTTTTGCTAAAAAACCTGTTTTTATACTTGATGAACACTTAACTTTTCATCTGGGAACAGATGTTTTGGTTCCCCGAAAAAAGAATCCGTATTATCATCATAACAGAAAAGAATACTTCGAGAAAATCAAACCACAATTAGCCTCTAAATTTGAGTTAAAAAAGTTTCCTTATGGAAATCTTCCCTGGTATGAACGAGCGATAAAATGGGGTCTTAATCCGTCGTTATTTACACGGACTTATCTACAACTTGAAGGGAAGAATTTCTTCCAAAGAGTAAAAATGTTACTTGATGAAATCAGATGGCGAATTCTCCAACGTTAAATTAAGAGAAGTAGTTTCATCAGTTGCGGTTCTTTTATGCGGAAATTTTCCGCTGTCAATTTCCATTTTCCAAACCCCAAACTATATTCACCTTCTCGCATAAACCCCAGAAATTCATTATAATCTTCCGCCTGTTGATTACCCTTCTTTATTTTTGCATATACCTTCTTCAGACCTAGTTCTTCAAATGCAAAATGTAATAACAATACAGAAGCTTCTAACGCGATTCCAGTGCCGGAATAGGATACCTCCCCTATAAATAAACCAGTTTCAGCTGTTGCCTGTACTCTATCAATATCCGCCAGATGGATCATTCCAATAGGGGTTTCATTATACCTGATCAGGAAATACCGGTTTTCGTCATTTGTGACCGAATTCAGCCACTTTATCTGATCTGTCTCACTAATTATGGACTGGTACTCCATTTGTCTTCTTATAGGCTCTGAATTTCTCCATACCCGGACAAGTTCAGCAGTTTCCGGAGTTAAAGATTCCAGCACTAAATTGTTCCCTTTTAGTCTCAACATTTCTTCCTGATCAATACTCTGTCAAAATTCTTTTGCGCCACCCAAAGCCTCCGAATATATTCACCTATGATTCCCAAAGAAAGGAGAATCATACCCGTAGAAAAAAAGATAGATACAATGAGCGATGTAAAACCCAGTTCAGAACCAAAAGCAAATTTAGCGTAGATATAATAGCAGCCTATAATGAAGAAAATAATAGACATGAGTAACCCAAACCGTGTTATTATTTTCAAAGGTAATGGGGAATGCAACATAAGAATCTGGATCGCAAAACGTATCAGTTTCCAGGTTGAATAGTTTGATTCTCCATTCACTCGTTTTGCATGACTCACTTTACAACTTTCAACAGCGGAAGCATTTCTGAGTAAAAACTCATCCAGAAAAATAACAGGAGACAACGACATTTTAAACCCTTCAACAACCTCAGATTTCATTAAGCGAAAAGAGGTTACTATTGAGTAGTCAATATCCGAATACCCCATTAGCCTCTTTAGCATTCTACTCCCCAGATTTCGACCTGCTGCATGCGCTTTATCATCGTACGTTCCATAGACAAGATCAAGATCCTCCAGATCCATTTTCGCTATCAAAACATCAAAATCTTCCGGATTATGTTGTAAATCATCATCCATAGTACCTACCAAAGAAGATGAAGAAAAAGAAAACCCTACAGCCGTTGCGGTATGCTGACCGTAATTCTTTGCTAACTGAATTACCTCAAAAGAAAAGTTCAGGACCTCCTGTAATTTATCGACAAGACATTGATAACTGTTATCCCCACTTGCGTCATCTACAAATATAAAATGCACATTAGCGGATACATTAGCCGACCAATTCTCTAAACTTACCAACAAGTCTGGGATATTCGCTTCGGCATTATATACAGGAATTACTATATCAATATCCTTCATACGCTATAGTTTCAACGAAAACGGGGGAAAACATACCTCAGGATTTAGCTTTAAAACCACTGATGCAATCGAAAAACCAACACCAAAACCACTCAGTAGTGTCCATTCTTTACTATTCTCATTTAGTCGTTCCCTGACGACTCCAATTGTAACCGGAATGCTTGCAGAAGCCGTATTACCATAATCATATAACGAGTAAGGAGTCTTCTCGACGGGAATCGATAACTTTTTCCGTACAGCCTCATTAATTACTTTGTTAGCCTGATGAAAAAAACATAACCCTACATCGTCTTTATCAATAGAAAAATGATCCAGCAAACCTTCTATATTTTTAGGGACGTATTTTACAGAATAGTTAAATATATCAATCCCGTTCAACCGCATATAGGTATTAGCATCCTTTCCCGTCTCCGCATATATTGCATTCCGACCCTTACCAAACGTCTCCAGATTAAAATACATATCTGATGAATCATCAGAAAGTCCCCTCTTTTCAATCCCTACTACTGAAACCGCATCTGAGAATACCGGGCGAACCGCTTTGTCAGTCTCCTCCGTAAGAAAAGAGGAAATATCTCCACAACATAAAACAGCCCGGGCATTATTCCCAGATAAACCGGATAATACCTGATTAACTGTATAAAGACCATAGACAAAGCCTGAACAGCCGGAGTTAATATCATAGCAAAATACTTCTTCCTCCAAATTGAGAAGTTCATGTAGCTTACAAGCGACTGATGGAATTGCATTATGTTGATTCTGCGTCACACAAATCAATACATCTATACTTTCCTTTTCCCAATTCAACTCTTCCAGCAGCTTTTCAACCAATGGATGAAAAAACTCCTCAATAGAAAGTGATTTATCTTCAACAATTTTTCTAAAACGGATTCCTGTATGTCTTACCAAAGGCTCTCTCTCTTCCTCCGGGATCAGATCAAGAATGAGATTATCTTCTGTATTCTCAGGAACACCGGAAACTACTCCTTTTATACAGGTATTACGAGTAGTAAAGTATCCCATTATTCGGCTGCTTTAATGAGTTCATAAATATCCTTCAGAGTTGTACACCTTGCCAAATCAGAAGATGAAACCAACACATTCATTTCATCACTTATGCGGGAAATGAATACCAATGCATTTAAAGAACTCCAGGTTCTGATTTCTCTGAAAGGCATATCAGCTGACACTTCTCGACGGTCAACCAGAAGTTCTTCAGCAGTAAAATCAAGAAAATCGTCAATAAGCAGTAGTTTCATTATCAAACAAATATAGTAGTATTCGAATCAATTCAAACTGAAAGATAAAAAAGAAAAATGAATAAAAAAACCCGTACTCTTTCACAGTACGGGTTCCAATTATATACTTTTCAGAAATTAATGTTCTTCTTCTCCTTCTGCCAGAGGAACTATCTGAGGGATAAAGTCTTCTTCGGCACCAGGCTTACTGTAATCGTAAGGCCATCTGTGTACTTCAGGAAGAGCTCCCGGCCAGTTTCCGTGAATATGTTCAACTGGTGTAGTCCACTCCAGTGTATTTGACTTCCATGGGTTTTGAACTGCTTTAGGTCCTCTGTAAATACTATAGAAGAAATTATAAAGGAAAATCAGCTGAGCAAATCCACCCAGGATAGCAAACACCGAGATAATTTGATTCAATTCAAAAATAATCTCGAATTGGTTAGCATCGAATGTCTCGTATACTGAGTAATCATAGTAACGACGTGGTGCTCCCGCAATTCCAACAAAGTGCATTGGGAAGAATACTCCGTATCCTGAGATAAGAGTTGTCCAGAAGTGAACGTATCCCAATCTTGTGTTCATCATTTTTCCGTACATCTTAGGGAACCAGTGATAAACACCCGCAAACATTCCGAATACGGCTGACATTCCCATTACAACGTGGAAGTGCGCCACAACAAAATAGGTATCGTGAACAGCAATATCAAGTGCTGAATCGGCAAGGATAATACCTGTAACACCACCTGTAATAAAGGTCGATACCATACCTACAGCAAACAACATCGCCGGAGTATAAACGATAGAACCTCTCCACAGTGTTGTCAGGTAGTTAAATACCTTAACTGCCGATGGAATTGCAATCAAAAGTGTCGTAAATACGAAGACACTCCCCAGGAATGGGTTCATTCCAGTAACGAACATGTGGTGTCCCCATACTATAAAGGAAAGGAAACCGATCGCAAGAATAGAACCGATCATCGCACGATATCCGAAAATAGGCTTACGCGAATTCGTAGAAATAATCTCCGAAGAAAGCCCTAAAGCAGGAAGAAGTACGATATATACCTCAGGGTGTCCAAGGAACCAAAACAAGTGCTGATATAATAACGGAGAACCTCCTGTATTATCAAGCATTTCACCACCTACAATAATATCACTTAAATAGAATGAAGTTCCCATTGTTCTGTCCATGATCAACAAAAGTGCTGCAGAGAAAAGAACAGGGAAAGAAAGCAAACCTAGAACTGCAGTTACAAAGAAAGCCCAGATTGTAAGTGGCATTCTTGTCATGTGCATTCCTTTAGTACGCAAGTTCAACACAGTTACAATGTAGTTCAATGATCCGATCAATGAAGATGCGATAAAGATTGCCATTGAAGTCAACCAAAGTGTCATCCCCAATCCTGAACCAGGAACAGCCTGCGGCAATGCCGATAACGGTGGGTAAACCGTCCAGCCGGCCATTGCTGGCCCTGTCTCGATAAATAAAGATATAATCATTATTGCCGAAGAAAGGAAGAACAACCAGTAAGAAAGCATGTTCATGAATCCGGATGCCATATCACGTGCACCGATCTGGTAAGGGATAAGCAAGTTAGAGAACGTTCCAGACAAACCTCCTGTCAAAAGGAAGAATACCATGATCGTACCGTGCATTGTTACCAAACCAAGATACATATTTCTATCCAGGATACCATCCGGCGCCCATCGATCTCCTAGAAATGCATGCAAGAAATCCGAACTTTCTTCCGGCCAACCTAATTGAATACGGAACAAAATAGATAATAACATCGCTACCACTCCCATGAACACTGCAGTTAACAAGAACTGCTTTGAGATCATTTTATGGTCGTGACTAAAGATATATTTTGAAACAAAATTCTCTTCGTGATGTCCGTGTGCTTCGTGAGCTCCAACTGCCATTTTCTAAAATTTATTTGTTAGTATAATTAATCTTATTTCTTAAATGTGTTTTCAGCAATTTCCTGCGTCCACCACTCATTGTATTGTGCCTCATCCAATACTTCGACAAACAACTTCATATTTGAGTGCGATGCACCACAAATTTTGTTACACATCAAAATATACTGGAAATCATCATCATTCAATTCTTTACGCATCTCTTCTGTCGTCATAGAAGGGGTAAACTTCATACGTGTAACCATTCCAGGTACAGTGTTAATCTGTGCACGGAAATGAGGGAAGAAAGCACTGTGTATGATATCTTCAGCACGGAAGCTGAATTCATATTCTCTACCTTTACACAATACCAACTTTGTATTTGACGGTTTTACAATATCATCGTATGCATAAACATCAAGACTGTCATTGTGCAGGTTCTGAAGTTGTTTCAAACGAAGATAAATTCGTTCTTTACTTGCTAAATCCCCGCGCATCTTCTCCATAGACTCAACCGAGAAAATATTATCCGGATTATTAATACGATCCTCAGCAGCTTTAATCAAACTGTCCATTTCCTGAACACGTGCATCAATTGTATTACGCGTAGCCAATCCTAACGGGTTATTTCCGTTGATTAGTTTGTAATCGAATTTACCAAGAACATTATCTTCTCCAGCGTAACGTACTGTCCAGTCGAACTGCTTTGAATATAACTCCACTCGAATTGCATCTTCTCCTGAAGCACCTTGTCTTTCATTCCAGTTTTTCAATCCAAGAATGATAATAACTGCAAGAACTATAGAAGGAACGACAGTCCATAAAAGCTCCAGTTTGTTATTATGAGGATACCAGTATGCCTTAACGCCTGGTTTTTTGTAATACTTATAGGCAAACCAGAACAATAACCCGTTCGTAAGGAAGAAAACTAATAAAATAATAATCAAATTCAATCCCATCAACCAGTCATATCCTACACCCTCAACAGAAGCTGCTACAGGAATTCCTCCTGCACCATAACGAGCTACCATCCACAGAAAAGACCCGAAGAAGATAAACATGAACAGCAACATTAGATTTGCGTTCATCTTATTATCTCTCAATTCAATTTCCTCTTCGCGACGGTTACGCAGCTTCGAGGTCAATTCGTAAACCCGCATCAATTGCGCTACAGCAATGATTCCTAAAACGATTACGATAAGTGCTATGAACTTCATTCTTCCTTATTTATTCGGTTTTTTTACTAAATCTTAAATTTCATGATGAATACTCTCGTCCAGGAACGGGTGATTCACCGGAGTAAGAGGAGCTTTTGTTAATGCGTTCAATACAACATATATGAACACTCCCGCAAACAGAAGGAACAATCCAACTTCAAAGAAAGAAATGGATGCACTACTTCCGATTGACCCGGGTACTACCATCATGTATACATCTACCCAGTGGAAAGCTAAAATTACCAAACCTACGAATGTAAGAATTCCAGAATTACGTTTTGCTTCACGCGACATCAACATCAGCATAGGAAGTGCAAAGTTGATAATAAACATTGTAAAGTAAAGCAATTTAAAGTCCTCTATTCTTTGTTGGTAATAAATTACCTCTTCTCCCATATTCGAATACCAGATCAACATAAATTGTGAGAACCATAGGTAAGACCAAAGGAAAGAAGTCGCAAATGTCCATTTTCCAAGGTCATGAATATGACTGTCATTTACTTTCGGCAAGTATCCGTTCTTCTTAAGGTGTAATGTCAATATTACAAGAACAACCATTGTAGAAGTCCACATTCCTGCAAAAACATACCATCCGAACAATGTCGAGAACCAGTGAACATCAATTGACATAATCCAGTCCCATGAAGATGTTGAACTAAATACAGCGAAAAGAACAAGGAAAGTAGCTCCTTTACGGTAATTTTTAAAGTGGATATCAGTACCTCCTACCTGATCCTCCAAAAGTGAACGCTGACGGAATCCACGATAGAAAATGTAGTATACCGCCAGATAAATCACTGTTCTGATCAGGAAGAAAGGAACATTCAGATAAGCCGATTTATTCTGAATGATGTGATCGTTTGCCACTGTATCCGGATCCATCCAAATATAAATGTGACCTCCGTGTGTTAAAGAAAGTACTACAAAAACAATTAATAATATAATTGCTCCTACCGGGATATACCCAGCAACACCTTCAATAACCCTTTTTACATAAGCATACCAACCTGTTTCTGTTGCATACTGTAAAGCAAGGAAGAACAAAGCTCCCAAAGCTATTGCGAAAAAGAAGAACCCATCAATAAGAAAGTTCGCCATGATTCGCTGAAATTTGTCCTCCCCTTCACCCATCGTGAAGATTCCTACAATTGCTAACAGTGCTCCAATTGATATCAATCCGAGAACAAGTTTTTTTGACTTATTTGAAATACTAAATTCCATCGCTGTGCTTTTTTGTACTTTCTTATAGTTAATTATCCTGCCATCTGGTTATCATCCTGAACATCTCCTTCGGCTCCTTCCGTTACGTCACCCTCGTCTTCTACAGACTCAGACTCCGGATACTTGTCATTCTGAAGCTTTTTTATGTAATGAATTACATTCCAGATTTCTTCTTTATTCAACAACGAAGCGTGTGCTCCCATCAAACCTTTTCCATAGTAAATAGAGTAGAACATTTGTCCATCCGCAATGGCAAGCGTTCCGTAATTTGGTACTCCGGAATATGCTCCAGATTCAACCATAGGTCCTTTACCATCTCCTTTTTCACCATGACAGTGCTGACAGAATTTTGAGTACAATTTCTTTCCTTTATCCAATACTTCTTTGGCATTATCCGCATCAATCATAACCGGATTCATATCTTTTGCTGCCAATTCGTACTCTCTACCCAATGAATCGCTCAATTCACTTCCGTAGTGTCCATGAGACATGTCCATTCCCTGATCAGCAAGACGGTGATAAGGAAGCATCATTAGTACATGCTTTTTATCTGTTCCGTGGTAAGGAATTGTTCCTACCGGAGGAGTCATTGCCGATTGAGTTAAAGATCGGTTTTCATCATAACGTTCTCTTACCTCTCCATAATCCACATACGGTTCAATTGCAGGTGAACGATACATGTCTGGCATGTATTCATAATACGGACTATCTGCATTTGAACTACAGGAAGAGAAAAGGATCACTCCCGCAGACATGGACAATGTTAGTGTAGCTATTGCCTTTAAAGTTTTCTTCATGGCAAACTATTTTAATTCTTTTTGATCTAATTCAATAATTCCCGTTTCCTTCAGCATCGCCTGTAATTCATCCTCAGAAAACTGAGCATTTTCCGACAAACGTAGCTCCATAACAAACTTGTCATCTGTTGTTCTAGGATCAGGGTTATCCGCCTTCATACCTGGCAATGTTTTGTTACGCAACAAATACGTAATTGACATTCCGTGAGCAGCACAAAGAACTGTAAACTCAAACGTAATCGGAATAAAAGCGAGCATATTCTCCAAATACGTTCCGTTTGGTTTACCACCAATATTCATCGGCCAGTCATCAATCATGAAGTAACGCATACCGATCGTAGCAAGTGTAAGACCCGTAAGACCATAAATGAAGGACATGATTCCTAAACGTGTCTGTTTTACACCGATTATTGGGTCAATACCGTGAATCGGGAATGGAGAGAATACCTCTGCGATTCTGACACCTTTTGCGACCAACTTCTTTGCACCATCTTTTAGTACATCGTCGTCGTCATACATTGCATATAATACTTTATCCGCCATGTCTGTGCTTCATTAATGATTATTACTTTCATGACCATGTGCATGGTCGTCCGACTGATTTTTGTATGATTCTCCTGAAGACTTCAGAATTGTCTTAAGCTCGTTCAATGGTAATACCGGGAAGAAACGTGCAAACAACAAGAAGAAAACAAAGAACAATCCGATAGTTCCTACAAAGATTCCGATATCAATGTGTGTCGGGTAGAACATACTCCAAGAAGATGGAAGGTAATCTCTGTGAATTGATGTTACGATAATTACAAAACGCTCAAACCACATACCGATGTTTACTACAATCGAAATGATGAATGTAAACAACAAACTTCTTCTTAACTTCTTGAACCACATCAACTGCGGAGAGATTACGTTACAAGTCATCATCGACCAGTAAGCCCACCAGTATGGTCCGGAGAAACGGTTAATAAATGCGTATGATTCGTACTCAACTCCAGAATACCATGATACGAAAAGCTCCGTAAGGTATGCCACCCCAACAATCGAACCGGTTACCATGATTACAATATTCATGTATTCTACGTGTCTTGTATGAATGTATGCCTCAAGATGCATTGCTTTACGCATAACCAACATCAGTGTCTGTACCATCGCAAAACCGGAGAATACCGCTCCCGCAACGAAGTAAGGAGGGAAAATCGTGGTGTGCCATCCCGGAATAACTGAAGTTGCAAAGTCAAAAGATACAATCGAGTGTACCGAGAATACAAGTGGTGTGGCAACACCGGCAAGTACAAGTGAAACCAATTCAAAACGATTCCAGTGTTTTGCTCTTCCTGACCATCCGAAAGCCATCAAAGTATACATTTTCTTAGATAGCGGATTCTTAACACGATCCCGTAAAGTAGCAAAGTCAGGAATCAATCCGATGTACCAGAAAACAACTGATACAGAAAGATACGTTGAAATCGCGAATACGTCCCAAAGAAGTGGTGAGTTGAAGTTCACCCAAAGCGATCCGAACTGGTTAGGTAAAGGAAGTACCCAATAAGCCATCCAGATACGTCCCATGTGAATCAGAGGGAAAAGCCCTGCCATAAATACAGCGAAGATTGTCATCGCTTCAGCAGAACGGTTAATCGCCATTCTCCATTTCTGACGGAACAAAAGAAGTACTGCAGAAATAAGTGTTCCGGCGTGACCAATACCTACCCACCATACAAAGTTGGTAATATCCCAGGCCCAACCAACGGTTTTGTTCAATCCCCAAACTCCGATACCTGTACCAAGAAGATAAAGTATTGTACCTACTCCGTATAGTCCAATAATTGCGGCAATCGTAAATAATACATACCACATTTTGGGTGCCTTGTCCTCGATAGGCTTACAAACGTCATCTGTAATATCGTGATACGTCTTGTGGCCTAAAATCAGGGGCTCTCTAATCGCGGATTCCTTGTGCATTACAATTTATTTTAAAAAATATTGTTATTAATGATGACCTTCATTTCCGTGCCCTTCACTACCGTGATGAGCGTAATCCTTTTCTACCTGAGCAGCATCCAACCCGGCATTATCATGGTTACGAACTTTAACCTGGTACCAGATATTTGGTTTCACACCAATCTCTTCCAGTGCCTGATATGCACGCTTACCTTCTGAAGCTACGCGTACTTCCGAATGCGTATCGTTCCAGTCCCCAATTGTGATTGCATTTGTAGCACAAGCATCAGCACATGCAACAGTTACATCACCATCTTTAACGGGTCTTCCTTCTGCTTTCGCTACAAGTTTACCTTCCTGAATTTTCTGAACACAAAGTGAACATTTCTCCATTACACCACGTGTACGAACAGTTACATCAGGGTTCAACACCATACGTCCAAGATCATCCTGAGCAGGGTTGATTTCTGTAAACTTCTTGTATGCAGGATAATTAAACCAGTTGAATCGACGTACTTTGTACGGACAGTTGTTCGCACAGTAACGTGTACCAATACAACGGTTATAAGCCATTTGGTTCAATCCTTCATTCGAGTGGTTAGTCGCCGCAACCGGGCATACTGTCTCACATGGTGCGTGATTACAGTGCTGACACATCATCGGCATAAATACTACCGAAGGATTTTCTTCAATATTATCTTCTAATGCTCCGTACGAGAATTCTTCTTTCTTCGTACCAACAGCTAATTCATCTTCTGACTTGTAATAACGGTCAATACGCAACCACGCCATCTCACGCCCACGTCTTACTTCATCCTTACCAACAACCGGAACGTTGTTTTCAGACTGACATGCAATTAGACATGTTCCACATCCTAAACACGAGTTTAAGTCGATAGAAAGTGCCCAACGGTGCCCAACATGTTCAACAGGATGAGAAGTCCACAAATCAAATTTACTTACATGCTCCTTACCATGGTGCGTTGTAAGCATGTGTGGCGGGTTGTATGCTGTTTCATTCTTCTTATTGAAAATATCAAGCGTTGTTTCTCTTACAATAGAAGAACGTCCCATAGCTGTCAACTGGAACTGTGTTGCTGCAATCGGATAGTTTCCTCCGATCTTTTTCACAGAACCAACAACATCATACGACATATACCCGGCAGAAATATCGATCAGTCGGAAAGCATTTTTACCAATAGAAGCACGTTTACCTTCTTCCATTTCGTATCCTCCGTATTCTTTCGTACGGAATGCTGCTTTACCTATTTCCTCTCCATTTTCTCCACGTCCGTATCCAAGTGCTATACCTATTGTACCAGACGCTTGTCCAGGAGTAGCAATCACAGGCAATTCGAATGTTTCATTTCCAACAGTAACACTTGCCAATGTAGCTCCATGCTCCTGATCCAATTTCACATTGTAACCGGCATCCTTAGCTTCCTTGTAGTTCATGGTGATATAGTTATCCCATGTTACTTTAGAAAGTGAATCCGGCATTTCCTGCAACCATGGGTTTCCTGCCTGAAGACCAATACCCATTGATGCTTTTTGATACAATACTACTTCTACATCACCACCTTTTGGTAATTTACCTGCAAGTCCGTTAAGAGAAGCAGCAAATTCAGGAGATGACGGAGCTTCAGCAGGAACAGTCATCGCACTATCGTGTACTGACTTATTCCAGAATGTATGGAAATCAGCAAACTCTGTTTGACGTGTAAATCCTTCCTGTTCCCAGATAGTACGTATATAGTCAAAGTAAACTTTACTTTCTCTTCCTTTACGGTTTGCTTTACCTGCCCATACAAGGAATGACTCTTGCGCCGACGCTGTATTGTGCAAAGGCTTGATAGTTGGCTGTGCAATTCCGTAATGATTTTTCACCGGAGCGTAATCGTTCCATGTCTCCAATGCATGATGATCAGGACAAACGTATTGACAGTTCGCAGCAGTTTCATCATTCCAGGAAGCAGTTGAAACAGAAAGACCTATTTTTGAAATAGCCTCTGACAATTTAGCTCCGTTTGGTGTTGTGTAAACAGGATTCGTTCCGTAGAAGATGACTGCATCCGGACCTTTTCCTACCAACACGTCTTTAACAAACTTCATCATCTTTGCCTCTTCCGATTTAAACATCGCAACAGGATTGTTCAGATTGATAGTTGTCGTATACGCACCCAGTGCGTGGTTAATCTTATTCGTTATAATCTGAAGTGCTTTGTTGTTTGATCCACAAACCACTAATGATTTACTTTTGCTTGATTTCAAAGCTTTAACAGCTTCCTTAACTTCTGCCATATCTTTTACAGCAGATGTATCAATACCGGAAATTTTTCCAGCACCTACTCCTTCAGCTATTGCAGCTAAAACAGCAGCATACTGAGAAGGCTTAACCATTCCCCGGTAATCTGCATTCGCACCTGCCATAGACATATTTGCCTCAAACTGGAAGTGCTTGGACATTTTTCCTGCTTCTGGCTTTCTGTTTTTCGCATACTCAACAGAATATGCATTAGCAAGTAACCAACCATTCAGGAAGTCTGCTCCAACAGAAACGATTGTATCTGCCTTCGCAAAATCGTAGGAAGGAATAACATCCATCCCGAAACTATCTTTATTCGCCTGACGAATTCCGTCATATGATACCGCGTCATACTGGATGTGTTCAACATTACCGTATTCTGCCGAGAAATCCGAAATAACACGGAGTGTCGAAGGACTGATAATCGTATTCGAAACGATTGTTATTTTTCCGTTCTTCGACTTGATCGCTCCAAGTGATTTTTTAATGTCTCCATCTACTTCAGACCAGGTAGTTTCCTCTCCGTTTTTCAATGGATTTTTAAGACGTTCTCCATCATAAAGTGTCAAGACAGAAGCCGCCATTTCAGGAGTAAGTCCTCCGTAAGTAATCCCGAATTCGCGATTACCTTTAATATGAATAGGACGCCCTTCGCGTGTCTTCACCAAAATTGAAGCGTAAGAATTACCATCGTAATAAGTAGACGCGTACCAGTTCGCTACCCCGGGAGTAACATCCTCAGGTTTTGTAACGTATGGTATCGCTTTAGTAACCGGAGCTTCACAAGCTGCAAGTGTCGCTGCCGCCACACTGAATCCCAGAAACTTTAAAAAGTCACGACGATCTGTTGATGCTTCTCTTAGCCTTTCATCCGCCAAGAATTCATCAACACTAAGTTCTTGAGGTGCGATTTCACCACGAGACTCGAAGTACTCAGGTTTTGCATTCACTGCTGCAAGATCTTTCGGATTATTCTCTGTCATTCCCATATTTCTATTGACCTTCAAATGTTATTAATAGTGACACTTCGCACATTCCCAACCACCAAGTTCCTTAACGGTCACTTTATCATCTTTCAAATACTTCTGGTATAATTCTTTATCATTATCCATAAGTCGACGGTGAATCTCGTCATAGTAACCTGAACCAACTGTATTTACAGGACCGTTCGAAATTTCTTTTTCACCATGACACTCAATACACCAACCCATTGTTAAAGTAGGGCGCGTAAGTTTAATATTTCCTTCTATTGCTGACAATTCTTCAACCGGAACGACTCTTGCCGTTTTCTCTTTCGTCATGTCACCGTGACACTGCTTACAATCAAGACCACCTACAAGAACGTGCTGCTTGTGATTAAAGTAAACGTGATCTGGTAAAACGTGCACCTTATTCCAAACAATAGGATCTGTTTCACCTGTGTAAGACCCCGGACCTTCCGGATCAAATCCTGCCGCAGCGTAGATTTTTGCAATCTTTTCTTTTTGCGCATCATCTTTCCCTTTCACCCCTTTGTGACAGTTCATACAAACATTCACTGTAGGGATACCAGCCGTTCTTGAACGTTCCACTGAGTTGTGACAATACTTACAATCAATACCGTTAACACCGGCATGAATATCGTGCGGGAATTCAATTGGTTGCGAAGGCTGGTAGTTATGATAAACCCCTACCGTATTCAACGCCAGGTATCCGTATACCAAACCTGACATAACAACAACCAACACAATAATTCCTACAAACTTTCTGTTTTTAAATGCCCATGAGCGAATCTCATCTCCATAGCTTTCTTCAGCAGGAGCTGTACCGGTCTCATTCTCAACTGTAGCATACTTTAACTGGCGACGAACACCTCCTACTGCCAAAATAATACCCACGAAAACAATTCCGATCAAAATCCAAACCCATGAATTAGACTCTTCCTCCATTGGCCCAGATGCAGCATCTCCACCCCCCGCAGCAACAGCGGCGACAGGAGCAGTATAATTATCGGCGTAATCAAAAATCGCCTCAATTTCCTCATCTTTCAGGAATCCGAATTTAGACATTGCTGTTGGCGACCAGGTAGCAACAGATGCTGCGTATGGATCTTTAGCAGCAGCAACACTCCAGTCACGCACCCATTCATGAAGCGAACCTTCTAATGCTCCGCCTTCCTCCCATTTAGCCCGAACGCCTTGCATCTTGGGGCCGGTACTGCTCTCCAGCACCTTATGACAGGTAGCACAATGTGTAGTAAACAACTCTTCCCCGTTGGCTGCCCATGAGAAAGAAGTCACTGAAACATAAGTAAATGCAATAAGCCCCAGAATAAACCCGGACGTCTTGCCAATTAATTGATTCATAGCCATTTTCATTAATAAAAGCTTTATCGTTCGCTAGTACGGATACTTTTTATTGTTCGCAAATTTAGAAGAAACAGCTATTCCCCTGACAGTTTTATGACAAAAAAGATCGGTTGGCGGGTAATTTAAAACGATTCTAAATAACTAAAATCATCATGAAGCTGCATTGCCTATTTCTAGTCAATGTTTTACACTTCTGTACCCATCCTGTGAGCGCAAAAAAATGTTAAATCTATCTATCTGTTTCGTTAATTACTTTTCGCTACAACAACCTACGTTCCGACAAAAAAAGTAATTTTGTTCCCGGTTACACCTTACTTAGGATGGAACGAAAATTGTAACACAGAAAAACATGAGATCAATACTTATTATTCTTTCAGTAGTTTTTACCTGCTCAACTGTTTTTTCACAGAATGAGGATTGGCTTACTTATCCGGTTACCAAAGAGACCAAACAAACTCCGGGAAAAGTAGTCTACAAAGAAGATCCACGCACTCAAAAATTGATTGACCACCTATCCATCCCGCAACCTCCGGAATATAAGGTAGTAATTGACGGATATCGTGTACAGATTTATTTTTCTAACGATCGTACTCAAATTGATCGGCAGCGCGACATCTTCCAACGCAGCTTTCCGGATACCGAAACCTATGTTCAATATGAAGCTCCTAATTACAGCATTAAAGCGGGTAATTTCCGTACAGAGCTGGAAGCGGAAAAACTTCGCTCACAAATTATAGCTGAATTTCCCGCGAGCATTATTCAGAAAAGTAAAATAGAGCTTCCTAAAATCAAAGAACCGGTAGAGCTGGATGACGAACAGGAGAAATAGAAAAAAAAGCAAGAGAAAACCTACTGTCAAAAAGTTATTCCTTTTTGGTAGTGAATGGTTCTTTATACTACTCTTCTTTATTACATTTTGGTTTTCTTATGTGATTGTACTGGATATTCCTCCGATGGAAAATCCGGATATTCTGCATCAAAAAAGAAAAGAAGTCAGTTCTACTATACGAACATTTGGAAATTCATGGGCGAAGAAAAGTAATGATACGGACTGGATCGTGTATCTGGAAGGGACTCCCTTTTCGAGAGGATACGCTTATGGACAACTCATCAAAGAATCTGTACAATTACAGGAAGATCATTTTATAGACCAGATTGAGAAAATGGTTCCCTCAGCAGGGTTCAGAAAGTTTCTGATGGTGATGATCGCTTTCTTTAATCGCGATCTGGATGAGTATATTCCCCAGGAGTTCCTTTCAGAAATCTACGGTGTGTCGTTCTCTTTTTCGGACAGTTACGATAACCTTGCCGGCAAATTTGATCGTATTCTCAATTATCATGCTGCTCATGACATCGGTCATGCACTTAACGATTATGCAGTAGTCGGATGCACTTCTTTTTCTGCAAAAGGAGAATATACCGAAGACGGATCAATGCTGGTCGGAAGAAACTTTGATTTCTACATGGGTGATAATTTTGCCCGTGAGAAGGTTCTTACTATAATGAAACCAAGCGAAGGATATGGTTATGTTTCCTATTCGTGGGCCGGTATGATGGGAGCAGTATCAGGGATGAATGAAAAGGGAATCTCTGTAACGATTAATGCTGCGAAATCGCATCTCCCTACAGTATCCAAAATGCCTATTTCTCTGCTTACCCGCGAAATTCTTCAGTATGCTGCGACTACGGAAGAAGCCATCGAGATTGTTAAAAACCGAGATGTATTTGTTTCTGAAACATTTATGGTTTCTTCTGCTTCGGAAAAAAAGACAATTTTAATTGAGAAGGCACCGCAAACAATGGATGTGTTTGAAACAGCTGATGAGCTTATTATTTGCTCCAACCATTATCAATCGGAAGCTTTCAAAAAAGATGAGTTTAACCAGGAAAACATCAGGGAATCTGACTCCAAGTTCAGATACGACCGCATGCAGCAACTGATTAATGAGCAATTCCCCCTTACACCCGTCAAAGCAGCAGGAATATTACGTAATAAAGAAGGATTGAACGATCAATTCATTGGATATGGCAATCCCAAATCTCTCAATCAGTTTATTGCCCATCACGGGATTATTTTTGAACCCGAAAAAATGCGCCTCTGGGTATCAACTTCTCCTTATCAAATGGGAGAATTTATCTGTTACGATCTAGCGACAATTTTCAGTACAGAAACGCTTACCCATGCATCTCCGATCACTATTGATTCACTTTCTATTCCGGAAGACATCTTCATTCAGACCACTGATTTTGAAGCTTTCAATCAATGGAAAACTATCAAACAACTACTATTTGAAGATTATTTCCTCGGAAAAGAATATTCGCTGACCCCTGATAAGGAACAAGAGTTCATTCGTTATAATCCGGAAAGTTATGTCACGTATATGACGCTGGCCGAATTCTACAAATCCAAAGGAGACTGTAAAAAAGCAGTTGATTATCTGGACATTGCCCTTACTAAGGAGCAAGCCTCTTTGAAGGAACAAAAATCTATCGAGAAACTACGTAATGAATGTATTGAACACATATCCGGAAATTGATTTCAAAACTTCGTCAGTAATTCAAACTGCTCAACTTGAAAAGTTAAAGCAATTACTGTACTACGTTTCTGAAAATTCCACCTACTACAAAAACCTGTTTGCAGAAAATTCGATCCATGTTCATTCAATTCATTCACTGGAGGATTTTCAAAAACTTCCGTTGACAACCAAAGCAGATCTTGCACAATATAACGAAGATTTTTTGTGTATCCCTCTTTCGGATGTCGCTGACTTTACCACAACATCCGGAACTACCGGACGCCCGATAGCATCTTATCAATCACGCGCGGATTTGGACAGACTCGCCTATAATGAGGCCCTATCCATGTTATGTACAGGCGCAGGAAGTGAAGATGTTTTTCAGCTCATGACAACAATTGACAAACGTTTCATGGCCGGATTAGCTTATTACCTTGGTATTCAAAAAATAGGTGCAGGAATTGTACGAAATGGTCCGGGAGGAATTCCTCTCCAATGGGATTCCATTTTACGTTTCAAGCCAACAGTTCTTATTGCAATTCCAAGCTTCATCCCTGATCTGATTGATTATGCCGAACAAAACGGAATTGATTATAAAAACAGCAGCGTACAAAAAATTATTTGTATCGGTCAACCGCTGCGGAATGAGCAATTAGAATTGAATGAGCTCGGAAAAGCGATCTGTTCAAGATGGAATGTCGAGCTCTACTCCACTTATGCTTCGACCGAAATGGCCACTGCATTTACCGAATGTCAGGCAGGAAAAGGTGGACACATGCCCTCAGAACTCATTTTTCTTGAAGTACTGGATGAAAAAGGGAATCATGTTAAAAACGGAGAGCCTGGTGAAGTCGTAATAACAACTTTAGGTGTAGAAGCAATGCCACTGGTTCGGTACAAGACAGGTGATGTCTGCCACTATTTCTCCGAGCCCTGCAGTTGCGGGCGAACCACTCCGCGACTAGGCCCTGTAATCGGACGTAAAAATCAAATGCTAAAAGTAAAAGGAACCACAATATTTCCTTCTGCTATTTACGATGCTGTTGAAAAAGTAATCCCCGAACCGGATTATATTCTTGAAATCTCATTGGGAGATTACTCCAACGATCACATTACTATTCTTATTGATAATAAACACATCGCTAAGGCTGAAAATCTATCCGTCCGTCTGAAATCTTCACTACGTATGATGCCCGAACTCAAGTTTACTGACAAACAAACCTTACGCAAACTAAAGTTCCCCGAAGACGTAAGAAAACCTCTGAAATTTGTAGATAAACGCTAAAACAGGATAAGACTGAAAACACGAAGTCCTCAGTCTTACCCTTATTGCGAAAAAACACAACACAGAAACCTCCCGATACGTTTATCAGAAGTCTATTATCTGTGTAAATACCGGAGCTTCGCTGATCAGTATTTTCCCTTCAAACTCGACAAGTTTCAGGTAAATTGTTTCCTGATAATCAAATTGCGCTTCAAACTTGCTCAACGCTTCTTTGGACATACCCGCTTCCTGGTATTTTTTCTTTAAACTTTTGTCTTCTCCATATCCTTTACGTTTTCCCTGAAGGTTAAAGTACATTTTTCCTCTCTCAGCAACTTTTCCAAACGAAATTCCGGAAATGGCAATATCAACTCCCGGGTGGTCATCTCCTGGTTTCAACTCAACAAACGTATTCTTCAATTTATCAGCTTGGTCTTTAAACGCTTTGATAATTTCATCTCCACCCGGTACAATAAATGCTTTGATCTTCTCCTCTGCGCCTGGTTTACCTAAAAAGAAATCGGCAAACGCTTCTTTCGCATTTTTTGTATACATTTCCTCATAGAGATCTGAAAAATATGGTATTTCGGCAGGTTGTTTCTCTTTTTGATATACTTCCCTAAATCCAACTGCTCCAGCTGTTCTGTAAAGGTTTTTATCTCCTGTAGGAGTGCCGTGTTCAATTTTATTACCGGGTCCTCCTTCAAAACCGACAAAGGTCCAATCACCCCGCTGTGTTTTGTTTACACTTCTTTCGAAAACAACTTCAATATAACCTTTACTGTTTGTGTAATTTTCTTTCGCGATTGCTTCTTCCTCTGCCGGGATATCATATTCAATCGTCTCACCAGTCAACACATACTGCCGAATGACAGACTCCTTATCCGAATAACTCTCTCTCCTTTCCGGACGTTCTGACTTTTCAATCTTTGAAATAGAAGTAAACGGTTCTACCAATTGAATGTCCATTTCTCTACTATAAGCCGCTGGATGCCCTTCCATCTGGAAAAGTGAAGCAACCAGTAATTCATGGAAAAGCGCGTCCTCTTTTCCTCCTTCAACCCGCCAGGGATTTCCAAAATGCCATGAATAATAACTCCAGCTATTCTGCAAAACCGAACTCTTTATTCTTGAATATTCAACAACCAGCGGGAGAACATACTTTACCCCTTCTTTATTAGGTGGTGTTGTTACTTTAAACGTTACAGTAGCTCTGTCCTCCGGCCAATACCAGTTAAGACGGTAACCCTGATTTGATTTGAATACATTCCATTCACTCTTCACGGGCGAGTCAACCGACGCATTCTGTTGCATTTCAAATTTGCAGGCAGCAGGGTTTGCAATTAGATACTTCTCCCGTAAGGATTTACTTACAAATGTATTCCCTGCCTGGTACTGTTTGAATACAGATTCAATGGAAGGCAATGCAGGAGCCTGCCCGTTTACTGATAGTGACAGAATGCTAATACAACAAGCTATCAGTACAATTATATGTTTATTCGTTTTCATCTTTCTATCTTTACGTTTATTACAGTTCTTCTCTCCCATTTACTCTTTTATAAACTTGTGTGTAACTCCGGACCCCATTCTAATGAGGTAGACCCCCGGAGCAAAACCGTTCACATCAACAACAGAAGTTCCGGAAATTCCTGTCTGATCCAGTACTACCTCTCCATGAACAGAATAGATCTGAATAGTTGTTGTACCGACAAGTTCAATAAACAGTTGATCTTTAACCGGGTTTGGATACATTAGGAACTGATCTTCCGTATTATTTTCCATACCGGTTGAAGAAGAACAATTTTCAGGGGCTGTCCATGCCGTCTGAATAGAATACATACAACTTGCATCCTCCTCAAAATCTACTGTAAGATCTACAGTTTCCCCATTCGCATTAAGACCCGTTAATGTAATAGTCTGGGGACTTCCTGTGGCTGCAAATAGCTGACCATTTACATTCAGATTACCACCCGGAGCATCTTCGTACTCGACAGTAATAGTTGTTTCGTATGTATTATCTTCCGGATCACATACCGTCACTTCTTCCACCACTGCATTGGTCATTGTACAGATACAGTCATTACTAAAAGAAGCTATTTCGTCTACATTTGCTGACCAATTGTCCGTGCTCCACGACGGGTCATCAACCAGAATACAGTATAAATGAGGATTTTCTGTTGCATTAAAGGTTTGAAAATTACTATTGTTTCCATTTTGTAAATTCAACCATGTCAATTGATTTTCACCACATTTGAGACGATAAAGTTCTGGATTTGAACTGATATCCAATGTTGTTAACGCACTCCCTTCACAGTACAAAATAGATAATTCGTCCAACATACTTACGTCCAGAATCTCAATTGGACTATTGGAACAATTCAGGTTCTCAAGATTCAGGTTAGTACTCACATCCAATTGCGTTAACCCGGTATTATTATACAGGGTCAGGATTTCCAAATTAGAGCACCCATTTAAGTTAATCGTTGTCAAAGGTGTATTATCGCATTCGAAAAAGCGCATCCCTATATTACCGCTTAAGTCAATAGTCGTTATTTGATTATCACTGCAATTCATATCAAAAACATTAATAAACGCTTCAATTCCGGTAAGATCAGTAATCCCCATCCCGATACAGTAGATACTTCCTACGTAGGCAACTGCTTCTTCACACTGTATTTCGGTATCACCGTTTGTGTTAATAGCGCTTTCTCCTACCAGATAAGCCTTAAATGCAGCATCAGGAATAGTAACTATACAGGCATTAAATGCCTCACAATCCTCAGTAAACGTAGCAGTAGGATCAGTATTATTCCAGTTTGCCTCACTCCAAACCGCATCATCAACCTGTATACAAGTCAGATCAGGGTTATTATTGGTATTAAAGTCAGACCCCGGCATATTCAGATTATTGCCATTCTGTACATTCAGTTCGGTTAATAGGTTACTAAAACAGTTTAGTTTAATCAACATGGTATTTGCGCTCAGATCTAGCTCCGAAAGTTGATTAAGTCGACAATCCAAAGTAGTCAAATTGGAATTAGTACTTACATCTAATACTGACAACTGATTATTTCCGCAAAACACAAGCTCCAATGCCGGTAATCCACTCAAATCCAAAGATGTTACTTCATTATTTGTCAAAGTTAAAGCAGTAAGAACAGAGTTATTCCCTAATAGTAAAGAAGTAAGCGCATTATTATGACACGAAGCCGATTCCACCAGTACATTATTGCTCAAATCTAAAGCGGTGATATTCTGTCCTACACAAGTAAACCCGGTAATATTAGTAAAGGCTTCTATCCCGGTTACATCCGACACAGTTCCCGGAACAGATACAGTTGTAAGAACAATTGTCCCGGTATATCCCTCCGCCTCAGAACATTGAATTTCATTATCTCCGTTTACATTAATTAATGCCTGATTTAACAAATAGTTTTTAAAGTTTGCATCTGGAATAGTAATCACACAATTGTCGCATACTTCATCAAAACTCGTCGTTGGATCAATATTTGTCCAGTTACTTGTACTGTAGGCTGCATTATCAACTTTGATACAGGCAAGATCCGGGTTATTAGTTGCGTCAAACGATACAAATGAGGTATTTGTACCCGTACGAACATTTAGTTCTGTTAGTTGATTGCCACTACAGGTAAGATATTTCAAATCCCAATGTGCGCTTAAATCGAGTTGTGTCAACTGGTTGTTGGCGCAGTTTATATTTCTAAAAGAACCCGGACCGGAATGAAGTATGAGCGAAGAAATAGCATTATCATTTATCGTCAGGAACTGTAAGGATGTGTTGGCACTTACATCTAATGTTGTTAACTGATTGTAACGAACATTGATATTGGTCAGGTTAGTACTCGTTCCGAAATGAGCGGATGTCAATTCATTGTTATCCAAACGAACAAAAGTAAACGCTGCATTGGCACTTAAATCCACGGATGTCAACTGATTATTCGGACAATCCAGTCCTGTCGCGTTGACAAACGCCTCAATACCTGTAAGGTCCGTTATACCAGCATTACTGCAGTTGATTGTTCCTGTGTAGGCTGTTGCTTCTGAAACCTGAATCTCCATATCTCCGTTTGAGTTTATCACTGCTGAACTCAGCAAACGTGCTTTAAAATTAGCGTCAGGAATATTCACTACCTGTGCATTTGTTACATAACCTGTTAGTAAGGTTATGAGTAGTAGAAATGTCTTTTTCATCTGTTATTGGTTTTGTTCGCAATTATTCCGGTTCAGCACATTGTCAGTCCCGGCTTCTTATTCGTAAAAATCAATGATGACAGGAATTCTGACAAAAAATAAGGGTAAATAGACCTTTTTTTTTAGTAGACACAGGATTCTGTTGAGGGAATACTTGTTTATATTTGGTGTTGATAGAAAATCGTTGGTTGACACGATGATAAATCCTTTATTACAAGAAATCCGGCAATGTACAATTTGCGCTTCATCTCTTCCGTTGGGACCTAACCCTGTTGTGTCAGCCCACTCCGACAGCAAGATTGTTGTAATAGGTCAGGCTCCCGGTAGTGTGGTACACCAGACTGGAGTTCCATGGGATGACGCCAGTGGCAATCGTTTACGGGACTGGCTAGGAGTAACTGAAGATGTTTTCTATACTCCTGAAATTTTTGCCCTCATTCCTATGGGATTTTGCTATCCGGGAAAAGGAAGATCAGGAGATTTACCACCCCGCCCTGAATGTGCCCCTAAATGGCACGGTGAGTTATTGAGTCAAATTCATCACCCACAACTTATTTTACTTATCGGTACTTACGCTCAACAGTACTATTTGGGAAACCGACGAAAAAGTACGCTCACTGAAACGGTGAAAAACTACATGACCTATTCTCCGGATTACCTCCCCTTACCTCATCCTTCTCCACGAAACAATATCTGGTTAAAAAAGAATCCCTGGTTTGAAAGTGAAGTAATTGATTCCCTTAGACATCAGGTAAAATCGATTATTAACAGTTAAAATGGTTCTTCATAAAAAGTTAACAACAGCCTAAACCATCTGATTTAAAAGCACTTTCTGTTAAAAATAAGTTTTCAATCAACTCTACAAGTTAAATTATTTGACTTGTATATATGCATTACCCTATATTTGTTTCACCTGCCACTATTTAGTAATACAAAAAAAAAGCGTAAACTATGATTACTAGAGTACTACTATTCTTTTGTTTCCTGATCAGTTCAGGATTATACTCTCAGAAACTTCTTCATCCGGTTGTTGCAGATATTTCGGATAAAATGAATTGTCCTGCAGAACGCTATACAGCAACTCAACTACAGGCGGATACAGAATACCGGTTCGAACTACAAACCGGAAGTGCTTTTTCCTGTTTTGGAATCGGTTGGAAAACAGAAGAAAATACGGATATACCTGCCAGTTTATTCGCTTTCCGCTACAGAACCCGACTCTCTGGAAAAGAATGGTCAGACTGGTTAAGCGGTGATGCTGATTTTACACCAAAAGAAATCCCTTCGGGACATTACAGAACGGATGCGTGGTTCACACATGACGCTACTTCACATCAGGAAATCGAGATTGTTTTTTCGGCACCCGTGCCTATTACAGAAGTTATTCTTGACATTTTTGATGGCAATGCTTTTAAAGAATCATCCATCGAAGGATCTGTTCAGGTTACCAAATCCACTCGCGCAGCATGTCCTGAATTCCCCTCAATTATTACGAGAAGTCAATGGTGTGGGGGTTCTGCACCCTGCGGAAGTGTTCTGGCCGGATATACTCCAACCACAATTTCTCCGACGCATGTTGTGATGCATCACGGAGCATCCCCGAATACCTATACAGATGGGCAGGCAGTTGTCCGTTCTTACTGGAATTATCATGTCAATTCAAACGGATGGTCAGACATTGGTTACAATTACCTGATTGACAAGTATGGAAATCTGTATCAGGGACGTCATAACCCAAATCTCCCTACAACCGACGTACGGGCAGCTCACGCCGGAAGTGCAAATAGCGGATCGATAGGAATCAATTTTCTAGGAAATCTTGATGTGTCTATTGCTACTACGGCTCAGCTACAAAAACTCTATGAACTTCTTGCCTGGTGGTTTGACTACCGGGGAATTAACATTTTGGGTAGCTCGGGTATGACAACGCAAACAAACGGATGGCAAATTCAACCCCACTTTACCACCCATAACGCAATCGGGTCTACTTCCTGCCCTGGAAGTGATATGATTTCCCGTATGCAGAGTATCCGGGAGGCAACACAAGCCATTATTGACAATTGTTCGGATAATATTCCTCCTTCAACTGTTGCTTCTACAAACTATGATTGGCGAGGGGCAGACTTCTATGTCGGTTTTCAGGACGAAGATAATGCTAATGGAAGTGGGATAGATGAACGATACGTACAAGTACTCCACTACAACGGCAATGAATGGCGCGCAAAAGCCAGTTCCGGACAATTCAATGACAACTTTGATAATTCCATTCATTCGGACTGGACCATTTCATCCGGAACCTGGTCAATAGCGAGCAATAAAATACTACAAAGTAATCAGTCTACCAGTAACTCTAACCTATACGCTTCACTGACACAGGATAACACACAAGCCTATATGTACCAGTGGCAAATGAAACTATCCGGCACAGGAACAAACCGAAGAGGTGGTTTACATTTTTTTGCTGATAATGCCACCCTGACAAATCGGGGGAACTCCTATTTAGCCTGGTTCAGAGCAGATGACAATGCTTTTCAGCTGTATAGAGTGGAAAATGACGTGCTATATACGGTTGTCAATACTCCCGTTACGATTAATGGTAATACTACTTACGATTGCACAGTAACGTACGATCCCGCAACAGGAGCTATTCGTGCATTTCTTAATAATGAACTTGTCGGAGAATATATTGATAGTAACCCTTTTCAATCCGGACAATACATCTCCCTTCGTAACGGGAACTCAACTATGGAAGCAGACAACCTAAAAGTAAGAACCTCCCGTGGAGATGAAATTTTTGTTACAGTCGGAGCTTCATCCGGTAATCAGGCTCTTTATGAGAGCCCTACTCCATCTCAGGATGCCTGCAGAATTAATACGGTGGTTAAAGATGTTACGAATAACTGGTCTGCGCAGTATGCCAAAAATATTTACATCGACTGGACACCTCCCCAAACACAAATTGGTTCTACTTCAACAACAGCTTCCGGAGATATTGTTGTGAATTTCACAGATTCGGATAACACAAACGGAAGTGGAGTTGAAAGAAGATTCTATTCCGTTGCAGATTATAACGGAAGTCAATGGAGGTCCAATACTAACCGGGGCTATTTTACAGAATCGTTTGACAACCATATCCACACCGACTGGACCACACATACCGGAAGTTGGGCTGTCGTAAGCAATAAGCTGGTTCAATCTGATGAAAGTAGTAATAACACAAATATCTATGCTTCATTAAATCAAACGCTGTCTAACCGTTACCTGTACAGCTTTGATCTGACCATAGACGGAACAGGAACAAACCGTCGTGCAGGATTCCATTACTTCTGTGACGATCCGGATACGGAAAACAGAGGGAACTCCTACTTTATCTGGTTCCGTATCGAATCACAACGATTAGAATTCTACCGCGTTCAAAACAATGTGTTCAGTCAGGAAAAAGTAATTCCCTGCAACTTTGCAGGAGGAACAACCTATAAAACGGATGTCGTTTATGATAGGATCACAGGAGAAACCTTTGTTTATCTCAACAATAAACTGGTCGGTGAATGGCAAGATCCCAATCCGATCTCATCTGGTAATTATATTTCCTTCCGAAGCGGACATAGTAAAATGACCATTGATAACTTCCGGACTTTCCGGACTCGTTATCCTTCAGCAACACTTACTACCGGAACGATGCAATCGGACATTCGTTACGAAAGTATTTCCAGCCCGACAGGAAGAGTTAGTTCTGTAGTCATCGACTCAGCTCATAATCTATCTTCAGTTGCTCAGGAGGATTTGTTTGTTACCTGGTCAGGTTTTTTCCTCACAGCAGGAGAAGAGGAAATGGCTGCTTTTGATGTCAACATTTACCCGAATCCTTCCAGTGGTGATGTAACGGTTGAAATCCACAGTGATACTCCGGAGGAGGCTGCCCTTCTTTTATTTGACACCAAAGGCACACTTGTTTTTGAAAAACAGGAAGCCATTCGTTCGGGAAATAATACGATTTTGCTCCCTCTGGAATCAGATCTTCCAAAAGGAATGTATTATCTGATCGTACAAACTCCTTCCAAAAAAATGACATTCAAACTGATACGGGAATAGCCATTATAAACAGCTTCAGAAGAGAAACATTGTCTATCTTTGGAGATATGACAACAACAGCAGAAGAAGCCGTAAAATACATAAAAAGTAACGACAACGTCTTTATTCATTCGGCAGCTGCCGTGCCTTCACATCTGGTAAAGGCAATGACAGAACGTGCACAAGAATTACGGAATGTATCTATTTACCAGATCCATACGGAAAATGAAGCGCCTTATGCAGACCCGAAGCTGTCAGAATCATTTACGATAAAGGCACTTTTTGTAGGTTCGAACATACGTGCAAACATTCAGAATACACACGGAAGTTATATTCCTATTTTCCTGAGTGAAGCAGCTTCGCTTTTCAGAGAGAAAATTGTACCGCTTGATGTGGCTTTGATTACAGTCTCTCCGCCGGACAAACACGGATACTGTTCGATGGGAACTTCTATCGACATTTCACTTGCTGCTATGCAATCAGCAAAAATTGTCATCGCACAGGTGAACGAGTTTATGCCACGCACTATGGGAGATGGAATTATTCACGTTGATACGATTGATTACTTCGTTCATCACAATGCTCCGCTCCCGGAAATTGCCGATCATGGATCGCAGGAAGAAGTAAACACGATCGGAAAGCACATTGCCTCTATTATCGAAGACGGATCAACTTTACAAACAGGAATCGGTGCTATTCCTAATGCTGTTCTGGCTTCGTTAGGTGGACATAAGGATCTGGGAGTGCATACCGAAATGTTTTCAGACGGACTTATCCCGTTAGTTGAAAAAGGAGTTATTAACGGTCGCTTCAAAAGAAAATTCCCCGAAAAAATTGTTGCCTCGTTTGTTGTCGGTTCCCAAAAATTATATGACTTTCTGGATGATAATCCAATGGTGCATATGTTAGACGCTGCCTATGTCAATAATACGGCGGTTATTCGAAAACATCCCAAAATGGTAGCGATTAACAGTGCTATCGAAATTGATCTTACAGGACAGGTTTGTGCGGATTCCATCGGAAGTAAAATATTCTCGGGAGTTGGTGGCCAGATGGATTTCATACGCGGAGCATCCCTTTCCCCCGGCGGAAAACCAATTATTGCTATGACATCCACAACACGCAAAGGAACTTCCAAGATTGTTCCTTTCCTTAAACAGGGTGCGGGCGTTGTAACAACCCGGGCACACATTCATTATGTTGTAACCGAGTATGGAGTTGTTAATCTTTTTGGAAAAACGATAGAAGAACGTATAAAACTACTTATCAGCATCGCCCATCCGGCACATAGAGAAATGTTGGAAGAATCTGCAAGGCTGTTGTTAGGGTAGTTGTAAGTAAATCAGGCTAATTTGTGATAAATAGCTCGTATTCGTTGGCTGTCATTCCGGTTGATTGATACGGTACTATCTCAATCGTATCAAGATCACTATCCTGAAATATTCTTTCCATTGTTTCGAGGTCTACTGAACCTGATTTCAGATGCGGATAATAATACAGTGTTCCATTTTTCCTGATAACCAAGTTACTTTTTAGTTCTATCGAGTAGTAATTAACATAATCCGGTAAATTTTCTGTCAGACGGAATGTGCTATTGATTATCGTTTCCGTATCAACACATCCATGCTCATATATTTTGAATTCTATTTCATCAGGAAATTCAACAGGTTTGGTCAGGGGAATTTCAAAACTGATATCCGTTGAATAACAATCCGGTGCCCCACAATCAATTCCATGAAGATCGAAAGGTAGTTTAAAAGAAATATTATCTCCTTTGGGATTGACAAGCCCTCTAATGTATAATTCCTGAAGCAAACTTGCCTTCAAATTTTCATTAGGTTTAGATGCTAAAAGTACTTTTCTCAAAGAATCCTGGCTTTTTTCAAACAGTAATTGGGGATCAATTTCAGCCTCAATATCATTATGATCCGTTTCTATTTGATGCTGCAAATTTCCTCTCATTCCTCCTCCGGAAGAACAGGAAAAAAGAATACTGCTCAACAATAAAACTACGTATTTCATACTCGTATGGTCTATCTGTAATTGTCTCCAACTTTCTTACTCATCTACATAGAATATTTAGTTAACAACTATACGTTCCACAAACCTATCCGTTGATGTACTCACCTCTAAATAATATACTCCCTTCTCTTTTTGCATAAAATCTATCTTGTTTTGTCCCTCAAACAGTGATCCTGTCTGTATGACACGACCTGAAGCATCGATAATAGCATAACTAGAATTTTGTACCCCTTTTAGCAAAACAGTAAATTCTCCGTTTCCCGGGTTTGGATAGACTGCAACCTTTATATCCTGACTATTTTCCCTTGTTCCTGCCGTTTCTATAGTATTTGTTCTAATAAACAGACCTGAATCATAAACCCCATCTCCAACATCTGCAATAGCAATTGTCAAAACATACTCTTCCCCAATTACGAGAGCAGCATCTGTACTCAACACATTTGATAAACCATTATATTGCAAGAATCCTGCATTAACACTGTAAGGATAAGTACTCCCATCTCCATTTTCACGATAAAACACTACATTTTCCTGCCAATCCGGATCAACCTCACTACAAAAAGAAGCATTAGAATTAAGTGTTTCTCCAACCTCCCCGGAATTAACTGCATTAATACTAACCGGGATATTTTTTCCCGGTATCAGTGCAATATTCTCTTTTCCTAAATACCCTGGACCTTCTAATAAAATACCAAATACATCATTAAACTGGGAACAAACATAGGTTGGATATTCTTCTGAACCGAAAACATACTGTAAAGGTAAAATCGTATCCGTAGCGATAAATGTAAGTTGCAGAACAGCAGCATTATAGGTAGTTGCTTCAGTTAAAAATTCAAAAACCTCATGACCGCCAGTCCCGTTATCAATTCCTGACATCTCTTCATCATTTGGTCCATGAGGCCCTCTCCTCATAGAATTAATTTCTTCATCCAAAACTGTACCCGTTGTTAGAATTATTCCTTCCTCCAATAAAACATTACTACCATTTGCCTTAAAAAAACCAATCGCATTTGCAGATCCTGAATATTCTACATCAATGACTTCCATCCCCGGCCAACTTATTACATCTTTACATAAATCTTCCAGGTTATACATTGTTGTTGTATATAGCTGCCCAACTGAAATAAAACTCAAAAAAACAAATAGAAACAAGAAATTACTACCAAGTTTAGTCATACCTACCTTTTTCAATTACCCCACAAAGATAACCAATCCTTTTGCCTTGTGTTTTTGATTATTCCGCAAAATAGAAGGTATTCACGTATCAAAAATCCTAACTTTGTAAAAAATTCGTGTACCCATGAAAATTAAGTCTGCTAAGTTTGTTATCTCCAATACCAAACCGGAGAATTGTCCGAAACCCGATATGCCCGAATATGCATTTATTGGTCGTTCAAACGTTGGAAAATCTTCATTGATTAACATGTTAACGGAGCAGAACAAACTAGCCAAAACTTCAGGAAGACCCGGGAAAACACAATTAATCAATCATTTTCTGATCAATGACAACTGGTATCTGGTTGACCTTCCCGGATATGGTTTTGCAAAAGCTTCAAAATCCGAACGGAAAAAATGGGAGGAGTTTATTCAGAAATACCTGAACACACGTGAGAATCTGATCACAACATTCGTACTGATTGACAGCAGATTGGAACCTCAGAAGATTGACCTGGAATTTATGGAATGGTGTGGAATCAAAGGAATTCCATTTGCAATGGTGTTTACAAAAATTGACAAACTTTCCAGCTCTGCACTTCAAAAAAACATGGCTGCTTATAAGAAGGAAATGTTAAAAGTCTGGGAAGAAATGCCTCCCGTTTTTTCTACTTCTTCGGAGTCTGCTTTCGGAAGAGAAAAACTTTTGAATTATATTGATCAACTCAATGAGAATATCGGAAACGCTTTCGGTAACTAATTGATGACTCCCGAATATTTAAGTTGGGGACTGGCAGGATTGTTTTTCATGACGTTTCTGGCAGCTACGCTTATACCACTCGCTTCTGAAGCTGTTTTTATCACTTACCTCGTCCTGGGGTACGATCCCATAGCTGTAATTTTTGTGGCTACTGCCGGGAATTCAGGAGGAAGCATTCTCAATTATTTCATCGGAAGACTGGGAAACCCCAGGTGGATCAAAGTTTTCGGAAGTTCCGAAATAAAACTTGCCTCCTTTCGCGAACGAATTGGCAGATATGGTCATTGGACTGGACTCCTCTTCTGGTTACCCATTATCGGCGATCCGCTAACCTTAGCCATGGGTTTCTTCAGAACACGTGTCGTACCGTCTTTTTTGGTAATAACAGGAGTAAAGTTATTGCGTTACGTTGTACTTTGGCTAATCTGGGTTTATTTTTCCTAATCTTCCAGTTTCGTAAGCGTAAATTCGTAACGACTGCCTTCACGATGTAGCTCTCCTTCCATCTGATCGGTAAGAAGTTCTATCAGCTCCAGTCCGAAACCAAAATGAGAACTTTCCTTCCAGTTACCTGAATCCGAATACATCAGGGTAAATCTCCCTCCTTCGCTATCTTCTATCCGAATCTCAATTTCTCCTTCCGTTGAAGTCAGAAAAGCATGCTTAAAGGAGTTGGTCAAAAGTTCATTGAGTAATAATCCAAGAGGAACAACCGTTTTCGCTCCTGTTTCGTGAAGTTGACAGACAACTTTCACATTAATATCTTTAGACACATCCCGTGATAAACGAACGATATCATTCACAAGATCATTGATATAAATTCTCAAATCCGAGCTTGAAAGTGCCTTTTCATTATACAGCTTATCGTGTACCAGCGACATGATCATAATTCGGTTAATTGCATCCGAAAAATTCTGACGGCTTTCTTCAGAGCTCAGATCATCCCGCTGCATTTTCAACATACTTACAATAATCTGCAGATTGTTCTTTACCCGGTGATGTACCTCTCGCAGCAAAAAAGAATTGGTTTCATTCTTCCGCATCAATTCCTGATTGATTTCAATTAGTTTATTCCTGGCATAATCCTGAAAAATGAGGTGTTGGTGAATCAGGTAACCAAAAACAAGAACTGACACTACTACTTCAATCAACAACGCTAAAACTTGTGTACGGCTATGTAGTATCAATGCTTCAATATTCGCATTCAAACCAAAAAGAATAAACCAAACTAACAATCCGATATGGTAGATCAGGAAGAAAACACCTGCTTTTTTCCCGGATCCGACAAAAGCAAAGGTCACAATACAAATCATCCAGATCAGATCCGCATAATGCAGAATCTCCTGAACATAAATGGTCGACACGGAAACGATAATACTTGCAGAAATGTTAAAAATCCAGTACGCTGCTTTATAGAATCCACTGCATTTGTATAGAAGTAATAAGGTCATCAGGGAAACCAAAAACGACCCTATGTAAAAACTCAGCATCAACGGATTTCCATCCAGATAAAAAAGAGAAAGTACAGCAAAAATGAATACAAAAACAACATTCAACCTCCATACAAGGAGAAAACGACCTTTTTCATAAAAATCCTGAAAATTGGCTGTTTTTGGTGTAAACAAGGACATAATCAGAAAATAAAATATTTCTTTCTAACCGCAGAAGTTCTGAAATCATCCAATACCTCCGAATGCCCCTTTTGTCTGAATTTATCTTCCAGTTTGAACGTTCCCTTTGCTACTTTATAATCAAATTCATCCTGAAACAATGGAATAACAGCGAGGTATTTCTTTCCTTCCAATTGACCTTTAAAAAAGGAAATTGTGTCAATCGGTTCCGAAAACATAAAATAGGTTTGTTTCATGGTTTCCGAAAGAGGCTCAGGCGGATTTCCCGCCGCTATAGTATGGCCATGATCAAAAAACGTTTTATTCTTCACCAAATAATCTGAAAACCGAAACAACCAGTTGATCACCCAGTTAAATCTGGGGTTCTCCCGTTCCTCCAGTGACCAATAAGACGGCAAACAAAAGAAAAGTTCAAAAGATTTTTCTTCCTCTACTCCCTGATTTTTCAAGACTTCTGATAGTCCACTTGTAGCAAGAATTCGAAAATCTCTTCCCCCTTCCCAGTTAATTAACTGCAAATCCACTCCGTTTTTCGATTCAATATTTTTTATCTCAAGCGCCATTTATTCTACCATTTTAAGTACTGCTTCAAAAAATACTGCAGAAGACTTCAAACAACCTCTCTCTGTCATTTCAAACAATTCCTCCTCCCGTTTTTTACCATAAGGTTTACTTTGTCGAAAAGAGACAATTTTATCCGCATGAGATTGTAAACTCGTATGAATACTATCAGTTGTGGAAAAATCTACCTCTGGAGATTCGCTTCGAAGACCAATCAGATTAATAGTATCCTTCTCACAAGAGAACAGTAATAATTGCTTCGGACTCCTGTGTTCAAGATGCGTGATCCGCTCCATTAATTGTGAGAAAACGCTTTCGGAAAACAACCGCACTAACTCTATTGCTTTCTCCGGTTCATTTTTATTCAAACGCTCCCAATCTTCCGCACTGACACCGTTGATTATTAGAAACTGTTTCAATTCATCCTCAAAGTGGATCAATTCATCCTCTTTCAGCATTCTGTATCGCATACTGCAAAGGTAGGAAAGTTTTGGATTGAAAAATTTGTACTTTATTTGTACACAAAAATAATTTTACCTCAAATAAATCTGAAAATGATCTGATTCATGAAGAGCACTGATATCTTATTAAGCATCCGGAAAATAGTACGTACCGTTCACCTTGAAAGTAAACGGATCGACAAGCGCTTTGGTGTAAGTATACCGCAATTACTTTGTCTTGGATTTCTTCAGTCTCAACCCGAATTCAGAGCAACTCCCAAGCAAATCAAATTATTCCTTCAGCTCAACGCCAGCACTGTTACTGGAATACTACAACGCCTCACGGCTAAAGGACTTGTCCACAAAATTGATAACCCCGCTGATAAGAGAGCTCCGTTTATCACATTATCTGTATCGGGAGAAAGACTTCTGAATAATTCTCCTGAGCTTATCCATGAAAAAATTGCACGTAAACTGGAGAACATGACCCCTGAAAAAGTGGACGAATTGCGCAAAGCTCTTGAGCTTATTGAACGACTCATGGAAGTAAATGACAGTGAAGACGAAAATGAGATCGGCCCCTTGTATGTTTAACAAAAATTAGGACAGAAACATCTCGTTTACTTACTGGTTATCTGAATCAAATTTGGAAAATACGTTTTCTTTCACTAATTTTGTACGTGTACAAACAAAATATTGTAATTAAATGTCCAACAGGAAAAGTAAACAAAACTCAAATTCAAGATTAAACGCAAGAATAGGAAAAACCAAAAAAGCACCTAAACTCTCTGAAAAAGCTAAAAAGCATCACGAGAAATTGTGGCGACTAACAAAATCAGGCTGTATTTAAAATCAAAACTATGAATAACTCAGGAGTGACCAATGAGTTACAGGTCGACTATGAGGTTCTTCACCAGCTAAGTGTTCCTACCCTTTTAGAAATGGTAGAAATCACTGGTTTTCTGTCCAGTCAACTTGGAGAGTATAGTGACACTCCTGAATTTATCCAATCCAGTCTCGAATATGCATTTAATAAAAGTGCAGGTTCGGGAGGTTTTGCCATACTTGCTAAACACAAAGGAAAACTTATCGGAGCAAGTGTTGTAAACACGACCGCAATGCGGGGATATATCCCTTCTAATACGCTCGTTTATATCGCCGTTCATGAGGACTTCAGAAACAAGGGAATTGGTACCCGTATTCTGAAAAAAACACAACGGCTGGCTAAAGGCGGACTCGCTCTTCATGTTGAGCCGAATAACCCCGCCAGAAAATTATTTGAAAAAACAGGTTTTAACTACCGCTATCTCGAAATGAGATACGAAAATGAATAACCGTGGCTCAGTTTATTCTTAACAAAACTGCACTCCGGTGCAATTACGAATATCTCAAAACTCTTTTTGAGAAAAACAATATACAATTTGCGATCGTTAGTAAACTTCTATGTGGAACCAAGTCTTTCCTGAAAGAACTAGTTGACTTAGGTGTACAGGAAGTTGCCGACTCAAGAGTTACTAATCTCGAACGCATTAAGAAGATCAATCCGGATATCCGGACGATCTATATTAAACCACCGGCAAAAAGATCAATACGGAAAATTGTTCAATATGCTGATGTTTCCTGTAACTCGGAATTACAAACTATTCTCTGGTTAAATGAAGAAGCCAAACGACAAAATAAGATTCATAACGTGCTTATTATGATCGAAATGGGTGATCTTCGGGAAGGAGTCATGGGCGACGACCTTATGAGTTTCTATGCTTCCATTTTCGAACTGGAGCATATTCATGTCATTGGTCTGGGAACGAACCTCAACTGTCTGCATGGCGTCATGCCCTCGAGTGACAAACTGGTACAACTGGGGTTATACAAACAACTCATTGAATCTAAATTCGGACAGAAAATAGAGTGGGTCTCAGGCGGTACCTCTGTCGTACTTCCTTTGCTGTTCAGGCAACAAATCCCCGCTTCTAACAATCATTTCAGAATTGGCGAGACGTTGTATTTCGGAAATAATCTCTTTACCGGTGAAATCATCCCTGAAATGCGTAATGATGTGTTTAGGCTGAAAGCAGAAATTATTGAAATTACAGATAAACCAAAGGTTCCCTTCGGAGAATTAGCTACCAATCCGAGTGGAGAACAGTTTTCCTTCGAAGAAGAAGACTATGGGCAGACCGTTCACCGTGCAATCGTTGATATCGGAATTCTGGATGTGAACCCAGATTTTCTGTTCCCTATTAATCCGAAGATCAAAATAGGAGCAGCGAGTTCGGATATGCTTGTTGTAGAGATCCCTGCAGATCCGGGATACGCAATCGGAAGCACTATTGAGTTCCGGGTTGAATATATGGCTGCTTTACGCTTGTTAAACTCTTTTTATATCGAAAAAATTGTTGTAGAAGATCCTTCCTGATATTTTCCCGCTAATCCGCTCTTGTTTCATCTCTTTTTGAGTACTTTTAAGCAGAATCAAAAAAAGATAAAACAGTGAAAAATAGTGTATTCATTTTATCTGCTTCCTCTCTGTTGTTCTTAGGTTCCTGCGGGACCGTATACAAATGTGGGGAAGATCGTCCGGAAAGGTTTGCTGCGGGCAATCGGTTAATGGCGGTTGTAGAAGAACGGGATCAATTATGTGATCGCATTTCGGGCTATGAAAGTGAGAACAAGCAATTACAGGATTCTGTACTAACTCTTAATGAAGAAATAGCCTCCCTTTCCTCCCACAATAGTGTTCTCAAAAATACAATTCTCGATCTTGAGGAAACCAATCAACAATTAACAGAAGAAAACCAAACACTTACCAAAGAACAAATTCAACTACAAAAAGAATATTCCAATTTATTCACGGATAGCTATACTCAGGCCCACTTGTACAACGAGCGTTTGAAAGTGAAAGAACAGGAATTATCCAAAAAAGAACAATTGCTTCTGGAACGGGAAGCGGCTATTCGCGAACTACAGCAAGAACTTGCCCGACAGGATTCTATTGCAAAACGCATGAATGACATCCTCAGAAATGCTTTGCTCGGATTTAATTCAGATGAACTTACCGTAGAGATTAAAAACGGCAAAGTATATATCTCCATGTCTGACAAACTCCTTTTTAAGTCAGGAAGTGCCTCTGTTGAGAACAAAGGTCAGGAAGCTTTAGGAATTGTTGCCCGTGTATTAGAAAAAAATCAGGATTTCGACATTCTTATCGAAGGACACACAGATAACGTACCCATCAAAACAGCTCAGTACGCAGACAACTGGGATTTAAGTGTCGCTCGGGCAACTTCAATTGTACGTATTCTTGCCGGCAAATACAATCTGGATCCTAAACGGCTTACCGCTTCCGGAAAAGGAGAATTCTCCCCAAGAGCATCCAATGAAACTACCCAGGGAAGAGCACAAAATCGTAGAACCGAAATTATTCTCTCTCCGAGACTCAATGAACTTATGGAACTTCTGAATGAGTAAATTCATAGTATAACTGCCCCAGTTTTCGGGGAATATCTCTACAAACTGTGGAAAATTTCCACAGTTTTTTTGTTTTTATAAAACACTTCCCTCTTATACCAAAAACAATAACACACCCACAAAAACTTATAAAACAATAACTTACAAGAAAAGAACTATATTTTTCCTGTTATTCCACTTTTTTATGGCACGGTTTTCTCACTATGGTAAAGCGTAAACATTTAAAACATTATAGTTATGAAAAAGTTGATTATAGCAGTAGCAGCGGTAGCTCTAACAGGAATTTCTTATGCAACAGTAAACACAAACACTGAAGCGATTACAAACGAGGTACGTATCATGGAAGAAGAGCAGGATAAAACTCCAGTGAAAGCTGAAGAACTTCCTGAAGCAGTGAAAAAAGTTCTTTCATCCGATGCGTATGCCGGAACAACAATAAAGCAAGCTTTCCTTGTACAAGGTGAAAAAGCGTACTACGAAGTAGAGCTTGTAAAAGAAGATGCCTCCACAATGACAGTGAAGCTTGATGAGCAGGGGCAGGAAGTGAAGTAGGCAGTAATAGTGTGTAGAGTAAGATATTTTCCTAAAATATCTTAAAGAAGGCTGGCATTTGTCCAGCCTTTTTTACTTTTATAGTACATCCAAATATTGGTCCGTGAAACAAATATTACTTATTGAAGACGACGTTACTTTTTCAACTATTATTTCGAGCTTTCTCAAAAAAAAGGGCTTTGAAGTAAAAGCTGTTTCCGGTATACAAAAAGGATTAGAAGAGTTAAAGAACGAACGTTTTGATCTCTTACTACTCGATTATCGACTTCCTGATGGAAATGGTCTTGAACTTATCCGCGAAATGGGAGGAGAAATTCCTTTTACTCCGACTATAATCATTACCGGATTCAACGATGTCCGCACAGCCGTTAAATCTATTCAGTCTGGCGCATTCGAATACATAATTAAACCCGTTAATCCGGACGAATTAATGATGGTTATTCAGGCTGCGCTCAGAAAAAAAATCGAGGTCCGAAAACCGGAACCTTCCGTTTCTCAATCCATCATTCAGGGAGAAAGTAAGGTTTCAAAAAAATTGTATGAACACGTTAAACTGGTAGCTCCTACAGAACTGTCCGTAATGATTATCGGAGAGAGTGGAACAGGGAAAGAGCATATCGCACGGTCTATCCATGACCAGAGCAACCGCGCCGGACAGCCTTTTGTTGCAGTCGACTGTGGTGTGCTTTCAAAAGATCTTGCAGGTAGTGAATTGTTCGGGCATGTAAAAGGTGCTTTTACGGGTGCATTAACGGACAAAAAAGGATTAATGGAAGAGGCGAACGGAGGAACTCTCTTTCTGGACGAAATCGGGAATCTCAGTTATGATGTGCAGGTAAAACTGCTTCGCGTTATTCAGGAACGAATTATTCAGCCTCTGGGTAGTTCAAAAACAATCCCTGTAGATATCCGTCTTATTACCGCGACGAATGAAAATCTGATGCAAAAAGTCGAAGAAGGTGATTTTCGGGAAGATATTTACCATCGTATCAATGGCTTCAAAATTCAAATGCCACCTTTGCGTGAAAGAGGTACTGATCTCGATCTTTTCATTGCTCATTTTATTCAAATGGCAAATTCTGAATTGAATCGTGAAGTACAGCTGGTATCTCCTGAAGCACTGGCAACATTGAAACGATACGACTGGCCGGGAAACCTGAGAGAATTAAAAAATGTAATTAATCGTATGGTTCTGTTGAGTACCTCTACCTTAATTGGTCCGGAATTAATACCTGATGAAATGTTGTTTGCTCTCCGCCAACAAGAACAGGAAACAGATTTAAAGCAAACGCAGGAAAGTACGGAAAGAGAAATGATTATTCAGGTGCTTGAACAAACCCGCTATAATAAATCAAAAGCTGCCCGACTATTAAACATTGACAGAAAAACCCTTTACAATAAGATGGAGAAATATGAAATTGACGGTTAATTAACTTTCATTATCTGAAAAGTCAGTTCCTTTAGTGCCATAACTCTATGTTTTAGTTGTTCATCCGTCAGGTACCTTTCTTCTGCTTCTAATACACGGAACTTTCCTGCCAGTTCTTTTAATCCCATCTGTGCGCAACGTCCGGCCAGGCGATGAACCAGTAACAGAATATCTTCCCGCTTCTTTTGGGAAAGAGCCGTTTCCAACCCGTTCAAATCCTGTCGGGTATCCTCATGAAATTGTTGAATTACCTGCTCCAGTTCCTCTTCGCTACTCAACATTTCACGAAGGGCGGATAATTCAAATTTCTCTGTGTTATGATCTCTATTTTCAAGTACAGCGTACAGTTCGTCTGCTGTAAATGGTTTTAAAACAATCGCATCAAAACCACTTCTTAAAACAATATCTTTTTCTTCCGGTAATACCTGGGCAGTGAGAGCAACAAGTCGCACCTGATCTGTTCTTTCTCTGATAATCCGACACAATTCAATACCACTCATTCCCGGCATTCGTATATCAGCCAGAATCACATCAGGATGCGCTGTAGTTAACGCCTGTAATATATCTTCCGGTGAACTGAAGAATCTTGCCCTACCTACTCTGTTCTCCAACAGTTTCCTACACAGATTGAGAATAAACGAATCGTCATCAATTACCCATACTTCCAAATCTGAATCCGTGATCTCGTTTTTCACCTTTTCTTCAGGCACATCAATAAGTTCAGCAACCCTTACGTACAATTCGATACTAAAACAACTCCCCTCACCCGGCTCACTTTCGACTTCCACTTTTCCTTTCATTTGACGCACCAGCTGACTGACAATACTCAACCCTAATCCGGTTCCCGAATGTACTGAAGCATTATCCAGTTGTTCAAACTGATTGAAAATTCTGTCTTTATCATCCGGCTTCATGCCCACTCCGGTATCATATACCTGTAAAAGCAATTTGGCAGACCCTGGTCCGGTCTTTTTAATGGTAACGTCAAGACCAATTTCTCCCTTCTCGGTAAATTTCAGCGCATTACTCAAAAGATTAATGAGGATCTGACGCAGTCTGAAAGGATCAGAGAGGATACCTTTCTTTTCATGCTCATTCTTATATGTACATCTCCATTCTATACCCTTCTGTTCACATTGCAATCGCATCCAATCATCTAGTTCAGTAATGATTTGCTCAGGATTTATCTCTTTTTCTTCTATTACAAGGCGGTTAGAGATGATCCGGGAATAATCCAGAACTTCATTCACAACCTGAAGTAAGTGTTTCGATGACTGATAAATGGCTTTGGTATGCTCTTCCGGTCGTTCTTTCATAACCAGTTCCGAAAAACCAATAATTGATTGCAGAGGAGAACGTATCTCATGACTCATATTTGCCAGAAATCGTTGTTTGGCTTCACTATGAAAGTCTGCACGTTTCTTAGCTTCTTCCAGTTCTTTCCGATAGCTGTTCATTCGGAAAATATCACGGATTACCAAAGTTATTAGTAAAAAGGTAAGTATGGTAAAAAGCATCATTAGGCCCCGGTTGAATCCAATGGTATCACGGGCAATTTCAATAGACTCTTTCCGATCCTCCGCCATCAGGCTTTCATTTTGTCTTTTCACATCATCCAGTAGCTGCATCAAACCGCCGTATACAGTCTCATTACTGGTTATCAATAAGTGTTCTTGCTTATTCAGATAGTTCAGATTAAACATCCGCTCCTTTTCCGCTTCTTCAAACGACACGCGAATAGTTTCAAGAATACTATCTCTTTGATGTGTTGTTGAGAGTGTATCCACCTGAACCTCTGTATACTCCTCTACCAGAACTTTTGGTTCCTCTATCTTTTCTTCTGTCTTTTTCTTTCTCTTAAATAAACCTTTTTTCTCTTCTTCGAGCTCAGGCAGAGTATAATCATACGTCAAAGTTTTTGTCCGGGTTGTTGTTGTAACAATATTACTGTCTATTTTGAGCTTATTCTTTTCTACTTCTTCCGCCAGTGCCTCAAACTGCCGGTCTACTATTCCATTGTGAATATAGCTGTAACGCGTTTTCAGATATCTCTCAAATAATTTTTCACGAATACGGAAAAGGGAATCAATTTTCAACAAACGATCTAACTGCTCAGGTTGATTTTGAAATGCGTCTGTTAACTTATCCAGACGGGCGTAAATCTCTTTCAATTCTTCCGAAAACTCATCTGAAATGTCTCTTCTCCCAGATAATGCTTCCTGACGATACATATCATTCAACACCACCATTCTGTCTCTGAGAGCAATGAGGGAATCCTGTCTGGAGTCCGGCTCGGTCAACCGTTCAACGACATCATTCATACGATGAAATGCCTGCCGGTTCACCAACCATAAACTTAAAGAAAGCGTAAGTACGAACAAAAAAGCTATTGCTAACTTACCGCCAACGGATTGTATAAAATTTCCCTTTTCCCTCAAAAACTAATTTTACCTTAAAAATAGAGCTTTAGAAGAAGAAGTTTTCCCAAAAAATGCAAAAACAACTCATTTTTGAAAAAAAACGGGCAGAATTTTAGAAAAATCGGGGATTATTAATGGATAAAATGATTCGTAATAAAACTGATGATTTTTGTCTGGTAATCATTAGCATTCGTAGTATTCCAATTCCCGTGACCTTCTCCTGCATATAATGTCCATTCATTATACACAGAGACATCTGACAATTTATCGTGCAAAATGGTTACTTGCGTTGCCGGAACCAGAGGATCCTGGTCGCCATAAAAAGACAAAGTCTTAGGAGCGTTTTGTGTAATGTGGTATACGGGACTTACTTCCTGGTACAAAGCAGGGTTCTCATCGTAAGTTACAGGTCCCACCAGACTGATCAGCCCATATTCAAAATCAGGTTCACTGGTATAAGAAGGATCTGTAAAATCAGCCGGACCAACCGTATTACAAATTGCTTTTATGTACCCCTCATCATCAAACTTATATGCGTATAACATCGCCAGATGACCTCCTGCACTATTCCCCAAAAAGCAAATCTCATGCGAAAGATCATATTTACCACTAAAAATAAACTGAATGGCCTTTTCTACATCGTTTATTTGCTTCGGATATCCCGGACTACTATTCGTAGCTAATCTGTAGTTCATATTAACAATAGCACAATCCGGATACACAAATTTCAACGCATTAAAGGTACTCTGGAAGTTTTCTTTATCTCCTGCACTCCATCCTCCACCATGAATGAGGAAAAAAACCTGCGTACTTTCTGCAGAGCGATTTGCCGGCAGATATATATCCATTACCTGCTCCGGATCAGATCCGTAGGCAACATCGGTTAAGTCATACGAAACTGTAGGGTCCAACTGTTCCTGAACCGGTTCTTTTATGACCTCTTCTTCCTTTTTACAAGAGACTACAAGCGTAAATGAAAGAACCGCAAGTAACAAATAATAGCTTCTCATTTCGAAGGTTTTGGTGAATGTATTCAAATGTACAATAAATTTATTGATACCAATACAAAAACAAAAAAGCGGGATATCTACTGACATCCCGCTTTCCTTATACTAAATTATACTATTTATAATCAAACGTTTCCATAAATTTAGTAGTAAAGTTTCCTTTTCGGAAATCTTCATTATCCATTAGTTTTTTATGGAAAGGGATTGTGGTTTTTATCCCTTCGATGATATACTCGTCAAGAGCACGTTTCATTTTAAGGATAGCTTCTTCTCTTGTTTGCGCCACTACAATCAATTTTGAGATCATTGAATCGTAGTTTGGTGGAATTGTATACCCAGCATACACGTGCGTATCTAAACGAACTCCATGTCCTCCCGGGGAGTGGTATGAAGTAATCTTACCTGGAGAAGGGCGGAAATCATTTTCCGGATCCTCAGCGTTAATACGACACTGGATGGCATGCATCTGCGGATAGTAATTCTTACCTGAAATTTTCTCTCCTGCTGCAATTTTGATCTGTTCTTTGATCAGGTCAAAATTGATTACTTCTTCCGTAATGGTATGCTCAACCTGGATTCGTGTATTCATCTCCATAAAATAGAAGTCACGGTTTTTGTCCACAAGGAACTCTACCGTACCAACACCTTCGTATTTCACAGCTTTAGCAGCCTGAATGGCAGCTTGCCCCATTCGCTCACGCAGATCATCTGTCATGAAAGGACTTGGAGTCTCCTCTACCAATTTCTGGTGACGACGTTGGATAGAACAATCACGTTCCGAAAGATGACAGGCATTTCCATATTGGTCTCCGGCAATCTGGATCTCAATGTGGCGTGGCTCTTCAATGAACTTCTCCATGTAGATCCCGTCATTACCAAAAGCAGCTCCTGCTTCCTGACGTGCTGAATCCCATGCTGCTTCAATATCCTCTTCTTTCCAAACAATACGCATTCCTTTACCACCACCACCGGCAGTAGCTTTAAGAATGATCGGATATTTAATCTCTTTTGCAACTTTCTTGGCATCAGCAAGATCCTTCAATAATCCCTTTGATCCTGGAATACAAGGTACTCCGGCTTTAATCATGGTCGCCTTTGCCGTCGCTTTATCTCCCATACCGGCAATTTGCTCGGGAAGTGCACCGATAAACTTGATTCCATGCTCCTGACAAACTTTCGAAAACTTCTCATTTTCCGAAAGAAATCCATATCCGGGGTGAATAGCGTCTGCATTAGTTATTTCAGCAGCTGCAATGATATTAGGAATAGAAAGGTAAGATTGTGAACTTATTGCGGGACCGATACAAACTGCTTCGTCTGCAAACCGAACAGGCAAACTGTCCTTATCTGCAGTTGAATATACTGCAACGGTTTTGATACCCATTTCTTTACATGTTCTGATAACACGTAAAGCTATTTCACCTCTGTTGGCAATTAATATTTTTTTAAACATAGTGAATGACGTTGGTTCAACAAAAAAATGAGTCTTTGCTTATGCAGGCTCAACCAGGAAAAGAGGCTGATCGTACTCTACAGGAGTAGCATCATCAACCAGTACTTTCACGATTTTTCCGGAAACTTCTGACTCAATTTCGTTAAACAACTTCATTGCTTCAATAATACAAACTACATCACCTGACTTGATTGTATCTCCTACGTTTACAAAGTTATCTTTACCTGGACCAGGAGCTCTGTAGAACGTACCGATCATTGGTGATTTAATCGTAATCAATTTCGAGTCATCTTCAGCAGGTGCAGCTGGTTTCTCAGCAGCAGGAGCCGGTGCAGCGGCAACAGGAGCCGGAGCGGCAGCAACAGGTTGAGCCTGTGCAGCAGCAATCTGTGCAGGTGTAGCAACCGGAGCTTGTTGAAGAACGATTGTTTGCTCTTCTTTCTTCGACTTTTTACCTTCTGATTTGATTGTTATCTTAAAATCCTTTTGTTCAATTTCTACCTCAGTAACACCTGAGCGCGAAACAAACTTTATAAGTTCCTGAATCTCACTTAAATTCATAATACTCTATTATTTGGTTGGATAAATATACAAAATGTTTTTACGAATTGTAGGCCCATTTCAGATAGATAGCACCCCATGTAAATCCACCTCCAAAGGCAGAAAGAATCAGGTTATCACCCTTTTTCAACCTACTCTCCCAATCCCACAAACAAAGCGGAAGTGTACCGGCAGTTGTATTACCATACTTCTCTATGTTTACCATAACTTTCTCAGGAGGAAGCCCCATACGCGATGCTGTTGCATCAATGATACGAAGATTTGCCTGGTGCGGTACCAACCAATCTACATCATCACTTGTCAGGTTATTCTTCTCCATGATTTGTGCAGAAACTTCTGCCATATTTGTAACAGCAAATTTAAATACCTGCTTCCCTTCCTGCTTTACATAGTGTAATCTCTGGTCTACTGTATCATGTGATGCAGGTGCGGCACTACCACCACCGGGTTGTAACAGGTAATTTCTCCCTGCTCCGTCACTGTGCATAATACTATCGATGATTCCCAATCCTTCAGTATTTGGTTCCAGCAATGCTACTCCACCGCCATCACCAAAAATAACACAAGTAGTTCTGTCCTGATAATCCAGAATAGAAGTCATTTTATCCACCCCGATTACTAATACTTTCTTGTGCTTTCCTGTTTCAATGAATTGCGCTCCGATAGTCAGTCCGTATATAAAACCTGAACAGGCCGCAATGACATCAAAACTCCATGCATTTTTCATTCCGACTTTATCGGAAATGACGTTCGCTGTACTTGGGAAAGGGTAGTCCGGAGTAACCGTACCACAAATTACAAGATCAATATCCAATGGATCGATATTTTTCTTTTCCAGCAATTTCTTTACAGCAGCGGCCCCCATATCTGAAGTAGGACCATCTTTCATAATACGCCTTTCACGAATACCTGTTCTTGTACGAATCCACTCGTCAGACGTATCTACAATTTTTGACAAATCTTCATTTGTCATCACGTGTTCAGGAACATATCCCTCAACACCTGTAATTGCTGCTGTAACCTTTCCCATTATTTAAAAGCTTCTTTAATTTTCTTCGACAAATCAGAACCTACTACGTTTGCGGTATGCAGAATCATATTCTTCACCGCAACATCGTTGGAAATTCCATGACCGATAACAACTGTTCCGTTCACACCTAAAATAGGAGTACCACCGTAATTTTCGTAATTAAAACGGTCAAAATACTCATCTTCCACCCCTCTTTTTCTGAGAAGTGAATAAAACCCTTCGGCTGTCTTCAGAACAACGTTACCTGTAAACCCATCACAAACAATAACATCTGCACGATCTGTAAACAAATCGCGTCCTTCAATATTTCCGACAAAATTCAGATCATCCGATTCCTGAAGTAGTTTGTGTGTAGTTGTAGTCAGTAGGTTCCCCTTTTCAGGTTCCTCACCAATATTCAGCAAACCGACACGAGGATTCTCGATTCCGTTTACGTGCTTCATATAAAGTGAACCTAAAATTGCAAACTGATATAAGACATCCGGTTTACAATCCGCATTTGCCCCCACGTCCAAGAGAATCGATTCTCCTCCCGTAAGTTTGGGAAGCGTGGATGTAATGCAGGGACGAATCACTCCCGGAATTGCATTTATCTTATAAATAGACCCTACCAGCATTGCGCCTGTATTTCCTGTACTGGCAAAAGCATCAATCTGTTTTGTTGCCAGCAACTCAAACCCGACAGCAATACTACTGTTCGGTTTTTTCGGCAATGCACGTGTAGGGTGATCACTCATAGTGATCACCTCCGGAGCATGTACAAAATCCACCTTGTCAGGATCTTCCCCTAACCCGGCAATCTGTTTACGGGCGATTTCTTCGTCGCCTATAAATACAATACGACAATCCTCCGGAAGATCTTTGAGGGCGAGATAAGCTCCTGCAACATTCGCATCAGGAGCGAAATCTCCTCCCATAATATCTATTCCAATCCTCATCTGGAATCTCGTATTCAGCTGTAAAAAATTATACAGCTACTTCTTTCTCAGCTACTACTTTACCTTTATAGTAAAGTTTTCCTTCGTGCCAGAATGCTCTGTGAAACAAGTGTGGCTGACCCGTAGTTGGGCATGTTGCGATATTCGCAGCAGTTGCCTTAAAGTGGGTTCTTCTCTTGTCCCTTCTTGTGGTCGAAGTTCTTCTCTTAGGATGTGCCATTTTACTTTATTTTTATATACAAATCTACAAATACTTTTTATTCTTCTTCGTCTTCGTCCCAATCGTCCTCAAAATCATCTTCATCATCGGGATCGGAACTATTGATTGAATATTGGCTAATCAACGTTACCATTTCTTCGTTGCATTCACCTTCCTCATGCACTTTTCGCGCAGGTAGCAAGACGTTAATGAACTCATAGAAATAAGGAGCCATTTCCAACATATACGCTTCAGGAGGCAAAACAATCAACTCTTCATTATCAGATTGTTCTTTCCCGAACTTAAACACCAGTTTAAACGCTCCTTCTACTGGCAGCTCCAATGGATCTGCACATCTGTCACAGGTAGTATTCACAACCCCCTTGACTTTGTAACGTGTTGTCAACATGTTTGGTTTTTTATCCAACTCCATGTCGATTAGCACTTCTCCTGATTCAATCAGGGAATACTCAAAATTCTCAAAGAACTCAGCACCAATTTCAAAGCTAACCTGATGCAAACCATCTTTTAACCCTGAAAATTGAACATTATAATTACGCAATGAACTTTTCACTGTTCAAAAAATTGGACGGCAAAGGTAAGAAAATAAACTGAAATCAAACACATTTAATCTCTCCCTTTATTATTTTGTGGTTGCGACTGAAGCGGATTCGCCTCAATCTCCCTTATAAACTCACGGTTTCTGTATATATCTACTGCCAAATAAATTGCACTTCGCATTGAAGTTTCGGAAGCAATTCCCTTTCCGGCAATATCAAAAGCCGTTCCGTGATCAGGAGAAGTTCTTACCACGGGTAGCCCTGCTGTAAAGTTCACCCCCGAGTCAAACGCAAGTGCTTTAAACGGCGCCAGCCCCTGATCATGATACATAGCTAACACAGCATCGTAGTGCTTACGAGCTTCTGAACCAAAAAATCCATCTGCCGGAAACGGACCATTCACAAGGATATCTTCCTGTTTAGCAGCTTGTATCGCCGGTGTAATCACCTCTGACTCTTCTTGTCCCATTGCACCTTTTTCACCTGCATGCGGATTAAGCCCCAAAACAGCTATTTTTGGTCGAACAATTTTAAAGTCTCTTTTTAACGATGTATTCAACGCTTTGATCTTATTCAGGATCTTTTCCTTTGTCAGCTGTTCCGGAACCTCTTTTAAAGCAATATGTGAAGAAACCAAAGCAACACGCAAATTCTCAGACACCATCATCATTAAAGCCTCAGCTACCCCTGACATGTCTGCCAGGTATTCCGTATGACCGGGAAACTGGAATCCTGCTTTCTGAATGGTTTCTTTTGAAATAGGCGCAGTCACCAAAACATCAATTTTATTAGCGGCCAAATCAGCCGTTGCGGCTTCCAGCGAAAGAAATGCATGCTTCCCACCTGCTTCTGTTTTTTGCCCCGGCTCAATCCTCAGATCATCCCCCCAGCAATTAATCACATTGATCTTACGCGGGTCTATCTGATCTGCTGTTTTAATCGACTGGTACTGAAAATCATGTTCTTTGATTGCTTTTTTATAAAACGAAAGTGTTCGTGTCGAGGCATAAATAACAACTGAACAATCTTGCAGAATCCGGTTATCTGAAAGCGCTTTAATTGTCACTTCCGGCCCGATACCGTTAACATCTCCTATACTGATTCCTACCCGAACGGGTTGTCTATTTTCCATCTGTGTAATTTGCTAAAAATCTTGTTAATAAACGGACTCCTGTACCAGTTCCTCCTTTTCCTCTGTATCCGTCCTCAGCTTCTAAAAATGCCGGACCGGCTATATCGATGTGAATGTATGGATTTTTTGTGAAGTGCTCTAAAAACTTTCCTGCTGTAATCATCCCGGCATACGGACCGCCAAGGTTATTCAAGTCTGCGATATCTGACTTCATTTCTTCGGCATACTCATCCCAAAAAGGAAGCTGAACCAGACGTTCATGTACCTCATTCCCGGCTGCAACTAAATTGTCAATTACTTCCTGTGCAGCATTTCCCATCACACAAGCTGCCCGCGTTCCAATTGCCCGCACGGCCGCACCGGTTAATGTTGCCGCGTCGATAACAAGCTCCGGGCTGTACTTATCTCCATAAGACAGTGCATCGGCCAATACCATTCTACCTTCTGCATCCGTATTTTTGACTTCTACCGTTTTACCATTATACATAGTGATAACATCTCCGGGAGCATAGGCGTTTTTCCCCGGTCGGTTATCTGTTGCCGGGATAATACAAATAACATGAACGGGTAATTTGTTCAACGCTACAGACATCATCGTTCCGACCATACACGCCGCACCCCCCATATCACTTTTCATGATATCCATACTATGTGCAGTAGGCTTAAGGCTTAAGCCACCTGTATCATACACAATCCCTTTTCCCACAAGTACAACAGGCTGTTTATTAACGGCTGCATCGGGCTTGTATTCTATTACCGAAAAAGTGGGCGGTTCTTCACTCCCCAGATTTACAGCTATCAACCCTCCAAGTTTCAACGACTCTATCTGATGTTTCTCCAGTACCGTTACATGTACTCCAACAGGAGCTAGTTTTTCCTCTATTTCTTTGCTCAATTGAGTAGCTGTAAGGTAACTATGTGGCTCGTTTACCAAATCTCTCGACCAGTACACAGCACGGATCGTATTGTTTACAATCTCAATCTCCTTTTCATTTCCGTCTAACACTGCAATTTTCCGGAGAGAGAATTCTTTCTCCTGCCTATCTGACCGGTATTTAAGAAACTGGTAATTTGCTAATGCAAGTCCTTCCGCTACTTCGATAGCAGCTCCTTCAGCACCAGTTATTTCAATTTCTTCAACTGCTTTTTCAAGTTTCTTTCGAACCTGATATCCATACATTCTGTTCTTCTCCGAATGCGATTTAACTTTGGCAACAAAAATCCATTGCTTGCCTGTTTTCACAAAGTCAAAATCTTCTTTTGAGCCGGAAAATTCGTTCAGAAATGCAATTACTTCCGACGGAATTCTCTCCGTTTTTAGCGCATCCACACCTCTCTCATCCAGCAAAATCACCTGACATGCTGCTATATCTGCTACTTGTTTACTATATATTTCCGGTTGCATCTGAAAAATTTTAGGTAAAGTTAACCAAAAGTGTCCAAACCGCAGGTCTGACCGATCGAGAATTCAACCGGTTACTTATTTTGTTTATCCTGTCGGTCTTTCAAATTATTACTCCTAGCTTTATTTGTAATCGCATTACTATGAATTATTTCCAAGTTTGTTGTATTTTCACCTTATGACTTTGAGACAGGTACTTCTTCTGATTTGTTCTATGCTACACTTCTGGGGGTATTCTACTCATAATCGTATGGGCGAAATAACCTATCGTCATTTATACGGAAACACATACGAGTTCACTGTTAAGACCTGTACCAAACTCACAGCCGAAGCAGACCGTCCGGAGCTGGAAATCAATTACGGAGACGGAGACAGTGACACGATTCCGAGAATTTCACAAATTCAGGATCCAGTAACAGATACCAAAGAAAATCTTTACAGAGGTATTCATACCTTCAGTGGACCGGGAACTTTCACAATTCAGGTTGAAGACCCCAATCGGAATATGGGGATTATTAATATTTCCAATTCTGTAGAAAAGATCTTTTGTATTCAGTCCGTACTTGTCATCTCCCCCTTTCTCTCTCCTAATAATTCTGTTCAATTTTCGAATTGTCCCTGTCCGGAGATAGCTTGCATGAATCAACCCTGGGTGTATAATCTGGCGGCATTTGACACAGATGAAGACAGTTTGTCTTACTCACTTATTCCCTGCAAGGGAGAAAACTGTGCAGATTTTGCTATCCCTCAGGTATATCAGTATCCACAGACGGTAGGTGGCGGAACAATGTCCGTTCATCCGGTGACAGGAACAATTGTTTGGGACAGTCCGGCTATTATCGGAGAATATAATCTGGCTATTTTGGTCACAGAATGGAGAAACGGGGTCAGAATTGGCTCTGTTATCGTAGATATGCAACTTACTGTTGCGCCTTGTAACAATGTAGCTCCGGAGATTACTGATATTGCCGATACCTGTGTACAGGCAGGTACACATCTCACAAGATCTGTCACGGCAACAGATTCTGATTTGGGTCAAACATTGCAAATGACTGCCGAGGGCGTCCCCTTTCAGCTAGAAAATTCACCGGCCTTGTTCTCTTCTGTTCCTGCTCAATCATCTGTTATCGGGACATTCAGCTGGACACCGGACTGTGCTGCAATACGAAATTCACCTTACAATGTTCTGTTTGAAGTGTCAGATAACGCGCAAGATGTCTCTCTCCGAGACATGAAAGTCTGGAATATAACTGTCAATGCACCTCCCGTCACGGGACTTGTAGTCACTCCCTCAGGCACTTCAATGGAACTAAACTGGGACGATTATTTTTGTGATGAAGTACATCATTATTCGATTTACAGAAATACTGATTCCGTTGTAATCGATGATGATTGTTGTTCTTCCGGTTTTCTTTCAGGAAGCGGTTTTGAACAAATCGGAACAAGTGAGACCAACTCCTATACTGACACGGACGAACTTATAATCGGTAATCGATACTGCTATATCATAACAGCTGTATTTGAAAATGGTATTGAAAGCTGTGCCTCCGAAACAAACTGTTCTCAACTGGACTTTTCGGTTCCTATCCTAACCCATGTAACCATTACCAGTACGGATGTATCAAGCGGCTCTGACTCTATACGATGGACCCATCCCAGAGACTTAAATCCCTTACAGTTTCCGGGACCTTATTCATACAACTTATACCGAAGTATTGCAGAAAATTATCCTGAAGAACTTATTTTTCAGACAACTACAGAGGCTGTACTTGAGGATTGCGATACTTTGTTTACAGAAACAACTCTTAATACTACTGCCAATGGTTATCGCTACCGGATTGAATTAGTAAATAACGGAGCCATTGTAGGTTCAGGCGCATCGTCATCCAGTAGCTTCTTGTCCATTATTCCAAACGACAATCAACTTGAATTGAGTTGGACAACGAATACATCCTGGCAAATAGACAGCACAGATGTTTACAGGGAATCTTCTCCGGGAAGTGGCATATTTACGATGATCGAAAGAGTTTATGGGACAGAATTTATTGACACAGGACTGATCAATCAACAACTTTATTGTTACAAGGTAAAGACCTACGGAAGTTACAGTTTGCCTTCTGTTATTCGTCCTTTGGTTAACTGGTCACAGGAAGTTTGTGCCGCACCCTATGATTACACAGCTCCCTGTTCGCCCTCGTTAACACTACTAAGTGATTGTGATGCCTCTACTAATTTTCTCTCCTGGAATAACCCCAATCAAAGCTGTTCGGACGATGTAACCCGATACGCCGTTTACTTCAGCCCGGATTCTCTGCAAGAACCTTCTTTGTTAGAAATCATAGAAGGAGATCAACATACGGACTACGCCCACTTTCTTCCGCAGGGAACACCAGGATGTTATTATGTCACGGCTTTGGATTCAATTCCTTACAACAACGAAAGTTTACCTTCAAACAAAATCTGTGTTGAACATTGCGAACCACTATACACCCTTCCCAATGTTATTACCAATAACGGGGATGGAATTAATGATATTTTCCATCCGCAACTCCCTTATAAATTTATCGATCATGTTGAATTTCGACTCTTTAACCGTTGGGGGCAGATATTGTTTGAAACGCAAGACCCTCTTATCAATTGGGACGGAACAGAATCTAAAAAAGGAAAAACAGTAACAGAAGGCGTCTATTTTTACACTTGTCGCGTGTATTTCCTAACTTTGTCAGGAGAACAATTTATGGATTTACATGGTTTTGTCCATGTCTTTAACGGGAATTAAGATTTATGTTTACAGGAATTATAGAACAGCTTGGGGAGGTAAAACACATTGAAAAGGATCAGGAAAACGTTCATTTTACGCTATCCGCTGACTTCACCAATGAGTTAAAGATTGATCAAAGTGTGGCACACAACGGCGTTTGTCTGACAGTTGTTTCTATAGAAAATGATACGTACGTAGTTACCGCCATTAAAGAAACACTGGATAAAACGAATCTGGGAAATCTGAATCCCGGAAATAAAGTGAACCTTGAACGATGCATGAAACTCGGAGATCGTTTGGATGGACATATTGTACAGGGGCATGTCGATAAAGTTGCCGAATGTACAGCGATAGAGAATCAGGATGGAAGCTGGAAATTCACTTTCAGGTATGAAGGAAATGAAAAAACAGTAGAGAAGGGTTCTGTAACTGTCAACGGGATAAGTCTTACCGTAGTTGATTCAACTGACAATGGTTTTTCTGTTTGTATTATTCCGTACACTTACGAACACACCAACTTTCACGAACTAAAAGTCGGTGATAAAGTAAATCTGGAATTTGATATTATCGGAAAATATGTGGCGCGTCTTATGAAGTAGTAAACCACCAAAAAAGACTCTATTGCTGTGACTTCTCCGCCCAGCCCGGCAATTTTTTCTCCAGTTTTTTCTGTAACTTTTCGAATACTTGTGCCCGCGAAGAAGTACCACTTAATCTCAGGATATCATACCCTTTGAATTGCCCGTCCTCAAAGTACATAAATTCAAATGTAACGGAGCTCATTTCTTCCTGAAAGATCGGATAAAGATGTCCCTCTTCCAACGCTTCTGTCAACGTAACAGGGAAGTTCTCTCTCGGTTTGAACTTTCGATCAAATCCTCTTACCGAAATCAAAAGATACCCCTTAATTCCTTTTGTTTTCAGTACCTGATTCAACGAATCAGACCCCAAATCATCCACTGAATTTCCTACTTTAGAGTAGTTCAATGAGGGTTTAACATTCATACCAAACTGCGCAAAAAATTTAGTCAGATTTACTTCAACAGCATACCTGTCATCCGGCTTGTCGATTTTGCCAATAATTAAAAGGCTTTCGACCCCTTTTATCGGAACAGGTGATTTTTGTCCCATAACCGGCAAAACTAATCCTAACAACACAAGATACAGCAGATATTTCATGAACTCTGTTTTATTTTAATGCTACAAAAACTGTGCTAATTGAGCACAATTGCCAAATGTAGGAATTTATTAGCAGACTAAAACACCTCTCTGGCAATCACCTCTGTGGATGAAGAATTACTCATTGTATAATAATGAATACATGGTGCACCTGCCTTTTTCAATTCTTTGGACTGGTGAACTCCCCATTCAATTCCTAATCTTTCTACGTCTGCATTTGTCTTGCATTTCAGTAATTCGGCAGATAGTTCTTCCGGGTAATCAATATGAAAGAACTTGGGCAGAAAAGAGATATGTGCCATCGTCTTAATTGGCTTAAGCCCCGGAATTATCGGAACCGTAATTCCAACCTGACGACACTTCTCTACAAAGTCAAAGTATTTTTTATTATCGAAAAACATCTGTGTCACGATATACTCAGCTCCCGCACCTACTTTTTCTTTCAGGTATTGCAAATCCGTCTGGAGGTTCATCGCCTCGAAATGTTTCTCAGGATATCCCGCCACTCCAATACAAAAATCCGTCGGTTCGAGTTTAATATCTTCAATGGAGTAATTTCCCTTATTCATATCAACGATCTGACTCACCAGTTCAACTGCATACGAATGTCCTTCGGGATGTGCCCGGAAATTACTTTCCGTTTTGATAGAGTCGCCACGTAAAGCCAATACATTATCAATTCCTAAAAACTGAAGATCTATCAGGGCGTTCTCTGTCTCTTCTTTTGAAAACCCGCCACAAATCAGGTGAGGCACGGCATCCACCTGATACTTATTCATAATCGCGGCACAAATACCCACAGTCCCGGGACGTTTTCTGATTGAAACTTTTTCCAGCAATCCCTGCCCCCGCTCCTTATACATATACTCCTCTCTATGATAAGTTACGTTGATAAATTTGGGTTTAAATTCCATCAGAGGATCTATCCCATTATAGATAGATTGAATACTTTTTCCCTTTAGTGGTGGGAGAATTTCAAACGAAAAAAGAGTTTCTTTCGCGTTGTTAATATGATCTATTACTTTCATTAAAGTGCACTGTTTTCAATACCCGAATGTGCAAATATAAAGTTAATGAGTTGACATTTACACTGAACTGTCAACTCATTAACCAATGGAGGAGGAATGCTATATTATTCCTAGTTCTTTTCCTACTTTTATAAATGCTGCGATTGCTTTGTCAAGATGTTCCCGCGTATGAGCTGCTGAGATCTGGGTTCTGATACGCGCCTGTCCCTTCCCTACTACAGGGTAGAAGAAACCAATCGCATATACACCTTCTTCAAGCAAGCGGTCAGCAAACTTCTGAGAAAGTGCCGCATCATACAGCATAATCGGAACGATAGGAGAGTCTCCCGGTTTAATATCAAAACCTGCTTCAATTATGTGTTTCTTAAAGTATTTTGTGTTCTCTTCCAGACGATCTCTCAACTCAGTTGTTGCACTCAGGATCTCAAAGATTTTGATGGATGCTCCAACGATACTAGGTGCCAGAGAATTTGAAAACAAGTAAGGACGTGAACGCTGACGAAGCATTTCAATAACCTCTTTCGGACCGGTAGTATAACCACCCATTGCTCCACCCAAAGCTTTTCCGAGTGTTCCCGTAATAATATCTACCTTGTCAAGAACACCATGGTATTCCGGCGCACCTCTTCCTGTTCTGCCAATAAATCCTGCAGCATGACATTCGTCTGTCATTACTAACGCATCATATTTTTCGGCCAGTGCACAGATCTCATCCATTTTCGCAATATCACCATCCATTGAGAAGACACCGTCTGTCACAATAATCCGGTTACGTTGCGCCTGTGCCGCTTTTAGCTGAGCCTCAAGGTCTGCCATATCACTATGCTTATAGCGATAACGCTGCGCCTTACACAAACGCACTCCATCAATAATTGAAGCGTGATTCAACTCATCAGAAATAATAGCATCATCAGCCGTAAAAAGCGGTTCAAAGACTCCCCCGTTTGCATCAAAAGCTGCTGCATACAAAATGGTATCTTCCGTACCGTAAAACTCTGCTATTTTACGTTCTAATTCTTTATGAATATCCTGTGTACCACAGATAAAACGTACTGAGCTCATCCCAAATCCGTGAGAGTCCAAAGCGTCTTTTGCAGCCTGAATCACTTCAGGATGTGATGACAACCCCAGGTAATTATTCGCACACATAATCACAACATCATCCTGCGTAGTTACGTTAACGGACGCTCCCTGTGGCGTGGTAATAATACGCTCTTTTTTATATAATCCTGCTTCTTTTATTTCTTTCAACTCCTGATCGAGTTGTGCTTTCATTTTTCCGTACATATTATTCAACTATTCGTTTTCTATTTCGACTGATCCAGTTTTTTCACCATGGTAAGAATAGTAGCCATTGCTACTGTTTCGCCTGTTTCATCATACACATCTACCAGGAATTTAACAATCCCTTTTGCGATATCTTCCTCAGAACGTTTTTCCTGATCCACCTTTTCTTTTACTGTAAATCGCACGCCAATTGTTGCTCCGGGATATACCGGCTTCGTGAAACGTGCCTCGTCAATTCCATAATTCAAAAGAACCGGTCCTTTTTTCGGATCGACAAACAATCCGGCAGCTTTAGAAAGAATAAAGTATCCGTGTGCCACACGTCCTTCAAAAATCGTCCCCTCCAACGAGGTTGCATCCATGTGCGCATAGAAATTATCACCACTGACATTCGCAAAGTTGACAATATCTGCCTCGGTAACTGTATGCTTATGTGTAAAAACAGTCTCTCCAATAACCAATTCTTCAAAATGTTTACGGAACACATGTGGATTTGCTTCCGGCTGGGCTGCTCCGACCTGGAATTGTTTTGTGATTTCTGTTATTGTGGTAGGGTGTCCCTGAATAGCCGTGCGCTGCAGATAATGCAAAACACCTCTTTTTCCTCCCATTTCTTCTCCACCTCCGGCACGTCCGGGACCACCGTGTGTAAGAAGTGGCATCGGAGAACCATGTCCTGTACTTTCTTTTGCACAAGCTTCATTCAAGACGAGAATACGACCATGCATTGAAGCAGCTCCTACAACATATTCGGTTGCCACTTTATCATCTGCCGTAACAATGGAAGACACCAGAGAACCCTTCCCCAGTTTTGTAATTTCTATCGCTTCATCCAAATTCTTGTAAGGAAGAATTGAGGAAACCGGCCCAAAAGCTTCAATATTGTGGACATCTGTTTTTGTAAACGGATCATCATTCACAAACAAAATCGGGCTAAAAAAAGCTCCTGCATTCTTATCCGCTCCCACAACTTCAAAAGTATCCAGATCACCATATACGATCTGTTGAGATTTTGCCAATTGCTCTACACTTTCACGAACACGTTGTACTTGTGTACGGGTCGCCAAAGCTCCCATTCGAACTCCTTCTACAGCAGGATCTCCGATTGTTGTAGAAGCCAGACGTTTTGAAACGGCATTCTGCACCTCTTCTACAAGATTCTCAGGAACAACAATACGACGAACAGCTGTACATTTCTGACCCGCTTTTACTGTTATTTCTCTGGTAACTTCTTTGATAAAGATATCAAACTCCGGTGAACCCGGAGTTACATCCGGTCCTAATACACAAGCATTCAACGAATCGGCTTCCAGATTAAATGCAACAGATTCCTCAACGATATGCGGAAGTGCTTTCAGTTTTTTCCCGGTAGCTGCCGAACCTGTAAATGTGACAACATCGTTACAATTTACATGATCGATAATACCTCTTCCCAGTCCGTTCACCAACTGAAGTGCTCCTTCAGGAAGGATCTTTGAGTCAATAATATCGCGAACCATAACCTCGGTAAGGTATCCCGTATACTCAGAAGGTTTAACAATTGCCGGCACCCCTGCCATCAGGTTCACTGCAATTTTTTCCAACATTCCCCATATCGGAAAGTTGAAGGCATTGATATGAACCGCAACTCCTTCTTTCGGCACCATAATATGATGTCCTATAAACGTTCCTCCTTTTGAAAGCGGTGCGGCTACTCCGTCCACATAATAAGGCAAATCCGGAAACTGACGGCGCAGGGAAGCATTTGCAAACAAATTCCCAATCCCTCCTTCAATATCAATCCAGGAGTCTACTTTAGTAGCCCCGGTCCATGCACTTACTTCGTAATATTTATTTTTCCTTTCCAACAGAAAAAGAGCCAATGCTTTCAGCATTCTTCCCCTTTCCTGAAAAGTCATTTTTCTCAACACCTTTCCTCCGACAGTACGACCATAATTCAGGATACTCTCGTAATCCAGCCCTGCACTGGAAGCTTCGCCTATCTTAGCTCCGGTTATTGCGTTAAACAATTCGATTTCTGTTCCTTCTCCGTCCATCCATTTTCCCTGGACGTAGTTCTGATATCGCTGCATAGTATTATACGTTTTTCAAAATAGAGCTCTAATTTACCTAAAATATTTAACCCGAAAGGAAATTTTACGTTGCAGGAAATCATATCCGAATAGGTAATTCGTCCTATTGCCCACTGACTTCGTTTACAGTATGTTTGTGTTCAATTAATAACGAAAAACTATTCTTATGAACCACAAAATCGTATTTACCGGATTATTCGTAGCCCTGATTGGGATGAGCTCGTGTAAAAAAGAAGAAATCATTGACGAAATTATTGATGAAACACCCACCACTCAATCAACCCCACCACCATTCCCTACCCTTTCCAATTCAGACGGAACATTGGTTGCAATAAAAGTACAAAGTTCTCAATCCTCTCCTATCGGACCTGTCACAATGACAATTGGATTAGGTGTCGCTGCATTTTATGAATCCAACAATATTGACAATTTAATTGATGCGGGAAATGTAAACGTAAACAGCAAACAATTAACAAAGCAAACAAACAATTCCTATGTGTTTCAACCGGACGCATCTAACGCCACAGGAGTTGATTTCAGCGGTGGTGTGTCATGGAGTGTAACAGGATCTGCTGCCGTAAGTGCCTTTAGTTTCGATCCTTCAATTGCCTTCCCTTCTGCCGGAGAGATTACCAGTTCAGAAGTGGTTAATAAGGCAAATGGGTACACGCTAACCATTTCCAGTGTTACAGATGCGGACTCTGTAATTTTCCAGGTTGGAAGTGTTCTAAAAACGGTTCCTGGTAACACAACATCGTGTTCGTTTAGTGCTGCCGAACTTTCCGGTTTATCCAATGGCTCAAACGTTGCTCAGGTAGCTGCTTACAAAATGGAAAATGCCACGATAACAGGAAAAAGTTATTACTTCATCAATGAAACTGTTGCCACCCAAACAGTAACGATTGAGTAATAATTCGTACTATTGAAGTAAAGTAAAACAACTATGAAAACAGTATTTCTTGTGTCCGCAATAGCAATCCTGACGCTTTTAACTTCCTGTAAAAAATGTGGAGAATGTTCTGTAAAAGAGAATAATGTCTATGACAAGGAGTATTGTACCGGAAATGCAATTGAAGATGCAATTTATGAAGACGCTAAAGAGGAATGCGAATACCTTGGTGGCACATTCGGATAGTTGATTAATTAAAAAGCCGGGATCAAAAATTATCCCGGCTTTTTGCTTCTATATTTCTCTAGTACAGAAAATTATTATACGGATACCGTACTTCAAAAATCTTCTTTACTTCTTCGTAAGTGATTTGTCTCAGTTCGTCAATATTCTCCTTTTTACTTGCAGAGATAAACACACATTTATCCTCAATCCTTGACACCCACATCTTCTTCAACTCGTCCAAAGAATATACTTTGTCTTCATCTTCTTCCAAATCAAATTCATCTTTCGGGAAGAAGCGTAAGGCATCAATTTTATTAAAAACTACAATTGTTGGCTTATCTGTACCATCAATTTCTGCAAGCGTCTCATTGACTATATTGTAATGTTCTTCAAAATTAGGATGCGAAATATCAACGACATGTAAAAGTAAGTCTGCTTCTCTTACCTCATCTAATGTCGATTTAAAAGATTCCACCAACATGGTGGGCAACTTTCTGATAAATCCAACTGTATCCGAAAGTAGAAAAGGTAAATTGTCAATCACTACTTTTCTTACCGTTGTATCCAATGTTGCAAACAGTTTGTTTTCTGCAAACACTTCCGACTTACTGAGCAAATTCATCAACGTGCTTTTTCCCACGTTTGTATAACCCACCAATGCAACGCGAACCAATTGTCCCCGATTACTTCGCTGGATACTCATTTGCTTATCAATTGCCTTCAATTTCTCCTTGAGCAAAGCAATTTTCTGCTGAATAATACGCCGGTCGGTTTCGATCTGGGTTTCTCCGGGTCCTCGCATACCGATTCCCCCTTTCTGACGTTCAAGGTGGGTCCACATTCGTGTCAAACGGGGTAACAAATACTGATACTGTGCTAATTCAACCTGTGTCTTAGCATGTGAAGTCCGCGCCCGTTTAGCAAAAATATCAAGAATCAGGTTGCTCCGATCCAGAATTTTACATTCCAGTATTCGCTCTACGTTCCGGAGTTGTGAAGGAGACAGTTCATCGTCAAATATGACAAGGCCTATTTCTCTTTCGGTAATAAACGTTTTGATTTCCTCAATTTTCCCGCTTCCGACAAAAGTCTTCGGGTTAGGAACATCAATTTTCTGTAAAAATCGCCCACATGTTTCAGCTCCTGCTGTTTCAGCCAGAAAGGCTAATTCATCAAGATATTCTCTCGCCTGCAATTCATCCTGGTGCTGTGTTATCACACCAACAAGAACGGCTTTTTCCGGTATATGTTCAGTTAAAATAAAATCTCCCATCCACTAATTCTGCAACGTTTGCACATGATCGATCACGGCCTGAATTTCTTCAGGAGTCAGCACTTCCTTAAAAGGCATCATATCCCCTGATCCGTTCGAAACTATTTTTCCGATCTCATCCCGTGAAAGTGAAGAAATTGTCAGGTCTTTCGCTCCTGAAACTCCTCCTTTTCCATTGTATTTATGACAAGCTGCGCAATGAATATTGAACAACTTTTTTCCGTCTGCTTTTTCCTCTTTCTGCCCTGTCTCATTCCCCGTGTTTTCAGGAGTTGAAGAACATCCCATCAGAAAAGCAACAGATAATCCAAAAACAAAAAACCTTAGAACCATGATCCTCCCAGGTTTCTGAATGGCCATGGAATACTAGCTACAATCAGGATCAATGCAAAAATGTAAGCAATAAAAATAGTCTTGTGCTTTTTTGCAGGATCTTCTGCTCTTTTGGATTTAGAATGTCCGACAGTAACCAAAATAATTGCCAATATCATACCGAATACATGCTCCAAACCATAAAAACGGTTCAGCGATGATTCGAACATATATTCAAAACTCACTTTAGAGCTTGTGAAGTACAGCACTAACCCTATCAACAGCTGAATATGCATGAAAATCATTGCAAACAAATTCAGTTTTCGATCCCCTTCAGAATATATTCCTGACTTTTTCTTCATCGTTGCATTAAAAATAGCCGCAATCAACAAAGCCAATACGATCCATCTTAACCCCGAGTGCGAACGCACTAAAATATTTACTACTGTGTCCATAATGTGTATTTGGAATCAAAAATACTTAAAATTCGCGGATTCTTGAGTTTTCAAACCTTTTAACTATTTTCACAAACTCGAAATATTCGCAGATGAGGAATTTACTGGTTATTTGTAGCTTTTTATTGATCTCAGCCGGTCTTTTTGGTCAGCTTTCAAGACCTGCTAACGGAGTAAAAGAATCCAACCCCAGATACGTTGGTATCAAAGGTGTTACACTTGTTGTCAGCAGTGACGAGATCATTGAGGATGCCGATGTATTGATTGAAGACGGAAGAATCTCTAAAATAGGCACAACCCTTCAATTTCCAAAGGGGACACAAATTCATGAGTTTACCGGTGAATATCTCCTTCCTGGATTTATAGAGATAAATACAGACATCGGAATTCAACAGGCACCACAGCAGCATTCCGGGAATCCGTATTCTCCTCAATTGGAAAGCAGTAAACAGGGTCCCTATTATTGGAATGAAAGCATACATCCTGAAGTTCAGTCTTTAGACCTTTATCAGTTTAATGTGAAAGAAGAATCGAAACTCTCAGATAAGGGGTTTACTTTCTCGGTTCCCCATGCCGCCAATGGGGTTGCCCGCGGAACTGCACCCCTAATTGCTTTGGGAGAAGTTCCACATCATGAAAAGGTACTATCGGGAAACGCAGCTGCTTTTTTTAGTTTACACAAAGGAAACTCAAAGCAAACATATCCATCCTCTCAAATGGGAGCTATTGCATTATTAAAACAGGCTATCATTGATGCGAAATGGTATGCAAGTTCTTCTGATAATTCTGAGAATGTATCGCTTGAACATCTCTCAAAGCAACTGCAACAAAAGCTCTTTTTTACCGCAGAAGATAAACTGGAAGTATTGCGAATCTCAAAAATAAGTAAAGAGTTCGGACTTGAAACCGCTATCGTATGCGGAGGGGATGAATATCAGCAAATAGAAGCGATAAAAGCAGGTGGGCATTCTTACATACTTCCGTTAAAATTTCCCGAAGCATTTGATGTGGTCAACCCCTTCATTGCAAAGGAAATTCCTCTTCGTTTATTGAAACACTGGGAAATGGCTCCTGCTAATCCAGCCATTTTTTATGCGGAAGAGATTCCCTTTGCCTTTACTTCTTCGGGAATTGAAAAGGCAAAAGACTTCTGGGCTGCAATTCATAAGACAATTGAAAAAGGACTCCCCTGGAAAAAAGCACTTGATGCTTTGACCTGCGTTCCTTCAAGAATTCTTGGAATGGACAATGAAATTGGTTCATTAGCATCCGGTAAGCTGGCTTCTTTCTCTGTTTATTCTGCTAATCCATTTACAGATAAAAGCGCTGATCTATTGGAAATCTGGAGTGTAGGACACCGATCCATCCTAAAAGCAAATACGACCAATGATATCCGGGGTACCTATAATATTAAGCTTACCACTCATCTCTATACCCTTAAAATTGAGGGTGAGATGAATAAGCTTTCTGCAACTGTTTACCCGGGAGCAGACTATAAACCCAAAGAAAAAGACACCAATGCCGTTGCCTGTACTATTTCCTTTAACGATCGGGATCTCGTTCTTCAGTTTAATCTGAAAGATTACCATTATAAAGGAGCTGTGCTGTTAAATGGGAAAACATACCCGAAAATGGGAGCCATGGAAGGTTCAGGAATGTTACCAACAGGAGAATGGATTAAATGGACTGCCATAAAAAACACAGCTTATAAAGCGAACAAACCCAAAGAGGAACTACCAGCAATCGATACAATAGCCGGTAATCATATTTGGTTTCCGCACATGGCTTTCGGAAGAGACTCTCTTCCCACACACTCAACCTATCTTATCCGGAATGCTACTTTATGGACGGGAGAAGAAGAAGGTATTATTGAAAATGGGGATCTATTAATTGTTGATGGAAAAATCAAACATGTAGGAAAAGGAACTTTTCACGTCCCTTCAGGAACCAAAGTAATTGACGCCAAAGGGAAAGTCGTAACCGCCGGAATCATCGATGAACATTCGCATATTGCAATTTCAAAAGGAGTTAATGAAAGTGGTCAGTCGGTAACTGCCGAAGTTTCTATCGGGGATGTTATCAACCCGGACGACATAAACATATATCGTCAGTTAGCCGGAGGGGTTACGTGTTCACAACTGCTCCATGGCTCGGCCAATGCTATTGGAGGTCAGTCAGCAATTATTAAATTAAAGTGGGGATTCGGACCGGATGAGATGCTTTTGGATAATGCTCCGAAATTTATCAAGTTTGCTCTGGGAGAAAATGTAAAGCAGACCAATTGGGGAGATTTTCAAACGATTCGCTTCCCTCAGACTCGAATGGGTGTAGAACAGGTTTATTACGATGCTTTTTATCGTGCCCGCGCCTATATGGATGCTACTACCAAAAAGAAAAAAGGGCAGCAACAGGAAACCAAACGCGATCTTGAACTGGAAGTTCTGGCAGAAATTCTCAGAGGAGAACGTTTTATCACCTGTCATTCTTATGTGCAGAGCGAAATCAATATGCTGATGAAGGTAGCTGACAGTATGGGATTCACCCTCAACACATTCACGCATATTCTGGAAGGGTATAAACTGGCAGATAAGATGCGAGAACATGGAGCAGGAGGATCTACATTTGCTGACTGGTGGGCCTATAAATATGAAGTAATTGATGCCATACCACACAATGCCAGCTTATTAACGGATCAGGGAGTAACAACAGCCATTAATTCAGATGATGCCGAAATGGGAAGAAGGCTTAATCAGGAAGCTGCCAAATCCGTAAAGTATGGAAATATGTCTCCTGCAGAAGCCTGGAAACTTGTAACCCTGAACCCGGCAAAACTTTTGCACCTCGATGATCGGATGGGAAGCTTAAAAGCAGGAAAAGATGCCGATATTGTTATCTGGTCAGACAATCCTTTATCTATTCATGCTCGCGCAGAACAAACCTTTGTTGACGGTTTATTACTGTATGATAGTCGTGCGACTGAAAGCCTGAATACAAAAAATCAGGCAGAGCGTTCAAGAATCGTTTCCAAAATGCTGAATGCTGCAAAAAACGGAGAAAAAATAGTTCCCTATTCTGCCAAAACCCTACCTCGTTATCATTGTGACACAGAAGAAACAGAACATCATCATGAAGCGCATTAATATACGACCCCTTTTCCTTTGTCTTGCTTCTCTTTTTCCTTTATTCGGAAATGGGCAAACGCCTGCTCAGAAGTTCGAAGGTAAAATTTTAATCGAAAACGGCATTCTGCACACCGGTACAGGGCAGGTTATTGAAAGGAGTTATATTGTCGTCGAAAATGGGAAAATTACTTTGGTCAAAAACGCCCTTGCTTATACGCTAGACAAGTCGGAATTTGATACGGTAATCAATGCCCAAAATCAACATATTTACCCGGGATTTTTTGCTCCCAACTCTACTTTGGGACTTACGGAGATTGACGCTGTAAGAGCTACACGTGATTTTTATGAAGTTGGTGAGTACAATCCACATGTACGATCGCTCATTGCCTATAACGCTGAGTCTTCTGTTACCTCAACGGTACGTAGCAACGGAGTTCTTTTTGCTCAGGCGACCCCAAGAGGAGGTGTGATTTCCGGGAGTTCTTCATTATTTCTTCTGGATGGCTGGAACTGGGAAGATGCTGTACGCCTACAGGACGACGGGATTCACCTGCACTGGCCCGGGTTTATAAAAAGAAACTGGAAAACGGTGAAAGCTAATGAACAGTATACTACCGAACGTGAAAAGGTGAATGATTTTTTCACTGCCGCAAAGGCATACGCTGAAGATAATTCAAAAGACAAATCAATAGATCTCCGTTTTGAGGCAATGAAAGGATTGTTCACAGGAAACAAACGATTGTACATACACGCCAATTACATCCAGGAATTACTCGATATCATAGATTTCTCAAAAGAACTTACTGTACAATTTCCGGTCATTATCGGAGGATACGATAGTCATCTTATCACCGCCCAGTTGAAAGACGCAAAAATTCCTGTAATGCTGGGACGTGTCCATGATTTGCCACAACGTGAAAGTGATGATATTCACCTTCCGTTTAAGCTTCCATACCTTCTTCAAAAAGCAGGTGTAACCTTCTGCCTTCAGAATGCAGGTGACATGGAAGCTATGAATGCCCGGAATATTCCTTTTCTAGCGGGTACTGCGAGAGCCTACGGACTAACTACAGAAGAAGCTATCACAGCCATTTCACTAAGTTCAGCGAAGATAATCGGAGTTGACAAATTATATGGTTCCGTTGAAGAGGGAAAAATGGCAACACTCTTCATTTCAAAAGGAGATGCGTTAGATATGAGTAGCAACAAGATTACAACCGTTCTTGTTGACGGTAATTTTATGGATCTGACCAATAGACAAGAAGAGCTTTATCAGAAATACAAAAGGAAATATACTTCTGAAGAAAACTAAAAGAACCTGAATAAAAAAGCCATTTTCACAATGAGAATGGCTTTTTTGATTGCTATGAAATACTTGAATTATATATTACTACGCATCTTCCACCCGGCAACTTTGTATATCCATAACTTCAATCTGTACAACGACAGATACATCGCAGGAACAATTACCAATGTAAGGAAGGTAGCAAACGTAAGTCCGAAAATAATTGTCCAGGACATTGGAGAGAAGAACAGGTTATTATCTCCCCCAAAATAAATCTTGGGATCATATTCAGACAAAAGACTAAAGAAATCTATATTAAAACCTATTGCCAAAGGAATCAACCCCAACACCGTAGTTATTGCTGTTAATAATACGGGACGTAGTCTCGTTTTACCTCCTTCAATAGTTGCGTTAATCACATCTCCCATAGGTAATGTTTCAAATTCGCTCAACCCTAATTCCTCACGTTTTTCCACGCGAATCAGGTTCGTATAGTCGATCAATACGATTGCATTGTTTACAACGACTCCGGCGAGAGAAATAATACCAATCATTGTCATGATAATCACAAAGGACATTCCGGAAATAACCAACCCGAGGAAAACCCCGATTAACGAGAAGACAACACTCGTCATAATGATAGCCGGAGTAGAGAACGAGTTAAACTGCGTTACAATAATCAACATGATAAGGAATACCGCTATCAACAAGGCATTACTCAAGAATGCCATTTCCTTTTGCTGTTCATCCTGCTGTCCGGCAAAACGATAAGTGATCCCCTCTGGTAAACCTATTTCTGTTTCGTAATCTCTCATTTTCAACTTCAACTCTTCAACCACCTCATTCGCATTGTATCCTTCTGCGTTTTTAGAAGTCACAGCAACCATTGAAACCTGATCTTTCCGGTTTACTGCCGAGTATGAAATATTGTCCATCGGTGGTAGAACTACTGATCGGATAGGAATCCGTAGCAATTCTCCTTTATTATTTCTAAAGATGAGTTTTTGGTCCAGTAAGGCATTCAGATCCTCCCGGTTATTCTTATCAAACCGAACAACAATATCGTACGTATCCTCACCTTTTGTATACGTTGCAATATCCTGACCTAATAATGCCTTACGAATTGCCATTCCGACCGCCATTGTAGAAGAGTTCAGCTTTCGAACCTGATCTCTGTCTACCACAAAAGGTATTTCAGGACGATTTGCCTCCACATCCATTTTCAATTTTTCCACTCCGGCAACATTCAAACGAGCCAGGTAATTCTTAATACGGGATGCTTCCTGAATAATTTCTGAATAGTCCTTTTTTCCGGATACTTCAATGTAAATCGGGTCTTTCTGTGGGGGACCTTCTTCATTCTTTTCTGCAGAAATTTCTATATCCGCTGTAAATTGCTGCGGAAGTTCAGATTGTATCTTTTGCAGTATTTCAGACGTTTGTATACCATCCCGATACTGGAATTCAGAAAAATTAATTGTGATCTTTGCCTTATGAGGTGTCGCCCCCATAGACACTTCGTTTTCGGAACCGGTACCTTCACCAACCTGAGTGATGATTGACTGTATAATTCGTGCATCCGGATCCTCAATCTTACTATCACGCTCAAGATACGGAGCAAGAATTTCATCCAGCGCTTTCTCAGCCTGTAAAGCTGTTTGATTCGTTACTTTGATATCCGTACCAATCGGATGTGTTACGTACACACTTACATACTTTGGTTGGTTAACCGGGAAGAAATCAACTTTTGGCTGAAACACCCCAACAAGAACCACAGAGAAAATCAATAATAAGAATGTTCCTACAATAAAAATCACTGGTTTTCTCCCTGACAAAGCATAAGTTAGAAAACGTGCATAGAAGGCTTCTAATTTCGGCAGGAATTTGTTTTGGAACCACTCCATAATCGGGAATAAAACAAACACATTGACAACTGAGATGATTCCCAAAATAATCAACAGGTTCCCGAATGTAATGATGCCACCCGCTAAAAACAGACCTCCAATCACCAGTAATCCTATACTGATAATAACCGTTTTTCGCTTGTTAGGAGAATCTGCTCCTACTTTCATGTACAATGCAGTAAGCACCGGATTGATCACAAGCGCGACAAAAAGTGATGAGCCTAATACAATCATCAGTGTGATCGGAAGATATTTCATAAACTCTCCCATGATTCCCGGCCATATCGCCAAAGGAACAAACGCAGCCAGTGTAGTTGCTGTTGACGCAATAATAGGCCAGGCGACCTCTCCGACTCCTTTTCGGGCAGCCTTAAACGGCTCCATCCCAAGATCCATATAACGGTAAACGTTTTCTACAACCACAATTCCGTTATCCACCAACATCCCGAGTGCAAGCACCAGTGAAAAGAGTACCATCACATTCAATGTTACTCCCATCGCATTCAAAATCATAAAGGACATGAACATCGACAATGGAATAGCCACCCCTACAAAAAGAGCATTTCGCAGCCCCAGGAAGAATAACAGAACCAGTACAACCAACAGAATACCAAAAATGATGGAATTCTCCAGGTTAGAAACCATGTCCCGTGTCATGTTTGACTGGTCATTTGTTTTCGATATTGAGATTCCGCTCGGAATCATCCCTTCATCTTTTGCTTGTTTCAATAATGCATCTATTTTCTCGGAAGCGTCCAACAGGTTCTTTCCTCCCTGCTTTTTCACATCCAGCATTACTACAGGTTCTCCAAACTCACGTGCGTACGAAGTTGTATCAGCATTACCAAAATATACTTCGGCAATATCTTCCAGATGCACAGGCATATAGTCATCCTGTTTTACAATCACCTTTTTTAGCTCATCTGCATTCTGAAATTCCCCATCAATCCGGATGTTCTTACGCACACCATCCATCAGGATTTCCCCCCCCGGAATAGTCTGGTGCTCTGAGGAAACTGCATTTTCTATATCTGTTAAGGATACATTTACAGCCTCAGCTTTAAGTCGATCCACTTCAATACGCATCTCCTGTTCCTGGATACCGCGTATATCCACTTCATTAATTTCCTGAAGATCTTCTATAATGTCTTCCAGATACTCTGCTGTTTCTTTCAACTGTTGCGGATTATCTCCACTTAGGTTGATATTCATAATCGGCATTTGAGAAGGGTCCAGCTCAAAAATGTTCGGTTCGGCAGGAAGTTCAGGGAAATCTGACTTTGCCCTTGCCTTATCGACAGCATCTTTTACCTTCTGAAGTGCATCTTCTGCTTCAATAGAGAAATCAAATTTCACTCGAATAGTAGCATAACCATGGATACCATTCGAATTCATTTCATCCACCTTCTTTACTGTCGCTATTTCTTTTTCAATTGGCTTGATAATTTTATCCGCCATATACTTCGGTGAACTTCCCGGCTTTGCAATTCCTATATAAATTTCAGGAATCTGTAGTTCGGGAAAGTTCTCCTTCGGCATGGATTGATAGGCGAAAAACCCACCCATCATAATAATCAACATTACCAGAAATACCGTTTTTCGGTTATTTACAGACCATGATGACAAGCCAAATTCTTTTATGTCTTTCTCTTTTTCTCCCATTTTTCAATTATTTCACACGTAAATAATCGCCTTCTGATACTCCTTTAGCACCTTTTAACACCACCTGATCTTCAACTGACAAGTCTCCGTTTACTTCCGACACTCCGTTGTACGATTCAACCACTTTAACATTCACTCTTCGGGCAATCAGTTGCCCCTCTTTGCTATCTGCAACAAAGACATAGCTGTTGTTATCACGGTCTTTTAGTAAAGCCGGAGTAGGAACTACAATCGCCTCTTCATTCTTGTAATCAAGAATCTGCACCTGTGCTAACATATTCGGCAAAAGAATTTTGTTTTCTTTTAACGCTGCCTGAATACGGAAAGTCCGGTTTGTAGGGTGAATGTAGTTTCCAATATTTGTGATTGTCAACGAGACAGTTGTGTCTCCCAAAGAAGGAACTGTCAACTGTACCGGTGTTCCCACTTTAATTCTGCTATACAAGCGTTCAGAGATTTCAGCTGTTACCTTTACCTCTCTGTTGTTCACTAAACGAACTACCGGAGATTGTGGACCTGCCATTTCTCCGATTTTCGGGAAGACTTCATCGATTACCCCATCAAATGGAGCTACTACTGTATATTTCGAACGTTGTGTTTGCAATCCTGTCAGCTTTTCTTTCAGGTTATCCAAATTGTTTTTTGCCTGCTTCAACTGGAATTCAGAACCAACTCCTTTATCAAATAGTTCTTTTTGCTTATCGTAATTATACTGTGCAAAATCAACTCCCGTCTTCAACTCCTGAATGTTATCCGAAATAATTGAGGCATCAATTCGAACCAAAGCCTGCCCTTTGGATACCCGTTGTCCTTCTTTTACAAGTACCTCGCGAATGACTCCATTGGATTCAGCATTAACCAATGCATCCTTTTCTGTTTCAATATTTCCCTGAACGTCGATATTGTGAACAAACTCGGTCAATTCTACCGGTGCTAAAGAAACAAGAGCTGCTGGTGTGGAATTTGAAGTTGTATCCATCTCCGCTATCTTCTTCTCGATATCGGCAAGTTCGTTTTTCAATTTGGTTCGTTTTTCTTCCAGTTTGGAAATTTGTGTGGCCTCACTACATCCAATCAGAATGAGTGTAACGGCTGAAAGAAAAATAATTCCCTTTTTCATGTTGTTTTTTTTAGTGACTTGTTTCTTTTTTTAATTTTCAGTTAATTGAGTGGTAAAGTTACCGTACAGGTTGTCTAACTCGTTTTTCGCATTCATTACCTGCAGAATTGCATTCAGGTAATCTGTTTGTGCTGCCAATACTTGTGAGTAGGTTTGGGTAACCTGCAAACTTGTAACAACACCTACTTCTTTCTTAATTGAAGTATTTTTATAAATTGATTTTGCCAGCTCAATATTTCTTCTCTCCAGCTTCATCATTGTCAATGCATTTTCAAAGTTTGCTTTGGTCTGAATTTCCTGGAATTGCAGTGTTCGTTCCAACTCTTTGATTGAGTTTTCATTCTTCTCTACCTCTATCTTTGCCTGCTGAACCTGCATAGCACGCATTCCACTTGAAATGATCGGGATTTTTAATGTGATTCCCCATGCAGTCGACGGGTACCAGGGTTTATCCTGAAACAGATCAAATTCCGATCGAAAAGCCATGTATTGGTGTTGGAAGAATGCAGCTAATTGAGGGAAGTGCTGAAAACGCTTATTTTTCAAATCAAACTCCGACAAACGCTTTTGCTGATTCAACATGATCAGATTGATATTATCCTGAATGGAGCCTTTCAGGTCAGCGAACTCCATCTCAATTTGTGTCAGATAATGATCCAGATCACCTTCCAACAGAACTTCGTCCGTCAGTGGGTATCCCATTTGAAGTTTAAGTAAATTCTGAGCAACCAGTAACTGTCGTTCTGTATTTACCTTCATACTGTTCAACCGGATTAAGTTTAGTTCCAATTGATCTACTTCTTCTTTCTCGATCATTCCCTGGTCATAAATCACCTCCGTGTTCCCCAATAACTCTTCAGCAGAAAGAATCAATGAATCGATCAATTTCAGATTATCTTCAGCAATCAGGACATTATAATATGCCTGAGCGATATTGTACTGCACTTCCTGCTGAGATTTCTCGATACTGCTTCTTACAAACTCTGTGTAAAATTTAGAAACCTGTAATCCAACAATGTAGGAACCGTCAAATATTAACTGAGAAGCATTAATTCCTCCCGTTACGTTATACTTCTGTCCCATTCTGAACGACACAACATCTCCCGGTTGTGCATTTGGATTAATAAAAGAAGCATCTACTACCGATGTCGGAATATTAATATACTGTTGAAAATTTCCCTCTGCATTGATCTGCGGTAAACCAATTGCTGTCGTTTCCCAGACTTTCTTTTCTGCCGATTTTAAATCCAGGTGAGCGTTCATAACTTGCTCACGGTGTTCGACACCATACTGTTGTGCCTGTTCAAGAGTAAATTTTTGCTGTGCGTTACCGGTTAATACTCCGGCTACTACAGTTAGTATTACTAAACCAATTTTACGCATTTTCTTGATTATTAAGTCGTTGTTTTAAGTATTCTAATCCCTTTTCACTCGCCATTCCCCGAATTTGCAAACGGAAAAGCTCTGTAAAAATCTCCTCTATATTACTCTGATCTATCGGAAAGAACTCTCCTCCGAAAACCAAATCAGATTTTGCCAGATGCAAACGGGCAACCAAATCAGGATTCATATTGTCCCGGTAAAGACCTTCGTCAATCCCTCTTTTAATATTTTTAAGTATTTGTCCGAACAAAAACTCCCACTTATGCGTATTCAATAATTCCCACGCTTTAGGATGGTATTTTTGCAAATCATAAAAAACAGATGGATGAACATTTTTTACCATATCAGCAACAAACTGCGATATCCCAAGTAACTCTTCAATTGCATTCTTTGCCGTCGACTCATTCAGTCCACAATTAAACCTGTCTGCTTCCAGTTTGGTTTTGATTATTTCCTGAACAATTTCATCCTTATCTTTAAAATAATTGTAGATGGTTTTCTTTGATACTGAGAGTTCTCTGGCAAGATCATCCATGGTAACACTCCTTATACCATAACGTGTATAAACCTGTGTTGCCTTGAGTAATATTTCCTCTCTTTTTTCTTCCATGGCGCAAAAGTATATCAAAAAAAACACTCAGGAAACGAAAAACAAAAAAAAAGTTTCCAAAGTTTCCATTTTGCCATCATTCATTTTTTTTGTACTCTTGAGCCATGGCAATTAAAATCTATACAGACGGTGCTGCACAAGGCAACCCGGGCAGAGGAGGCTATGGTGCAATACTCCGATTTGGAAGCAAAGAAAAAGAACTTTCCTGCGGATATCGTCTTACTACCAATAACCGTATGGAACTACTTGCTGTCATTGTTGCTTTGGAGCATCTGAAAACAGATAAATATCCGGTAACCGTCTATTCTGACTCAAAGTATGTTGTTGATGCTGTGGAACAAAAATGGGTTTTCGGTTGGCATAAAAAAGGTTATAAAGGAAAAAAGAATGCAGATCTTTGGAGGAGATACTTACCCCTTCATCAAAAATTTCACCCCAGATTTGTTTGGATAAAAGGCCATTCCGGTCATCCTGAAAACGAACGCTGCGATCAGCTGGCAGTAGCAGCAGCAAACCAACGTGAGCTATTGATAGACGAGGGTTATGAACAAAGCGAACAGGAAGTAAAAGGAGAAAATCTTTTATAAATAGATTGGATCAAACTGTCTCTCCGGCAGTCTTTAGCTGCTCCAGACAGGCTCGCACAAATAAATTTATCAGAGGATGAGGCATTTCGCGGGTTGATGAAATTTGCGGACAGAACATAGTAGCAAGCGCAAAAGTGTGATTCTTCAATCGGACAATTTCGGGCTCTTCAAACTGATCCCGACCTTCTATACTCAGCACCTGATCCTGAAGCGCGTCCAGCAACCGGGGGTAGAGAGAATATCTTGAAGAAGTTAATTCCACATTGCTGTGTGTGGCATATAATTTTTTCATCGATGCATTCAACGGCTGAATCTGTACCGGTTCAAACTGATTACCTGAAACTAAATTATCACTAATCAGTTTTTCATTATTCCCATTCAGATTATTCTGCTTGATCAACAATTCAATAAACAATCTGTATACTTCCCCGGTCATTAACAGAGGGGTATTCAGATTAATTACCTGCCCTAAAACACCACTAAGAAAAAACTCATTGAAATAAGGACCCGGAGCAATCAGAATTCCGTCGTACACTGAAAATGTATGCGGACGCATATTAACCGCCTCTGACGGACGAATCCAGTAATAGCTCAACTCGACCTCCAGATATCTTTCACTGTGTTCCAACGCCATGTTCGTAGCGTGGTGTGAATTGTAAGTAAAGTTGAAATCACCGATTACAGCTATTTTCAAGCATTCCGACATATTTCGTGTTTGATGAAACTTTTGAAAATTAAGAAAAAAAAAAGACCGATACAATATTATCGGTCTTAATTTAAAAAGTTTTAACTAAAAATTAATTGTTCTTAAAATAAGATATATACGTTCCATTTTCGAAATGTACTGAGTCTAATCCATCCAAAGAATACAACCAACAAGAGAAGTCGGCTGTGAACTTAATATAATCCCCTTCTTCATCCGACTCCTGTGTAATTGACGTAAAAGTAAACGTCTGAGGTTCGGGCGAATTTTCATTTGAAACCCAAAGATTACTCTCACTGTCTCTCCACTCTAACATAATTCCATTTAAGGCTCCATCCGAATAAACAGGATCGTTTGGTGTCAGCATTCCTTCAAAAAACAATTTAAACTGGCTAATAGAAGGTAAATCTCCCTCTACAGCATCCCAAAATGCTCTACCTACAGAAATTTTAAATAAATCCGAATAATTCGTTGAACGGATTGTATTAAAATAAATGATACTCGATAATTGAGGAGAAGATTGTAATTCCCGGAAACTGGTCGTCTCTACAGAGAACCCATCCACATCATTCACATAAGAAATGGACGTTCCATTTGTATCCGCTACAAAAGAAGTACTCAGGTCAACTTCCGGCTTTGGTGGTGGGATCACTTCATGTTTCACACAAGACACCAGCACTCCTGAAGCTGCAGCAGCCAAAAAGAAAAATTTCAGTTTCATGTTAAAGCATTTTGACGGATAAAAATACAATTATTACCCTTTGTTTCCAACTAATGAGACGAAAATAATCACATTAGGTTGGCTTTACCTGTTTTTTTCACGCTCTGATCTGTCGCACAGGATTGTAAAAAGTCGGTTCTTCTATAGTAAAGCTATCCAGACCAAACGCTTTTGAATCGCATTCGTACAGACGTTCATCATTTCCCATATCAATTACATGGAAACGTGAAGAGTCTACTTCTACTCCACTATTCCCCAATCTGGCAAGTAAACGATTCAAATCTGAAAATGTAATCAGTAATGTTGCTGCAATTTTTTCTCCCGCCTGCGTAATACGACAGTTAACAACTACTTCACTATCTCCTTGCTGGAACTGAATTCTGTTGATCTCTAAACGTTCAAATATTGCTATCATAACTCTTGTTTTTTGTTACAGGACAAAGTTGCAACACTAACTACGTAATCAATTTACGCTGTAAAAAACAATCTGTATATCAGAAGAATGAATTAAAAGCTCTCCCAAAGCCGTCCGAAAACGCGAAAAAAGTAGTACTTTCAACCATTGAAAAACGACATTAGATATGAAATACGATAGAATACCGTCAAAGCTGTTTATTGCAAACCGATCTAAATTTATTCAGGATATGCAGCCAAATTCGTTGGCTGTTTTCAACTCTAACGATATTTATCCGATTAGTGCCGACAGCACAATGCCTTTTCAGCAACACCGGGATATCTTTTATCTTTCAGGTGTAGATCAGGAAGAAAGCATTCTTGTTCTGTTTCCTGATGCAAAAGACGAAAAGCACCGTGAAGTTTTATTCCTTCGGGAAACAAACGAACATATCGCTGTGTGGGAAGGAGAAAAACTAACGAAAGAAGCTGCCTTTGAGGTTTCAGGGATTAAAACAGTGTACTGGCTGTCTCAATTCGACACCATTTTCAAAACACTAATGGCAGAAGCCGAAAGTATTTACCTCAACACGAATGAACATTTACGGGCAAATACGGAAGTTCAGACACGGGAAGACCGGTTTATCGAATCCTGTAAGGAAAAATATCCCGCTCATATTTACCGAAAAAGCGCTCCGATTATGCATAAAATTCGTTCGGTAAAAGAACGAACGGAGTTAGAACTCATGCTCCATGCATGTTCAATTACGGAAAAAGGGATTCGCCGCATATTACCATTTATAAAACCCGGTGTTTATGAATACGAAATAGAAGCCGAGCTAATCCACGAATTTGTGCGTAACCGCTCACGGGGCTTCGCATACACTCCAATAATTGCAAGTGGTAAAAACGCATGTGTTCTTCACTATATTGATAATAATAACATTTGTAATGATGGTGATGTCATCCTGTTGGACGTAGGAGCTGAATACGCCAATTATGCATCCGATCTTTCCCGATCTTTTCCGGTAAACGGACGATATACCCAAAGACAAAAAGAAGTTTATAATGCTGTTCTTCGCGTAAAAAAGTTCGCAGAAACACTATTAGTCCCGGGAACGGTACTGGCTGAATACCACAAAGAAGTCGGTTTATTCATGGAAAAAGAATTGATTCAATTAGGATTAATTGATCAAACAGACGTGAAGAACCAAAATCCTGATTGGCCTGCTTACAAAAAGTATTTTATGCATGGCACATCGCATTACATCGGACTTGACACACATGATGTCGGCCCGTGGAATGAACCTATGAAAGCAGGAATGGTCTTTACATGTGAACCTGGTATCTATATCCAGGAAGAAGGTCTGGGAATTCGTATAGAAGATGATCTTGTAGTGCAGGAAACAGGTGCCCCTGTCAACCTGATGGCTACTATTCCTATTGAAGCAGATGAAATAGAAGACCTTATGAATTCATAAACGGGTGGATACAAGTAACAAACCCATTGTATTCCTTCATGGATTTCTTTTGGACTCTTCGGGGTGGGAGGTGATGAATACATCTGTCTTCTCCCGCCCTTTACTATTTCTTGACCTTCCCGGACATGGGAAAAATAAAGAAATAATCCCGGAAAAAGAGCAGATTTCAGCCTACGCTGATTGGCTGGAAAACGAAATAAAACAACGTGAAATAACTCACTTTGATCTGGTCGGTCATAGCATGGGAGGTTATATCGGACTTGAAATGCTCCAACGCACATCTTCGGGAATGGACAAACTCGTATTATTTCATTCCAATTACTGGGAAGACAGTGAAGAACGCAAAAAAAACAGAGACCGAATAGGGGCTGTTGTGCGTAAAAACGTCAGAATTTTTCTTAATGAGTCTATCCCGTTGCTATTCCATGTACCTGAAAAATATCCTTCAATTATTTCAGATATAATTAACCGTGCAGCAGCAATGCATCCTGATGCAATTGTACACAGTGCCCAGTCTATGAAAAACAGAGCTGACCACAGAGCCCTTGTTGCAATGCACAAAGACCGGGTATATTCAATACAGGGTGAATTTGATAATCTGATTTCCGCAAAAGAATCAGAAGAAGACTGGCCGGGACATTTCGAACATTTTTTTATACAAAAAAACTGCGGACACATGAGCCACATTGAGCAACCCGACGCATCCGCAGAAACTTTAATAAAAATGTTGGAAAATTAATTTCCGTTTTCTCCGAAGACCCAGATATAATTAGCTGAACTCAAAGAAAAAATAGATGGTAGATGTTTTCTCATAATTCTGTGTTTTTTTGGATTCCTAAAGCAACAATGTTATCACTAAGTTAAGCGATAAGGTTGTTTCTTTTTCCCTAACTTTTTCAGTTGTAGGGTTCATTTAGTAAACGGTATTGTATATTGACTAAAGGGATTACGTTCTTTTTTTACGTAAAGATTACGTTACCATATAAATGAAAAACACTATTTTTAATAAAAATCCAAAAAACGAAAATGAATTTACGTGCTGTTGTTGTAGATGATGAAGAATTAGCAAGAAAAAACCTTATTATGCTCCTTGAAGAATTTTGTCAGGAGGTAGAGGTAATCGGTGAGGCCGGTAATATTGATGATGCACAGAGTATTATTGAATCCAGTAATCCCGATGTTGTTTTTCTTGATATCCGCATGCCTTCGGGAGCGGAAGGATTTGATCTTCTGGAACGAATTGAAAAGAAAGATTTTCTGGTTGTTTTTGTAACAGCGTTCAAAGATTTTGCGATTCGGGCGTTTAATGCAAATGCTGCCTATTATATTCTAAAACCAGTTGATGTAGAGGATCTTCAAAATGCAGTTCGTAAAGTGCAGGAGACAAAAGATGCTTTTCAGGTAGCTCCCGAAAACTTCTCAACGTATTTTGAGTCCATACGCAACCTGTCCGATTCACTTGTTCGCAACAAACCTTCCAACCGTATAGCCATTTCTCATACCAAAGGATTAAAAATCATCGAGGACAATACGATTGTGCACCTCGAAGCAAGTGGAAACTGTACAATGCTTCATTTTGAAGACGGCTCAAGATATCTTGATACGAGAACACTTAAAGTGTATGAAAACCTTCTTGACCCATCTAAATTTTTCAGAGTGCATAAATCACATATTGTAAACCTCAATTATCTGACAGAATACTTAAATGAAGATGGTCATTTTGCTGTATTGAATAATAAAGATCATATTCCCGTAGCACGAAACCGTGTTGTAGATTTTGTAAAATTGCTGAAAACACTTTAAGCATGTTCTATCGTGCCCTGTATGTTTTTATTGGTCTTATTTTATTCTGTACTTCACTTTCAGCACAGGAATATTCTTTCCGAACTTATAGCGTAGCGGAAGGTTTACCTCAATCCCAGGTTACATGTATCACACAGGACAAACAGGGATTCCTATGGGTGGGAACTCTGGGAGGACTGGCGCGATTTTCAGGTCGTGAATTTGAAGCGTTTTCTGTTGACCAGGGATTACTTAACAACCGAATTTCTTCACTGGCAATTATAGGAGATACCTTGTGGGTAGGACATGAAAACGGTGTTTCCTACGAATTTAACAATCAATTCGTTGCACTCCCTATTGAAAAAATAAAAGACGGAGGAAAAGTAAGTAGTATTCTTTTCTATAAAGGCAACTATTTCTTTGGGGTCAACGGAAGCGGTCTCTTTCGTTTTTCAGAAGGTAAAATCGTTCAGATCAATCCAACAATTCATGGGATTAGTAACCGGGATGAATTTGAACGTATCCGGGACATGGTATTATATGATTCCAAAATGTACGTCGCGACACGAACAGGAATATTTTACTCACATGACGGATTCTCATTTCACCTTGTTCCAGGATCAGAGGAATACAGTTTCAGCTCGCTGAAAATTGACCCTCTTACCAACCAATTATTCGCTTCATCCTATGGTGATGGCGTATTTCATCTTGAAAACGAAAAGCTTAAACCTTATATGAATTCAGCCTCATTGCTTGGAGGAAATTTTAAGCATTTATTCATTGATCACACCGGAAAAATCTGGTTATCTACAAAATTTAACGGAGCTGTCCGTATTGACGAGAAAGAAAACCTCCACCTACACACTTCCAACGGTTTACCTATGGAGAATATTTCCTGTGTATTTGAAGACAACACACACGGTATCTGGTTGGGGACTGAAGGAAAAGGACTCGTGCATTTTTCCGGAGAAGCTTTCACCTTTTACACAACAAGAAGCGGACTGAACAGTGACTTAATTGTATCAGTTGCTCAGGATAAAGAGCAAAACATCTGGTTTGGCTCCTACGCAAACGGAGTAAGTCAAAAAACAAAATCCGGATGGAGAAATTACGACGACAGAAACGGACTGAGTAACAATACGGTCTGGGCAGTCGCAACGGACAAAAAGAATCAGGTATGGTTTGCAACAGCAGATGGACTTAACCGTTTTGAAAAAGATCATTTCATACCTTATTTTCAATCTGACTATCCTTCCTTACCCGGTGATAAAATCATGTCACTTTTTCTGGATAGTCATCAACGTTTTTGGGTAGGAGGACAGGAAGGCGCAGCTTATTTCGAAAATGATTCTGTCTATCCACTAAGTAAACTTATCTCTCAATCTGCAAATCTCAGAAACGTAAGGGATTTTGCCGAGTATGACGGGCAGCTTTTCATGGCTTCACAAACAGGAATTCACGTCCTGACAGCAAGTAAAGTGTTACTAAGTTACCCCATTTCCGAGAATCAACCCGGTGCATATAGTATTGAAGCGGACAAATTCGGGAATATCTGGATTGGTACAGAAGAAGGAGTATACCTTTTCAGAGATGGCGTGATTCGCCAGTTAAACTACTCGGACTTCAGCGGATCTAACTTTGCTGTGTTTATCCAGAAAGATGGTGACAATATGTGGGTCGGGACTAACAACGGTCTTTTCAGGTTCACTCCCAAAAGCGGAGACTGGAACACCTTCCATGTTGAACAATTTGGTATTTTTGAGGGGCTTGTCAGTCTGGAAACGAACATAAATTCTTCTCTCATTGATCAGGGAGGTAATCTGTGGTTCGGAACTTCCGAAGGATTAATGAAATTTGATAAAACGAAGGAAAATGTCTTTGCAAAAACCATTCCTCCTATCCTCAGTCTTCGTTCTGTTCTAGTGAACTTTCAACCTTATGAAAAACCAATGGACACATATAATCCTGTCCGTTTTTCGCATAGTCAGAATCGTTTCATTTTTAACTTTAAAGCAGTTACCCTTGCCTTTCCGGAGGATATCAAGTTTCAGTACCTCATCGAAGGACTTAATGAAGACTGGTCTCCTCTTTCTAAAGTGGATGAAATCAGTATTTCGGGACTTGTCCCAGGGGATTATCGACTTCGCGTCAGAGCCGTCAGTAAAACAGGAATCTATTCAAATGAGGTGAACTTTCCTTTTGTCATTCTTCCTCCTTTTTATACAACCTGGTGGTTCATTTCACTTTGCATTCTTCTTACCGGAAGCCTTGTTCTTATCCTGTTTCGTTTTAAACTAAAACAGGAACGCTCAAGGAGAGAACAGGAACGACTTGTTTTCACATCCCGTTTACGCGATCTGGAACAGCAATCATTGAATGCTTCCATGAACAGACATTTTATCTTTAACGCTCTTAATTCTATTCAGTACTTTATCAATACTCAGGACCGTCTTTCAGCCAACAAATACCTGAGTCAGTTTGCTAAACTTATCCGAAAAAATCTTGATAGCTCTTCAACCGATCAAAATATGGTCACACTTTCAGAAGAAATTGAACGTCTGAAGCTCTACCTATCCCTTGAATCTATGCGCTTCCGGGATCGATTTGATTATGAATTCACCATTGATCCATCCATAGATACTGAGGCAGTAAAAGTCCCCTCCATGATATTCCAGCCTTTTGTTGAAAACAGTATTATTCATGGTATATTACCACGTCAAAACACAAAAGGAGAAATCCACTTTTCTGCACATAAAAATGCAGAAACTATTGACTTTATCATTGAAGATAATGGAGTTGGGTACGAAAAGAGTATCAAACAGAAACAGGGAGATGGCGATCACCAGTCTAGAGGAATGAGTATAACCAGTTCCCGGATAGAGCTTTTACAAAAGATTTCGGGTAAATCTTTCCTACTTATTGGTCCCAATGACATAAAAAATGACACAGGAGAATCAATAGGTACGCGTGTTCACATAAAAATACCAGACAATTCTTTGGAAGATTAGAAACAAAATCATATATTTGTTAGACTAAGTTTGATTTTTTTCTTATTAAGAATGAAAAAGTTACTCTTCATATTAGCCGTTTCCACTTTCGTTTTTGCATCATGTAAAAAGGAAGTCATAACTCCTGTTTCAGTTGAAGAAAACAGTGATGAAGCGACAGAAATGACTACGCGCAGCCTTCAGGGAAGTGGATCTACAAATACCGGTGGAGATCTTTTTGGGGGAACAGGTATTACAGACCCCAACAATGATACCGATGAAGATAAACGTAAACGCGAGGGAAAGTAATAAAGTTACTATCTAACATATTTTAAAGATGTCTTTTCAGGCATCTTTTTTTGTTTCGAATCATAAGAGTCCTGCTACCAATCAATAATACTACCTTTCTATTTACTAAATAAAATATACAGGTCAGAGTTTATTTTTACCAAATCTCATTCTTTTTCCTACCTTGTTTGCTGAATTGTAAGTTACAACTATGGCAGCAACTCCTTCTACATCATTATATGAACTGATTAAAAGCCTGACAAAATCCGAGAAGAGATATTTCAAGGTGTTTTCTTCCAAACATACAATCGGAGAAGAGAATAATTATATCACTCTATTCGATTATTTAGATAATCAAAACGGTTATGATGAGACCAAATTATTTGAGGACTTTAAGGGACAGGCCTTTCTCAATAAATTCTCAATCACCAAAAAAAGACTTCAGGAAAACATTCTGCGATCTCTTGATTCATACCATTCCAACTCATCCATTGATGCCCAATTATACCGGATGATGCATTACGCCGAAATTCTGTATGATAAATCTCTTTATAAGCAATGCAAAAAATATTTACAAAGTGCTGAGAAACTAGCTGAAAAGCACGCAAAATACCATATTCTTCTTGAAGTTAATCAAAAAATGAAGCGCTTGCTTGAAAACACAGGATATGCCGGTTCGGATCAGGCGTTTTTGGATGCCATGCAAACAAAAGACAACGAATTAAGCGAAGTCATCCGGGGATATAATAATCTATGGCATATCAAAAGTTCGCTGATGATGCATCTGAATAGAAATGGTGTTGCCCGGAATCAGGAAGAAAGGAAAATATATGACGAACTTATACACCCCCTCTCCCACTGCCAATATGCCGTAGCATTTGACTCTATTTTTCTTGTTAATCAGATTCAGGCCGCTTATTATTTCGGCACATTGGATTTTCAGAAATCAGAACAATATATAGCTGCAAATATTACACTATACAAAGAGAACGCTGAACGGCTTAAGGAAGAAGTAAACGTATACTTCAGTCTGATCTCAAACGGAATTTATCTGAATCATCATTTGGGAGATTATTCACGGGTTGATGAGTTACTTAACGAACTTAAAACTATTTCAAAAGAATCGGGAAAGAACTTATCAGAAGACTTAAACATAAAATTGTTCAGTAGTATCAATAGTACGCGTCTGATGCTTTATAATGAACGTGGAGAGTTTACTGAAGCCATACAAACTGTTCCCCTGATTGAGGAAGCTTACCGCCTGTACGGATCAAAAATTGCTCCGGCAAGAAGAGCTTATCTCAACTACAATATTGCCGTTGCTTATTTTGGAGAAGGAGCGTATACTCAGTCTCTTAAATGGATTAATACCATTTTAAATGATAAAGACCTTGATGAGAAACTGGATATTTATTGTTTCTCACAGCTTCTGAATCTGATTCTCCACTTCGAACTTGACAATCGGGAACTCCTGCCCTATGCTATCAAAAATACTCAACGTTATCTGAAGTCGAGAAACCGGGTCTATAAATTTGAAGAAATCTTTCTCAAGTATCTGAACAAGCTCTCCCGAACGATCTCTCCGCTAGATCAAATGGATTTGCTCGAAAATGTTATTACTGAAATACAACCATTAACCGAGGATCCTTTTGAACGATCCGTATTTGATTCTTTTAAGTTTCTGCTTTGGGCAAAATCCAAATTATCGAAACGTCCTTTTGCCGAACTTGTACATACCGCTTACTCAGAGCGATCGAAATGATTCCAGCCCTGAGCCTGAATAGGGATTAATGCTCCTCCCCGATCTATCACATAAATTCCGGCATTTTCTTCCACCATGTGACCAATAACAGTCATATGCGGACTTCCTTTTACCTTGTCAAAATCAGACTGACTAATCGTGAAAAGCAATTCATAATCCTCTCCTCCGTTCAAAGCACATGTGCTCGGATCCAGATCGAAATCTCTCGCTGTAGAATATGTTGTCGGATCAATAGGTAATTTCTCATCATAGACATGACATCCCAGTTTACTGGCTCTGCACAAATGTAGAATCTCAGATGCCAATCCGTCAGAAACATCAATCATCGAAGTAGGTCGCACACCCAATTCATCCAGAAATCCAATCACATCCCTCCTTGCTTCCGGTTTAAGCTGTCGTTCCAGTATATAATCATAGCCCTCCAGATCAGGCTGTGCTGATGGATTCGCTTTATATACTTCTTTCTCACGTTCCAAAACCTGCAACCCGACAAATGCACCTCCCAGATCTCCGGTAACAACCAGCAGGTCATTTTCCTTCGCTCCCGAACGATAAACAACATCTTTCTGATTCACTCTTCCAATGGCCGTAATACTAATTACCAATCCGGAAAGAGAAGAAGTTGTATCGCCTCCCACCAGATCCACACCATACACATCACATGCCTTCTTTATTCCTTCGTACAGTTCGTCAATTGCCTCAGCCGGAAATCTGCTAGAAACACCAATGGAAACCGTAATTTGTTCCGGCTTACCATTCATCGCATAAATATCCGACAGATTCACAACAACTGACTTATACCCTAAATGCTTTAACGGAGCATACATGAGATTAAAATGGATTCCTTCAACCAACATATCCGTGGAGATCAACATGTGCTCCTCTTCATTGATCCGAATCACAGCAGCATCATCTCCTACTCCCTTTACTGTCGTACCATTGTGGTGCGTAAAGGAACCTGTAATACGGTCAATCAATCCAAACTCTCCGATTGCATCAAGTGGCGTTCTTTTTTCTGTACTCATACTACAAAATTAGGAAAATTATAAGGGAACAATTTCACCTGCAAACAGTTTTAGTCGATTTTGTCAGTACACGTAACGAGCAGGGCAAGAAAAAACCGCTATCTTTGAGTTCTGAAAATTTGAACAATGGAATTTTGGATTAAAGCTGGACAACTCGTTTTGTCACTCTCTATACTTATTGTACTTCACGAATTAGGACATTTTATTCCTGCACGCTGGTTCAAAACACGTGTCGAGAAATTCTATCTCTTCTTTGATCCGGGATTCTCACTTTTCAAAAAGAAAATTGGTGAAACCGAATGGGGAATCGGGTGGCTTCCCTTAGGAGGTTATGTGAAAATAGCCGGTATGATTGATGAATCAATGGATACCAAACAGCTTGAAAAACCGGCCCAACCCTGGGAGTTCCGTTCAAAACCGGCCTGGCAAAGACTGATCATTATGATCGGTGGAGTAACCGTGAATCTTATTCTCGGGTTTCTCATTTATATGATGGTTCTTTGGGTATGGGGTCGTGAGTACGTCACGATGGATGCAGCACCCTACGGAGTACATGTGCAGCAGGAATTAAAACAATATGGTTTTCAGGATGGAGATATTATCCTTTCGGCAGAAGGAAAACCGGTTGAAGATTTGCGCGAACTAAACGTTGGAATCTTACTGAGAGGATACCGTGAAATAGAAGTACAACATAGCAGCGGGGATAAAGAGACCATTACACTTCCTGAAGATATTGACTACACGCTTTTCCAAAAGGATGCTTTTCCGGCTTTCTCTATCAGAAGTCATTTCAGTGTAGATAGTGTTCTTCCGGTAACTCCTGCTTCTAATGCGGGAATGATGCAGGGAGATAGTATCATTTCCATAAACGGAGAACCCGTAGTTTTCTTTCAGGATTTTACAAACCAACTCAGAGAGCTAAAAGGAGAAAAGGTTGATTTGGTTGTTTGGAGAAACAATACAGCTGTCACATTAACTCCCGAAATAGACACACTAGGAAAACTAGGTTTTTCTGCCTTGCAACACATCGAAACAACTCAAATTGATTACACCTTCGGACAGGCGCTGGCAAGTGGTTTTTCGTATGGCTACTGGACACTCCACGATTATGTTGCTCAGTTAAAATTCATTTTCACCAAAAAAGGGGCTTCCAGTCTGGGAGGATTTGGTGCAATCGGAAATATGTTTTCACCCACCTGGAACTGGCAGTCTTTCTGGTTAAACACAGCTTTTATTTCTATCGTCCTTGCGTTCATGAACATTCTACCCATCCCCGCATTAGATGGGGGACATGTAATGTTCTTACTGTACGAAATGATTACCGGAAGGGAACCCAACAAAAAAGTTCTTGAATATGCGCAAATGATCGGAATAATCCTCTTACTTGGATTACTGCTCTATGCGAACGGGAATGATATTTTCAGGTTCTTCTTTAAATAAGACCTTGTAAGACTATCTCTTCTTCGAAAAAAAGTCCAGCAATAAGGCTTTACAGTCATCCGCAAGTATTCCCGCTACAATTTCTGTTTTGGGATGATAAAGAGATGGCTGAACCCTTCCTGCACCTCTTTTTTCGTCAGAAGCACCATAGACAACTCTTGAGATCTGTGACCAGTATAATGCCCCTCCACACATTACGCAAGGCTCCAGAGTTACATAAAGCGTACAATCCGTGAGATATTTCCCTCCTATATAATCTGCCGCCGCAGTAATTGCCTGCATTTCTGCATGTGCAGTTACATCATTAAGCTTCTCTGTATAATTATGCGCCCGGGCAATAATCCGGTTATTAGCCACTATAACTGCCCCAACAGGTATTTCATCTTCTGAAAATGCTTTTTGCGCTTCCAAAAGAGCCTGCTTCATAAAATATGTGTCATCAAACGGTTCAAGCATAGTGCAAATATGTCAAATTTCTTTGCGGCATTGGGAATTTCACGTTAAAATCCAACTATCTTCTCATTTACAAACCCTTAATTTATTTTCAGTAAAATAAATCTCTACATTCGTTCGTATTTAAATCAGAACCCTAAAAACGAAACTATGAAAAACTGGAAATCTCTGGCGGTAATCCCGCTTATTATGATCTCGGCCTGCAAAAAAGAAGAAACTGACCCACCCGGAACAGATACATCTGGCCCCAGGCTGGTATTTAAATTCAAATTTGACCCGGATCAGGAACGCTTAAACAACTTTGGACAACCCTCTTCGATTCCCGCAGAACATGGTGCTCAGACTCCGGATTTCAATGGAATGTCTGCTCATTATATTGAACTTGCTCCATCCGGATACACGCCATTAGGAGAAGGTGAAGTAGTTTTCTATGGAGCCGAAACGAATGTAGGAGGAGAAAAAGCGGTGGACTTTTCGAAAGCAATTATTAAAGGCGACGGTGAAGTCTTCTACTCGATTCCTTTAAGCCAGGTTGCTACAGGGAATTATCAATGGGCTCGTGTATCTCTTGCTTACCAGAACTTTGATATTAATTTCCGTTGGGACAATGTTGATTATACAGGAACACTTGCTTCTTTTGTTGCCTATAGAAGTTACATCAATACCTACAAAATAAAAACAGCCTCACGTTCTGTAAATGCGAACAAAGATCAGGGGTATTGGGGGTTTGAAGCTACCTATCCCGTTGTGGGAGCCGTAACAATTGACGGACAGGCCCAGGGCACCACCGTTCCTAATCCCCTATTTGACACTTCGCCCATCCCGGCAGGAAGTTGTGTGGTGACAGGGCAATTTGAAAATGGATTGACAATAACCGGAAACGAAACGGAAGATATTGTTGTAACGCTTTCCTTTAGCATTAACAATAGTTTTGAATGGTATGATGTCGATCAGGATAATATCTACGAAACACAGGCAGGAGATTATCCTGTTGATATGGGAATACGTGGTTTGATTCCCATCGTTGAACCCTAGAAAGAAAAAGTAACTCCATAAAAAAAGCAACCGTCATGGTTGCTTTTTATTTATTCTTGTATCACTTCAGGCTCTTCATTTTTGTCCTCTTTCTTTTTCTTTCCCGAGGAAGGAAAATAAGTCCGTTGGCGAATCAGTATCATAATCACTCCACAGGTTATCGCTGCGTCCGCTACGTTCCAGATCGCACCGAAAACATCTTCTCCACCAAGCCACGGAACCCACTCAGGCCAACGGGCATTGAACTGAAACATATCCACAACATTGGCAAACAGAAATCCCTGCTTACGCATCACATACTCACCCTCACTATTCAACACCCAGTTAAAAGGTGAAGACGGATCAAATTCAAAGACATAGTCATAAACAGCACTATCTATCAGATTACCCGTTGCTCCAGCAAGCACCAGAGATATCGCTACAATATACTCTGTTCGAACAGAACGGTTTCTTAGCTGTTTAATCAGGTAATAGATCAAACCTGAAATAGCAAGTAAACGGAAAATACTCAATGCCAGTTTTGCCCACGAACCTGAACCCAGCGTTGTACCGAAAGCCATACCCTGGTTCTCAATATACATCAGACGAAACCAATCGCCAAAAACATTCACTGTCTCGTGAAGCTCAAACGTCGTTTTAATCCAAACCTTAACTACCTGATCAACGATCAGAATTCCGAGGATTAAAACTACTGCTATTATGGCCTTTTTATTCAAACTTCCGGTTTATTATCCCTGTGCGTTTTTTGCTTCGATACTCAATGTAGCATGAGGAACCAGACGCAAACGTTCTTTTCGGATCAATTTTCCAGTCTGACGACAAATCCCATACGTTTTGTTTTCAATCCGTACCAGCGCATTCTGAAGGTTCTGAATGAACTTTTCCTGACGGGCAGCCAATTGTGCCATTTCTTCCCTTGAAAGCGTCTCTGAACCGTCTTCCATCATGTTGAAGCTACGACCCGTATCATCTGTTCCGTGATCATCGCTATGCGACAACGATCCCTTTAACAATTCCAGATCCACTTTCGCTTCTTCAAGCTTATCCATGATTATTTGTCTGAACTCCTCAAGTTCAGCATCCGAATATCTTGTCTTCTCTTTATTCTCTTTTGCCATAACCAACCCGATTAACTTCTTATAATAGGTAATTTTGAAAAAGAACAAATATAATAGAATTTCGTTTCAAACGAAGTTAAACTTTGAATGCACCGCATAATAGTTATTCACATATCTTTGCAAAGATGGAAAACAGAACAATTGTTGATGCACTTCAATGGAGATATGCCTGCAAGAAGTTTGATCCCGGAAAGATAATTCCCGAAGACACTTTTCAGCGCATACTTCAGGCGCTTAATCTGACACCAACTTCTATGGGGATGCAACTTATGAAGTTTCTGGTAGTCCAAAATACAGAAGTCCGGAAAGCACTTGTTCCGCATGCTTATAACCAACATCAAATAACGGATTGTTCTCACTTACTCGTGCTTTGCCGCGAAAGTCATGTAACTCAGGATTTCATTGACGAATACGTCAATCGTTCCGCCAGGATACGCAATCAGGATGTTAACTCCTCTAAAATCAAAGGATTCAAAAAGATGTTAGAATCTGCAAACCTGATGAGTGAAAATGATCGCGTAAAATGGATGAGTAGTCAGGTGTATATTGCCCTGGGTGTCTTATTGACGGCCTGTGCCGTTGAACAAGTGGACGCATGCCCTATGGAAGGTTTCGTACCTCAGGAATTTGATCGCATTCTCAAATTACGGGAAAAGGGACTTAAAAGTATTGTTGTTGTTCCTCTTGGTTATCGTCACGAAGAAGATCCTTATCAGCATCTGCCCAAAGTGCGTAGAGAACTTGACACAATTGTAGAATACATCTGATATGCAATTACCATCGGTATTTAAGCTTTCTGATCGTCCTGAACCCGGAATTATTGAGTTACTTAAGGCAACCCGCCTGGGAACAAAAGGCGCTACTTACAGACACCTCGATACGGAAAAACGAATCAACGAGCTTGTTACTCCTCTTTTTTTGTACATACAACGCAGAGAAAAGGTTCTTGGAAATATTACATTCTGCAGGAGGAGTCTTCCGACATCCGTAAATGTGTTTTATATCCGTTACTTTGCATTTGACAGGAAATGGAGTGCCTCCGAAGAACAGGAAAAAGAGCAAAAAAACTCACTCTTCAAAAAAGGGCTTGACCAGTTCTTCCAGGCAGCGTTCGAAGGACAATTTACACCTACTCCTGATTTGTTTTATGCCTATATCGAGCCGAACAATACTCGCTCGCTGTGGATGGCTAAGAATTTCAATTTTCAAACACATACACAAATTGTCACCTGGTCTATGAGCAGGAACTTTCCCAGACATCATAAACAAGTAAGGTTATTAACAACCGGTGAAAAAGAGCAGTATCACCAACTACTGACCGAACAATATCGTGAATACGCACTCTTCTTTCCGCACCATACATTGAAAGACAATCCAATAATAGGTTACTTTGAAGGGACCTCTCTCATAGCTGCATGCAAAATACATGAAGTAAACTGGCAGATCATACGTCTCCCCGGGAAAAATGGCAAACTCCTTACCCAGGTACTCCCTTTTATTCCTTTTGTCAATAGAATTATTCGTCCCTCTCACCACAGATTTCTTGCAGCAGAAGGTCTGGTATCTCTCAAAAAAGACCCAACAATTATAGCATCACTTCTACAGAGTGCACTGGCCATTACAAAAACGAACTTACTATTGACCTGGTATGACGAAAAGGATATTTTTGCTCAGTCTCTTTATCCTCACATCAAAAGGGGGCTTGCGAACTATCTCCTTCCCAAACAAAACGTCGCTCTGGTAACAAAAGAACGAGAGCCCGGTAACCTTTCTACAAACACCCCCTGTTATGTTTCTGCTTTCGATCTTATTTAGAAGTATTTAAGCTCTCAAACCGGCTATCTTTTTCATTCTCCTATTTTTTTCTGCAAAATTGGTATTCAGCAAAATACTTTCTATATTGTTGCAAAATTCACTACAAATGGCTACAGTATTCGAAACAAGACTTATTGGAAATATTGGGAAAGATGCAGCCGTCCGTCACATGGATCGCGGCGTAGTAGCAATCAATTTTCCTGTCGCACACAACAAGAACTGGAGAGACAAACGCACCGGTGAAGCAAAAACCAAAACTACGTGGGTAAATTGTACGATTTGGAAGAAAGAAGGAGCCAATATGCGGATTCTTGATTTTCTCAAGAAAGGAACGCTTGTCGAATTGGTCGGAACACCTTTTGCAAAAGCCTATCTTCAGGATGATGAATCCATTAAAACGGAAATTCGCCTCAATGTGTCCAAGACTAATATACTCCGGCCTGCAAAAACAGATGATAACGACGGTTATGATTACGACGACAGTGATGATGACGACTACGGAGATTACAACGATTCAGAAGATGATTTTTCTTTTGATAGCATCTAATTGATTTACAGAAGCATCCTAAATATTTTTTTATTTTTTTGTCAGAAATTATTTTTTTGACTGATTTTTTCTCTATATTTGCACTCGCTAATGAAAATTAGCAGTGTTGAAATCAACACTCCTCCTTAGCTCAGTTGGTTAGAGCATCTGACTGTTAATCAGAGGGTCCTTGGTTCGAGCCCAAGAGGGGGAGCCTAAAAAAAGCGAGTGTGAAAGCATTCGCTTTTTTCGTTTTACCTAACAATGGAACACTTTGTTTACATACTACAATCACATAAACTTAATCGATTCTATATCGGAGAGACGGTTAATCTGGAAAACAGACTTCAACAACATTACGATAAAACCTATGGAAAGAATAAATATACTGCCAAGGCAGATGACTGGGCGGTCTACTTTTCCATAACATGTTCTTCAAAAAATCAGGCAAAAGCTATTGAACGACACATCAAGAAAATGAAAAGCAAAGTTTATATTCAAAACCTAAAAAATAACCCCAGTCTGATAACAGAGTTATTAGCGAAATATTAAAAATCTACTGTTAATCAGAGCCCCGATAATCGGGGTTGGTTCGAGCCCAAGAGGGGGAGCCTAAAAAAAGCGAGTGTGAAAGCATTCGCTTTTTTCGTTTTACCTAACAATGGAACACTTTGTTTACATACTACAATCACATAAACTTAATCGATTCTATATCGGAGAGACGGTTAATCTGGAAAACAGACTTCAACAACATTACGATAAAACCTATGGAAAGAATAAATATACTGCCAAGGCAGATGACTGGGCGGTCTACTTTTCCATAACATGTTCTTCAAAAAATCAGGCAAAAGCTATTGAACGACACATCAAGAAAATGAAAAGCAAAGTTCATATTCAAAACCTAAAAAATAACCCCAGTCTGATAACAGAGTTATTAGCGAAATACTAAAAATCTACTGTTAATCAGAGCCCCGATAATCGGGGTTGGTTCGAGCCCAAAAGGGGGAGCTTAAAAAAAGCGAGTGTGAAAGCATTCGCTTTTTTCATTTTACCTAGTAAAAACAACCATACTACCAGCCCCATAGATTTCCGGTTTTTCTCCCCTCAACACTTATTTTCCTTACCTTTGTAGAAAACGGATTTGTTATGAAAAAAGTCGTTTGGATCTTCGCTGTAATTTTTGTCGTAGCCCTTGGAATTGCTTACAAAATGAACCTCGATCAGGCAAAAAAGCAAGAACACGTTCTAAAAGTTTACAACCCAATTGATATCATTGAAAAAAGTCTTGTCGACAGTACCCTTTTACGAAAAGGATATGGTCATACCATCGGTGATTTTTCTTTTACCAATCAGTATGGAGAGACCATTACCCAAGCAGATATCAAAGAGAAAATATTTGTAGCTGATTATTTTTTCACTACCTGCGGCTCTATCTGCCCTAAAATGACAGCACAAATGACTCGTGTACAGGGTGCTTTTCTCAATAATCCTGATGTTATGATTCTCAGCCACACGGTATGGCCTGAAGTAGATACAGTGGAACAGATGTTGCGTTACGCTAAGGAAAAAGGTGTTCGTAAAGGAAAATGGCATCTACTGACCGGAGACAAAGAACACTTATATGAATTAGCCAGAAAGTCTTACTTTGTCTTAAAACCAACTGAGGCTGAGGATGTAGGTGACGGAGAAAGTGATTTTATTCACACCAACAACTTTGTTCTTGTTGACAAAAAACGTCGTATCCGCGGATATTACGACGGAACATCTTCTGAAGAAGTAGATCATCTCATCCGGGATATTAAAATTCTATTGGACGAATAACTTCTCAGTATGTTTTCCGATAAAACCAAACGATACAAACTAAGTGATTCCCGACAATCTTTTCTTGCATCATTTGCACAGGATGGAGAATTAGTCATTCGTTTGGGATTCGGGGAGGTTTTGTTTGTACGAGCCGGTTCTTCCGTTTATGCTTTTCGTAATAAATGTCCGCATCAAAATAAGCCCCTTAATGGATGTACTATCCGGGAAGGATCTGTTATCTGCCCCTGGCATAAGTATCAATTCAATCTGGAAAATGGAAGAGGTCATGGGTTGTATCTTGAAACCTACCCTCTGCTTGAAACAGAAGAAGGTTTTTTCCTGGAACGCACATATTTTAGCTGGTTCGGGGAATAAAAAAATCCCGAAGTAAAATACCCGGGATTTTTATACAAATATTTACTATTACTTAAACGTATAACGCGCTGTCAGACCAACCCTGGCATAATCCGGGTAGACACTCCATGGAACAATTGGCAGACGGGGTCCTAAATCAAACGCCAGATTCAATGGAATATTCGGGAACGTGTATTCCAAACCTCCGAAGATACTTACCCCGGTTGAAAAATAGCCATGCTTGTATCCTGAAACCGGATGATATGTCCCTCTGTTATAGAAAAAACCAACATCAGCAGCAGCTCCCAGATACCATCTCATTCCTGATGGTTTCGGAATATCGAAATGATACATTCCTGCAAAATCAATCGCAGCAGATCTCCACCCTGCCCCGGCATTCAACTCTATTGCCCACGCAGCCCCCAAATTATGCTTTAAAGTAAAGTTGACATTATTAGGAAATCCTAACCTTACTCCGATTGCCGTTTTATAAGGCTGTGCGTAAGAAACAAACGAAAAAGCTAATGCAATAACAACTGTTAAACTCAAATTTCTAATTTTCATACTTTTACTTTTTTATCTAACAAAAATCTGAGTAGTTTGGTTCGGAAGCCTGCTTCAAAAATAACAAATTTAAAGCCGGGATGCAACTACAACGACTTTTCTTGCTGAGATATTCTGTGCTGTTCCCGTTGGAGAATATACCTCAAATACGACAATATATCTTCCTGTAGGACACTTCTGTTCATCTTCATTCAACCCATCCCATTTTAGTTCTCCCCGCTGATCAAAATAATGATTGTTTACCAGTGTTCTCACTTTTCGTCCATTCTCATCATACATATGAATAGAACCGACCATCCCCGGTTCGGGTAAGTCATAGACCAGCATTACAAAATCTTCAAACCCGTCATTATCGGGCGAAAAAACTTTAGGTTCTACGGAGAAACCCCCATCTGCATTCGCTTCAAAATTTTGTGAATTTTTTAGTCCCGGTGTTCCAAAACCGATCGTTTCTGATGCCGTCTGCCAGTTCGAAGCATCATTTGATTTCCCTGAACTGCTTATTCGTTCCAACGATTTCCCTTTTTTATCATCCAGTAACCTGAAATGCCAGTCTTCCAGATAATCCACCCGGTCAATAATTCCGCCGGAGTCATCCAGAAGGAGTGCACTTCCTTCACCATTCGAATAGGCGGGTAAATCACAATATATGAATGTTCCAAAACCATGTGCCGGGTATGCCTGCTTAACTTGTAAAGAGTCCTTTGTGAGAACGAGATACTGACCGGGCGAAAAAAGAAAGGGGACCTCAGAAATCAGTTTAAATCCGGAAATTGTATCCGTATAGTTTGCCATCTGCCAGTATTTCAAGTCAAAGGTTTTATCTGATACGTTCAACAACTCAATATAATCAGACCCTCCCGTCAATGGATTAAAAAGAATCTCATTAATCACCACGTCTCCCTCAAACGGAAGAGAAGGAAGTACAAATACAGTCGAAAGATCCGTGATATTACCAGAACAATCTTCAACAGCCATAAGCTCCAATGAGTAAATTACACTAGGCACCAACGGTTCTGAAAGATAGATGTCCATCACGTAAGAATACCGTTGCTCCACCTTAATTGAATCCAATGCTACTAAAGGAGCAATAGTTAGCCCCAAATTTACTAAATCGACTGAGTCCATCAATTCTGTAAATGTAATCCGGACCTTGTTCTCTGATTCTGCAAATGCACTTTCAATGGCGGGAGGTGTACTGTCCGGAGTCGTTGTATATACAGAATTCTGTTCACCGGGGGTTCCACCCGAAACACTTGCCGAAGCTGTCCAGTTAGTGCTGCCTGAACAAGGTAACAAAGGGTTAATCAACTCAAGCGAATATCCGCCATCACTCTTTTCCGAATCCTGATAGGTGGCTAAAGAATAAATCATATTATCAATCAATATAGTCTCCGTTGCATCCCAAAGAAAAATTTCATCGGCACTATTTTTTAACCCGGGAAATGACGTAGCATTAATTATCGGTTTACCGGGAAATGAATCTAATGCTCCTGTTGGAGTAACAAGCAGGTAGCTATGTGGTAAAAGCAAAACAGATTGAATCGTCCCACAGGAATTATCATTACAAATTTTCCATCCTGTCAGATCGAATGTCTTGGCAGTTGTATTCAATAATTCAACATATTCTGTTACAGGTTGCCCGACTGAAGGTGACTCATCCGCCATTACTTCATTAATCCGGACATCTCCCCACGACGGTTCGTTGGCTATGTAAAAGAAAAACTCTTCGGCAAACGGTGTGATAACATTCCCGGCAGGATCTGCGATCCCGGAGACAACTAATTCATGCATTGCTCCATCAATAAAATCAGTAGCAAAAGTGAGGTGAATCAGAGCGTTATTTACGGGATCCAACTCAACTGAAATCGGAGAGCCTACTGCATTATTAACTGTATAACCCGCATTACTTTCTACCGAAATTTCATCTAATGCTTCATTAAAGAGCAAATCGATCGTATTCTGAGAAGTTACTGTAAGTGAAACAAACTCCGGAGCTATCAGATCCGTGTATGGTTGGCCCGTCACAATAAAGTCATCAAAGTAAAAATGTTCTGAGCGAGTTGCGGTATAATCACAATAGACGCCAAAGAAAGAAGAGTAGAGATGAGCATCATCAAATACACTTCCTTCTGATAAGAACACTCCTGTCAATGAAGTGTCGCGGAACAGTTCCCAGTTACCCGCAATGTCTCTTGTTACCCGAATTCGTACATTTACCGGACTAGTATTAACTGAGCCCGCTACTCCCTGAATAATCCTTGTTCGGGTATTTCCTGTCTGCCTGTATAATGAAATTTCATCCGTAGTCCCTCCTATATACACAAAGTAACCATTCAGATCATTCCTCAAATCGTCTGAATCGGACACCAGAAAAATTTGTGTGTAATTGGAAGATGACGGATTGAAATCCATTCTCACAAAGAATTCCCACTCAGCATTTTCAATAGCTGGACATGCAATAGCCAAATAAGCATCACTGGTTTCAGAAGGTGCTGATAGTTGCAATTCCCCTGATCCATTTACGATAAATTTCGCATCATCTCCCGCCCAAAGATTACCGGTTGTAAAATCTCCGTCTGTGAAGTCATCTGCAAATTGTCCATAAAAACGGGGAATAAGTAAAAGGAAAATAACAACGTGTAGATATTTTAACATAGCCTCGGTTTAATACTGAAATATACTATTTTTGTAGGAATTAAAAAATTTGATCTCGTTATGAAAGTTGCAGTAGTTGGCGCGACGGGTATGGTTGGAAATGTGATGCTTAGAGTATTGGAAGAACGAAATTTCCCCGTAACTGAATTAATTCCTGTTGCATCAGAGAAGTCTGTTGGAAAAACAGTTTCTTTTAAAAACAAAGAATATCCGGTTGTTACCCTTCAAACTGCTGTAGACTGTAAACCTGATTATGCTATTTTCTCAGCGGGTGGAGCAACCTCTCTGGAATGGGCACCAAAGTTTGCCGAAAACGGAACGGTTGTAATTGACAACAGCTCTGCCTGGCGAATGGACCCAGAAAAGAAATTAATTGTACCTGAGGTCAACGGAGATTTACTTTCCGATCAGGATAAAATCATTGCCAACCCAAATTGTTCTACGATTCAGCTTGTAATGGTTCTTGCACCGCTTCACAAACGATATGGTATTAAACGCGTTGTTGTATCTACCTATCAATCGGTTACCGGAACAGGGGTAAAAGCAATGCGCCAGTTGGAAAATGAACGCAACGAAGAACAGGGAGAAATGGCTTATCCTTATCAAATTGACAAGAACTGTATTCCACACTGTGATGTTTTTGAAGAGAATGGTTACACAAAAGAGGAAATGAAACTCACACGTGAAACCCGAAAAATTCTTGATCCTGCTATAAGCGTTACAGCAACAGCCGTACGAGTTCCTGTAGTTGGCGGACATTCAGAAGCCGTAAATATTGAGTTTGAAGACAAGGATATCAGCATCACTGAAATCCGGAAAATTCTTTCTGAAACTCCCGGAATTACTCTGAAAGACAATACAGATACATTAACGTATCCTATGCCGGCATACGCTCAGGACAAGGATGATGTTTTTGTCGGGCGAATCCGACTGGACGAATCTCAACCGGGTACAGTCAATCTCTGGATTGTGGCGGATAACCTTCGAAAGGGAGCGGCTACAAACGCAGTGCAGATTGCTGAAACATTGCTCCGTAAATAATTGTTTTTCTACTTCTTTTTTCGTAGTATAGTGAAAAGGGAAAATTATGAAAAGAAAAGCAACAGCTGTTTGGAACGGCACGGTTAAAGAAGGAAAAGGGCACCTTACAACACAAAGTAAAGTACTTAGTAAAACTTCCTATTCTTTTAACAGTCGTTTTGCCGAAGGAACGGGAACAAATCCGGAAGAATTACTTGCCGCAGCGCATGCAGGATGTTTCACAATGAAACTCAGTCTGGATCTAACAGAAGCAGGATATACTCCGGACGAGTTGGAAACAGAATCCGTTATAACTTTAGAAGAAGGAAGGATTCAACTATCCGCGCTACATCTAAAAGCCAAAGTACCCGGAATTGGTGAAAAAGAATTTCAGGAAATTGCAAAAGGAGCAAAGGAAAACTGTCCGGTCAGCGGAGCGTTCAGTTTCGATATTACGTTAACTGCCGAACTTCTCTGATAAAGTTTATACTTTTTATATTTTCACTCCGAACAAATATCCGACAAGGGCAGTAAGCCCCATGGCTACTGTTCCCCAAAAGGTAATGCGTACGATAGCTTTTCCGACTCCTGACCCTCCGGTTTTGGCAGCCATTGCGCCCAAAATTATCAGGAAGAAAATAGCAAATCCATACAGAAAATATTCCATTCCTTTTATCGGTAGAAAAAGAGTAACCAGTAATGGCATGATACCTCCTGCAGTGAACGCCGCTCCGGAAGCTATTGCCGCCTGAATGGGATTAGCCTGACTGATATCATTAATTCCTAATTCATCACGGACATGCGCCCCAAGTGCGTCATGTTCGGTAAGTTCCCTTGCTACCTGAAGTGCAGTCTCCTTTTTTAATCCACGACTCTCATAGATTTCTGCCAAACGCTGCATCTCCAGTTCAGGCATTTCTTTAAGCTCTTCCTTCTCGCGTTGAATATCTGCTTTTTCAATGTCTGTTTGAGAACTAACGGAAACATACTCACCTGCTGCCATGGACAACGCTCCGGCGACCAATCCGGCAAGTGTTGCAAGAACAACCGGTTCACGCAAATCACTGGCTGCCGCAACGCCGATTGCCAAACTTGCTGTTGATATTATACCATCATTTGCTCCCAGTACCGCAGCTCTCAACCAGTTACTTCGGTTAATGTAATGATTGTCCAGATAAGTATCCAGACCGTTTTCCGTATTATTCATAATCAGCCTCTTTCTATTCTATGCAGATAATTTGTTCGTATGTCATGAATTTACTGCTTTTTTAAATGAATACATCTTTACTTCATAGAAGCTTAACTTTATTTTACGCAAATGTGTAAAACATGTTGATTTTATTTCCCGAATTGCTACATATACTTGCGTAGTATGATACACAGAGGGGAAACAGTGGAAAAAGCGGTTCGCGAAAGTGGTTATTCAATAACCAAGTTGGCGAAGCGTATGGGTAAGAGCAGAAGGCATATTTACAATGTGTTTGAGAATCCGCAGGTTCCAATTGAAACTGTACTTGAAATTGGAAGAATAATCCATTATGATTTCTCAGAGATTTTACCACAAGGAGGTTTCTATATTTCCCCTGACAGCCACAACATATCCTCTGATAACAAAGGGGCTTACGGTCCGAACGAACAATCTGTAGAGTACTGGAAGAACAAATACCTTATTCTTCTTGAAAAATATAACGCTGTTTTAGAAAAAATGGGAGAAGAACGGTAAATCGTTACTTATTTCCTGTCCAATGGTACAAATACGTTGTCTTGCTTCCTGCAGAAAGCATAGTTGACTGTACTTCATTTGTTTCTATTTTTCGGAATATAGAATCCTTAGTACTACGTATTTCCAAAATATACTTCTCAGCAGGATCATCTAAAAGACTTTCGCGATCAAAAGTCCCTATCTCCACTTTGTCTCCAGAGTTTAGTCTATATACTTTCCAAATACCTTCAGGATCCATTTTCTGCTGAACTCTGATTATTAGTGTATCTTCACTTCCGTTTTCCCACCATACATGCATCAATTGCTTTTCTCCTAAATCATTTGACTTAATTGCATCTAACGCAGGTCTTTTGGGAAAAGCAAATCCTCCGATCGTATCGATTACCGCAGTAGAGTCGGGTTGAGAAGGAGTTATCCGATTTCCATTTCGATCCAATAAAATCATGTCTTTTACATGCCTTCCCTCGGAGTTATACTCATTCTCAATACGCTCTACACCACCATTATCATAAAAAGTCAACCGGATCATTGCATACCCTCCGGCATACCTTCTGCTTCCTGAGAAGACAAGGTTTCCCTCCTTACTAAACACTTCTACCTTCTCTTCTCTTGCAGAAGATCCGTATTGCCTGTATAATTCCGTTGTTGTTTCCCGCACAGCTAACTCTCCGGAATCATAAAACCGTTCCTGTATCGTCTGCGAAAAAACAGATTGACAACATACCAGCAATACGACCATCCAATACTTCATATCACACTAAAGGTACAAAATTTGTGCTCGCTAAAAAGTAAAGACAAAGGACGGTTTCACAATAAAATAATACGTCCCGGGCTTAGTAATATCGGTTAACCGCCAGGTAAAGTCCATCCGGGCAAATTTAAAGATGTTCTCAAACCCAAAACCTACTTCGTAATACTGATGATTTGATAAGGTCGACATTCCATGCGGAAAAAGGTATTTTCCTTCATTATTACTGTTTGATAAAGATCCCAGGTATCCTTTGGCAAATACAAAACTTCTCCATTTCAATTTTTTAATCAATGGTATCCGGTTCATGATCATCCCCTCAAAATGGTGTTGTACATTAAATTCTACATATTGATCTGTGGCATACTCCATAAACTGCATCAGGTTAAAAGCTCTGTCGTCATTGAGAATCAATTGATTTCCGTACGGGATATCCAAAAAGGGAAACGGAACATTCCCGAATGTTTTCCCTCCGGCAATCAGATAGTGAAAATAACCTGCTTTACCCGCCCGAACCTTCTGTTGTAATTGCAATCGTATCTTCTGAAAGTCGAACTGCGATCCTAATGTCTTTTTATCAGCAAAGCGAAAGTCAACTGTAACTTCTGGAAATCGTAAGAACGGAATTTGCATCACTCTTCGTTCAGTGAATACTGCTTTTACCTCATCCTCCAGGTAACGAAACTTGAATGTAAGGCTCAGCCCCGATGCCCGGTAATTAGCTACCGTGTCCAACCCCGAATCAGTAAGTCTGATATACTGATTGTCCAATGTCGGAGTATATGTTTGATGAAAATAACCTAATCGTGTCACAAAACCCGTTGCCCAGTTTTTTTCCACATACGCAGAAAAATCATTTACATACTGTCTGCTGCTACCCTGACCCACCTGCATAATTGAGGAAAATAAATGATCTATACGAATCTGATTCTCACTTCTTCCAAGCTGTTGAATATCGTATGAATAATCTGCCCCAATATGCATCCGCTTTCCCTGATTTTTCCCAAAAGAAACCCGAAAATCTCCCCCATACTTCCATTTGGCGTCACGGAGACCATACGCAGTGTATGCAGACGCAAAAAAATGATCCGAAAGATCTTCGTGTGTTCGCAAACCGAATTTAAACCTGCCGTATTCTACCTGATTATAGTTGTAAAACGTATAAAAATCACCTATTTCCAATACATTCTTTAGGGGAATATATCCTGAAAAAACAGAAACAATCAGATTCTTTCTGAACTGGTATTTCGGATCTTTCTCCAATGTTTCCATCATACCGAAAAGGTTATCCTCCTGTTCTGTCATCTCGCCTTTCCGTAAGGCTTCCCACTGCTCTTCCGTGAGAGACTCTGCATCATCTGTGTACTCAACCTCTTCCAACCCCGAAAAAACTGTCTTTGAAACAATGGTATCTACAGCATACTTGTGATAAACAGATGTTTTTCTACCAAAGAATCCGGTCAGGTCTGCCTGATTTTCCAATACAGTGAAATCGGCAAGCACAGAAGCTGTGTCCGGCAGCCAGTATTTAGCATCCACAGGAGAGTATGTCTGTCTCACCATATAACTCCTGACGAAATTGACATTTGCCTGAATATCAAATCGCAAATTGATTTCACGAATTGCTGCATCTGCAGAGTCTATCCACATACTTCCCATAAACGTTAAGTCCAGATAATTTTTTGGTTTAAAAGCAACCTGATATGCTTTTCTTTCCGAAAACTTTGTACTGTCAATCAGATAGTACTCGTAATGGGATTTATACTGATCATTAATCGGACTGATAAACCCTTTATCCAGCACGACAATTGTGTTTTCATAAATATTAGGTGTTACTTGTAAGTCTTCCGCAAACTCCAAAATCCGGGGTCCCTTGAGTCCGGTCATGTTCACCCCCTGTACCACACTTTTTTTTGCGGCAGGTTCAGAACGCACATAATGTAACAACGCTTTTTCAACCAACAATACGGGAAGAAAACGCACCCCTTCGTCAGTCGTTTCTACATTGTCCCAGATAAAATCGAATGGACGAAAAAGAAAATTCTTTTTGATTCTGTCAGAAAAATGATTCAGGTCAAACCTTATCTTACTGTATTCTTTGTATGTGTATGTCGGAAAAAAATCAGGGTTGTTGTACTGTTTATTCGCAATTACTCTGTCCAGAACTTTCCAGGCAGGATTCTGTCCCGGACCTACGACAACCTCCCCCAGACTGAGTGTCTTGGATTGTAATTCAATTATAATTTCCTGTTCTCTTCCCCGGTCAAATGCTACTTTTTTATGGTGATATCCCATATACGTGACGATAAGGGAGTCCTCCTGAATTACAGACAACGGAAAGGAAAATGTAAAAGAGCCATCAATTTTTGTCGTTGCACCTACCCCGGCATTGACCAACACGACCTGAGCAAAACCCAGAGGGTCTTTTGTATCCGAATCAATAACTTTCCCCGAAACAGTTGTCTCTTGTCCGAAGACAAGAACAATGTTCAGCGTCATTATCAGTATGATCCAAATTCCTATTTTCATTTTCGGGTCTGAGGAGTAAAAAACAAATAACTAAATGTAAGGGTTTTCATAACATGTATGCTTCAGGGGTTTCATTATCCTACCCATTCATTATTCATAAAACGATAGAAAAGGATAACCTGAAACACAATATTCAAAAGAATCAGGACAAAAAAAGCAGGTTCTCTCAACCATTTCTTATCCGATTTAACCAAAAGTATAAGCCAGAGGTAAAAACTTAAGAACAGGAATTTTGCCAATACCTGTATATGCACATAGGAAGCAAAAAAGAACCAAAACAGGAAAATGACTACAAAAGCCATCCAAAGCTGTTTCATTCGTATCTCAACAGTGGAATTGAGCCAGAAATGCAAAGCAATGAGAATAAAAGGAGTAGCAAATATAAAACGATTCAAACTGAAAAGACTTCCTCCTCTAAACAGTAATACCGACAGCGTAATTCCTCCCAGGTAAGCAAGCGAAAAGACCAACTCTCTGGGCAACTTAACTTTTCCTACCTTACCTACTTTCAATAAATTGGCAAGCAAAACAAGTCCGGCAATCCCCCCGATTAAGAAGGCAGCACCATCTAAACGGACAATAAACCCTCCTGCCCAGGATGTCAATGGAAACTCAGGTAGGCGCAACGCATTACCCCAACCACTTTGTACACTGAAAAACGTAAACCATTCACCCGTGTCCATAAATTGAAAGAGTCCGACCAGTATAATACCCAGGGCAGTTGATAACAGGTACATTCCTATACGCTGTAGGCTCCCTTTTCGGTCGCCGGACAACATTTCGACAAGTAACAGAGCCGGGATAAAAATAGTGAAAGCCGGACGCGAGATGGTAGCGAACAATAATCCGATATACACCCATTTCATTTTGTTTTTTCTCAATCCGATCAAAATGAATGTTGAGCAGAGAAAGAACAAAGCTTCTGAATACGGTAAGAAAAAAAAGATGCACCCGGGTATAGAGAGATATACGATCACCTCTTTCCATGAACTTCCCAATTGCCGGATCAAAAAATAAAAAGAAACAAGAAACACACACCCATTCAATACCGAAATACCTATTGCTCCTACTGGAATCAGTTTCCAGATAAATGGGAAAAGAGGAAAAAAGGCAACTCTGAAACCTTCGTATCCTTTGTTTCGAATCCAATGATAATGTTCTGCATCCCAATTGAGAAATGAACTTTCAGAGAACAGATCTATCCATCCGCTAAAATGCATACCCAGAAGAATGACTACGCAAAGCGATACGTAAATAATTGCGGCTGACAGTCGTTTATCCATTCGGTTATTCTCTATCAGGGAATTTGAAAGTTCACGGTAACATGTATAGCTGCACTCCCTGAAGGAGCTAATTGTAACGGCACATCAAATGTTGAATTCATATAATCTCCCGAAGAGAAAGTCTGATCTCCATTCTCGTCGTAGATCACGTTTACAAAATAATTTCCGGGATGCATATAGTTGAACAAATATCCCGTCTCTGTAGCTGCTCCTACCAAAACATAGCGTGAACGATATTTCAAATTTTCCTGTAAAAATGTGAACCCGTTAAATAATGGCTCTGTCGTAATCAAAATCAACACCTTCTTTGCCGGATCAGGATCAGATGGATTACTAATAGAGACTGACACCTGACTTTCTCCTAAATACGGCTGTTGGGATTCCGGGTACGGATCTGCCGCATTTGAATAAAATATTGCTTCCGTAAGTCCATCAAATGTCGTTGAAAAATCTTTTACCATTGCTTTTTGCGGGTAGTTGAAATGATTGACCGCATCTTCCGTTGCAGTTACGTCTTTTCTCTCCGCCTGCCATTGCATATGTAATACGGGTTGTGGTAATGAATTATACTGATTGGTGTACGTGAACATTTTCAGGCTGTCTCCTACGAAATGGATATCCGTATAAACTCTGTTACCTCCTGAAACAACATCTGCGAAACGGTAAAAACTAAATCCGGCACTCTCGTATACACTATCCGCTATCATATAAGAATTGCGAACCATCCCGGCAAAACCACCTCCGTTCCGAAAAGCAATTTTATATTCGCAATCCTGTTTCACAACAAAAAAAGACATAAAAATATCGTTAAGCGAATCCAGTTCATTTTTCGAAGAAACCTGAGCTGCGGAAACAGGGCGTAAATCTACAATCCACTCCGGAAAACTGCCTAAGGGAGTCGGAGAATATACAGGCCCCTGCCAAATTCCGGGCAATTTTTCCAGGATACCATATCCCATAACCTCTGTCGTACTTGAAAGTTCTCCACTACAATCAGTAGGAGATATCGTTTCCGGCACATCCGGTTGAATTTTTTTACAGGCTAACAAAAACACTGTAACACACAAAAGGCTGACTATTTTTGTCATAGTAGTAGAATATTACTCTCTGAGATACACCGTTGGGTGTGAAAAGTACAAAGACAAATCTATCTTTTCCCATTCTTCTCCACCCGGATGTAAGTGGATACGTGTTACCCCTTCTTTCTCCTCTCTAAATTTATCGGTAATTACATCAAAAGCATTTTCAACATCGTCAAACGAAGGATTATAAATAATCAGCTTGTTATCTGTAAAGTTCAGTAACATCGGCAACCAGTATCCATTTTCAGAAAAACAAAGTATATAGTTATTATCCAATCGGTCAATGTTTTGTTTTCTTAGCGTATTTGCTCCGTTAAAACTAAACAGTTCCGTTGTCTTTCTCAAACCAAAATAGTAGTTTTCTCCTTCGAGAGTACAGGGTAACGAATCATATTCGTTTATTCCGAAAATATGATCATTTCTTACCTCATATTTACTGCTTTCCCTTATCTCTTCCCGCGAAATTGATCCGTAAATATTTGACGAAATATAAATTCCACGTGCTTTTACTGTGATTTTCTGATTGCCACTCGTATCCCTGTAATTACCAAACAACTTGGGAGGAATTGAAAGAATATTGCCGTATTCCGGTGGTACCGGTTGCACAAAATCATAATTCACCACCTGTCCCAAACCGACATAGGAAACACAAATGGTCATCAGAAACAATACAATTTTTTGTAATTTTGGCATTCCTAACTTACTTTAAAACCGAAATTATGCAAAAAAGATGGCTTGTCAAAGACTTGCCTGAACATACTGTTGTAAAACAGTTTCAGGAAGAACTGAAAATACCGGAAATTATTTCAACTCTGCTTCTTCAGCGGGGGATTACTTCGTTTGACGAAGCCAAATCATTCTTCAGACCCTATTTACGGGATTTACATGATCCTTTTCTGATGAAGGGAATGTCCGAAGCTGTAGAGCGTCTGATTCTTGCATTAAACAATAAAGAAAAAATTCTTGTTTTTGGGGATTATGATGTGGATGGAACTACTGCTGTGGCTCAACTAGTTATTTTCTTCAAAAAGCATGGATTCAACGTTGATTTTTATATTCCCGACAGATACGATGAAGGGTATGGTATTTCCATTAAAGGGATTGATTATGCTCTGGAAAATAATTGTAGTGTATTCATAGCTCTGGATTGTGGAATCAAAGCGGTAGAAAAAATTGACTATGCCCGTGAAAAAGGACTGGATGTAATCATTTGCGATCACCATACTCCCGGAGAGGTGTTACCCAACGCCATTATCCTTGATCAAAAACAAGCTGATTGTGCTTATCCATACAAAGAGTTAACAGGATGTGGAATTGGTTTTAAACTCATTCAGGGATTATTGGAAAAACTGGCATTGCCACAGGAAGAATTGTATCACTTTCTGGATCTCAATGCTATTTCCATTGCCGCCGATATTGTTCCTGTAACCGGTGAAAACAGAATTATTGCTTTTCATGGGTTAAAGCAATTGAATGAACAACCGCTCCGCGAAGGACTCGCTGCTCTGCTCAAACATGCCGGAAAGGAAATTCCTCTCTCGTTTACAAATATTGTCTTTGTCATTGCTCCACGTATTAATGCTGCAGGAAGAATACAGTCCGGAAAACACGCTGTTGAACTTTTAATTTCTGAAAATAAAAAATTAACCCATCAACTGGCCTTCCAAATTGAGGAAGATAACAGTATAAGGAAAGAACTCGATCGATCTATCACAGAAGAAATCCTGGAGCAACTGGCCGCCGATAAGGAGTATGCATCGATGAGTTCGACCGTTGTCTACGGAGAAGACTGGCACAAAGGTGTAATTGGAATCGTAGCCTCCCGGCTGATCGAAACCTATTATCGTCCCACTGTAGTACTGACCAAATCAAATGGTGTCGCTGCGGGATCTGTACGATCAGTATCCGGATTCAATGTATACGAAGCTCTGGAAAATTGTTCGGAACATCTTATCCAGTTTGGCGGACATAAATACGCTGCAGGACTAACCATTCAAACAGAACAGATTGAAGCATTCAGAAAAAAATTTGACCAGATAGTAGCAACTCATCTGAGTGACGAAATGAAAATCGCCGAACAGGTAATTGATCTCTCCTTATCTCTCAATCAAATTTTCTCACCGGGAGAATCTTATTATTCCATCCCAAAAGTCAAACGAATTCTGGATCAGTTTGAACCCTATGGACCGGGGAATATGAAACCTGTTTTTATGACAACCGATGTTTTCATGGATCCCGCTTATACGCGTATTGTAGGAGACAATCACCTGAAAACCCGTTTGCGCTCTCCACAACTCCCCTTTGCATTGGATGCCATTGGTTTTAATCTGGGACATAAACTCAACGAGATCGCCGAAGGAGAGGCTGTAACCATTCTTTTCACGCTAGAAGAAAATACATGGAACAACAAAACAACATTGCAACTCAATATTAAAGATATAAGGCCGGATAACACTCCGGATTAGTTCTCTTTAACCAGCCACATAAGAAATTCACGATTCCCTTCTCCTCCCAGAATCGGTGATTCTGCATGTGCTTTATAGGTTAACCCATTGGAATTAGCTTCCTCTATGATTTCATTGATTACAACAGTGTACAACCGTTTGTCGCGTACGACTCCATTTTTACCTACATGTGCTTTACCTACTTCGAATTGAGGTTTTACAAGGGCTATAACAGAAGACTGAGGCTTGAGAAAGCGGGTAATATGAGAAAAAACTTTTTTGAGTGAAATAAAAGAAACATCAATTACACAAAGATCACATGGATCGGTTATTTCCTGATCCGTAAGGTCCCGAACATGGGTTTGTTCCAAATTTACTACTCTGGAATCTTTTGCTATTTTATCTACCAACTGTCCCGTCCCAACATCTACACAAAACACTTTGTTTGCCTTTTCAGAAAGCAGTACTTCTGTGAACCCTCCTGTTGAAGCCCCGATATCCATCGCTGTTGTTCCTTCAACTTTCACTGGCCACAACTCCAAAGCTTTCTGTAGTTTCAACGCACCTCTTGACACCCAGGGAAGTTCTTCCGCCATCATCTCTATCTCTGCATCACACGGTACTTTTTTACCGGGTTTAAACAGTAATTTCCCATTTACGCGTACACCGTGCTGTTTTATTACTTCCTCTGCCCGTTGTCTTGAAGAAACAAGATTCCTTTGCATCAGAATTTTATCAATTCGCTCTTCCTCCATATACTCTCTTTATGAAACAAAAAAGCTCGCCTTTACAAGCGAGCTTCCTGTACTAAAAGTTTTATTTACTTCTTTTCCATTGTCAAAGAGATCTCTCCTTCTTCTTCGGAAATTTTCACAACCATTTTGCTTGCAGAAAGCTCAGTAATATCCATGCTTTCTTCGTTTCCGTTAGTTGTAATTGTAAGTTTTTTAGAATCGTCAGAAAGTTTCCAGCTTCCTTCTTCCTCTTTCTCCTGCCCCATCATTGATGACTTCTGAGTAACTTTTCCGTCTGCAGCGAACTCCATTGTCATAGACTTCATTGCTTCTTCCATCATAGGAACCATAGCTTCCATAAATGCTTTTTGCTCTTCAGGAATACTTTCCATCATAGATGACATGTCTACTCCCGTAACTTGCCATTTTCCAACCAAATTGTCTTTAGCAGACCCACCGCAAGCTACCATAACCAAAGCTAAGGCACTTACAACAAAAACATTAATTAATTTCATCCGTTAAAAGTGTTAATTTTGTGGCTAAGATAAGGAATTTTGAATCGTAGAGAAATAATCATGGAAGAAATTGTAAACAGAGTACAGAAAAGTGGAATAATTACACTGGATCTGACTAGCTTCTTACCTAAGGAAGAAGTAGTTGAAATCGATTTGAAAGACAATCTCTGGAACGAATTAGTGCTTCGTGAGAAAGACTTTCGGAGCTTCATAAAAGAGCATAACTGGAGTAGTTATGAGCATAAAGTTGTTGCTGTTTTTTGTTCGGCAGATGCTATTATTCCTACCTGGGCTTATATGTTGGTTGCATCAGCTTTGGCAGAATATACTCCGTTTGTTTATTTTGGAGATACAACTCAGGCTCAGAAAGGATTTATCGAAGACAGAATCAATGCGTTACACATAGACGATTACGCGGATGCACGGATAGTTATTAAAGGCTGCGCTGAAATTCCGGATCCTGAAGCTCTCTTTTTAAAATTAACCACGCGCTTACGTCCTGTTGTAAAGGTTCTTATGTATGGAGAGCCTTGTTCTACGGTTCCTGTATTTAAGAAACCCCGAAAAGCATAAGCAGATTAACGTTTAATTTTTCCAGAAGCTGTCATTTCGACCTCTTCTACGATTCGGATACGCTGAGGAAGCTTAAACGACGCCAGGTATTTTCGACAGTAACTAATGATGTCTTCTACAACTAACAGAGTTTCACCTTCAGGGACCAGCTCTGCAGCAACAATTTCCCCAACCAACGGGTGATGATCTGCGTAAACCCTCGCCCGGAGAACTCCCGGATACTGTTCCAGGATAAATTCAACTTCCTGTGGAAAAACTTTGTTCCCACCAACATTGATCATTGATTTCTTCCTCCCTAAAATACGGACATTACCATTGCTCTTTATCGTCGCAATATCTCCAGTCATAAAAAACCCATTTTGCAAAACCATTTCCCGTTTTGTCAATGGACTCAGGTAGCCTGCAAACATTCCGGTACCTTTTATTCCCAGATTACCAATTGTTTCTTCCGAAAGCTGATTTCCTACATCATCAAATACAGCAACTTCATAATCCGGAAGAGCAGAACCGACATCATCGGGCTCTTCGATATTATACAAGGTATTAATCAACGGCAGACCAACTTCAATTATTCCGTATGCCTGACTCACTCCTATTCCATATTTTTTGTAAAACTCATGACACACCGTAGAAGAAACAGCTGTGGTGGTAGAAATTACATGTTGCAGGGAACTTAAATCTATCGGTTCTTTTAATGTGCTGAGAAGCCGAATATGTAATGGAGAAGAATACAATAGAGTTCCTTTATATCTTTCGATCGTTCCTGCCAGTTTTCTTCCATCCAGTCCTCCCGTTACAACAATTCTCGCTCCTTTAGCCACATACAATACTAATGAGACAACGAAATGAAAAGCCATTGGCAACACCCAGATAATCACGCTGGTTTCATCGATATTTAATACTTTATTGGCAGCAGTGATCCGCTCTTTTACCCCACTGTGGCTCATCAACACCCCTTTAGCTTTTCCTGTGGTTCCTGAAGTCGGACGAATAAACACCGGATCAGGGCATAACTCAAGAGCTTCCTCATCGGGACGGTTATGTATAATCTCAAGGCGGAAAACCGTATTGTAAAGTCTATCTCCTTGCTCCTGATTTAAAAAATGAGCAATCTTATTTTCCCTGAGATGAGCTGAAATTTCGGAAGAAGTAAGTTCATGAAATACCGGCATAACAATATAGCCAGCCTTAACCCCTGCAAACAAGGCTATCAAAAAATTCCTGTCATTGGCATAACAAATTCCTAAACGCAGAGTTTTGTCTTCCGAGTATTTTTGTAACTCTGTTGCCAGCTGATCAACTTCCCGAAGTAATTCGGCATAGGTAAGGTGACCTGATTCGTCCGTTATTGCTATCCGATCAGAAAACCTCCGGGCACTTTCCCGTAAAAAGTGATATGTGTTAAAAGTAGTGTTCAATCGTTTGATACAGTTTTTCTATCACACGCTCCAGATCCATTGCGTTATCCGCTCCGGCCATCTTTCCGGCTGCAAAACCGGTCTGGAGACAGGTTCCTGTAACCCGGGCACTAGAGATAGCCCGTTCATCAGCGGAGATATTCTTACCCGCCATAAATAGATTATCAAAGGTATTGTGTCGGAGACATCCCGCAGGAATTCCATAACATACCCCCGTTAACGTTTTTATTTCTACCTGTCCGTCCTCCTTCCATTCTTCCATTGGCCAGGCACCAACAGCAACAAAATCAGAAGATTTGAAACTTCCTTTCAGCTGATTCTCTGTAAGTATTTTTTTTCCTTTGGGACGTTTTCCCGTCCTCCACCCCATTTCAGGGAAAAGAACACTTATCGTAGCCTTTCCGAATGCTTCCGTTTGTTCTTTTAATTCAGGCAAAAGTTTTTCCTGAACAAACTTCTGTGTCGCTACCAGTAGCTGTTCTTTCTGGTCTTCATCATCCGTTCCGGCAACTTTCAGCGCAAGCTTCAGCACTACCTTTCCGGTTTTGAAAGACCCCGGAACCACATAAAGAGGAGGGAAATCCATTTTAGCAACAAATCGACTCAGGATCATCTGTAATTGAAATTCGCTATTCGCTGAAACTCCTGATAGTTCAAAAATATAAGCCGGAGCCTGATAATTATCAGAACAAATCGTTTCTGTACCCAAAAATTCAGTTACAACTGCTTTTCCTGTACAGTCAATAACTGCATCAACGGCTAAAGGGAGCTCTTCCCCATTTTTTTCGATAAGTACTTCTGTTATTAAGCTTCCTGAAGTTTGTATACCGCTAATCTGCGCAGAAGAGAGAACTTCTACCTTATTTTCCGTCAGCTTTTGGGAAAAATAGTCTGTCAGACGTTTCCAATCGTATGAAAGAACAGGATATCCTGCATGATTAATTACTCTTGCCTGCTCATCAAAATCACAATACGATTTATAAAAATCTGTAAGGAAAGGATGTTCTATCAGTTCGTCTTTTATAAAAAGACCGCAAATCGTTCCCACATTGACATGTGTACATTGCCCTCCCGGATAACAGGCCTTATCAACAATTGTTACAACCCCACCGGATTCTGCCGCTGCAACTGCTGCAGCATAGCCCGAAACACCGCTTCCGACAACCAGAATATGTCTTTTCTTATTCACCTTTCTCCAACAATACCTTCAATGTATCTTCCAGATTATCAACCTCTGATTCACTCAAAGCGTCTTTCGAATACAAAACGAAGATACGTGTTTTTGTCTGAAACTTAGCAAAGGCAAAAGTTAATCCCGGAGGAAAGGTAAGCGGAGGAAGGTTCATTGCATCGACCACTTTTCTACCAAACAATTGTGACAGTTCGTCCGGATGCTCGGGAGCTACAGTAAAAAGAAAACTTGAAATGGCTCCTCCATGCGGACCTTTAATAAAACGATAATACACTCTTTTTGGTACTACACGCAAATAATGCATCAATGAGTTATACTTATCCGGTGTCCGGTACTTGATCTGATTCTTCATCTGAGCTGTCAGGTCAGTCGTAAGCTGCCTTAAACCGCCTTTCATTTTACTTTTCTCCAATCGATAAAATAACAATGAAAGATGATTTGAAAGAACCGGCCCTTTTGCCATTTTTTTCCTTTGATCCTGGGGAACGGGAACCCAGAAATTGTCTACTTTCCCTCCTCTAGTCAGCAACATTTTCCTTACAGCAATTCCACAAGCTGCCAGAAAAAATGTACTCTGTCCGAATTTGGCTCCGTTTTGTACAGAATTTAAACGGATCTTTTCGGATGACCCTTCTGAAAAATCAATGATTCTTACAGCCGGAACAGTATCCGGGTTGACTTCCCCGGAAAAAACAGTGGTTAACTCCGGGCGTGATGTCTTACTGACAAATTTCTTTGCGTCTCTTGCATCAGAAAATACAACTTTCTCTTTGTTTTTCCCTTTAAAAAAAATCTCAGTACTTCCTTCGTTCAGACTTTTCATGTATAAAACAGCACCATACCCATCCATAAGCAGATGATGCCATACAAACACAACAGTTGTACGTTCATTAGGCCGCTGTATCAGAAAAAAGCAGAAATAAGGAGCATTGGCATTACTGTCAATCGTATATTCAAGAACTTTCTGTGGGATCTGCTCCCCGGAAACAATCTCATGAATCGCGATTTCCGATTGATCTCCCACTTCCCAAAAACTCCCGCTTACTACAGAACGTTTCTTTAATCGAACTCCACTTAAACGGGCAGATAAGGGATGTTGACACAATAATGATTTAAGCTCTCCGACGGTCAATACCCCGTCTAATTCAAAGAAATATCGGCATGTACTTCCAACCGTATTCAATCGCTCATTATGTTTTTCAAGAGCAAGGAAGAAGTGATCCAGACCAGTTAACGGAATTCTATCAAAAGCCATCGGATTACTGTTGTTTTTCCGCGCATGCGGCAAGTGCATCAATTGACACCAGATTCTCAGGAATTAATTCGCTTTCCGGAATCTCAATTCCAAACTTACGTTCAATGAATAGTACCAGTTGTATGATATCATAGGATTCAACTCCTATTTCGCTGAACGGTGTAACAGGATCAAACTCCACAGGCTCATCCATAATTTCACTGTTCAGGTACTTTACCATTTGCAGGCTTATCATTGACTTGTTAATCGGCATTTACTGATATTTTCTTTTACGTTGATAAACAAAAACCGATACCAACAAACAGACAACAAAAAATGTCAGCAGTTTGATACAGTTTGGTAAAATCGTTGCAAATGTACCTTCTTTCAGGAACAAATCATAAAATCCGCTCAATCCCCAGTTCAAAGGAGAAAAGGCTGCAATATCCTGCATCACGGCAGGCATAATATTTACCGGCACCCAGATCCCCCCTAATGCTGACATAATTAATATACTAACTCCCCCAAAAATAGACGATTGCGGAGGGGTGTTAAATACCGTTCCCAATAAGAGACCGTAACCAATAGCTGCCATAGATACAGAAAGTGCTAACGTAAATAGTGCCAGTCCGGACTCCCCGATATATAATTCCGGCAATCCCATAAGCGGCAACAATAGTTTACCGATCATCAAAGTCATTGCAAACTGAATCATAGCTACAATGATATAAACGACCAACTTACCGGAAAGTTTGGAAAGATAACTACCGGGGAATGCTCTCATCCTGATATAGAGTCCCTCAGCACGCTCCAGAATAATACTCGCAGCCAAAGGAACTGTTATAAAAAAGATAGCAAAAATAGCCCAGGCCGGAACATTATGCTGCACAGCATTGGGTTGGTATTGTTCTTTATCGATTGCATATTTTTCTTCAAACTCAAAAAAATCTACGGTTGGCATCTGTATCTCTCTCTGTACAGGCAGGTATTCCTGCATTCGCTCTCCCATCAGTTTAAAAGTAACACCCGTCTTAACACTGCCAATAAACTCCCGCAAGCCAAAAGTTATAGCCATAACAAATGATTTTCTGGCAATCGGATCAACTATTATGGGAACATGAACAATATCCATAGAAGTTTCCGGGTCAAACTCTTCTCCTTCCAGAAAAGCATCCATAATATCTCCGATATTCTCACGAATCGCACGGGTTGCTCCTTCCGGAATTGTCACCGCCACTAAATACTCGCCACTAAGCACGGCTTCGCGAACGGATGCTTCCGTCGGAAACAAAGTTCCATCATCCATTGTCAATCGACATAACTGAGAAGATTCAAACCCTTTTTCGATAGCAACACTTAAACTATCCTGATCTCTATCGACGAATAAAACCGGAATTCCTGCTTCATTAAGGCTTTTGTATGCTTCATTTTGAACAAGCGTCATAATAAGAATCAACAACACCGGCATAGCAAAAAGTACGAGTACGCCAATACGATCGTGTTTCAGGAGCTTAAACTCTTTCAGAAAGGTAGCTATACTTCTTTTTATCATGATCCGACGATTGTAGTACCTGTAAGTTCCAAAAATAATTCCTCCAAAGAAGATCTGTCTTCATTTCGATCTATCAGATCTTTTGGATCACCAACCACCAGTTGCTTCCCATGATTAAGTATGGCTACACGATCACAAAAGATTTCAGCCTGTTCAAGATAATGGGAAGTGTACAAAATTGTCATTCCCTCCTCTTTATTTAGTTTCCGGAGCATTTCCATCATAACAGCCCGTGACTGCACATCCATCCCTTCGGTCGGTTCATCGAGAATTAAAACCTCAGGTTGATGGAGAATTCCACCCAATAAATTTACTCTTCGCTTCATTCCTCCCGAGTAGGTTTTAACCGGTTTATCTTTAACTTCTGTAAGTCCAAACTGCCGGATACGATAATCAACCTTCTCCTTCAACTCTTCTCCCGTCATTCCGTACATTCTGCCAATGTACAACAAGTTATCTTCTGCCGATAAAGATGGATAAAGCGCTATTTCCTGTGGAACAACACCTAACTTGTATTTGATCGATTCGAGATCTGTTTTTAAATCCAGACCTGCAATAGTTACTTTTCCGGATGTGAGGGGCAGGATTCCGCTTAAAATTGAAAATAGCGTTGTCTTTCCGGCTCCATTGGGTCCTAAAACCCCAAACACCTCTCCTTCAACAATGGTAAGGTTCAATCCATCCAATGCGTTCTTGTCGGCATTTCGGTAATGCTTACAAAGATTCTCTATCGAAATTATCAAGCTATTGTTCATGGATTTACCCCGGTTACAGCTGCGAATTTACCATTTATTCCGTCAATATCTTCTCTTTACACGGATTGTTGGGTCATCACATCTACCTAAAACTTATTTTTGTCAATATTCTCAAACAGGATTTCCTGTAGAAAACGTTGCAACAATGAAAATACACTCTTTACTGAATACGCCCGTAGAAACTATCATTTTTGATTTGGGAGGTGTTATACTGAATATCGATTACCAATTGACAATAGATGCCTTTAATCAACTGGGGATTGATAACTTCGGGCAGTTATACACACAAGCTTCACAAGAAGGTGTTTTTGATGATTTTGAACGGGGAGACATCGGAGAAAAGGCTTTTCTTGATTACCTGACAGAACATTTACCCAATCACATAACAGAAGAGCAAATAATTCGTGCCTGGAATGCTATGCTGCTGGATTGGGATATGAGAAAGTTTGAATTACTCAACCGACTTCGTCCCGATTACAAAACAGTTCTTTTGAGTAATACAAATTCCATTCACGAACAGGCTTTTCTCTACTCACTAAAACAAGAAACCGGTTTTTCAAAATTGGACAACCATTTTGACCGGGTCTTTCTTTCCCATCAGATCCGACGAAGAAAACCTGATACAGAAGCTTTTCAATATGTTTTGGATGCTATTGGTACAGATGCCCCAAATACATTATTCATTGATGATTCTATCCAACACATTGAAGGAGCGAAAAAAATTGGGATACAAACGTACCATATTACTCAAAAGGACGAGATACTTCAGCTCTTTTCCTGACACAATTCAACAAGAACACCATCTGTTGATTTCGGATGCAGGAATGCGATGCGCTTATTGTCCGCACCATCTTTAGGTGTCATCGAAATCAGTTCAAATCCCTCTGCCACCAGTCGTTCCATTTCTTTCTCAATATCTGTCACATCATAAGCAATATGGTGTATTCCCTTTCCTTTACGATCCAGGAAGCGGGCAATCGGGCTCTCCGGATTAGAAGCTTCCAACAACTCAATTTTCGAATCTCCTATAGCAAAGAATGCAGTCTTCACTCCTTCGGAAGCTACTTCTTCAATCTTGTAGCATTTCGTATTTAATAACTTCTCATAAACAGGGATTGAAGCCTCAAGGCTTTCCACTGCAATTCCAAGGTGTTCAATCTTATTCATTCGTGTTCTTTTACACAACAAAGATACTAAAAACAAAAACGGCCTTCCATAAACCGGAAAGCCGTTTCATAACAATATTTCTATATTTATCCGCGGATAAACTTCTCGTTCTTATTATCGTAATTGATATAGTACGCTCCTTTTTTAAGGTTCGAACAATCTACTTCTGTACCAACACCTTTCTTAACGATATTTCCGTAAGCGTCATAAATCTCATACTTTGTTTCGAAAGCGCTTCCGTTCGCATCAAACTTGATAATGGTCTTAACTTTCTTTGGAGAGAATTCGATTTCTGGAATTGATGAATCAGTAAATGTAATTTCCTGAGAAGTTCTTTTCTTTCCTGAATGGTCAATCTGAACAACACGCACTTTATTCTCTCCGGAATGTGGTGTAATTTTAAACTCGTATGAGTTTGACCCAGGAGTTCCGATTCCGTCAACTTCACCTGCGTTCACCCATTTGTTCCATCTGTGTTGCTCAATAATAAAAGGGAGTTTACCTTGTTCTCCTGTCGTTGTCCACTTTAACAATCCGTTTGTAGAGCTTGTGATCTCTGCAACTTCAAATGTGCTTCGCGGCAATAAGACTTCAGGATTCAGAATTTTAGGCTTACATCCGGGACCATGCTCTATAACAATAAAAACAGGATCTCCTTTCTTTAATCCGTAAACAGCAAAATTGATTTCAAAGGCACTTTGGTTTACACTACCCGGCATTACATCTCCGTTAACGGTAACGCGTGTCGCACAAAAACCAAATCCATCTTCATCTTCGGGGTTCTGTACGTATAAATTTTTTCCCTGATAACTTCCTTCAATGGACAAATTTGCCAATGAAAATAAAGAGATCAAAGAAACACCAACAGTCAAAATTAGGTTTTTCATAGTATGTGTCTGAGCCTAATGTATTAAACAGTCGCAATATTACTGCGTATTTTTTTAATTTCCAAAAGAATCCAAAATATTTCAGATATCCTTTAACGTTCTCAAATTTACCACGAATATCGCAATTTATCAGATAAAATAAAGTTATTCCAACAATTTTTTCTTATTCTTGTGAGGAAATTGAAACTCCTAACTCAATGAATAAATGGTTTTTGTGGTCTTTTGTCTCTTTGATTACCACCTGTTTTTTCACTTCTTGTAACGAAACCGGTACGGATCAGATTAAGGATTCAAAAGAAACACTCGCTACTTTTAAAATGGTAGTGGACCAGTATCCACAAACTTTTCTGGTTCGGGATGTTAAAGATTACTACACTTCTATTGTTGTAAATCAGGTGATTGAAGGATTGGTCAAGCTTGATCCTAAAACACTACGCCCCGAAGGAGCAGTTTCGGAAAAATGGGAGGTGTCCGAAGACGGACTTACTTATACTTTTTACTTACGCGACAACGTTTTTTTTCATGATCATTCCTGTTTTAAAGAAGGAAAAGGAAGGAAGTTAAATGCACAAGATATTCAGTACACATTTGAGCTGATTTGTACGAAAAATGAAGATGGACAAGCCAGTCACGGATACAGTTCTATTCTTAAAGAAACTTTGGACGGTGCGGAAGATTTCTTTGAGGGAAAGACGAAATCCATAAGTGGAATATCCATAAGCGGAGACTATACCATCTCTTTAAAGATCAAACGACCTGACCTGAATTTCCCGGCAAAATTGTCCCTTACCAATTTCGGAATAGTTGCACGTGAAGTAGTCGAATGTGGAAAAGAAACAGATCTGATAGGAACCGGCCCCTTCCGCTACGGATATGATTCTGATGATGGAACACCTTTCATTGCACTCGTCAAAAATCCGGAATACTATCTGAAAGATGAAAACGGAATTCAACTCCCCTATCTGGATACTGTTATGATTTACGTTCAGAACAACCAGCTTGAACAACTGGATTTGTTTGAAAGAGGAAAAGTACACTATATAGAGAACATCCCTCCCAGCAGAATTACACATGTTCTCGAAGATAGAATACAGGACTTTAGTGGTGAGCCTCCTCTTATGAAACTCACCAATGATCCCTTACTCAGCACTCAATACTATTCACTGAACATCAACTCTCCTGCTCTTAAAGACAAGCGTGTACGCCAGGCACTTAATTACGCTATAGATCGGGACAGAATACTTAGCAATGTTTTAAAAAGTTCCCCGCAATCAGGTATCTACGGGATTGTCCCGCCTCTTCCGAAATTACTTCCCGGATATGACTTCTCCGGAGTAAAAGAAAAAGGCTACAGCTATGATCCGGAAAAAGCCCGAGAGTTGTTGGCAGAAGCCGGATTCCCAAATGGGAAAGGCTTTCCGACACTTACTCTGAAATTCAATACCGGTACTATTCACTCAGCCGTAGCCGATGAGTTTAGAAAACAAATGGCCAAGGAATTGGGAATTAATGTCAACCTGGAAGGACTTTCTTTCGAGGATCGTCTGTCTGATGAAACGATGGCCAAGGGAGATCTGTTCCGAACTGCCTGGTACGCGGATTATATCGGCGCTGAGAGTTTCCTGATGAATTTTTACGGAAAGTTTGTTCCGGACGATATAAATACTCCTTCTCATGTAAATTCATCCCGCTATCAAAATGAACAGTTTGACGAATTGTTCGAAAAAGCTCAGAAAGAAAAAAATATCGAACAAAGAAACCGGCTTTTTTCAGAAGCAGAAAAAATTATGCTCGAAGATGCCCCTCTTATTGTACTCTGGTATAATGAGCAATTTATGCTTCAATATTATAATGTAAGGAACCTGGAAACCAACTCTATTCTGTATCTGGATCTCACAAAAGTACGCGTCAAAGATTGGACTAAAGAAGAGTTTAATCGTCTTCATCCGTAATTTTTTCCGCAGAATTTTTCATATTTACCCTCTTAACATGCAATGAACTGCTATGAAATTAATTGTATTTTGTGCGTTTTTGGCAATCGCATTAACCACTCATTCGCAAATTACGCAGAGTGTCCGCGGGAGGGTTGCCGATGTAGAAACTCAGGTTCCGCTTACGGGAGCACGCATACAAGTATTGACTGAAGACACCACACTTGTTTTAGGCGCTGCAGCTGATGTCAACGGAGAGTTTCAGATTCCACAGGTTCCAATAGGGAAACACACATTAAAAACGACCTTTCTTGGATACGAACCCTCTTTCCAACCGATACAGGTTAATTCCGGTAGAGAAACAGTTGTCACAATTTTTCTACTTGAAAAAGCGGTAGAGACAACCGAAGTGGTGGTTACAGCGAGAGCTCAGGATCAACCTATTAATGAAATGGCTACAATATCCGCTCAACAGTTTTCAATTGAAGAGACAGAACGTTATGCAGGTTCCCGGGCAGACCCCGCAAGAATGGCTTCTAATTTTGCAGGAGTACAGGGTGCAGATGACTCCCGCAATGATATTATCGTACGTGGAAACTCGCCCCTGGGTCTCTTGTGGCGTGTGGAAGGAATTGATATCCCTAACCCGAATCACTTCGCTATTTCAGGATCAACAGGTGGACCGGTTTCTATTCTTAACAACAAATTTCTGGATAATTCCGATTTCTTTATGTCCGCCTTCCCGGCTCAGTACGGAAACAGTCTTTCCGGTGTTTTTGATCTGAATTTGAGACGCGGTAATACAGAGCGACATGAATTTACAGGACAATTCGGTTTCTTAGGTACAGAAGTACTTATGGAAGGTCCCCTTTCTTCAAAATCACGGGCAAGTTATTTGTTTATGGGGAGGTACTCCACGCTATCTATGTTTCAGGCATTAGGAATAAAGATTGGAACCAGCGCTGTTCCACAATATGGCGATATGGCATTTAAATTGAATTTCCCTCTGAAAAAAGGTGGTCAACTTTCGGTTTGGGGAATGGGCGGAATGAGTGCGATTGAAATCATGATTAGTGATCAGACAGAACTTACAGAAGAACTTTATGGAGAAGGAGATCGTGATCAGTACTTTTCAACTGCTATGGCAGTTGGAGGTATTACGTACAAAAAACCTTTAAACGATAAGACCTTTCTACATGCAACACTTGGTGCTTCCTACGAACGTCAGAAATCCCATCACGATATTACCTGGAGAACTCTTGATACAACGATCGTAGATGGAGAAGAAAGCTATAGGATTAACCTTGACTCACTTTACCAGTTAATGGGATATACGTTTGAAGTTACCCGCCTTACCTCTCACGTATCCTTTAATCACAAAATCAATAGAAGACATCTTATCAAGTTTGGATTCAACGCAGAATTACAGCATCAGAAAATGAATGACTCAGTTCTATATGATATCCACATTGCAGACAATTTTAAGATGCGTTGGGACTACAAAGGTTTCGCTACATTACTTCAGCCTTTCTTTCAGTGGAAATACCGAATTTCGGATCGCATGAACCTCGTTGCAGGATTGCATAGTCAATATTACAGCATGAGCAACAGTTGGTCGTATGTGGAACCACGCATCGGTTGGGACTGGACGCTGAAGAAAGGAAACAAAATAAAATTTGGTGCAGGGATGCATAGTCAGACCCAACCCCTCTATCTGTACACCTATCACCAATCTGATAAAAACGGAAACAATGTACTCATCAATAAAAACATGGATTTCTCCAGAAGTGTCCACGTTGCAGCCGGTTATCAGAAATCGTTCCGCAGCAAAATGCGTATAGCAGCAGAAATCTATTACCAGCATTTGTATAATATTCCTGTAGAGCGAACACCTTCTGCATTCTCGCTCAACAATATGGGATCAGGTTTTCAACGCTTTTTCCCGGACTCACTGGTTAACGAAGGAATTGGAAAAAACTACGGAATTGAATTAACGCTTGAAAAGTATTTTGACCGCAGTTTTTTCTTCCTCATTACGGGATCTCTTTTTGACTCAAAATATCAGGGAAGTGATAAAATCTGGCGAAACACAGATTACAATGCAACATTTGCTACAAATTTAGTTGTCGGAAAAGAGTTTCAGATCAATGAAAAGAATATGATCTCCGTAGGAACTAAAATTACATACGCAGGCGGTAGACGCTACGGATATGTAGACATAGCTGCTTCGAATCAGGTACAGGAAATTGTCTTTCTGGATTCAGCTTATAACGAACGTCAATTCAGAAATTACTTCCGGATGGATTTGAAAATTCTATACCGACTAAATGCTAAAAAGGTAACGCATGAGATTGGGCTTGACCTCGTAAATATTCTGAACACAAGGAACCTTCTAAGTCTTGCGTATGCACCAAGTCTTACTGACCCAACGGCAGAACCTTTGGCAGAACGGACACAATTAGGTTTCCTTCCGATATTTTATTACCGGATCGACTTCAGGATTCAGCGGAAGAACAAATAATCAGGAAACTCTTTTTTTCCGCTCTTTTCTCCCGGTTCTGTATTGCCAGAGACCATTAAAAAATACGGCTGCAAGAATAATAGAACTGCCCAGATAAAAAGACGCATCCATTACTTCTTCATTCGGGAAAAGTAATACAGCCATAATCATGGTGTATATTGGCTCCAGATTGATGCTTAAACTAACAGTGAAGGCTCCGAGGTATTTTGTTGCATCAACAGCAATAATAAATGCCAGTGAAGTACAAATGATCCCTAAAAACAAAAGATTTCCTATATTCTCAGACGAAACATTGAATAAATCCCTATTTAATTCTCCCTGAAAAAGAAGAATTCCGGTCATCACCACAAAACCGCTTATCAACTCAATAAAGGACAACTGTGAAGAAGGAACCTTATCCACAAGTACTGAGTTAGAAACCGAGAATAAAGCCGCCAGAAAAGCAGCCAGTAACCCTACTAAAATGGCACTGATGTGTTCAAATTCAACCGTAAGTATAAAAGAGATTCCAAACACGATGACAACTCCCAAAAGCACTTCTACCCAGGAAACCCGTCGTTTTCTCATCAGAGGTTCCAGCCAGGAAACATGAAGTGTTGTCGTGGAAAGACAGATAATTCCAATCGAAACGGAGGACATTTTTATACTTTGAAAAAATGCATACCAATGCAACCCTACGACTGCGCCGACAGCGACAATTTTCCAAAAAACTTTTTTCTCGATTTTAACAACCGGTCGTTTCAGCAACCAGATAAAAAGTCCCAGCGAAACAAAAGCAATCAACAGACGATACCAGACCAGTTCTGTTGAAGACAATGTTATTGCCCTTCCCATAATTCCAGTATACCCCCAGACAATAACTACCAGGTGAATGAGGATCAGATATTGTTGCCTTTTCGTCATGATAATTTGCAAATGTAGTTCATTTTACATCGCAAAAACAATCCATACAATAAACCAAAGTTACTGTTCCGAATATTCTTTTAATTCAATGAAAAAGGTACTGCCTGCTTCGGAACTTTCAAAATAAATCTGACCATCATGCGATTCAATAATTTGACGTACCATAGCCAGACCAAGCCCCATGCCGGTAGATTTGGTTGTGAAATTAGGTGCAAAGATCTTATCTCTCATCTCATCCGGAATTCCGGATCCATTATCACGCACAGCTACTTTTACAACTCCTTCTTCTGTTCTTACCGAAATAAAAATCTCTCCTTTTCTCTCCTCAGGGATTGCCTGTGCTGCATTCTTCACAAGATTATTAAACACCCGGATCATCAAATCTTTATCCGCAAAAACAGCTGTTTTCACTTTCTGAAAACTGGTCGTAATGTCGACCTCTTCAAGTTCTTCAAAAGTGGTAACAACATTCTTTATAACCATGTTCAGGTCAACAATATCTTTGTTTGGTTTCGGAAGTTTTGCAAAATTGGAGAACTCATTTGCAATCACAGTAAGTGCATCGATCTGTTCTACAATAGACTGAGCCACTTCATCCAGTCGCTGAACAGAATCAGGATCGGATGGATCAAATGACCGTTGCAGATGTTGAATCCTCAATTTCATAGGCGTCAACGGATTCTTTATTTCGTGTGCCACTTGTTTCGCCATTTCTCTCCAGGCAACCTCTCGCTCCGTCTGCGCCAGTTTTTCAGCATTAATCTCTAATTCTTTTAGCTTGGCGTTGTACTCCTTTACTAACGCACCAATCTCGTCATCCCGTTTGTAATAAATGGGTTTATTCGATTTCCCTAAGCGCAATTCTGCCAGACTTCTCTGTAGCAGCTTCAATGGTTCTGTAATACGATTCGTAATAACCACCGTAACAATGATACTCAATGTCAGTAACAGCACGAAAATATTAATGATTTCAGAAAGGAAACCAGCAATTTCATTTTCAAATTCATTCTGTTTTGCAAAATAGGGCAAGTTAATATAGGCTATGACCTCATCTTCGTTATTCTGCAATGGAATGTAAGCCGACAGATACGTCAAATTTCCAATCTCCTCTTCATGAATATAGACACTTTTCATCTTATGACCGATATTCCTGAAAGCCCTCGGATTAATTTGGTCGGAGATCAACCCGAGATTATAAATTTCGGGACGTGAAGATGCCAACAACTCTCCATTTAACCCATACAGGTTTATATCCGTAACAAAAACGATCGAAAACTTTTGTAGCAAATATTCCAGATAACTTGCCATTTTGGAACGCTTCAGCGAAGTTTCATATCCCAGTTTCTGAACAAGTTCGAGATTTACTGATGTCAGCTTTTCTCTGATCAAACCATCCCGATAATCATCGTATTGGTCCTTGACAAAAGATCCTGTACCTAAACTCAAAAACAGTAATGAGAAAAATACCAACGCAATCAGCAACAATTGTATCCTGAATGCCAGTCGGATACGGGACAAGTCAGGAATCAGTTTACCGGAACTTAACAAAACGGCCAGTAGAAGAAGTCCGAAAATAGAAAACAAGAGTGAAAACGATGTCAGTTTTTCAGAGAAGGAAACTACTGGTCTTGACAATACTATCGTCCTTTCATAGTCCCCGAACAGTACGTAGTGCGCATCCCTTCTGTGAATAAAATACCCGGATTTACGCGATGATTCAGAAAGAAAAGATGAGAGGGATAAAGGATAGTTATACGCCCCGTGTCGTGAAACGAGTTTTCCTCCTACATATTTGGCAATAGAATATTCCTCAAGTGGGAAAAACACACGGGACTCCTCACTCAGCAAAAGCCGTGGGAAACCAATTTCCTGCGGAATAATTTTCGACTTTAACGTACAAAACAGATATCCCAATAAACTATCGGACTTCGCATAGACAGGCTGCCTGATTAAATAGCTCAGTTTATCACTATAGTCCGTAATGTAATAGATATTTTCGCTGATCTCCGAAGGTTCCGCACTTGATGCTAATAACTCATTAAATCGCTCCAGATTTCCGTCCTGCATTACAGCATACGGTGCAATAGGGTTATACTCGGAATCAAATAAAAAGAAATCGGTTTCGTACCTGCTCCAATACTGGTTAAAAAAACGCTTTTCCAATGTGTTCTTTACGTCCGAAAGACTCAATTCCTCCGAATTATTGAATGCTTCAACCAAAAGAGGATGTTGCTGTAAAACTTTCCCCAATTGTCCATATTCAATCTCTGTATTTAAATCTTTGTCTGAAATGAGTTTAGTAGCGTATAATTCAAACCGCTCAATGCTTTTTTCCTGAATAGTTGACTGAATCTGAAAAGCAGAAAAAGCTGTCAGTAACGCTAGAATAAGTACAACTCTCGGAAATGAATAGCGCTTTGGTTTCCAAACCTGTAAAAAGAGAATGACTCCGCTAAAAATTACTGAGAGTAATAAAACGGCCAGCGATTCATGGGGTAAGAGAATAAAAACAAAAAAATAGAGTATTGAAAAGAAAAACCAAAACACTCCCTGAGTTGTGGGGCGTAATCCGGAAAATGAAAAGTTCCGCAATAGTACAAGAGCTATCGTATAGTACACATACAGTAAAATCCCTATCAATCCTACTAAAATAAAGGAATACAGATTCAAATCCATAAACCGGTACAACTCAATTGGAATGTCCGAATCCAGAATAAGATGATGTATGCTGACAGTATACAAATAGCTTAACCCAAAGAACAAAAGAAGTGACAAAACACCAACAACTGCCCGAAGTCCATTTTTCAGTTCCGGAACTTTAATCTGTGTTGCCATTTTAACAAAAAGCACCAACAGAAGCACGTTTATTATCAAATCTCCAAGTGTAGGAAAAAGGGCTGAAGAGGCAAATAATTGTGGGTCAAGTAGTGTAAATCCTTCAAAGACTCTGAGACCATCATACCGCATCAGCATCCATCGGATAAACAACAACAAAATTGCTACAACACCTAAATAAAGTAGCGCATTTGTTTGACGCTGAATTTCTGTGATGATCCCCCTGAAAAAGAAAAACAAAGTAAAAATAACCGACAGGAAAAAAAATACCTGTAATCGGTCCGGATTAGGTAACGGTTTAAAATCACGAAGCGAAAAAAGAAAATTTCCAGCTTCATCCGTAACATCATATTTATCGGGGAATTGATTTATAACCGCTGTAAATGGAAAAGAAAAGTCTTCATTAAAGTGATTCGAAAGACTTTCATTTTCATACGGGTATTCGTTTTTTATCAAAAAGAGACCTACCAGTTTTCGTTGGTCAACGGCTTTTTCGTGCAAATAATACCAACCGTTCTCCAACAACACAACTCCTTCTGTAACCTCGCTGTTCTCTAATGTGAACGGAGCCTTATTGGATGTCCAGTAGATGAGTGTATCTGCATCATACAAATAATAGACAAAATCGGAGCGCCGGAACTTTTTGGTTTTTTTCCAGATAGAAGGGAGTGAATCTTTAGGTGTAACATAAGAAGCAAACTCATCCATCGACTGATGTAGTTGTACCTTCTTCCGTATAAACTGCTCATGAAACTTATCAAACTCCTTTTCAGGAGAAGGAGTAAAGAAAACACCGAATAATAATGTGGAAACTAACAGAAATAGCGTCGCCAGAATAAAATTACTATTGTTCAGCCATCTCCTCATAGTAGTTTACACCAAAACTCTAAGCTTTTTCATACACGGATGCTTATCTACACTTTCAATCACATCTCGTATCACTTCTTTTATAGGACGTTCATTGATAACGATCAAATCAGCAAGACTCTTATAGGGTTCAACATAACGCTCGTAACAAGGAAGCACATGATGATTCCACTGGTACAAAATTTCCTGCTTTGAGTATCCTCTTGCGACAAGATCACGTTCGATTCTTCTTTCAAGTTGAACCTTCTGACAAACATCCATAAATACAGAAAAGTCAATGAGATCAAAAATTTCGGTATAATACATCAGGAACAGCCCTTCTATAATAATCAACTCCGAAGGTTCCAAAACAGTCCGAATCTCCGTTTCCTTGTGATTAAAGGTATATTCAACAAATTCCACCGACTCACCACGTAATAACTTCTTTACGTCATCAAATAACTTTTCCCGGTCTAACGATGAAGGGAGGTCGAAATTAATCTCTCCGTTTTCATCTTTTTGCTGTTGCTCAATCGGGAGGTAGTAATTGTCCATAGAGACAACCGTCGGATTAAACTCTTTGTAGTATTCTTTTAAACCACTTAATACTGAAGTCTTACCCGAACCACTTCCTCCGCAAATCCCTATTATCATCTTATTCTTTTTCAAAAGTTAATGACTGAAGTTCTTCGCTAAATTCAATTTTACCGGCCTTTCGCCAACCATCATCGAACAAAAGCCAAAACGTGCTTCCGGAATTCTCCCGAAGCAATCCTGACGGATTTTCACTATACTGTTGCTGTTCTCCCCATTCATGAGATGCTACCGTTTCCCCCTTTTCTGACAGGACAAAACCTGTCTGTTCCAGATCAGAGGATACAGTAACCAACAAGTTACCATTAATTTTCGTTAATCCAACCGCGTGTCCCGGATTTTTTTTCGTTTTAACTTCATAAGATCCGAAGAGTTGAAACGCATCGTTGTCATCCTGTTTCCAAACAGACAGCGCAGTCCCTTTCCGGCTACTCAAATACCATTCATTCTCCATAAAGAATAACTGACCCCGTGCAGAAAAAACAGTCGCCGGATTATAATACGCTCCGGATGGGAAAAATGCTTTACGATCAGAAAGTTCGATAGCAGCATCGGGGCTTAGTAAAAAGCGTGAACCGGAAAACGCTCCTTTTTTATCAAAAATCAGAATATCAAACCCTTCTTTTTTATCCTTCACAGTAGTATGTACAAAATAATTTTCATCTGCTTTACTCCCGGCAAAATACAAAAGCGATTTATCTCCCTTTTCAACCACATCAAAAGGGAATACAGCAGGAACCTTTGCAATAAAGGTTTTTAAACTGTAGTGATTCAGGAATACAAGAACATCCTGATACTGCTTATTCTTTTTATCCTTCAAGCGAAAATGAAAAATCAGATCGTCCGTAGCATTGTTAATATCAATTAATTCACAGGAACTGTAATCAATGTCCGAAACAGATCGGAAAACCGGCGGAAAGTAAATAGATCCTTTTCGTATGTACCCACTCAAATTGGTCTGATTGTAAAAAATCTTTCCGTTGTCAGGCTGCAATTGATCCAGGAAATACAAGTAATCCGAATGTTCCGAATAGATAGGATACGGATTCTCAACCTGCGGCATATATTGTTCCTGCCATTTCGTCTCGCCGGAAGCACTAACTAAAGTAATTTCCTGCTGAAGCGTATTTCCTTTAAAGTCTTTACCCGCAACAATCACTCCCTTTCCGGGCCATTCATACAGCTTGTAATAAGGCAATTTTTTGGGTGTTATACTAATTTCCTGTGCAATGGAAATCCCTGAACAGAACACCAAGAATATTGTTAATATTTTAAGTTTTTTCATGGAAAAATAAAATAATTGCCCGAAATTAGGGATTTTAAAGATGCAGAACAACCCAAAAATTTATGTTATGTTAAGATTTAAATTGATTTTGTTTGCAATTTCGGCGGTATTCTTCGCCGGTGCACAAGCTGACATTGTCCCGATAAAACCGGGAACAATGATTCCTGAAAGCAATACACAGCTGAAGTCTGTTGACGGAAAAACCACAACGTTGAAAGAAAGTATGGGTAAAAATGGTCTGATTGTGATCTTTTCAGCAACAACCTGTCCTTTTGTAATCGGAGGAGAGAGTTTTGCCGGATGGGAGAAAGACTACAATTCCCTTTACGAATCCGCTCAGAAAACAGGTGTAAACCTCGTACTTATCAACTCCAATGAAGCCAAAAGAGAAGGTGGTGAAAGTTTTGAAGACATGACCCAACAGGCAAAAAAAGGAGAGTATAAAATGGCTTATCTGCTAGATAAAGACAGTAAAGTGGCAAATGCTTTCAACGCAAAAGCCACTCCTCACGTCTTTTATTTTGACAAGACAGGAAAGCTTATTTATGAAGGTTTGATTGATAACAGCTGGGATATTAAGAGAAAAAAAGAGGAGACTTATTTGTTAAATGCAATCGAAAATGCCTCTGCCGGAAAGAAAATTGATCCTCAGCAGACACCTGCGAAAGGTTGTAGTATTAAACGAAAGTAAACTTCTTAAAAACCATGAAAAAACATATACTCATTCTTGGCTTGCTGTTGCTCTCTATGAACGTGGAAGCACAGCAGGGAGACGGTGGTTTCCCGAAAAGCCATAAACTACCTGCTCAGGAATTAAAGCAGGTGCAAAAACAAATATTTTCAGAACCGAACATTGCAGCGCTTCGTTCAGAAGATGCAGAAACTGACGGAAAAGGTATTGCTCCGTGGAGATTCGGGTATAATAATCATACGCAATTGAACACTGAAAATGCCGGATCATGGATTGAACTTGCTGACGGTGGTAAAATCTGGTTGTTATCCATTACCTGTGAAAATGCATTGACGGTTAACCTTACATTTGAAAACACAGTAATCCCGGAAGGAAATGAATTATATGTATTCAGTCCCTCAGGAGATTTTGTTTTAGGGAAATTCACTTCAAAGCACCTGTATAAAGGAACGCTTGGAGCGGAATTAGTACCTGGGAACACAGTATTGGTTGAATACTACATTCCTGAAAAGAACAAGAATAAAGCAGGTTTTGTAGAAGTAGGTACAGTTACTCACGGATACAGATCTTCCAACGAATTTCAGGAAAAAGTTTTCGGAGAATCCGGTTCCTGTAATATGAATGTGAACTGCCCTGATGGTAGCCCGTGGGTAAACCAACGTAACAGTGCGCTTATGCTTGTTTCCGGAAGTAACGGATTCTGTTCAGGAGCACTGATTAACAACACCCTTAACGATGGAACTCCTTATGTTCTGACGGCAAATCACTGTTACAGTAATCCTGCTTCATGGATTTTCCGCTTTAACTGGCAGGCAGACGGTTGTTCTGATCCTGGTTCTTCTCCTTCTTTCCAGTCTCTATCCGGAGCTGTACTGCGGGCAAGAAGACAACCTTCCGATATGTGTTTGGTAGAAATCACAGCAGGAGCACTGGAAAACGGGACAGTTCCGGAAGCTTACAACCCTTATTTTGCAGGGTGGAATAATTCCAACACACCACCAACATCTACAATTTCTATTCATCATCCATCCGGTGATATTAAAAAGATTTCATTTGACGACAACCCTGCATCAGCAGAACAAGCTATGAATTCTACGGAACCGGCAAGTAGCTGGAGAGTACAATGGGATCGTAATACAACAACAGAAGGTGGTTCTTCCGGATCTCCTTTGTTTGATCAAAACGGTCGTATCATAGGACAGTTATGGGGCGGTGGAGCTTCTTGCAGCAATCTCACTTCTCCCGATTTTTATGGTCGCGTACACAATTCATGGGAACCCGCAGGGAGCGATCAGTCTAATCAATTGAAACATTGGCTAGACCCTAACAACTCAGGTGTTGAGTTTATCGACGGACTGAACCTGGGGACACCTGCTGCAGCTTTAGACGCCAGTATTGGTTCACTGGAAGGAGCTGCCGGAACCGTTTGTTCAGGAAGTGTTTCTCCTTCTTTCCGATTGATTAACCTGGGATCAACTGTAATGACAAGTGCTGTTATTGAATATAGCTATGATAACGGAGCTACTCAGACGATCAATTGGTCAGGAAGTCTCAACATGTATGAGTCTGAAGTGATCAATCTTCCGGTAAACAACCTGGGTAACGGAGAACATACTTTTGCAGTAGAAGTTGTTTCTGTAAACGGAAGTTCTGATGAAAATGCCGGAAATAATGCCCTTTCGTCAACTTTTACTACTTACCCGAATGGAGTGGAAGTCCAATACGACTTACAACTCGATTGTTACGGGAGCGAAACATCCTGGGTACTTGAAAACAGTACAGGAAACCAACTGGCAACAGGAGGACCTTATCCCGACAATTTTAACCCTCCATTAATGTCCACCGAATGGTGTCTGGAAGAAGGTTGTTACAAACTTATTCTTGACGACACATTCAGTGACGGAATATCTGGTGGAGGCTGGTGTTCAACAACAGGGTATGTTACAATTACGGACGCATCCGGTACAATAGGTGCTATTGCTGAAGAAGATGCTGACTTCGGAGCAACAACAACCATTAATTTCTGTACAAACCAGGTAGTGGGAGTTCAGGATTTAGAAAATGAGCATACAATATCAGTTTATCCTAATCCTACCAATGGTAAAGTAAACATACTGGCAGACGTATCCGGAACGAAACGTATTTCAATATACAGTACAACCGGAATGCTGGTTACTTCTTTTTCAACAGAAGCAGATACGGCAGAACTTGATTTATCCGAAAAAGCAACCGGAGTTTACAGTGTTCACATTGAAACAAAAGAAGGCGTTGTAGTAAAACGGATTATTAAACAATAACAGAAAAAACAGAACTAATAAACGGGCGATGAATATGCATCGTCCGTTTTTTTGTTGGAATAAACTATATTTTTTCTAATTTGCCATCCTTAAACAATTATCTATGAAAATAAACAACCCCGGCAGGTCACTCGCTGTTATTGTACTCGTTTTTTTCTTTTGGGGATTCGTAGCTGCTTCCAACACCGTACTCATTGGGCTTTTTAAAGAGGGGTTCGAGTTAACTCAGTTTCAAAGCCAGTTGGTTGACTGGGCATTTTATGCTGCCTATTTTAGTGGTTCGCTTGTTTATTTCCTTCTTTCTGTATTCTGGCGTGACCCTTTAAATGCAATTGGTTATAAAAAAGGACTGATTCTCGGACTTGGAATTTCTGCTATCGGTTCGTTGGGATTTATTCCTGCCGCAGATATGCAATCCTATCCCCTTATGCTCACCTCTCTTTTTGTTGTCGGGCTTGGATTTTCACTGCAACAAATTGTAGCAAACCCGTACGTAATTGCATTGGGCGAACCTAAAACAGGCGCACACCGTGTAAGTCTGGCAGGGGGAATTAATTCCTTCGGAACTGCCATTGGCCCACTTCTCGTCAGTTATGCCATTTTTGGGAATATCACCGGTGAAAATAAGTTCGGACTGGGAATTCAGGGAGTAAAAGCACCTTACTTATATCTTGCAGGGGCTTTCGTTCTCGTTGCAATCATACTTGCCCTTTCCAAGCTTCCGAAAGTAACATCCACAGAAAAGATCGAAAAAGGAATCGGCGCACTGAAATTTCCTCAATTACGTTGGGGAATGCTGGCTATTTTCGTTTATGTGGGTGTTGAAGTTGCAATTCAGAGTAACCTGCCCGAATTGATGAAACAACCGGACATTCTTGGACTAACGAGTGATCACACAGTTCATTTCATTTCGTTGTACTGGGGAAGCCTTATGATAGGACGATGGGCTGGTGCGATAGCCGCATTCAACTTACAAACCCAAACACGGAAAATTCTGCTGACAGTTGTACCTCTTGTCGCCTATCTCGTACTTTTGGGAGTAAACTGGATCAAGTTCAATGCGATTGGAACTCCTGAAAAAATGATTGAACTTTATTACTACTTTCCCTTTGTCTTACTCATGATCATTGCAACCTACATAGGACAGGAAAAACCAGCCCGCACTCTTATGATCTATAGTTTTGTTGCTTTGGTAATGATGCTTGTTGGAATTTTTACGGACGGAAAAACTTCTGTTTATTTCTTTATCAGCGGAGGCTTATTCTGTTCTATTATGTGGCCCTGTATTTTTTCTCTCTCTCTTGCAGGATTGGGAAAATACACCAATCAGGGATCTGCCTTCCTGATTATGATGATTCTGGGAGGTGCTATTATTCCTCCATTGCAGGGAGCTGTCGCAGATTACACACAAGACATACATTTTTCGTATTGGCTGACCGTAATTTGTTTTGCTCTTATTCTTTTGTATGCCTTCCGTGTTAAGAAGCATTTAAAAGATCAGGGAGTCGATTATGATGCATAAAGCCGAATTTTCAATTCAGAAAAAAATGCTTTATTTATCATTACATTTGTTCGAAAATCAGGTATCGGAATTTATCTATATTTATTCTAAATAGGACGATACCTTGATATTATTTTTAATGTGGGTTAAATTTGTCGCATTCATACTTAAATTATTAAGGATACCATGAGTAAATCAGTACTAATTAAGTCCTCTTTAGCCAAGAAATACTGGATGGCATTGACAGGACTGTTTCTGTGTTTGTTTTTAGTAGGTCACCTTGCCGGAAACTTACAATTGTTCATTTCAGGAGAAGAAGGAAAACTTCAGTTCAATGAATATGCCCTATTCATGACATCAAACCCGGCTGTCAAAATACTAAGTTACCTTACGTACTTCAGTATTTTATTTCACGCAATTGACGGTATTTTGCTTACCGTAGCGAACAGAAAGGCACGCCCGGTAAAGTATGCTAACTCTAATCCCGGAGCGAATTCTACGTGGTATTCACGCAGCATGGCAGTGTTGGGGACAGCGATTCTTGTCTTCATCGTTGTACACATGCAGAATTTCTGGTGGCGTATGCATTTCGGAGACCTTCCTGTAGATACTGCCGGAAACAAAGATTTGTACCAGGTTGTAATGGATTTCTTTAATCCTGCTGTTAACAGCACAGCAATTGTAGCGATGCTTCTTTACGTTGTTGCGATGTTTGCTCTTGCATTCCACCTGATGCACGGTTTCCAAAGTGCATTCCAAAGTTTGGGACTTCGCCACAAGAAGTATACGCCCGCTATTCAGAAATTGGGAACAGCATTCGCTGTTATTGTCCCATTGGCGTTTGCAGCGATCCCCGTTTATTTGTTTTTATCTCAACAATCTTAATCCATAAACAGATATGAGTACATTGGATTCAAAAATACCAGCAGGTTCATTAGACAAAAAATGGACTGATTATAAAAATAAAGTAGCCCTTGTAAACCCGGCAAATAAGCGACTGATAGATGTGATCGTAATCGGATCAGGTCTTGCAGGATCTTCTGCAGCTGCTTCGTTGGCTGAGATGGGGTATAATGTTAAAGTATTCTGCTTTCAGGATTCACCGCGTCGTGCTCACTCTATTGCAGCACAGGGAGGAATCAACGCAGCAAAAAACTATAAAAATGACGGTGACTCAACGTTCCGTCTTTTCTATGATACAATTAAAGGTGGTGACTACCGCGCTCGTGAAGCAAATGTTCACCGTCTGGCAGAAGTAAGTGCAAACATCATTGACCAGTGTGTTGCTCAGGGTGTTCCTTTCGCTCGCGAATACGGCGGACTTCTGGACAACCGTTCTTTTGGTGGAGTACAGGTACAACGTACATTCTACGCAGCCGGGCAAACCGGACAGCAGCTTTTGTTAGGTGCGTATTCGGCACTTTCAAAAGAAATTTCAAAGGGTACAGTTAAGATGTATAATCGTCATGAGATGATGGACATCGTTAAAATTGATGGTAAAGCCAGAGGAATTATTGCACGTAACCTTGTAACCGGAGAAATTGAGCGTCACTCAGGACACGCAGTACTTCTATGTTCCGGTGGGTACGGAAACGTATTCTTCCTTTCTACGAACGCAATGGGAAGTAATGTAGGTGCGGCATGGAAAGCATATAAAAAAGGAGCATTCTTCGGAAATCCTTGCTTTACACAGATTCACCCTACTTGTATCCCGGTTTCAGGAGATCACCAAAGTAAGCTGACGCTGATGTCAGAGTCACTTCGTAATGACGGTCGTATCTGGGTTCCTAAAAAGATCGAAGATGCGAAAGCCATTCAGCAAGGTCAAAAGAAAGCAAATGATATAGCAGAAGAAGACCGTGATTATTACCTGGAAAGACGTTACCCTGCATTTGGTAACCTGGTTCCCCGTGATGTAGCTTCGCGTGCAGCCAAGGAAAGATGTGATGCCGGATTTGGTGTAAACCCAACCGGGCAGGCTGTTTTCCTTGATTATGCCGCTGCTATTGAGCGATACGGTAAGATTGAGGCTAATAAACACAACATTGTCAATCCGGATAAAACAACAATTATCAAACTAGGTAAAGATGTTGTGAAAGAGAAATACGGAAACCTGTTTGATATGTATATGCAGATCACTGGTGACAACCCGTATGAAACTCCGATGAAAATTTATCCGGCAGTACACTACACAATGGGTGGACTTTGGGTGGATTATGAATTAATGACAACTGTTCCCGGTTTATACGCCCTTGGAGAAGCTAACTTTAGTGACCACGGAGCAAACCGACTTGGGGCCTCTGCTTTGATGCAGGGTCTGGCAGACGGATATTTCGTTATTCCTTACACAGTAGGATCTTATTTATCAAAAGACATTCGTACAGGAAAAATTCCAACGGACACTCCTGAGTTTGAAGCAGCAGAAAAAGAAGTTAAAGATCGTATCGACAAACTTATTGCTAACAAAGGAACAAAACCTGTTGACTACTTCCACAAACGTCTTGGAAAAGTAATGTGGGATAAATGTGGTATGGCACGTAATGAACAAGGTCTTAAAGAGGCGATCGAAGAAATAAGTGTTATACGTGCAGAATTCTGGGAAAACGTTCGTGTTCCGGGATCTGCAAATGAATTCAACCCTGAATTGGACAAAGCAGGACGCGTTGCTGACTTCCTTGAATTAGGAGAATTAATGTGTCTGGATGCACTGACAAGAAGAGAGTCTTGTGGTGGACACTTCCGTGAAGAGTCCCAAACTGACGAAGGGGAGGCTCTTCGTGACGATGAAAACTATGCCTTTGTTTCTGCATGGGAATTTACCGGCGACGGTCAGGAACCCAAAATGAACAAAGAGGAATTGGTATTCGAAAACGTAAAACTGGTTCAACGAAGCTACAAGTAAGGTATTTGTCGAATCATTAAAAAAACGAAAGAGATGAAATTAACATTGAAAATCTGGCGACAAAAAAGCGCTAATGATAAAGGTAAGATTGTAAACTACCCCATCGACAATATTTCACCTGATATGTCCTTTCTTGAGATGTTGGATGTATTAAATGATCAGTTGGTTGAACAAGGTGAAGAGCCTGTAGCATTTGACCACGATTGCCGCGAGGGTATTTGCGGAATGTGTTCATTATATATCAATGGTCGTGCTCACGGACCTCAGTCGGGTGTTACTACCTGTCAGCTACACATGCGTTCTTTTAAAGACGGAGATACGATTTATATCGAACCATGGAGAGCAAAAGGATTTCCGGTAATCAAGGATCTTGTAGTAGACCGCTCTGCGTTTGACCGTATTATTCAGGCAGGAGGTTATATTTCCGTTAATACGGGAGCGGCACAAGATGCCAACTCTATTCCTGTTCCTAAACAAGATGCAGATGATGCGTTTGCTGCTGCAACTTGTATCGGATGTGGGGCATGTGTGGCTACCTGTAAAAATGCTTCTGCCATGCTTTTTGTATCGGCAAAAGTATCTCAGTTTGCACTACTTCCGCAGGGTCGTGTAGAAGCTGAACAACGTGTATTAAATATGGTTTCTCAAATGGATGAAGAAGGTTTCGGAAACTGTACAAATACAGGAGCTTGTGAGGTAGAGTGTCCTAAAGGGATCTCTCTTTCTAATATCGCACGAATGAACCGTGAGTTTATGAAAGCTTCGCTGACAACTACTGAAAAATAACAGAAATTCTTTCAGATAAAGTGAAGGGGAATTCGAACGAATTCCCCTTTTTGCTACTCCATATTTTAAATACAAAGTATGGGTAAAGTAAAAGGCGACACGGTAAACCGCATCGCCCTCCACGTTTTCGATTATAGATAAAATTTATTTACCAGGTAAAAGACAATCCAAACGAAACAGCGTTTGCTCTTTGCGTAACAGATGTCTCAAATAAAGGAACCAGGTTATAACTACCGAATATACCCCAGTTTCTGTATCCTAAACGCAATGTTGCGTCCAACTTAAAGGGATTAAGGAAAAACGATCCTCTTTCCACGTATTTATATACTTCACCATTCTGTTTCGACTTCCTTTTAACATCCGAACCGATACGTACACCCGCCAAAACACCGAAAGCAATGTGTATATTCTTTCTGTAATCATCACTGGTGTTTACCTGAAATAAAACCGGAAGTTGCAAATAGCCAACCAACAAACGATTTCTCGTGTAATTCCAAACTGTATCCAGCTCAGCTGTCATCTCATTGTCCAGGTAGTTAAAATCAATCATATAGTTTCTCTTGAAACCATAATGTACGGCATTAAAACCGATACCGCTGACAAATCCAAAATGGTGCTTCGCAATTGGGAAATAATGTTCAAAAAGATTCACATTGAATGTCCAAGAAGCCGACGGATCATTTTCCAGATAATCGGCCCCTGTAAAAGAGGTACCTCCGGAAGAATTCAACAGCATCCCCACACCAATATCTAACCCGGACCAATGTGCATACTTATGATCTCCGAGAATCTTATCCTTTCTCCGGTATCTGTTGTAGTACCCTTGATCTTTGCCATTCTTTTCAATGGCTATCGTCATATTTGAGTCTCCCAGTTTGATTTTTGTAGTATCGGCTTCCTGACCGTATCCCGTAAATACACTACCGCACAAAAAGAGGAAAAGCAATTTTCTCATTTCTTCTTGTTTTCTTTTTTGTTCTCGTCGTCGTCTTTATTATTCTTGGAAAAGATTGATTTGACAAAACTTACGGTAAAGCGACCTATTCGTACATAAAATGCATCATTCTCCCGCTTCAACTCAACACTTTCATCAATCTTAATGGTTACTTTGTTCACAAGGGAAGAGGATTTCAGATCCTCCTGCTCTTCAGACATAGCTGTAATATAACTAGGCTCCTCGCTAATATCAGCAGGAGTTTTCTCCTGTTGCAGAGTTTCTGTTTGTAAGGCGATCACATCCGTATTAAGATGTTGGTCTAATGTGATATTATCTACTTGCTTCAATCGGGGTAGTGCAGCATCCTCCATGTAATTTGTACGTGCATTATCCAAAGTATTGTCTGCCAGCCAGACCATTTTTTCTTCTCCCGAATTAATTGAGTTTTGAGGAGTGTTTTTCCCGCCATCCCCGATAACGATCTCTTCATTCAACAGATTTTCAGACCCAACATCAGGTAATTCTTCGGCGACAAACTGTCCTCCTACATCCCGAGTTGACACTCCTCCTTCGTTCACATACGCCATGCGCTCAGAAGAGTATAGCGACGGATTATCATTTCTGAAAAAAGTCCACATAAACAAAACAGCTGCTGCGACTCCTGAAAAACGCAGTAACCATGGCATGACACGAACAGGTGCTTCCTGCATCAATAGTGCTTTTCTTGAAAACTCTTCTGCTCCCGGTTTAAGCGCAATCGACCGCATGAGTTTATACTCGTCCCTGCATTGCTCATTTTTCTCTATCATCACAGAAAGTTGCTTTTCTTCATTTGGTTGAGCAACATTTTCTGTTACTGAGATAATAAGGTTCAAAAGGTTTTCTTCGCTTTCTTCCTTATACAAAGTATTTTTGCGACGGTTAGGAACATGACTGGTTAAGAGAACAGGCGTCGTATCCATTTCCTCCAGATCAGCTTCCAGATCAGAATTGTCTGATAAAAAATCAAACAACTCTTCAGCCAGTTCCGAGGACAGTCTCCCTTCACTTAAATCCAGTAAAAAGGCTTCATAGTTATTTCGCGTAATTCTTTTCATCGTTCGTCTAACACATAATCTATTTTTCTCAAATACTCTCTCAAATTTTTTCGCGCCCTGAAAATATACACCTTCACCTGCGACTCATTCAACGACAAAATCTCTCCTATCTCCTCGTAACTGTAACCCTCATAATCCCGCAGCAGTATCGCACTCTGTTGAATCTGGGGCAATCGTTCCAACGCATTGTTCAGAATCTCCTGTAAGTCCGTCTGTTTCTGAAAGCTCTTTTGTTCCGACTGAATTTCTTCGCTGTAGCAAATCCTGGCGTCTTTTCTTATGTAGTCTATCATCGTTCGATAGGCCGCCTGAAAAAAATAACTCTTGGCTTTAGCAAATGAAATATCTTCAACTTTTACCCAGACTTTTTCAAAAACATCCTGGACAATATCCTCCGCTTTCTCAACATTCTTTATGTGTTTTAAAACGAACCGATAGATATTATCGGAGTAGTCTCTTACACAAATGTTGTATTCGCTTACTGTCATTCGATTTTGTTCTCGTTTTTACTGAGACGGATTACGTCTTCTTTTGTTACAGGATTATTAACAAATTTAACAATTAATTGTGGACAACGCCTCCCAACAGTTTCTGTCCACCCTGTTTTTCTTTCGGTTTAAGGGAGTATATTCCACTCTCAAAAACAGGAATAATCTACCCAAGTCTTCCCAACAGCTTCTAAAAATAGAATCAATTGTATTACCTTTGTCTATCACAATCAAATTCGAAAAACGTGGAAGAACAAGTAGTCCTTGTAGACAGAAGTGATAATCCCATCGGGCTGATGGGAAAAACAGAAGCGCATGAAAAAGGTCTTTTGCACCGTGCCTTTTCTGTTTTTGTGGTGAATGATAAGGGAGAGGTCCTTTTACAGAAACGTGCCGATTCCAAGTATCATTCAGGAGGATTGTGGACGAACACCTGCTGCAGCCATCCAAGAGACGGCGAGGAAATTATCGAAGCAGGAAAACGACGTCTGCAGGAAGAAATGGGGTTTGTGGTAGATCTTACTTATGCCTATCCCTTTATCTACAGAGCAGAATTGGATAAAGGTATGACCGAACATGAATTTGACCATGTAATGACAGGTGTTTTTAATGGCGAACCTGTTCCTAACCCTGAAGAAGTGGGAGACTGGAAATTTATGGCATGGGAGGATCTCGTTGATGACATGAAAAATAATCCTGAGAATTACACGGCATGGTTCCGTATCATTATGCAGGAAAATGCAGACGAAATAAAAAAATACTTATAGTCATACACTCCCGCTCTTTTGGCGGGAGTTGTTATATACATAAAAAAGGGAGTTATGAAAGTATGCAGACGGGAGACTTTCAATGCAGCACATCGGTTGTATAATCCGACATGGTCGGAGGAAAAGAACGACGAAGTCTTTGGTCTTTGCAATAACCCCAATTATCACGGACACAATTACGTACTGGAAGCCTGGGTAGAGGGAGAAATAGATCCCGACACCGGGTATGTCATCGATATGAAGACACTGAAACAATATATCCGGGAAGAAGTGATTGAACCCTTTGATCACAGAAACTTAAACCTTGACGTACCCGAATTTGCACAGTTAAATCCTACTGCAGAACACATTGCGATTGTTATCTGGAACAAGCTCAGGAAAAGACTTTCATCCCGACTTGAACTAACGGTACGTTTGTACGAAACAGAACGAAATATTGTAGAATACAACGGAAAGTAAGCACTATTTACTCCCCGATCAGAAAGATGAAATTCTGCTGTGTATGATTCAACGGATCAAAAGGCACCAAAATCCCGTTCTCAACCACATTGATTGTATAGCCTAACCCTGTTAGTAAATCAAAACATTTTACCCGGTTCTCGTTGTCCCATAATTCGGCATAAATAACCGGGTGTGTCCGTTGTATTATTTCAATTCCCCCGCGAAGTGCGAAAAACTCAAAATTTTCAACGTCCAGTTTAATAGCATCTACCTGTTCTTGTGGGAAAAGTGTATCCAACTTTGTACACTGCACTTCAAACTCATCTCCCTCGTTCCATTCGGTAATACTTTCATGTTTGACATGACTCAACCCTTGCATACGGGTTTTTCCCTGAACGGGGAGCACCATTTTGACGGTTTTTTCTTCGTCACCCACCGCCAGTTCATGCACCTCTACATTTTTTAGTCGGTAGCGACGAATATTAGCGTATAGAACAGCCAGGTTATCCGGTATAGGTTCTATGGCATGAATCGTTGCAGCAGGAAACTTCTTCCCCAAATGCACCGTCATAATCCCCAAATTGGCACCTATATCAAGGATTGTAGCAGGATGTTTCAACAGGTCAACAAACGCAAAGAAGTCGGCTTCTTTCTTGTCTTTGCGAAGTGTGACAATTTTAAAACGGGAAAAAACAATCAGATAACGCCTAAAACCAAGCATTCTCTGCAATAGATATTTAATTCCGTTTTTCACAACCAGCAAAATAGGGCGCAAATGTACATAAACTGTTTATGTAGTACAAGAAAAAAGGACTGACTTGCATTTTCTTTCATCACCACCCGGTCGGGTAGTTATCTTTTTCGTTCCGGATTCTGCGTAAGAAAAGATTTCCAGTCTTTTGAACCTGCCTTATTATTCTCTCCGATCCCTTTGGAAAAATAGTGACAAACAGCCGCAGCAAGACCATCTGTTGCATCAAGATATTTTGGCATTTCCGGAAAATTCAGCAGCGTTTGCAACATAGCCGCTACCTGTTCCTTGGATGCATTACCACTTCCGGTAATACTCTGTTTGATCCGCTTTGGGGTGTACTCTTCGTACGGCACATTCTTGCTCAAGGCAGCCGCTATGGCAACGCCCTGGGCACGCCCCAACTTTAACATAGACTGCACATTCTTTCCGAAGAAAGGAGCTTCGATAGCCATTTCATCCGGTTTATACTCCCTGATAATTTCCTCTACCCGATCGTAAATTCGTTTCAGCTTATCCGGTTGGTTTCCCAGTTTATGTAGGTGAATCACGCCAAAATTGAGTAAACTGAGCTTCTTCCCCTGCACATGCACTAACCCATACCCCAAAACGGTAGTACCCGGGTCAATTCCAAGAATTATTTTATCTTCAACCATTATTTTAAGCTACTTTGGCGAAATTACGGAAAATAAACGGGAAGATAATTACAACCATCAAGTTGCTGGTTAGCATTGGTTTGTTGATAATTCTGCTATATCAGCTCTTTCGGTTTGATAAATTTGCCCCCGAAGAAATTCTGCTTCGAAAACCGTCTCTTTTGTTCCTGGCATTTCTGCTTATGCCCATCAACTGGCTTATAGAGGGAATAAAATGGCGTATCATTCTGAAAAGTCTCCACGCAAAAGTTTCTCTTTCCAAAGTTGTTTTTTCATTGTTAACCGGTGTGTCTTCCAGTCTCTTTACACCCAACCGGTCGGGTAACTTCATCGGAAGAATGATCTGGCTTCCGAAACGCCTGCAAATAGAGGCTTCTGTTCTTACGATCTACGGAAATGTAGCACAATGGATTGCTTCGATGTTCTTCGGAGCTATCGGGTTTGCTCTTTTCGTTCATCTGGATTTCCCCGAAATAGCAGGTTGGATGTGGGTTATTTTCTATTTACTCACAACAATAATGGTGGTTCTGTACCTCAGACCGATGGTCGTACCACGGTTTATTTCCCGTTTTTTCTGGAAAAAATCTATGGAGCATGCAGCGCTTGTTCTGCAACGGAATCATCAGCTGAAATGGCAATTATTGGGGTTGAGTTTACTAAGACACAGTATTTTTTCTATACAATATGTCCTCATCCTTTCGGCGTTTACTATCCCGGTTAACCTGGAATTACTATATGCTGTATGGACTGTTTACTTCCTTATGACACTGGCTCCTTCCATTGCTTTCGGAAAGCTTCTGGTACGGGAAAATATTGCCGTTTTTGTGTTAGCAGGTTTGATTCCTAATTCTGCTGTGATCCTGAGTTGCTCACTGATTCTTTGGTTTATTAATCTAAGTCTTCCGGCTTTACTCGGAGGAATAATCTGGTTGCGATGGAAACCCTCGAAATCGTAGTAGCCCTCTGGATCAGTATTGCGCTCGGCTTTGCGTTGTATATTTTACTTTTTAATGTCGTTAGAAAGCGAAAGCAATCCCCGAAAATACGACCGGAAGAGCTTACTGTTATCATTCCATTCCGAAACGAAGAAAGCCGGATTCGTCCCCTTTTACAGTCACTCAAAGCTCAAAAACAACTTCCCGCTGCATTCATTTTTGTAGATGATCATTCTACTGACAATGGAAAAGCCGTAATCCAACAAGAACTTTCGGAATCTGCCATTTCCTTTGAGATTCTTTCTCTTTCCCATCCTGTTTCCGGGAAAAAAAAAGCTGTTTTTGAAGGAGTTAAAACAGTAAACACTCCCTATACACTCACTCTTGATGCAGATGTGGTAGTACCTGAAGATTATTTCTCCGCCCTTCCCTATCCCGGGAGTTACGCTATGATTTGTCTGCCTGTTCGGATGACAGGAGCTACTTTGGCCGGTAAATTAATGGAGCTGGAGTACGGTAGTTTTCAACTGTTACAGGGAAGTGTTCCGGAAAACGATCCTCTTATGGCTAGTGGTGCCAATCTGCTATTCGCTACGAAAGACTACCTGACATACAACGATCTGTCACAACATGACCATCTCCTTTCGGGGGATGATCAATTTGCGCTTTCTCAATTCAAAAAACAGGGAAGAAAAGTACGTTACACCCTCCATCCTGAACAAACGGTTGTCACACCTGTTCCGGAATCTATCGGAGCTTTGATCCGACAACGAATTCGCTGGATGGCGAACAATTCAGGGGGAACGGACTCCCGGGCCACTTTCTTTGCCGGATTGGTGGTTTTGATTAACCTGATCTATCCGGTCTCGTTTTTACTATTGATTGTACAAGCTGATTATCCACTTGCTTTCCGATTATTCATTGTACGTTTTTGTGTGGATTTTATTACGTACATACCCTGGTTTACACGCTATCAAAACTGGAGTCTAGCCTTCTACCTTCCCTTATTGCAATTTTTTTACCCGCTTTTACTCTGTTCAATCGGGTTGGGTTCTTTGTTTATTCACAAAGAGTGGAAGGAGCGGTCGGTAAAACAGTAGTAAGTTACATTAGAAATAAACAAACAGTATAAGTCCAACAACCAGACCAACGATAAGTAAGGAAAGATATCCCACTAAAATACCCCAAAACCATTTCTTGTTTTTCGCCTTAAGTTCTTCTTTTTTTGTTCGCTTATTACTGGCCATTCTAAAGATAGAATGCAGTGTAACAGGGAAAAACAAAGCTGCACAACCCAAAATTAATGGAACGACAAAATACGACATTGCAAATATAGAGAACGCTAGTGTAAGAAACAGGAAAATTGCCATCATTACCAACATTGCGTCACTTGCTTTCTTAAATTTATACGCATGACGTTCTTTTCTTTCCTCAATAGATTCCGGTTCCGAGTTACCGTTATAGCCCCGCTCAACTTCTACCTCTGAAATACCTTTCCTTTCAATGTTACTTTTCTTATCTGGTTTATTTCGCCTTGGTAAGGACTCTGCTATTGTTTCTGTTTCTTGAATCCGAACCGTTGTATTGCTAACAACCTCATCTATTTTTTCAGTCTCTCTCCACTCCTCTTCTCTTAAAGAGAAGGCTCCTTCTGTTTTGTCTTCAGCTTCAAATGACCTGATAGCCTCCTCTTTTTCAGCTTTACTTTCTCTCCAGCCATATTCATAGCCTCTCTGATACTTCCGTTGATGGAATGACGATGTACCACATGAAACGAAAACCAACGCTATCGTAGTGAAGAAAATATATTTGTTCATAACACAACTAATTTTTATGACTACCTCATCAAAAACTATCAGTACTGAAGCTCATAGTATTCATAATCTCCCGCTTCTATAAAGACAGAGTCTGAAAAGTTCTCTGTTAAACCATTTTTTGTGACAGACCACTCAAAAAACCACCAACCCATGGGTACCTCAACGAAATTAGACATCTCATAATCAGTACATCCTTCATACTCAGCATTTATAATAAAGCCAACATAATCAGGGAGATTTGTATATCGGTACACCTCTATATGATCATTTTCATCAAAACATGACGTATTTACGTATCTGAATCTCAAGTATCCACATGGCGCATACTCAAACGCTAAATCCGTCGCTTCTCCTACTGACCAGGTATATCCCATTCTATTGAGATAGCAATGTTCCTCCGGAAATTGTCCGACAAAAACCTCATACCGCCTGTTTTTATTAAACTTCTCTGTTACAAAAAGTACTCCTTCGCTGTTGGTTTTTCCGCTGTAAAAATCCTTGGTTTTAGAACCGGACACACCATCCGACACATTAAATATTTCTACGATACTAATCGTGTTACCAA
>NZ_BAAAFH010000023.1:0-509 GCF_039523435.1 Wandonia haliotis
TTTCTATCAAAACCAATGGCGTTTACAGTAAAATCGCGAACGGATACCCCAACCTGATGGTTTGTGAGTGAATCCATGATGGCAGAAGGCAGAGAAAGTGTACCCAGATACTGCCATACCGTGTCGCTTAACGGTGAATTGGCAATTGCTACCTCTTCCAGATCTTTAAAGTCCACTGTGGCATCAAAATACGCCATCAGCACTTCATCCGAAAGATAGGGTGAGAATTCCAGCATTTCATCCAGTTTCTCCTGATCGGTTGCCGAAGGGTTGACGATCAGATCCAACAGGGTCTGGCTTGCTCCCGATTCGATTTTAACCTCGTTGTTGGCAAGTGAGGATTTTAACGCATTCATGGACGTGTTGATTTCCTCTACGGTGATAATCATATTGGTACGAATCCGGGACGGACACGATTTGGGTACATCAAAATAAACATCCCCTGCGGGTGAACAATGCTGTGGATTGACGATCGCTGCCGTATAATCCTGCGGTGTGGTAATCACATC
>NZ_BAAAFH010000024.1:0-508 GCF_039523435.1 Wandonia haliotis
TTATCGAAAATCAGCGGTTCGATCTCCCGCTCGTATTCGTGTCCCACAGCTATTTCCAACAACGCCTGTGCAGCTGTACGCATACTCCTTTGTGAAGAATCCGCAGCGATCACTTCCACATCTTGTAACAGGAACGTATCCGATGCCACTGCTTCTGCCAAATTCGAAACAGACCCTCCATGGTCGATCAGGAGTGTTGCCATTTCATAGTAGGTATCTTTACCCACCGCAGCATCATACGCCGCCAGTTCCGTATCCGCTGAAAGGGAATCCCCTGTCATCAGGTAATATCCGATCATTCTTTTGGTCTGCTCTACCCCGGAAAACTCCCGTTGCAGTAGCATTTCCACGCTGTCGAGCGAACTAGCCATCGTTGTATCCAACAGATATAGCCCAATCAGTTCATCCGCCAGTCTTGTGTACTCATTTCTATCAAAACCAATGGCGTTTACAGTAAAATCGCGAACGGATACCCCAACCTGATGGTTTGTGAGTGAATCCATGATGG
>NZ_BAAAFH010000025.1:0-6048 GCF_039523435.1 Wandonia haliotis
ATTACTATTGGGGCTACTAATACACAGGATAATATAAAGGATGTTGAAATTGCAATAAATACAAAAGAATTAATGCAAGGAAAACTTGAAAATTCTGGGGTAATTGATATAAATAGTTCTATGACGATCCAAAATAAAGAAGATGATTTTGAAAAGTTGAATTGGAAGACGTCATACATTGATTATAAGGGAAATAAAAATATCAGTACTGTTTATTCGGGAGTTTCTCTCAAATCATTACTTCTGGGGATATTTTCTTTTTATCAAAAATAAACCAGAACTCTGAATTGTATAAATACCGTGTAAAAATGAAATGTGATGAGTTGTATTTATACTATGTATTAAGATACGGTGAATATATGTTATTGTCAAATCCTGAATCCACGGAGTTTAACTATGAGCATGTAAGTAGGTAATGTAATCAATTCTCGAATGTGAGGAATGGATAAATGATGACTACATTGATGCACAAATTATTCAGAATATGGAGACAATAAAATGGAAATTAAAACGATGTATATCCTGCTTGTTACTACTCCTTATTTACTCAGGAATAAACATATTTGGGCAGGATAATTATACAATTGTTGTGAAAAACGATGTTGATAGTGTAGAAGCTCTTACTGGCATAGAAGTAAAAGTAAGTAGCTCTTTTGCAAAATATTATACGACAGATTCGTTAGGACGATTTTCATTTTCAACATCTTCATTAGATACGATTGTACGTGTTTTTATTCAAGATGTAAATCATCAATGGTTTTATAACGAGTATTATATTGATCAATTAGAAGAAGTTGATACTATCTATTTACATTATAAATGGCGTTGGGCGTATAAGATGCTCATACTTTTTTTTGATAAAGGAAAGTGTGAGTTAAAAGGATTTTCGAATGAAGATCCATTAGAGTTAGCTTATTATTGGGTGGATGGATATGGTATTCCATATTTAGATCGGTTAAATAGACTTACACTCCATGTTTATGCGGCAGATAGTAAAATACCGAAGTGTTTAAAGGAAGAAGTCAAAAAGCTGCGTAATCGTATTCTAAAAGATAGGGACATATTGGACCAATCTCAATTGGTCGTTAAATTTCATAAATCGCCTTATGTTTCAACCGTTGCTAACCTTGATTTTAAAAAAGGAACTGTTATAGATGCAGAATTTATTTGTAATCAGAATACCGATAACATGAAGCACATCGCAAGTCAATACTTTTATGTGATTGAGTTTAAATTTGATTATCTGAAGAAAGACTAAATGAAGGAGTGGAGGGGAAATATAGGTGATGGATAAACTGGAAGAATTACAATTGGTTGATAATGAGGGTTGTAGATGTTGGGTTTTTATCCTGAGGGATAGAACGTCATTTTATATGAAGTAGGATAGTAGTTTATTATCATGATGTAGTGATGTTTGAAAAGTGTGATAGAATGAATTTTTGGGTTTAAGGCATCGGAACTTGTGCTTGTTAGATGGATATAGGTGAAAATTTTGAAAAGATTAATTGTTAGTTATGAGCTACTTGTATTTAATATTGGTTACAGTTCTAGTGACAGCTTGCTCAGGAGGTATTAAAGAGAATCGTAAAGATCTGCGGTTGGATAAAGAAGAAAGAGGTCATCCGGAGCCTGATATTCCAGTAGATGATTATAGAGATACTTTTTCTATTGAGCAATATGATAGTCTTTTATATTATGATATAGATAATTTTGAAACTAATTTTTTGAAGCAAAATAAAGCAAAGAGGATTTTAGACTCAATCTGTCTAGTTGAGAATACTCATTATCCTACTAGTATAGACACTGTTTTTTATTATAGGGATTTATCCAATTCTATTTTTCAATTTTATCAGGCTTCTTTTGATGGAAAGTTTTTACTAGAATACATTAAGTCTTCAGATTTAGGATTGTTGAATGAATTATGTTCTTCTTGTAGTCATATTGAAAACGTTATTTTAACTAAAAATAAGGAATATAAGTGTTATTTCATAACGGTATATGTAGAAGGTTATTCACTAACTATTCAATTAGATGAAAAAGGAAACTTAATCGTATTTGAAGTGGAAGGGTTATTTGTTTAGGTAGTGTTCTAACTCTTGATAAGAGTTAAAGGGGAAGCGATTCCATTATATGATACCAAATAAGTTTTTTTGTAATTTGTTCATTACTAGTTGAATCGTGAACAAGATAATGTTACGTAGTTATGAGAATAAAAAAAGTTTTAGTATATCTACTATCGAATTTTTGGCTTCTATCTGGTTGCTTTAATGGAACAGTTGAAAAAAGAGAATTCTAAGTAATTACATGTATGTTGAAGAAATTTTATAAAAAACAATGTTAATCATTAATTTATTGATATTATGTGTGATACTATTTGTTGGATATTTTTTTCAAAAAAAATGAAGAACAAAGAAAATTGGGGAATAGCATAATTATTTACGGTAAATATGTAGGTAGAAAAGGTGGTTATGGTAGTACGGGGTGCTATGTGATAATTAACCCTACAAAAAGGAAAGAAATAAAAGGATGGATTCGAAACTGTAGATATTGCAATGCATTGCCAGGAGACTCTGTATTGGTCAAATTTGCAATAGAAGATTCAACTGGGTAGTGTCTCAAACTATCACCTGATGATAAAAAGTGTGTGTAACCTATTGAAAAACAAAAAATAGGAGAATAAATTTGTATTGAAGCGAGTGGATGTCTATATCCACTCGCTTCTTTTTTGTGTAAATAGGAACCTGATATGAACGAAAGTTCGTTGTAAGTGCCTCAAACTATCACCTAATCATGAACTGTAATTATTTTCAAAAAAATTGTATAAAAAAGAAAATTAAAAGAAACTCAACGTTATCAATGTACTGTGTGCATGATATCTCAGTAGAATCAATACAGGTACACTCCTTATAAGGTGAGCGATGCAGAACAGGTAGATTTATTTAAAGAAGGAGTAGGAGTCAGAAGTGTTAAAAAACAGGTTGACAACTATACTTTCTAATGGATTTTCCCTATTTTTATTCTGCAAAAACAGGGAAAAAAGTTCTTTGAATTAAATAATAATCATTTAGGGAATGTGTTGGCATACGGACAGGAGTAACCGCTTCGATTTCGGGTAACCGTCTTAGAGTGGACAATTTGGGGCAATGGAATGGTATTTTATGTGTTTTCCCGACAGTAGCCGGAAGAACGTATACGGTTCATTATACATTGGGACTGAATGGAGGTCCTAAGCTGATCCCGTTTGTTCGAAACAATATCACCTCTGCCAATATTCAGGTGCAGCATATTACTTCGGATGGACGTTATACGTTGACATTTGTAGCACCGAGTTCAGAGACGATGTTTGCGGTGGAGAACCCGAATACGGGTACGCGATCGATGTACTTGTCGTATTTGTTTGTTCAGGATGTAAATGCAGCGGCAGTAGTGGAAGATTTCTGTTATGTGGCTGATGTGAAAAGTTATTCGGATTATATGCCGTTTGGGATGCAGATGCCAAACAGGAATGGAAGTGATAATGCGGATAGTTATCGTTATTCATTTCAAGGACAAGAGAAAGATGATGAGATAAAAGGTGAGGGGAATAGCTTAAACTATACCTTTAGAATGCACGACCCGAGAGTGGGGAGGTTTTTTGCTCTTGACCCATTGGCATATGATTACCCACATAACTCCCCTTATGCCTTTTCTGAAAATAGAGTTATTGATGGAATCGAACTTGAGGGTATGGAATTTGAGCGAAGTATTGATAAGGCAGGTAACACTATTGGCATGAACTTAACCATATATATGGACCCAATAATGATTGAATTTTATGGTTATGAAGCTATAGAAAATGAATTGTCAAAGCAGTATACCTTATTGATTAATAATAGCCTAGAAGGAGATGTGTCTGCCAAAGTTATTGTTTTGAGAGAAGACCAAAAAAGGAATTGGAATACGTTTAGAGTGGCTGGACAACAGAATGAAGATGAAACAAGTGTTGGAGGAGCGAATATAAGTTTTTTTGCTACTATTCCTTTGAATAGAAATGGGAAATTAAGAGAATTAGATGAGGTTGTAAATGATTTCCTTCATGAGGCTCTTCACCCTTATATAGATGCACATCCATTTGAACGTTCCTATGGTGAGGATGATAAACTTTACCAAATAGATGATGGAGTTTTTGAAAGCATCCCAGGAGTAACAAATCTACGTATTAAAGAAAATATTATGATGTATGGTTCTAGAACTGTTGATGGTACATTACTTAGTGATTATTGGAAAGAGAATGGCTTGCCTCTGCATTTGACCCAAGGTCAAATGCAGAGAATTTACGATGAAATAGATAAAATGAACGCTATAGGAAATGCCCCTGTAAAACAGGGGCATTACAAAATTACAAAAACTAATCAGTCTTTGAATGATCTTATTAATGGTGTTGGGAAGCAACAACCTAAACCTAAAGAAGAATAAAAATGAAGTTTGTGTTATTGGTTTTAGTTTTTTGCATTAATAATGTCTTTACGCAGGAAACGACTTATTATGGATTTAAAAAAAAATGCGATTTAAAAAAAAAGGAAATATCGTATTTCAAGTATAAATATGGAGATGATTCTTTGTCGATACTTTTACTTGAAAAAGTGTTATCTAATAAAATTTTTGAGTTTAATGGTACTAATGGTGATTATCCTATCTATTTATTTTTGCGCTTCGAAACTTGCTATACTCGAAAAGTTAAACTTGTTGGGCTACACAGCAATAAAATATTTAGTCGAAATGAAATAGAAAAATTAGAAGACATTTTAGTTGTAGACTACGATTTTTTAAAAGCAAACAGGTATAGTTATTACATTATCAAAATTAGTGTTGAGCTAGGTCGGTAGTGTTTCAGATGTGTTGATAACAGGAAAATAAAAATTTAATTAGCTGATTATCAATAAATATGGAGAGGTAGTTCGTCAAAAATGAGTGGGTACTCCTGTAGGAACAATAGATTTGAGGTCAAAAAACGATCTTAAATGCAGTCAAATGGTTCTACGTGTATCAAATGTGTTGATGGAAAATTACCTAAATTAAAAGAAGATAAAAAAGGAAATTTAAAAACTGAAGGAGGAACTACAATCAAAATTAAGAAAAATGAAAACATGCCCAAACCTTAATATAGTTTTCTTAGTTTTTCTAACCTCTATGCTATTTTTAAATTGTGTAGTTGTAGAAAAAAAAATCACCGTGGAAGATGATGGTGTCCTCTATTCAAAGAAGATGGTTTGTCGAAGTAGAAAAATATCTGTTTTGAAGTATAAAAAAAAGAATCTTAATGGCGTGCTTGTCGAAAAAGAAAAACAGATATTAGATATTAGAGGCACATGGTCAACACCAATTTTTGTCGGTATAATTTATTATGATTCAATAACAGGAAAAAAGAAGTCTCTTGAGAAGTATTGGACTGAAAAAATAAAAATAGAAAGGTAATCTGGGTAGTGTCTCAAACTATCACCTAGCGACAAATGAAACCACCCATAACTACCGTTATGATGCCATCGGACAGCTTGTCCAGGACAAGACGGAAGAAATCGAGAACATCACGTGGACAGTTACCGGAAAAGTAAAGAAAATTGAACGCTATGCGTTTAGTGAAAAACCTGATTTAGAGTTTGATTACGACCCAATGGGACAACGCATTACCAAGACAGTGTATCCAAAGTCTGCTCCTGGTGTGATAGATGTTGCAGGAGTCAAAAAAACCTATTATATTAGAGATGCACAAGGAAATGTAATGACGGTATACACACTCAAAGCAGAAGATGGTGAGACCAATCTGTACCTAACAGAACGGAATTTGTATGGATCTTCTCGTTTGGGAGTGGAGCAGGTAAACGAAGTAATTGCTTCTACAAGCTCAGGTAGTATAACCATTAATACGGCTCAACAGCGTGTTGTGGGAGATAAGCGGTATGAGTTATCGAACCATTTGGGGAATGTGTTGGCTACCATTTCAGATCGTAAGTTGCCGGAGTTTGATTTGGGAGAAGGGTTGGCGTATTATAAGCCGGATGTCGTTTCTTA
>NZ_BAAAFH010000025.1:6065-8299 GCF_039523435.1 Wandonia haliotis
TTAATGACCCGAGTGTTGATGTTACCGCTATAAAAAACTTTGTTAATAGTGATGGTGCTGTAGGGATAGGGTACATTGCAATAATGGGTGATGATCTGGTTGAAAAACAAATTGACAGAAGCGGAGTGAAAGATTTTGAAGGAAGTTATGCTGATGCTTTGAAATATGCCAAAGAGGAAGGAGCGAAAAGTATGGATTATGGAGTTAAGGGGGTGTTAAGTGGAGATTTAAACCCTAAATCATTCTATGTAAGAGAGGGTACAGCGTATAATGTTGGTGATATAGGTAATTATTTGTGGGGTAGAGGAATGGCTGAATTAGGAATTATGATTGGTGAGGCAAAGATGGGGGCACACTATAATAACATAATGAATGGAAGAGATCAAAAGACGCCTCTATATGATTTTGGTCCAGGAACCTATGGTGACCCAAGATTTTGGGATTCTCCAGGAGATCAGAAAGCCATTGATAATGGATACAGAAACAGTTCAGCAGGAAAAGCTAATTTGGCACGTAGAAAGAAGCAAATCGAAGATGGGAAGAAGATGTATCAAGAACAAAAACATAAAAGTGTGATAGGACCATTAAAGTGGTAGGATTATGAACAAAATTTATATCTATATAATTGTATTGTTTTCTGCGGGTTGCTCGACAAGTAAAAAGGTTGATGAAATCGTTTCGAATAATCTGGAATTGAATGAATCACTTTTAAAATCCTCATTGTATAGTAGAAATGAATTTTATATTTATGAGACGTATTTCATAGATGGGGTTCGCACATATTATTGCGAATTAAACAATGAAAATTACAATATCGTTCGTGATACAATAATTTATAAGAGTGTTAGTGGAAGCGTATATAACAACAATTTTAAGTTGTCGCCAAAACAGGTAAGCGATTCAATTAAGCGGTTAAAACAAATTATGAATACTTTTTCAATTGAAGGGTATAGGTCGGATTGGAGAGATACAGGTATTGCGTTAAAAATTTATTTAACTGATGGTTGTGAGATGTTTTATGTTCCTAATCAATCCAGTTTTATCAATCAGTATTCAGACCTAGAAAAATTGAAAAGAGGGTGGTACTCTCGATGTGTAGAGACACAATGAAAGGGGTAGTGTACCAGATTTATTGATGAATGAAATTTGTTTAATTAACCATTTGTTTTTCAGGTGGGGAGACTACGTATGATGATACTGATAAAAGTGTGACCATGACTGGTAGTGTCTCAAACTATCACCTGCCGGTAAAAAGTGTATGTAACTTATTGAAAAATAATAAATAGAAGAATCAATTTGTATTGAAGCGAGTGGATATAGACATCCACTCGCTTCTTTTTTGTGTAAATAAGACCCTGTATGAACGAAAGTTCGTTGTAAGTGTCTCAAACTATCACCTAATCATGAACTGTAATTATTGTCAAAAAAATTGTATAAAAAAAGGAAAGCAAAAGACCTCTATAACGGTAATATACGTGAAATGTACACCGCTATCCTGAAAGAGGACGAAACACCACTGGGGACGTACAATTACCAGTATCAGTATGACCAATTGAATCGAATCAAAGCCATGAATAGTCAAGGGTTGTCACTTAGCGGTTCGACAATCATTCCAGTAGCAGGACTGTATGAAACAAGCTACAGCTATGACCGAAATGGGAATATTACCAGTCTGCAACGTTGGGCGGATAACGGAACTACCAAAACGGCTATGGATGAGTTTACGTATGATTACATCGATGGAACAAACAAATTAGCGCTTGTGCATGATGCCGTAAATGCTGGAAATTTTGCAGATGATTTAGACGATCAGCCGGGACAATATGCCGGATTAGGATTTACCGCATACAATCTGGCGGATGAAACCACCCATAACTACCGTTACGATGCCATTGGGCAACTTGTGCAAGATAAAACGGAAGAAATTGAAAACATCGAGTGGACAGTTACCGGAAAAGTAAAGAAAATTGAACGTTATGCGTTTAGTGAAAAACCGGATCTGGCATTTGAGTATGACCCTGTGGGGAGACGCATTATGAAAGTTGTGTACCCAAAATCGGCACCGGGAGTTATAGATACGGATGAAATTACCAAAACGTACTACGTACATGATGCACAGGGTAATGTGATGAGTATTTATACGTTAAAGACGGAAGATTCGGAAAAGAATTTGTATCTTAGTGAGAGGATGTTGTATGGATCAACCCGCTTAGGAATGGAACAAGTCAACCAAA
>NZ_BAAAFH010000025.1:8309-12687 GCF_039523435.1 Wandonia haliotis
AGAACCAACAAATATTAACATCAATATGGCTCAACAAAGAGTTGTTGGGGACAAGCGGTATGAGATGCAAAATCACTTAAATTCTGTCATGGTGACGGTAACGGATAGAAAACTCCCAGAGTATAATGCTACAGAAAACTTAGCGTATTATAAACCTGATGTGGTGGGTTATTCGGATTACAGTCCATTTGGTGTAACCTGGAGAGATGGTGGAGAGACAGGGAAGTATGGTTTCAACGGAATGGAAAAAGATGATGAAATCAAAGGTAAGGGAAATAGCTATGATTTTGGAGCGAGGATGTATGATTCGAGAGTTGGGAGATGGTTTTCAAGAGATCCTTTGGAAAAGAAGTATCCGCATGTAACACCATACATTTTTTCGTACAACTCCCCAATTCTTTTTAACGATCCTGACGGTAAGGAAGCTATCATTACAGTTGTATCTAATGAGACAGGCGGAGGAACGATTACAATTTCAGCTGATATAATTATGGTAGGGAAAAGTGTTACACCAGAAAAAATAGTGAAAGCCCAAGAACTTTATAATACGATGCTTAAAAATGGTTCATACGTTGATGTGGAAGGGAATACATGGGAAATAGTTTTCGATATTACAGTTCAACCAACAGATTACAAACCTTCAACGGTTAAAGAGTTTGATGATTATGCAGCGAAACTTCCAACAGGTCAGAATGCGGTTTTAGTAGATGGACATAATACGTGGCCTCAAGCTAAATTTAGTGGGAATAAAGATTTGGAGAAAGATTCTGAAACTGGCATTACGCATTAAAGAAGCTTATGCTATAATAGGAAAGTCGGCTTTAGGCACGTTAACTGAAACAGGTGGTGGTGCGCACTTTCATGAGGTGTTGCACCTTTTGGGATTGTCAGACAGATATGGAGCCAATGATAAACAAAATTCAAAACCACACACAAATTGGGGAGGAGATGTTATGGCAGAACCGTTAAGCAACACTGTTTCCCAAACGCATTATGATAATTTTGGAAGAAAGTATGCCGATAATATTGGGGAATTTATTTTAAAATATGCTGTTGATATTGAAGTATCTTCTGGAAAGCTTATTGGGGAAAGTAAAGATGGGTTAACAGAAGATGAAAAAAAACAAGTTTCTAAATAATAAGATGTGTCATCTTTGAAAAAGAGTTGATTTAATCGAAAGTTAAAGAAGTTAAATACTGAAATATGAAAGCTATACGATTTTTGATAATTATAATCTTTGTGTTAGGAGTAAATATAAGTTCTTCTTATTCACAAAATACAATTGAAGAGCAGGAGGTCAATGACTCAATTTCGTGGTCAGGTAGTCTCTTGTTCTCGGGAGGTCAATTCTATTTTTATCCGAATATTCATACTTCTCAAATACACAGGATTCTATCAAATAATTCTTCATTATTGAGTTTTAAATTGACGTTTATTTGTAACCAGTTTTTACTTAAAAGTGATGTGAATTTTTATTTTTCTACAAACGAAATTCGTAAGAACTATCTTGACTCAAACTCAGTGCGACATAGAGTTCATTTTGCTGATGTTGAAATAAAATTTAAAACAGATTATTTGTTTTTAGAAGATAAAGTTATGAAACAGGCAGCTATCATAAATAATAAATTGGTGTATATAGAATTCGTTGGAAGTATTTATGGTACCATAATTGATATTGTTGGCGAAAAAAACAAATCCGGTAATTCCCTATTTATAGAGGATGCAAAGTCTTTTGCTCCTGGTGTATTACGTTTTGATTGTGGTGAGGACTCTCAGGATAAAGGTGATAATTGATAATGAAATAATATGCCGGATTAGGATTTACCGCATACAATCTGGCGGATGAAACCACCCATAACTACCGTTATGATGCCATTGGGCAACTTGTGCAAGATAAAACGGAAGAAATTGAGAACATCGCGTGGACAGTTACCGGAAAAGTAAAGAAAATCCAGCGCTATGCGTTTAGTGAAAAACCGGATCTGGAATTTGAGTATGATCCTATGGGACAACGCATTACCAAGATTGTGTATCCAAAGTCTGCACCGGGGGTTATAGATGTGGATGGAGTTACGAAAACGTATTATGTGTATGATTCACAAGGGAATGTGATGACAGTTTATACCTTAAAAACAGAAGAAGCAGAAAAGAATTTGTATCTTAGTGAGAGGATGTTGTATGGATCAACCCGCTTAGGAATGGAACAAGTCAACCAAATAGTAGCCTCTACCAACTCAGGTAATATCGATATCAATACGAAACAGCAACGAGTGGTTGGGGATAAAATATTTGAAATGAGTAATTATCTCGGAAATATCCTTGCAACTGTTACAGATAGAAAGTTACCTGAGTTTGATTTGGGAGAAGGGTTGGCGTATTATAAGCCGGATGTGATTAGCTTTAGTGACTTTTTCCCTGGGCATGGATTATTAACAGGTCGAAACGGGAATAGTAATGTATACCGTTATGGAGGAGCAAATGGGCAGGAGAAAGTGGATGAAGTGAGTGGAGTAGGAAATCATTATACAGCTGATTACTGGGAATATGATTCAAGGGTGCTGAGAAGATGGAATAACGATCCGGTTACTAAACCATGGATGTCTCCGTACCATGTATTTGAAGGTAACCCGGTTTTCTTTGCAGACCCTTCAGGTGCAAATGGTGAGATCACTATTCAGGATAGGGACGATGGTCAAGGAGAGGAGATGGTATTATCAAATACAGTGATTTTATATAAAGGATCAGGTTTAACAGATGAACAATTTGATAACTACGTGAGTAATTATGCAAGAGTAATATCTCAAATATCTAACGGACAAAGATTTATGGAGGTGGATGGACCGGATGGGGTTAAAAATTTAACAGTTCGTGCAGATGTACAAGTTTTGGTGGCAAAAGATGAGCAGGAAGCGTTGAGAATGGCAGCGGAAGTTGGGGAAACGGCAAATATCTTTAAAGTATTCAATGGGATGAATGGGGGATCTTCTTATGTTGCATCAAGTGGGGAAGGTGCAGGTTGGCAAGGAGAACTTGTATATCAAAGATTACAAGACAACGCATCGCATGAGTGGCTTCATTTATTTGGTTTAGAGGATCGTTACCTTTTAGGTATTACTAAAAAGGATCCTTTTTCACCAACTGATCTTAATAATACTGAAACTAGACACCAATATGCGATGCAAGTTAAGAATGATCCAAATTATCACTCTGAAAAGAATCCTAATATTATGGTAAATGGATCTTTTACAAATCTGTCAAAAGGGCAGGTTCGTTATCTATACAGTCAGATAGGAGTAAAAAAACCTTCAGAAAGCGGTTGGGAATTTGGTAAGGGAAGAGGAACTCAAACAGTTTTAATAATATCTAAACCAAGTGAGATAAATATTAAAAGTGTATTGTCTTATGTGACCTTGTCGAGATGCATTATTTACCATCCAAAATTAGGAAGATCTCATAATGGTGGGAAAAGAGCATATAATAATTTGTCTACAGAAACTAAAAGAGATCTTAATGCTGTCTTTCAAAAATGATTTTAGTAATAATATGAAAAAAATAGGGTTAATTTTTTTAGTAGTTTGTTTTAAAACATACTTTTCTTTTGCACAGGTTTCTGTAAAAGAATTAGGAAAGAATAATCTAACAATTCAGGTCTTTCCCCACGATATAGAATATGATTCAGTATATCAGTTTAATAGTTATAATAGAATTTCCTTGTCTTTTGGTAGTTATGGTGAAATTGAGAAACCAAAAGAATATTTCAAAAAAACCAAACATTTTGTCGAAAGGGTGATAAAACAATTTTCTTTTCAAAGTATTGACACTTTAGAAGTTTTTTTTGAATACATAGATAAGGTACCTAGTGAAGTATTTCAATGGAAGAAAATCCGAAATCTAAAAGTATGGACACCAAGTATTTTTCCCTCTCTAAAGTTTGAGTATAAAGGTAATGAATGTTCATTAGGGAAAATTGATAAATTATTTCTTCTTGGCAAGATAGATGTAAGTTTCAGTCTTTTAACTTCCCTTGAAGTTTCAGAATTGGTTTTAAGTGATATTGAGCATTTACATTTCAGGGGAGAAAATCAATCTGTAGAAAAAGTTCAACTGGTTGCAAATGCTTCTGATTGGAAGTTAATAAAAAGAGTTGTAGGTTATTTTCCTAAAGCACGTATTGATATTATAAACCCGGTAATGTATCGTTTTGTAGATATTTACAATATTGAACCTTTAGATTGGGGGTGGTAACCTATTATATTAGGGATGCACAAGGGAATGTAATGACGGTATATACACTTAAAGCAGAAGATGGTGAGACCAATCTGTACCTAACAGAACGGAATTTGTATGGATCTTCTCGTTTGGGAGTGGAGCAGGTAA
>NZ_BAAAFH010000025.1:12697-14942 GCF_039523435.1 Wandonia haliotis
GTAGCTTCTACAAGTTCAGGTAGTATAACCATTAATACGGATCAACAGCGGGTTGTGGGAGATAAGCGGTATGAGTTGAGTAATCACTTGGGGAATGTGCTGGCTACCATTTCAGATCGTAAGTTGCCGGAGTTTGATTTGGGAGAAGGGTTGGCGTATTATAAGCCGGATGTGGTTTCTTACTCGGATTATATGCCGTTTGGGATGCAGATGGCAGAAAGGAATGGGAGTGCTGGAGACTACAGATATGGCTTTAATGGGAAAGAAATGGATAATGAAGTTTTAGGTAATGGAAATCAGTACGATTATGGGTTTAGGATTTATAATCCACGAATCGCTAAGTTTTTAAGTGTTGACCCGTTAACTGCTTCATATCCTTGGTATACCCCCTATCAATTTGCTGGAAATATGCCGATACAAGCAATTGATTTAGATGGTTTAGAGGAATATCTTGTTAATCGAACTTATATTTCTGATGGTAATCATGGTTACTATGTTCAAATTAGGGTAGTTTATGTCTTGCCAAAAAATCAAAGAAAAGGAACAGAACCTGGTTCTTACGATTTAACTAATAATATTGGTGAAATAAGTACTACCGTTCAAAATAAGAAAATACAAAGCGGCTCAGTAGAGTCTATAATTGTTAATAAAAAGATAGAAGGAAAATATCTAAAAGAAGGAACTTCTAATGTTGGATATACTTTAAAAAGTAGTGTTGAGGCAAACGATGGTGAATATATGACTTCTACGTTCACTGATGATATTTGGAGTGCGCTTTCTAATAAAGAAGAGGAGAATGAAGTGTTCTATCAAAAAATACCTATACCTCATATTATTCCAAGTATCATAACTTATGAGCCTAGCGATAAAGGTGACCATTTTAGTACAAATCGTGGGGGAGGTTCTAAAGAAGAAAGTGCAATTATATCAGCTACAAACAATTTGTTGGAAATAGATGATTTAAACTTAAATATTAAAGTTTCCTTTAAAGAGGGGATGACTATAGATGATGCTCAAAAGCAAGCGAATGAAATTAAACAGAAAATAATAACGCTTGCAAAATCAAAAACAGATGATAAAAGCGTAATTGAAAATTTGGAAAAAAGAATAGGAATTACAGAATCCAATCCAAATCCACAATCTCGAGCAAGAGTTTCGATTACCTATGAATTACCAAAGGAAAAATAATGATTAATAAAAATTACTTGAGTATATTATTGCTGCTTTTTGTTGTTTTTGAGTGTCATTCTCAAAATTTATTTCCTTTAATAAAAGTGAGAAAAATGGACTCAATGACTCATAATGATAGTTACAGAGGTGATATAATGCCTCGGAACAACTCAGAGTCAGATAAATATAAGCGTGCATTTTTTATCTCTGTGGATAGTCCATATTTTGGGCATTTAGATAGTGTAGTGTTTCGATGTTGTGTGGATTTTCAGAATGATACTATAAGTGACGATAGTAATAAATATTATTCCCAGTCTTTATATTCTTTTAACAGGGGTGTAGATACTCTTGTTATTGGGAGTAATCTATATGTAGAAGTCAACCCCTTTCCAAACGTTTTTGCATACTACGTCATTGAAGTGATTGATAACGATACAATCCAAAAAGTATTAGGAGAACCTCATTACTCTTTTCATTCAAACTTTCTTATAGAATCATCTTGTATGTATAATAATGAATATGGAAGTGTAAAATACTATTGGGACAATAAGGGTAGAATAGAAAAAAAGGGAGCGTTTTGGTTAAATGAAAAAAATGGCATTTGGACTTATTATAATAAAAGAGGAAGAATCATAAAAGAAGATAAATATGATAAAGGAGTTTTAATAAGTTCAGAAAAGCGGTAGTGTCTCAAACTATCACCTATCGACAAATGAAACCACCTATAACTACCGTTACGATGCCATCGGACAGCTTGTCCAGGACAAGACGGAAGAAATCGAGAACATCGAGTGGACAGTAACAGGTAAAGTGAAAAAGATTGAACGTTATGCGTTTAGTGAAAAACCTGATTTAGAGTTTGATTACGACCCAATGGGACAACGCATTACCAAGACAGTGTATCCAAAGTCTGCTCCTGGTGTGATAGATGTTGCAGGAGTCAAAAAAACCTATTATATTAGAGATGCACAAGGGAATGTAATGACGGTATATACACTCAAAGCAGAAGATGGTGAGACCAATCTGTACCTAACAGAACGGAATTTGTATGGATCTTCTCGTTTGGGAGTGGAGC
>NZ_BAAAFH010000025.1:14952-18997 GCF_039523435.1 Wandonia haliotis
CAACGAAGTAGTAGCTTCTACAAGCTCAGGTAGTATAACCATTAATACGGATCAACAGCGGGTTGTGGGAGATAAGCGGTATGAGTTGAGTAATCATTTGGGGAATGTGCTGGCTACTGTTACAGATAGAAAGTTGCCGGAGTTTGATGCTACTGAGAGTTTAGCATATTACAAGCCGGATGTCGTTTCTTACTCGGATTATATGCCGTTTGGAATGCCGATGGCAGAAAGGAATGGGAGTACAGGGGAGTATCGTTTCGGGTTTTCAGGGGCAGAAAAGGTAAATGAGGTTGCAGGCGTTGGAAATCACTTAGATTATGGTTCGAGAGGAAGAGACCCAAGATTAGGCGGGGGTTGGTGGTCTGTTGCCCCCCTTGCATCGAAGTATCCTGATTTGTTGCCTTACCACTATGCAGGGAATAATCCTATTCGATTTGTTGATTTTGATGGAGAAGATTTTAGAGTTAAAGTAAATCACACAGATAAGACAATAATAATTGTGGCAAATGTTTACACTACAAGTTCTAAGTCGTATAAACAAGCATTGAAATCTGCAAAAGTATGGAATGAAAAAAGTGCAACTGCGGATGGTTATACTGTTTCATTCCAAATAAAAGTAGAAAAGCCACAATATGCAACGGACGAACAAGCTATTAAAAGAGACCCAAGTATTGTAAAAAAGAATGGTAAGTACAAAAAAGGCAAATTAGCCAGAACTAAAAGTGATTTAACGTATAAAATGGCTAAAGGTCTTGTTACTGGGGATGATATTGGCAACCTTTATTCTGGAAATAGTGGTGATTATTCAGAGAATGTATCAGGAGACAAATTTGTTGGAGGGGTTACGGTTAATGGTGTTCTAATTAATATGAACACTCATAGTGAATACGGAGATATGGGAGAATATAAAGACCTTGTAACACACGAATTTGGTCATTTATTCGGGCTTGATGATGAGGGTAAAGGAGAACACTTTTCTGATGACGGTATAATGAAGTACAAAGGGTTAAACTTAAACCCAATAAGTGATAATGATGTACAAGACATTTTAAACTTTGCTAAAAAAGCATTGGAGGGAAAAACTAAAAGTACAGACCCAAAAGTTAAACTTTTGGAAAATACAGGAAATAGTGATGGTTCTAATCCTATTGGTGTAAAAAATGAAGAAGAATAACAATAAAATAACTGTACTTTTTTTAGTACTCTGTTCCCTTTTTATTTGGAATAGTTCCTACGCTTGTAGCTGTATTGGCAAAGCAACTACTAAACAAGAACTAAAGTCGTCTGATTTTGTTTTTCGGGGAACGGTAATTGAGGAATCTACTTTTGTAATTGATACACTATTTGGAGACGAATATGTTTACAATACCAAATATAAATTCAAAGTGCAGAGTATTTACAAAGGGAAGAAAAAATACCACGAACAGGAAGTTATCATCACAACAGGGGTCGGTAATGGGGATTGTGGTTTTAAATTTGAGAAAGGAAAGGAATATATTGTGTACACAAATTGGAAAAATAAATATTATAGTGCAGGGAAACAGGTAGAAAAGTTTTTATATACGAATATTTGCAAACGGACAACTTCCGATACAGAAACAGAAGAAACGGAAATCGAGAAATACATAAAGCCCTGTAAATGGGTTAGTCCATAACGCCCCGAACTTGTAGGGGCTTTTTTTACCCTTTTTCGTCCGTTTTTTCCTTTCCTGCCCCTTGGTAGTGTCTCAAACTTGCACTTATGTTTATTTTACAGATGTAATTAGTTGACAATCAAAAGTGTTTAATTTATGATTTTTTGTTTTTGGAACTATCTATGGGGTATTCTTAGGGTAAATAGTGCAAAAGAGGTATCTTAAACGCGCTGTTTGCGTATCACGTGTATCAAACTTGCACCTGATGAAATGTCGCTACTGTTCTTGCCCTTGTATAAAGAAAGGAAAACTAAAAGAAACTCAACGTTATCAATGTGCTGTGTGCAAGAGATATCAGCAGGATCAATACAGATACACTTCTTATAAGGTGAGCGATGCAGAACTAGTAAGTTTATTAAAAGAAGGAGTAGGGGTCAGAAGCATTACACAAGTATATAGAGAAAGTACAAATTGGTTATTTACAAGGACAAGAGTACTATCTTGACGGTAAAATAGTTTATAAAGAATCAATTGAAGAGTTAGAAAATAATTATAATGATTCATTTTTTCAATCTCTTGTAAAAGAATATGAAGGCAATGCTGATTTTCATAATAAAACTTTTGCAAAAAACCGACGTAAATATGATATTAAGCAAGTGTATGAAAGACAAAAAGAAACATTATCAAAAGCTAAGGAGTAGAAAATTGTTAAGAATTAGTTTTTTAATTGTTATTGGAGTATTTCTTTTCCTATTTTCATCCTGTAAAGATGATGCTAATAAAGATGATACTAGTATTTCTGTGGAAATACATTCTTTTGAAATACGAAACTTTGTTTACGATAAATCAGGATGTAAAACGCCAAAAGTTATTTTAAATATTGTAATTACTAATAATACCAATAAAAACATTGAAATTAATCTTCCGTCATTAAAAAACCCTTGCGATGAGAATCGTTTTGTATCAACAAACGTCTATATTATCATTGATGGCGGGTCAAATAATTTTTCGCAACATTTTTTACCTGATACAGTGTTTTTGTCAAGAACTTTTTTTTCAAGTATAAATTCTGATAAAATTGCTTCGGGAGAAACACAAAAAATTCAATTAGTCTCGAATATATATCTAAAAGGAGGCAGTTTATATCAAATAAGGAAAAATTATGATTTATTATTTAATGATACAAATAGGTTTGAAATCATAGGTTTAATTACAGATTTAAATTATCCTCTATCATTAGAAATTAAAAACACTCCGATAAATTATTTTTTAGACGAAATGGAAGTTCAAGTAAAAGATTCATTGTTTTTTGTTAGTAGTTACGATTTAATTGATTTATTAAGGTAGTGGTAGGCTAGTGGGTAGTGTCTCAAACTATCACCTGACTACTGGGAATGATTAAAGACTACCGACATATTGGGGGACGAACGTATTCCACTTTGGAGACACTGTACCATTGATGAAGGCATTGAGTCAGGCAAGAGATGTAATTGACAGCATTTATAAAGGAGTCAAAGGATGGAATCCAGACCAAAAAGTTGGAGCTATGACGTATTTCGAAAAATTAAAATCAACTGACAAGAAAAACAAAGAAAAAGTAAAGTAAAATGGAAAAAATTCATAGAGTAGTATATTTGATGTTTGTGCTCCCCCTTTTGTTTGGGTGCAAACAAAGTGTGAATAATAATTTTGGAAAGAAAAAGAATGAGGCTTTTTTTGAGAAAATTGATTCGATTGAAGTAAAGCCACTATTGGACATTGATACTTGCATAGCAATTAATGATGATTACTACAACAAGTTTATTACTGAGATTTCTTGTGATGAGGCAATGGAAATCCTTGAACAAAATATGGATTCTAAAAGAAAAGTTTATGCATTTTATTTTATGATTTATGAGTGCAAAAAGTATAATGAAATGTATCAATTCATTATACAGAATAGAGACTCCGATAGCTCTCGGATATGTATATGGGACTCCCCAAATTCTGTTATTGAAAGATTTCCGATAGAAGTGATGTGTTATACTTTGATTGGAAATAGGAATTTCACAGATACAACAAAAATTAAATCTCTCGAAAGTATAATATCAAGTTTAGAAAATCGTTAAAATGGGGTAGTGTATCAAATGTGTTGATAACAGGAAAATAAAACTTTAATTAACTGATTATCAATAAATATTGAAAGATAGTTCGTTAAAAATGAGTGGATACACCTGTAGGAACAATAGATTTGAGGTCAAAAAAGGATCTTAAATGCAGTCAAATGGTTCTACGTGTATCAAACTTGTACCTGATGAAATGTCGCTACTGTTCGTGTCCTTGTATAAAAATCAGCAGGATCAATACAGATACACTTCTTATAAGGTGAGCGATGCAGAACTGGTAGATTTATTAAAAGAAGGAGTAGGAAT
>NZ_BAAAFH010000026.1:0-3657 GCF_039523435.1 Wandonia haliotis
TTACATGATGAATTTCCTTTGGGATCAATCCCAAATACAAACTAAGTCTATCTGTCCGGATTTCCTTTGCTTCTGAAAGCAATAAGGTATTCACTACCATTCCCAGTGTTTTCTTAGTTCTCCGACCAACTGAAAAACTAACCACATCTTTGGTTTTACGGTCTATGGCATAGGTAAGACAAACTCTATACTTCTTACTCCCTATATATGTAATCAGCTCATCCACTTCATATTCCCGTCCCAGTAAAACAGGCGGTTGTCGAGTTTGCCGAGAAATAGAAATGATACGCTTTAGAACGGTTGTGGTAGAGATCTTTAAGATTCTCGAAATACTCCTGATTCCTACTCCTTCTTTAAGAAAAAGAACAATATTCGTATTGGTTTCCGCAAGACAGGCTCTATTGCTATATGCTTCCTGTTTGGTCGAACCACATCGTTTACACAGATGACGTTGAATTCCCTTCAAAGTCTTCCCGTTTTTTTTCATTTGAAAATTACAACAAATCATATGAGCAATAATTCTGATACACGTAGTACGTAATTATTGAATAATAGGCCGAATAAAACACGAAAAAAGGGCAATCTAATGATTACCCTTATCGAAATTTTCTTGCTAAAACATCCTCTACCACCTGAAAAACAAATGGTTAATTAAACAAATTTCATCCATCAATAAATCTGGTACACTACCCTATTGATTTTCAATTAATTACACCTATAAAATAAACCTAGGTGCAAGTTTGTTACACTACCCAGTCGTCAGGTGATAGTTTGAGACACTACCTGATAGTTTGAGACACTACCGCCAATAATATCCCAAATAAAATAAAAATTAAAAGCCCTAATAAAGTTCTCTTAAAAAACTCCTTTTTTCCTTTTCCATCCTCTCTTTTTTGAGATGATCTAAACGCTAGAATAATATTTGCTAAGTATAAAATAAAAGCAATTATTAAAAGTATACCTGATAACATATTTAATTAGTTTTTTTCTCTAATTCATTTATATTCTTGTCTATATTGTCCCTAGTCTTATTCAGCTTTAGAACCTGTTGTTCTAAATCGGTTATTCTTTTATTTAGATCATCAATTTTTCTCGAATCACTCTCAGTTTTGTCTGTATTGATACTCTGTACTTCCTGTTTTAAGGTCGCTATTTCTGTTTCATACTTTTTAGAAGCTTGATCAAAATTTGATTTTATATTTTTAAGCTCCGTCAGTAGTGATTTTTCTGTAAACCCAAGATGATCTGAAATATCACTTGCGAGCTTTGACCAAGTTGTAGAAGCAATCCATGTATAAGTTCCTTCCACAGCCGAAACATAACTAAAACCTACTCCAACTGTAGCTGTTCCTCCACCAGCTGTCCACTCTCCATCAATTAAACCTTTATCAAGATTAAAAGAAAAATCAATCGAGGCTTCAAAACCATGTTCGAAATCTAATCCCATTACTCCACTCAGCCCCCAACCTCTAAGGTCATCTATTTTTGCAAAGGGAAATATAGAAGCTCCTGCACTTAGAGATGCCCCAAATGCAAATCCGCCCCCTAATCCAGCCGTAAAAAAGACCCCTACATTTCCTTCCAAATCAAATAAAACCCCTACAGAGCTTGATACTGTTAACATATATGATGCCCTGCCAACTCCCAAATTAATTAAGAAAACCTCTAATCCTTCTAACTCAACACCATCAATCACCCTATTCTCGCTAAAAGCATATGGAGAATTATGAGGATACTTAGCCGCCAAAGGATCCACCGCAAAGAACCTCCCAATACGCGGATCATGCATTCTATACTTATAGTTTACACTATTCCCCTCACCTTTTATCTCGTTATCCATTTCTTGACCTTGAAAACCTTGCCTTCCAAGGGTACCACCATGACGATTTGGCATAAGCATTCCGAACCCGTAATAGTCAGCATATCCTACCACGTCAGACAAATAATAAGCCACTCCGCCCATACCATCAGGTTCGGGGATTTTCCTGTCAGAAATCACTACATTTACGTTTCCTCTATGATCGGTTAATTCAAAGAACTTATCGCCCCGCGTCTCTTTGGGAACACCATCCCACGAGTAGTACGTCATAGCCGGAGGCACTATTGCTCCCGGCCCCGAAGTAGAATACGTTCGTCCTCCAATATGTCGGTAGTCTTTAATCATTCCCAGTCGTGCGCTTCCGTATAGGTTGATCTCACTAATATAGTAATTTTCTGTACGCGTAGAACCACTCTCCCTCATTTTCAGTTCGTACACCGCCATCACATTCCCCTGTCCGTCATACGTGTACAATGTCGATACCCAATCCCTGATCGACACCCATCCCGATCCGTTGCGGGGACGAACTTCTTTACGAATCCGTCGACCCAGCGCATCGTACGTGAAGAACAAATCCGGTTTGGTCGAGGTGGCCTTCCTGCGAATTTCTGCTACTTTGCCCGTAACCGTCCATACGATTTCTTCAATCTCCTCCTGCTCATCGGAAACCAACTACCCGATGGCATCATACGTATAGTTATCTACACTCTGGTTGTCCAGATCATCTCCCAGACTTCCCGCAGGGTCGGCTACATAGTTGAGTTGGTTCGTGTTGGCATTGTAGTGATACGTAAAGTTGTCCATCAATGTGCCTGCACTGTTCCTGCGGGTTAGCGTTTTCAGGTTTCCGTTCGCATCGTACTGGTACGTAGAAGCATAGTTGCCCCCCGTAGCAGCGGCGTACGAATAGCCAGCCCCTGTACCGCTCAGGTTGCCGGACATGGATTTAATACGATTGAGCTGATCGTACGAATACATAGCAGCCAGTAAGGGCAACTCGTTTTCATTTTCATCCCGCAGGGCTGTCGCCATCTGGGCTATATTGCCGTTAAAGAGTCCGCTTGCCCCCACAGGAAGTGCCGTTGTAAGGTCTCCCAGTAAATTCGGAGAAGCAGCTGTCGTTCGAATCTGGGCATAATCCCCGTCATAATACGTCAGTGCATACCCAAAGGCATCGCGGGCAGTGTTCCGGTTCGGGTTACCGGTTTCCGCTTTTCCGTCACTTCCCATATCCGTGCCGGCACTAAGTGTCGGTGCATTTACGCCTTTGATCCAACCCTGAATGGTGTATGCGTAGTCGATCCCCTGTACTTTATCATTCGCGATTTCCACCCGCGCCAACGGTCCATGAGCAAAATAGATGTATTCCGCATCCGTGTTCCAGAAATAGCCGTCCCGTGATGTTTCCACTTCCGTAATGCGATTGTCGGCATCATAATAATAGCGATGATAGAACAAGTCTAATTCTGAAGGTGTCTGGTATTTTACCTGTTTAACATTACCGCTAATCAGATCGTATTCATACGTCATCGTTGCTGTAATTCCACTTCCACTCACAGCAGTGTTCAGTCGGCTGCCTGCTGCGTCAAGCTATCGCCCTGCACCGGGGCGGGGTTTCGTCCGCTGATTAGCATTTCAATCTGTCAAAGATCATTTTTGATGTAGTAAAAAGAAATTAAGAACTATTTTTCATCCTTTTTTCTTGGAAGAAAAGGATTTATCCCCAGAAATAAATCCTCATAATTGCACTTAATGTAAGAAGTGATTTTGAGTAACAAATTGTTCTTCTGTTTAATCGCTTTACGTGGGTTCGTAATGTCAGGTTCTTGCGTTCGATA
>NZ_BAAAFH010000027.1:0-4734 GCF_039523435.1 Wandonia haliotis
GGATCAATCCCAAATACAAACTAAGTCTATCTGTCCGGATTTCCTTTGCTTCTGAAAGCAACAAGGTATTCACTACCATTCCTAAGCTTCTTTTATTTCTCTTTCCCACACAATAACTAACCACATCTTTGGTTGTACGGTCAATGGCATAGGTAAGACAAACTCTATACTTCTTACTCCCTATATATGTAATCAGCTCATCCACTTCATATTCCCGTCCCAGTAAAACAGGCGGTTGTCGAGTTTGCCGAGAAATAGAAATGATACGCTTTAGAACGGTTGTGGTAGAGATCTTTAAGATCCTCGAAATACTCCTGATTCCTACTCCTTCTTTAAGTAAAAGAACAATATTCGTATTGGTTTCCGCAAGACAGGCTCTATTGCGATATTCTTCCTGTTTGGTCGAACCACATCGTTTACACAGATGACGTTGAATTCCCTTCAAAGTCTTCCCGTTTTTTTTCATTTGAAAATTACAACAAATCATATGAGCAATAATTCTGATACACGTAGTACGTAATTATTGAATAATAGGCCGAATAAAACACGAAAAAAAGGGCAATCTAATGATTACCCTTATCGAAATACTCTTGCTAAAAACTCCTCTACCACCTGAAAAACAAATGATTAATTAAAAAATTTCATTCATCAATAAATCTGGTACACTACCAATCTGTCCATGTCCAGTTCCGTTCCGATTCCGTTTCTATTTAAAGATAGTAAATTTCCGTTACGGTCGTTTTCCAGTTTTTATTTCAATGAACGTGGTAACGAAGTCATTTATTCGCTTTTGTATCGGGGGTTAGGGTTGTAGAGTGTCTTACCAAATATTAACCCTCACGACTATCCTCGTTTCTTTACCATAAACATCTCTTAACAACCCTGCTACGTAGGTTAACATTTCATGGTTACTAATATGCTTTGGTAACAATGTACAAAACATATCCTGTTCATCCTTACTGTCTGGTTTAGGTTGTACAAATGATTTATAATATTCTGAATCAATAAAACGTTGATAATTAGCTTTATTATTCGTTTTTGTTCTAAAAAAATGAATAAGTAATATGTATCCTAAGTTATCCCCAATATCATAAATTTTAAATGTTGAGTGGTAATTAAATAATTGTAATAACACCTGACCATTTTCTCTTAAAATTTGTATTTCCTTTTTAGGTTCATTGTAAGCCCTGAAAAGCTCTATTCCTTCAATTAATTCCATTTCTTTTATTCGTTTCTTAATTTGTACTCAAGTTCCATGTGTTTATACGCACCGTAGCTTCCAAGTCCGACTGCTCCACCACGAATCCAAGGGTTTGACAATGGCGCTAACCAAGGACGTCTACCTGCTACATCAATCATAGTATTTCTAGGCCATGGTTCCCAAGGATTCAAAACACCTGGATCTGGAATATTTACGGCATTTCGTTGAAAGAAGAATCGTGGTCCGGAATAAAAGCGACCGCCTTTTACGAAACTCCCATCTGGAGTTTTAACTCCTCCTACTGGGGCTCTTAAGGTACTACCCCTAGAATAAAGTGTTTGAGTCATCGACGGACCACCGCTTCTCATTGATGGGGTAGAAGTACCTATCATGATTGAAGTTGTATAAATCAATACTCTTCCAGCCACATATTTAGACAAAGTGTACACCGTATTGAAATACGCTGCTTCAGCTGTAATATAATAATAAGTTATAATTGCTTCTAATTCTGGTAATGTTGAAAGTAACGCTCCTCCTATCTCTAAAGCTGCGGGCGCTAATGCTCCACCACTTGCAGCAATTACTGTGGCGACACCAAAACCATTTAATAAATCCACAGTATTGTCCCAAACAACCAAATCGAACTGTTCTTGTAAACGACGATGCATAGCTGATCCATTAAAATCAACATAGTTCCCATCATATCTATCCCATCGATATTGCTTATAGAGTTGATAAAAATAAACACTGCTAATATTACTGCTTTCTTTTAAATGTTGGTACGATGCTTTATTACTAGGATCAACTTCTACTGTACGTAAAAGTTGAGAGTACCCATCTTCTGTTTTGTATAAAAATCGTCCATCCTCAGTTTTATAGAGATTGTCTCCTAAATCTTCTAATGAGCCATAATCCCATTCATCTCCTCCACCATCGTTTCCTCCATCATCTCCATCAGGATTCGTACCCTCCAACCCATAAGGGTCTACAAAATACACAGGATTATTATTAAACGCAACATACGGAGACATATGAGGGAACTTACTCATCAACGGATCCAACGACTTCCAACGCCCTAACCTCGGGTCATACTGTCTGAACTCCGTTGTATAGCTGTTTCCTTTACCTGAGATTTCATTATCGGTTTCCATACCATTGAACTGGTAACGATACCCCACACCACCATTCCTGCCCGGCATGGTCATTCCAAACGCATAGTAATCATTCCATGATAAGATCACTTGATCGTAATTGCCATCCGTAGCGTTCCACATGTTCCGGTCATTGATCACCTCAAGAATCTTTCCTACCACATACAGTTATCTAGTTCTTTGAAATAAATAAATTTCACACCCAAATTCAACAATACCTCCCTTTCAAAAATCACACTTTTAGAGAATTTAAGTTTTCTAGGTAAATCTTCTGAATCAATGATATCATAATCCTCATAACTTTTATGATTCTTGATTTTATTTCTCACTCTAAATGAACTGTATGACTCATTATATGAACCTTTTTTAGGAAGAAAAAAATAACAATTTTTCATTCCAAGTAAAACGCTCTCCAAATATTTTTTACCCTCCGAATAACCAAAATCATTAAAAACAACAATTATCTTTTTCGTTGGGTATATGGATTTAGTAACTTCCAAAACCCTGTCAAGACTTAACTTAAAAAAATTATGCACCAACATCAAGGAATCCATTTCCGGCAAATTATACTGGTCAACAAACTCTTGGATTAAAAAAAGCCGATCAACAGAATCTGCCTTGTTAATAGATTGCGTAGTACTTAAATCTACTTTATCCACAAATTTCGACCTAATTTGTTTGAACTTTTTCTCATCAATTCTTTTAAAATAATCAAGGTAAATCAAATCTTTCTCCTTAAAAAAGAACACTTGATTTTCTGAAAGAGTTTTCCATAGCATATTTTTTATCAAACCACACGCTAAATTATAATGCTCTTCTGTATCTAATATACCCTCTGTATATCCCTTTGAGGAAAAATGTTCTGGTCCGGAAACAATTACAACATTTCCCTTTTCTACACTTTCCGCAATGAATTCTACCTCTCTCAACTCCTCTAAACCATACCCGTATACATAAGATACTTCACCCTGTAAGTTATTTCTTTCAAAAAAACTTCTTTCTTGTAACATAGCTTGAACCGGCAAGCTAAGTACAATAACAAGACATACCATCCATTTATTCATCTTATTCTTTATTCTAGGTTAATTAATCTTATTTTGTTCATTCGAAAAACATCAAAGAACCCCCAACTACTTGATGTTTTTCTCTTAAAAGATAATACCCGTATTCGAAAATTTGCAATGGTATTATAATTTCTAAAAATACCATTTGAGTTCACCCCTTCACGATCCGTAACTTTTACACTTACCTTCATTAATAATGTTTTCGAAATACCTGTATAACGCCCAAAAAATGGATTATACCCAGGTGTATTTCGAGGAGGAGAAAAATATGTATGATTAATGCTTAATATTTCAGAATCATCTACATTAGTAAAACGAAGACTCAATGAAAAATTACCAACAACTTCACCCTCTGCTGCTCTAGCATACCCAGGAAGCAATACAAAATCATTACTATGTAACTTCAAATCTTTTTCATAAATACCTCTATGATTATCATAACCTGTAGCAAAGCCATTAAAAAAAGCCTTATATGATGATATCCTCTCTTTTGTTGTTGTTTTCTTCAATCGAGCAAAATAATATGTAGACTCATTTGCCCCTCTGCCTATATGTTTTTCTACTGGACTACCATCTGCCCCAATTTCATTACCATGGTCATCAATAGTTATGTCTTGTATTGCAGAACCTCCTCCTTCAGCTTGACTTACTTTTCTAGGATTTTTGAATGTTTCTGTTTTCACTTTTGGATTTGCACCTTGAATACGCATAATATTAACGGTTTTCTCCTTCTTCCTTCGGGTATACCAGGCATCAAAACCTGCATCCGCTTTCCTTGCAGCTCTGAATGCTCTTCGGAGTTGCCTTTTTTGTTTAGCAGTACCTTTAAATTTTATCTTATCCCCAAGCGGATCGTTAAACCAAACCGGATTATTATCCATAGAATTATAAGGTGACTGATGTGGTTGAAATACAGGATCTGGACTCTTCCACCTACCCAAACGAGGGTCAAGTTGTCTGAAGAACGTTGTATAACTGTTTCCATTTCCTTTCACCTCATTATCCATTTCACTTCCCTGATAACCATAGCGATACTCTCCAGTGTTTCCATTCCTACCCGGCATGGTCATTCCAAACGCATAATAATCACTCCAAGAGAGGAGCACAGGATCGTAATTCTGGTCTGTGGAGTTGTAAATCTTGCGGTCATTGATGACGGCAAGCACGTTCCCTAAATGATTGGTGAGTTCATACCGTTTATTTCCACGTTGATCCGTGTGTACCACGTCTTCTTCCTTGTGGGTATAGGAAGTAAAATTACCACCTTGATAGATGGTTACTTCTTCCGAGTTCACGCCCAAACGTTCGGCTCCGTACA
>NZ_BAAAFH010000027.1:4827-4910 GCF_039523435.1 Wandonia haliotis
TCCGTATCGCCATTCCAACTCCATGTCTTCCGATGCGTCTTCGATCAACTCCCCGATCTTATTGTAGGTGTAATTACTTGTTG
>NZ_BAAAFH010000028.1:0-508 GCF_039523435.1 Wandonia haliotis
CCATCATGGATTCACTCACAAACCATCAGGTTGGGGTATCCGTTCGCGATTTTACTGTAAACGCCATTGGTTTTGATAGAAACGAGTACACAAGACTGGCAGATGAACTGATTGGGCTATATCTGTTGGATACAACGATGGCTAGTTCGCTCGACAGCGTGGAAATGCTACTGCAACGGGAGTTCTCCGGGGTGGAGCAGACCAAAAGAATGATCGGGTATTACCTGATGACAGGGGATTCCCTTTCAGCGGATACGGAACTGGCGGCGTATGATGCTGCGGTGGGTAAAGATACCTACTATGAAATGGCAACACTCCTGATCGACCATGGAGGGTCTGTTTCGAATTTGGCAGATGCAGTGGCATCGGATACGTTCCTGTTACAAGATGTGGAAGTGATCGCTGCGGATTCTTCACAAAGGAGTCTGCGTACAGCTGCACAGGCGTTGTTGGAAATAGCTGTGGGACACGAATACGAGCGGGAGATCGAACCGCTGATTTTCGATAA